>NZ_JBFUBX010000001.1:0-1682988 GCF_056405535.1 Cellulomonas sp. P1_G12_2 | reverse complement strand
CCGACTGGACAGGGCCGGACGGCGTGCGCCGGTACTGCGGAGTGTGTTCCGTCGAGCTAGACGCGCGAGCGGCCCCGGCCGACCAGCCCGAGGATCAGGCTGACGACGAGCACGATGACGCCGATCCAGATGAGGAACTGGCCGATGTTCGTCGCCACGCCAAGGATGACGAGGACGACGCCGACAAGGATGAGGATGAGCCAGGTAGGCATGGTTGACCCTTTCGATCTGTGGTCACCGATCAGGCACTCCGGGGGTACCCGGCGCCGTGTGTCACAGGACAACGGTGGCAGCCCTGACCGCACTCGGCACGTCGAGAGAAAAGTTGCGCCGGGGAACCGAAATGCTATGTGGTCGCGCGTCCAGGGCTCTGACCTGCGGCTTTAGTACCGAAATGGCCCGTCCGCATGATGAGACGGCCCTTGCAAGTCACCCACTCGTGGATGTAATCGCGCGATGCTCATCGAGCGCGGGCCCGGCGCACGTCAGCGCTTGCCGACGAACCACCCGCGGACCATCGCCACGCGCGCGGTGAGCTGGTCGGGATCGGCCAGGGCGACCTCCGGCCCACCGCACCGACGTCGCAGCTCGTTGTGCACCGACCCGTGCGGCTGTCCGCTCTTGCGCGCCCACGCCCCCACCAGCTGCGACAGCTCCTTGCGCAGCTCCGCCTGCTTGCGGTGGTCCATCTCCGCCAGCGCCTCCGCGGACGCGCCCTTGTTCTTCCGACCGCTGATCTGGTCGGCCTGTCGTTGCCGCAGGAGCGCGGAGACCTGGTCCACGTCGAGCAGCCCCGGGAGCCCCAGGAAGTCCAGCTCCTCGTCGGAGCCCATCTCCGCGCCCGTGCCGAACTCGCCACCGTCGAAGAGCACCCGGTCGAAGGACGCCTGCGCCTCGAGCGCCTCGAACGCCCCCTGCTTGCCGTCCGGACCGATCTCGTCGGCGCCGTTGCGCTCCTGGTTCGCCTCGTCCAGCAGCCCGTCGTCGAGCCCGACGTCGATCCCCTGCTCCTCGAGCGTCTTCGGGCGGTCCAGCGCGTGGTCCCGCTCGAGCTCCAGGGTGTTGGCCAGCGCGAGCAGCTGCGGCACGCTCGGCAGGAACACCGAGGCGGTCTCCCCGCGCCGGCGCGCCCGCACGAACCGGCCGACCGCCTGCGCGAAGAACAGCGGCGTGGCGGTGCTGGTCGCGTACACGCCCACGGCCAGCCGGGGCACGTCCACGCCCTCGGAGACCATCCGGACGGCCACGAGCCAGCGGGAGTCGCCCGCCGAGAACGCGTCGATGCGGTCGCTCGCGCCGTCGTCGTCCGAGAGCACGATGGTCGGGGACTTCCCGGTGATCCGCGCGAGGTGGCCGGCGTACGCGCGCGCGTCGGTCTGGTCCGTGGCGATCACCATGGCGCCCGCGTCGGGGATGGCCCGGCGCACCTCGGTCAGGCGACGGTCGGCCGCCGCCAGCACGCTCGGGATCCACTCGCCGTTCGGGTCCAGGGCCGTGCGCCACGCCTGTGCGGTGATGTCCTTGGTGAGCGGCTCCCCCAGGCGGGCACTGATCTCGTCGCCGGCCTTGGTGCGCCACCGCATCGAGCCGCTGTAGGACAGGAAGATCACCGGCCGCACCACGTGGTCGCGCAGCGCGTCGCCGTACCCGTACGTGTAGTCGGCCACGCTGCGCCGGATGCCGTCGCCTCCGCGGTCGTAGCGCACGAACGGGATCGCGGCCGTGTCGGAGCGGAACGGCGTGCCCGTCAGTGCGAGCCGGCGGGTGGCGCCCTCGAAGGCCTCGCGCACCGCGTCGCCCCAGGACAGGGCGTCGCCGCCGTGGTGCACCTCGTCGAGGATGACCAGCGTCGGCGCGGCCGCGGTCCGGGCGGCGTGCAGCGCGGGCTTGCTGGCCACCTGGGCGTAGGTCACCGCGACGCCGTCGAACCCGTGCCCGTGCCGGCCCTGTGCGTTGCTGAAGTTGGGGTCGAGCGTGATGCCCACCCGGGCAGCCGCGTCGGCCCACTGCCGCTTGAGGTGCTCGGTGGGCGCGACGACCGTCACGCGCCGGACCAGCTTGGCCTCGAGCAGCTCGGTGGCGATCCGCAGCGCGAACGTCGTCTTGCCGGCGCCGGGCGTGGCCACCGCGAGGAAGTCACGCGGGTTGGCGGTCCGGTAGTGCTCGATCGCCTCCGCCTGCCAGGCGCGCAGCTTGCCCGCCGTCCCCCAGGGCGCACGCGCGGGGAACGCCGGCGGCAGCTGGGACGCCGCCGACGAGGACGCGTGGGTCGAGGGGAGGGAGGACGGGCGCGGGGCGGCCGTCACGCGCCGCCGCTGCCGGGGTTGCGGCCGAAGCCCCACTTCCGGCCGCCGCCGGAGTCCTTGCCACCCTCGTTCTTGTCGCCGTCCTGCGGCTCCCGGAGACCCTCGTAGATCTCCTTGCAGACCGGGCAGACCGGGAACTTGTTCGGGTCCCGGCCGGGCACCCAGACCTTGCCGCAGAGGGCGATGACCGGCTTGCCGCTGATCGCGGAGTCGAGGATCTTCTCCTTGCGCACGTAGTGCGCGAACCGCTCGTGGTCCCCCGGCTCGACCTGCTCCGTGGTCTCCTCGCGCTCCAGCACGCTGGTCGACGTGCCCGGGTCCGAGGAGAACGGGTCGTCGGGTCCGGTGCGCTGCGGCAGGGGCTCGGTCATGGCGTGAAGTGTACGTCGGGGCTCGGACACGGTCCCGGCGCGTCCGCCGGTGGGACGGGGCTCAGAGACCCTGCCAGGCAGGCTTGGAGGCGAACGTCTCGCGGTAGTAGCCGGCCAGCTGCAGGCGGCTCGCAGCGGCGTCGTCGACGAGCACCGTGACGTGCGGGTGGTGCTGCAGGACCGTCGCGGGCCACATGGCGCTGACCGGCCCCTCGACCAGCTGGTGCACGGCCTCGGCCTTGCCCTTGCCGGTGGCCACCAGGATCAGGTGGCGAGCGGACATGATCGTCGCCAGCCCCTGCGTGAGGACGTGCTGCGGGACCTGGTCGACGTCGCCGCCGAAGAACCGGGCGTTGTCCTCGCGCGTCTGCCGGGTGAGCGTCTTGATGCGCGTCCGCGACGCGAGCGAGGAGCCGGGCTCGTTGAACGCGACGTGCCCGTCGGTGCCGATGCCCAGGATCTGCAGGTCCACGCCGCCCACGGACGCGATCGCGTCCTCGTACGCCGCGCAGGCCCCGACGAGGTCCTCGGCAAGTCCGTCCGGCCCCTGCACCGCGCCGGGTGCGAAGTCGACGCGGGAGACGAGGTCCTTCTCGATGACGTTGCGGTAGCGCTCCGGGTGGTCGGCGGCGAGCCCGACGTACTCGTCGAGCATGAACGCGCGGGTGCGGGCGAACGACAGCCCGTGCTCGGTGTGCCGGCGGGCCAGCTCGTCGTAGACGGCGAGCGGGCTCGATCCGGTGGCGAGCCCCAGCACCGCGTCGGGCTGCGCCCGCACGAGCTGCTCGACGGCCGAGGCGGCCAGGCGTCCCAGCTCCGGACCCGGCGCGATGACGACCTCCATCAGACGTACTCCCCTCTGCCCAGCAGGGCCGCACCGACCGCGCCGACGGGAACGTCGGCGGGGGCAAGACTCACACGCTTCGCCAGACCCATGGTGGCGAGGAACGGAGACGCCTGCGCCTCCCTCTCGAGCTCCGCCGTGACCGCCCGCAGCAGCGGCTGGCCGAGCGCGCTCACGCCGCCGCCGATCACCACCAGCTCGACGTCGCAGGTCAGCACCAGGATCCGCACCGCGGCGGCGACCGCCCACGCGAACTGGTCCCGGATCTCGACCGCGCGCGCGTCACCGGCCTCGGCCGCGGCGAACAGCTCCTCGGGGGCGGGACGTCCGTACCGGCTGGGCCAGGCGGCGTCCAGCGCCGACCCGGAGGCGTACTGCTCGAGGCAGCCCAGCTGGCCGCACTTGCACGGCAGCCCGTCGGGCACGAGCGTCAGGTGACCGATCTCCCCCGCCCCGCCCGTGGACCCCCGTCGCAGCCGGCCCTCGAGGAGCAGACCGGCGGCCAGGCCCGTGCCGAGCGCCAGGAACGCGAGGTCGTGCACCACGGCGTCGTCCGTCGAGGCGTGCTCGCCGTCCACCGTGTGGGCGGCGCCGACGACCGCGACCGTCAGGTCGTTCTCCACGCGGACGCGCACCCCGAGCCGCTCGGCGACCAGGGCCGCGAGCGGGGTGCGCTCCTCGATGCCGAGGTTGACCGCGTGCTCGACGGTGCCGTCGGTGGGGTCGACCACCCCGGGCAGGCCGATGCCCACCCCGGCCAGCTCGCCGACCGCGATGCCCGCGCCCGCGGCCAGCTCCTCGACCACGGCGACCGCCGTGGCGACCACCCCGGCAGCTCCGGCGACCGTGGCCGACCGCAGCTGGTGGCGGACCACCCCGCCGGCGTCCAGCAGCACGCCGAGCACCTTGGTGCCCCCGACGTCCAGTCCGACCGACCACGGCCGCGCTCCCCCGTCCGACGTGCGCCTCGGCGGCGTCGGGATCCCCTGCGTGCTCACGTCAGCCCTTCACCGCACCCGCGACGAGCCCGGACGTCATCTTGTTCTGGACGAAGAGGAAGAACACGATCACGGGGATCGCGATCAGTGCGGACCCTGCCATGACCACGCCCCAGTCGGTGGCCCGGTTGGACTCGACGAGCCCCTGCAACCAGAGCGGGAGGGTGCGCTGGGCCGGGTCGGTCATGACGACGAGGGCAAGGGTGTACTCGTTCCACGCCTGCAGGAAGCCGTACACGCCGGCGGCGACCAGCCCGGGGGCCAGCAGCGGGAACGTGATGCGGAAGAACGCGCCGGTGCGTGACAGGCCGTCGACCATCCCGGCCTCCTCGAGCTCGATGGGCACGCCGGCCACGAAGCCACGCAGCATCCAGATGGTGAAGGGCAGGATCGCCGCGGTGTAGACGAGCGCGAGGCCCGCCACCTTGTTCACCAGGTTCCAGCCGTCGAGCATCTGGTACTGCGAGATGAACAGGCCCTCGGCCGGGATCATCTGCACCACGAGGATCGTCAGGATGAAGCCCTTGCGGCCGCGGAACCGGAACCGGCTCACCGCGAGCGCCGCCAGGAACGCGAAGATCAGGGCGGCGACCAACACGATCGCGACCACCGCGAGGGACACCCGCATGGACGCCCAGAAGCTCGGGTCGTCGAGCACGCGCCGGAAGTTCGACAGTGTCCCCTGGACCGGGAAGAACGTGGGGGTCGGCGTCTGCAGCTTGTTCAGCGGCAGGAAGGCGCTGTTGATCATCCAGTAGATGGGGAACACCCAGGCGACCGACAGGACGACGGCCAGCACGCCGAGCGCGCGGCGACCGCCGCGGGACTGCGCGCGTCCGGCCTCCGAGGAGCGCACCGGGCGGCCCGCCACGGGGTCCAGCGTGGTCGGGGCGGGTGTGGCGAGGGCGCTCACAGCTCGTCCTCCTTCAGCATCTGCCGGATGTAGAACCCGGTGAGGGCGAGCGTGATCACCAGCATGATCGTGGCCAGCGCGCCGGCCAGCGAGAACTCGCTGGCGTACGAGTAGATGAGGGTGCCCAGCAGGTTGGTCTCGCGGGTCGGTGCGCCCGCGCGCTGGAGCACGTAGATCTGCGTGAAGACCTTGAAGTCCCAGATGACCTGCAGCAGCAGGACGATCGACAGCACCGGCCGGACCATCGGGATGGTGATGTTCCAGAACCGCTGGCGGGACGACGCCCCGTCGAGCTGGGCCGCCTCCATCGTCTCCTCGGGCACCTGCAGCAGCCCCGCGTAGACCGAGAACGCCACGAACGGCACGGACATCCAGACCACGATGACGGTCGCGACGAAGTAGAACGACAGCGGCTGGATGATCCACGAGTGGCCGGCCATGTCGTCCAGCCCGAAGACGTGGGCGAGCACGTAGTTGATGACGCCGTACTGCGAGTCGAACAACCACTGCCACACGGTCATCGACGCCAGAACCGGCGTGCCCCAGGCGAGCAGCAGCGCCACCTGCAGCGTGATGCGCGAGGCCCGGCCGATCCGGGTCATGAGCACCGCGAACGCGACGCCGACGAGCATGGTCACCGCGGCGTTCACCAGGCAGAACGCGATCGACCTGCCGATGACGGTCCACACGTAGGGGTCCGTCAGCAGCTCGGTGTAGTTCTGCAGGCCCACCCACTCGGCGGGCTGCCCGAACTGCTGGCGCAGGCCGTACTCCTGGAAGGAGATGACGAACTGGCGGACCAGCGGGTAGCCGAGCGCGACGCCCATGAGGATCGCGGCGGGGACGAGCAGGCCGTACACGCCGAGCTTGCGGCGGCGGCGGCGCGGGAAGACGACGGCTGCGTCGTCCTGCTGCAGCGCGGGGGCAGTGGCTGCCATGGGGAGAGCTCCTGTCTGGTGGCGCAACCGGGCCGGCCTGCGAGGGCAGGCCCGGCCGCACCGGGATCACCTGGTCCGGTCTGGCCGGCCGCGTCCGGGGACGCGGCCGGCCGGAGCCGTGATCAGTTCAGCGCGTCCTCGAGGAGCTGGTCCGCCTCGGCGGCAGCCTCCTTGACGTCCGCACCGGTGGCGAGCTTCTGGAAGAAGTCCTCCAGGATGCGGTCACCCTCGACGTCGGCCCACTTCTCGGCCGCCGGCGTGAGCTTGGCGTTGAGCGCGGCGGCGACAGCGGCCTGGGCGTACACGTCGTCACCCATCGAGGCGGCGTACTCCGTGTTGCCCGGGATCAGGCCGTTCTCGCCGAGCATGTTCTGGAACTCCTCGGTGAACATGATCCGCACGAGGCTCTTGGCCAGCTCGGGGTGCTTGGACTTCGCCGCGATGGCGATGTTCGAGCCGCCGGCGAAGCCGTTCGCGTAGGAGCCCTCGTCCAGACCCGGCAGCGCGAAGACACCGGTGTGCTCCTCGTTGCAGGCCTGCTGCTCGCCGCGCAGCGCCTTGGCCGCGTCCGACGTGTCGTCGGGGTCGACGGCCTTGTTGCAGGCGGGCAGGTCGATGCTCCACCGTGCCCACGTCGGCGCGGAGAACATGGCCGACTGGCCCGCGTTGAACGGCACCCACGGGTCGGCGGAGTCGCTGTCGGCCGGCGCGTTGGTCGCGTTGGCGAACAGGTCCTGGACCTCCTCGAGGCCCTTGATCGACTCCGGCGAGGAGAGCGCGCCCTTCCAGGAGTCGCCGTCCTTGACCGCCAGGTCACCGCCGTTGGTGTAGATCCACGCGGCGCCGTTGTACCAGTCCTGGCCGGGGAACCAGAAGCCCGACTGGGTGTCGGACTGCAGCTTCTTGGCGGCCTCGCTGAAGTCGGCGAGCGTGGTGGGGACCTCGATGCCCGCCGCGGCGAACGCGTCCTTGTTGTAGAACACGGCGCGTGCGCCGGAGTAGTACGGAGCGGCGTAGAACTTGCCGTCCGCGCTGCCTGCGTCGACGAAGCCCTGGAGCAGCTTCTCGCCGCCGAGCTCGTCGTACATGTCGGTGATGTCGGCGAACGCGCCGGCGTAGGTGAAGGTCGGCGACTGCGTGTTGCCGATCTCGACCACGTCGGGCGTCTGGTCGGCCGAACCCAGCGCGGTCTGGAGGCGCGGCACGAGGCCGTTCCAGTCCTGCTCCTCGATGACGAGCTTCGAGCCGGGGTTCTCCGACTCGAACGTCGTCGTCAGGTACTCACGCAGGGCGTCCGGGGTGTCGGCACCGTTGAGCCAGAGCTTGATCGTGGCGGGCTCGGGCGTGCCGGTGCTCGCGCTCGGCGTGTCGCCGGCGTCGTCGCCGGTGCCACAGGCGGTGAGCGTGAGCGCGGCCGCCACGCCGACGGCCGCGAAACGTAGGATCTTCACGTTGGGGTTCCTCCCGTGAGCGAGGCGAGCGCCGGACGGCGCCGCCGGGTGGTTCTTCCGACCTGCAGTGGGCCGGCTGGGGGTCGTCACGAGACCCCCAGCTGGCCTGACAGGACCAGGACTGCCGCGCCAGCGAGAGCCCCGTCCTCGTCGAGGGATCCCATCCGCAGTGCCAGTCCGTGCCCGATGACGGGCATCGTGCGTGCGCGGACGGTGGCCAGCGCCGACTCGCGCAGAGGACCGTCCAGCAGCTCCGGGGGGCCGGAGAGCAGGACCTCCGCGAGGTCGAGCGCACTGACGACGGGTGCGAGGGCGATGCCCAGCAGCCGTCCGACCGACGCCAGGGCGGCGTCGGACTCTTCGGGGGTGAGGCCGGCGGTCCGGCGGCGCAGGGCCGGGACGCTCAGCACGGTCTCGAGGCAGCCGGTGCGGCCGCACGCGCAGTCCAGCGGGGGCTCGTCGCGCGCGTCGCCGTCGACGACGGTGACGTGCCCGATCTCCCCGGCCGCGTGGTGCCGGCCGAGCACGAGGGCGCCGTCCACGACGATGCCGGCGCCGACGCCCTCGCCGATGGTGAGGACCATGCAGCCGGAGCCCGCCGCGTTGCCGTAGGTGAACTCGCCGAGCGCCCGGGTGTTGGCGTCGTTGGCCACGTGCACCGGGACGCCGAGGCTCTCAGTGAGGTTCGCCGCCAGGGGCAGGTCGTACCAGCCACGGTTGGGCGCCTGGACGACCCTGCCGTCGAGGTCGATGACGCCCGGGGAGGCGATGCCGACGCCGATGACCGGGCGGGTCGCGGCGGCGAGCAGCTCCTGGCACAGGCTCTCGAGCAGCTCGGCAGCGGGCTGCCCGGTGCGCCCCTCGAGGGCGACCGACCGACGGACGACGACCGCGCCGACGAGCGTCAGCACGGCACCAAGCAGGTGCGTGTCGTTGGTGAGGTCCACGGCGACGATCTGGAACGCCTCGGTCCGCATCCCGACCAGCGTGGCCGGCTTGCCGACCTTGCCCTCGACGCGGACGCCCAGCTCCTCGACGAGCCCCTCGGCGATCAGCGCGGCGACCATCCCCGACACCGTGACGCGCGTCAGCCCGGTGCTGCGGGCGATGTCCGCGCGAGAGGCCGGGCCGATGTGGAAGAGGTGCGCGAGCACCAGGGACCGGTTGTGCGCACGCGCGTGCTCGGGCAGCACCTTGCCCGTCGGGCGCAGCGCCCGACCGACTCCGTGTGCCGCCGCGAGGGGCTGCGTGGTCGTTGTCACGTTTGTTAGTAGACCTTCCTTACAAATCTGAGTCAACCCCGGATTGTGACCGTGACCACATCGTGACCGGACGTTCACCCGCCCGACTCGTGGGACGACGAGGGCGGAAACGATTCAACGTGACCTGCGCGAACGCGCGGAACAGGCGATGAGGTCGATGCGTTCGCCCAGACATGGAACTCGGCCTGTACACGTTCGGTGACGTCCACCCCAACCCCGTCAGCGGGGCGAAGGTCTCCCCCGGTCAGCGGATCCGGGAGGTGCTCGAGCGGGTGAGGCTGGCCGAGGAGGTCGGCCTCGACTATGTCGGCATCGGCGAGCACCACCGTCCCGACTACGCGATCTCGTCGCCGTCCACGGTCATCGCGGCCGCGCTCGCGCAGACGTCCCGGATCACCGTCGGCAGCGCCGTCACCGTGCTCTCCACCGAGGACCCCGTGCGGGTGTACCAGCAGTTCACGACCATGGACCTGCTCTCCGAGGGTCGTGTCGAGCTGCTCGCCGGCCGTGGCTCCTTCATCGAGTCCTACCCCCTGTTCGGGGCCTCGCTCGACGACTACGACGCGCTCTACGACGAGAAGATCCAGCTGCTCCTGAAGCTCGACGAGGACGAGCGCATCACGTGGCAGGGGCGGTTCCGGCCCGCCCTCGACGACGCCCTGGTGCTCCCCCGGCCGTTCGACCACCCCGGCCGCGGGCACCACCTGCAGATCGCCGTGGCCACCGGCGGCAACCCGCAGTCGTCGGTCCGCGCCGGCGTGCTCGGGCTGCCGATCAGCTACGCGATCATCGGCGGCCAGCCCGCCCAGTTCGCGCCCCTGGTGGACCTCTACCGGCGCGCGCACGAGCAGTCGGGGCACGACGAGTCGTCGCGGTTCGTGTCCGTCGCCGGGATGGGGTTCGTCGCGCAGGACGGGAAGGCGGCGCGCGACTACTTCTACCCGTACTGGCTGGAGTCCATGCGCCGGATCTCGTCGGAACGCGGGTTCCCGATGCCCAACCGGATCTCCTACGAGTCGCAGGCGGCGCGCGGCGGCGCCTACTTCATCGGTGAGCCCGAGCAGATCGCCGAGCGGATCGTCGCGCTGCACGAGGTGCTGCACCACGACCGGCAGGCGTTCCAGATGGACCTGTCCGGGGTGCCGCAGAAGGAGTCGCTCCGGTCGATCGAGCTGCTCGGGACGCAGGTGGCTCCCCTGGTCCGTGAGGCGCTGGGTCAGCCGTCCATGCGCCCCGACTCGTAGGCCCACATCGCCAGCTCGACGCGGTTCCGGGCGGCGAGCTTGTCCATGAGGCTGCCGAGGTGCGTCTTCACGGTGCTCAGGCTGATGTGCAGCTCGTCGGCGATCTCGGCGTTGGTCCGGCCGCGCGCGACCGTGACCAGCACCTCCTCCTCGCGGCCGGTCAGCGGGACGACCGGCTGGGCCACCCGGCTGCGGGACCCGGCGGCCGCGAAGGTGGCGAGCAGCCGCACCGTGACGTTCGGCGCGATGAGCGCGTCCCCGGCGGCCGCTGCGTGCACGGCCTGGACCAGCAGCTCCGGGCCGGCGTCCTTGAGCAGGAAGCCCCGCGCGCCGGCCCTGAGCGCCCCGTGCACGTACTCGTCGAGGTCGAAGGTCGTGATCACGACGACCGCGAGCGGGTCCGCGACGTCGGGGCCGGCGAGCAGCCGGGTGGCCTCGATGCCGTCCATCTCCGGCATCCGGATGTCGAACAGGCAGACGTCCGGACGCAGCCGGCGGGCGAGCGAGACCGCCTGGCGACCGTCCGCGGCCTGACCGACCACCTCGATGCCGGGCTGCGCATCGAGGATCATCGCCAGCCCGGTGCGCACGATCTCCTGGTCGTCCGCGACCAGCACCCGGACCGTCACGCGGCCGCCCCCGCCCTGGGCAGCACCGCAGCCACCGTCCAGCCGCGGTCCGGACCGGGGCCGGCGTCGAGCGTGCCGCCCAGGAGGATGGCGCGCTCCGTCATGCCGACGATCCCGTACCCGGTCCCGCCGCGACCCTGCAGCTCGCCGTCGTCCGCGACCGTGAGGCGGACGCGCTCGTCGTCGGCAGCGACCCGGACGGTCACCCGCGAGGCGTGCCGGGCGTGCCGGACGGCGTTGGTCACCGACTCCTGGGCGAGCCGGTACAGGGCGGCGCCGACCGCCGGCCGCAGGTCGTCGAGGTCCCCGGCGAGCTCGACCTCCACCCGCGGCGGGCCGCTGACCGCGCGGGCCAGACGCTCGATGTCGGCGACCCCGCGCTGCGGCGTGAGGTCAGCGGCACCGTCGTCCCGCAGCGCGCCGACCATGAGGCGCATCTCCGTGAGGGCGCGGGACGCCTCGGTCTCGATGACCCGGAGCGCGTCGACGGCGGCGGCCGGGTCGATCGCAGCCACCACGCGACCCGCCTGTGCGCGCACCGCGATCGCCGAGACGTGGTGCGCCACCGTGTCGTGCAGCTCCCGGGCCAGCTGCTCCCGCTCGCGCACGCGCACCTGGTCCCGCTCGCGCAGCCGGGAGCCGGCGCCGGCCCGGACCCCGGCACCGATGGCCGCAGGCGACAGGACGAACGCGACCTCGATGATCGCGTCGGGCACGACCGTGTACGTGCTGGCGACCCCCAGCGCCGCACTGAGCGCCACGAGCGGCAGCCCGAGCACGATCTCTCGACCGCTCCCCCAGCGGCACAGCGCATACGGCAGGACGAGAACGCAGGCCGAGGTGTAGAGGGCGACCTCGCCGGCCCCGGAGACCAGCGCCGCGACGTCGACGAGGGTCAACGTGCCGAACACCCCGGCCACCACGGCCAGCGGGTGGGTGCGCCGCCAGAGCAAGGACACGACGATCACCAGAGTGACGGCCAGGGCCACGGGACGCCACGTCACGTCCTGGCGCAGCGCGGCCTCGAGGACCGCGGTCGGCACGAGCACGCCGACGAGCACCCAGTCCCGCCACACCCGCGCGGGCGCGCCGGGCGCACGGGGGGCGGTCCACAGGGGACGCAGGGCCGCGATCATGTCTCGCAGCCTAGGGATCCGCGCTGCTCAGCGGCTCGGCCGAACGGTCGAGGACCCCCTCGGACCCGAGGCCCACCCGAGCGCACCGCGGTGGCGCACCGACTCGGTCGCCCGGAGCACCCCCTCGGCCAGCGCCGCACGGACGTCCACCCCGCGGGCGAGGGCTGCCGCGGTCGCCCCGTGCAGCACGTCACCTGCCCCGAGGGTGTCGACGACCTCCGACGCAGGCACCTCGGGCGGCAGCAGGACGGACGACGTCCGCGCACCCCCGGCGCTCGTCGCGAGGATGCGGACGGGACCCCCGCCCGCCGACTGCGCGACGAACCGTGGGCCGAGCTCCGCGACCGCGTCGAGCACCGCGTCGCCCCGCGCCGCCCCGGGGACTGCGAAGTCGGCGGACAGGACCGCGTGGTCGACGTCGGCGATCAGCTCCTCCAGCCCCGGCTTCCAGCTGCCCCCGTCGAGCAGCACGGGGATGCCGCGGGCGTGCCCGGCGGCGGCGACCAGACGAGCGGCGCCCAGGTGGTGCCCGTCCACGAGCACGGCCGTCGCGCGAGCGAGCACCTCGTCGACGACGGCGTCGGCCGCGCTCGCCAGGTCGCCCGCCCCCGTCGCGTTCACGGAGACGACCGCCCGCTCCCCCGTGGCCGCCGTGACCAGCACGGTGGACACGGCGGGCGACCCGGGACGGCCGGCGGCGAGATCGACTACCTCGACTCCCGCGGCGACGAGCCCCGCGCGCACCAGGTCGGCGACCGGGCCGGTGCCGAGCGCGGTCACGAGGATCGTGGGCACACCGAGCGCGACGGCGGTGGCGGCCGCGTTCGCCGCGGGTCCCCCGAACGACACGTCCAGATCGCCGGCGACCAGCTTCTCGTCCGCGCCGGGGACGTGGTCGACCACCTGCACGACGTCGAGCGTCGCCAACCCGCAGCACACGAGACGAGGCGGGGTCCTCATGACCGGGTGTCGGTGAGCACCCACGCGACGACGGCGAGCACCGACGCCGACAGGAGCACGGCGGCCCACGGTCCGACCACCGTGCTGAGCAGGTGCGCGCCGACGAAGCAGACCGCGCCGACCAGGACCACCACCGCGACCCTGAGCCACCCGGCGGCGTGCACCGACCGCCACACGCACCACACGACCCCGGCCACCAGGAGCACGCCCCCGAGCGCCCGGATGTCCGACAGCTGCGCGACCGCGAAGGCCGCGACGAGGGTCGCCGCAGCGAGCGCGGCGGTCGGGACCGCGGGGATCGGCCCCCGCGGTCTCAGACGCGCGCGGCGGGGTGCGGTGCGGGGCTCGGTCGGCACGTCGACACCCTATTCGCGGCCGGCGTCGCCCCGGACGGACGTCCCGTGCACCCTGTCCCGAACGCCCCCTACGGTGGTGGGGAGCGCATCGACCGCGATCCCTCTCGTTGACCCCAGGAGCCCGCCGTGCCCACCCCGCCCATCGACGCCACCGCCACCGCCGCCTGGCAGGAGCTCTCCGTCCACGAGTCGACGCTGACGCCCGACCTGCGCGGCTGGTTCGCGGACGACCCCGAGCGCGCCACGCGCCTCACGCTCCCGCTCGCCGACCTCACGATCGACCTGTCCAAGAACCTGGTCACCGACGAGACGCTCGCCCTGCTGACGCAGCTGGCCGACGAGGTCGGGCTCGCCGCTCACCTGCAGGCGCAGCTGCGCGGGGACCACATCAACGTCACCGAGGACCGCGCGGTCCTGCACACCGCCCTGCGCCGGCCCGCGGGCGCGCAGCCGCCGCTCGTGGTCGACGGGCAGGACATCGACGCCGACGTGCAGGCCGAGCTCACGAAGATGTTCGCGTTCGCGGACAAGGTCCGCTCCGGCGAGTGGACGGGCGTCACGGGTGCACGGGTGCGGACCGTCGTCAACATCGGCATCGGCGGCTCCGACCTCGGCCCGGTCATGGCCTACGAGGCGCTGAAGCCGTACGTGCAGGACGGCCTCGAGGTGCGGTTCGTCTCCAACATCGACCCCAGCGACCTCGCCGAGACCGTCAAGGGCCTCGACCCGACGACCACGCTGTTCATCGTCGCGTCGAAGACGTTCGGCACCCTGGAGACGCTCACCAACGCGCGGCTGGCCCGCACCTGGCTCTGGGAGCAGCTGGGCACCGCCGACGACGACGAGTCGCGCAACGCCGCCGTCGCCAAGCACTTCGTCGCGGTCTCCACGGCCCTGGACAAGGTCGCCGCGTTCGGCATCGACCCCACCAACGCGTTCGGCTTCTGGGACTGGGTCGGCGGCCGGTACTCCGTCGACTCGACGATCGGCACCTCGCTGGCCATCGCCGTCGGTCCCGAGGCGTTCCGGGAGTTC
This sequence comes from Cellulomonas sp. P1_G12_2, assembly GCF_056405535.1. Classification (NCBI taxonomy): domain Bacteria; kingdom Bacillati; phylum Actinomycetota; class Actinomycetes; order Micrococcales; family Cellulomonadaceae; genus Cellulomonas; species Cellulomonas sp. P1_G12_2. Next base: position 1,668,545 of record NZ_JBFUBX010000001.1, on the reverse strand, counting down.
CTGGCCGGCTTCCACGCGGTCGACCAGCACGTGGCGACGACCCCGTTCGCCCAGAACGTGCCCGTCCTCATGGGCCTGCTCAACGTCTGGTACGTCAACTTCCTGGGCGCGCACACGCACGCGGTCCTGCCGTACGCCCAGTACCTGCACCGGTTCGCGGCGTACCTGCAGCAGCTGACCATGGAGTCCAACGGCAAGTCGGTCCGCTGGGACGGCACCCCCGTCACCACGCAGACCGGAGAGGTGTTCTGGGGCGAGCCCGGCACCAACGGCCAGCACGCGTTCTACCAGCTGATCCACCAGGGCACGCGGCTCATCCCGGCGGACTTCATCGCGGTCGCCAACCCGGCGCACCCGCTGACCGACGGCGGCGTCGACGTGCACGGGCTGTTCCTGGCCAACTTCTTCGCGCAGACCAAGGCGCTCGCGTTCGGCAAGACCGCCGACGAGGTGCGCGCCGAGGGGACCGCCGAGGACATCGTGGCCGCCCGCGTGTTCTCCGGGAACCGCCCGACGACCTCGATCCTGGCCGCGTCCCTCACGCCGAGCGTCCTCGGGCAGCTCATCGCGCTCTACGAGCACATCACCTTCGTGCAGGGCGTCGTGTGGGGCATCGACTCGTTCGACCAGTGGGGCGTCGAGCTGGGCAAGAAGCTCGCGCTCGAGATCGCCCCGGCGGTCCAGGGCGATGCCGCCGCGCTGGCCGCGCAGGACCCGTCCACGCGCGCGCTGATCAGCAAGTACCTCGAGCTGCGCGACTGATCGGTCGACCCTCGCGTGAGGACGTCGTCGCGCCACGCGGGACGACGTCCTCACGCGAAGGGTGCCGCCACCTACCAGCAGCCGACCGTCGCCGGCGTCGGGCTCCCGGTGCCCTGGAAGCCGAGCTCGGTGTAGCCGCCGGCCGGGATCGAGCCGTTCCAGGGAGCGTTGGCGAAAGTCGTCGTGGTGCCCGCGGTCGTCGGCTGCGAGCTCCACGCGTTCGCGACCGTGCCGCTCGGCAGCTGCAGCGTGACGTGCCAGCTCGTGATCGGCAGCAGGCGGCTGGCCACCCGGATGGTGGCGACGAACCCTCCCGGCCACTGGCTGACGACCGTGTAGGCGGCCGTGCACCCGCCCGCGGGCGGCATCGTGAAGGTCGGGCTGGGTGACGGGGAGACCGTCGGCGTGGGGGTCGGCGTCGGGATGACGGTCGGCGTCGGGGTCGGCGTCGTGCCGTTCAGCGCGGCCGTGAGCGCGGGGTACCACCGGTCGGCGAGCTTGACGATGCCGGTCTCGTTCGGGTGCACGCCGTCGGACGTGTCGGTGGCGGGGTTCCAGCCGGTCCACTGGTCCACCACGGTGATCGGGGACGCGGCCGTGCTGAGGCCCGCGGCCCACGCGGGGACCGCGGCGTTGAGCGCGACCGTCCGCTGCGGGCAGTCCGCGCAGCTCGTCGGCGCGACCGGGATGATCTGGGCCACCAGGATCCTCATGGTCGGCTTGCTCGCCCGCATCTGCTGCACGAGCGTCGTCCAGGCGGAGAGGATCTCCTGCGGGCTCTTGTTGCTCCACACGTCGTTGGTGGCGAAGTGCATCACGACGATGTCCGGGTGCGTGGCGGACAGCCAGCCGACCAGCTGGTTCGACGACGCCACGTTGGTGACGAGGAAGCCGCCGTGGCCCTCGTTGTCGCCGTCGTAGGTGATCCCGCAGCCCTGCGCCGGGAGCGTGCCGACCATGTCGATGTTCGTGTAGCCCGTCTGCTGCAGCTTCTGCCAGAGCAGCGCCCGCCAGCAGCCGGGCGAGCCGGTGATCGAGTCGCCGAGCGTCATGATCCGCACGGGGTCGGCGGCAACCGTCGGGCCGGCGAGCGCCAGCGCGCCTGTCACCAGCAGCGTCAGGGCGGAGATCGCGCCGGCCAGTCGGCGCACGAGCGTGGTCGTCATCGGGTCCTCCGTCCGCGTCCGCACCTCGCCCGCTGGGTCGGTCCGGGGTGGGCATGCGCCCGCCATCTCGCAGGGTGCTGGTCGGTGGACCCGGGCGGAGCGCGGCGAATCGTTTCGCCGCGGAACCGGTTCGACGCCCTCCCGGTGCCGCGGCTCGCGTCCGACGGCGCGTGAGAGGCTCGTCAGGTGGCTGAGGTGACGCGGGCGCGCGTGGACGCGTGGACCTGGGCGGTGCGGCTGTTCCCGACCCGGTCGGCCGCCGCGGCCGCGTGCCGGGCCGGTCACGTGCGGGTCAACGGCGACCGCGCGAAGCCCGCGACGATGGTGGTCCCCGGCGACGAGGTGCACGTCCGCGGCGGCGAGCGCGAACGGATCGTCGTCGTCCAGCGCACGGTGGTGAAGCGCGTCGGTGCCCCGGTGGCGGTCGCGTGCTACCTCGACCGCTCCCCCGCGCCGCTGCCCAAGGAGCACGTGGTCCCCGGCGAGCGCGACCGCGGCGCGGGCCGGCCCACCAAGCGCGACCGTCGGCTCATCCAGCGCCTCAAGGGCCGCTGAGCTGCCGGGCGCCCACTGGCTCACGACGAGATCGTGAGCTCGCGACGAGATCGTGAGCTCGCGACGAGATCGTGAGCTCGCGACGAGATCGTGAGCTGCAACGCACGATCCCGCGGGAAGCTCACGAGCTCGCGGCCGGGATCCCCAGCCTCGCCGCGAGCGCCATCGAGTCGAACGGCGCGCGGACCTTGAGGTCGTTGTCGAAGTAGACGTAGACGTCACGACCGTCGGCGGGTGCGGCCGGGCCGGAGAGGGTGCGCGCTCCGGCGGGTTCGCCGCCCGCCGCCCACACGCGGATCTTCGCCGCCCAGCGGTCGAGCGCGTCGTCGTCGTACCCGCTGGCGTAGAGCTCGGTCTCGCCGTGCAGGCGGATGTACACGAGGTCGGCGGTCACGTCCTCGATCACCGGCCAACGGCCCGCGGCGTCCGCGATCACGAGGCCGATTCCGTGCTCCCGGAGCAGCTCGACGAACGCCGGGGTCTCGAACGTCGTGTTCCGGACCTCCAGCACGTGCTGCAGTGGGCGGTCGGCATCCGTCGTCGTCCGGGCCCGGCCGTCCAGGCGCTCGTCGTGCTCGGTGGCCAGCAGTGCCGCGGCCGTGGTGGTGCGCGGCAGGAGGTCGAAGAACGCGGCGAGCCGTGCGGCGTCGAACCCGAGCGTCGGCGGCAGCTGCCACAGGATCGGCCCCAGCTTCGGACCGAGTGCGAGCACGCCGCTGGCCAGGAAGTTCGCCACCGGCACCCGGACGTCCGCCAGCTTCTTCATGTGCGTGACGAACCGCGGGCCCTTCACGGAGAACACGAAGTCGTGGGGCGTCTCGGCGGCCCAGCTCGCGTAGTTCTCCGGCCGCTGGAGCGCATAGAACGACCCGTTGATCTCGATGGACGAGAGCTGCCGGGACGCGTACTCGAGCTCGCGACGCTGCGGCAGCGCCGCCGGGTAGAACGCCTTGCGCCACGGCGGGTAACGCCAGCCGGAGATGCCGGTGCGGATGGTCATGGGGCCAGTCTGTCGGGGGCGCGGCGCATAGTGGTGCGGTGATCCCCGCTGCCGCCGACGAGTCGTGGCGCGCGTCCGTGTACCGGCCGAGCGAGCCGGTGGACGTGCGGCTGACGCTCGGTCCGCTGCGGCGTGGCGGCGGCGACCCGGCGTGGGCGTCCTCCCCCGACGGGACGATCTGGCAGGCGACCGCCACGCCGGACGGTCCCGCGACCCTGCACCTGGCCGTCCGCCGCGACGGCATCCACGCGACGGCCTGGGGTCCCGGCGCCGAGCGGGCGCTGGCCGGTGTGCCCGACCTCCTCGGTGCGCGGGACGACCCCTCCGGGTTCGACTCGTCGCTGCACCCCGTCGTCCGGGACGCGCACCGCACCCGGCTCGGGCTCCGGATCCCGCGGTCGGGCAACGTGCTCGAGGCGCTCGTGCCGGCGGTTCTCGAGCAGAAGGTGGTCGGGCTCGACGCCAAGGCGGCGTGGCGCCGACTCGTCCTGCAGCACGGCACGCCCGCCCCCGGCCCGGCACCGCACACGCTGCGGGTGCCGCCTACCGCCGAGGCATGGCGCGCGGTGCCGGTCTGGGACTGGCGGCGCGCGGGCGTCGAGGAGGCGCGAGCGGGCACGGTGCTGCGGGCGGCGGCGGTGGCGAGGCGGCTCCAGGAGGGTGCGGACCTGCCGCTCGAGGAGGCGCGCCGCCGCCTGCTCACCGTGCGCGGGATCGGCCCCTGGACGGTCGCCGAGGTGGCGTCACGGGCGCTGGGCGACGCCGACGCGGTGTCGGTCGGCGACTACCACCTGGCCCATCTGGTCGGGTGGGCGCTGACGGGCCGGCGCACCGACGACGCCGGCATGCTGCGCCTGCTCGAGCCGTGGGCCGGCCACCGGCAGCGCGTCATCCGCCTCATCGAGCTCACCCAGACGGCGAACGCACCCCGGTTCGGACCGCGCATGCCGAGGGCCCGCCCCCTGCACTAAGAAGACTGCTCGCCGGATCGTGTCGATCCGGGGCCCGCAGGATCGTCCACCTGATGACGGACCGACCACCACCACCTGGAGGACCCATGCGCTACCTGCTCCTCGTCTGTGACGACCCGACGGCCGAGCCCTACCGCCCCGAGGACGACGACATCGTCGACTGGGTCGCCGAGAACGACCGCCGCGGCCTGAGCGTGCTGGGCGACCGGCTGCGGCCGGTGGAGGACGCCCGCACGGTGCGGGTGCGCTCCGGGCAGCTGCTGGTGACCGACGGCCCGTTCGCCGAGACGCAGGAGACCGTCGCCGGCTTCGACGTGCTCGAGTGCGCCGACCTCGACGAGGCGCTCGATCGCGCGGCGGCGCACCCCATGGCGCGCTTCGGCCGCATCGAGGTCCGGCCGGTCTGGCCGCTCGACCTCTGAACCCCGGCGTCTCCTCAGAGCGAAATGCGTCGACCCCGAGGGGTCGCTCCGCACACACTGTGCCTACCGTCCGCGCCGACCACGTCGGCTGCGCCACACCCTTCCCTCCCACCATTCGAGGTACCGCTGTGACCGACGAGACCCTGACCACCACCCGACCACCCGCGGACGCGGACGGCGGGACCGGCGCCCGCGACCGCCTGGCCGTCCGGCTGCTGCTGACCTCGACGTTCGTCGTCATCCTCAACGAGACGGTGATGGGCGTCGCGCTGCCCCGCCTGATGGAGGACCTGAACATCCCCGCGAGCACCGCACAGTGGGTCACCACCGCGTTCATGCTCACCATGGCGATCGTCATCCCGGTGACCGGGTTCGTGATCCAGCGGTTCACCACCCGGACCACGTTCCTCGCCGCGATGACCCTGTTCAGCCTGGGCACCGCGATCTGCGCGCTCGCCCCCGGGTTCGACGCGCTCATCGTCGGACGCGTGGTGCAGGCCAGCGGCACCGCGATCATGCTCCCGCTGCTCATGACCACCGTCATGACCGTGACGCCGCCGGCCAGCCGCGGCCGCACGATGGGCAACATCTCCATCGTCATCTCCGTGGCGCCCGCGATCGGCCCCACCATCTCCGGGCTCGTGCTCAGCGTGCTCGACTGGCGGTGGCTGTTCGCCCTCGTCCTGCCGATCGCGCTCGGCTCGCTCGCGCTCGGCGCCGTGCAGCTGCCCAACCTCACGGAGACCCGCCGTGCACGGGTGGACATCGCCTCGGTGATCTTGTCGGCCGTGGCGTTCGGCGGGATCGTGTACGGGCTGAGCGGGCTCGGTGCCGCCGCGACCACGGGCATCACCACCACCACCTGGGTCTCGCTCGGCTCCGGTGTCGTCGCGCTCGTGGTCTTCGTCTGGCGCCAGCTGCAGCTGCAGAAGATCGACGACGCCCTGCTGGACCTGCGGACGTTCTCCTCGTCCACGTTCACCGTCTCGGTCGGCGTGATGGCGATCAGCATGATGTCGCTGTTCGGCACCCTGATCCTGGTGCCGCTGTACGCCCAGACCGTCCTCGGCCTCGAGGCGCTGCAGACCGGGCTCCTGCTGCTGCCGGGTGGCCTGATCATGGGCCTGCTGGCGCCGAGCGTGGGTCGCGCCTACGACCGGTACGGCCCACGGCCGCTGCTGGTCCCCGGTGCGGTCGTGGTGAGCGCGAGCGCGTGGGGGTTCACGCTCCTGACCGCGACGAGCTCCCCGTGGCTGATGCTCGCCTGCCACGTGCTGCTCAGCGCGGGACTGGCCCTGATGTTCACGCCCCTGTTCACCTCCGCCCTGGGCTCGCTGCCGATGCACCTGTACTCGCACGGCAGCGCGATGGTCGGCACGGTGCAGCAGGTGGCGGGGGCGGCCGGGACGGCCCTGTTCGTCACCGTGCTGACCGCGCAGAGCGCGACCCTGGCGGCCGGCGGGGCCGGTGTGGTGGACGCGACCGCGGGGGGTATCCACGCGGCGTTCCTGGTCGGCGCGGCCATCTCGCTGGTCGCCATCCCGGCGGCGTTCTTCGTCCGCGCGGCCCCGTCGCCCCACGGGGTCGAGGCGGACGACACGGCGGAGGTCCTGACGCACTGACTACGCTGGGGACCCACCCCCGGCACAGCACCCCAGGAGGACGTCCATGAGCTACCCGGTGATCGAGCGTCGCGAGGACGACGGGTCGGGCACGCCCGGTCGCATGCTCAGCGTCGTCTTCCCCGCCCTGCTGTTCCTGCTGGGCCTGGCCCTGTTCGCCGTCGCGTTCAACGTCGGGGACTGGGGTGCCTGGGCGTTCGCCGGGGGCATCCTGTCCATCACGCTCGCGTTCGCGATCCCCACGACGATCCTGCCGGCCCTCGAGGACCGCTAAGGGGCCGAGCGCCGGCGCCACCTGCGCGCCGGCCGGGCGGGCTCCACGGGCGGGGACGGCTGGGGCGGCGGCCTCCGTCGTGCGTGCCACTGCCGCACCTCGAGCTCCACGTCGCGCAGCGGCGTGACGACGGGCGGGCCGCCCATCAGCTGACGTCGCGCGGAGACGATCCGGGCGTTGAACTCCTCCAGCGCCCCGCGCACGTCGGCCTCGTCGTGCAGGCGGTCCAGCCGCTCCTGCAGTCCCGCGTCGTCCTTGCGCAGCTGGATCGCCTCGGGCAGGACACCGGAGATCTGCTCGCGCTCGATGAGCGCCTTGAGCCACCAGTCGGGGTCGTGCTGGGTGCCGATGCCGGGGATCGGCTTGCCCGCCAGGGGCAGGTCGTCGAACTCCCCGCGCGCGATGGCCTGGTCGATCACGACATCCACCCACAGGTGCCGGTTCTCCATCCGGCCGGGCGGCTGTCCGGGCTCGACCTCGTCGGGCGCCCGATCCCTGTCGACGCGGTACCGGGCCGCGTCACGCACGGGGTCGTGCTCAGGCATCGTCACCTCCGGGGGCTCGTCGGCTCCACGCTACGACGACCGAGGCGGAGTCGTCAGCGGGGCAGCCGCAGCTCCGCGCGCAGACCGCCGAGAGCGGCGTCGCCCAGCACCACGTCGCCGCCCTGCTCCCGCGCGATCTCCCGGGCGATCGCCAGCCCGAGCCCGCTCCCACCGGCATCCCGCTCCCGCGCCTCGTCGAGCCGCACGAACCGCTCGAACACCCGCTCGCGGTCGCCCGGCGCCACCCCTGCGCCGTCGTCGTCGACCCGCACGCTGCCGTCGGCCACCACCACCTCGACCCGGTCGACCGCGTGCCGGAGGGCGTTGTCGACCAGGTTCCGCAGCACCCGCCCGACGGCGGCCGCGTCGCCGCGCGCCTGCCCGGACCCGGTGACCGTGACCGCCACCGACCCGCCCGGTCGCACCACGTCGCGGGCGACGGCACCGAGGTCGAGCTCGTCGTGCACCAGCGGCGACGAGCCCACGCGCGCGAGCAGGAGCAGGTCGTCGACGAGCGCCTGCATCCGGAGCACCTCGACCTCGAGGTCCCTGGCCAGCTCGTCGGTCCCGTAGGAGCCGGGGTGCGCCCGGGCGACCTCGATGGTGGTGCGCAGGGAAGCGAGCGGGGAGCGCAGCTCGTGGGCGGCGTCGGCGACGAACGCCCGCTGCCGGGCGGCCCCGGCCTCGAGGCGGTCGAGCATCGAGTTGAGCGTGCGGGCCAGCGCGCCCAGCTCGTCGTCGCGCGCGGGCACAGGGAGCGAGCCGGGACCGCCCGACGAGGCCACCAAAGCAGCCCCGCGCCGGAGCTCCTCCACCGGCCGCAACGCCCGCCCGAGGATGAGCCAGACGCCGACCCCCAGCGCGAGCGTGAGCAGCGGCACGACGACCACGAGCGCGAGCCGCAGCGCGTCCAGCACGCCCTGCACCTCGGTCAGCGGCACGGTGGCGACGACGGTGACGGGCTCGCCGCGGTACGTCGTCGGGCTCACCGCGACCCGAGCGACGTCGTACGCGGTCTGCTGCGTGCTCGTGGCATCCAGGCCCGCCAGGACGTCCACGGGCAGCACCGGCAGCGTCCGGCTCGCGTTCGGCGAGGTGGCGAGCACGGCACCGTCGGCGTCGATCAGCTGCACGATCTCGCCGGGCTCCTCCACGGGCAGGGTCTCGGGGAGCCGGTCGTCGGCGGCGAGCGCCGCCACCGTGGCCGCGCGGTTCTGCACCACCTGGTCGAGGGCGTCGACGCGCGTGCTGCGCAGCACGGTGGTGAGCGCGATCGCCCCGACGACGAGAGCCACGCAGACCGCCCCGGAGGCGAGCAGGGTCAGCCGGAGGCGCAGCGAGGCGCCGCGACGCACACCGTCCGCCACGGTCAGCCCGCCACGCGGTACCCGGCGCCGCGGACCGTCTCGACCACGTCCCGACCCAGCTTCCGGCGCAGGTACCCGACGTAGACCTCGACGACGTTCACGTCCTCGCCGGTGCCGTCCCAGACGTGGTCACGCAGCTCGACCTTGCCCACCACCCGGTCGGCGTGGTGCATGAGGTACTCGAGCAGCGCGATCTCGCGGGTGGTCAGCGGGACGGTCTCGCCGCCGCGGGTCACGCGCCGCGTCGCCGGGTCCAGGGCGAGGTCGCCGACCGTGAGCACGGGCGGTCGCACGGTCCCCTGCCGGCGCAGCAGGGCGCGCAGCCGGGCCACCAGGACGACGAACGCGAACGGTTTGGTCAGATAGTCGTCGGCCCCTACGTCCAGGCCGTCGGCCACGTCGTACTCGCCGTCCTTGGCGCTGAGCATGAGGACCGGGGTCCACACGTCGCGCGCCCGCAGCTCGGTGACCACGTCGTACCCGTTGCGCCGCGGGAGCATCACGTCGAGCACGATCGCGTCGTACCCGTCCTCGGAGGCCAGCTCGAGCCCGCGCTCCCCGTCGTAGGCGACGTCGACGGCGAAGCCCTCGGCGGTCAGGCCCCGGTGCAGGGCGCGCACGAGCCCGCGCTCGTCGTCGACCACGAGAACCCGCATGTCCTGAGCATCGCACTCGCAGCCGACGCGGGTGCCCACGCACTCTCAGCATGCCCTCAGCAGGCACGATGCACAGTGGAGCCATGAACGAGTCCCGTCGCACCGATGCTGTTCCCACCCGCCGCGCCCTGTCATCCCGAGCCCGCTGGGCCGTGCCCGTCGTCGCCGCCGTCGCGGTCGGTATGGCGTTCGTCGCGCCGCCGCTGTTCGCGTCCGCCGGCGATGACGGCCTGCCGACGATCACCCCCGAGGAGCTGGCCGCGCAGGTGGCGAGCGCCGAGCCGTCGCCGCTGTCCGGCACGGTCGTGTACACCGCGCGGCTGGGGCTGCCGGAGATCCCGTTCGGCGCGGTCGCCGGCGCCGACCCGATCAACCTGCTCGGCGGCAGCTCGACCATGCGGGTGTGGTCGGACGGCGACCAGCGGTCCCGCGTGGCGCTGCTCGGTCCCACGTCGGAGTACTCCGTGGTGCAGGACGGGCCGGAGGCGTGGACGTACTCGAGCACCGACGACGCGGTCGTGCACTACAGCCTGAGCGCGGCGGACGAGGCACGGTTCGAGGCGCTCCAGGAGCAGGCCGAGGCCGGGGAGCTGCCCGTGCAGAGCGACCTGCCGACGCCCGAGGAGGCCGGTCGCCAGGCGGTCGGGCTGGCACGGATGTCCTCGACGGTGACGCTGGACTCGCAGACCGAGGTCGCGGGACGCGCCGCCTACCAGCTGGTCGTGACGCCGACGAGCGACACGACCCTGGTGGGGAGGATCGTGGTGGCCGTGGACGCCGAGACCTCGACCCCGCTGCGGGTGCAGGTGTGGAGCAAGAGCGACACCGAGACGCCCGCGCTCGAGATCGGGTTCACCGACGTGTCGTTCGCGACGCCCGCCGACTCGGTCCTCGCGTTCTCGGCTCCGGCCGGGTCGTCGACCCGCGACGTCGTCGTGCCGCTGCCCGAACCGCCGGCGGAGGCGGCCACGGCCCGCGAGGACAAGGAGCTGCCCGAGGGTGTGACCATCACCGGCACCGGCTGGGACACCGTCGTGCAGGCCTCGGGCCTCGACGTCGCCGCCCTGGTGGCCGGTGACCCCGCGGCTGCCGCCAACCTGCCCGGCGTCGACAAGACGTTCGGCTCGAAGGGTGCCGCGGACCTGTACGCCGAGTTCGTGCCCGAGGAGGGCTCAGGCTCCCCGATGGGCCACCTCGACACGACCGCGCTGTACGACACCCTGACGAAGCCGGTGCCCGAGGGTCGGCTCCTGTCCTCCGCGCTGCTGTCCGTGCTGATCACCGACGACGGCCGCGTGCTGGCCGGCGCGGTGCCCGGCGCGACGCTCCAGGCCCTGGCGGCCCAGTGACCGAACGGCCGACCGGAGCCGCGCCCTCGGGTGCGGCTCCGGTCGCGTCCGAGGACGCCGACCTGGCCATCCGGACCGACGGGCTGACCAAGCGGTTCCGCTCCGGGCAGGTGGCCGTCGACGGCATCGACCTGCGCGTCCCCCGCGGCGCGGTGTACGGGTTCATCGGACCCAACGGCTCGGGCAAGACGACGACGATCCGGATGCTCCTGGGCCTGGTGCGGCCGACCAGCGGGCGCGCGCACCTGCTCGGCGGCGCGATGCCCGAGGCGGGCGCGGACGTGCTGCCGCGGGTGGGCGCGCTCGTCGAGGGACCGGCGTTCCACCCCTACCTGACCGGCCGGGCGAACCTCGGGCGGCTCGACGCCAGCGACGCGACGGCCGACCCGCGCACGGCCCGGCAGCGTGCCGACGAGGCGCTGGAGCGCGTCGGGCTCGCCGCCGCGGCAGCCAAGCCCTACCGGCAGTACTCGCTCGGCATGAAGCAGCGCCTGGGCCTGGCCGCGGCACTGCTGCGACCGCGCGAGCTGCTGGTGCTCGACGAGCCGACCAACGGCCTCGACCCGCAGGGCACCCGCGAGGTGCGGAACCTGGTGCGCGAGCTCGCCGACCACGGCACCACCGTGCTGGTCTCGTCGCACCTGCTGGCCGAGATCGAGCAGGTGTGCTCGCACATCGGGATCATGAGCGGCGGGCACCTGCTCCTGCAGGGCGACCGCGCCGAGCTCACCGGGCGCGGCCTGCCACGCCTGTCCCTGCAGACGTCGGCCGACCACGTCGGCGCCGCCGCGGAGGTGCTCACCGGGCTGGGTCTCACGGACGTCCAGACGACCGGCCAGACCGTGTCCGCGCTGCTCGGGGCGGTGCCGCCCGAGAAGGTGTCCGCCGCGCTTGTCCACGCGGGCGTCGACCTGCTGGGTCTCGAGGTCCGCCGACCGAACCTCGAGCAGATCTTCGTCGAGCTGACCGGGGAGGGCTTCGATGTCGCTCGTTGAGGTCGCACCCCGTCGGGGCTCCCTGCTACGGCTCGTCCGCAGCGAGCTGCGCCTCGTGCTCGGCCGGCGGCGGAACATCGTCCTGCTGGTCGGGCTCTCGCTGGTGCCCCTCCTGCTGGGCACCGTCCTGTTCCTCACCCAGGACACCGCGCTGGACGGCCAGGGTCCGGGCTTCGTCGGGCGGGTGACCGGCAACGGCCTGTTCCTCGTCATCGCGTCGTTGTTCGTGTGCCTGCCGTTCCTGCTGCCGCTGACCATCGGGATCGCGTCCGGCGACGCCATCGCCGGCGAGGCCTCGGCCGGCACCCTGCGCTACCTCCTCACCGTGCCGGTGGCGCGCGGACGGCTGCTCGCGGTCAAGGCCGTCGGCGCCCTCGCGTTCGCGGCCTCGGCGGTGACGGCCATCGCGGTGGTCGGCGTGGTGGCCGGGGCGGCCTACTTCGGGCTGCGCGGCATCACGCTGCTGTCCGGGACCACGGTTCCGCTCGGCGACGGCATCCTGCGCGTGGCCGCGGTCGTGGTCTACGTCGGGCTGTCCATGACCGGGCTGGTGGCGGTCGGGCTGTTCTTCTCGACGCTCACCGAGGTACCGGTCGGCGCGATGGCGGCCACCGTGGTCACCGCGATCGTCTGCGGTGTCCTCGACCAGCTCCCGCAGCTCGCGACGATCGCGCCCGCCCTGCTCACGCACCACTGGCTCGACTTCGCGGAGTTCCTGCGGCTGGAGCCCGACTGGGGAGTGCTGGGTCAGGGGCTCGCTCTGCAGGCCGCGTGGGTCGCGATCTTCGGGGCGCTGGCGTGGAGCCGGTTCACCACCGCGGACGTGTCGAGCTGACGTAGTGTCCCGCCATGGGGCGACGGGGCGACGTGCAAGAGGTCGAGCTGCACGACTCGGCCGTGCCGGACGACGAGCTGCCGACCGACCTCCGCGGATCACGCCGGCGGGTGTGGCTGGTGGGCGTCGTCGCGGTGGTCGCCCTGGCGCTGGGCGTGACGCAGTGGGTCATGACCGCCCGCGAGAACGCCGCAGTCGCGCGGCTGGCGCAGGTACCGGGAGTGCTCGGGCCGGTGGACGGGACGCTGCAGGTGGTCCAGGCACTGACCCCCGAGCGCACCGCCACGCTGACCGGAGAGGCGTACGGTGCCCTCCTCCGTGCCGAGGACGGCGCACAGAGCTACCAGTGGTTCGAGCCGGCCGACGAGGGGCCGGGGTGGACGACGCCGCTGCTCGACGCGCCGGCCGGACTCGAGGACCCGTCGCAGGCGTACTTCGGCAGCACCTGCGCGACGGATGAGGCGTCGGGCACCGGGGCCGGCGACGCCGACCACGTGGTGTGCCTGGTCACGGACAGCGCCTACGTCATGTCGAGCACGGGCCAGAGCGGCGAGGCGCTGGAGACGACGACCACAGACATCGTGGTCCTCGACGCCGCCGACGGGTCGGTGCTCGCTCGGTGGCCGCTGCGGGACGGGTACGGCGTCGTTGTGCTCCCCGGGCCGGTCGCGGTCGTGGATGCGCCGAGCGACGACGGGCAGGTCGTCACGGGCTACGACCCCCTGTCCGGGCGCGCACTGTGGACGCACGAGGCCGCCTCGACGACCCGCCCGACGTCGGAGATGTTCCGCCTGGGTGACCTGGTCGCGCTCACCGACGCGAGCGGAGAGCTCACGCTGCTGTCCTCGGACGGCGCGGTCGTCCGCAGCGGCATCGCCGTACCCGGCGAGGCGAGCCAGGGCCGAGGATGGAACAGCGACCCCCGCCGGGGCACGGTGACCCTGTTCGCCCAGGCGTCGGACGGCACGTCGCAGTCGGTCGTCGTCAGCGGCGCCGACCCGGCCACCGACCTGGAGGTCGACGGGATGCCGCTCGAGGTCGGTGTCGACGACGGGAGCGTGCCCGGGCTGCTGCTGACCGGCGACAACGCGGTGCACGCCTACGACGCCAGCACGGGCGCCGCGAGGTGGACCACTGACGTGCGGTCCATGACGAATGCGCTGGTCGTGCGCGGTCGGGTGTACGTCACCACGGACCGCGAGGTGGTCGCGATCGACGGACGGTCCGGGCGCGAGCTCTGGCGCAGCGACGAGCTGGTCGGGCTCACGTCGTCGAACCTGCTCACGGACGGCGAGCACATCCTCGTGCCAGCCGAACGCACGGGCGCGAGCGGCGTCCCCGCCCTCATCGCCTACGACCCGGCGAGCGGCGCCGAGGTGTTCCGGGCGCCGTACCCGGAGGGCGTGATCGAGGTGGGCGCGCTCGGCCGGACGCTGGTCGGTCGGGACGCCGCGAGCGACGAGCAGGTCGAGCTCGGCTGATCCCGTCCGCTGACGGCAGAAGGCCCACGGCCGCGGCCGACGAGGATCGCGGGCTAGCGTGGCAGCAGCACCCCGCCGCACCCCGGAGGACGCGATGACGCCGCACGTGACGCACCTCGAGCACCGGCCCGAGCCCTTGCTCCGCCGGCTCGTCGGCGCCATCCTGCGCGAGCAGCGCGAGGAGCAGGGCCGGACGCTGCGCGACGTCGCGCAGGACGCCCGCGTGTCCGTCGCCTATCTCTCCGAGGTCGAGCGCGGCCGCAAGGAGGCGTCGTCGGAGGTGCTCGCCGCCGTCTGCCGCGCGCTCGGACTGCGACTGGTCGACCTCGTCGGCACCGCGCACGCGCAGCTCGCGCGGGCGGAGGGCCGCGTGGTCGTGGACCTCACCGCACCCGCTGCCGTCGAACGGGCCGGCGCCGGGCGCGAGCTCGCCAGCATCACCACGCTGACGGCCCGCGCCGACGCCGCCGCACCGGTCGGCCGTGCCGGCGACGCGGTCCTGCTCGCCGCCTGACGCATCAGGCGATCGGCGGCACCTCCTTGAGCGTGGTCACCACCCGGTCCGCCAGGCCGTAGTCGACCGCCTGCTGCGCGGTGAGGATCAGGTCGCGCTCGGTGTCGGTGCGGAGCTTGGCCAGCGGTTGGCCCGTGTGCCGGTGCAGGATCTCGTCCACCTGCTCGCGCAGCCGCCCGATCTCCCGGGCCTGGATCTCCAGGTCGGCCGCGGTCCCCTCTCCCCCGCCCGACGGCTGGTGCAGCAGGACCCGCGCGTGCTCCAGGACGTGCCGGTTGCCGGGGGTGCCCGCCGCCAGGAGCACGGCCGCGGCCGACGCGGCCTGTCCGAGGCAGAAGGTGGCCACGGTCGGCTTGATGTACTGGATCGTGTCGTAGACGGCCAGCAGCGCGGTGATCGAGCCGCCCGGCGAGTTGATGTACAGGTGGATGGGCGAGTCCTGGCTCTCCGACTGCAGGTGCAGCAGCTGCGCGATCACCACGTTGGCCACGCCGTCGTCGATCTCGGTGCCGAGGAAGATGATCCGGTCCGTGAGCAGCCGCGAGTAGACGTCCGACGCACGCTCGCCGGTCGGCCGCTGCTCGATGACCACCGGGATCGTGTACTGCCCGGCCATCACAGGCCCGCCCGTCGCAACGACGCGTCCGGCCGCACGTCGTCCAGGTGCTCGACCACGCGGTCGATGAACCCGTACGCCAGCGCCTCCTCGGCCGTGAACCAGCGGTCGCGGTCGGCGTCGCGCTCGATCGTCTCGACGGTCTGGCCGGTGTGCTCGGCGGTGAGCGACTGCATGGTGCGCTTCACGTGGGCCATGTTCTGCGCCTGGATCGCGATGTCGATCGCGGTGCCGCCGATGCCCCCGGACGGCTGGTGCATGAGCACACGCGAGTGCCGCAGCGCGTACCGCTTGCCCGGCGTCCCGGCACTGAGCAGGAACTGGGCCGCGCTCGCCGCCAGCCCCATCGCGAGCGTCGACACGTCGTTCGGGATGAGCCGCATGGTGTCGTACATCGCGAGCGCCGCACTCACCGAGCCGCCCGGCGAGTTGATGTAGAGGGCGATGTCCCGGCGCGGGTCCTCGGCGGACAGGAGGAGCAGCTGGGCGCAGACGCGGTTGGCGATGGTGTCGTCGACCTCCTGACCCAGCACGACGATGCGCTGGTGCAGCAGGCGGGTGGACAGGTCGTCGTCGAACGGGCGGACGGTGGGTGGGGCGGTGCTCATGGGGGCCTCCTCGTCGGATGCTGACCACTCGACCGTCACACGCGCCGACGGGCCACGGGTCCCGGGTCTGCCGTCGGCAGATCCGCCGACGGCAGACGTGCTACTTGCCAATCTGGAAAGTTCGACCCATACTTTCCACCATGGAAAGTAACCCGGAGCGCCCCGACCCCGACGACGCACGCGCAGACCTGGCGGTGGCCGACGAAGCGCGCCGGCGGCTGACCGCGGGCCTCCGACTGCCCACCGGCTTCCTCGTGGTGTTCGCCGGTGCGGTGGCGGTCCAGCTCGGCACCGCCGCCTACGGGATCGCCGCGCAGACGGTGGCCGGGCTCGCCGTCGTGCTGGCCGGGCTGGCGGTCTTCCTGGGGGTGGCCGCGCTCCTGCTGCACCGGTTCAGCCGGCTCAACGGGGTCCGGGTCGACGGTCTCGCCAGCCAGATCGTCCTCGCGGCCGGCGCCAGCGCCTCCCTGGTCTACCTCGGCGCGCTCGCCGCCGGGATCTGGGCCGCCTTCACGTCGCAGTGGTGGCTCGTCGCGCTGGCGTCCGTGGCCGGAGGAGTCGGCTGCGCGCTGGGCACCCGCCACTGGTGGCGGACCTACCGCCACGATCCGGCCGCCCACGAGCGTGGTGCCTCTCCGCGGGTGCTCGCGGCGCTCGCCGTGGTCGCGTGCCTGGGCTTCGCGGTGCTGCTGGTCGTCGGCTGATGGTCGGACTCGATCCGCTGATCCACGCCCCGACGCGGCTGCAGCTCGTCGCGACGTTGTCCGGGGTGTCCGAGGCCGAGTTCGCGACGTTGCGCGACGTCCTCGACGTCAGCGACTCGGTGCTCTCCAAGCACGTCTCGACGCTGGTCGAGGCCGGCTACCTGCACAGCCGCAAGGGCGTCCACGCGGGACGACGGACGACGTGGGTGGGGCTGACCGACGTCGGCCGGCAGGCCCTGCGAGACCATGTCGCGGCGGTGCGGCGGCTGATCGACGCGGTGGAGTGACCTAGCCTCGACGAGTGCCCGGTACCCGCCTCGAGCTGCGGTCCGACTGCGCCCGCTGCGTCGGCCTGTGCTGCGTCGCGCTGCCGTTCGCCCGGTCGTCGGACTTCGCGTTCGACAAGCCCGCCGCCGAACCGTGCAGGCACCTGCAGACCGACTTCCGGTGCGGGGTCCACGCCACCCTGCGGGATCGCGGCATGGCCGGGTGCACGGCGTACGAGTGCTTCGGTGCCGGCCAGCACGTCACGCAGGGGACGTTCGGTGGGCGGACCTGGCGCGACGACCCGGAGCTGGCGCGCGAGATGTTCGCGGTCTTCCCGGTCGTGCGGCACCTGCACGAGCTGCTCGCGTACCTCGCGGAGGCCCTCGCGATCCCCGAGGCAGCGGCCGTGCACCTGGACCTGGCACGCGCCCGCGACGAGATCGCAGCGGACGCGGACGGCGACCCTGCGCGGCTGGCGGAGGTCGACGTCGCAGCCCGCCGCCGTCAGGTGGGTCCGCTGCTGGGACGCGCGAGCGAGCTGGCCCGCGCCGGTCGACCCGGACCACGACACCGGGACGCGGACCTCGTCGGCGCCCGGCTCGGCGGCGCCGACCTGCGTGGAGCCGATCTGCGTGGCGCCTACCTGCTCGGCGCCGACCTGCGCGGTGCCGACCTGCGGCGCGCCGACCTCCTGGGCGCGGACCTGCGGGGCGCGGACCTCGCCGGCGCGAACCTGACCGACGCACTGTTCGTGACGCCTCCGCAGGTGGCCTCCGCCCGCGGCGACCGCGCCACCCTGCTCCCGTCCGGCCTGGTGGCACCCGCGCACTGGTGACCGCGGGTTTCATCCCGACGGGATGATGCTCCGCCGCGCCGCACGGTGCCACGCTCGGGACGAGCCGACGCGCCACCCGCACGCGTCCACCGGACCCGCACCGTCGAGGGATGGGAGCACGGGTGTCCGACCTCGACCTGGCGCGCCTGCAGTTCGCGTCGACGAGCATCTACCACTTCCTCTTCGTCCCGGTCACCATCGGCCTGGGCTTCCTGGTCGCCGTGCTGCACACGATGTGGTTCCGGTCCGGCAACCCCGACCACAAGCGGCTGACGAGGTTCTTCGGCACGCTGCTGCTGATCAACGTGGCCGTCGGCGTGGTGACGGGGCTGATCCAGGAGTTCCAGTTCGGGATGAACTGGTCGGCGTACTCGCGGTACGTCGGGGACGTGTTCGGGGCGCCGCTGGCGATGGAGGGGCTCGCCGCGTTCTTCCTCGAGTCGACGTTCATCGGGCTCTGGGTGTTCGGCTGGAACGTGCTCCCCCGGCGGGTTCACCTGCTGACCGTGTGGCTCGTCGCCGCCGGCGCCGCGGGGTCGGCCGCCTTCATCATGGCCGCGAACTCGTGGATGCAGAACCCGGTCGGCTACACCGTCGACCAGGCCACCGGGCGGCCCGAGCTGTCCGACATCGGCGCCGTGATGACCAACCCCGTCTTCCTGTGGGGATACGCGCACGTGCTGACCGCGTCGCTGGTCACGGGGTCGGTGCTCATGCTGGCGGTGTCGGCGTGGTACCTGCGCCGCGGCCGGCACACCGAGCTGTTCACGCGCTCGGCGAAGGTGTCGCTCGCCGTGCTGCTCCCGTCGATCCTGCTGGCGCTCGGTGTCGGCAGCCACCTCGGGGTCATCGAGGCGACGTACCAGCCGATGAAGATCGCCGCGGCCGAGGCGCAGTGGACCACGTGCCAGCCGTGCTCGTTCTCGGCGTTCCAGATCGGCGGCGGCAACAACGACCAGGACCCGTCGAAGATCATCGAGATCCCCCACCTGCTCTCGATCCTCGCCACCGGGACGTGGGACGGCGAGGTCCAGGGGATGGACGAGCTGAATGCGCAGTACCAGGAGCAGTACGGGCCCGGGGACTACGTGCCCAACGTCTTCGTGCAGTACTGGTCGATGCGCGTGATGGCGTACCTCGGCTCGCTCGCCGCGCTCGTCGCCCTCTGGGGCGTGTGGCTGGTCTGGCGCCGCCGGCTGCCGACGGCGCGCGTGTTCCTGTTCGTGGCGACGTGGGCCGTCGCCGCGCCGTTCCTCATGAACACGGCCGGCTGGATGCTCACCGAGAACGGCCGCCAGCCCTGGATCGTGCAGGGCCTCATGAAGACCTCCGACGGTGCCTCCCCGTCCGTCAGCGCCACCGAGCTGCTGGTCAGCCTCGTCGTGTTCTACGCCGCCTTCGTCGTGCTCGGTGCCGTCAACGTCTTCCTCATGCTCCGGTACGCGCGTCGCGGCCTGGAGCTCGAGGAGCCCGAGGACAGCGACGACGACGGCCGGCCCCGCGTCCCGGCCCTGACGTTCTGAGGAGGTGTCCCGATGACCCTGCCGACGCTGTGGTTCGTCATCGTCGCGTTCCTCTGGACCGGCTTCTTCGTGCTGGAGGGGTTCGACTTCGGCGTGGGCATGCTGCACAAGGCGGTGGGGCGCACCGACACCGAGGAGCGCGTCGCGATCAACTCCATCGGCCCCTTCTGGGACGGCAACGAGGTCTGGCTGATCGTCGGCGCCGCCGCGATCTTCGCCGCCTTCCCCAGCTGGTACGCCACGTGGTTCTCCGCGATGTACCTGCCGCTGGTGCTCCTGCTCGTGGCGCTCATCGGCCGGGGCGTCTCGTTCGAGTTCCGAGGGCGGATGGAGGCGACCCGCTGGCGGCAGACCTGGTCGTGGAGCCTGACGATCGGCAGCGCCCTGTGCCCTCTCCTCCTCGGCGTCGCACTCGGCAACCTCCTCGCCGGCCTGCCGGTCGACTCCTCCGAGGAGTTCACCGGCACGGTCGCCGACTCCGTCACGGGCTACGGCCTGCTCGTCGGGCTCACCCTCACCGCCCTGTGCGTGCTGCACGGCGCCACGTTCCTCGCTCTGCGGACCGAGGGTCCGGTGCGCCACCGCGCGCACCGCGCCGCCGCCGTCGCCCACGTCCCGGCGGCCGTGCTGCTGGTCGGACTCGCCGTCTGGACACCGTCCGTGTCCGACGCCCCCGCGCTGCGCGGTGTCCTGCCGCCCGCGCTCGCCGTGGTGGCGGTGCTCGCCGCGGGTGCCCTGCTGCGGGCGCACCGCGAGGGCTGGGCGTTCACGGCGACGGCGCTCGGGATCGCGCTGACCGTCGTGACGATCTTCGCCAACCTCTACCCGAACGTCCTGGTGTCCAGCTCCGCGGCGGCCGACAGCCTCACCGTCACGAGCACGGCGTCCGGGCCGTACGCGCTCAGGGTCATGACGATCGTCGCGCTGGTCCTCGTCCCCGTGGTGCTGCTGTACCAGGGCTGGACGTACGTCGTCTTCCGTCGCCGGGTCGTCGGCCCCGCGACGGCCGCACCACCGGACCCGAGCACGGGCCCGTCCGCACCTCTCGACGAAGGAGCACGCGCATGAGCCTGCACGGGAAAGTGGCGGTGGTCACGGGCGGTAACAGCGGCATCGGCAAGGCGGTCGTCCTGGCGCTCGCGGAGGCGGGGGCGAACATCGTCATCGACTTCGTCGCCCACCCCGAGGCCACCGAGGAGCTGGAGAAGCAGGTGCACGCCCTCGGCGACCAGGCCATCGGGGTGGACGCGGACGTCAGCAAGGTCGCGGACCTGGAGATGCTCGTCGCGCGCACGGTGGAGGCGTTCGGTCGCCTCGACATCATGGTGAACAACGCGGGCATCGAGACGCGCACGTCGGTCCTCGACACCACCGAGGAGCAGTACCAGCGCGTCATGGACATCAACCTCAAGAGCGCGTTCTTCGGCACCCAGATCGCCGCCAAGCAGATGATCAAGCAGGGCACGGGCGGCCGGATCATCAACATGACGTCGGTGCACGAGGACTGGCCCATGCCCGGGAACACCGCCTACTGCCTGTCCAAGGGCGGGATGCGGATGCTGACCCGGACCGCGGGCGTCGAGCTCGGGCCGCAGGGGGTGCAGGTGGTCGGCGTCGGGCCCGGCGCGGTCGCCACCCCGATCAACACGTCGACCATGAACGACCCCGAGAAGATGAAGACGCTCGACGCCGCCATCCCGCTCGGCCGGATGGCCGAGCCCGAGGAGATCGCCAGCCTCGTCGCCTTCCTGGCGGGCGACGGCGCGACGTACCTCACGGCCACGACGATCTTCGCCGACGGCGGCATCATGCACAGCAGCCCGGGTCTGTGAGGCGGACGAGATGACCGAGCACTACGACGTCGTCATCATCGGGTCGGGCGCGGGAGGCGGGACCCTCGCGCACCGCCTGGCCCCCTCGGGCAAGAAGATCCTCCTTCTCGAACGGGGCGACTGGCTGCCGCGCGAGCTGGCCAACTGGGACGCGACCGAGGTGTTCGTCAAGAACCGGTACGTCTCCAAGGACACCTGGTACGACCACCAGGGCCGGGCGTTCCAGCCGCAGGTGCACTACAACGTGGGCGGCGCGACCAAGTTCTACGGCGCCGCGCTCTACCGGCTGCGCGAGCGGGACTTCGGGGAGCTGCAGCACCACGGCGGTATCTCGCCGGCGTGGACGGTCGGGTACGACGAGTTCGAGCCGTACTACACGCAGGCCGAGGACCTGTACCAGGTGCACGGCGCGCGCGGCGAGGACCCCACCGAACCGCCGTCGAGCGGCCCGTACCCGTTCCCCCCGGTGTCGCACGAGCCGCGCATCCAGCGCCTCTTCGACGACATGGCGAAGATCGGCCTGCACCCGTTCCACTCCCCCTCGGGCATCATGCTTGACGAGGCGAACCCGGCCTACAGCCCCTGCATCCGCACCGCCACGTGCGACGGGTTCGCGTGCCTGCTGCACGCCAAGTCCGACGCGGAGGTCATCGCGGTGCGGCCCGCCGTGGAGCACCCGAACGTCACGCTGGTCCGCAACGCCGAGGTGCGCCGGCTGGAGACCGACGACTCCGGGCGCACGGTGACCTCGGTGGTCGCCCACGTCGACGGCGTCGAGCAGCGGTTCTCCGGCGATGTCGTCGTGGTCTCGGCCGGTGCCGCCAACTCGGCGAAGCTCCTCCTGGCCAGCGCCAACGACCGGCACCCGAACGGTCTGGCCAACGGGTCCGACCACGTGGGCCGCCACTACATGTTCCACAACAGCCGGGCGTTCCTGGCGATCTCCATCGAGCGCAACGACACCCGGTTCCAGAAGACCCTCGGCGTCAACGACTACTACTTCGGCGACGAGCACTTCGCGTTCCCCATGGGCAACGTGCAGATGGTCGGCAAGTCGTCCGCGCCGATGTACCGCGGCGAGAAGCCCATCGCGAAGCTTGCGCCGCTGTTCGCCCTCGAGGAGGTCGCGGAGCACGCGGTCGACTTCTGGCTGTCGGCCGAGGACCTGCCCGACCCCGACAACCGCGTGACCCTGGGCAACCACGGGGACATCGTGCTGACGTACACCCCGAACAACCGGCAGCCCCTCGACGAGCTGTACAGCCGGGTCAAGCACAACCTCGGGCACCTCGGCATGCACCCGCACCACCTCGTCCCCCGGGACCTGTACATGAAGAACGACATCCCGGTCGCAGGCTGCGCGCACCAGGCCGGCACGGTCCGGTTCGGCGACGACCCGGCGACGTCGGTGCTCGACCGCGACTGCAGGACGCACGAGGTGGACAACCTCTACGTCGTCGACACCAGCTTCTTCCCGAGCATCGGCGCGGTGAACCCCGCGCTCACGGCCATGGCGAACGCCCTGCGGGTCGGCGACCACCTGCTCGCCCGGCTCGCCTGAGGACAACCCACCAGGAGGACACCGTGGACTCGAACAGCCCGGAATCGCCGTTCCCGCCGATCGCCCAGTACGCCTTCCTCTCGGACTGCCACACGGGCGCCCTCGTCGCACCGGACGGGTCGGTCGACTGGTTGTGCGCCCCCCGGTTCGACAGCCAGAGCGTGTTCGGCAGCCTGCTCGACCGCGGCGCCGGCTACTTCCGGTTCGCGCCGTACGGGATCAACGTGCCGACGTCCCGTGCGTACGACCCCGGCACCAACGTGCTCGTCACCACGTGGCACACGCCGTCCGGGTGGGTGGAGGTCCGCGACGCGCTCACCATGGCCCGGCGCGAGGGTCCCGACGAGACGACGCCGCACACGCGCCCGCCCTCCGACGACGACGCCGAGCACCTGCTGGTGCGGACCGCGACGTGCCTCGAGGGGTCCGTGCGCATCGAGCTCGTGTGCGACCCGGCGTTCGACTACGGCCGGACGCGGTCGCCGTGGTCGCTCGACGCGGTGGGCGGCCACACGGCGGACATCAGCGGGAACGGGCTGTCGCTGCGCCTGCACACCGATCTCGCCCTGGGTGTCGAGGGCGACGCGCTCCGCGGCCGGCACGAGCTCGCCGCGGGCGAGACGGTGTTCTGCGCGCTGTCGTGGGGCGCCTCGCTCGACGGCCCCGCCGACTCGGACGACGCGGTGGCAAGGATCGCGGCGACCCGCGACTTCTGGCGGCGCTGGCTGGGCCGGGCGCTCATGCCCGACCACCGCCTGCGGCCCTACGTCGAACGCTCCGCGCTGGTGATCAAAGGGCTGACCTTCATGCCGACCGGCGCCACGGTGGCCGCCCTGACGACCTCGCTGCCCGAGACCCCCGGCGGCGAGCGCAACTGGGACTACCGGTTCACCTGGATGCGGGACTCGACGTTCACGCTCCAGGCGCTGCACTACCTGCGGCTCGACTGGGAGGCCGACGAGTTCATGCAGTTCGTCGCGGACGTCGAGCCCAACGAGGACGGCGCGCTGCAGATCATGTACGGCATCGACGGCCGGCGCGACCTCACCGAGACTACCCGCGACGAGCTCACCGGGTACCAGGGCGCGCGCCCCGTCCGCCTCGGCAACGGCGCCTTCGACCAGAAGCAGAACGACGTCTTCGGCTCCGTGCTGGACTCGATCCTGCTGCACACCCGGCGCAGCGAACGGCTGCCCGCGCGGCTGTGGCCGATCGTCAAGGCCCAGGCGCAGTGCGCCGCAGCGATCTGGCAGCAGCCCGACCAGGGCATCTGGGAGGCGCGCGGCAAGCCGCAGCACTACGTGTCGTCGAAGATCATGTGCTGGGTCGCCATGGACCGTGCGGCCCAGCTGGCAGGCATCCGCGGCGAGCCGGACCTGGAGGCGTCCTGGTCCGCCACCGCGGCCGAGATCAAGGCCGACATCCTCTCCCACGGCGTGAGCGACCGCGGGGTCCTGCGGCAGCACTACGACACGGACGCGCTCGACGCCTCGACCCTGCTGGCGGCGCACTTCGGCCTGCTGCCCGGCACCGACGAGCGCCTGCACGCGAGCGTCCTCGCCATCGCCGACGAGCTCTCCGAGAACGGGTTCGTCCTGCGCTACAAGACCGACGAGACCGACGACGGGATGTCCGGCAAGGAGGGCACGTTCGTCATCTGCTCGTTCTGGCTGGTCTCGGCCCTCATGGTGGTCGGCGAGAGGCAGCGCGCTCTCGACCTCATGGAGCGCCTGCTCCGGATCGCCTCCCCGTTCGGGCTGTACGCCGAGGAGTTCGAGGTGGACGCCGCGCGGCACCTGGGCAACATCCCGCAGGCGTTCTCGCACCTCGCCCTCATCGAGGCCGCCGCGCGGATCATCCTGGCGGAGCGCGTCCAGGAGATGTCGCTGTGACGGACGTCCTGGTCCTCGGGGGCGGCCTGGCCGGCGTGGCGGCGGCGCAGGTCCTCGGCGAGGCGGGCGTGCACACCACGCTCGTCGACCGCACCGACTACCACCAGTTCCAGCCCCTGCTCTACCAGGTGGCCACGTCGCAGCTGCCGGCCGAGGACGTCGCCCGGCCGCTGCGCGCGATCTTCGCGGACGTGCCGAGCGTCGACGTCGTGGTCCAGGGGGTCGCGTCCGCCTCGCTCGCGGACCGCACGCTCGTCCTCGACGACGGCCGGTCCATGTCCGCCGATCACGTGGTGTTCGCCGCCGGCGCCCGCCCGAACTTCTTCGGCATCCCCGGCGCACGCGAGCACGCCTTCCCGCTCTACTCGGTGGCTGATGCCGAGCGGCTGCGCCGGCACCACCGCGCTCTGGTCGTCGACGAGTCCGCCCACGGGACCTTCGGACCGCACGCGCGCGACGTCGTGGTGGTCGGCGGGGGCCCGACCGGCGTCGAGGTCTCGGGCGCCCTCGCCGAGCTGGTGAAGGCGCTGCAGGTCCAGGGCCGCGTTCCCGACGACGTCCAGGTGCACCTGGTCGACCGGGGGAAGGCGGTGCTGGGCCAGTTCTCCTCGCGCGCGCAGACGTACGCGCACCGGCACCTGACCGAGGACGGCGTCGACCTGCGGCTGGGCGTCGGCGTGAAGGAGGTCCACGCGGACAGGGTCGACCTCGACGACGGGACGAGCCTGCCGACGCGGACCGTCATCTGGGCGGGCGGCGAGTCGGCCTCGGCCATCGCGCAGGACGCGGGGCCCAGCACCGGCCGCGGCGGCAGGATCGACGTCCGGTCGGACCTGGGCGTCGAGGGCTTCGCCGGGGTGTGGGCCGTCGGCGACGTGGCGAACATCCCCTCGGGACCGCAGGCCGGGGAGGCGACGCTCCCCCAGCTCGGGTCGGTCGCGCAGCAGTCCGGCCGCTGGGCCGCGCAGAACATCCTGCGCTCCGAGCAGGGCGACGACGTGGCGCCGTTCCACTACAAGGACAAGGGCATCATGGCGATGATCGGCCGCAACGCCGCCGTCGCCGAGGTCGGTGCGCACCGCCACGAGGTGGACGGTCCGCTCGCGTTCGCCGCCTGGCTCGGGGTCCACGCGATGCTGCTCAGCGGCGTGCACAGCCGCACCGACGCGTTCCTCAGCTGGGCGTGGGACTACTTCGACCGCGACCATGCCGCGACCGTCGAGTCGCACGACTCGCCGCGCCGGATCGCGTGGGGCGACGACACCGACGACGTCCCGCACATCGACCTGGCTGCCCCCACGCCGGACTGACCGGGAGCCGCCTCCTTGTGCGTAGGGTGCCCGGGGGTAGCGTGACCCGGTGTGGGGGAACGTCACGTTTGGTCCGTTTCGTCCGCGCGGGTTCGTCGAGCGGCGTCCGGGCGGGAGACGGACCCCGTCGACACGGGTCGACCTCGCGCGCACGCAGGCGTCGTGCCCCGCGCCGCGCTGGTCGACCAGCTCATGGCCTCGCGTGCGCGGGTGGTCGCCATCGTCGCTCCACCCGGGTACGGCAAGTCGGCCGTGCTCGCCCAGTGGGCGGAGCGCCTGGCAGGGGCCGCGGTGTGGCACACCTGCACCGAGGCCGACAACGACCCCGTCGCCCTCCTGACCGCTCTCGGCCGCGCGGCGGGTCCGGGACCCGGCGTCGTGTCCGTCGCGGGACTGGTGTCCACCCTCGCCGCTCACCCACCGCGCACCCTGCTCCTCGACGACCTGCAGGCCATCACCCACGCGGGCAGCATCAACGTGCTCACCGACGTCGTCGACCGGCTGCCCGAGACCTGGCGCGTGGGTTTCACCTCCCGGGCCCGGCCCCGCCTGCCCGTCGCCCGGCTCCGCGCCTCCGGCCAGCTCCTCGAGATGGGGTCGGCCGAGCTCGCGCTGCGCGACGACGAGGTCGCCGACGTGCTCGCGCGCACAGGCATCACGCTGGCGCCCGCCGCGGCGACCGACCTCCTGCGCCGGACGGAAGGGTGGCCGGTGAGCGTCTGGCTCGCCGCCCTGGCGTTGCACGCCGGCGGCGACCCGGGAGCGGGCAGCTTCACGGGGGACGACGCGTACATGCGCGAGTACCTGCGGACCGAGGTGCTCGCCGGGCTGAGTGCGCGCGAGACCGCCCTGCTCGTCCGCTGCTCGATCCTCGACGAGCTGTCGGGCCCGGTCTGCGACGCGGTGCTGCGCGCCCGCTCCTCGGGCGCGGCCCTGGAGCACCTGGCCGCGCACGGGGTCGTGCAGCCGGTGGACCGCGGGGGTGAGCGGTACAGGTGCCACCCCCTCCTGCAGGAGCTGCTCGCCGCGGAGCTGCACCGCAAGGAGCCCGAGCTCGTCCCTGAGCTCCACCGTCGCGCGGGACTCTGGTACGCGGACGCGGATCGGCCGGGGCCCGCCGTCGCGCACGCACGTCTGAGCCACGACCTCCAGCAGGTGGCCGACCTGGTCCTGAGGTGGGCCCAGCCGACCTGGGCGGCCGGCGGCATCGACATCGTCCGGCAGTGGATGTCCTGGCTGGAGGAGGCCGAGGACGTCGACTCCTTCCCCGCGGTCGCCGCGCACGCCTCGCTGGTCTTCGCCCTGGTCGGCGACTCCGCGAAGGCCGAGCAGTGGTCGGCGCGGGCGAGGGCGACGCGCCGGAGCGGCCCGCTCCCGGACGGCAGCACCGTCGAGGGTGTCCTGGCGTACCTGCACGCGATCGAGGCGCGCCACGGGACCCAGCAGATGCGTCTCGACGCTCGGACCGCGTGGAACGGGCTGTCCCCCGCCAGCCCCTTCCGAGCCACGATGCTGCACACGGAAGGCCTCGCCGCCCTGCTCGAGGGCGACCTCGACGCGGCCGACGACCTGTTCGTCGACGCCATGGACGCGGCGGAGGCGTCGCGTGCGCAGCCGCTCGTGGCCGTCACCCTATGCGAGCGCGCCGCGGTCGCCGTCGCGCGGGACGACTGGCCGGCGGCCCTCGCCATGGTCGACCGGGCCGGGGCGATCGTCGACCGGGAGGGCCACGCCACCTACTGGACCAGCGCGCTCGTGCATGCCTGGGCCGCCCGCGCGGCGCTGCACCGCGGCCTGCGCGACGAGGCGATCGCCCACACGCGTCGCGCCCTGGCCGTGCGCCACCTGCTCACCCCTGCCCTACCCGTGGTCTCCACGCAGGCGCTCCTGGTGACCGCCCGAGCCGCGCTCGGGGTCGGTGACCTCCATGCGGCGGCCTCGGCGGTGCGCCAGGCGGAGGACATCGTGCACCGGCGGCCCGGCCTGGGAGACCTCCCCGACCACGTCGCGGCGCTGGCTGGGCTCGTGCACGAGGCCGCGGCGCTCGGCCGGACCGACCCGCTCACGCCGGCGGAGGTGCGGCTCATGCCGCTGTTGGCGACGCACCTCACGTTCCCTCTGATCGCCGAGCGTCTCGGCGTGTCGCGCAACACTGTGAAGACGCAGGCCATCTCGACCTACCGCAAGCTCGGTGTCTCCTCGCGGAACGAGGCGGTGGCGGTCTGGGAACAGCTCGACGGATCGGCGGGCCGAGGACTGCCCGAGGATGTCGAGATCCCCGACCCGGCTCCGACCACCTGACGAAGGACGCCGGGCACCGGGCCCCGCGTCGCTCACACCGGAGGTACCGCCATGCAGACCATCAGCCCGTTCCTGTGGTTCGACGACGAGGCAGAGCAGGCCGCCGAGCGCTACGTGTCGATCTTCCCGAACTCCCGCATCGTCTCGGTCGCCCGCTACGGCGAGGGCGCCCCGCAGCCGGCCGGCACCGCCTTCACCGTGAGCTTCGTGCTCGACGGCCTGGAGGTCCAGGCGCTCAACGGTGGTCCGATGTACTCCTTCACCGAGGCGTTCTCCATGCAGGTGTCCGTCCAGGACCAGGCGGAGTGCGACCGCGTGTGGGACGCCCTGACCGCGGACGGCGGCGAGCCGGGGGCCTGCGGCTGGCTCAAGGACCGCTGGGGCCTGTCCTGGCAGGTGATCCCGACCGCCCTGCCCGAGCTGCTGAGCAACCCCGACCCCGCCCGCGCAGGCCGCGCCCTGAACGCGATGCTCACCATGAGCAAGCTCGACGTCGCGGCGCTGCGCGCGGCGGCGGACGGGGTCGAGGTCGCGACGGCCTAGACCGTCAGCCGAGGTCCGCGACCGCCGGCACCGCCGGGGCGACCGCGTCCCGCACCCACGCCGACAGGCTGGTGGCCGGCGGTCGCAGGATCACGGTCTCGACGCCGAGCTTCGCGTACGGCGTCATCTGCTCGACGAACGTGTCGACGTCGCCGGTCAGGAGCGTGTCCCCGCCGTGCAGCAGGGTCACCCGGATCTCGGCGGGGTCGCGGCCGACGTCCTCGCAGTGGCCCTTGAGGACGTCGAGCTTGTGGGCGACCTGGTCGGGGGTCGTCGCGAAGAGGTTGCAGGCGTCGCCGTACTGGGCCACCAGGCGCAGCGTCTTGCGCTCACCGCCGCCGCCGATCAGGAGCTCGGGACGCGTCAGCGGCTGGGGCGAGCAGAGAGTCTGCGCCAGCTGGTAGTGCTTGCCGTCGAAGGGTCCGTCGTTCGTCGGGTCCCACATCTGGCGGCTGATCTGGAGCGTCTCCTCGAGCCGCTCGAACCGCTCGGCCAGCGGCGGGTACGGCACGCCGAGCCCGCGGTGCTCCTCCTCGTACCAGGCGGCCCCGATGCCGAGCGTCGCGCGCCCGCCGCTGAGCACGTCGAGCGTGGCGACGATCTTGGCCAGCAGCCCGGGGTGCCGGTACGTCACGCCGGTGACCAGGACGCCGAGCTGCACGTTCGACGTGACACCGGCCAGGTAGCCGAGCGTCGTGTAGGCCTCGAGCATCGGGTCCTCGGCGGGGAACCCGGCCGCGGTCATCTGGAAGTAGTGGTCCATGACGGAGACCCAGGCGAGGCCGGCCTCCTCGGCCGCCGACGCGGTGTCGGCCAGCTCCTGACGCAGGGCGGACGGCTCGACCGAGTCGAACCGCATGAGGTGGACACCGACGCGCACGGCTGCTCCTTGGATCGGGGGTGTCCTTGCACCCTGCCCCTTCGAGTGCGCTCGAAGTCAAGCGGTCAGCCCACCACCCAGTCCGAGAGCACCAGCAGGACGACGTCGACCGCAGCGACACCGATCGCGAACGTGAACGGCAGCCGGCTGCGCCCGCCGCTCAGTGCCAGCACGGTGCCGGCGATCGTCAGCCCGACCGCGAGGACGAGCGCGCCGGCGGCGATCGCGCGCGGAGGACCGGGGGGCGCCAGGACGAGCAGCACCGTCGCGCCGACGAGCGCGAGGGCCGTGCCGATGCTCGTCGCCGTGCCACCCACCCGGTGCGGCAGCCCGCGCACGCCGGTGGCCCGGTCGTCCTGCAGGTCGGGCACCACGTTGGCCCCGTGCGCGCCGACCCCGAGCAGGGCGCCTGCCGCGATCGCCCACCACGCGGCGACCGGTGCGCCGGGCAGGGCCAGCGCGATGGCCAGCGGCAGGAACCCGAACGAGAAGGCGTAGGGCGCCCAGGACCACACCGTGCTCTTCAGGCGCGCGTTGTAGGCCCAGGCCGACGCGACCGTCGCCAGGTGCACCAGGCCCGCCTTCCACCCGAGCGCGAGCGAGAGGACGACGCAGGCGGCGGCGGCCGACAGTGCCGCGGTCCGGACCGTCGAGACGCTCAGGCGGCCCGTGCCGACGGGCTTGTCCGTCCGGCCGACCGCCGCGTCCCGCTCGGCGTCGATCCAGTCGTTCGACCAGCCCACCGAGAGCTGCCCAGCCAGGACCGCCGCGCCGACGAGGGCGGTGGTCAGCGGTGGAGCCCCGGCGCCCGCGGCCATGGCGATCGAGAACGCGGTGACCGCGACGGTCGGGCCCGGGTGGCTCGCCAGCGCGAGGTCACGGGCGCCCTGACGCAATGAGCCCTCGGTCACGGCGCCATCGTCGCAGGTCGCACCTCACGCGTGGGACCTTGCGCCCTGGCGTCCGCATGGCACGATGCCCGAATGGTGCGCATCGCCTCGATCGCCCCCGTCCTCCCCCGGCACGTCCACGCCCAGAGCGAGATCACCGCCACGATCGCCCCGCTGCTCTCGTCGGACCCGCGACGCAGCGCCACGATCGAGCGGATCCACGCCGCGACCGGCATCGAGACGCGCCACCTGGCCCTGCCCCTCGACGAGTACGCCGGGCTCACCACCTTCACGGCCGCCAACGACGCGTTCGTGCGCGAGGGCACGGCGCTCGCGGCCGAGGCGTGCCGGCTGGCCCTGGCCGCGGCCGGTCTGGGCGCCGCCGACGTCGACTTCCTGCTGTTCACCTCCGTCACCGGCATCGCCACGCCGTCGCTCGACGCGCTCCTGGTCGAACGGCTCGGGCTGCGCCCGGACCTCAAGCGGCTCCCCGTGTTCGGGCTCGGCTGCGTCGCGGGCGCCGCCGGGATCGCCCGGGTCCGCGACTACCTGCAGGGCCACCCGCAGGACGTGGCCCTCCTGGTGTCGGTCGAGCTGTGCTCGCTGACGCTCCAGCAGGGGGACGACTCGATGGCGAACATCGTGTCCAGCGGGCTCTTCGGGGACGGCGCCGCGGCGGTCGTCATGGTGGGCAGCGACCGCGCCGCGCAGGTCGAGGGCGGCGTCGACGTCGTGGACTCCCGGAGCGCGCTGTACCCGGACACCACCGACGCGCTGGGCTGGGACATCGGCGGCAGCGGGTTCCGGATCGTGCTCGCGGCGAGCCTGGCCGACCTCGTCGAGCAGCACCTCGGGGCGGGCGTGGTCGACCTGCTGGCGGCGCACCAGCTCAAGGTCGCCGACGTGGGCACGTGGGTGGCGCACACGGGGGGACCGCGCATCCTGCAGGCGGCGGCCCGCGGCCTGGGCCTGCCCGACGAGGCGTTCGCGGCGAGCTGGCGGTCGCTGTCCCGGGTGGGCAACCTCAGCTCGTCGGGCGTGCTGCACGTGCTGGCCGACGAGCTCGCCGCCGGCGGTCAGATCCCCGGGTCCGCGGGAGTCCTGTTCGCCATCGGTCCGGGCGTGTGCACCGAGACCGTCCTGCTGCGCTGGCCCGAGGAGCCGTAGGTGACCTGGTACGACTGGCTGATCGTCGTCGTCGCGCTCGAGCGCCTGGCCGAGCTGGTGGTCTCGCAGAGGCACGTGACCTGGGCGTTCGCGCACGGGGGCGTCGAGACGGGCAAGCGCCACTACCCGCCGATGGTCGCCCTGCACACCGGGCTGCTGGTTGCGTGCCTGGTCGAGGTGCACGTGGCCGACCGGCCGTTCCTGCCCGCGCTGGGCTGGACGGCACTGGCCCTCGTGGTGGCCGCGAACGCGCTGCGCTGGTGGTGCATCGCGACGCTCGGCAACCAGTGGAGCACCCGCGTCATCGTGGTGCCCGGGATCGCCCTGGTGAAGCGCGGTCCGTACCGGTGGCTGAGCCATCCCAACTACGTCGCCGTCGCCGTCGAGGGCGCCGCCCTCCCCCTGGTGCACACCGCCTGGGTCACCGCGGTCGCGTTCACCGTGCTCAACGCCGTGCTGCTGCTCGGTTTCCGGATCCCCACCGAGGAGCGCGCGCTGCGGTCCGTCAGCCAGGCCGCGGCATGACCGACGTCGACCTGCTGGTGATCGGGGGCGGTCCGATCGGGCTCGCGGCCGCGATCGAGGGACGTCTGGCCGGCCTGTCGGTCGTCGTCGTGGAGCCGCGGGCCACCCCCGTGGACAAGGCGTGCGGCGAGGGTCTCCTCCCGGGGGCGGTCGCGGCACTGGCTCGCCTCGGCGTCCACCCCGAGGGACATCCGCTGGCCGGGATCCGGTACCTGCGTGGCACGGTCGTCGCCGACCACCCGTTCGCGACCGCACCGGGCCTCGGGGTCCGCCGGACCGTCCTGCACGCCGCGCTCGCGCGTCGCGCGGCCGAGCTCGGCGCCGTCGTCGTCACCGGCCGGGGCGGCGCGGTCGAGCAGGACGAGTCCTCCGTCTGGTGCGCGGGGATCCGGGGCCGCTGGCTGCTCGCCTGCGACGGCCTGCACTCGACGGTCCGCCGGCAGGTGGACCTCGCGGTCCAGCGCCGCGCGACGGGTCGACGGTTCGGCGTCCGCAAGCACTTCCGGGCGGAGCCGTGGACCGACATGGTCGAGGTGCACTGGGGTCGGTCCGTCGAGGCCTACGTGACACCGGTGGCGGACGACATCGTCGGGGTGGCGCTCCTCGGGCCCGCCCGCCACGACTTCGACAGCACGCTCGAGACGTTCGGCGCCCTGCGCCGCCACTTCGGTGCCGGGCAGACGCTCGGTCCCGCCCGCGGCGCCGGCCCGTTGCACCAGCAGACCCGCCGCCGCACCGCGGGGCGCGTGCGGCTCGTCGGCGACGCGTCCGGCTACGTCGACGCCCTCACCGGCGAGGGTGTCCGCGTCGGGCTGGCGCAGGCCCGCGCCGCCGTCGCCACCCTCGACGACGACGTGCACCGCTCGAACGCGGCCTACGAGAAGGCGTGGACCTCCGCGACCCGGGACTACCGGCTCATCACCAGCGGCCTGCTCGTCGCGGCCGGGTCGCCCCTGCGGCGCGGGATCGTGCCCCTCGCCGCCGCGGCACCGGGGCTCTACGGCGCCGTGGTCGAGCGGCTCGCGCGTTAGCTCAGGCGCCGAACGACGCCGGTCCGTCGGGCGCCAGTGCGCTCTCGATCCGGCGATGCATCTCCGCGGACATCGGCGGGAGCGCGTCGAGCGGGAACCAGGCCGCCTCGGTGTTCTCTCCGTCCTCGGGGAAGGGCTCGCCCGACACGTACCGGAACCGGAACGTGAGGTCGAGATACTGGGCCCGGTCGCCGTTCTCGTACGTCATCGGAGGCAGCGCGTGCACGGAGGCCAGCCGCTCGGGGACGGCGACGACCGACGCCTCCTCCATCACCTCGCGCGCCCCCGCCACCGCCGGCTCCTCGCCGGGGTCGACGATGCCGGTCACGGGCGTCCACGCGCCGTTGTCCGAGCGTTTCACCAGGAGCACCTCGTCGCCGCGCAGGACGACCGCGGTCACGCCCGGCAGCCAGAGCAGGTGGTGCCCGACGGCGGAGCGCAGGTCCAGGACGTACTCGGGGGTCGGCACCGGCCGATCGTACGAGGACCGGTTCGGTCGCACGCGCCGGTCGGGGGACAATGGACGCCTCCGATCGCGAAGGACCTGTGCCGTGAACCAGCCCCGCATGAACGTCGAGTCGTTCAACCTCGACCACCGGACCGTCGTCGCGCCCTACGTGCGCCTGGCCGACACCAAGCAGCTGCCCGCCGGTGACGTCATCCAGAAGTACGACGTCCGCTTCACCCAGCCGAACGTCGCGCACCTGGAGATGCCGACGATCCACTCGCTCGAGCACCTGTTCGCGGAGCACTCGCGCAACCACTCCGAGCGGGTCATCGACTTCTCCCCGATGGGCTGCCAGACCGGGTTCTACCTGATCCTGCAGGGCGAGTGGGCGTACGACGACGTGCTCGGCCTGGTGCAGGACACGCTCACCGACATCACGACGGCCACCGAGGTGCCCGCAGCCAACGAGGTGCAGTGCGGCTGGGGCGCCAACCACACCCTGACCGGGGCGCAGGACGCGGCGCGGACCTTCCTGGGCGCGCGCGAGCAGTGGAGCACGGTCACCGCATGATCGCCGTCGACGCGGTCATCGTCACGGCGATGGCCGACGAGGCCGCCGCCTTCGTGAACCGGGCGGACGTCGCCGGCGACCCGACCCCGATGGGCCACGCCGAGCACCGGCTGCTCACGATCTCGGGTCGGCAGGTGCTGCTCGTGCAGTGCGGCATCGGGCTCGTCAACTCCGCGACCGCGGCCGCCGTGGCCATCCAGGGCACGCACCCGCGTGCGGTGATCAGCGCGGGCAGCGCGGGCGGGCTCGGCACCGGGGTGCGCGTCGGCGACGTCGTGGTGGGGTCCGAGTACCTCTACTCCGGAGCGGACGCGCGGGCGTTCGGGTACGAGCTGGGGCAGGTGCCGGGCATGCCCGAGGTCTACGAGGCCGAGCAGATCCTGCACGACGCCGCGGCGACCGCGACGGTGGACCTGCGCGTCGTGAGCGGCATGATCCTGTCCGGCGACGCGTTCATCGACGCCAGCCGCGTCGACCGCATCCGTACGGCGTTCCCGTCGGCCATGGCCACCGACATGGAGTCCGCCGCGCTGGCGCACACCGCTCACCTGTACGGGGTGCCGTTCCTCTCGGTCCGCGGCATCTCGGACCTGTGCGGTCCGGTGGCGGGCGCCGACTTCCTCACGCACGTCGACGACGCCGCCGACCGCTCGGCCACGGTCGTCATCGAGGTCCTGCGGCGCCTCGCCGTCGGCGACATGGTCCACTCCCGCTGATCCCTGGCAGCGGTCGCCCGACACACCCGATCTGCCCGGTCTTGTCCGATCGCGCACCCGGGGCCCTAGTCTGGCCGGGTGAGGCCTGAGCAATCGGGCGTCCACAGGGGGAACGCGCTCGGCGCGGTGCTGCTGGACGCCAAGCTGGCCGTACCGGCGCATCGGGCCGGCACGGTGAGTCGTGCAGCGCTGGTCGGGTCGGCACGGACGCGCGGCAGGCGGGTCGTCGGCATCACCGCCCCGGCCGGGTACGGCAAGACCACCCTCCTGACGGAGTGGCTGCGGCTGGAGGACCGCCCGGTCGCGTGGGTGTCCCTCGACCGGTTCGACGACGACCCGGCCCGCCTGCTGACTGTGCTGGCCTCCGCGTGCGTCCGGCTGGGGCTGGTCGACCCCGCCGTCGAGGACGAGATGGGTGGCCCCAGGGCCTCCGTCCTGGCCCGCTCCGCTCCCCGGCTCGGCGCTGCGCTGCGGGCGAGCCCGCTCCCGTTCGTGCTCATGCTGGACGACCTCCACGAGATCCGGTCCTCCGCGTGCCACGACGCGCTGGGCGTGGTGATCGCAGGCGTCCCACCCGGATCCCAGCTGGTGGCGGCGAGCCGCGACGAGCAGCCGCACATCCCGCGGCTGCGCGCTCTCGGCGACACGTTCGAGATCGGCCCGCGCGACCTGGCGCTCGACGCGGCCGGCACCCGGACGGTGTTCGCCGCCTCCGACGTCGACCTCTCCCCCGAGGCCGCGAGCGCGGTGACCGCGCGCACCGAGGGCTGGCCGGTCGGCGTGTACCTCGCGTCGCTCATCGCCCGGGACGGCGGCGGCGACGCGGTCGCCATCACCGGTGACGACCGGTACGTGGCCGACTACCTGCAGCGGGAGGCCTTCGGCCGGCTGCCGGCGGACGCCCGGCAGTTCCTGCTGCACACCGCCGTGCTCGAGCACCTCAGCGCGCCCCTGTGCGACGCGGTGCTCGACGAGCCTGGCGCGGA
Organism: Cellulomonas sp. P1_G12_2; assembly: GCF_056405535.1. NCBI lineage: Bacteria > Bacillati > Actinomycetota > Actinomycetes > Micrococcales > Cellulomonadaceae > Cellulomonas > Cellulomonas sp. P1_G12_2. The sequence continues at coordinate 1,632,825 of NZ_JBFUBX010000001.1, read as the reverse complement.
CGAGCAGCTGCGCCGGCTCGAGGCGACGAACGTGTTCCTCGTCCCGCTCGACCGCCGGCGCGAGTGGTTCCGGTACCACGCGCTGTTCCGCGAGTTCCTGCTCGCCGAGCTCCAGCGGTGCGAGCCCGACGGGGTGCGCAAGCTCCAGCTGCGCGCCGCGGACTGGTACGAGGCCCACGACTCCCCCGGGCTCGCGGTCGAGCACCTGCTCTCGACCGACGAGCGGGACAGGACCGCGATCCTGGTGGCCACCCTGGCGAACCCCACGTACCAGACCGGGCAGATCGCCACGGTGCAACGATGGATCGACGAGCTGGGTGCCGCCGCGGCCGAGGCCTACCCTCCGCTGGCGCTCATCGCCGGCTACGTGGCCGCGTTCACGGGGCAGACGCAGCAGGCGCAGCGCTGGGCCGCCGTCGTCGACGCCGCGTCGTTCCCGCACGTCCCCCCCGACGGCAGCGCCTCGTTCGACTCCGGTCGGGCCATGTTCCGCGCGCTCCTGTGCGCGCACGGGCCGCAGCAGATGCAGGTGGACGCCGAGCTCGCTCTCCGGCTCGAGCCCGAGTGGAGCGTCTGGCGTGACAACGCACAGGCCCTGGCGGGCGAGGCCGCGCTGCTCGCCGGGGACCTGGACCGTGCCCGGTCGCTGTTCGCGTCGGCGATCGAGTCCCCGACCGGGAACGTCAATGCGGACACCCTCGTGTTCGCGGCCGCCGAGCTCGCCCTGCTGGAGATGGACCACGGCCGGTGGACCGAGGCGGCGACCCTGCTGGCTCCGGGGCTGGGGGTGCTCGAGACCCATCGCATGCAGGACTACGCCACGTGCGTCCTGGCGCTGGCCGCCGCCGCGCGGCTGGCCCTGCACCTCGGCGACACGGAGGAGGCTCAACGGCAGCTGACCCGGGCGATGCGCGCCCGGCCCGTGTGCACCTACGTGCTCCCCTTCATCGCCGTCCGTACTCGCCTCGAGCTGGCCAGGGTGTGCTGGGGACTGGGCGACCAGCCTGCCGCGCGCCACCTGCTGCACGAGATCGACGACCTGCTGCTGCGCCGACCCGAGCTCGGCACGCTGGTGGACGAGGTGGGCGCACTCCGGGGGGCGCTCGCGTCGGCGGCCCCCTCGCGCGCCCAGGGCGTCTCTCCGCTCACCCCGGCCGAGCTGCGCCTCCTGCCGTACCTGCAGACGCACCTGACCATCCGCGAGATCGGCGACCGGCTCTTCGTCTCCCGGAACACGGCGAGCTCGGAGATCGGCTCGATCTACCGCAAGCTCGGGGTCTCGTCCCGGGGCGAGGCGGTCAAGCGGGCGACCGCGATCGGCCTGCTCGGGGCGTAGCGCGCTCAGTCCCCTGCACCGTCCGAGGGCTCGATCACGTCGAACCCCAGGGCGAGCGCGAGCTTGGGTGCCGCCGCGACGACGCAGGGCAGCCCGACGATCGGGATGATCCCCGCCACCACGTCGACGATCTCTCCCGCGGTCGCGCCGGCGCCCACCGCGGCGTCCGCCTCGGCCCCGTAGCTGGGCTGCGCGCCCCCGATGGCGACGAGGGCGGCGATCCGCGCGAGCGCCAGCGTCCGGACGTCGAGCTCCTGCGGCTGCGCCTCCAGGGGGTCGTCGTCCTCGAGGTGCCTGTCGTTGAGTGCCAGCCGACGCAGTCGCTCGATGTAGTCCACGGTCCACCTCCGTCGTCCCATCGACCCATGCCGGGGCGGGCTGCGGCATCACGTAGATGGGATGAAAGGGATCTTCATGCGTTCTGCATGACGACTCGCAGGCCCGCGGCGCCGGAGAGTGGCGATGTCCCCCAGCGGGGACCGACGACGAGGACGCCCCACACGAGGGGGCAGGAGAGGCGGCGGACGATGACGGAGGACACCACCGATCTCGAGGAGATCGGTCCGATCGACTACCTGGTGATCGAGCTCCCGACCGCGAGCATGGACGGGTCCGCGTTCGAGCACCTGCTCGACCTGGTGGGCCGCGGGCTGATCCGCGTCCTGGACCTCGCCTTCCTGAGCAAGGCAGCGGACGGCAGCGTGTCCGGGGTCTCGCTCGACGAGGTGCCCGGGGGCGTCAACCTGACGTTCTTCGAGGGAGCGTCCTCCGGCCTGCTGGGCGACGACGACCTCGACGAGGCGGGCACGGCCATCGAGCCGGGGACGACCGCCGCGCTGCTCGTCTACGAGAACGTCTGGGCAGCGCCGTTCGCGACCGCGTTGCGTCGCAACGGCGCCCAGCTGGTCGCCAGCGGGCGCATCCCCGTGCAGGCGCTCCTCGCCGCCATCGACGCCACCGAGCCCGTCGCCTGACGGGCGATCGACAGCACACCGAGAGGACGAGACCGATGCCAGGACTCATCCGCGGGGTCGCCCGCACCGCCGCCATCGCCGGGACCGCCACGGCGGTCTCCAACCGCGTCTCGCGCCGCCAGGCGGGGCGCTGGGCCGCCCAAGAGGCCCCGCAGGAGGCCGCTCCGGCCCCCACGTACGCCGCCCCGCCTCCGCCTCCGCCGCCGGCCGCCGCAGCGGCACCGGCGATGGACGACAGGCTCGCCCAGCTCGCGCAGCTCGGCACCCTGCGCGACGCGGGAGTCCTGACCGACGCCGAGTTCGAGGTCCAGAAGGCCCGCATCCTCGGCGGGTACTGACCTCCGAGTTTCCGACACACCGAGAGAGACGAGACGTCCGTGGACACGTTCGCGCAGTGGTTCTGGCTGATGGTCTGGTGGTTCCTCTTCTTCGCCTACCTGGTGATCCTCTTCCAGATCATCGGCGACCTGTTCCGCGACAAGGAGCTCAGCGGGTGGCTCAAGGCGGTCTGGATGATCGCCCTCGTGTTCCTGCCCTTCCTCACCGCGTTCATCTACGTGGTGTCCCGCGGTCGGAGCATGGCCGAGCGACAGACGGCGGCGATGGTCCAGGCCAAGGAGGACACCGACACCTACATCCGGGGGGTGGCGGGCAAGTCGCCGGCCAGCCAGATCAGCGACGCGAAGGCGCTGCTCGACCAGGGGGCGATCGACGAGCAGGAGTTCGCCACGCTCAAGGCCAGGGCACTGGCCTGACCTCGGGCGCCCGGGTGGTCGGAGGGGACCACCCGGGACCGCCCGGGGGCCGACGAGGACGGTGAGCCGTGGACGACGCGCAGGACGACCACCCCACGGGCTGGCATCGGCATCTCGAGCTCGTCGCGACGATCCTGCTGGCCGTCGCGACCGTGACGACGGCGTGGTCGGCGTTCCAGAGCAGCAAGTGGGGCGGCTACTCGACGGCCTCCTACAGCGCCGCGACGGCGGGCCGCACGCTCTCGAACCGGTCGGCCACCCTGGCCGGGCAGCAGACGATCATCGACGTCACGCTGTTCACGGACTGGCTGGCCGCGGTGAACGAGGAGCAGGGTCAGGTCCTTCCCCCGTCGTACGTGCCGGACCCGACGACGTACTCGGGGTTCCTGTACGAGCGGTTCCGTCCCGAGTTCCGGCCGGCCCTGCACGCCTGGCTCGCCGAGGACCCGGCGACCGATCCCGACGCGCCGCCGAGCCCGTTCGCGATGGACGAGTACGTCCTCGCCGCCGCGCAGGAGTCCCAGCGGCTCGAGTCGTCCGCCGACGCGTCTGCCACGATCGCTCGTGAGGCGAACCAGCGGAAGGACAACTATGTGCTCGCCACCGTCATGTGCGCGTCGGTGCTCTTCTTCTGCGGGATCGGCGGCAAGCTCAGCTCCGTCCGGAGCCGCACGGCGATGATCGCGCTCGCGGGTGTGTTCCTCCTCGCGACCATCGGCGTGCTCGCCACCTTCCCGGTGCGCTTCGGATGAGCGTGCTCGCGTCGGGCACGCTCGCCCTCGCGATCACCGCGCTCACCGTGGTCGCGATGCTGCTCGTCCGACGTCGCTCCCCCGAGGGCAGCTGGTTCAGCGACGGCGACCGCGCGTCGGGCGTGTTCGGCGTCCTGGCCACCGGGTTCTCGGTGCTCCTCGGCTTCATCATCTTCCTGGCGTTCCAGTCCTACGACGAGGCCCGGTCCGGCGCGCAGCTCGAGGCCGAGCTCGTGGCCCAGCAGCTGCAGACCGCGCAGCTGATGCCCGAGGACGTGCGCGACGAGCTCACCGGCGAGCTGGTCTGCTACGCCCGGACGGTGGTCCGGACGGAGTGGCCCGCCATGGTGGCCGGGACGATCGGCGACTCCGTGAACCCGTGGGGCGTCGCGATGTTCCAGACGTTCCGCGACGTCGACCCGCAGACGAACGCGGAGCAGTCGGCGTACGACCGGTGGGCCGACGAGACCGCCGACCGGCAGCAGGCGCGTCAGTCGCGGGTGCACGGCGCCGAGGGCCTCATCCCGCTGCCCCTCTGGATCGTGCTGTACATCGTCGCGGCCGTGATCTTCGTCTACATGCTGTTCTTCGCCGACTCGGCGGAGCGGGCGCCTACCCAGGCCGTCCTCATGGGCAGCGTGACGCTCGTCATCACCCTCCTCCTGCTGCTCATCGGCTTCTTCGACCATCCGCACGGGCCCGGCGTCGGCAAGCTGCAGCCGATCGCGATGGAGCGCACCCTCGCGCTCATGGACACGCAGGGGGCCGCCATCGGTCTCGTCCTCGACCCGCCGTGCGACGCCGACGGCCGGGCCGGCTGACCCGCCACCCTCGCAGGACGGGCGACACCGGCGGAGCGCACTACCCTCGGTCCGTGGTCGTGCGACGCCGGACGACCGACGCACCGAGAGGCAGGAACGGATGACCCAGACGCACGCCGTGCGCATCCACCCCAGCGCGGACCGGCTGGCCCGGACCGACCAGCTCGCGTGGAAGATCGCCGAGGTCGCCGCCGACCCGGTCGAGGTCCCGGACGCCGTGGTCGACATGATCATCAACCGGGTCATCGACAACGCCGCCGTCACGGTCGCGTCGCTGACGCGCACCCCCCCGTCCACCGCCCGGGCGCAGGCGCTCGCGCACCCGTACGCGGGGCCCAGGCACGGCGCGACCATCTCCGGCGTCGCGCCCACCACCCGCGTCAGCCCCGAGTGGGCGGCCTGGGCCAACGGCGTCGCCGTGCGTGAGCTCGACTACCACGACACGTTCCTCGCGGCCGACTACTCCCACCCGGGCGACAACATCCCGCCGATCGTCGCGGTCGCGCAGCACACCGGTCGCGACGGGGCGGCGCTGGTCCGGGCGATCGCCACCGGCTACGAGATCCAGGTCGACCTGGTGCGCGCGATCAGCCTGCACCAGCACAAGATCGACCACGTCGCGCACCTCGGCCCGTCGGTCGCCGCCGGCCTGGGCACGCTGCTCGGGCTGTCTCCCGAGGTGATCTTCCACGCGGTCGGCCAGGCACTGCACACGACGACGGCCACGCGGCAGTCGCGCAAGGGCGAGATCTCGTCGTGGAAGGCCTACGCCCCGGCGTTCGCGGGCAAGGTCGCCATCGAGGCGGTCGACCGGGCGATGCGCGGCGAGACGTCGCCGACCCCCATCTACGAGGGCGAGGACGGGGTGATCGCCTGGATGCTCGACGGTCCCGACGCCGCGTACGACGTGCCGCTGCCGGCGCCCGGCGAGCCCAAGACGGCGATCCTCGACACCTATACCAAGGAGCACTCGGCGGAGTACCAGTCGCAGGCGCTCATCGACCTGGCGCGCAGCCTGCACCGCGAGCGTCCGGACCTGACCAACCCGAACAACGTGGCGTCGATCGTCATCCACACGTCGCACCACACGCACTACGTGATCGGTTCCGGCGCGAACGACCCGCAGAAGTACGACCCGACGGCGTCACGCGAGACGCTCGACCACTCGATCCCGTACATCTTCACCGTCGCGCTGCAGGACGGAGTGTGGGACCACGTCGCCTCCTACGCACCCGACCGCGCCGCTCGACCGGACACCGTGGAGCTGTGGCAGAAGGTCACGACCACCGAGGACCCCGCCTGGACCGCCCGGTACCACTCGAGCGACCCCGCGCAGAAGGCGTTCGGTGGCCGCGTCGAGATCACGACCACCGGCGGCGAGGTCGTCGTCGCCGAGCTCGCCGTGGCCGACGCCCACCCGCTGGGCGCCCGGCCGTTCGCCCGCGCGCAGTACGTGGCGAAGTTCCGCTCCCTCGCCGCGGGGGTGCTGGACCAGGCCGAGATCGAGCGGTTCCTCGACGTCGCCCAGCGGCTGCCGTCCCTGAGCGCCGACGAGCTGGCCGGCCTGACGGTCGTCGCGCCCGCCGGCCTGCTGGAGTCGGTCGTCACCCCGGAAGGACTGTTCTGATGCTCTACGCGACCGCCACACCGGCGGACAAGCGCGTCGCCCTGCGCGAGGGTCTGGCCTCGGGTCGGCTGCTGCAGCTGCCCGGCGCGTTCAACCCGCTGTCGGCGCGGCTCATCGAGGCCAAGGGCTTCGACGGGGTCTACGTCTCCGGCGCCGTGCTGTCCGCGGACCTGGGCCTGCCGGACATCGGCCTGACGACCGCCACCGAGGTCACCCAGCGCGCCGGCCAGATCGCCCGGATGACCGCGCTGCCCTCGATCGTCGACGCGGACACCGGCTTCGGTGAGCCCATGAACGTCGCGCGCACCATCCAGGGGCTCGAGGACGCGGGCTTGGCCGGCTGCCACATCGAGGACCAGGTCAACCCCAAGCGCTGCGGGCACCTGGACGGCAAGGCCGTGGTCGACGAGGACACCGCGCTCAAGCGGATCCGCGCAGCCGTCGACGGACGCCGCGACCCGAACTTCCTGGTCATCGCCCGCACCGACATCCGCGCGGTCGACGGTCTGGCCGCCACGGTGGACCGGGCCAAGGCGCTGGTCGACGCGGGCGCGGACGCGATCTTCCCCGAGGCGATGACAGGACCCGACGAGTTCGCCGCCGTGCGCGCCGCCGTCGACGTGCCCCTGCTGGCCAACATGACGGAGTTCGGCAAGGGCGAGCTGCTCACGGCCCGCCAGCTCGAGGACATCGGCATGAACATCGTGATCTACCCGGTCACCCTGCTGCGCCTGGCGATGGGCGCCGCGATGGCCGGCCTGGACACCATCCGCGCGGAGGGCACGCAAGCCGGTCTGCTGGACCGCATGCAGACGCGCGCCGAGCTGTACGAGCTCCTGGACTACGAGGCATACGGCACCTTCGACGCGAATGTGTTCAACTTCAAGCTCTGACCAGCAGGAACGTCCCGTCAACGACGATGGAGGCAGACCGTATGACCGAGTCCGACACCCAGATCCACAAGGGCCTCGCCGGCGTGGTCGTCGACACCACCGAGATCTCCTCGGTCGACGCCGAGAGCAACTCGCTGCTCTACCGCGGCTACCCCGTCCAGCAGCTCGCCGCGCAGCGTTCCTTCGAGGAGGTCGCGTACCTCTTGTGGCACGGCGAGCTGCCCGACGCCGCGCAGCTGGCCGAGCTGCAGACCTCCGGGCGGTCGCAGCGCGTGCTGGACGGAGCGGTGGTGGACGCCGTGCTCGCGCTGCCGACCACCTGCCACCCGATGGACGTCGTCCGCACGGCGGTCAGCGTGATCGGTGCGCACGACCCGACCGAGCAGGACTCGTCGCGCGAGGCCAACCTGGCCAAGTCCGTGCACCTCCTGGCCCAGATCCCCGGGATCGTGGCGCTCGACCAGCGCCGCCGTCGCGGTCAGGACCCGGTCGCGCCCCGTGACGACCTCGGGTTCGCGGAGAACTTCCTCTGGATGACGTTCGGCGAGGTGCCCGACCCCGTCGTGGTGCACGCGTTCGAGGTGTCGATGATCCTGTACGCCGAGCACTCGTTCAACGCGTCCACGTTCACCGCCCGGGTCATCGCGTCCACCCTGTCGGACCTGCACTCCGCGGTCGTCGGCGCGATCGGCGCCCTCAAGGGTCCGCTGCACGGGGGGGCCAACGAGGCGGTCATGGCGACGTTCGCCGAGATCGGCACGGCCGACAAGGCCGCCGCCTGGCTGGACGACGCGCTGGCGCACAAGCGCAAGATCATGGGCTTCGGCCACCGCGTCTACAAGCACGGCGACTCCCGGGTCCCGACGATGCACGAGTCGCTGGTGACCCTCGTCGAGCACTACGACCGGCCCGACCTGCTGGCCCTGTACGCCGCCCTCGAGAGCGCGATGACCGAGCGCAAGAACATCCTGCCCAACCTCGACTACCCCACCGGGCCCGCGTACCACCTGATGGGCTTCGACACCCCCACGTTCACGCCGCTGTTCGTCGCCAGCCGGGTCACGGGGTGGACGGCGCACGTGATGGAGCAGCTGAGTGCGAACTCGCTGATCCGGCCGCTGAGCCGGTACGTGGGGCCGGCGCGGCGGGACGTGCCGTAGGCGCGGCGAACACCACCGTCCGCTGCAGCTGGTAGCTGGCCGCGAACAGGGCCACCTCGGTGAGCACCTTCGCGGGCAGCAGGGCGACGCCGAGGCCCGTCAGGGCGGTGAGGATGCCGAAGTTCGCGGCGAGCATCGTGGCCGCGAGCACGCCGTACTGGGTGGCGGCCGCGCGCAGGGACTTCGCGCGGCCGCCGGCGAAGACGAGACGACGGTTGGCCGCGAAGTTGACCGACGAGCTCAGCACGCGCGCCGCGACCACGGATGGGAGCAAAGCGCCGGTGACCGCGAACAGGGCGAGCAGCGTGACCGTGTCGACGAGGAACGACCCGAACGACGACAGCGAGAACCGCAGCAGGGGCGCGTACACCCGGGCGGAGTCGATCACCGGCCGGAAGTGTGACGACGCGTTCTCGTCGAGGTAGACCGTCTGGATCTCGACCTCCTCGACGGCGAACCCGTCCTGCGACGCGCGCAGCAGCAGGTCCAGCTCGTACTCGAACCGCTCGCCGCCCACCGTCTGCAGCCACCCGAGCATCGACGCCGGATAGCCGCGAAGGCCTGTCTGGGTGTCGCGCACGGGCAGCCCCGTGGCCGTCCGCACCAGCACGCCGGTGATCGCGTTGCCCCACCGGCTGCGCAGCGGCACGTGGCCGGTGAAGCGTCGCGCCCCGAGCACCATCGCGCCGTCCGCCTCGGCCACCCGCTCCGCCACGCGCACGACGTCCCGGACCAGGTGCTGGCCGTCGCAGTCGGCACACACGACGTCGCTGCCCGGCCGGTGCTCGGCCAGCCACGCGAACCCAGCCTTGAGCGCGTGCCCCTTGCCCCGGTTCGTGGCGTGCTCGAGCACCGTCGCGCCCAGCGCGCGGACCTCGTCGAAGGTCGCGGCGTAGCCGGGTCCGCTGCCGTCGTCGACCACGAGGACCTCGAGGTCGGCGCAGCGCAGGGCGGCGACCAGGGACACCAGCCGGTCGTCGGGTTCGTAGGCCGGGATCAGTACGTACATCGTCATCAGCCCGCGATGTACAGGATGTCGGACGTGCCGCGCTCCTGGCCCTTGCCGAGCGGGTCGTTCACGAGCGCCCCGTCGAAGTACATGGTCGACGAGCCTCCGCCGTCGATGTTGTACGCGGTCGTCGCCCCGAGGTCCTGCATGATCTCGGCCAGCCCGGTGAGCGTCACCCCGGCGCTGTACCCGGGACTGCGCCCGTCGACGACGACGAACACCAGGTGGTTGTCGTCGATCACCCCGATCGCGGTCCGCGGCTGCTCGCCCTGGATCGAGTGGTTGCCCACGTTCGTGTCGACCTCGACGTCCTCGATCCCGTCGACCACCTGCCCGTCCTCGAGCAGCGCCGGCCCGAACGACAGGGTGTTCCAGACGCCGGCGGCCACCAGCTCGTCGGCGCTCGTGGCGGTCTCGTCGTACACCTCGACGTGCCCGTCGGTGGAGAAGGCGAGGCCCTCGCGGGCGCCCTCGTCGCGGTAGACCACCCCGTTGCGGATGACGATCCCCGTGTCGCGGAACCCGTAGTAGTCGCCGTTGATCGCGAACACCGCTCCGTTGTCCGCGGCGATGTCCGAGGTGTCCTCGGTGATGTTCAGGCCGAAGCTGTTCTGCGCGAACGCCGACCGCAGGGCCGTCGCGTCGGTGAGCGTGACGTCGGCGACGTAGTAGGTCACGGTGTCGTCGCCCGATCCGGTGGTGACGGTGGAGATCGAGATGGCGGACGACGAGGACTCGTAGGACGTGTCGGTGATCACGGCGTCGGCCGACGACGAACCAGCGGACGCCGTCGTGCCCTGGCTGGCCTCGTACGCCTGCACGTCGGAGATCTCGACGTGCTCGATCACGAACCGGTCGAGGGCCCAGGCGCCCGCACCGACGACGGACAACGAGAGCGTCAGGACACCGACCAGGACGGTGCGACGGAGGGGGTGCGCTTCTTCATGCCCCTTGTCTAGGGAGCGGGACTGTCGCCCGTCGTTGCGCCCGCTGTGCGGCTCCTGTGCGGTCAGTCCTCGGCGATGGGCCGACCCACCGTCAGCGCCTCACGAAGCGGCGCGCCCAGCTCCCGGTACGCGGCGTCGGGCTGCGCACCGACCGCGTCCAGAACCGTGCTGAAGAAGCACCGGGCTGCTGCGGCAAGCACCACGTCGAGGATCTCGTCGTCGGCGAACCCGAGGGTGCGCAGCTCGTCGAGATCCTCCGGACGCATGTCGGCGGCGCCCGCCGCCACCGTGCCGGCCAGCCGCGCGACAGCGCGGTCCACCTCCGTCAGCTCGTCCGACTCGCCGCCCTGCGCCAGCGCCCGCACCGCGTCGGGGCTCATGTGCGTCGACGCGAGGACGTCACCGTGCGCCAGCGCGCAGTAGCTCGACCGCAGACGCAGCGCCGCCGCGGTCGTCGCCACCTCGTAGCGCCGCGGGTCCATCCCCTTGATCGCCCGGTTCAGCCCCTGCCACCCGCGCAGGACCTCCGGCCGGTGCGCGAACACCCGGGTGTAGTTGGCGACGTGCCCGAGCGCTGCCCGGTCCTTCTCGAACGCCGCGGCCACCTCGCCGGCCGGGTCGTCGTCCGTCGTCGCGCCGCTGATCCATGCCATGCGTCGTCCTCCTCGCGGGTGGGGCGTGCCGTGCCGATCATCGCGCTCCGCGGTGCGGCCCGACAGGATGAACGCTCATGGACGCCTCCTCGGCCGCCGCCAACAACGCCGCATGGTGCGATCTGGTCTGCCACACGGCCGGACTGCCGACGAGGACCCGCGCGGGGCTCTGGTCGACGCCGACCCGCTCCCCCGAGGCGTACCCGGACGGGGTCACGCTGCGCCCGGGGGTGCCGGCCCACGAGGTGCTGGGCTCCGTCGACGACTCCGCGGGCGCCTCGGTCAAGGACTCGTTCGCGGACCTCGACCTGGCGCCGCACGGGTACACCGTGCTGTTCGAGGCCCGCTGGCTGGCCCGCGCCGCGGCGCAGCCGGGAGCACCCCGGCTGCCGTGGCGGTCGGTCGAGGCGACGACGCTCCCGCGATGGTGGGCTGCGCATGGCTCGCGGGTCGTCGGTGCGGCCGTGCTCGACGACCCCGGGGTGCGCCTCGTGCTCGCCGAGGACGACGAGGGGCCGGTCGCGGTCGCCGCGCTCAACCGCTCGGGCGACGGGCCGCGGACGGTGGTCGGGGTCTCGAACGTGCGGGTGCTGCGCGCGGACCCCGAGGCCGTCTGGGCCGATCTCGCCGTGGTCGCCCGTCGAGAGCTGGGCGCGCACCCGCTGGTCGGCTACGAGTCGGGCGCCGACCTGGCGCCGCCGATCGCGACCGGCTTCGAGACCGTCGGCCCGCTGCGGGTCTGGATCCGCTGACCTCCTACGGCTCGATCGTGAAGCGGGCCAGCCCCTCGGGCGCCTCCTCGGTGACGTCGACGCGCGACACGTCGGCGCCCCGGGGGCCCGAGCGGCACCACGCGACGAGGGAGTCGACGGCATCCTCGGCCCCTTCGAACGCGGCCTCCACGGTCCCGTCGGCCCGGTTGCGCGTCCAGCCGCGCACGCCGAGCCGACGGGCCTCGTGGGACAGGGACCAGCGATAGCCGACGCCCTGCACGAACCCGTGGACGACGACGTGGCGGCGGATCACCGTTCCAGTGTGCCCGTCAACCCACGGTTGACGATCGACGATCCGTCAACCTAGGGTTGACGCATGACGACAACCCGCGTCCAGAACCCCGTCCGGCTCGACGACCTCATCGACGCCATCACCACCTCCCAGCCCACCGTGCTCCACCAGCTGTCGACCGCGGTGCTCACCGCGCAGGCGCTCGGCGACGTCGCCGACCACCTCATCGGCCACTTCGTCGACCAGGCGCGGCGGTCCGGCGCGTCGTGGACGGAGATCGGAGCCAACATGGGGGTGACCAAGCAGGCCGCGCAGAAGCGGTTCGTCGCCAAGGACCCCGGGGCCCCCGACACGAGCCAGGGCTTCGGGCGCTACACCGAGGCCGCCCGCAACGTCGTCGTGGCCGCGCAGAACGAGGCGCACACGGCCGGCAACACCGAGATCACGACGGCCCACCTCGCCCTCGGCCTGCTCGCGGCCCCCGACGACGTCGCCGCCCAGGCCGTCGCGGCGCAGGTCACCTCGCTGGACGACGCCCGCCGGACGCTCACAGCCGGCCTGGCGCCCTCGGTCGCCCCCGTCCCCGACCTCGTGCCCTTCGACGCCGGTGCCAAGAAGGCGCTGGAGCTGACGTTCCGCGAGGCCGTGCGGCTGGACGACGAGCACGTCGACACCGGCCACGTGCTGCTCGCGCTCCTGGAGGCCGACGACGGCACCGGTCCCGTGGCGACGCTGGGGCTCGACAAGGCCGTCGTGGAGGCGTTCGTCGTCGCCGCGCGGGACGAGGCCGACACCGCGGAGTGAGGTGCGCGGTACGCATCCGTCCCCCAGAGCAGGGAAGATGCTCGGGTGACCTCCCCGAGCGTGACCCCTGCCGACCGGACGGATGCGGGCCGCCGCTTTCGCACCGCCATGTTCGTCGACTTCGACAACGTCTACATCGGGCTGCAGCGCCTGGACCCCGTGGCCGCGGAGGCGTTCGCCACCAACCCGGCCCACTGGCTCAGCGAGCTGGAGACCGGCACCGACTCCGAGGGCGAGTTCAGCCGCCGCTTCCTGATCCGCGCCTGCTACCTGAACCCGTCGCGGTTCTCGCAGTTCCGGCCCAACTTCACGCGCGCCGGCTTCCAGGTGGTCGACTGCCCGTCGCTGACCCAGCAGGGCAAGAGCAGCGCCGACATCAACCTCGTCCTCGACGCCGTCGACGCCCTGGCCGCGTCCACGCAGTACGAGGAGTTCGTCATCGTGTCGGCCGACGCCGACTTCACTCCCCTGGCGCTGCGCTGCCGCGCCGCGGACCGCCGGGTCACCATCATCACCGCCAGCCCGGCCGCGGCGGCCTACCGGTCGGTGGCCGACACCGTCATCACGGCCGACGACCTCGCGGAGCTGGTGACCCACACGGCGTCGACGCTGGACGTCGAGACCGTGGTCGAGGAGGTCGCGGCCGCCGTCGAGGCACCCGCGGAGGCTCCCGCGAAGGCGCCGACCAAGAAGACCGCCGCCGCCACGCCTCCCCCGAGCTCGGCCGCGCGCAAGGCCGTGCTCCAGCGCGTGCAGGCCGCGGACCGCCCGGTGCCGCTGGGCACCATCGCGCAGCTGGCGCAGAAGACCGAGCCGACCCTGCCCGAGACCCGGTGGGGCGGCGCCGGTGGCTTCCTGCCCTGGCTGGCCCGCAACGTCCCGGAGGTCGGTGTCTCGTCGCGACCGCCCGGGTTCGTCTGGGACGCCAACCGCTTCGGCGAGGCCGACCTGCCCGGCGCCGTCGCGGACACGTCGTCGAGCGCGCTCCAGCGCCAGGTCGTCGCGGTTACCGACACCCCCGGGCTCAGTGCCTCGAACTACCGGGTGCTCCTCACCGCGCTGGCCGCCGACCTCAAGGCCCACCCGTTCGACCGCGCCGAGACGTCCCGGCGCGTGCGCGACGCGTGCCGGAAGGCGGGCGCGCAGGTGGGCCGCTCCACCGTGAACTTCGTCATCGGCGGCATCATCTTCGCCGGCCTCGAGCTGAAGCCGACCACCAAGGCGTCCGACCTGGCGCTGGCGTGGGCGGACAACGTGGTCGGCCTGTGCCGCGGCGCCCGGATGCAGCTGAGCCCCAGCGACGCGGCCGCCATCGGCGCCTGGGTGGGCGGCGGGCTGCTGGAGAGCTGACTCAGCGGTCGTAGTCGAACCGCAGCCGCATCCGGTCCCCGCGGAACACGATCGACGAGTACTCGAACGGACGCGCGAGCGCGTCGGAGATCACGTCCTGCAGCTGCAGGGCGGGGTCTCCGCGGCGCATGCCCAGGTGCTTGGCGTCGGCGGTGCTCACCGCGACGGCCTCGAGCTCCTCGTGCACCCGCTTCATGGGCAGCCCGTAGTGCTCCTCGAGCACGACGCAGAGCTGGTTGGCCACGACGTCGTGCTGGTCGAGCGCGGGCGCCAGCCGGGCCGGGACGTAGGAGTGGTGGAGGCTGATCGGCTCACCCTGGACGGACCGGACCCGGACGATCACGTATGTCTCGTCGCCCTCGCCGAGCGCCAGCCGTTCGCGCACACCGGACGACGGCGTCTCGAGCGCCAGGGACACCAGCCGCGTGGACGTCTCGTAGCCGAGGCCCTCCAGCTGCTCGCGCACGCCGCGGTAGGCCGGTGAGACCGCGCTGATCTTCGGCGTGGCCACGTAGGTGCCCTTGCCCGGCACGCGGACCAGCAGGCCGTCGCCGACGAGCTTGGTCAGCACGCCACGCACGGTCATGCGGCTGAGGCCGTAGATGCGGTTGAGCTCGTTCTCCGACGGGATCCGCTGGCCGGGCACCCACTCGCCGCTGGTGATCCGGGCGTGCAGGATCTGCTCGAGCTGCGCGTAGAGCGGCACGGCCGACTCCCGCGCCAGGACCTCCGTCATGAGGCCAAGACTTCCATGCTCTGGTCTGCCATGAGTAGACCTGTCTAGACTGCGGACAGATCGGGACGATGCGGTCCTGGTCACGCAGGGTCGCTCCCCGGGGAGGGCTGAGCATGATCTCGTCGACGCTGACGATGACGCGTGCCGCGCGCGAGCAGGGGTACGCGGTGCCGGCGGTGAACATCCTCGACGACCTGAGCCTGCGCGCCGTGATCGCCGCCGCGGTGGCCGCGAGCTCGCCGATGATCATCCAGATCTCCGTCAAGACGGTCCGCTCGATCGGCACCGACCTGATCACCACGATGTTCCGGCACGCCGCGGCGGACGTCCCCGTGCCCGTCGCCCTGCACCTCGACCATTGCCCCGACCGTGCGGTCATCTCCGACGTGGTCCGCGCCGGGTGGTCGTCGGTGCTGTTCGATGCCTCCGACCGGGACCTGGAGACCGCCGAGAAGGAGACCGCCGAGGTGGTCGCGGAGGCCCACGCGGCGGGCGTCGACGTCGAGTCGGAGATCGAGAACATCATCGGCGTGGAGGACGGCGTCGGCTCCGACGTCAGCCTGCACTCCTACGACGTCGCCACGCTCGCCGCGGTCGCCGAGCGCACCGGCGTCGACCTGCTGGCTCCCCAGCTGGGCACCGCGCACGGCGAGTACAAGGCGCAGCCGGTCCTGCTGCCCGGACGCGTCCGCGAGCTGGCCGCCCTCACCGACCGCTCGATCGTGCTGCACGGCGGCACCGGGCTGTCGGCCGAGGACTTCGCGACGTTCATCGCCGCCGGGGTCTCCAAGATCAACATCTCGACCGGCGTCAAGGTCGCCTACATGCGGTCCGCCGAGAAGCACCTGGCCGAGGCGCGCGCGCGCGACAAGTGGGACCCGCCGTCGATGTTCCGGGACATCTCGCAGGCCGTGCAGGCCGCGATCGCCGTGCACATCGAGGAGTTCGGCGCGGCCGGGAAGGCGTCGTCGTGAGCCCCGCGCTGGTGTTCGACTGCGACGGCGTGCTGGCCGACACCGAGCGGGACGGGCACCTGCCGGCGTTCAACCGGACGTTCGAGGAGGCCGGCCTCCCGATCCACTGGAGCGAGGAGGAGTACGGGCACCTGCTCGCGATCGGCGGGGGCAAGGAGCGGCTGGCGACCGTGTTCACGCCGGCGTTCGTCGAGACCGCGCACCTGCCCACCGACCCCGACGAGCAGCGGGACCTGGTCGCCCGCTGGCACAAGGCGAAGACGGCGCACTACACGGAGATGGTCGCGGCCGGGGTGATGCCCGGGCGACCCGGCATCGCGCGCATCGTGGCGGAGGTGTCCGCGGCGGGCTGGCGGCTCGCAGTCGCGTCCACGTCGGCGGAGGCGTCGGTCCGGGCGGTGCTGGAGCACGCGGTCGGCGCGGACCAGGCGAGCCGGTTCGCCGTGTTCGCCGGCGACGTGGTGCCCGCCAAGAAGCCCGCGCCCGACATCTACCTGCTGGCCCTGCGCGAGCTCGGCGTCGGTCCCGAGGAGGTGATCGTCGTCGAGGACAGCGCCAACGGCCTGCGCGCCGCGCTCGGTGCCGGCCTGCGCACCGTCGTCACCGTCAGCAGCTACACCGCCGACGAGGACTTCACCGGCGCGTCGCTCGTCGTCAGCTCGCTCGGCGACCTCCCCGACCAGCCGGCCACCGTGCTGGCCAACCCTCACCACCTCGTCGTCGACGGCGAGGTCACCCTGCCCCACCTCGACCAGCTCCTCACCACTCCCTGAGAGGTCCCGCCCGTGTCCGATGCCCGCGTCGAGTCCGTCGTCCGCACCATCACGCAGACCTGCATCGAGAACGAGAAGTACTTCGGGGAGCTCGACTCCGTCGTCGGCGACGGGGACTTCGGCTTCTCGCTCGCGCGCGGCTTCGAGAACGTGCTGGCCCAGTGGGACGACTTCGACCGCACCGACACCGGCACGTTCCTGCAGAAGGTGGCCGTCGTGATGAGCGGGCGGATCGGCGGGACGTCCGGGCCGATCTGGGGCACCGCGTTCCTGCGGGCGGCGGGGCAGGTCAAGGGCAAGCAGGAGATCACCGGCGACGACGTCGTCGCGATGCTGCGCGCCGCGATCGAGGGGATCAAGGCGCGCGGCGGCGCAGACCTGGGCGAGAAGACCCTGCTCGACGCCCTGGCGCCGATGACCGACACCATCGAGCGCGAGCTCGGGGCCGGCACCGCGCCCGCGGACATCGCGAAGGCCGCGGCCGTCACCGCGCGCGAGGCCGCCGAGGCGACCCGGCCGATGCAGGCCCGACGCGGCCGCGCGTCGTACACCGGCGAGCGCAGCATCGGCTCGCTCGACCCGGGTGCGGTCGCGGTCGCCGTGCTGGCCGAGCGCGTCGCCGACACCTGGTGACACCCCCACGTCCGCGCTCCGGGGGCGGCGCGGCGACAGGTCTGGACAACACGACGATGTGGAGGAACGACTGATGAAGAAGTTCGTCAACGACCCGAAGAACTTCGTCCCCGAGATGCTCAAGGGCATCGCGCTGGCCAACCCCGACACCCTGCGCTACGTGCCCGAGTACAACCTGATCATGCGGGCGGACGCCCCCCGCCACGACAAGGTGTCGATCATCCAGGGGTCCGGGTCGGGGCACGAGCCCGCGCACGTCATGGTGGTCGGAAGGGGCATGCTCGACGGCGCGTGTCCCGGTGACGTGTTCGCGGCGCCGCCCATGGAGTACGTGCTGGAGACCGCCAAGCTGCTGGCCTCGGACAAGGGCGTCCTGCTGCTGGTCAACAACTACACCGGCGACAAGATGGCGTTCGAGATGGCCGCCGAGCTGGCCGAGGCCGAGGGGCTGAACGTCAGGACGCTGTTCATCAACGACGACGTCGCGGTCAAGGACTCGACGTGGACGGTGGGCCGACGAGGCGTCGCGGGGAACTTCTTCGTCATGAAGGCCGTCGGCGCCGCCTCCGAGAACGGTGCGTCGCTGGAGGAGCTGGTGCGGATCGGCGAAAAGGTCAACTCCGTCACGCGGACCATGGGCATCGCCCTGACCCCGTGCACGCCGCCTGCCAAGGGCTCCCCCCTGTTCGAGCTGGCCGACGACGAGATGGAGGTCGGTGTCGGCATCCACGGCGAGCCCGGCCGCCGACGCGCCAAGCTGGTGAGCGCCGACGAGATCGTCGACGAGCTGCTGGGCGCGGTCGTCCCGGACCTGCCGTACTCCTCGGGCGACACGGTCGCGCTCATGATCAACGGCCTCGGCGGCACCCCGATCAGCGAGCTGTACCTGCTGTACGGGCTGGCGCACGAGAAGCTGGCTGCGCAGGGCATCACCGTGGGCCGCAGCTACGTGGGCGAGTACTGCACGTCGCTCGACATGGCAGGTGCGTCGCTCACGCTGGTCAAGCTCGACGACGAGATCACGGACCTGCTGATGGCACCCGCGGAGATCGCGAACCGCGTGTTCTGAGCACCGACGGCCACGCGCGGCGACACCCGCATCTCGTCGCGCGTGGTCCTTTCCTTACCGGTACACCTTGTGCGCGGCCGTCCGAATTGTCATGCTCTCAGGGACGGCCAACACGCCCGTTGCACGCGAACGGTCATCCGACAACGACGTAGGAGACTCCGTGTCCAGATCCCTGTCCCGCACGCGCTCGATGCTGCTCGCTGCCGCCAGTGTGGTAGCGCTCTCACTGGCCGTTGCCGCGCCCGCCGCGGCCCACGACGGCCGCGGTCACCACCATCCGGCCCCCGCCACCCGGCTGTTCACGCCCCCGCCGAACGACGGTGCGGTCGCGCAGATCAAGCAGCTGGTGAAGGCCCGCCAGTGGTCGGACGCGGCGGCGATCACGAAGATGGTCGCCACCCCGCAGGCCGTGTGGTTCACCTCCGGGACGCCCGCCGAGGTGACGAAGTCGGTCAAGAAGACGATGAAGCAGGCGCGGATCACCCGCTCGACGCCCGTGCTGGTCGCCTACGACCTGCCGTTCCGCGACTGTGCGCAGTACTCCGCCGGCGGCGCGCTCGACACCGAGGCGTACCTGGCGTGGATCGACGGCTTCGCCGCCGGTATCGGGGACGGCAAGGCGATCGTCCTGCTGGAGCCCGACGGCCTCGGGATCATCCCCTGGTACACCTCGATCAACGGGGCCCAGGAGTGGTGCCAGCCCGCGGACCTCGACCCCGCGACGGCGGCGGCCGACCGGTTCGCGCAGCTGAACGGCGCCGTCGACCGGTTGGCCGCGCTGCCGAACGTGTCCCTCTACCTCGACGGGACGCACAGCGGCTGGCTCGGTACCGGGGACATCGCCGACCGGCTGCACAAGGCCGGGGTCGAGAAGACCGACGGGTTCTTCCTCAACGTGTCCAACTACGAGACCACCGAGCGTCAGGCGAAGTTCGCGTCCTGGATCTCGCAGTGCCTCTGGTACGGCACCAACACCGCCGAGGGCGGCTGGCGCGTCGGCCACTTCGACTACTGCGCCAGCCAGTACTACCCGGCGAACCCGGCCGACTTCAGCACCTGGGGGCTGACCGACCAGTGGTACCTGGACAACGTCACCAACGCGGCCAACCCGCCCAGCGGGCCGGACGTCCTCGCGCACGCCGTGATCGACACCAGCCGCAACGGCCAGGGCCCGTGGACCGCTCCCCCGGGCAGCCCCGCCGGCGACCCGCAGGTCTGGTGCAACCCGCCGGAGCGCGGCCTCGGCCTGAAGCCGACGCTCAGCACCGGTGACCCGTACGTGGACGCCTACCTCTGGGTGAAGATCCCGGGCGAGTCCGACGGCGAGTGCACGCGGTGGGCACCCGAGGGCGGCATCGACCCCGTGCGCGGCTACGCCGACCCGGCCGCCGGCCAGTGGTTCCCGCAGATGGCCCTGGAGCTCGTGCACAACGCCAACCCGGCGAGCTGACCTGCTCCCGGACCGGTCCTGGGTCCCTGCCGCTCAGGGCCGGTCCGGGGGTGACCACGAAACGACGAGCACGCACACGTCGTCGCGCTCGTCCCCCGCGTGCGTGAGGAGTCCCGTGACCAGCGCGCTCACCGAGCTCTCCCGCAGCGCGGCGCCCGCAGCCGCGAGGTCCTCGAGCCCGCCGAGCAACGGCCGGCCCCGGCGCTCGACCAGACCGTCGGTGTAGAGCATCAGCAGGTCCTCCGGATCGAGGTCGACCTCGGCCTCCGTCCGGACGGAGCGGACACCCAGCGGCGTCGACCGGCCCTCCCACAGGAACTCCGGCGCGCCGTGCGCAGGGAACCTCAGCGGTGGCAGGTGGCCCGCGCACGCGTACCGGACACGACCCGTGGTCAGGTCGATCTCCGCGTAGGCCAAGGTGGCCATGAACCCGACACCGGCCCGGGCGACGAACCTGTCGAGCCGGCGCACCAGCTCCGCGGGACCGACGCCGGGGCCGGCGACCGCGCGGACCGCGCTGCGCAGCTGGCCCATCGCCGTGGCGGCGTGCAGCCCGCGGCCGACGACGTCACCCACCGCCACGGCGAGCACGTCGTCGTCGAGCAGGAACGCGTCGTACCAGTCACCGCCGACCTCGAGGGCCTGCACGCCGGGCCGGTACTCGGTGACGACGGTGAACCGGTCGTCGGGCGGGAGGTTCGTGGTGAGCAGAGCGTGCTGCAGCTCGTGCGCGACCGACGCCTTCTGGTCGAACATCCGCGCGCGCTCCAGCGCCAATCCCGCCTGCTGACCCACCGCCGTGAGGACCCCCACGTCCAGCGGGTCGTCGCCCTCCCCCGCTCGCGGAGCCAGCACCAGGATGCCCAGCGGCGCACCCGGATCACCCAGCGCGACGACGACCACCCCTCCGGCATGCACCTCGACGGCCTCGACCGGCCTCGGGGGCGGCCCGGCTGCCACGTGCGGACCGGGCGCCCAGGGCTCGTCGGGCGGATCGGCGGCGTGCTGGCCCGCGGACCCCGAGGATGCCGTGCGCACCAGCCTGCCGTCCTCCGCCGCGATCCACACGGTCGCCGTCGAGGCCCCGAGCCCCGCCACCGCCGTCTGGACCAGTGCCCGGGCCACGCCGTCCGCGCCCACGCCCCGGGACAGCGCCGCTGTGGTGGCCTGCAGGGCGCGGAGCTGGTCCGTCGACCGCTCGGCGGCCGCCCGCGCGGCGAGCAGCTCGCGCTCGTACCGCGAGCGTTCCGTGGCCCTGGACAGGGCGACGTCGACGATCCGGCGGTCGCCGCCGAGCGTCCGCACCACCGCGGACAGGAGCACCGGGAGACGGCCGGCATCGCCGCGCAGCTCCACGGCGACCTCGTCGACCCGCCCCTGCATGTGCAGCAGCGGCGAGAGGTGCGTCTCCCAGTAGATCCGGCCGCCCACCGAGAGCAGCTCGCTCAGCCGCACGCCGGCGAGCACGTCCTGCGGCCCGCGACCGACCCACTCCAGCAGGACCAGGTTGGCGTCGACGATGACGCCGTCGCCGTCGAGCCGCAGCAGCGCGACGGGCGCGACGTCCCAGGCTTCGCTACGACCGGGCGGCGGCATGCGACAGGTAGGCGCTGATGGCGGCGATCACCTGGTCGGGCGCGCTGAGGTTGGGGCAGTGCCCGACGGCGTCGAGGAGCACGAGCTCGCTGGCCGCCAGGTGCTCGTGCACGAACTGGCCCACCTCGGGCGGCGCGATGACGTCCTCGCGGCACTGCAGGACCAGCGCCGGGGTGAGCACCCGGGCGAGGTCCGCGCGGTTGTCCGACAGGAACGTGGTCCGCGCGAACCGGCGCGCGATGGCCGGGTCGGTACGGCAGAACGAGTTGGTCAGCTCCTCGCCCAGCTCAGGGCGTCCGGGGTTGCCCATGATCACCGGCGCGATGAACGCCGACCATCCGAGGTAGTTGTCGTCCATCGTCTCGAGCAGCTCGTCGATCTCCGCCGCGCTGAACCCACCGCGGTAGCCCGCGTCGTCGATGTACCGCGGGCTCGGACCCACGAGCACCAGCCGGTCGAACAGGTCCGGCCGCTCGGCCGCCGCGAGCGCCCCGACCATCGAGCTCACCGAGTGACCCACGAAGACCACGGGCCCCAGGTCCAGCTCGTCCAGGAGCTGCACGACGTCCTGCGCATAGCCGTCGAGCGAGCCGTACCGCTGCGGGTCGTAGGCGGTCAGGTCCGACCCGCCGGCGCCCACGTGGTCGAACAGGACCACCCGGTGGCTCGCCTCGAACGCCGGCGCGACGAACCGCCACATGCTCTGGTCGCAGCCGAACCCGTGGGCGAACACCATCGGCGGCGCACCGGGGGTGCCCGAGAGCACGACGTTGTTCCTGGTGAGCACGGTCATGCCACGAGACTAGGCCGCGGAGGTCGCCGTGCCGTTCGTGGACGCGGCCGGGACCACCACGGTGGACGACGACTCCGTGAGCTGCGAGACGATCTGCGTCAGGTCCAGCCCGGTGGTCGACTTGATGAGCTCCTGCAGCTGCAGGAAGTTCCCCGCGACCGCCTTGGGCAGCGCGGACGCGCCGTCGGTGGACACGACGGTGAGGGTGTCGATGTTCCCCATCGGTGCCGCGAGCTGCTTGGCGATCTCCGGGAGCGTCTCCAGGAGCCGGTCGAACACGGCCGCCTGGTTGAACTCCTTGTAGGCCTCGGCCCGCTTCTGCAGCGCCTCGGCCTCCGCCTTGCCGCGGGCGAGGACCGCCGCGGCCTCGGCCGCACCCTCGAGCTCGGTGGCCTTGGCCTGCGCCGACCGGAGCGCGAGCTCGCCCGCACCGCGCAGCTCGTTCTCCGACTTGGCCGCCTCGGCCGCCTTGACCGCGGTCACGCGCTGCGCCTCGGCCTGCTGCTCGAGCCGGTAGCGCTCGGCGTCGGCGGGCCGACGCACGGTGGTGTCCAGCTGGCTCTCGGTCAGCGCGGCCTGCCTCTGGGCCACCAGCTCCTCCTGCGCGAGGATCTCCTGCTGCCGGGCGGCCGCCTCGAGCGGGCCCGCCGACGCCGACAACGCCTTCGCGCGGTCGGTCTCGGCGAGGATCTCGGCCTGTCGCAGGTCGAGCGAGCGCTGGTAGTTGGCCACCTGCGTCTCGGCGTCGATCCGCTTCTCCTCGGACAGCCGGCGTGCCTCGGCCTCCGCGATCTCGGCCTCTCGGCGGATCGCTGCGGCGGACGCGCGGCCCATGTCGAGGATGTACGTGCCGCCGCCGTGGTCCGTGACCTCCTGGATGGTGAACGCGTCGAGGCTCAGGCCCTGCGCGGTCAGCGAGCCGGTCACCGACTCGAGCACCTGCTGCGAGAACGACTCGCGGTCGCGGATGACCTGCTCCACCGTGAGGTTGCCGACGATGGCTCGCAGCGCACCGGAGAGCTGGTTCGTCGTGAAGCTGTCGATCTCCTCCTGCTGGCTGCCGAACCGCTGGGCGGCCGCGCGGATGGACACGTCCTCGTTGTGCACCTTGACGATCGCGACGCCGGAGACGTTGAGCGCGATGCCCTGCGAGGACGGCGCCCCGTTGACCTCGACGGTGATCCGGCGGGAGGACATGTCGAGCACCGAGAGCTGCTGGACGAACGGCAGGACGAACACCCCGCCGCCGGTCACCACCTTCTGCCCGGACAGGTCACCCGACGTCTTGCCCTTGCGGCCGGTCACGATGAACGCCTCGTTGGGCTTGGCGACGCGGTACCGCTTCGCGATCGCGATTCCGACGACGAGGACGACGAGGACGAGACCTGCCACGCCGAGGACGGGCAGCCAGCTGTCGGGCACGGAGAGCTCCTAGTTCGGTTCGTTCGATGAGACAGGGGTGGAGGTGACCTTGACGACGCCCGGTCCGAGGTTGGACACGACGGTGACGCCGGACCCGGTGGGCAGCGGACCGTCGGCGCGTGCGGCGAGCGCGGTGCTCTGGCCGGCGACGACGAGCGAGATCTGACCGAGCCCGTCGGACGGGATCGACGTGGTGACCGTGGCGGACTGGCCCACGTAGTCGCTGCTGGTGATCTGGTGCGCGGTCGGACCGTTCGTCAGGGCGCGCGTGGCGGCCCCCGCACCGACACCGACCACGGCGCCGGCGACGACACCGCCCAGCGACGCGACCAGCACGCTGACGTCCGTCGTCGCGAGGAGCAGGCCTCCCACGATGCCGAACGTGGCGAGGAACGACAGGACCGCCGTGGACGACAGGTACCCGCCGGTGAAGTCCAGCGCGTCGACCACGCCGTCGAGGAAGTCGCCGACGGTGACGGTGAGGACCAGCAGCAGGAGCGCGACCCCGGCGATCACCCAGAAGATCAGCATGCCGTGGAGTCCTCGGGGTCGGCGGAGAGATCAGCGCACCGGTTATACCGCGTGGCGGGGTCCCCGCGGGGGCGAATCGCAGGCGAACGGGTGACGAACGGCCGTTCAGGGGCGCACGTAGCCCCGCACCCGGTCGACGACGAGCTCGGGCACCGCACCGGCGTCGTCGCCGACGGACCTCTCGGGGAAGTCGAAGACGGCGAGCATCAGCTGCATCGGGTACGACGGAGGACGCGCGCACCGCCGGACCACCACACCGTCGACCAGGAACGTGGCCTCCTCCGGCGACCAGTCGACCGCGTAGGTGTGGTGCGCGGCGAGGTCGAGCGGGAGCCGGACCGCCGCGAAGTCCTCGACGACGGCCGGGTCCCGGAAGGGGTGCAGACCGGTGCCCACCGCGGCGGACCCCGGCTCGACGGCGTCCCCGAACATCTCCGCGACGCAGATCTCCGCCGACCGCTGCGGCTCGTCCTCCAGCCCCACCAGCCAGAACGCGACCATCGACCGCGGCGTCACCACCGCACGCGCCCGCAGCTCGACGTACCCGCCGGACGGGGTCCACCCCCAGAACGTCTCCTGCTCCTCGCGGACGCGCACCCCGTCGCGGTACGGCTGCTGGCCGCGCGTGCCGCCCACCGGCCCGGACCAGCTGCCGGACTGGATGCCCGACACGCGCATCGGGGGCGTGTGGTCGTCCGCGCACCAGAGGCCCCGGTCGGGCGGGATGCGCAGGTGCAGGCACGAGTCGCGCAGCTCGTAGGACGCCGCGGTGGCCGCGCGCGAGCTCCACGCCGGCAGGTAGTGCGGCAGCCACACGGCAGGATCGAGGTCGGGGCCGTCGAAGTCGTCCTCGAAGGCCAGCACCCATCCGTCGGGGTGGTCGGTCACGAACCCCAGTCTCCGACAGGACCCGAGCAGAAGGCAGCCCCTCCATGACCGTCCCCCGCTGGGCGCTCGCGTCCGCGATCACCGCACCCGTCGCCATGATCGGCGGCTGGACGCTCGCCGCGGCACGGCAGCCCTCGTTCGACCCGGTGCAGGAGACGATCAGTGCGCTCGCGGCCTCGACCGCGACCGACCCGTGGATCATGACGGCCGGCCTGGCGCTCACCGGCGTCGCGCACATGGTGACGGCTGCCGGGCTGCGGCCGGTCCCCCGGCGCGCCCGCGTGCTGCACGCGCTCGGCGGAGCGGCCACGCTCGCCGTGGCGCTCCTGCCGGTCGACTCCGCGCCGCGGGCGCACGGGATCGCGGCCGGCATCGGGTTCGGCGCGCTCGCGCTCTGGCCCGCGCTGGCGGGGCGCCGCGGTGCGACCGGCATCCTGCGGCCGGTCGTCACCGTCGGCGCCTCGGTGGGGCTCGTGGGGCTGCTCGGCTGGTTCGTCGTGGAGCTTCAGGGCTCCGGTGACCTGACCGGGCTCAGCGAACGGGCCGTCGCCGGGGCGCAGGCCGCCTGGCCCCTGGTGGTGGTCGTCGCTCTGCGACGTGCCAGTCAGCCGAGGCGTTCGACCAGGATGTCGAGCGCCTGGTCCCACCCGTCGTAGACGTTCTCGTCGCCCGGCTGACCGCTGTGGCCGTCCAGGTGGAACGTCATGCGCGTCTGCTCTCCGAGGTCGTCGAAGGTGACCGTGATCAGCGGCGCGTCCGCCTGGGTGTCCCCGGGGTCGGTCCACGTGAAGCTGAGCCGCTCGGGCTCGACGACCTCGCGGTAGACGCCTGCGGTCGGGTAGGTGCTGCCGTCGGGCGCGACCATCGTGTACCGGTAGGAGCCGCCCGGGCGGACGTCGAGCTCGACAGAGTCCCGTGGCGTCACGATCCCGCGCGGGTGCCACCAGGCCGCGGCCTCGTCGGGGTCGGTCCATGCGCGCCAGATCACCGCACGCGGCGCGTCGAAGACTCGGGTGATGGTGAAGGACTTCCGGTCCGTCTCAAGCATGGTCTGCCTCTCCTCGTCTCGTCCGGAGCCGCTCGTCGAGCAGGTCGAACCGCTCGTCCCACAACCGCCGGTGCGTGTCCACCCACGTCGCGACCTCGTCGAGCGGCTCGGTGCGCAGGACGCACGTGCGCCACTGCGCGGTCACGGTCCGCTCGATCAGACCGGCGTCCTCGAGCACCCGCAGATGCTGCGAGACGGCGGACCGGCTCATGGCGAACGGTGCAGCCACGTCGCCGGCGGTCGCCGGGCCGTGCTGGAGGTGCGTGAGGATCGCGCGCCTCGTGGGATCGGCGAGCGCCGCGAACACGACGCTCAACGGGTCCCGAGCTGGCATGTGAGCAACTCCTTAATTAAGGAACACCTTCAATGTAAACCCCGAACCCAGCGACGACAAGGGGGCACCACCACCCCTACCGTGTCCGGCATGGGGATCGTGCGGGTGAGCTCGTCCGTGTCGCTCGACGGGTTCAGTGCCGGCCCGGACGTCTCGGCGGACGCACCGATGGGCGTGGGCGGCGAACGTCTGCACCGCTGGCTCTTCGGCGGCGGGGGCGACCGCGAGGTGGCTGCAGACGGCACGACACCTGGCGGCGACGACGCCGCCGTCTCCGCGGATCTGTACGCCCGCACCGGCGCGGTGGTCGTCGGGCGCCGGACCTACGACATCGGCGTCGACCTGTGGGGGGACACCCCGTTCCCGGTGCCCACCTTCGTGGTGACGCACAGGGCGCAGGAGCCGCGCCCGATGACCAGCGCGTCGTTCACGTTCGTCACCGACGGCGTCGCGAGCGCGGTGGCGCAGGCCGTGACGGCGGCGGGCGACCGGGACGTCCTCGTCATGGGCGGCGCGGAGGTGGTGCGGCAGGCGCTGGCCGCGGGCGTGGTCGACGAGCTCACCCTCAACGTGGTGCCCGTGCTCCTGCACCGGGGCTCCCGGCTGCTCGACGTCGCGAGCGACCGGCACACCGAGCTCGAGCGCACGGGGCTCGTCGCCACGGCCGAGGCCACGCACCTGACGTTCCGCGTGGTGCGCTGACGAGCTACCCGCGGCTGATCGCGCGCGCGATCCGCTCGGCGTCGATCCCGAGCTCGCGGAACATCCCGCTGATCGGGTTGGTGTACCCCGTGAAGTACAGCCCGGGGGCGGAGGTCGACGTCCGCGGACCGTGCACCCGGGGAAGACCGCGGTCGTCGAGCACGTCGAGGTCACCCACCAGCGGCTCGAGCCCGCGGCGGTACCCGGTCGCCGCGATGATCACCTCGGGCGTGATCCGCGACCCGTCGGCCAGCACCACCGCGCCGTCGTCGAACGTCTCCACCGCCGCGACCGGCTCCACCCGCCGAGCCTGCACCGCCGCGATCAAGCCGACGTCCTGCAGCGGCACCGATCCCTGCCTCACCCGCGAGTACAGGCCGGTGGTCGGCCGCGGCAGGCCGAACTCCGACAGGTCGGGCACCTCGACGCGCGCGACCGCGGCGGCGACCCGGTCCACCACGGGGACGGGCAGGTGCCGCACCACGATCCCGGTGCCCTGCGCCGGCCACCCGAGGTTCGATCGTCGGACGATGTGCGGGGCCGAGCGGATGGCGAGCCGCACCCGTGCGGCCCCGCCCTCCGTGAGGTCCACGGCGATCTCCGACCCGGTGTTCCCGGCACCGACCACGAGCACGTCCTTGCCGCGGTACGGCTCGGGGTTCCGGTACGCCGAGGCGTGCACGAGCTCGCCGAGGAACGTCTCCACGCCTGGCCAGCCCGGCGGCACCGGGGTGTGGTTGTAGCCGGTCGCCACGACCACGGTGGACCCGGCGAGCTCCTCGCCCGTGGTCGACTCCAGCACCCAGCGCCCGTAGCCGGCGCGCGCGATGCGCTTGATCTCGACGCCGGTCCGCACGTCGATCCGGTGGTGCGCGGTGTAGAGCTCGAGATAGCGCACCACGTCGTCGCGGGCCACCCAGCGGCCGAACTCCCGAGGGATCGGCAGCCCCGGCAGGCTCGACCAGCGCCGGGTGGTGTGCAGGTGCAGCCGCTCGTAGTGCCGCCGCCACGACGCGCCGACGTCGTCGGACCGCTCCAGGACCAGGGAGGCGACGCCCTCCCGACGCAGTGCGGCCGCGACCGCGAGACCGCCGGGTCCGGCACCGATGACGAGGACGGCCGCGTTGCTCATGGCTCTTCCTACCGTCTCGGACGCCCGTCCAACAGCCAGTTTCAACTGAACAGTTGGTACTGTCGAATCATGGATCCGATCTCCACGGACGCGGCACGCGCCGCCCGCGACCTGCGCGTGCTGCTCGGGCGGCTCGTGCGGCGGCTCCGCGAGGTCTACGACACCAGCGCGCTCACGCCGTCGCAGCTGAGCGTGCTCAGCCGGCTCGGCACGGCCGGGCCTGCGTCGGCCAGCGACCTGGCGACCGCGGAGGGCGTGCGACCCCAGTCCGTGGCGACGATCCTGACCGCCCTCGACGCGCAGGGGCTCGTGGACCGGACCCCCGACCCGCACGACGGCCGCCGCCAGCTGGTCTCGCTGACGCCCGCCGGCCGCGAGCGCGCGGAAGGCGTCCGTCAGGTGCGCGAGGAGTGGCTGGCCCGCGCCTTCCAGGACCGCTTCACCCCCGCCGAACGCGCCACCGTGCTCGACGCCCTGACCCTGCTGGACCGGCTCACCCTCGAAAGGCCCACCCCGTGACCCTCACGACCCTCGACCCGATCACCGCCCTGGTCGTCGTCGACCTGCAGAACGCGGTGGTCGCCCTCCCCTCCGCGCACCCCACCGCCGAGGTCGTCGCACGCTCCGCCCGGCTGGCCGACGCGTTCCGCCGCAGCGGCCTGCCGGTGGTGCTGGTGCAGGCGCTCGGCAGCGCACCCGGCCGGACCGAGTCACCGCGGCGCGCAGGCGGCGGACCGGTCCCTCAGGGTGCCGCCGACCTCGTCGCGGAGCTGACCCCGCAGCCAGGCGACCACCTGATCACCAAGCGGACCCTCAGCGCGTTCCACCGCACGGGCCTCGCGGAGCTGCTGGACCGTCACGGCGTGACGCAGGTCGTCGTCGTCGGCATCGCCACGACCATGGGGGTCGAGTCGACCGCCCGCGCGGCCTACGAGCACGGGCTGAACGTCACGCTCGCGGTCGACGCGATGACGGACGGGAGCGCCGCGGCGCACGAGAACAGCGTGACGCGGATCTTCCCCCGGCTGGGTGAGACCGGGACGACCGACGAGGTCATCGCCCTGCTCGACGCCGTTCGAGCAGGGTGAGCACCTCGTAGTGCGTGGTCTGCGGGAACATGTCGAGCACCTGCGCCCGGCGGGGCCGCAGCGACGGCATCGCCTCCAGGTCCCGGGTCAGCGACGCGGCGTTGCAGCTGGAGTAGACGACGTGCCGCACGCCCGAGGTCTCCAGCCACCGGCTCAGCGCGTCGCCGATCCCCCGCCGCGGCGGGTTGACGACCACCAGGTCCGGCGCGGCGTCGGCACCCAGCGCGAACGCGGTCGCGTCGCCGGCCGCGAAACGCACGCCCGACAGGCCGAGGTCACGCGCGCTGAGCGTGGCGCTGGCGATCGCCTCGGTGCTGGTCTCGATGCCGACCACCTCGCGCCCGGGCGCCGCCACGTGCAGCGCGAACCCGCCGACCCCGCAGTACAGGTCCCACACGGACGCCGGCGCGAGCTCCTCGATCCACGCGGAGGCGTGCCGGTAGAGCGCGGCGGCCACCTCGGTGTTCGTCTGGAAGAAGCTCTGCGGGCGCAGGTGCAGGTCGATCCCGTTGACGCGCATCCGCAGGGTCTCGGTGGCGGTGAGCAGGATCTCCCGGTCACCCTCGAGCACCGCCTTGTGGTCGGGCAGGAGGTTCACGGAGGCCACGCGCAGCTGCGGCAGGGCGTCGAGGAGCCACGGCAGGTGCTTGCGGATCCGGGCGACGGGCTCCTGCGACCGCAGCACGAACCGGAGCAGGAGCTCCCCGTCCGGCGACTGCGTGACCAGCAGGTTCTTCAGCTCGCCCGTGCGCGCCGGCACGTCGTAGGGCGTGAGGGTCGCGCGGGTGACGAATGCCGCGAGCACGGGGAACGTCGCGGCCAGCGACGGGGGGTAGAGGCCGCAGCCCTGCAGGTCGACGCCGTGGCCACCGGCGTCGAGGATGCCCAGCGTGGGGTGCTCGACCGTCCCGCCGACGACCATCTTCGCCTTGTTGCGATACCCCGACTCCGGCCCGGTCACCGGCGGCAGCCACACGAGGTCGTCGCGCTCGCCGAGCAGGTTCAGGCAGTGCCGCTCCTTGTCCGCGACCTGCTCACCGTGCGGGCGTCCCATCCAGGTGCACGAGCGACAGACCCCCGCATCGAAGTAGTCGCACTGCATGCGCCGGAGCCTACGTCTCGAACGGCTCCAGCAGTCCGCGCACGTAGGACGCCTGGCCGGCATGCTGCAGGCTGTCGCCGACGATGCTGACCAGCCGCACCCCGAGCGTCACGGGCGGGTCCCAGCGCACGTCGACGACGCGGTCGAGATCCTCCGCGGTGAGCCGCCCCAGGTAGGTCTCCGTCTCGACGGCGACCGCGCGGTAGTAGCCGAGCAGCAGCTCACCCGATGCCTTGACGCGGCCCACCTCGTCGGCGCTGTGCCCGTACCCGGTGGCGGACGGGTCGAACGGCAGCGCGAACCGGTCCGCCCACCCCTGGGCCGTCCACACCTGCTCGACCCCCGCCACGTCGGCGACCTGCGCGTCCTGCCCGCGCCCCGCGTGCCAGGCGAGCCAGGCGATGGAGTTGGCCTCCGGGTAGGGCCGCAGGGCCAGCTGGTCCTCGGTCAACCCGCCCACCGCGCGGTCCAGCACCCCCTCCACGCGTCCGAACGACTCGATCAGCAGTGCGGCGACATCCATCCCTCGACGCTACGTCGCGCGTGGGTGGCACGCGCGACGATAGCCCGATGGAGTTCGATGCCCCGCTGTGGCTCTGGAGCGCGCGACGCACCGACGCCTGGACCTTCGTGAGCCTGCCGACCGAGCTCGCCGACGACGTGCTCGACCTCGTCGGCGACGGCGCCCGCGGGTTCGGGTCGGTGCGCGTCGACGTCTCGGTCGGTGCGACGACCTGGCGGACCTCGATCTTCCCGTCGACGGACACGTACGTGCTGCCCGTGAAGAAGGCGGTCCGCCGGGCCGAGCACCTCGACGTCGGCGACACCGTGCACGTGCGCCTGACGCTGGTGGACTTCTAGAGCAGGTCCGCCAGCATCGCCGCCGCCCGCGCCGCACCGTCCGTCGCGACCGGCCGGTACCGCACGTCGCGGCTGGCCTCCTTGACGATCGCCTCCGCGAGCGCGTCGGGGTCGAGCGCGTCCTCGTACGCCAGGTGGCGGCCGGCCTCGTACCGGTCGAGCCGCTTGCGCACGTGCAGGTTCTGCTCGAAGTGGTGCCGCAGCGGGACGTACACGAACGGCTTGTTCAGCGCGGTGAGCTCCATGGTCGTCGTCAGGCCGCCCTGGACCACCGCCACGTCGCACGCTGCGAGGTGGCGGAACAGGTCCGGCACGTACCCGAGCACCGTCGACCCCTCCCACGCCGGCAGCGACCCCGGGTCGATCCGCGGGCCGGTGACGAAGGCGAACCGCAGCTCCGGCGCGAGCTGGCGGACCAGCGGCACGACGTCCATGACGCGCCGCAGCAACGATGTCCCGACGCCGGACCCACCGACCGTCACCAGGCAGAGCTTCTCCTGCGGCCCGACGCCGAGCTCGGCGCGCAACCGCTCCGTGCCCTCCAGCTCCGCGGGGTCGAACCCCGTGACGTAGCCGGCGAAGTCGAAGTTCTCCTGCGTCCACGTGCGGATGCTGGGCAGCCCCGGACCGAAGTCGTCCTCGACGATGTCGTCGGGGTCGCCGACGAACACCGAGCGGTCCCGCACGCGCGCGAACCGGGCGCGGTGCTCGATCATCTCCGCGTTGTAGTCCGCCGTCAGCGCGGCCTCGCGCGGACCGCCGTCGGACATCGGGAGCCAACCGACGAAGTCCGTCATCCACGCGAACGAGAACCGCTTGAGCTCGGGGTTCTCGTGCAGGAAGTAGTCGACGTCCCACGCCTCGTCGCCGATCACCAGGTCGTAGCCGCCGTCGGCCACCACCTCGTCGAACACCATGAAGTTGTGCACCAGGATCTCGTCCATCCGGCGGATGGCCTGGAACGCGTGCAGGTCGTGCTCGCCGGCCTCGTGCTCGATATGGCCGGACTCGTTGCGCAGCCACGCCGACGCGGGGTGCAGCGTCTCGCCGTGCTGCGCTAGCACCTTCGTCACCGGGTTCTGGGCGAGCCAGTCGATCTGCAGCTCGGGCTTGCGGGCCCGCAGCTCGGCCGCGACCGCGACGTCGCGCTGCGCGTGGCCGAGACCGATCGGCGACGAGAGGTACAGCGCGCGCATCGGCCGACGGGCGGCGCGCACCCACGCCCGCCGCGGGCTCGGTGGCGTGAACCGGTCGACGAACTGCGCGATGAGGTGGTTGACCTTCACCGGGTCGCGCGCCGACGGTCCGTGCCCGGCGTGCTCCAGCAGGACCAGCTCGCCACGGGTGAGCTCGGCCAGCCGCTCGCCGAACGCGTGCGGCCGGATGCGGTCGTCGGTGCCGTGCACGACGACCACCGGGCACGTCACCTGGCGGGCCAGCGGCGCGACCGGCTCACACACCGCGCCCTCGCAGCCGAGCCGGCCCGCGGTGGTGTCCGCCAGGGTCTCCGGCGTGATCTCGTGGGCCCAGCCGATGCAGTCCTCGATCTGCTTGGTCGAGTGCGGCTCGGAGAACATCTTGTGGAAGAAGAACTCGGTGAAGTCGTCGTACCCGCCGCCGGTCCAGTAGTGCTTGTTGTACTTGGCCCAGCCCTGCGACGTGTCCAGCGGCTCGTCCCACGGCACGTGGTCGCGACCCGGGGTGGCCACGTCGAGACCGCACGACGGGGCGATCGCCATGATCCCGAGCACCCGGTCCGGGTCGCCCGCCGCCACGTGCACCGCCCACGACGCCCCGCAGGACTCGGTGACCAGCACCGCGCGGTCCGTCCCCGTGGCGTCCAGCACAGCGAGGATGTCGTCGGCGTACTGCCGGTCGGTGTACTCGGCGGCGCCCTCTGGTCGACCCGACCGACCGCTCCCGCGGCCGTCGAACGTGATCACCCGGTAGTGCCGGGCGAGGAACCCGATCTGCGCCTTCCAGAACCGCGACGGCACGATCGACCAGGTGGGGACGAGCACGACGGTCAGGGGGTGGTCCTGGTGGAACACCTCGTACGCCAGCTCGACCCCGTCGCGCGCGGTCACACCGACCACGTCGGGGTCGGCAGACCTGCTCGGGTGGATTCCCACCCGAGCAGTGTCCGCCTGGAGGCGATCCCGAGTCACGGGCGTACCTCGAACACGTTGTTGAACGGCGTGTTCGCCGCGGTGCGGAACGCCGTGAACCCGGCGGCGGTCGAGACGTCGCGGATCTTGGCCGGTCCGGCCTGCGTGCCGAGCGCCAGCCCCACGTCCTGGCTCAGGGACGCCGGCGTGCACAGCAGCGTCGAGAAGCCGTAGTACGCGCGTCCGACGGTGTTGAGGTTGTCCTCGACGCGGTCGCCCGCCATCGGCTCGACCACCATCCACGTGCCGTCCGCGGCGATCGCGTTGCGCACGTGCCGGGCAGCGCCCACCGGGTCGCCCATGTCGTGCAGGCAGTCGAACATCGCGATCAGGTCGTACCCGGAGCCGCTGAACGCCGTCGCGGGGGCCACCTCGAACGTCACGCGGTCGTCCACCCCGGCGGCCCGGGCGCGCTCGCGGGCGATGTCGATCGACGCCGCGTGGTAGTCCGAGCCGACGAAGGTGGAGTTCGGGAACGCCTTGGCCAGCAGGATCGTGGACGCGCCGTGCCCGCAGCCCACGTCCGCGACCTTGGCGCCGGCCTCCAGCTTGGCGGTGACCCCCTCGAGTGCGGGGATCCACTCCGTGAGCAGGTGCCCGTTGTACATGGTGCGGAAGAAGCGCTCACAGCCGTGGTGCACGTCGGTGTGGTGCTCGTGCCAGCCGAGGCCGTCGCCGTCGCGGGCCGCCTGGAAGATGTCGTCGGAGCCGTGCACGGTGCCCAGAGCCAGCTGGAAGAAGCCGGCCAGGTAGGCCGGGCTCGTCGGGTCCGCGAGCGCCACGGCGTGCTCGGCGGGAAGCGTGTAGCGGCGGGACGCGGCGTCGTACTCGACGTAGCCGCCGGCCGCCTGGTTGTTCAGCCACTCGCGGGCGTAGTGCTCGCTGGTCCCGGTCTGCGCGGCCAGCTCTCCGGGCGTGACGGGCGCGCCGTCCGCCATCGCGCTGTAGTAGCCCAGCTTGTCGCCCATCACCACCAGCGCGGTGTTCAGGGTGGCGCCGACCTCGTCGACGGCGCGGAACACGAAGGACATGAGCTTGTCGGGGTCGATGGTCCGCTCGGTGAACGGCAGGGTCTGGGTCATGGTGGTGCGTCTCCTCGGGAGGATGTCGGATCTGTCGGTTCCGACCCTGTCGCTGGCGTGGTGGCGGTCGCATCAGGGGACCCCCCTGGTGTGCTCCCTAGACTCGGGTGGGTGCTGGTCGGCCGGGAGCAGGAGCGTCACGTCATCGGGAAGCTGGTGGCCTCCGCGCGCGTGGGCGAGAGCGGCACGCTGGTGCTCTCCGGCGAGGCGGGGATCGGCAAGAGCGCCCTGCTCGAGGACGCCACCGCGGCCGTGACCGAGGCGGGCATGCGCGTGCTGCGGGCGGCCGGCATCGACGCCGAGCGCGAGGTGCCGTTCGGGGGTCTGCTGCAGCTGCTGCGCCCGGTGCTGGGGCACCTCGACGCGATCCCCGCACCGCAGGCGGAGGCGCTCGGCTCGGCGCTCGCCCTGGTGCCCGGGTCCGGCGGAGAACGGTTCGCGGTCGGCGCGGCCGTGCTGAGCCTGCTCAGCCGCGTGGCCGACGACGGCCCGGTCGCGGTGGTCGTCGACGACGCGCACCTCCTCGACCCCCCGTCGGCCCAGGCACTGTGCTTCGCCGCCCGACGACTCACGGCCGACCCGGTCGTCGTCCTGCTCGCGGTGCGCGACGAGGCGCCGTCGGTCGTCAGCTCGGCAGGGCTGCCCATGCTCATGCTCGGCGGGCTCGCCGACGCCGACGCCGCGGAACTGGCGGGGTCGCTGGGCCGACGCCTGCCGGACGAGGCCCGGGCCCGGTTGCTGTCAGCGACCGGCGGCAACCCGCTCGCCCTCCTGGAGCTCACGGACGAGGGGTTCGACGCGCTGCCGCCCGGTGCGCCCGTCCCCGTGCCGGCGTCGCTGGCCCGGACGTTCGCCCGCCGCGCCGACGCGCTCTCCGAGAGGGCCCGGACCGCCATGCTGGTGGCCGCGGCGGCGGGCGGCGACCTCGCGGCGATCACCGGCGCGTGCGCCCGGCTCGGTGTCTCGGTCGGCGACCTGGACGAGGCAGCGCGCGAGCAGCTGCTCACCGTCGACGCCCACCGCGTCACCTTCCGGCACGACCTGGTCCGTTCCGGCATCTACGCCGAGGCCGCCCCCGCCGCCCGGCGCGCGGTGCATGCCGCGCTCGCGCAGGCCGTACCCGCGGACGACGTGGACCGGCGCGCCTGGCACCTCGGCGAGGCCACGGCCACCCCGGACGCGTCGGTGGCCGCCGTGCTCGACGAGGCCGCCTCCCGCTCACGGGAGCGGGGCGCGTGGGCCGTCGCCGCGGCGGGGTTCGAGCGTGCCGCGCGCGTGAGCCCCGACCCGTCGGACCGTGCCCGACGACTCGTGTCGGCGGCGGAGAGCGCGTGGCGCGCAGGACTGCCGGACTCCGCCACCGACCTGCTCGACCGCGCGTCCGAGCTCCCCCAGTCCCCCGCGCTGCGGACCCGCGCCGCCGCCCTCGACGGGTCCGTCGCCGCGCGGACCGGATCGGTCGAGCGAGCCCGGGACGTCTTCGTCGCCGCCGGCACGCGGGCCGCCGACGAGGACCCCGACACCGCCGTCACCCTGCTCTCCGACGCCATCCAGGCCTGCCAGTTCGCCGGCGACGTCGCGACCGCCGGATCGGCGGCCGCGCTCATCGCCGAGCTCGAGCCGCGGACCGCGCGGGCACGATGGGTCGGGTCGATGGCGACCGCCGTGGCCGACATCCTCGCCGGCCACGGCGGCCCGGACCTGCTGCGCGCCGCGATGGCGGACGTCGACCAGTACCTCGACGACCCGCAGCTGGCGCCGTGGCTCGTCGTCCTGCCGCTCTACCTGCGCGAGAGCGCGGTGGGACGGGACGTCATCCCCACGGTCGTCGCCCACTCCCGGCGCCGCAGCGACATCGGCGGGCTGCCGATCCTGTTGTTCTACGTCGCGCGCGACCAGGCGACGACGGACCGGTGGGACGACGCCGTCGCGGGGTACACCGAAGGGATCCAGCTCGCCCGGGAGGCCGGCCAGGCCACCGACCTCACCGCGTGCCTCGCGGGGCTGTCCTGGCTGGAGGCTCGGCGGGGCGACGCGGACGCCTGCCTGGCCCACGCCGAGGAGGCCCTGGCGATCGCCGGCGAGCACCACCTCGGCTTCTTCCAGACCTGGGCGATGACCGCGCTGGCCGAGCGCGAGCTGGGCCTCGGGCGGACCGATGCCGCGCTGGACCGGTTCCGGGCGCTCGACTCGGTGCTGGACGACCTCGGTCTGGTGGACGTCGACGCCTCCCCCGCGGCGGACATGGTCGAGGCGATGGTGCGCCTGGGGATGACCGACGAGGCGGGCGCCCTGGCGGCGTCGCTGACCGAGCGCGCGGAGGTCAAGGGTCAGCCGTGGTCGCTGGCCCGTGCCGCCCGCGCGGCAGGCCTGACGTGCCCGGACACCGACGTGGACGTCTGCTTCTCGGTCGCCCTCGCCTATCACCAGCACACGCCCGACGCGTTCGAGGCCGCGCGCACCGAGCTGGCGTACGGGTCCCGGCTGCGCCGGATGAAGCGTCGCGTGGACTCACGGCCGCACCTGCGGTCCGCGCTCGCGACCTTCGAGCGCCTCGGTGCGGTCCCGTGGGCCGACCAGGCAGCCTCCGAGCTGCGTGCGACCGGGGAGACGGCTCAGCGGCGCAGCGCGACCGGCCTCGACCACCTGACGCCGCAGGAGCTGCAGGTGGCCAGCATGCTGGCCGGCGGGCGCACCACCCGGGAGGCCGCCGCCGCGCTGTTCCTGTCCCCGAAGACCATCGAGTACCACCTGCGCAACGTGTACCTGAAGCTCGGGATCCGGTCCCGCGCGGAGCTGGCCGGGGCGGTCCCGGGCTGAGGCTCAGCCCGCGACCACCACGCGGATCTCGTTGTTCCACGGGTCCTCGAACGCGAGCACCCGGCCGTCGTCGCGCGTGGCGATCCCCCGGCCGGCCAGCCGGGCGCCCAGCGCGCCGCGCTCGTCGTCGGTGGGCAGCTCGATGGTGACCTCGCCCAGTCCGAGCGCCGGCCACCGGCCCTGCGCGCCGCGGCTCTGCCACGTGTTCATCGCCAGGTGGTGGTGGTAGCCGCCGGCCGACACGAACAGTGCCTGGGTGCCGTACTCCGCGGTCACCTCGAAGCCGACCGTGTCCACGTAGAACTGCTGGGCGGTGGCGATGTCGCCGACCTTGAGGTGCACGTGCCCCACCGCGGCGGCGCCGTCGAGCGCGTCGGGGTCGGTGAGGTTCTCGCGCAGGAACCCGTTCGGGTCCAGGTAGTTCGTGGCCATCGCGACGCGGCCGTTCTTCCAGCCCCACTGCTCGCGCGGCCGGTCCCAGTAGAGCTCCACGCCGTTGCCCTCGGGGTCGTCGAAGTAGAGCGCCTTGGACACCAGGTGGTCCGAGCTGCCCGTGAACGAGGACGGGAAGTGCTGCGCGACCGAGTACACCGAGGACGCGAGAGAGCTCTGCTCGTCGAACAGGATCGCGGTATGGAAGAGCCCCGCGGCCGTCGAGGGGGCGTGCTTGAGCAGCGGTGTGTGCTCGAGCACGACGGCCGGGACTCCCAGCCTGCCGAGGGTGACGCGGTCACCCTCGGCCTCCAGGACCGTCAGGCCGATGCCGCGCGAGTAGTAGTCCGTCATCCCGTCGAGGTCGCCCACCTTGAGGGTGACGGCCCCGACGTCGGTGCGGGCGTCGAGGATCTCGGTCATGCCGTCAGCCCGAACCCGCCGGTCCACGACGTCTTCTCCGCCGCGGCGAGGGTCAGCTGCAGGAACCCGAGGGCCTCGAGCTCGTGGGCGCGCTTGAGGGAGCCGGCGTCGACGGCGCGCAGGCCGCCGGCCTCGACGACCGCAGCGAGGGCCTCCTTGGCGTTCGTGTCGTCGCCCGCGATGAGGACGGAGGTGCGCTCGGAACCCACCTCACCCGTGCTGAGCGTCGCCGCGAACGTGGTGTTGAACGCCTTGAGCACCGACGCGGCCGGCACGCTCTGCGCGATGACCTCGGCGGCGGAGCTGCCCACCGGCACGACGAGGGAGTCGAAGGTCGCGAAGTCGAGGGGGTTGGTCAGGTCCACGAGCACCTTGCCGTCCAGCTGGCCCTCGTACTGGCCGAGCACCTCGGGCACGGCGCCGTACGGCAGGGCCAGAACGACGATGTCGCCCGCGATCGGGTCACCGACGGTGCCGTGCTTCGCGCCGGGGATGGCGACCTTGACCGGCTCCCGGGTCAGCACCTGCGCCTCGTTGCCGCCGGCGATGACCCGCCACGCGATGGCCGAGCCCATGTTGCCTGCTCCGATGACGGTGACCGTGCTCATGGTGTCCTCCTTGATTGGTTGTTGCTACAACTACTGTACCTCTAATAGTTGTCGCGTCAAGTTTTTGCTAGCATGTCTCGCATGACGGAACCGCGCTGGCTCACCCCGGAGCAGCTGTGCGCCTGGAAGAAGCTCATCGCCGTGGTCGAGCTGCTGCCGGGCACGCTGGAGTCCCAGCTGCAGCGCGACTCCGGCCTGAGCCACTTCGAGTACTTCACGCTCGCGATGCTCTCCGAGGCACCGGAGCGCACGCTGCGGATGACGTCGCTCGCCGCGCAGACCAACGCCACCCTCGCACGCCTGTCCCACGTGGTCACCCGGCTGGAGAAGCGCGGGCTGGTGCGGCGCGAGGCGTGCGCCGAGGACCGCAGGGCGACGAACGCGATCCTCACCCCCGCCGGCTGGACCACGGTCGAGGCCGCCGCGCCCGGGCACGTCGGTACCGTCCTGGCCACCGTGATCGACCCCCTCACCGCGACCGACATCGCGGACCTCGACCGCGTGATGGGTCGCATCCTCGAGGTCCTCGACGCGTCGCACGTCATGGTCGGGGCCTCGCCGACCGATGACTGAGGTGTGCTCCTCGCCCTCGGCTTGATCGGATTCCTCGCCCTGACGGCGAGCATCGTCGTGCGCTGGATGAACCGACGCGTCGACTCCCTCGGGCGGATCGCGCCCTTCCCCCGGATCAGCGTGGGCCTCTCGCTCGGCCTGGCGTTGTGCTTCGGGATCCCGATGCTCGTCGAGGCCCGGGTCGAGCACCAGCTCGAGGAGGCCGCCGGCGAGATCGCCGGCGAGTCGGTGCAGGTCAACTGCCAGAGCCTCGGGCAGGCGTTCGTCGACGTCGGCCCCGAGCTCGGCTTCGTCGCCTGGGGACCGGACGGCGTCCCCGAGCGATCGACGCTCATCAAGTTCGGCGCCTGCGGGAACCTGCGCGCGTGGCTGGGCTCGACCAAGGCGAGCCCGTCGCTGGACCAGGTCATCGCCGTGCACGTGGTCACCCACGAGACCATGCACATGGTCGGGATCACCGACGAGGCCCACGCCGAGTGCGCCGCCGTGCAGCGCGACGCCGCGATGGCCGAGGCGCTCGGGGCGTCGCCGCAGGAGGCTCAAGCCCTGGCCCGCCGGTACTGGATCGAGGTGTACCCGCGGATGCCCGACAACTACGTGGGCGGGTGCGGACCGGGCGGCACGTACGACGAACGCCTCCCGACACCGCCCTGGTGACGCGCGTTGACCGCCGGTGGTGCCCGGCGGACGATGAGGGTCGTGGACCGACCCGCGACACCGGTCGACGTCGTCCGGGGTGCCCTGCTCGAGCGTGACGACGAGCTGGCGCTGCTCACCGGCCTGCTCGACGGCGTCCGGACCACCTCGCGCGGCGCGGTGGTCCTGGTCCGCGGCGAGGCCGGCGCGGGCAAGACGACCCTGGTGCGAGAGCTCTGCGCGCGCAGCGGTGCGCGGGTCCTCGCGGGCGCGTGCGACCCGCTGTTCACGCCCCGCCCGCTGGGTCCGCTGCTCGACGTCGCCGAGGCGGCCGGCGGCGAGCTGGCGGAGGCCGTCTCGGCGCACCCGACACCGCACGACCTCGTGCAGACGCTCCTGCGCGACCTCCGCTCGGCGGACGTCACGGTCCTCGTGCTCGAGGACCTGCACTGGGCGGACGAGGCGACGCTCGACGTCGTGCGGTTGCTGGCCCGGAAGATCGCGGACGCCCCGGCCCTGGTGGTGGGCACCTACCGCGACGACCAGCTGGACCGGGACCACGCGCTGCACACGCTCGTCGGGGAGCTGGCGACGCACCGGTCGATGCGCCGGGTGACGCTCGCACCGCTGTCCCGGGACGCCGTCGCCGCGCTCGCCCGCTCCGCGGGGGTCGACCCCGACGAGCTCTACCGCAGGACGGCGGGCAACCCATTCTTCGTCGTCGAGACGCTGGCCGCCGGCACCGACGACATCCCCGACACCGTCCGGGAGGTCGTGCTGGCGCGCGCGTCCCGGCTGGGCCCGGAGGCGCGGCTGCTCCTCGACGCCGTGGCGGTCGTCCCGCCGCAGGCCGACCTGGCCCTGCTCGCCGCGCTGGTCCCCGGGTCGGTGGACGTGCTCGACGAGGCGCTCGCCTCGGGCATGCTCGTGCCGCGGGGACGCGCGGTCGCGTTCCGGCACGAGCTGGCCCGGCTGGCCGTCGAGGAGGCGATCCCGCCCCACCGGCGCGCCGAGCTCCACCGCCTCGCGCTGGCCGAGCTCGCGGAGCGGACGCCGGACCTGGCCCTCCTCGCGCACCACGCCGACGCGGCAGGGGACGCCGACGCCGTCCTGCGGTACGCACCCGCCGCCGCGCAGGACGCCGCACAGCTGGGCGCCCACCGCGAGGCCGCGGCGCAGTACGCCCGCACGCTCCGGTACGGCGCCGGGCTGCCCGCCGCGGAGCGCGTGCGGCTGCGGGTTCGGCAGGCCGAGTCCTGCTACGTCACCGACCAGTACGACGACGGGATCGCCGCGCTGCAGGACGCGCTCCTGGTCTGCGAGGACGTGACCGTCCGCGGAGACGTCCTGCGGCGGCTGTCCGAGTTTCTCTGGTGCCCGGGACGCACCGCGGAGGCCCAGAGCGCGGCGCGCGAGGCGGTCACCCTGCTCGAGTCGGTGCCGCCGGGCCGCGAGCTGGCGGCGGCCTACGCGAACCTCGCGGCGGTGTGCCTGGGTGACGCCCGCCCGGAGACGGTCGAGTGGGCGCAACGGGGGGGCCAGCTCGCCGACGACCTCGGCGACAGACCGATCGCGATGCACACGCTCGCGACGCTCGGGCGGGTCGGCATCGCTGCCGACGGCGGGGCCGCGCTGCTTGCCAGCCTCGAGGGTGCACGGGGCACCGACCGACCGGTGCTCGTCGGCCGCACCTACGTGCTGCTCGCCGGGGGCGCCGTGGAGACGCGGCAGCGCACGCTCGCGCGCCGGTACCTCGACGAGGGCACCGCGTTCTGCAGCGATCGCGGGATCGAGCTCGACCGGCTCTACCTGATGGCCTACGGCGCGCGCCTGGCGCTCGACGAGGGTCGGTGGTCCGAGGCCGCCGACGCCGCCCAGGAGGTCATCGGGATCCGGCGGACCTCGACGACGCCCCGCATCGTCGCGCTCGTCGTCCTCGGGCTCGTGCGTGCGCGGCGGGGCGACCCCGGTCATCGGGAGCCTCTCGAGGAGGCGTGGGCGCTCGCCGCACCGACGGGCGAGCTCTCCCGGCTCGGGCAGGTCGCGCTCGCGCGGGCCGAGGCGGCGTGGCTCGAGGGCCGGCCGGACGCCGTGGTCGCCGCCGTCGACGCGGCGCTGCCGATCGCCGTCGACCGGGGTGCGCAGTCGTTCGTCGACCAGCTGGGCACCTGGAGGCGCCGGGCGGCCGGCGACCACGTCGGGTCGGACGCCCAGGCGTGGGCGGAGCGCGGGTGCCCCTACGAGGAGGCCCTGGCGCTGGCCGACGCCGACGAGGTCGACCCGCTGCGCCGCGCCGTCGACCTGCTGCAGGGCCTGGGAGCCCGGCCCGCGGCCGCGATCGTGGCCCAGCGGCTGCGGGACCGCGGCGTGCGGGGCATCCCCCGCGGACACCGCGCCACGACGCGGGCCAACCCGGCGCTCCTCACCGACCGCGAGCTCGAGGTGCTGACGCTGGTCGGCGACGGCCTGCGCAACGCGGAGATCGGCGAGCGCCTGTTCGTCTCCCGCCGCACGGTCGACCACCACCTGGGGTCCATCCTGCGCAAGCTGTCCGTGCAGACCCGCACCCAGGCGAGCGCCGAGGCGCGCCGGCTCGGCCTC
The DNA here is from genome assembly GCF_056405535.1 of Cellulomonas sp. P1_G12_2. Classification (NCBI taxonomy): domain Bacteria; kingdom Bacillati; phylum Actinomycetota; class Actinomycetes; order Micrococcales; family Cellulomonadaceae; genus Cellulomonas; species Cellulomonas sp. P1_G12_2. The sequence goes on along the minus strand of NZ_JBFUBX010000001.1, from coordinate 1,590,264 downwards.
ACGACCTAGGCAGCGTGCCCGCGCAACGTGGGCAGTCCTGCCGATGCCCGCGTCCGGGCGGCATTCGTAGCGTCGACGGCATCAACCACCCCGAATGAGAGGGCACTGAGATGCCGCGCTACATCGTCGAACGCACCTTCCCGACCGGCCTGCACATCCCCACCGACCCTGGCGGGGCGGCGACCTGCCTGACCGTGGTCGACACCAACGCCGAGGACGGGGTCACCTGGGTCCACTCCTACGTCAGCGACGACAGGGCCAAGTCCTTCTGCGTCTACGACGGGCCGAACCCCGAGGCGATCCGCGCGGTCGCCGTGCGCAACTCGCTCCCGGTCGACCGGATCACGCAGGTCCGGGTCCTCGACCCCTACTTCTACGTCTGAGGGTGGTCACCATGGTCACTCCCGTGATGGCTGCGCTCGCCGCGGTCGCGCTCGTCGGGTCCGGCTTCGGGTTCGGCGGGGACCACGGCCACGATCCCGGGCACCCGACGCTCGCGCACGCCCGGCACGCGATCGGCCCGTTCCACCGGGTCGACGTCGCGAAGGCCGCCGGGTACGGCGTGCTCAGCGACGCCGCCGGCATCCAGTGCATCGACAACCCGGGCGTGGGTGGGATGGGGGTCCACCTCGTCGACGGCGACCTCGTCGGCGACGGGACCGTCCGGGCGACCACGCCCGAGGCCCTCGTGTACGAGCCGAACCGTCGCGGCGGGTTGCGTCTGGTGGCCGCCGAGTACGTGGTCCTCCAGGCCGACTGGGACGCCACGCACACCTCCCCGCCGCGGCTGTTCGGCCGGACGTTCGAGCTGGTCCCCGCGGGCAACCGCTACGGGCTGCCCGCGTTCTACGAGCTGCACGCGTGGCTGTTCCGGTCCAACCCGCTCGGCATGTTCCAGGACTGGAACCCGCGCGTCACCTGCGCCCGGTCCACCGAGTCGTACTGACACCAGCTGCGGTCCCGGGTGCAGACATCCGGGACCGCAGGTGGTGTGCTTGGTGGACAGCCGCACGGGCAAGGAGGCCGAGATGTGTCGCTGGCTCGCCTACACCGGGTCGCCCGTGCTCCTGGACGACCTGATCTACAAGCCGACCAACTCGCTCGTGGTGCAGAGCCTGCACAGCCGGCTCGGCGCGGAGGCCACCAACGGCGACGGGTTCGGCGTCGGCTGGTACGACGAGCACGCGCCCACGCCGGGGGTGTTCCGCAGCATCGAGCCGGCGTGGAGCGACCGGAACCTGCGCGAGCTGGCCGAGCACGTCCGCGCCGGGGTGGTGCTCGCACACATCCGCGCGACCAGCGGGACCGCCGTGCAGCAGACCAACTGCCACCCCTTCCGGCACGGGAAGTGGCTCTGGATGCACAACGGGCTGCTCGCCGGGTTCTCCGCCATGAAGCGCGACCTCGTGCTGGCCATCGACCCCGAGCTGTTCCCCCTCGTCGAGGGGTCGACCGACTCCGAGGTCCTCTTCTACCTCGCGCTCACGTTCGGCCTCGAGGACGACCCGCCCACCGCGGTCGCCCGTGCGGTCGGGCTGGTCGAGGAGGTCGGCCGGACGCACGGCATCGCGTTCCCGGTGCAGATGACGGTCGCCACCAGCGACGGGACCCGGGTCTGGGCGTTCCGGTACTCCACGGAGGGCCAGAGCCGTTCTCTCTTCCGGAACACCGACGTCGCGGTGCTGCGGCAGCAGTACCCGGAGAACCCGGTGCTGCACCGCCTCGCGGACACGACCCGGATCGTCGTCTCCGAGCCGCTGGGTGACCTCAAGGGCGCGTGGCACGAGGTGCCGGAGAGCAGCTGCCTCGTCATCGAGGACGGACGCGAGGAGCTGCAGCCGTTCCAGCCCGCGGTGTAGCGGCTCAGCGGTCCAGGCACAGGCAGAAAGGGTGCCCGGAGGGGTCCGCGTAGACGCGGAACGGGTCCTCCGGGTGCCCCTCCTCCTCGGGCGTGCCGGTGAGCGGCCGCGCGCCGAGCCGCACCGCCTCCTCGTGGCCGACGGCGAGGTCGGTGACCTCGAGGTCCAGGTGCACGATCGCGCCAGCACGCCACGCCGGGACGGTGGCGTCCGAGCGCTGGAACCCGATCCGGACCGGCCGCGCGGGGTCGACGATCAGGAGGTACTCGTCACCCTCGGGGTCCGGCTCCTCGTGTCCCGGCGCCCACTCCCAGCGCAGGAGGCGTCGGTAGAACTCGGCGAGCTCGCGGGGGTCGGCGCAGTCCACGGTCGGTTGGCGCAGGTGCATGCGTCCGACGCTAAGGGCTACGTCACACGCCGGACACCTGTATACGGTTCACTCGGCAGACCATGGACCTGACCTCGCTGGACCGCATCCGAGCGGCGCACGACCGGACCGAGCTCGCGCTCGGCCCCCGCAGCGCGCCCCTGGCCGGCGGCACGTGGCTGTTCTCCGAGCTGCAGCCGCACCTCGAGGAGCTGGTCGACCTCACGACCCTCGGCTGGCCGGCCGTCGAGGTGTCCTCCTCCGGGCTCGTGCTCGCTGCCACCTGCACCATCCGGACTCTCGTGGACCTGCCCCCGGTGCCGGGATGGCGCTCGCAGCACCTGGTCGCGCGGTGCGCCCGGTCGCTGGTGGCGTCGGAGAAGATCTGGGACTGGGCCACGGTCGGCGGGAACCTCTGCGTGGCGCTCCCGGCGGGCGCGATGACGTCGCTCACCGTGGCGCTCGACGCCACAGCGGTGGTGTGGACGCCGGACGGCGGGGAGCGTCGGGAGCCCGTCGCGTCGTTCGTCACGGGGGTGCGGACCACGACGCTGGGACCCGGTGAGGTGCTCCGCGCGGTGACGGTCCCCGCGGAGGTCCTCGCGCAGCCGACCGCGTTCCGCCGCGTCGCGCTGACCAGGCACGGGCGCTCCGGGGCGATCGTCGTCGGGCGCCGCGAGCCCGACGGGGGCCTCGTCGTGACGCTCACCGCGGGCGTGACGCATCCCCACCGGCTCGCGTTCCCGGGTCTGCCGGGGGCCGACGAGCTCCGCGCCGCGATCGAGCAGGTCGACGACTGGTACGACGACCCGCACGGCGCCCCGGACTGGCGTCGGGCGATGACGCTCCGGCTGGCCGAGCAGATCCGGGAGGAGCTCGCATGAGGTTCGAGGTGAACGGCGCACCCGTCGAGGCGGAGCCGGCCCCCGGTCAGGTGCTGCGGACCCTGCTGCGCGAGCAGGGGCACGTCGAGGTGAAGAAGGGCTGCGACTCGGGCGACTGCGGCGCCTGCACGGTCCTGCTGGACGGCAGGCCCACCCACTCCTGCCTGGTCCCCGCGTACCGGGCGGAGGGTCGCGCCGTGACCACGGTGTCCGGGCTGGATCCATCGGTCGGCCAGGCGTTCGTGGACGCCGCCGCGTTCCAGTGCGGGTTCTGCACGGCCGGCCTGGTCACGACGGTCGCCGGGCTGGACCTCAGGACGGACGACGAGGAGACCGCGCGGCTGCTCAAGGGCAACCTCTGCCGCTGCACCGGCTACCGCTCGATCTGCGACGCCGTGGCCCGCCGGTGCAACACCGTGGACCCGCTGGCCGGTCAGGACGCCGGCCGCTCGGTGCGCTCCCCCGCGGCGCACCGGATCGTCACCGGCCGCGAACCGTTCACCCTCGACGTGCCGGCCACCGACCTGGCGCACCTCGCCGTGCTGGGCAGCCCGCACGCGCACGCCCGGATCGTGTCCATCGACGCCTCCGCCGCCCTGCGCGCGCCCGGCGTCCTCGCCGTGCTGACCCACGAGGACTCCCCCGCGACGCTCTTCTCGACCGCCCGGCACGAGTCCCGCCTCGACGACCCCGACGACACCCGCGTGCTCGACCCCGTGCTCCGGTTCCACGGCCAGCGGGTGGCCGTCGTGGTGGCCGAGTCCCTGCGGGAGGCATCGCGGGCGCTGGCCCTGATCGAGGTCGAGTACGAGGTCCTCCCCGCGGTCGTCGACCCGGCGGCCGCGCGGGAGCCGGGCGCGCCCCTGGTCCACGGCGACAAGGGGCCCGAGTCGCGGATCTCCGAGCCGGGACGCAACGTCGTCGCGCAGCTGCACGCCGAGATGGGGTCCGTGAGCGCCGCGCTGGCGTCGTCGGCGCACCGCGTGAGCGGCACCTTCCGCACCAGCCGCGTGTCGCACACGGCCATGGAGACGCACGCGACCCGCGGCTGGCTCGACGAGGACGGCCGGCTCGTCCTGCGCACCAGCACGCAGGTGCCGTACCTGGTCCGCGACGAGATCGCGCACATCTTCGACCTCGATCCCGCGCGCGTCCGGGTGCTCACGGGTCGCGTCGGCGGCGGGTTCGGCGGCAAGCAGGAGCTGCTCACGGAGGACGTCGTCACGCTCGCGGTCCTGCGCACCGGCCGCGCGGTCCAGTACGAGATGAGCCGCGCCGACGAGTTCACCATCGTGCCCACCCGGCACCCGGTCCGCGTCGAGGTGGAGCTCGGTGCGGATGCCGACGGCGTGCTGACCGCCATGCGCATCGACGTGCTGAACAACACCGGCGCGTACGGCAACCACGGACCGGGCGTGATGTTCCACGGCGTCTCCGAGTCGATGGCCGTGTACCGGTGCGCGAACAAGCGGGTCGACGCCGAGTCCGTCTACACCCACACAGTGCCGTCAGGAGCGTTCCGCGGGTACGGCCTGGGACAGATCATCTTCGCGATCGAGTCGGCCATGGACGATCTCGCGCGGTCCGTCGGCATCGACGCGTTCGAGCTGCGGCGCCGCAACGTCGTCGTCCCCGGGGACCGCCTGCTGGTGGTCGACGCCGAGGAGAAGGGCGACCTGGACATGCACTCGTACGGCATGGACCAGTGCCTCGACCTGGTGCAGGCGGCGCTGGCCGACCGGTCGGCGGACCTTCCCGCGCCGCCCGGCACGCTCGTCGGCTCGGGGATGGCCGTCGCCATGATCGCGACCATCGCGCCGCGCGGGCACTACGCCGAGGCGACGGTCCGGCTGCTCGACGACGGCCGGTACCAGGCGAGCATCGGCACCACCGAGTTCGGCAACGGCACCACGACCGTGCACGGCCAGCTGGTCGCGCAGGCGCTCGGCACCACCGTCGACCGCATCGTCATCGCACAGTCCGACACCGACGTGGCCGGGTACGACACCGGCGCCTTCGGGTCCGCCGGCGTCGTCGTCGCCGGGCTCGCCCTGCACCGCGCGGCGCTGCAGCTGCGCGCCAAGATCCTGTCCGCGGCGGCCGCGCTGCGCGACCACCCCAGCGACGAGCCCCGCACCTGGGACTCGAAGGACCTCGCCCCGGACTCGGCGAGCGGCGTGTCGCTGACCGAGATCGCGCGGGCCGTCCCCGGGCTCACGGGCCAGGGCAGCCACGACGGCACGCCCCGGTCGGTCGCGTTCAACGTGCACGGCTTCCGGGTCGCCGTCGACCCGTCGACGGGCGAGGTGACCATCCTGCGCTCGGTTCAGGCGGTCGACGCCGGCACGGTCCTGCACCCCGAGCAGCTGCGCGGTCAGGTCGAGGGCGGCACCGGCCAGGCGATCGGCACGGCGCTGTACGAGGAGATGCGGCTCGACACCGAGGGCCGCGTGACCACCGCCTCGTTCCGCAGCTACCACGTGCCGCAGATGGTCGACCTGCCCCGCACCGAGGTCCTCTTCGCGCAGACCAGCGACGACCTCGGACCCCTGGGCGCCAAGTCCATGAGCGAGGCCCCGTACAACCCGGTCGCCCCCGCCCTCGCCAACGCCATCCACGACGCCCTGGGCATCCGCCCGCACGAGCTCCCCATGTCCGCCGACCGCCTCTGGCGCCTCCTGCAGCACTGACCCTCGCGGTGGAGGACCCTGTCCGTCCGCACGTCCGCGCGTCCGGACGACCGAATCCGCGGACGTTCCGGTCAGGAGTGCGGTGCTCGGGGGCGGTGGATCGGGCCGGCCAGGTCGGTCAGCGGAAGGCCCGTGGCTCCCGCGCGCGACGCCAGCACCTCCGCGAGCACCGACACCGCGGTCTCGCCCGGCGTCGACGCACCGACATCCAGCCCGATCGGCGCGCGCAGCCGGCTGAGCTCGTCGTCGGTGACGCCCCGCTCCACCAGCTCCGCCAGCCGCCGGTCCTGCGTCCGCCGCGACCCCATCGCGCCCACGTAGCCGGCGCCGGACCGCAGCGCGGCGAGCACCAGGTCGGCGTCGAACCGGTCGTCGTGCGCCATCACGCAGACCACGTCGCGACCGCCGAGACTCTGCTGCGCGAGGTGCCGGACGGGCCAGTCGACGATCACCTCGTCGGCAGCCGGGTGGCGCCGCGGGGTGGCCAGCACCGCGCGGGCGTCGCACACCGTCACGCGGTAGCCCGCGGCCCGGGCCACGACGGCGAGCGCGGCGGAGAACTCGAGCGCTCCGTAGACGACCATCCGCGGCGGGGCCGACGCGACCTCGACGAACACCTCGACGCCGCCGTCGGGACCCATGACCCGCACGAGGCCCGACCGCTCGACGTGCGGCAGCCGATCGGGCAGCGGCCCGTCGAGGGCGGTCGCCATGACGGCGTCGTCCCCGCGCGCCGCCGCAGCCAGCAGCGGCACGTCCTCGGGACCGACCAGGCGGGCGTGCACGCGGAGCACCCCGCCGCAGGTCAGACCGACGGCGAACGCGTCCTCGTCGGTCACGCCGAACTCCTGGAGCCCGGGCGCGCCACCATCGAGCACGGAGGTACAGAGCTCGTACAGCGCGCCCTCGACGCACCCGCCGGCGACGCTCCCCACGGCCGCGCCCGTGTCGTCCACCGCCATCGATGTCCCGACGACCGTCGGGGCGCTGCCCGTCATCGACACGACCGTGGCGACCGCGACCCGGTGGCCGGCACTCAGCGTGGCCAGCAGGCGGTCTGCGATCTCGAGCACGGCCGTCACCTCCCGGACTCAGGGCGCTCGCGGGTGCGCTCGCAGGGTGCGACGAGCCTAGGACGTGTCTCCGAAAGGTGCGCGCAGCCAGGCAAGGATGGCCGCAATGACTGCGCCGCCGCGGTAGACGGTGGCGAGTTTGTCGTAGCGGGTCGCCAGACCGCGCCAGTGCTTCAGGGCGTTGAACGACCGTTCGACGACGTTGCGGCCGCGGTAGGCGAGGGCGTCGTAGGTGACCGGCCGGCCGCCGCGTGAGCCGCGGGGCTTGCGATTTCCCTGCTGGTCGCAGGGCTCTGGGATCACCGCGATGATTCCGCGACGGCGGACTTCGGCGCGGCTCGCCCGTGAGGAGTAGGCCTTGTCTGCGAGCACCGAGTCGGGGCGGGTCCGCGGTCGGCCCGGCCCCAGGCGCGGGACCCGGATCGCGTTCAAGACCGGCAGGCACATCGGAGCGTCGTCGCCCTGCCCCGGCCCGACGAGCACCACCAGCGGGCGGCCCATGCCGTCGACGGCGTGGTGGACCTTGGTGGATAGCCCGGCCCGGGAGCGGCCGATCGCATGGTCAGGCGGCTCGAGTCTCTGATTCATGTGATTCGCCTGGGCCCCCGTGGTGCGGGGCAGGGTCGCGGCGTGTTGATGGGTGCGGTTGATCGTGGAGTCGATGCTCACCGACCAGTCGATCTGACCGGCTGCATCGGCCTGCGCAAGCAGCCGGGTCAAGACTGAGTCCCAGGTCCCATCGATGCTGAACCGCCGGTGACGCTTCCAGACCGTTTGCCATGGCCCGAACTCAGCCGGCAGATCGCGCCACGCGACCCCGGTTCGATACCGGTAGACGATCCCCTCTAGGAGCTGACGGTGATCACGAACGGGCGGCCCTGCCGGCCGTCAATGGACGGGAGTAGAGGCGCGATCTGCTCCCACTGGGCATCACTGAGCGCTGCGCGACGAGACACCACGACAGCAGCAGCGAGCTCGAGGCCGAAGTCACGGGGGCTCGCGGCCTCGACCCGCCGCCGGTGACCCGTTCGGCTCGACCACGTCCGGTCTGGCCGCTGCTATGCGTGCGCCAGGAAGGCGGTGAACTCCTCACCGGGCTCGCCTTCGGCAAAGGCCCTCGGTGGCTCGATATTCCGAACGGTTAAGCCAGCCTCCGACGCGAGCTCGGTGATGGTGCGCCTGGTCTGCCAGTGGATCACCCATTCACGGTCGACTCGCTCCGGCGGACCGGTGGTGGGGATCCGCTCGTAGGTCACTGCGGTCCGTCGGGTACGAGTTGGCAGGTCGTAGTCCTCGGACACCGGTGTGTAGCGAAGGACGGCGCCGGTGTCGTCGAAGGCTTCGCGGGCTGTCCCGAGCTGTTCGACGGGCGTGGGCCCTGCAACCCACAGGGGAACCATGACCGTGCCGTCCGGCGCAAGGTGGCGACCGAAGACCTGGAGCGCGCGCAGCGCCACCTTGTCATCGGGGAGCAGCTGGAAGGTCGGGCCGGCCAGGTATATCGACCGGTACTGCCGGTCGAGGTCCATCTCTTCCATCCGCGCCACGGAGAGCCTGACGTCCAGTCCCTGCTGCCGGGCCGCCGCCCGCGCTTGGTCGATCATGTCCCGCGAGGAGTCGACGCCGTCGACGTCGAGCCCCTCGTTGACCAGGTCGAGCAGTGGCTGACCGGCGCCGCACCCAACTTCCAGACCTGGCTGGCCGTGCGCCCGTACGAACGCGGCGTACCGGGCGGGATCGAAGGTCTGAGCCTTCAGTGCCGAGTAGGCCTGAACGACAAGGCCGGTGTAGAAGTCTGCGGGATCGGTCACGCGGTGGTACCTCCACGGGTTGGTAGTCGAGCGCGCATCATCGAAGCATCCCAAGCCGTCGAGCAAGCCGGAGTGCCTATCTGGACGAGTTGGGAGACACGTCCTAGACCGCCGTCGAACGGCCGCGAGTACCGTCGACTGCGCGGGGCACCTCGTCCTCACCGGCGTCCCGGGAGGAGGAAACGCGCGTGTCACATCACCCAGGCACACTGCGGCAATGACCGCCCGACTACACGCCCACCAGTACGGCAAGGCCGAGACGCGCGTGGTGCGGATCGAGCGCGACTCGCCGCGCCACGAGATCCGCGACCTGAACGTCTCGACGGCCCTGCGCGGCGACTTCGCGGCCGCCTACCTCGACGGCGACCAGTCGGCGGTGCTGCCCACGGACACGCAGAAGAACATGTCGTTCGTCTTCGCCAAGACGCACGGGATCGACTCGCCGGAGCAGTTCGCGACGCTGCTCGCGCGGCACTTCGTCGACCACGTCGCTCCCGTCTCCGGTGCTCGGGTGGACGTCGAGGAGTACGCCTGGGTGCGCGCCGTGGTGGACGGCGCCGAGCACGACCACACGTGGGTCCGCAGCGGGCAGGAGGTGCGGACGGCGTCCGTCACCACCGACGACGCCGGCGCGACCGTCATCGCCGGCCTGCGCGACCTCACGGTGCTGAAGTCGACGGCGTCGGAGTTCCGGGGGTTCCTGCGCGACGAGTTCACGACGCTCGTCGACGCCGACGACCGCGTGCTGGCCACGTCGCTGACCGTGCAGTGGCGCTACGCGAGCACCGACCTCGACTTCGACGCGACCTACGCCGCCGTCCGTTCCGTGATCCTCTCGACGTTCGCGTCGGAGCACTCGCTCGCCCTGCAGCAGACCCTCTGGCAGATGGGCGAGGCGGTGCTCCACACCGTCGCCCAGGTGGTGGAGGTCCGCATCGCCGCACCCAACAAGCACCACTTCCTGGCCGACCTGAGCCCGTTCGGGCTCCCGAACCCGGGCGAGGTCTTCTTCGCCGCCGACCGGCCGTACGGCCTGATCGAGGCGGTGGTCGTGCGCGAGGGCGCCCCCGATGCGGGCGATGCATGGATCCGTTCGGTGGGCGCACCGTGACGCGCACCAACCGTCCCACCGCGACCCTGGGAGGTGGCGCATGAGCCCCGACGACGAGAGCTGGCTGTCCCAGGCGGTCGCCCTCGCGACCGCCAACGTGGCCGACGGCGGCGGTCCGTTCGGCGCGGTCGTCGTGCGCGACGGCGAGGTGATCGCGGTCGGCCAGAACCGCGTCACACGCGACAACGACCCCACCGCGCACGCCGAGGTCCAGGCGATCCGTGCGGCGTGCCGAGCGATCGAGAACTTCTCACTCGCGGGCGCCACGGTCTACTCCTCGTGCGAGCCGTGCCCCCTGTGCATCGCCGCCTGCCTCTGGGCCCGGGTCGACCGGGTCGTCTTCGCCGCCGACAGGACCGACGCCGCGCGTGCAGGATTCGATGACCGGGCCTTCTACGAGCTGTTCGCCAGCCACCGCGACACCTGGCCGATGCCCGTCGACAACCACCGGGTTCCCAACGCGTCCGAGCCCATGGACGCCTGGCTGGCCCGCGGCGCGCGCATCGAGTACTGACCTCGGGCCGCTCGGCTGCCCGCCCTAGCTCCCCCGGTACGTCGAGTACGCGAACGGGCTCAACAGCAGCGGCACGTGATAATGCCCGCCATCCACCACGTCGAACACCACCACCACCTCCGGGTGGAACCCCACCTGCCCGGTCGCCGCGAAGTACGCAGCGGTGTCGAACGTGAACCGGTACCGCCCGGGCGCGACGTGATCAGGCCCCAGGGATCGGGCGCGCCCGTCGTCGTCGGTGACCCCCGAGGCCAGGTCCGTCCACTGCCCGGCGTCGAACGCCGAGAGACGGACCGGCACCCCCGCCGCGGGCCGCCCGAGCGCAGTGTCCAGGACGTGCGTCGTCAGCTGGCTCATGACGCGAACAGGGTGCGCAGGCGCAGGAGCGCGATCTGGCGGAGCTGGTCGGCGACCTCGGCGGACTCGGCGCCGTCGGTGAGCTGGAGCCGTCGGTGGAGCTCGGCCAGGATCTCGGGCCGGCTGCGACCGGCGGCGCGGATCAGGAAGATGCGACCGAACCGCTCCTCGTAGGCACGGTTGCCGTCGGCCATCGCGGCGACGAGTGCGGGGTCGTCGGTGGTGGACGCGGCCTGCTCGGTTGCGGAGAGCCCGGTCGACCTCTCCCCGATGCGGGGGTGGGCGCCGAGCGCCTCGTCGACCTCGGCCGGGCTCAACGAGCGAGCCGCGAGGTCACCGACCCCGACGAGCGCGTCGACCGAGGGGTACGGGCAGCCCGACGCGACCTCGTCGACCCACCGGGCGACGTGCAGCGCGGTGGCGAGCCGCTCGCGGGTGTCAGGTCCGTCGTCGATCATCCAAGCCGCCCTCCGGTAGCGCTCCGCACTCGCGCACTGGCACCGTACGGGACGTGCCTCCCACCCACGCAAGCCTCTGCGGGATCGTGCTCGCCGCGGGCGCGGGCACGCGGCGTGGCGGCCCCAAGGCCCTGGTGGTCCCCTGGCTCGCCGACGCCACCCACCTGCTGCTCGACGGAGGCTGCGACCACGTCGTGGTGGTCCTCGGCGCGGCGGCACACGAGGCGCGGGCACTCGTGCCCGACGACGAGCGGGTCATCGTGGTCGTCGCCGAACGCTGGGCGGACGGCCTCGCGGAGTCGCTGCGCACCGGGCTCGCTCACGCCACCGGCGACGCGGCCGTCGTGACCCTGGTCGACCTGCCGGGCACCCCGGTCGACGTGGTCCGTCGGCTGCTGGCCGCCGACGGGGAGCTCAGGCAAGCCGTCTACCAGGGCAGGCCCGGACATCCGGTGGTCATCGCCGCCGACCACTGGCTGCCCCTCGCGGCCACCCTGCGCGGCGATCGCGGCGCCCGCGGCTACCTGGTGCGGCACGGCGTCGTCGAGGTCGAGTGCGGCGATCTGCACGACGGACTCGACGAGGACGTGTCGAGAACGTGAGGCCCCGCGCGTCAACCCCCCGACAGCACCCCGCAACCCCAGGAGGCACCCCGTGAAGTACCTCATCCTCATCCACTCGAACCCCAAGCCGTGGGCGCACCCGACGTCCCGGTTCACCGACGAGGGCCGCGCGCTGCCCGTCGCCGAGCACGAGGCGGCCGACCGGCAGTTCGACTCCCTGCTCGGCGAGCTCTCCGCCAGCGCCGAGCTGGTCACCGCGGAGGCCCTGGCCGACCCCGGGTCCGCCACGGTCTACCGCTGGCGCAGCGGTAGCTCGCTGGCGAGCGAGGGGCCCTACGCGGAGACGCAGGAGCACCTGGCGGGGTTCTTCCTCGTCGACTGCGCGTCCCGCGAGCGCGCGGAGGAGGTCGCCGCGCAGTTCGCCGGGCCCGGGAGCGTCGCGGAGCTGCGGCCGGCGTACGTCTGGGAGTGACGGGGGGCCCTTCGTCCCACCTGTCGAGACACCGGCAGGTGGACGATCGGGAGCGTGAACGCACCGTGGTGGCGACTGGCAGCAGAACGTGAGCAGACGAAGGAGTGCGGGACCGTCGTGGTCGACCGCACGGACGACGCCTCGGACCTCCTCCCCCCGTTCTACGACTGACCCGTCGCGTCACACGGTCTTCGAGCGCGTCTCGAACTCCTCGGAGACCGGCGGCAGCAGGCAGAACACCAGGCCGACCGGGTCCGCCATGACGGCGTAGTCGTCGTAGCGCGTGCGCAGGGTGGCGCCGAGCCCCTCCAACCGCGCGATCTCGGCCTCGAGGTCGTCCGTCTCGATGTCGAGGTGGTAGCGCGGCGTCGGGTCGTCCCCGATGTCCTGGGTCGCCACGTGCGGCAGCGAGGCGGCGTCCCGGAGCCCGACGAAGGGCTCGTCCGGGACCGGGTGGGGCGTCGCGGCGAGGGCGCCCGACCAGAACGCCGTGACCGCGTCGACGTCCTTCGAGGGAGCGTCGATGATGACCTCCCGGAGCATGATCCGGTGCATGACGGCACCCTAGTGTCAGAGGTACGTTCGAACATGTGTTCGTGCGCTCCACGATCCTGCATGCCGACCTCGACGCGTTCTACGCGTCCGTCGAGCAGCGCGACGACCCCCGCCTGCGCAACCGCCCGATCGCGGTCGGCGGCGGGGTGGTTCTGGCCTGCTCGTACGAGGCCAAGCGCCGCGGCGTGAAGACCGCGATGGGCGGTCGGCAGGCGCGCGCGCTGTGCCCGGACCTCATCATCGTGCGGCCGCGGTTCGACGCGTACGTCGAGGCGAGCAAGGCCGTGTTCGAGCTCTTCCGGCAGACGACCCCGATGGTCCAGGGCGTCTCCATCGACGAGGCGTTCCTCGACGTCGCCGGCCTGCACCGGATCGACGTCGCACCGGTGGACATCGGGGCACGGCTGCGCGCCCAGGTCCGCGACGTCGTCGGGCTCCCCATCACCGTCGGGGTGGCACGGACGCCGTTCCTGGCCAAGGTGGCGTCGCGGGTGGCCAAGCCGGACGGGCTGCTGCTGGTGCTCCCGGCCGACGAGGACTCCTTCCTGCACCCGTTGCCCGTCGAGCTGCTCTGGGGCGTCGGTGCGGTGACCGCCGCGAAGCTGCACGCGTACGGGCTGTTCACCGCCGGCGACGTCGCCGCGCTCCCGCGCTCGGTGCTCACCGGCACGCTCGGCCCGGCCGCCGGTGCCCACCTGTACGCGGTGGTGCACGGTCTGACCCCGGCGCGCGTGGTGGTGGGCCAGTCGCGCGGGTCGATCGGGGCGCAGCGCGCGATCGGGCACGGTCCGCACGATCCCACGTTCGTCCGGGCGGCCCTGCTCGGGCTCGTCGACCGGGTGTGCCGGCGGATGCGCAAGGCGGACCGGATCGCGCGGACGGTGGTGCTCCGGCTGCGTTTCGAGGACTACACGAAGGCCACGYGCTCGCGCTCGTTCGCCACCGGCACGGACTCCTCGGAGGACATCGCGGCCGCGGCCCTCGGCCTCCTGGACGCCGCCGGTCCGCTGATCCGCGAGCGCGGGATCACGCTGGTCGGCGTCGCGCTGACGGGCCTCTCGTCCGACGAGTTCGTGCAGCTCGCGCTGCCGCTGGACCACCCCGACCACGGCGGGCTCGACGAGGCCGTGGACGCCGTCGCCCTGCGCTTCGGCACGCAGGCGGTCGTGCGCGCGAGCCTGCTGCGCCGGGGCGAGGGGATCGCGGTGCCGCTCCTCGAGTGAGGACGGCCCCACGATCCCCCCGGTGTCACGGCCGGATCTCGTACGCGACGTTCAGCGCGCTCGTCGCGGCCCGACGGAAGCGGGTGAACCCCGCCGCCGCGGCGATCTCCCGGATCGCGGTCTCCCCCGCCTGCGCACCCAGCGCGTAGCCACCGGGCTGCGAGAGGCTGTTCGGCACGCACAGGAACAGCGACCCGGCGTAGTACAGCCGACCGACCGGGTGGAGGTTCTCCTCCAGCGCGTCGGACGCGGCGGGCTCCACCACCAGCCACGTGCCGTCCTCCGCGAGCGCGGACCGCACCCGCCGGGCGGCGGCGACGGGGTCGCCCATGTCGTGCAGGGCGTCGAACGTCGTCACGAGGTCGTACCCGGAGCCGCTGAAGTCCTGCGCGGTCGCCACCTCGAAGCCGACGCGACCGGTCACCCCGGCCTCGGCCGCCTTCTTGCGCGCGAGCTCGACGGACTCCCGGTGGTAGTCGGACCCGAGCACCCGGGTCCGCGGGAACGCCTGCGCCATGAGCACCGACGTCGAGCCGAGCCCGCAGCCGATGTCGGCGACGCGTCCGCCGTCGACCAGCTTCTGCTCGACGCCCTCGAGCGCCGGGATCCACGTCGGGATCAGCTCGGCCACGTAGCCGGGGCGGTAGAACGCGTCGCAGCCGACGAACACGTCCTCGTGGTGCTCGTGCCAGCCGACACCGGCGCCCGTGCGGAACGCCTCGGTGAGCTGCGGCTCGGCGCGCAGGTACCCGACCCCGGCGACGAACGCAGCCGACACGTTCGGGCCGTCGGGGTCTGCGAGGCAGTACGCCTGCTCCTCGGTGAGCGAGAACTGCGCGGTTGCCGGGTCGTACGTGACGTAGCCGCCGGCCGCCTGGTTGCGCAGCCACTCGGTCAGGTAGCGCTGGTCGTACCCGGTCCGCTCGGCGAACCCCTCGGCCGTCGCGGGGCCGTCGGCCAGCGCGCCGTACAGCCCGAGCCGGTGGCCGATCACGACCGCGCCCGCGGAGCCCGTCGCCCCCATGTCCGTGATGACCTGGCCGAGGAAAGCCCGCACCTTGTCGTGGTCCATCTGTCCTTCTCCTTCGTCTGTGCCCGGCCGGTCGCCGGGATGGGACGAGGCTCGCGGGAGCCGCTGTCACCGCGCTGTCACGGCCTGTCTCCGCGCTGACAGGCCGGGCATACTGGCGTCCATGAGCGCGACGGTCCCGTCGGTGCCGTTGCGGGTGGACGTGCTCGGCCCCCTCCAGGTGCAGGTGGACGGCGTCGTGGTGGACGTGCCAGGGCCCCGGCGCCGAGCAGTCCTCGCCCTGCTCGCCCTGGCCGAGGGACGCGCGATCACGGCCGACCTCCTGGTCGACGCCCTGTGGCCGACCGAGCCGCCGGAGTCCGCGCGCCAGGCGATCCAGACCCACGTCTCCCGGCTGCGCGCCCACCTCGGACCCGCCGCGGACAGGCTCGAGACGAGTCCGGGCGCGTACCGGCTCCGGCTCGGCGCCTCCGAGCTCGACCTCGCGCACGCGCGTTCGCTGCTGTCGAGCGCCAGGTCCCGGTCGACGCACGACCCGGGCGGCGCGCTGGCCCAGCTGCGCGAGGCGCACGCCCTGTGGCGAGGACCGGTCCTGGCCGACCTCGCGGACGTGGCGCCGGTCGCCGTGTCGATCGAGGAGTGCGCACGGTTGCGGCGGGAGGTCACCGACGCCCTCGTGGCGAGCGCGGTCGATGCGGGCCGGGCCGCCGACGTCGTCGACCTGGCGACCAGCACGTATGCCGCGGACCCGTTGCGCGAGTCGGCGGCGGTGCAGCTCATGCGGACGCTGGCCGCCGTCGCGCGGCCGGCGGAGGCGCTCCAGGTCGGCCGTGAGCTGCGGCAGCGGCTGGCGGACGAGACCGGCCTCGACCCCTCACCGGCGGTCGGGGAGCTCGAACGCGTGATCGCGGGCGGCGGCCCCGGGCGTGCGCCGGGTCCCTCGCTCGCCGCGCGACCGCCGACCCGGCTCATCGGACGCGCCGCCGAGGTGGCCGCACTCCACCGCGTGCTGGCCGACGAGCGCCTGGTCACGCTCGTCGGCACCGGTGGCGTCGGCAAGACGCGGGTGGCCCTCGAGGTCGTCACCCGCGCGCCRGCGGTGACCGTCCTGCTCCTTGCCCCGGTGACCGACCCGGAGGCCCTGCCCAGCGCCCTGGCGGCTGCGCTGCAGCTCGACGTCGTGCAGGGCGACGTGCTCGAGGCGTGCACGGCCGTGCTCAACAGCCAGCCCGGGATCCTCCTCGTCGACAACTGCGAGCACCTGCTCGACGCGGTGCGGGACCTGCTCGCCGTCGTCCTGCCCGCCTGCCCCCGGCTGACCGCGCTGGCCACGAGCCGCGAGCCGCTCGGCCTGCCCGGCGAGCACACGGTGCGCCTCGCTCCCCTCCCGCTGCCGGGGGCAGACGGCGACCCCGCGCACGTCGCGTCCGTCGCCCTCTTCCTCGAGCGGGCGGCCCGGGTGCGCGCCGATCCCGCGGGCTCCGCAGCGGAGCTGGCTCTGGTGGCCGACATCGTGCGACGGCTGGACGGCGTACCCCTCGCCATCGAGCTGGCCGCCAGCCGCCTGTCGGCGTTCTCGCTGCGCGACCTCCACGACCGCCTGGACCGTTCCCTGGACCTGCTGGGCTCGGGACGACCCTCCGGGGACGCCCGGCACCGCACCCTGCGCTCGACCGTGGAGTGGTCCTACCGGCTGCTCACCCCGGACGAGCAGCGACTGTTCCGGCACGTCGCGCCGTTCGTCGACGGGCTGGACCTCGAGTCCGCGGAGTGGCTGGCCGGCGACCTCGGGCTGCCCGGCGACCCCGGCGCCATGCTCTCCCGGCTGGTCGACGCCTCGATGGTCGACGCCCACTTCGAGGTGCGGACGCGCTACCGGATGCTGGAGACGCTGCGGGCGTTCGGTCTCGACCGGATCGGCGCGGCCGGGGAGGACGACGAGTCGGCTGACCGCATGCTGCGCTGGGGCGTCCGGCTCGCCACGAGCATCGAGGCCGGCCTGGCCGGGGAGGACGAGCCCGACGCGGACGCGATGCTGCGCCGCGAGCGTGCCAATCTGCGTGCGGTGTGGCAGCTGGCGCGCGGCCGAGGGGCGGTGGACGCGGCCGCCCACGTCGTCGTCTCCCTGTACGGCGCGATCGCCTACCGCGACCTCCTCGAGATCCGCGCCTGGGCCGAGGAGCTGGCTGCCGACCCGGTCCTCACCGGCCACCCGCGCGCCTCCGGCGTCCTCGGCGCCGCGGCCGAGGCCGCCTACCAGCGCGGCGACCTCGAGAGGGCCGCCACCCTCGCTCGCACCGGTGTCGAGCAGGCGACGGACGACCTCGGCCGCTGGTACTGCCACGTCCCGTGGTCGGTCGTCGCCCTGGCCCGGGGCAGCTTCGCCGAGGCCATGGAGCACGCCCGGGCCGCGACGGACCTCTCGCCGCGCCCCGACCCGTCGGGCG
This sequence comes from Cellulomonas sp. P1_G12_2, assembly GCF_056405535.1. NCBI lineage: Bacteria > Bacillati > Actinomycetota > Actinomycetes > Micrococcales > Cellulomonadaceae > Cellulomonas > Cellulomonas sp. P1_G12_2. The sequence goes on along the minus strand of NZ_JBFUBX010000001.1, from coordinate 1,572,850 downwards.
TGGCGGCGCTCGCCGCGCTCTACTCCGGCGACCCGGCGCGAGCACGCTCGCTGCGCGACGACGCCCTGGCCGGCGCGGTCTCCCCCACCGAGCGCGCGTGGGCCACCTACGTCGCCGGGGAGATCGAGAACGCCACCGACCACGCCGATGCGGCGGAACACCACTACCGCCACGCCGTCGAGCTGGCCCGCGGCTCGGGCGCCACCTTCCTGGTCGGCGTCGCGACCGTCGGCCTGCTCACCGCCCTGTCGGACCAGGGACGGGTCGAGGACGCGCTGCGCGGCTACCGCGACGTGATCCGGTACTTCGCGCGGACGGGCAACTGGACGCACCTGTGGGCCACTCTGCGGAACCTCGCCGACCTCCTGCGCCAGACCGGCGACGACGATGCCGCACGCCTGCTCTCGACCGCCGCCGACGCAGCCCCGGACGCGCCGGCCGTCGGGCCGGCCGCGGCCGCCATCCCCTCGGCGGGTGCCGGGACGCCCGTGACCCGAGCAGCCGTGCTCGACGCGGCTCTGACGGCGATCGCCGGGCGCGTCGGCTAGCGGAACCGGTCCGCGATCCACATTCCGGACATCATGTACATCGTTGTAGAACGGTGCCAGGATGAACGCGGCCGACCCCACGACGATGTGGAAGACGAGGATTTCCGATGAGACGCACGCCCCTGTCCCTGGTCCTGCTGGTGATCGCCGCCCTGCTCGGGCTGGTCGCCCCCGCCACCGCGGCGACCGCCGGTGGACACACCCCGTCGCCGGCCACCCGCCCGGTCGACCCCATCGCGCACGACCCGACGATGGTCAAGGAGAAGGGCTGGTACTACGTCGCGATCACCGGTGACGCCGCGTTCGACGACACCTACCTCCCGCTCAAGCGCTCCCGCGACCTGGTGCACTGGGAGGAGCTCGGGCCCGTGCTCACCGAGCTGCCGGCCTGGGTCCTCGAGTCGCTCGGCGTGACGGAGGCGCCGCGCGACGCCTGGGCGCCCGACCTCAGCTGGTCCGGCACCGAGTGGCGGCTGTACTACGCAGTCTCCCAGTTCGGCACCAACAACTCGGTCATCGGACTGCTCACCTCGCCGACCTTGGCGAACCCGCGGTGGGAGGACCAGGGCCTCGTCGTCCGCTCGCAGCCGGGCGTCGACACGTTCAACGCCATCGACCCGAACCTCGTCACGGACGCCGACGGCGGCACCTGGCTCTCGTTCGGCTCGTTCTTCTCCGGCATCCACCTCGTGCCGCTCGACGCCACGACCGGCACGCCGGTCGCCGGCGAGCAGCCCGTCGCGATCGCCCGTCGCGCGTTCCCGCCGAACGCCGAGGAGAACCCGACGATCGCGTTCCACGACGGCTACTACTACCTGTTCGTGTCCTGGGACTACTGCTGCCGCAGCGTGGAGAGCGACTACCGGACCATGGTCGGCCGCTCGCCGAGCCTGACCGGCCCGTACGTCGACGCCGACGGCGTGCCGCTGCTCGACGCCAAGGGCGGCACCGAGGTCCTGCGCGGCTACAACGAGTTCGTCGGCGCCGGCGGCGGCGACCTGCTGATGGACAAGAACGGCCGCACCGGGTACTTCGTGAACCACTACTACGACGCGACGGACGGCGGCGCACCCCGCCTGAACGTCCGGAAGCTCACCTGGGGACGGGACGGGTGGCCGGTGATCAGCGACCCGATCAACCCGAGCCGCGCGATCGGCCACGGCGATCCCTTCGTGCAGATCGTCCCGCGCGACGGCACCGCGGTCGTCGAGAACGCCGGCTGCGGCTACGAGGGCGCCAACATCGCGCTCTGGACCGACCTCGACAACGCGTGCCAGCAGTGGCAGCTGTCCGACCGTGGCACCGGCACCCGGATCCTCAACCGGTTCAGCAACAACGTGGCCGAGGTGGGCGCCTGCACCAACGTCGACGGTGGCAACGTGGCCCAGTGGGGCTGGCTCGGGTTCCTGCCGAACAACTACTGCCAGCGCTGGAGCTTCTCCGCCGCGGGCGACGGCTGGACCACCGTGGCCAGCATCCTGCCCGGCAACCGGGCGTGGACGGTCCAGGGCGGTCCCGTCGCGGGCAGCAACCTCGCGATCAGCTCCCCGACCGGCGGCGCGGACCAGCAGTTCCGGTTCGAGCCCGTCGGCGAGGTGCTGCTGGCCGACCCGACGGACCAGACGACCCTCACCGCGCCGCGCGCGCACACGGGTGCGGTCACGTTCCGGCCGCGCGACGAGCGCGCCCGTCAGACGTGGGTCCTCGAGCCGGTGGCCGGGACCGCCGGGTACACCGTGCGCACCACCGAGCGGGGCGGTTGCCTCGGCACGGACCTCCGGCTCGTCCACACGGGGTGCGGCACCTGGACCCTGAGCCCGACGGACGACGGCACATGGTCGCTGAGCAGCGCCGGAACCACCCAGGCGGTGCGGCTGCTGCTGCCCTGACCCTCGACCGGACGCGGTCGGGGCCCCGATACTGGCAGGGGCCTCGACCGCATCCGGAGGATCACATGACGACCGCCACGACCCACACCCTGGACGTGCCCGGAGCCACGCTCACCTATGACGTCCGCGGCCCGCTCCCCCCGGCGGACGGCCGCCCGCCGCTGCTGCTCATCGCGCAGCCCATGGACGCGTCCGGGTTCGGCACGCTCGCCTCGTACTTCCCGGACCGGACCGTGGTCACGTACGACCCGCGTGGCCTCGGCCGGAGCACGCGCAGCGACGGTGAGACCGCGAACACCCCGCAGCAGCAGGCCGACGACCTGCACCGGCTCATCGCCGAGCTCGGCGGGACCGTCGACCTCCTCGGCAGCAGCGGGGGCGCGGTCACCGGGCTGCACCTGGTCTCCGCGCACCCCGACGACGTCCGCACCTTCGTCGCGCACGAGCCGCCCCTGCTGGGCGTGCTGCCGGATGCCCAGGAGGCGTTCTCCGCGGAGAAGAAGGTCCAGGACGCGTACCACCAGCGCGGCTGGGGCGCGGGCATGGCGGCGTTCATCGCGCTGACGTCCTGGGAGGGCGAGCTCACCGACGACTTCGGCTCCGAGCTGCCCGACCCGGCCGGCTTCGGTCTGCCGACCGGCGACGACGGGTCCCGCGCCGACCCGCTGCTGTCCGGCATCTCCAACGCGATCACGGCCTACCAGCCGGACGTCCCGGCGCTCACCGCGGCGTCGACGCGCGTGGTGGTCGCCGCCGGCATCGAGAGCACGGGCACGCTCACCTGGCGCACCTCGTCCGCGCTCGCCGACGAGCTCGACCAGGAGCTCACCGTCTTCCCCAGCAACCACGGCGGGTTCCTGGGCGACGAGTACGGGCAGCCGGGGCAGCCGGAGGCGTTCGCCGCCAGGCTGCGCGAGGTGCTCGAGGCTGCGCGCTGATCAGGAGAGGTCCAACGAAGGAGTCGACATGGCAACGCACGACGAGGACAGCAGTGGGCTCGACCTCCAGAAGCTGATCCGCCTGATCACCCTGGCCCTGGCCGTCGCCGCCGTGGTCAAGGAGCTGCGGCGCCCCGCGGAGGAGCGCGAGTGGCACGGCCAGGTGGCGGGGTTCGTCCCCTACGACTTCCGGGTGCCGACGGTGGCGCGGTTCAAGGAGCGCATGTGGGACCCCGAGGGCGCCCACGTGATCAGCCCGCGCGTGTTCGGAGTCGGCTGGACGCTGAACGCCGGCCGCATCGTGGAGCTCGTCCGGCAGCGGGTGACCTAGGCAACCGGGCGGTGCCCGCTTAGTCTCGGATGACCGTTCCCGAGCTCCCGGAGGGTCACCCATGGGCACGATCACGACGACCGACGGCACCAAGATCTTCTACAAGGACTGGGGGTCAGGACAGCCGCTCGTCTTCAGCCACGGCTGGCCGCTCTCGGCCGACGACTGGGACACCCAGCTGCTGTTCTTCCTCCAGCACGGCTACCGCGTCATCGCGCACGACCGCCGCGGCCACGGCCGGTCCACGCAGACGAGCGACGGCCACGACATGGACCACTACGCCGACGACCTGGCCGCCCTGACCGAGCACCTCGACCTGCACGACGCCGTCCACATCGGCCACTCCACCGGCGGCGGCGAGGTCGTGCACTACATCGCCCGGCACGGCGAGAGCCGCGTCGCCAAGGCGGTCCTGATCAGCGCGGTGCCGCCGATCATGGTCCAGACCGACGCCAACCCCGGTGGCCTGCCGAAGGCCGTGTTCGACGGGCTGCAGGAGCAGGTGGCCACCAACCGGTCGAACTTCTACCGGGCCCTGGCCGCCACCGAGTTCTACGGCTTCAACCGGCCCGGCCGCGACCCGTCCGAGGCGATCATCGAGAACTGGTGGCGCCAGGGGATGATGGGCGGCGCCAAGGCGCACTACGACGGCATCGTCGCGTTCTCGCAGACCGACTTCACCGAGGACCTGAAGAAGATCACCGTCCCCGTGCTCGTCATGCACGGCGACGACGACCAGGTGGTCCCCTACGCCGACTCCGCACCGCTCTCAGCGCAGCTGCTGCAGAACGGCACCCTGAAGACCTATCCCGGGTTCCCGCACGGTATGCCGACCACCGAGGCCGCGACGATCAACGCGGACCTGCTGGAGTTCCTCCAGTCCTGAGCACGGACGACGAGGGCGGCTGCACGTCTGCACAGCCGCCCTCGTCGTGCGTCAGCGCCGGCCGCGCATCGCGTCCAGGACCACCGTGAACACGTCGGTGTTGTCCTGCGACCGCGCCAGCCGCTCGGCCCCCGGCCCCTCGGCGGTCAGCGGCGTCGCGGCGCCCGTGTGCCCGCTCGTCGTCCAGTCGATCGTGAACTGCAGGTCGCTGTTCGCGATCGGGAACGGCCCGTCCTCGAGACTCTGCAGGACGCCGGGGACGGTGCTCGTCGGGTCGCCCGACTCGTCGCTCGACGAGACGTTCTCGATGGCCAGCCCACCGGTCTCGTGGTCACCGACCACGACGACCAGGGTGCCGGGGTGCGACGCGGCGAACTGCCGGACCAGGGCCACCGTGGCGTCGAGGGCCTGACCGGCCTTCAGGGTGAGCGCGGCGTTGTTGGCGTGCTCCATCTCGTCGATGGCCTCCTCCTCGACCAGGAGGAAGAAGCCCCGCCGGTCCTGGGAGAGCACCTCGAGGGCCTTCGCCGTCATGTCCGTCAGCGGCACCACCGGCGCGTACTCGTCGCCCTGCCCCTCGGGGAACTGCTCGAACATCTCCTCGTTGGCGAACAGCCCGAGGATCTTCTCGGAGTCCGTCGCCGCGAGCTCCGCAGGGGTGCTGACGTAGTCGTAGCCGGCACCCTCGGCCAGCTCGACCAGGTTGCCGATGGTGCTCTTGCTCACCTCCGGACGCGGGTCCGCCGGGTCGTCCGGGTAGGCCCCCGGATCGCCCACGGGGTACCACCAGTCCTCGCCGCCGCCGAGGATGACGTCCGGCTGCGTGACCTCGATGAACTGGCGCGCGATCTCGCTCTGGTCGCCGCGGTCGGGCACGTGCGAGCCGAACGCGGCGGGTGTGGCGTCCGTCACCTGCGCCGTCGACACCAGTCCCGTCGACTTGCGCAGATCGTTCGCGTACTCGAGCAGCGTCTTCACCGGGGTGCCGTCGACATCCACGGACACGGCCCCGTTGTACGTGCGCACGCCCGCGGCGAACGCCGTCGCACCGGCGGCGGAGTCGGTGACCGCCTCCTCCGGGTCCGCCGAGTCGGTGTGCGTCCACCCCGCGTACCGCAGCGAGTCCATCTCCAGCTGGCCGTCCTGACCGACGGTCGCGAGCCGCGTGGCCTCCCTCGCCGCGATGCTCAGGCCGTCGCCGACCATGAAGATCACGTTCTTGGCCACCACGCGGTCGTTGCCGCGTCCGCGGTCGACGCCGTCACCGCCCGTCGCGACCCCGCCCGTCACCAGCCCGGCCGCAAGCACCGCGGCGCCGCCGGCTCCCATCCATGTGCGTCGTGAGCTGAGCATCTCTGCCGTCCCTCGGTCGAACTTCGCTGTTCACCTTGACGTCGGCCGGAGCATCCCCCGTGCCGCCCATCGTTCGACCGAACGGGTGAGAGTGCAACGCGAGTCGGTGAACTCGCAGGTCAGGGCCGCGGCGGGCGGCAGACGACCACCTGGAGATCGCCGCCCTCGAGCGCGACCGGCCCGACGGCGGCGGGGAGCAGGACCGTCTGACCGGACCGCAGCGGCGACGACTCCCCACCCGCCACGACGACTCCGTCGCCCGCGACGACGACGAGCACCGCGAGACCGGCGTCGAGCGCACGCGCACCGGTCCACCGCTCCACCCGGAAGAACGCCGACGCCTCCGGGAGCAGGTCCCCCGACGACGCCGCGGTCGCGCCCCGCAGCCGGGCGATCTCGTCGGCGGTCCAACCGCGCCGGTCCACCGCCGCGAGCGCGACGTCGAACCCCAGCCCGAGGTGCCCGTCGGCGGCCCCGTCGATCTCGAACCCGGACCACTCCAGCAGGATCGACAGGTCGGTCGGCTCCTGGAGCTCGACGACGAACGCACCCTCGCCGATCGCGTGCGGGAGGCCGGCGGGGACCAGCACCGCGTCGCCGGCGTCGAGGTCGAGCACGTGCATCGCGTCGAGCATCGCGTCGGTGTCCTGCGTCCGCACCCAGCCGGCCAGCTCGTCGACGCCGACGTCCCGCGTGAACCCCAGGTGCACGCGGGCGGGCTCGAGCACCACCCACGCCTCGGTCTTGCCGTGCGCGAGCCCGAGGTGCTCGGCGGCGAACGGGACGTCCGGGTGCGCGTGCACCGGCAGACGCTGACCGGCGTCGAGCAGCTTGACCAGCAGGGCCGGGTCGGAGCCGAACGCGGCGACGTGCTCGGCGCCCAGCCAGTCCACCGGGTCGGCGTCGACCGCGTCGCGGAGCAGCCGGCCGTCGGGGAGCACGGTCAGGCCGACCGGTTCCTGCCCGAACACGCAGGTCGCCGATCCCACCCAGTCCTCGGGCTCGTGGCTGGCCGCCGGTCCGGCGCCGCGGAACTGGGCGATCTGACGTCCCCCGGCGTAGAACCGGTCGGCAGGCTGGTTGGCGGGCAGGTAGAGCGGCTTCATCAGAGCCCTTCGATCGCGATGCGGACACCCGTGCGCCAGGTCGCGCCGGGCTCGAGCACGGGGGCGCCGGCGTGCGGCTGGTCCCGCGCCGGGCCGAACAGGGGCGCGTTGGTGGGCTCGACGCCGAGCACGTACGCGCCACGGGCGGGCCAGCTCCAGGTGCACAGCCGGGGCAGTGTCGCGCCGGTCCAGGTGACGACGACGTCGGGGAGCTCCTCGTCGCCGACGAGCGTCGCACGCGCGCCCCGCACGCCGAGGTGCTCGGCGACCACGGGCGCGAGACCGGGCGCCGGCTCCGGGGTGACCAGCGGGTGCCGACCCTCCGGGAGCGGTTCGCGGACCACCCACTCGTCCGCGTCGACGTGCAGGCGCGCACCGGGGCGCAGGAGCGGCGCGCCGAGGTTGACGTGGTAGAGCAGCGGGACGCCGACCGGCTCGTCCCCGACGTTGCGGACGACGTCGCTGACCTCGACCGCCGGGACACCGGTCGTCGCCAGGATCGACCGCTCGACCAGGATGCGTGGACCACCCAGCGAGGTGTGCGCGACCGTGCCCGTCACGCACACCTGCCAGGCGTCCCCCAGCCGCTCCCGCGACCAGTGCACGTCGGTCGCAGGAGTGAGGTGGTGGGTGCCGTGCTGGCCCGACGACCCGCGCGGCTCGCCGATGTTGTCGGGACCGCACGTGGCGAGCAGCCCGCCGAGGAAGCGCGACTCCCAGTCCCTCCCCGGGCCCGGGTCGACGGGGTTCGGGGAGCGCCACGCGACCGGCGTCGAACCCCACCACGTGGCACCGAGGTCGAGGCCACGGTCCGGCAGGACGTCGAACGCGAGGCCTCCGGCCAGCCGCACGGCGATCACGCCACCCCGCACCTCGACGCTCGCGAGCGCCTCCGGCTGGGAGATCCGGCCGTCGTCGGTCAGCTCGGCCCAGGCGGTCATCGCCGGTCCAGCGCTGCGAGGAAGCCGCCGACGAACGAGTCGCCGAGCCCGATCGTCGTCGGCGCCGCGACGTCGCTCAGGTCGAGCGCGGGCACCACGCACGCGTCGGCGCCCAGCAGGTCCGCCACCTCGGCGGCGACCCGCTGCCCCACCGCCGGTGCGGTCATGGCGCGCGTGGCGGCGTAGTCGTCCGCGGTGAACCCGTCCCCCAGCCGGTACCGGGTGCTGGCCATCGTGATCCCCCCGACGAGGGCCGGACGCAGCGCGACCGCCCGCTGCCCGACCGCGAGCGCCCAGTACTTGGTGTGCACCACGAGCGTCGGCGCGGGGACGAGCGCGTGCAGCTCCTCCACGGCCTTCGCCACCGTGGGCGCGTCGAGCAGGTCCACCGGGCGGCCGAGGTAGGCCTGCATCTCGTCCTCGTTCAGGCTGTAGACGTCGGCGGCCCACACCATCTCGTCGCGGACCCGCCGGCTCAGCGCCGGTACGTGGTAGCCCGCGTCCTCGAACACGACGAGGGCGTCCGGCGGGAGCACGCGCATGGCCTCGCGCACCTGCGTCAGGCGGGACTCCAGGGTGGCCGGGTCCTGGATGACGTTGAAGGACGAGAGCAGGAAGACGTCCGCCGTGCGCAGCGCCTCCGGCAGGTCGGCGGCGATGCGCAGCTCGCGGTGTGGCGGGTCGTTGGCGTAGATGATCCGGTTGGGGTGCGGGGCCACCAGCTCGGCGTCACCCACCCGCACCCGCGCCCCGGCGGGGTACTGCACGATCAGGTGCGGGTCGAGGGAGTCGCGCTCGGCGCTCGACACGTAGTCGACCGACGCGGGCAGCAGCCGACGGACGTTGTCGTCGATCGAGACCAGGTGCATCGTGCTCGGCACCCCGAGCACATCCATCGCGATCGCCGCCCGCACGCACGTCCCCCCGAGCGTGACCTCCTTGGTGAAGCGCGCGGCGAGCTCCTCGACGATGTCGGAGGAGGCGACGAACCGCTCTCCCCCGACACCGTCGCGGACGAATGCGAGCAGGCTCCGCACGAGGTCGCGCACCGACTCGACCGGGGCCGCCAGGTCGAGGTCCTCAGGACCGATCCGGTGCTCCGCGGCCAGCTGCTCCAGCACGGCCGCGTCCCAGCGGATCTCGTAGTCCACCGTGCCGCCCATGCCCAGCACGAACCTCGTGCTCATCGGTCGCCTGCTCCTCGTGTCGTGGTCGTGCGGGTGATCAGTACAGGTCGGCCTTGCCGGCCGCGTCGAACAGGTGGATCTTCTGCGCGGCGACCTCCTGCATCGCGGCGATGCACGGCGGCTGGATCGAGTTGGGCTCACGCAGCGAGGTGTCCGCCAGGACCTCCCGCATCTTGTCGTGGTACGCCACCTTGATGTCGCTCGAGATGTTGATCTTGTTGACCCCGAGCTTGACCGACTGACCGATCTCGTCGTCCGGGTTGCCCGAGCCGCCGTGCAGCACCAGCGGGATGGGCAGGAGCGCCTTGATCTCCTGCAGCAGGTCGAGCTTCAGCTGGGGGGTCACGTGCTTCGGGTACAGGCCGTGCGCGGTGCCGATGGCGATCGCGAGGCTGTCCACGCCGGTGCGCTGGACGTACTCGACGGCCTCGGCGGGGTCGGTGAACGCGATCTGGTCGACGAGCACGCCGTCCTCCGCCTGCTCGTCGAGCTTGCCGATGGTGCCCAGCTCGCCCTCGACCGACAGGCCGACCGCGTGCGCGGTGTCGACGACCTTCTTGGTGATCGCGACGTTGTCCTCGAACGGCTGCATCGACGCGTCGATCATGGCCGACGTGAACCCGAGCTGGATCGCCAGGAGCACCTGCTCGTAGGTGCCGCCGTGGTCCCAGTGGATCGCGACCGGCACCGACGACCGGTGCGCGCGCTGGATGAGCGCGGCGAGCGCGTCACCACCGATGTGCGAGACCTCGTCGGGGTGGATCGCCACGATCAGCGGGGCGTTCAGCTTCTCGGAGATCTCGAAGATCCCCTTGCCCATCGCGTAGTCGCTGATGTTGAAGGCGGGGATGGCGAAGTAATTCTCGTTCGCCACCGCGAGCAGGTCTCGGCCGTTCATCAACATGGTGTGTCAACTTTCCTGTGTGTGTGTTTCTGAGGATTGGGGGGTACTAGATCTTCACRGCGCCGGCGGTCATCCCCCCGATGAAGTAGCGCTGGAAGAAGAGGAAGAGGAGCAGCACGGGAATGCACCCGAGAATGCTCATCGCCATCATCTCGTTCCATTCGTACGAGTGCTGGCCCATGAGGAGCTGGATGCCGATGGGAACCGTGCGCATGTCTTCGGTCCTGGTCAGCGTGAGCGCGAACAGGAACTCGTTCCAGCAGATCATGAACGTGTACACGCCGACCGACACCAGACCGGGCACCGAGATGGGCATGAGAATGCGCCACAATGCGGTCAGCGGACCGGCCCCGTCCACCTTGACGGCCTCGTCCAATTCCTTGGGGAGCGTGTTGAAATAGCCCGTCATCATGATGATCGCGTAAGGCAGCGTGAACACCATGTAGGTGAGGATCAGGCCCTGGTAGGTGTTGTAGAGCTTGAGCGCCACGACGAGCCCGAAGTACGGGATCAGCAACGTGATGGGCGGGACGGCCTGGACGGAGACGACGACCACGTTGATGGTCTTCTTGCCCCAGAACTCGTACCGGCTGAACGCGTACGCCGCGTGTACCGCGACGATCAGCGACAGGGCGGTCACCGCGAGCGCGATGACGTAGCTGTTGAAGAAGAACCGCAGCTTGGTCGGGTCGGTGAGGATCGTCGTGTACGCGTCGAACGAGAAGCCGGGCGTGATCAGGCGCGGCGGGAACTCGAAGATCTCCGGGTTCGACTTGAACGAGCTGGAGAGCATCCACACCACGGGCAGCGCCGAGAAGCAGGCGCCGAGGACCAGGGCGGCGACGATCGCCACCTTCTTGCCGGTGTGCTTGGGCGGTGTGCGCAGCGCGGGGCGCTCCGCGGTGACCGCCGGGGTGGCCAGCGTGGTCATCTCAGTCCCTCGCCTTCTGGTGCCGCACGTAGAAGAACGCGAGAACCATCGACATGAGGAGCACGAGGACCGCGGACGCGGAGGCGACGGAGAACTCGTACTCGGTGAACGCGAGCTTGTACGTGAACGTGGAGAGCACCTCGGTGGAGTTGATGGGTCCTCCACCGGTCGTCATCCAGATGAGCGCGAACTGCTGCGTCGTCCAGATGAAGTCCAGGAGCGCCATCGAGATGATGATCGGCTTCAGCTGCGGGAGCGTGACGTTGCGGAACTGCGCCAGTGCGCCCGCGCCGTCGACCTTCGCCGCCTCGTACAGGTCGCGGGGAATGCCCTGCAGGCCGGCCAGCAGCGAGATCATGAAGAACGGGTAGCCCGACCAGATGTTGATGAACGTGACGGCCGCCAGCGCGGTCGACGGGTTGGCCAGCCACTCGGTGTTGCCGTCGGTGATCCCGGTGGTGCCGAGCAGGTAGTTGATGACCCCGTTCGGGCTGAGCAGCAGCCGCCACAGCACCGCCACGATCGCCACCGTGAACAGCCACGGGAGGATGTAGAGCACCCGGAAGAACGCCTTGCTCCGGTTGCCCAGCAGGGGCGAGTTCAGCAGCAGGGCGAACGCCAGGCCGATCACGAAGTGCACGACCACCGACGAGATGGTGAACACGAGCGTGTTGCGCACCGCGGTGAAGAACACCGGGTCGGTGAGCACCTCGACGTAGTTCTCGAAGCCGACGAACGCGGGGTTCTTGTTGGTGATCACCCGGTCGAGCAGCGAGTAGCTGACGACCATGATGATCGGCGTGACCATCAGGATGATCAGGAGGACGCCGGTGGGGCTGAGGAATCCGTAGGGCGTCAGCGTGCGCTTGATCCGGCCGATGGTGCGCGTCCGGGCGGAGTCTGCACCCGGGGGCGGGGCGGCCTTGGTGGGCCGGGCCTCCGCTTCGGGGCTGGTGGTCTGTGACATGGACACGGGGCTCTCTCCCTGAGGGGGTGGGCCGCGCCGGAGGCGTGTCCGGCGCGGCCCGGGTGTTCCGGGCTGGTGGCCTAGAACTCCTCTTCCCACTTGGTCTGGGCCGCGGCAAGCGCGTCCTGCATCGACTGCTGGCCGTCGAGCGCCTTCTGGAACTCCTCGCCGAAGTCGCGCATGAGCTGCTCGGCCACGGGCAGGCCGGTGAACTCGTTGGCCGGGAAGCCCGACTGGTAGATCTCGAACGCGGTGCCGAACAGCTCGTCCTCCTCGACGAAGTCGGGGACGGAGGTCGTGTTGCCGGGGAACGCGTTGGCGATCGACGACAGCTCGCTGTTGGTCTCCTCGCTCATGAGGAACTCGACGAGCTTGAACGCCTCGGCCTTGTGCTCCGAGTTCTCGGCGATGCCGATGCCCCACGAGGCGTAGGGGATGCCGCGCTCGCCGGTGTACCCGTCCTCGGCCGGGATCGCCGAGATGCTGAAGTTCAGGTCCGGGTTGGACTCGCGGATCAGGTTCACGTGGGCGAGCGAGTCGATCATCATGCCGACCCGGCCGTTGCTGAACTCCTCGACCTTGTCCTGCTCCTTCATGGTGAAGGAGCCGGGGGCGATGACGCCGGCGTCCCACAGGTCCTGGATGTAGTCCGTGGCGCTGGTGACGTCCTCGTTGTCCGTGAGTGCGGGCTGGCCGTCCTTGAGCATCGAGCCGCCGGACGCCCACACCCACGACATGACGTCGTTCTGGATCCCGTTGGGAGCCTCGAGCGAGAGCGGGAGCACCCATCCGTGGGCTTCGCCGCTGGTGACCTTGGCCGCGGCGTCCGCGAACTCCGAGCGGTTGGTGGGCGGTGCCGTCACGCCGGCCTGGGCCAGCAGGTCGTCGTTGGTGAACATCGGATAGACGAAGTTCACCACCGGGATCATGTACGTCTTGCCGTCGACCTGGACCTGGCTGGCCAGCTGCGACTCGTCGTAGCCCGCCTCCGACATGACCGCGGACAGGTCGGTGATCGCGCCCTGGTCGGCGAAGTCGCTGACCCACGCGCCGTCGAGGCCGACGACGTCCGACATGGTGCCGGCGGCCGCGCCCGCGACCACCTGCTCCTTGGTGGAGGCGTACGGGCCTGACAGCAGGTCGACCGTGATGCCGGGGTTCTCGGCCTCGAACTTGTCCATCAGCTCGCGGAAGGCGCCGTCGGGGAGCTCGGGCTCCCACCACTGCGAGAACTCGAGAGTGACGTCACCCCCCGAGTCGCCGTCGCCGTCCGAGCTGGACCCGCCGCCCCCTGAGCAGGCCGCGAGCGCGAGTGCCGTAACACCGGTGAGTGCAATGAAGCGTCCAACGTGAGCGCCCTTGCTCATGACTCTCCCCATCCTCGGAATCTGCCGCTTCGTGCGACTGTCTGCGCACTTCTGCGTGTTTCCGCCAACGTAGACCCGTGGATCTGCGTCGTCAAGCCGTGCTTGCGACTCGCAACCACTCCGTGACCTGAGGGCCGAGCGTGCCTCGGCACGAGATCTACCTGCTGGTTCGCATCTGAACTGGGCAGACGTCTGATAGAGGACGCCTGTACCCCGCTCGTGCGGGCCTGCGAGTTCTCGCACAAACCCGCAAACGTGTGCTTCAGTACTCCCATGTCAGCGACCACCGACGGCACGTCACGGCGCCTCCCCGCGGGCCGCAAGGCCGACCTCGCGGCGTACGTCGCCGAGCAGGGACAGGTGACCGTCGCCAACCTCGCCGAGCGGTTCGACGTCTCCGCCGACACCATCCGGCGCGACCTCGACGCCCTCGACGCCGACGGTGTCCTCATCCGCACGCACGGCGGCGCGATCAGCCCGCAGGCCGTCCCCCGCCCGGACACCGGCGTGGATGTCCGCCTGCGCCTGCAGACGTCGGCGAAGGACCAGATCGGCGCGCTGGCCGCGGGCCTGGTGCGCGACGGGGCCGCGCTCATGATCAATGCCGGCACGACGACGCTGGCGGTCGCGCGCCACCTCTCCGAGCACCGGGATCTCACGGTCGCGACCAACTCGCTGCGCATGCCGACCGAGATCAACCCGCTCGCGTTCCGCGACCTCTACGTGTTCGGTGGCGTCGTCCGGCTGAGCGCGCAGGGCACCATCGGCGCCGTCGCGTTCCCCACCGAGAGCGGCGCGGACCGCGACATCCGCTGCGATCTCGCGCTCATCGGCGTCGGGGCGGTCAGCGCCGACGCGGGCTACTCCACCAGCAACCTCGGCGAGGCCGCGATGATGAGCGCGATGATGGACCGGTCCGCCAAGGTCGCCGTCCTCGCCGACTCCAGCAAGTTCGGCCGCCGGCTGTTCGCGCAGATCGCCGAGCTGGGCCGCGCGGACTACCTGGTGACCGACGCTCCCCCGCCGCAGGACCTCGCAGCCGCGCTGGAGTCCGCAGGAGTCGAGGTCGTCATGCCGGCCGACGCCGGCTGAGCCGCTCCGCCTCGGGAGCAGCGGGCCGCGGCGGCGCGCTCGACCCGCGCGCGACCAGCTCCGTCGGCAGGTGCACGTGACCGATCGTCGGCGGATCGGCGCCGAGGAGACGCAGCAGGAGCAGGACCGCCTCGGCGCCCATCCGGCGCAGGGGCTGGCTCACTGTCGTGAGCGGAGGGTGTGTCTGGCCCGCTTCCGGGATGTCGTCGTAACCGACGACGGAGAGCTCGTCGGGGACGCGGACCCCGAGGCGGGCCGCCGCGTCCATCACTCCGAGCGCCGACAGGTCGTTGGCTGCGAAGATGGCGGTCGGTGGTCGTCGCGCGGACAGCATCCGGATCGCCGGTCCGACGGCCAGCTCCCGTCGGAACCCGCCGACCGCCACCAGCCGAGGATCGACCTCGATCCCCGCGCCGGCCATCGCGGACCGGAAGCCCGCCTCGCGCAGCCGCGACGACGCGACCTCGGGGCTCCCGCCCAGGAACCCGACGCGCTCGTGGCCGAGCGCAACGAGATGTCTCGTGGCGCGGACCGCCCCGGCGAAGCTGTCGGAGTCGACCGTCGCCATGCCCTCGGGCCGCGCGTGGTGCTCGATGGCCACCACCGGGATGTGGCGTCGCGGGTCGGGCATCGTCGGCGCGACGATGATCAGGCCGTCGATCAGCGTGCTCCCCAGCGCGGAGATTCCCCGCTGCTCCCAGCCAGGCACGAATGGCGACCGTGGCCGGCTGGTGAGGGCGAGCAACCCGTACTCCGTGGTGGCCAACGCCGCGGAGGCGCCCTGAAGGATCTCGCAGCTGAAGGAGTCGAACTCCGCGACCAGCAGCCCGACGACGCCGGCACGGGCGGAACGCAGGGACCTCGCGGCGAGGCTCGGCTCGAACTCGAGACGCCGCATCACCTGACGCACCCGGACCGCGGTCGACGTGGACACCCCCGCGCGGTCGTTGAGCACCCGCGAGACCGTCGTGATCGAGACACCGGACTGCCGCGCGACGTCATTGATGGTGGCCCTCACGTGCGCACCGACCGGAGCGCCGGGGCCCGCGCGATCACCGGCGGTCGATGCGGACGCGCACCTGCCGTGGGTCCGCCGTGGTGACCCGGTGCACGTCGCCGGTGAGCTCGACCGCCGCCTCGGTCTCGCGCACCTCGCACGACGCGCCGACCCACAGCTCGACGACCCCGGGCTCGACGGCCCGGACCAGGTCACGCCCGCTGAACGCCAGCCGCTGCGTGGGCACCGAGAGCCGGACCACCGCCGTCTCGCCCGGATCCAGCTCGAGCCGCGCGTACCCCAGCAGCTGCGCGACCGGTCGCGTGATCGACGCGACGGGGTCGTGGCCGTAGAGCTGGACGACATCCGCACCCGCCCGGTCACCGGTGTTGGTCACGCGGACGCTGACCTCGATCATGCCGTCGGTGGCGACAGGCGCCGCGACCGTCAGGTCCTGGTGCACGAACGTGGTGTACGAGAGGCCGAAACCGAACGGGCGGGCGGGCGTGGGGTCGAGGTTCGAGACCGACGACAAGGCGCCCAGCGGCGGGTGCAGGTAGGAGTACGGCTGGGTGTCGCCCGAGCGCGGGATGCTGACCGGAAGCCGACCCGACGGGTTGACCCGCCCGCTGAGGACGCCCGCGATGGCCGCCCCGCCCTCCTCGCCCGGGAAGAAGGCCTGCACCACGGCCGCGCAGGAGTCGAGGGCCCACCCCACGGCGTACGGGCGACCGGTCACCAGCACGAGGACGACGGGCGTACCAGTCTGCAGCACGGCCTCGACCAGCTCTCGCTGCACGCCGGGCAGCTCGAGGTCGTCCGCGTCGCAGCCCTCTCCCGACGTGCCACGCCCGAAGAGCCCCGCACGGTCGCCCACCACCACGACGGCGACGTCCGCGTCGCGCGCAGCCGCCACGGCGTCCGGGATGCCCGTGCGGTCGGGTCCGTCCACCGTGCACCCCTCGGCGAACACGACGTGGGTGCTCGGCCGCTCGGTGCGCAGGGCGTCCAGGACGGTAGGCACGTCGATGCCGAGCTGCACCTCGGGGTGATGGACCAGGACGTGGTTGGCGAACGAGTAGCAGCCGAACAGTGCCGTCGCACGGTCGGCGTTCGGGCCGATCACCGCCAGGCGGGCGGTCGGCGCAAGCGGGAGCGTGCCGTCGTTCGAGAGCAGGATCACGCCCTCCTGGGCGATCCGTGCGGCGAGCGCGCGGTGCTCGACCGGGTCGAGGGTCCCCGGGTCGGGCTCCGGCTCGTCGAACCGCGAGTCGAGGAGCCCGAGCTCGGCCTTCTGCCGCAGCACGCGCACGACGGCGCGGTCGACGAGGGCCTCGTCGACGACTCCGGCGCGCACGGCGACCTCCAGCGGCGCGAGGTAGGCATTGCCCGTGGGCAGCTCGACGTCGACGCCAGCGGTCAGTGCCTGCGCGGCCGCGTCCCCGAGATCGGCCGCCACGCCGTGGAGAGACTGGAGGAACGCCACACCGAAGTAGTCGGCGACCACGACGCCGTCGAACCCCCAGCGCTCCCGCAGGATGCCTGTCAGCAGGGCCGAGTCGGCGGCGGCGGGCAGGCCGTCGACCTCGGCGTACGAGTGCATGACCGATCGGGCGCCGCCGTCCAGGACCGCCATCTCGAACGGCGGCAGCAGGACGTCGGCGACCTCGCGGGGACCGGCGTGCACCGGGGCCAGGTTGCGGCCGGCGCGGGATGCCGAGTACCCGACGAAGTGCTTGAGCGTCGCGACGACTCCCGCGTCCTGCAGGCCCTGGACGTAGCCGGTCGCCACCGACCCGACGAGATAGGGGTCCTCACCGATGCACTCCTCGACGCGACCCCAGCGCGCGTCGCGAACGACGTCGAGTACCGGGGCGAGCCCCTGATGGACGCCGAGCGACCGCATGGACGCCCCGATCGCTCGTCCCATCTCGCGCACGAGGTCGGGGTCGAACGACGCCCCCCACATGAGGGGAGCCGGGAACGTCGTGGCCCGCCACGCCGCCAACCCCGTCAGGCACTCCTCGTGCACGACCGCGGGGATGCCGGTCCGTGTGTGCTCGACGAGCCAGCGCTGCCGCTCGCGCAGCGATCGCGCGGCAGCAACGGGCTCCACGGGTGCCGTGCCGTAGAACCGCGTGATCTGCCCGATGCCGTGACGGGCGAACTCCTCGAACGGCGGGGAGTCGTCGACCATCGCCGCCTGCATCGGCGCGACGCCCTCGCCCGAGCCGGCATCGACCCAGACACCGACGAGCTGCGCCAGCTTCTCCTCGAGCGTCATCCCCGCGAGCAGCGCCACGGCACGGTCCGTCGCGTCCTGCACCTGAGTCGTCATCGTCTCTCGTCCGATCTCGTCGTCAGTGGCTCTCGCGGGCCCCGCGCGCGCCCGGGTACCAGTCCTCGAGCTGGTTCTCCGTCACGGCGATGAACACGTCGTCCGGCCGGACGCCCTCCGCCTCGAGGTGCCTGGCGACGGCCTCGTACATGGCCCGCTTCTGCGCGACGCCGTACATGCGGACCATGAGGATGCGGATGTAGACGACGTCGCGGCGCTCGCCCCCGAGGTAGTGGGGGTCGGCGATGATGCCGTCGGCCGGCAGCGGGTGGATCACCTGGAACCGGTCCTCGACGTCCATGCCCAGACCCTCGACGAGCCCGGCGTTGACGGCGTCGGCGTAGGCCCGCCGCGTGGCGGCCGGGACGGTGTCCGCGACCTCGATCGTGACGAGCGGCATCAGACCCAGACCTCCTTGGCGACGCGGACGTCCGCGCCGGTACGTGCGGACTCTTCGATGGCCAGGCCCAGCGCGTGGTCCTGGCAGGCTTGCGCGAGCGGGTAGGGCGCGGACCCCTCACCCCGGACCCATCGACCCATCGCCGCCAGGTGGCTGGCGACCGCGATGTCGTCCTCGGAGAGCCGGGTGCCGACCCAGGGGTTCGTGTAGACGACGCGTCCGTCGAACGAGGCGTGCACGACGTCGTTGCCCTCGAGGTTCATGTCCACACCGGTGCGGCGGTAGACGATCGGCGAGGTGACCGGCCCGGCCGGGGTGAGCCGTGTGACGGTGTCGTCGACGATCTCGCCGAGAGAGCCACGCACGACGATCCGGCGGCTGCGCAGCGGGTTCCACCACTGGTTGTCGACGAAGTCGTACAGGCCCATACGCCCGTCGCCGAAGTCCAGCGTCGCGATCGTCGTGGTCCGGGGCGAAGGCTGCGGATCGGTGACCCAGCCGTCGAAGGTCAGCGGGTCCACCAGCGGCGCCTGGAACGTGCGTGCCGTGACCGTCGTGTCGTCCATGTCGACGTCCAGGAACGCCCGCACCAGCGAGACCGCGTGGTAGAGGTGCGTGGAGGCGATCTCCACCGACGTCGCGGCGCCGATCACCCCCTCTCGCACGACGGCGAGCCGGGACGCGTGGCCGGGCATGAGCGCGTACTGCTCCCCCACCTGCACCAGCCCGGACTCGCCGACGTCCTGCCACAGCGAGCGCAGACCCTCCAGGTCGGGGGCCGGCGGCGTCTCCGCCAGGACGTCCACCCCGGCGGCGACGAGCTCGCGCACCACGTCCGGCATCGCCGGCCACGACACGGCTGCCACGACGAACTCCGGCTCGAGCGCCAGCACGTCGGAGATGCTCTGCACACTGGGTACACCCCACCGCGCCGTGATGCGCTCCCCCTCGGCCGCCGACTGCGTGACGACACCCACCACCTGCAGCCGGTCCGGGGCCGCCTGAGCGACCCGGAGGTGGAACTCGGAGCGCCAACCGCTCCCGATGACGGCAAATCTCACTGGATCGTGCACCAGACGTACTTCCTCTCGACTGTCCTGTGCGCCGCCGGGACCCGGCGGCGTCGTGCGGCGACCGACCAGCGGTCAGACCTGGCTCATCCCGCCGTCGACCACCAGCTCGGCGCCGGCGACGTAGCTCGACTCGTCCGAGGCGAGGAACAGCACCGCCGCCGCGACCTCCTCGGGGCGCCCGACCCGACCGACCGGGATCATCGCGACGACGTCACGCTCGACGTCCTCGCTGCCCCCGGTGAACTGGGCGAACCCGGCGGTCGCGGTCGGACCCGGACTGATCGCGTTGGCGCGGATGCGCCGCGTGCGCAGCTCCGCGGTCACGGTCCTGGCGAGCGATCGCACCGCAGCCTTGGTCGCGTTGTAGACCGCATGGCCGGGGCCACCGTTGTGTCCCGCGATCGACGACGTGAGCACGATCGTGCCGCCGTCGCGCATCAGGGGGACGACCTTCTGCACGGTGAAGAACGTGCCGCGGAAGTTCAGGTCGGCGACGGTGTCGAACGCTTCGGCGGACGTCTCCGCGACGTCGGTGGGGACGACGTCGCGGCCGGCGTTGGCCACGAGCACATCCACCGGCCGGCCCGCGGCCCGCAGCAGCCCCGCCAGGACGTCGAGGTCGGCGAGGTTGCTCGCATCGCCTCGGACGCCCGTGACGCGCGGCCCCAGGTCGGCCACGGTGTCGTCGATCTGCTCCTGGGACGGCGACGTGACCACCACGTCGGCCCCCTCGGCCACGAACCGCGCGGCCACCGCGCGCCCGATCCCGGCCGTCCCCGCGGTGACGACCGCGAGCCGACCGTCCAGCTGTCCGGTTCCGTGCGTCATCGCGAGGTCCTCCGTGGTCGGGGTGTCTGTCGGTCCGGGTCCGTTCACTTCAGGGCCCCCGCCGCCAGGCCGCGCTCGAAGTACTTCTGCAGGAGCAGGTACGCCACGATCACGGGCACGGCGGTGATCACCGCGGCGGCGAGCACGCCCGTCTGGTCGTTCGTGTACTGGCTCGTGAAGAACGACGGCAGCAGGGTGACCACCTGCTTGTCCGGGTCGTTGAGCATCAGCATCGGCAGCAGGTAGGCGTTCCACGCGTTGATGAGCGTGAGCACCACGATCGCGGCGGCGATCGGACGGGTCAGCGGGAGCACGATGCTCCAGAACACCTGCCGGATGTTCGCGCCGTCGACGCGGGCGGCCTCCATGAGCTCGTTGGGCACGCCCGCCAGGAAGTTGCGCGCCAGCAGGACGGTGAAGGGCACCTGCAACGCCGCCAGAGGCAGGATCACCGCGATGAGCTCGTTGTACATGTCGAACGTCGAGGCGGTGACGAACAGCGGCGTGAGCAGCACGGCCTCCGGCATGGTCAGAGCGGCGACGAGGATCCAGAACCAGATCTCCTTGCCCGCGATCCGCAGCTTGGCGAAGCCGAACGCGGCGAGCATGGTGCAGACGTAGACGATGGCGATCGTTGCGGCCGCGATGAGGATGCTGTTCCGGAAGTACGTCCCGACGACCCCCGTGGCGAACACCTTCTGGTAGTTGCCGATACCGCGGCCGGCCAGCGACCCCGCGACCATCGCGACCAGGGGCGCGAGGAACGGCAGGACGAGGACGGTGGCGATCAGCTGCAGCACGATGCGGGTGCTGCGACGGCGTGTGTCGAACACGGCGCTATCTCCCTTCGGCGCGGCGGTTGCGGATGCTCATGAGCACGCCTCCGCCGATGGCGAGGACCAGGAGGGCGACGGAGATCGCGGCCGCGTAGCCGAAGTGCTTCTCCTGCACCATCGTCTGGTAGATGTACGTGCCCAGGAACTCGGTCCCGTGGTTCGGTCCGCCCTTGGTGACCAGGTACGGGACGTCGAAGGTCTTGAGCGCGCCGATCAGCCCGAGCATCGCCAGCGCGGCCGTCGTGCCCTTGCACATCGGCCACACGATCGAGCGCAGGGTGCGGACGGCCCCGGCCCCGTCGATCCGTGCGGCCTCGAGGACCTCAGGGTCGATCTGCCCCATCGCGGCGTAGAAGAGGATGAACGTCAGACCGGTCCACTGCCAGATCGTGATCGCCATCACGACGGCCATCGCGGTCCCCGGCTCCGCGAGCCACGGCCTGGCGAGCGCGTCCAGCCCGAGGTGGTCGAGGAGCCAGTTGAACTGGCCGTCGGCGTCGAAGACCTGCCGGAACACCGGCGCCATGGTGGCGGGGGCCAAGACGGTCGGCACGAAGATGAGGACCTTGTAGACCGCCCCCAGCCGCAGGCGCGAGTGCAGCAGCGCGGCGAACACGAACCCGAGCAGCGTCTGCACCGTGAACGTGATGACGAAGAAGTAGGCCGTGTGCCAGATGGCTCGCCAGAACACGGGATCGGCGACCATCTGGGTGTAGTTGCTCGCCCCCACGTGCTCGGGGGTGCTCAGGATGAAGCCGTTCCAGTCCAGCGTGGAGACGTACCCGGTGTACCCGATGGAGAAGTAGACGAGGCCCACGACCAGGACGACCGCGGGCAGGATCCACGGAAGCCCGGGTGCCTGCATGTGACGCTTCCTGGGAGCCCCGCCCCCGCCCCCGCCGGGGCGGCCGGTCGTGGAGACCGGCCTCCCCGACGGGAGCTGCGTCGTCGTTGCTGCGTTCATGGCTGCCTACGACCGTCCCTGCCGGGTGGCCGTCGCGGTGCGGGTGCTCACTTCTCCTGCTCCTGCACGCCCTGCGGGATCGCCAGCGCGTCCTCGGAGGTCATCGACCCCGACGCCACGCCGATCAAGGCGTCGCGCAGCGCGCTGTTGAGGTCGGCGCTCACCGTCGCGAACCGGGGCTCGCTCGCGGCGCCGGCCGCCTCGGTGTAGGCCTGCAGCGCGTCGCGCTGGGAGGCCGGGTCGACCAGGTCGATCGTGTCCCACGCCGGGGTGATTCCCTTGAGCGCCGGGATGTCGTTCAGGGTGTTGGCGACGGCCTGCTGCCCGACCGTGCTGGTCGTCAGCCACAGGGCGAAGGTCGTCGCTGCTGCCTGCTCGTCCGAGCGGGCGCTCACGGCGAGGCCGTAGTCGGCGTCCCCGAACATCGATCCGGTGTGCCCCGTGCCCGCCAGGTCAGGGAACTCGATCGGCGTCATGGTGATGGGCGTCGGGCTTCCGACACCGGCCGCCTCCATCGCGGCGACCATGCTGTCCTTGACGGCGTACTGGGTGTACCAGGTGCCCATCATGACCATCGCGTACTCGCCCGACATGAAGGCGTTGTTGGCGTCCGGGTACTGCTGCAGGCCGACGGCGCCCTCCTGCATGATCCCGTCGTCGAAGAGGCCCTTCCACAGGTCCATCGCCGTCACGAGCTCCGGATCGGTCCAGGCGATCTCACCCTGGGTCGCCTTGATGTACGAGCCCGGGTCGACGTTGTTCGCGATCGCCTGGAACGTGTCCATGTCGAACGCCCACTGGCCGGCGCCCTGGACGAAGCAGCCCTGGCCGTTCGACTCGAGCGTCGCGCAGACGTCCTTCCACTCGGCGAGCGTGGTCGGCGCGGCGAGTCCGAACTGGTCGAAGATGCCCTGGTTGATCCAGAGGCCGCCCGAGTACACGGCTCCCGCGGACAGTGCCACCAGCTTGTCGCCGACCGTGAGGCCGTCGACGCCCGCGGGTGCGAGCTTGTCCCGCCAGTCGCTGCCGAGCGCTCCCTCGACCGCGGAGGTGAGGTCGATCGCGCCACCCTCGTAGGTCTGGACGCCGCCGTTCGCGGAGCCGGGGGCGAGGTTGAAGACGTCCGGTCCGTCGCTCGAGGTGATCGCGGGGCTCAGCACCGAGTCGTAGGAGTCGATCGGCTTCGAGACGAACTCGACGTTGATGTCGGGGTACTCCTCGTTGAACGCCGCGATGAGCTTGTCGGCGTTGGTCTTGTCCGGGGTCCAGCCCCACCAGGTGATGTCACCCGAGGTGGCCGAGCCGGGCGCGCTTGCTGCGTCGGGGCTGCCCGAGCACGCGCTGAGGCCCACGAGGGCGAGGCCGAGCGCGGCGGCGACCGCGATGCGGCGGCCTCGTAGCGTCGTCGTTGACGTCCGCATGACTGTTCTCCAGTTCTGCTCGTCCTCGGTGGACGGGCGTGTGGGGGTGGTGATCGAGACCTGGGCGTCCGGGGCCCTCAGCAGCGGCTCGGCCGCTGGTGCCGGGTGTGTCTCGACGAGCTGCACGCCGCGTCCCTGACCCACCACGTCCACCTGCCCTCGTCGTCGAGTGCGAAAGTTTCTAGCAACTTTCGTTTGCGCTTACGATAGGTCGTGGACGCGCACTCGTCAACGTGCGGGCAGGACAGGACGGGGATCGGGATGAGCGGCAAGGCAGTGACGATCGCGGACGTGGCCGCGGCGGCAGGCGTCTCGGTGCCGACGGTGTCCAAGGTCCTCAACGGCCGGAAGGGCGTCTCGGTGGCGACCCGGCGGGAGGTCGAGCGGCTCCTCGTCGAGCACGGGTACGAGCGCAGGGAGCGGCAGAGCCAGGGCAGCGGGCTGGTCGACTTCGTGATCAGCGGGCTCGAGACCCAGTGGGCGACTGCGCTCCTGCGAGGAGCACAGGCCGAGGCCGCGCGCTGGGGTGCCGACCTCGTCGTCACCACGACGCACGGGAATCCCGTCGGCACTCCCGACTGGCTCGACCACCTCGCCGAGCGGGGGTCCGACGGCGTCGTGCTCGTCGTGTCGGAGCTGCTCCCGGCCGGCCGGGACGAGCTGGCCCGCCTGCGGATGCCGGTCGTGCTCGTCGACCCTGTCGGAACCGGGGACCCGTCGCTGGCGACCGTCGCGGCGACCGACTGGGCGGGTGGCCGCGACGCCACCGAGCACCTGATCGCGCTGGGGCACCGCCGCATCGGGATGATCACCGGCCCGATCGAGCAGGTCTGCCACCGGGACCGCCTCGACGGGTACCGGGCGGCGCTGCAGCACGCGGGCATCGACTTCGACCCCGCGCTCGTTCGGCACGGGGACTCGCTGGTCGAGGGTGGGCGCACCCGGTCCCGTGAGCTGCTGGACCTCGCCGACCCGCCGACGGCGATCCTCTCCGGCTCGGACGAGCAGGCCTACGGCGTCTACCAGACGGCCCGCGCCCGCGGCATCCAGATCCCGGAGGACCTCTCCGTCGTCGGGTTCGACGACGTGGAGCTGTGTCAGTGGGTCTCGCCGCAGCTGACGACCGTGCGGCAGCCACTCGCCGAGATGGCGCGCGAGGCGACGCGGATGGTGATCGAGATGTCGCGCGACGGGTCGTCGCCGACGCGCCGGCTCGAGCTGGCCACGTCCGTCATCGAGCGGGAGTCGACGGCGCCTCCGCGCGCGACCGCGTAGGCGCGGGCGCCCGGCACCACCTCGTCAGCGGTCCACCACGAGCGGCAGCACCTCGTCCACCAGCAGCCGGTCGACGGCGTCGGCCTGCTCGAACGCCACCGCGTGCGCGGCGTCCTGGAACGTGACGAGCCGCTTCGTCGGCGCCTCCAGCGCCGCGTACCACTCGAGGGCGAGGTCGCGCCGGCCGTCCAGCTCCGCAGCCCCGTCGAGCACGAACACCGGGACCTCCAGCCGCGGCACCTCTCGGCGCAGGTCCAGGCCCTGGATCTGCGGGTACATCACCGCGAAGGTGTCCATCAACCCCCGGAGCACGTCCACCTTGTCGACGAGCGTGTACTCGACGCCCTTGACACCGAACGCGTCCAGCCGGGAGGCGTCGCCGCGTGCCACGTAGCCCTCGGACGGCATGTACGACCCGTAGAGGTACTCGTAGGCGAGCATGACGTCGGCGTTCGCCCAGGGCAGGTCGGCGTAGGGCGGCTCCCCGATCCGCTCGGTCAGGTCCGCGACCGCCTGGTCGTCGGTCCGCTCCGCGTACGCGACGAGGTCGCGGTAGATCCGCCGGTCCGTCTCGGTGACGTCGACCATCTGACCGCTGCCGAGGTAGGCGTGGAACAGGTCGGGCCGCCGCTCGACCGCCAGGACGCCGAGGATCGTGCCCCAGGACTCTCCCATGAGGATGACCTTGTCCTCGTCGAACCGCGCTCGGAGGTACAGGGTGAGGTCGATGACGTCGGCGACCGCCCGGTCGAGCGTGGCCTCCTCGGTGGGCAGGAGCGCGGCATAGGACGTGCCGTTGCCCCGCTGGTCGAAGGTCGCGAACACCACGTCGTCGACCCAGGGCTCGGACAGGGCCCGGGCCAGCGCGAGGTCGGACTGCCCGGGACCGCCGGACAGGTACAGCAGCACCGGGGCATCGGGGTCGGCGGCCCGGACCATCACCGTGTGGGGATCGCCGCCGAGGGCGACCGTGTCGAGCGTCGCGATGCTTCCAGGCACGATCTCGCCGCCGGCGTCGCGTACCGGCGGGGTGCCGGCGGGCAGCGCCACGACGACGGCCAGCCCGAGAGTGAGCACCCCGACCACCGCGGTGCCGAGCCTGCCGTCCCGCCGTCGCGTCCTGCCTGCTCCGACGCGTGCGCCGAGGATCATCGGCAGGACGAGCAGCAGCGCGGTGACCCCTCGGCCGAGGACGAGCGCAGCCAGGCCCCACATCGAGTCGATCCGGACGTCGTGCACGGTGGGGAGCAGCACGTCGCTGCGGGCGATCTCGATCGCAGCGACGTGCACGACGGCCAGCGGGACGACGACCCACGCGGAGCGGACGACGAGCCCGCCGACGAGGCCCAGTCCGGCGCCGGTCGCCATGACGACCAGGGCGCCGAGCGCGGACACGGGACCGAGCGGTGCGACCTGGCCGGTCAGCAACCCGGTCAGGGCGGCCAGCACGAGCACGCCCGCGAGCGGTGCCCAGCGCCGGACCCCCGTCCTCGGCAGCGGGCCGCCGGTCGACTCCGCGCGGACGGGGTTCATCGTGCTGGCCATGATCGCCTCCGCGGCCCCGGCCGGCTCGTGTGCGGGCCTCGCTGCCCGGCATCGACGCGCCGACCGGTCCCCTTCCAGCCTGCTCAGCAGCATCGCCCGTACCAGGGTCGGTGGTCCCGAGTCGATCGGCGATGACGTGGTGACGCGACGCGGCGGAACATCCCGCAGGTGCACGCGCCTCAGTCGTGCACCGCGCGGCGCAGCACCTCCTGCGCGTGCTTGAGCACCGGGCCGTCGACCAGCTGCCCCTCCCACCGGAACGCCCCGTGCTGCCCGATCGCGGCGGCGAGCACGGCACGCGCCCGCTCGACCTCGGCCACACCGGGCCGGTAGGCGGCCCGGACCACCTCGACCTGCGACGGGTGGATGCACGCCGTGGCGGTGAACCCGCAGGCCGCGGCGTCGGCCGCCTCCGCCGCGAGCCCGTCGACGTCGTCGATGTCCAGGTGCACCGCGTCGATGGCTGCCTTCCCGAACGCGCCGGCTGCCAGCAGCACGGCGGAACGCGCGTGCATCGCCACGTCGCGGTACGCCCCGGACGGTCCCCGGCTGGACGTCCCGCCCAGCGACGCGACAAGGTCCTCGGCACCCCACATGAGCCCGACGACGTTCGGCTCGGCTGCGATCGACGCCACATTGACCACGCCGGCCGCGGTCTCGATGAGCGCGACGACCTCGTAGCCCGCGAGCGCGCGGACGTCGTCTGCGGACGAGGTCTTGGCCAGCATCACGGCGCGGTACGGCGTCTGCGCCAGCGCGCGCAGGTCGTCGTCGAGGTCGGGAGCGGGGTTCACGCGGACGATCGTGCGCGCGGGGTCCAGCGGGACGGTGGCGAGCAGGGATCGCGCGGACGCCTTGGCGTCGGGGTTGACCGCGTCCTCCAGGTCGAGGATCACGGAGTCGGCGCGGGCCGCGGCCTTCTCGTACCGGTCGGGACGGTCCGCCGGACAGAAGAGCAGCGCAGGGCCTCTCACGGGCGGCACCAGAACAGGACGGAGCGTGTCGCGACGGCGACGACGACGTCGTCCTGGTTCACGCCGGTGTGCTCGAGCGTGACGACACCCTGTCCGGGGCGCGACGACGAGAGCCGCTTGTCCGTCACCACCGTCGACGAGTAGAGCGTGTCGCCATGGAACAGCGGGTGCGGGAACCGGACGTCGGTGAACCCGAGGTTCGCGACGATCGTCCCCTGGGTCAGCTGCGCCACGGAGCTCCCGACCAGCACGGCCAGCGTCATCATCGAGTTCACCAGCCGCTGCCCGAACGGCTGCTCCGCGGACCACGCGGCGTCGAGGTGGAGCGCCTGCGGGTTCATGGTCAGCGTCGAGAACAGGACGTTGTCGGCCTCGGTCATCGTGCGTCCGGGGCGGTGCACGTACCGGACGTCGAGCTCGAGCTCGTCGTAGTACAGCCCCCGCTGCTCCACGTCGCGCGTCATCGAGGCGCCCCCGAGAAGGTGCCCGTCGAGAAGCCCAGCTCGCGCGCGATCACCATGAGCTGCACCTGCGTGGTGCCCTCCCCGATCTCCAGGATCTTCGAGTCGCGGTAGTGCCGGGCCACCGGGTTCTCGTTCATCACGCCGTACCCGCCGAAGATCTGCGTCGCGTCCCGGGCGTTGTCCATCGCCGCCTCGCTGCCGATGAGCTTGGCCAGGCTGGCCTCGAGCTTGAACGGCTGCCCGGCGACGAGCCTGCGGGCGGCGTCGAGCCACGCGAGCCGGGCGGAGTGCACGCGAGCCTCCATCCGGGCGATCGTGAACGCGATGTGCTGGTTGTCGCCGATCGGGTGGCCGAACACGTTCCGGCTCTTGGCGTACCGCATGGCCTCCTCGAGGCAGCCCTGCGCAGCCCCGGTGCACAGGGCGGCGAACGCGACGCGGCCCTCGTCGAGCGTCTGGATGAACTGCGCGAAGCCGCGGCCGCGCTCCCCGAGCAGGTTCGCCTCGGGCACGCGCACGTCGTCGAACCGCAGCGGGTGGGTGTCGGACGTGTGCCAGCCGACCTTGTCGTACGCGGGCAGCACGGTGAGGCCCGGCGTGCCGCTCGGCACCAGGATCGCGGTGAGCTCCTTCTTCACCGAGCCGTCCTCGCGCACGCTCTCGCCCGTGACCGCGGTGATCGTGATGAGCCGCGTGATCTTCGAGCCCGAGTTGGTGATGAACTGCTTGGTCCCGTCGATCACCCACTGACCGTCCTCGAGGCGCGCGGTGGTCTTGGTGCCGGCGGCGTCGGACCCGGCCTCGGCCTCCGTCAGCCCGAAGGCCGCGAGCGCCTCTCCGCGCGCGAGCATCGGGATCCACTCCTGCTTCTGCGCCTCGGTCCCGCTGCGCCACACCGGCATCGCGCCCAGCCCGACCCCGGCCTCGAGCGTCACGGCGATCGACTGGTCCACGCGCGCCAGCTGCTCGACCGCCAGGCACAGGTCCACGTAGTCGCGGCCCTGCCCGCCGTACTCGACGGGGAACGGCAGGCCGAACAGCCCCATCTCCCCCATCTGGCCGAGGATCTCGTAGGGCAGCTCCCGCTTGGTGTCGTACTCGTACGCGGCGGGCGCGACGACGGTGTCGGCGAAGTCCCGCACCTCGTCGCGGAGCTTCTGCTGCTCGGGGGTGAGGTCGTAGGTCATGCCGGTGTCCCTTCGTCGGGGTGGCCGGTGATGGTGGCCACCACGTGGTCGAGTGCCACCCGGTCGGTCGGTCGGACCGTGAGGGTGACGATGCCGTCGCTGGGCGCGACGACCCGGTGCTCCATCTTCATCGCCTCGATGGTGAGGAGGTTCTGGCCCGCGACCACCTGGTCGCCGGTGCGCACGTCGACCGAGACGACGATGCCGGGCATCGGCGAGCGCACCTCCGGGTCGGCGGGACGGGTGCCGCGGGTGAGAGCGGCGAGCTCGTCGGCGAGGCGCTCGACGCGGCTGCGGAAGCGCAGCTCAGAGGTGCCGACCCAGGTGACCGGGCCGTCCGAGACGAGGCGCAGCGGGTGCACCACGCCGTCGACCTCGAGCGCCACGGCGGAGGGTCCGGTGCGTTCGAGTGCCGCGTGGACGGGCGCGTCGTCGCCGACGGTCACGGTCGCGTCCTCGGGCGGACCGAGCACCACCACCTCGACGTCTCCGACCTCGTAACGCACGGGGCGGGGATCTCCGAGGCGCCAGCCGTCCACCCCCCAGGGGCCGACGGGTGCCGGGTGGCGGGCGAGGACCGCGGCGAGGATCGGGGTGTCGGCCGTCGCAGGAGTCAGTCGTCCGAGCAGCCCGGTCTCCAACCGACCGGCCCGCACGTCGGGGTCGGCCAGCACCTGCCGCAGGAACGCGAGGTTGGTCCGGACGCCGAGCACGGTGGTGCCAGCCAGCGCCCGGTCCAGGCGGGCGAGCGCCGTGGCCCGGTCAGGTCCCCACGCGATCACCTTGGCCAGCATCGGGTCGTAGCTGGACCCGATCTCCAGACCGGCGTACAGGGAGCTGTCGACGCGGATCCCCTCGCCGGTCGGCTCGTCGAGCACGCGCACGGTCCCGGTGCTCGGCAGGAACTCCCGGAGGGGGTCCTCGGCGTAGACGCGCGCCTCGATCGCGTGACCGGTCAGGCGCACGTCGGCCTGCTGCACGGCCAACGGCTCCCCCGCGGCGATCCGCAGCTGCCACTCCACCAGGTCCAGGCCGGTGACCAGCTCGGTGACCGGGTGCTCCACCTGCAACCGCGTGTTCATCTCCATGAAGAAGAACTCCGTCGGCGCCTCGTCGGACACCAGGAACTCCACGGTCCCGGCGCCGACGTAGCCGACGCTCCGCGCCACCTCGCACGCGGCCGCGCCGATCCGCTCCCTCGTGGTGGCGTCCAGCAGCGGCGACGGCGCCTCCTCGACGACCTTCTGGTGCCGGCGCTGCAGCGAGCACTCGCGCTCGCCGAGGTGGATGACGTTGCCCACGGTGTCGGCGAGCAGCTGCACCTCGATGTGCCGCGGGGTCCGGACCAGTCGCTCGATCAGCAGGGTGTCGTCCCCGAACGCCGCGGCGGCCACCCGACGGGCGCCGGCGAGGGCGTCGGCCAGGTCCTCGGCACGCTCGACGACCGTCATGCCCTTGCCGCCCCCACCCGCGGACGGCTTGACCAGCAGCGGGTACCCGACACGGTCCGCGTCCGCGGCGCCGGTCGACGACGACCCCGGGATCACCGGCACCCCCGCGGCCGACACGTGCTCCTTCGCGCGGATCTTGTCGCCCATGAGCTCCAGCGCCTTGACCCCGGGCCCGACGAAGACGACGCCCGCCGCCTCGCACGCCCGCGCGAGGTCCGCGTTCTCGGAGAGGAACCCGTACCCCGGGTGGATCGCGTCCGCGCGTGCCGTGCGCGCGGCGTCGAGCACCGCGTCGATGGACAGGTAGGAGTCGATGCGGATCGCGACGTCCGCTCGCTCGACGTGGAGCGCGCGGCGGTCCGCGTCGGTGAACACCGCCACCGAGCGGATCCCGAGCTTCCGGAGGGTCGCGACGATCCGGCAGGCGATCTCCCCCCGGTTCGCCACGAGCACGGTCCCGAACATGGCGCTCACATCCGGAAGAGCCCGAAGCGGGGCTCTCCGAGGGGGACGCCGGCGCACACGTCGAGGGCCATGCCGAGGATCCGCCGGGTGTCCGCGGGGTCGATGATCCCGTCGTCCCACAGCCGCGCGGTCGAGTAGTAGGGGCTCCCCTGCGTCTCGTACTGCTCCCGCAGCGGGGCCTTGAAGGCTTCCTCGTCCTCGGCGGACCACTGCTCGCCCAGCTGCTCGCGGCGGACGGTGGCCAGCACCGACGACGCCTGCGCGCCGCCCATGACCGAGATCCGGCTCGCGGGCCACATCCACAGGAACCGTGGGCCGTACGCCCGCCCGCACATGGAGTAGTTGCCGGCCCCGAACGAGCCGCCGATCACGACCGTCAGCTTGGGCACCCGGGTGGTCGCCACGGCGGTCACCATCTTGGCGCCGTGCTTCGCGATCCCCCCGGCCTCGTAGTCGCGGCCGACCATGAACCCGGAGATGTTCTGCAGGAACACCAGCGGGATCCCCCGCTGGTCGCACAGCTCGATGAAGTGCGCGCCCTTGACCGCCGACTCGCTGAACAGCACCCCGTTGTTGGCGACGATCCCCACCGGGTGCCCGTGCAGCCGCGCGAACCCGGTGACCAGCGTGGTGCCGTACTCGCGCTTGAACTCGTGCAGCTCGCTGCCGTCGACCAGCCGCGCGACCACCTCGTGCACGTCGTACCCGGTCTGCAGGTCGGTCGGCACGACCCCGTACAGCTGGGCCTCGTCGACCTTCGGCGGCCGGCTCTCGTGGACCTCCCAGGCGGTCTCGCGGGGCACGGGCAGGGTCGCGACGATGTCGCGCACGATCTGCAGCGCGTGCGCGTCGTTCTCCGCCAGGTGGTCGGTGACCCCGGAGACGCGCGAGTGGAGCTCCCCGCCGCCGAGGTCCTCGGCCGTGACCACCTCGCCGGTCGCGGCCTTCACCAGCGGCGGGCCGCCGAGGAAGATCGTGCCCTGGCCGCGCACGATCACGGTCTCGTCGCTCATCGCCGGCACGTAGGCGCCGCCGGCCGTGCAGGAGCCCATCACGCACGCGACCTGCGGGATCCCCTCGGCGGACATCCGGGCCTGGTTGAAGAAGATCCGGCCGAAGTGGTCGCGGTCCGGGAACACCTCGTCCTGCATCGGCAGGAACGCGCCGCCGGAGTCGACCAGGTAGATGCACGGCAGCCGGTTCTCGAGCGCGATCTCCTGCGCGCGCAGGTGCTTCTTCACCGTCAGCGGGTAGTACGTGCCGCCCTTCACGGTCGCGTCGTTGGACAGGACCATGACATGCCGGCCGTGCACCAGTCCGATCCCCGCGATCACCCCGGCGCCCGGGGCCTCGCCGTCGTAGAGCTCGTGCGCCGCCAGCGGTGCGACCTCGAGGAACGGGCTCCCGTCGTCGAGCAGCACGTCGATCCGCTCCCGCGGCAGCAGCTTGCCGCGGGCCACGTGCCGCTCCCGCGAGCGCAGCGGACCGCCCTCGGCCGCGGTGCGCAGCCGGTCCCGGAGCTCGGCGACGAGGGCGCGCTGGGCCCGTTCGTTCGCGACGAACGCGTCCGCCGCGGGGTCGGCCGTCGTGCTGAGCATCTCCATCGACGCTGTCTCCACGGGGGTGGTGGGAGAGACGAACTGAGTTAGTGATTACTAACTGAAAGGAGGCTAGTGTTCGATCACGTCGTTGTCCATGGAGGAGCGCGAGTCGATGTCCGAGGCCCCCACGACCGCCCGCGTCCGCGCCAAGGCCGAACGCCGCAGCGCGCTGCTGTCGGAGGCCGCCCGGCTGTTCGCCGGCCACGGGTTCGACGGGGTCTCGATCGAGGACCTGGGCTCGTCGGTCGGCGTCAGCGGGCCCGCCGTCTACCGCCACTTCCCCAGCAAGCAGGCCGTGCTCGCGGCGCTGCTCGTCGGGGTCAGCCAGGGGCTGCTGGACGGCGGCCGCTCGGTCGTCGACTCGGCCGGGGACGACGCCTCCGCAGCCCTGCGCGCGCTCGTGCGGTTCCACGTCGACTTCGCGCTGCGCGACCCCGACGTGATCCGCGTGCAGGACCGGAGCCTGCCCGCGCTCGGCCCGCAGGACCGCGAGTCGGTCCGTGACCTGCAGCGTCGCTACATCGAGCTGTGGGTCGACGTGCTCGCGCGGCTCAGCCCGACCACCGACCGCGCCGAGCTGCGCCTGCGGGCCCAGGCGACGTTCGGGCTGCTCAACTCGACCCCGCACAGCGCGCGGTCGGTGACGGCGGCCCGCACACGGGCAGTGCTGGAGCAGATGGCGCTGGCCGCCCTCGGCCGATGAGGTCGACGTAGCTCATCGGCCCCCTCGCGAGGCCTAGACCATGCTGAGGGCGACCCCGGGCCGCGCGAGGATCGCCCCCACGTCGGCGAGGAACCGCGCGGCCTCGGCCCCGTCCACCAGCCGGTGGTCGAACGACAGGCTGAGCGTCATCACGCTGCGCAGCGCGAGCTGGTCCTGGAACTCCCACGGCCGACGCCGGATCGCGCCCATCGCCAGGATCGCCGCCTGTCCCGGGACCAGGATCGGCGTGCCGGTGTCGACGCCGAACACCCCGATGTTCGTGATCGTGATCGTCCCGCCGGCCAGGTCCGCGGGCGTCGACGTCCCCGCCCGCGCACTCTCGGTCAGCGCACCGATCGCGTCCGCCAGGTCGGGCAGCCGCAGGCGGTCCGCGTCCTTGATGCTCGGCACCAGCAGCCCCCGCGGGGTGGCCGCGGCGATGCCCAGGTTGACGTAGCCGAACTGGACGATCTCCCCCGCAGCCTCGTCCCAGTGCGCGTTGAGAGACGGGTTGCGACCGAGCGCGATCGTCACCGCCTTGGCGACGAGCGTGAGGATCGAGATCCGGTGGCCCTGCAGGGCACGATCGGACGCGAACGCCTCCAGCAGGTCGAGCGTCGGCGTGACGTCGACCGTCAGCGACGTCGAGGCGTGCGGAGCCGTGAACGCGCTGGCCACCATCGCGGCGGCCGTCTGCTTGCGCACCCCCGCGATCGGGGTCCGGACCTCGCGCGCGGACTCGTCGCGGCGGGGCGTCGGCGTCGTCTCGACAGGCCTGGCCAGGCCGGGGCGGTGCGCGGCGGACAACGCGTCGGGCCGCCGAGCCGCCGGCGAGACGTCCACACCGGACACCGCCCGGAGGACGTCCTCCCGCGTGATCATCCCGTCCTTGCCCGAGCCCTCCATCTTGTTCAGGTCGACCCCCAGGTCGTGCGCGAGCTTGCGCACCGGCGGCAGCACCCTCGGCCCGATGCGACCGCCCGCCAGGGCGAGACCGACCTCGTCGGCGGCCGCGTGCGCCGCGGTCCAGTCCTCCGACTTCGACCGGCGGCGAGGTCGCGACGACCCCTCGACCAGGGGCCCGTACCCGACGAGCACGGCGGTCCGCTCGGGCGCGGCGGGCTCGGCCTCCGCGTCGGTCTCCGCCGCGGGCACAGTTGCGGGCTGCGAGGTCGGTGCCGTCGAGGGCGTGGCATCCACCGGCGCCTCCACCGCGATCGTCAGCAGCGCGGTCCCCACGGGCACGGTCGCCCCCGGCTCGACGAGCAGCTCGGCGACCACCCCGGCGTACGGCGACGGCAGCTGGACCAGCGCCTTCGCGGTCTCCACCTCGGCGATCACCTGGTTGAGCTCGACGGTGTCGCCCACGGCGACGGTCCACTCCACGAGGTCGGACTCGGTGAGCCCCTCGCCCAGGTCCGGCAGCGTCACGGTCTGGATCGTGGTCATGACGCCCTCCATCCGGTCAGGGAGTGCTGTCTGCCCATCACGCGGTCGACGGCATCGAGGATCTTGTCGAGGTCGGGCAGGAAGTGCTCCTCGAGCTTCGCGGCGGGGTACGGGGTGTCGAACCCGGTCACGCGCACGGGGGCCGACTTGAGGACGTCGAAGCAGCGGTCGGTGATGCTCGCGATGATCTCGGCGCCCAGACCACCGCTGGCCTGGGCCTCGTGCGTCACGACGAGCCGGCCGGTCTTGCGCACGGAGGCCTCAAGCGTGTCGACGTCGATCGGCGAGAGCGAGCGCAGGTCCACCACCTCGACCGACAGCCCGTCGTCCTGCGCGGCCAGTGCGGCGTCGCGCGCGGTGATGACGAGCGGGCCGTAGGTGGCGAGCGTGACGTCGGTGCCCTCGACGACGACGCGTGCGCGGTCGAGCAGCGGGACGTCGTCGAACGACTCGTCGACCTCGCCCTTGACCCAGTAGCGCCGCTTCGGCTCGAAGAACACCACGGGGTCGTCGCACGCGATCGCCTGGCGGATCATCGTGTGCGCGTCCTGCGGGCTCGCGCAGGTGACCACGCGCAGACCCGGCGTGTGGGCGAAGTAGGCCTCGGGCGACTCGGAGTGGTGCTCGACCGCCCCGATGCCGCCGCCGTACGGGATCCGGACGGTGATCGGCATGCGGACCGCGCCCCCGGTCCGGTAGTGGATCCGCGCCACCTGCGTGACCAGCTGGTCGACGGCCGGGTACACGAACCCGTCGAACTGGATCTCCACGACCGGCCGGTACCCCCGGTACGCCAGGCCGACGGCCACGCCCATGATCCCGGACTCCGCGAGCGGGGTGTCCATGACGCGGTCGGCGCCGAAGTCGCGCTGGAGCCCGTCGGTCACCCGGAACACTCCCCCGAGGGTGCCGATGTCCTCGCCGAGGAGCACCACCGTGGGGTCGTCGTCGAGCGCGTGCCGCAGGCCGGAGTTCAGCGCCGCGGCCAGGGTCATCGTGGTCATCACGCCTCCTCGTCGAACATCGCGAGGTAGGCGGCGTACTGGCTGCGCTGCCGTTCGAGGGCGGGCGTGGGGTCCACGAACACGTCCTCGAAGACGCTCAGCGGCTCGGGGACCGGCAGCCCGTAGCAGCCGCTGCGCATCGCCGCGGCGAACGCCTCGGCCTTCTCCTTGATCTGGGAGGTCCGCTCCTCGGACAGCGCGTCGCGCGTGTGCAGCAGCCGTTCGAGCCGGGCGATCGGGTCCTTGGCGGCCCAGAGCGCCTTGTCCTCGGGGTTCACGTACCGGGTGGGGTCGTCGGACGTGGTGTGCGGGCCCATCCGGTAGGTGACCGCCTCGATGAACGTGGGGCCGTCGCCGCGTCGAGCCCGGTCGAGGGCGGAGCGCGTGGCGGCCATCACCGCGAGGACGTCGTTGCCGTCCACCCGGATGCCGGGGATGCCGTAGCCGGCCGCGCGGTCCGCGATCGGGCGCTGCGCCTGCAGGCCCACCGGCTCGGAGATCGCCCACTGGTTGTTCTGGCAGAAGAAGATCACCGGGGCGTGGAACGTCGCGGCGAAGACCATGRCCTCGTGCACGTCGCCCTTGCTGGTGGCGCCGTCGCCGAAGTACGCGACGGCTACCGAGTCGACGCCGTCCTTGACGCAGCCGAGCGCGTACCCGGTGGCGTGCAGGGTCTGCGAGCCGATCATCACCTGCGGCGTCGCCATCCCGATCGCGCGCGGGTCCCAGCCCGCCAGCGCGGTGCCCCGCCAGACGCGCATGAGGTCGGTCGGCTGGGCGCCCCGGCAGTACGCGACGCCGTTCTCGCGGTAGCTGCTGAACACGAAGTCGTCGCTGCGCAGGGCGCGGGCGGAGCCGATCTGCGCCGCCTCCTGGCCCAGGAGCGGGGGCCACAGCCCGAGCTGTCCCTGTCGCTGCAGCGCGACCGCCTCGGTGTCGAAGCGGCGCACGACGACCATGTCCTCGTAGAGGGCTTCGAGCTGCTCCTCGTCGACGTCGGCGATCCACGGGTCGTACTCCGGGTCTGCTCGACGGACGCCGTCGGGGGTCACCAGCTGCAGCGCTTCCGCCTGCTGATGGGTGGGCAGGGCACGGCTGGGTGACACATCTGCACGCAACATGTTTCGCTCCGTTGTGGTGGCGGAACCGTCGCTCTCGTGAAGCTAGGCCCCATTGCCTGATGTCCCGCCAGGGTAAGTCCGCAAGGGACCTTGTGCCCATGGGCTGGCGCGAGTGTCGACCGGTCGGCGCACAATGACCTCGTCGACAGGAGGCAAGAATGGACAAGGTCGTCCAGTCCGCCGTCGAGGCGGTAGCCGACATCCCCGACGGGGCGACCCTCGCGGTCGGTGGGTTCGGCTTGTGCGGTATCCCGAGCGTGCTGATCCACGCTCTGCTCGACTCCGGCGTCCAGGACCTGGAGGTGGTGAGCAACAACTGCGGCGTGGACGACTGGGGGCTCGGCCTGCTGCTGCAGGCGGGTCGTATCCGGCGCATCATCGCCTCGTACGTGGGCGAGAACAAGGAGTTCGCGCGGCAGTACCTGGCCGGGGAGCTCGAGGTGGAGCTGACCCCGCAGGGCACCCTCGCCGAGCGTCTTCGTGCAGGTGGGAGCGGGATCGCGGCGTTCTACACCAGGACCGGGGTGGGGACGTTGGTGGCCTCCGGGGGGCTGCCGTGGCGGTACTCCCCCGACGGTTCGGTGCTCGTCTCGTCGCCCCCCAAGCCGGTCGAGACGTTCTCCGTGCGAGGGGTCTCGCACGAGTTCGTGCGCGAGGAGGCGATCACTGCGGACTTCGCTCTGGTGCGCGCCGCGGCCGGTGACCGACTCGGGAACCTGGTCTTCCACGCCTCAGCGCGGAACTTCAACCCGCTGTGCGCAGCGGCCGGCGCCGTGACGATCGCGGAGGTCGAAGAGCTCGTTCCCGTCGGGACTCTGGACCCCGATGCGATCCATCTGCCGGGGATCTTCGTGGACCGCGTGGTCCCACTTTCACCCGCCGAGGTCGCCGACAAGCGCATCGAGCGGAGGACGGTCTCATGAGCCTCACGCGTGAGCAGATGGCGGCGCGGGCGGCGCTGGAGCTGTCCGACGGGTCGTACGTGAACCTCGGGATCGGACTTCCGACGCTCGTACCCGGGTTCGTCCCGCCGGGAGTCTCGGTCGTCCTGCAGTCGGAGAACGGGGTGCTCGGGGTGGGGCCGTACCCCTCCGACGACGCCGTCGATCCCGACCTCATCAACGCCGGCAAGGAGACCATCACGATCGCTGCCGGCGCGTCGTACTTCGACTCGGCGACCTCCTTCGCCATGATCCGCGGCGGCAAGGTCGACGTCGCGATCCTCGGGGCCATGCAGGTCTCCGTCGGCGGCGACATCGCCAACTGGATGATCCCCGGGAAGATGGTCAAGGGCATGGGTGGCGCGATGGACCTCGTGCACGGGGCGAAGCGGATCGTGGTCCTCATGGAGCACGTGGCACGCGACGGGTCGGCGAAGATCCTGCCGGAGTGCACGCTGCCGCTGACGGGGGTCGGGGTGGTGGATCGGATCATCACTGACCTGGCGGTCCTGGATGTCACCCCGGACGGGCTGGTCCTTCGGGAGTGCGCGCCCGGGGTGTCCGTCGACGAGGTCCTGGCGGCGACCTCGATGGTTCCACTGGAGGTGGTGCTCTCATGACTACGGACCGCGAGGTCGTGATCGTGTCCTTCGCGCGGACGCCGATGGCTCGCCTGAACGGCGCGCTCTCGTCCCTGTCCGCCGCATCGCTGGGTGCCGTCGCGATCCGCGGCGCCCTGTCGCGGGCCGGGGTCGATCCCGGTGACGTGGACCAGGTCCTCATGGGCCAGGTCGTGCAGGCCGGCGCCGGCCAGAACCCCGCCCGGCAGGCGGCCGTGAAGGCCGGCATCCCGTGGACCGTGCCGGCGACGACGATCAACAAGGTCTGCCTCAGCGGGCTGACCGCGATCATCGACGCCGCCCGGATGATCCGGCTCGGCGAGGCGTCGATCGTGGTGGCCGGCGGGCAGGAGTCGATGAGCCAGGCGCCGCACCTGCTGCCCGGATCGCGTCGGGGGTGGACCTACGGGGACATCCAGGCGGTGGACTCCTTGGCGTTCGACGGGCTGACCGACGCGTTCGACCGGGAGTCGATGGGGTCGTCGACCGAGCGCGGGAACAAGGCGCTGTCGATCCCGCGGGAGGCGCAGGACGCCGTGGCCGTGGCGAGCCACCGGCGGGCCTCCGAGGCCGCGTCCTCCGGCGTGTTCGCCGACGAGATCGTGCCGGTGGAGGTGCCCCAGCGCCGGGGCGACCCCGTGGTCGTGTCGGCGGACGAAGGCCTTCGGCCCGAGACGTCCTTGGAGTCGCTGGCGGCGCTGCAGCCCGCCTTCTCGGCCGACGGGACGATCACGGCGGGCAACGCGTCACCCCTGACCGACGGGGCCGCCGCCGTCGTGGTGATGGCACGGGAGGTCGTCGAGGAACGCGGGCTCGCGTGGCTCGCGACCGTCGGTGCGTCCGGGCAGGTGGCTGGGCCGGACAACTCGCTCCACTCGCAGCCGTCGGCGGCCATCTCGGCTGCGCTGGCGCGGGGTGGCTGGGACCTGTCGACCGTGGACTTCCTCGAGATCAACGAGGCGTTCGGCTCCGTGGTGGTGCAGTCGCTCGGCGATCTCGCCTATCCGCTGGAGCAGACGAACCTGCACGGCGGCGCGATCGCGCTCGGGCACCCGATCGGGGCGTCGGGGGCGCGGTTGGCCGGCCACGCCGCGGCTGAGCTGGCACGGCGGGGACACGGACGCGCGGCCGTCTCCCTGTGCGGCGGAGGCGGGCAGGGCGAGGCGCTGCTGCTCTCCCGCGACCGAGCGTGACCGACAGGCGTCCGAACGTCGGCGTGGGGCGGTGAAGGAGGAGCCGATCGACGCTACTTGTCGCGCGGGTGCTTCGGCGTCGCCACGGCCTTGGCAGCACGGCGCGCGTCGTTGCGCTCGTGCGCGGCCTCGGAGATCGCCTGGCCGTCCACGCCGCCCTCGTGCGCCTGCGTCGACACCCACGCACCGAAGCTGTCGGCCGGAGGCCCGTCTGCGTCGGCGGCACCGTCCACGGCATCCTCGGAGTCGTCTGCCGCATCGTCCGACGGTGCGACGGTCGGTTCGACGACCGGGACCTCCGTGGGCTCCGTCGTCGGTTCGGCTGTCGGTTCGTCGGTGGGCGAGACGACCACCTGGTCACCGCCGTCGTCGACCGCCGAGTCGGCGATCGCGGGGGCGACAGCCACACCGACCGCACCCACGGCGACGGCCAGCCCGATGCCGACCTTCGCGACCAGGTTGCGGCGCGGGAACCTGGACCGGGGGGTGCTGCCCATGGCGAACTCCTTCGTCGAGCCCGTACGAACGCCGTCATGACGGCGGAGCGGGCAGGTCGTGCACCACGATCATCGGCACGCGCGCGCACCTGGGCCAGCCCCGTCACCCGTTCGCCCAGCGCGTGCACCCGCGGACCACGAGGTCGCGAGGTCGAGCTCGGGTGCCGGTCTCGCGCGTGGCCGGCCGCCGCCACGTGTGCGAGTTTTGTCCCGTGCACCGCTTCGCGCTCACCGCGCTCAGCCTCAGGTCGCACCTGCGTCGCGCGACCCGGTCCGGGGTGCGCCTGCCGGCGATCGCCGCAGGGCGCACCGAGCTGGGCTGGTTCCTCACCGGACCGCAGCGCGGCAACGATGCGACGAGGATCCGGCCCTGGACCGAGGGCAACGCGGTGCGCCCGCTCGTGCACGGTTACACGTACTTCGCCGTCCTCGCCGAGGCGCTGGCACGGGCGGGCCAGAACGACGTGGTGCTCTTCACCGACTGGCGCGGGGATCCCGACGAACAGCTGACCGACAGTGGCGAGACGGTCACCGAGGCGCTGTCGGCGGCCGTGCTCCGCGGCGCGCTCGTCAAGGGTCTGGTGTGGCGTTCACACATCGACAGCCTGCGGTTCTCGAACGAGGAGAACCGCAACCTCTCCGAGAGCCTCAACGACGTCGGCGGCGAGGTGCTGCTCGACCAGCGCGTACGCGCCGTCGGCAGCCACCACCAGAAGTTCGTCGTCATCCGCCACCCGGAGCGGCCGGCGGACGACGTCGCCCTGCTCGGCGGGATCGACCTGGCGCGCGGGAGGCGGGACGACGCCGACCACCGCGGCGATCCCCAGGCCGTGCCGTTCGCCCACCAGTACGGGCCGCGGCCGCCGTGGCACGACGTCCACGTCCAGATCCGCGGCCCGGCCGTCCGCGACGTCGAGGACGTGTTCCGGGAGCGGTGGGAGGACCCGGCCGCACTGTCCCGGCTGCCGTGGCAGGTGGTCCCGGACCTGGCGCACGGGGAGGACCGACGGCCCAGCCTGCTCCCGCCGCCGAGCCCGGACCCGCCTGCTGCCGGCACCTGCGCGGTCCAGCTCCTGCGCACCTACCCGCACCGCCGTCCCGCGTACCCGTTCGCGCCCGGCGGCGAGCGCAGCACCGCCCGCGGGTACGCCAAGGCCCTGCGGCGAGCCCGGCGCCTCGTCTACGTGGAGGACCAGTACCTCTGGTCGGCCGAGGTCGCGCACGTGTTCGCCGCCGCCCTGCGCCGCGAGCCCCGGTTGCACCTGATCGCGGTCGTCCCCCGGTTTCCGGACGAGGACTCCCGCCTGGGCCTGCCGCCGGTGCGGCTCGGCCACGCTCGAGCCCTGCAGATCGTGCGCGCCGCCGGTGGCGACCGCGTCCAGGTCGTCGACGTCGAGAACCACGACGGTGACCCCGTCTACGTGCACTCCAAGGTCTGCGTCATCGACGACGTCTGGGCCACCGTGGGCAGCGACAACTTCAACCGTCGGTCGTGGACCCACGACTCCGAGCTCACCGCGGCGATCCTCGACTCGCGCCGGGACGGACGGGAGCCGCGCGACCCCGCGGGTCTGGGCGACGGTGCCCGCCGCTTCGCGCGCGAGCTCCGGCTCGAGCTGTGCCGCGAGCATCTCGATCGCGACGACGACGAAGGGCTGATCGACCCCGACGACGCGTTCGAGGCCGTCCGTTCGAGCGCGGCGGCCCTCGACGCCTGGCACGACGGCGGCCGCTCGGGCCCGCGCCCGCCCGGCCGGCTGCGGGCGCACCACGCCGTGCAGCTCCCCCTCTGGCAGCGCCTGCTCGCGGCTCCGGTGTACGACCTCGTCGTGGATCCCGACGGGCGGCCGCGGTGGATGCAGGTGCGCGGAGAGCACTGAACACCTGCCGTCGCGGCCGACAGCGCGATGACGCCGCGCGAGCTGGAGGCGCTGCGGCCTACCGCAGCGGCTTGGTGGCCTGAGCGGGACGGCTCGCGCGGCGGCGCTCGGTGAGCCGCTTCGACTTCGCCTGGTTGCCGCAGTCGGCCATGCTGCACCACCGGCGGCTGCCGTTCTTCGAGGTGTCGACGAACAGGTACTGACAGCCGTCCTGTGACGCGCACGCCTTGACCCGGCCGAGCGCGCCGCTCGTCGCCAGCTCGACCGCCGACCGCGCGACCAGCCAGCGCGGGAGCTGCAGGTCCGGGTCCCACGTCCAGCGCAGGCTGTCGTCGGCGCCCGGCGCGAGCCGGCCGTGCCGGAGCGCGTCGGTGAAGGCCTCCTGGACTGCCACGGTGTCCGCACGGCCGTGCGTCGCGCGTCCGTAGAACAGGGCGAACACGGCCTCGCGAAGGGCGCGGGCGCGGACCAGCTCCTGCGCGGCGGCCTCGGGGTCGGCGTCGGCGAGAGCCAGGAGTGCGTCCGAGTCCGCGGGCGACAGACCACCGGCGCGCGTCACCCAGTCGACCAGGTCGGCGTACGTCGCGAGGTAGTCCACCGGTTCGTCGAGGACGCGGCCGTCCACCGAGTTCGCGATGTCGAGGCACAGCGCGCCGCCGACGAGCTCCGGGACCATCTGCATTCTGCTGCCTCCATATCTTGTTTTGATGGTAGCGCACTCGTAGACTACCGGTATAACCCGTTTCACTGGTAGCGAGGTCATGATGATCGAGGGACTTGCGTTCGTCGGGACGAGGGCCACCTGGAACCTGGCGCACTCGGCGATGCCCGAGGCGCCGGTGGTGCCCGAGCTGGATCGGCCGCGGCGTCGGCACGTCGTACGGCCGCACGTCGCCCACGTCATGCGGTGGGTGGCCGAGCTGCTGGATCCGCGGGGCGGCC
The DNA here is from genome assembly GCF_056405535.1 of Cellulomonas sp. P1_G12_2. Classification (NCBI taxonomy): domain Bacteria; kingdom Bacillati; phylum Actinomycetota; class Actinomycetes; order Micrococcales; family Cellulomonadaceae; genus Cellulomonas; species Cellulomonas sp. P1_G12_2. The sequence continues at coordinate 1,530,241 of NZ_JBFUBX010000001.1, read as the reverse complement.
GAGCGGCCGTCTCCCACTGAGGGGTCGACTCACGGGGTCGGCGGAGCTCCGTCGGATCCGCACGGAGCCGGTACCCGGCCAGACTCGAACGGGTGTGGCGGGCATCGACCGAGCCAGCGCTCGCGTGCCAGGCGCGCCGCCTCTCTCTCCTGCGCCCACCGGGCCGCGACCTCACCGGACGGTGAGCACGGGATCGCCAGCCCGCACGACGGGGCGGCCGACGAGCTCGGTTCCGGCACCGGCGTTCCCCCGACCACGTCCGGCGGGTGGAGGACGAGGAAGGCCGAGACCGCCAGCACAGCCGCGGCGCCGGCGCGTCGAGCAGCGTGTCGTGGCGGCTCGGGCGAAGAAGTCGGCTCCGGTTCCTGCTCGAAGTCGAAGCTCAGCAAGGTCGTGACATGGGGACGTCGTGATCGGTTCATGCGACGACCGTCGGACCGGGCGGTATCAGGCCGTCGCTCCGCCGGTATACACCCGGTATGCGCGCGATTGACCGTCCCGGACAGCGGGAACACACTGCGGAGATGGCCGTCCGTGTGCTGGGGCCGATCGAGCTCGATGGCGTTGCGTCGTTGAGCCCCCGGGCGAGGACGGCCCTCTGCGCTCTGGTGCTGCGCCGCCCTCTCGCCGTCAGCCTCGACGAGCTCGCGGACGCCAGCTGGGGTCCGGACCCACCTGGCACGTGGCCGAAGCAGCTGCAGGCCACGATCGGTCACCTGCGCAAGGCCTTGCCGACGGGCGCGGTCATCACCTGCCAGGGCGGGTACCGGCTCGACCTGCCGCCCGGGGAGGTCGACGTCGACACGTTCGACGAGGGGGTCGCCCGCGCGCGTGCGTTCGCCGCATCCGGGGAGCCGGACCGCGCCGCGAGCGCGTTCAGTAGGTCGCTGGCGCTCTGGCGGGGAGACCCGTTCACGGAGCTGCGCGAGTGGTCCGGCGCCGCGAGCGAGGTGGCGCGGCTGAACGAGCTGCGGTCCACCTGCGAGGAGGACCTCCTCGACGCGCAGCTGGCCGCGGGCGAGCACCGCACGGTCGCGAGCGAGGCCCGCAAGCTGCTCGAACAGGACCCGCTCCGCGAACGGCGGTGGGCGATCCTGGCGCTGGCGCAGTACCGCTGCGGACGACAGGGAGATGCCCTGCTCACCCTGCGGGACGCCCGCCGGCACCTGGTCAGCGAGCTCGGTGTCGACCCGGGCGCACAGCTGACCGACCTGGAGCAGCAGATCCTCCACCACGACCCGAGGCTCGCTGCTGTCGAACCCGCGCCGGCCCGCCACCATGACTGCCCCTATCGAGGCCTCGCCGCGTTCGGCGTCGACGACAGCGAGAACTTCTTCGGTCGTACCGCCGAGACCGAGGTCTGCGTCACCCGCCTGCACGACCACCCGCTCCTCGTGATCGCGGGGCCGTCGGGAGCCGGCAAGAGCTCGTTGGCGCGCGCCGGCGTGGCCGCGGCACTCAGTCGCCACGGCGCTTCCCCCGTGGTCGTCATGCCGGGCCCGGACCCCGTCGGCACCCTCCGGGAGGCGCTCGGGAGCACCCCGGCGACGTCGGCCCTGGTGGTCGACCAGCTGGAAGACCTGTTCGTCGGCGGGTTCCGGGAGGACGTCGTCCGCGACTTCTGCCGCCTGCTCGCGGCCGCGACCGACGATCGCCTGGTCGTCGTCACCGTGCGGGCCGACCAGATCGCCGGGCTGAGCATCGACCGCCGTCTGGCGCAGCTGACCGAGAAGGGTCTGCACCTGGTCCGGCCGCTCACCGACGACGAGCTGCGGGACGTCATCGAGGAACCGGCCCGGCAGGCCGGCCTGCGGCTCGAGCACGGTCTGGTCGAGCTGCTCGTCAACGAGGCCGGCGACGGTGCCGGGTCGCTCCCGCTGCTCTCCCATGCCCTCGTCGAGACCTGGCGCCGACGCGACGGTTCGGTCTTGACCGTCGACGGCTATCGGGCGTCCGGTGGTATCTCCGCCGCCGTCGCGCAGACCGCCGAGCGCGTGTACCAGGGGTACTCGGCAGCGGACCGTGCCACGTGCCGCGCCCTGCTGCTGCGCCTGGTGACGCCGTCGGGCGACGGCGGTGCGATCCACCGTCGCCAACCCGTGCGTGCCCTGGGCCTCGACGGTGGCCGAGATCGCGTCATGAGTGACCTCGTCCGGGCGCGCCTCCTCACCGCCGACGAGGGCACGATCGAGATCGCGCACGAGTCGCTGGTGCGTGCCTGGCCCCGTCTGCGGACGTGGCTCGACGACGACGCGGCCGGCGTGCGCGTCCTGCGGCACCTGAACGCTGCCGCGGACGGTTGGGACACCCTCGGGCGCCCGGACGGCGAGCTGTACCGAGGGGCCCGCCTGGACGTGGCCCTCGAGTGGCGGACGACGACGAACCCCGACCTGACTGCCGACGAGCGCGACTTCCTCGACGCGGCACAGGCGCTTCGCCGGGCGGACGAGGACCAGCTCGCGCTGCGAGCGGCGCGCGACGCCCGGCAGAACCGTCGGCTGCGGACAGCCCTGTCGGGCGTGGTCGCCGTCCTCGTCCTGGCGATCGTGGCCGCCTCGGTGGCGGGCGTGAGCCGGTCGGACGCTGCCCGGGCGCGGGACGCCGCCGAGCTGCAGGTGCTGGTCAACCAGTCGATCGCGTTGCAGGCGACCAACCGCGACGCGGCGGCCCTGCTCGCCGTCGAGGCCTACCGCCGCGCACCCGGCGACGCGCACGCTCGCTCGGCGCTGCTGAGCACCTTCACCGCCGCCCCGGGCTTCGTGAGCTACCGACGCGTCCCCGACGCCGTACGCATCGCGGGGTCGACCGTCCCGGGGACCGCGACATCGATCGTCGTCGTGGATGCCCGCGCTCCCCAGCTGATCGAGACGGACGACGGCTCCATCATCCGCACCTTCGATCCAGTCGCGCCGTCGGACCAAGGGCCACGCCCGCTCGTGCGGGTCAGCGACGACGGCACCCGGGTGGCGATCCAGGCCGGCAGGTCCCTGACCGTCGACGAGATCGCCACCGGGACGCGGCTCCTCGGCCCGCTGACGACCGGACCAGTGGGTGGGCTAGCCATCGACCCGCACGGAGAGGTGGTCGTGACCGTCGCGGGCAACGACGGCTCCGTGACGTCGTGGCGGGTCGAGGACGGCGTCGTGCTCGCGACCGCCGAGAGCGCCGGGAAGGCCGCCGCAGCGTTCGACGGTTCGGGGCGGCTCGTCGTGGGTTCATCGGACGGCCCCGTCCGCGTGCTCGACCCGACCTCGCTCGTCACGCTGCGGACCATCGACACCCCGGCGCCGTCCGCCCAGAGGCGTCGCAGCGGAGTGGAAGGCACCCTGAACCAGTCGCCCGTCTACCAGCACCTCCCGGGCAGGCGCGCCGTCGTCGATGACCATGCCGTCGCTGCCGGGGACGACCTCGTCGTCCTGATCGGACCGTCCTCGATGCTGGCCGCCGCGCCGTCCACCGGGACGGTCGCGTGGACGGCCGACCTCGGAGCCGACGGCGGGGACTCGTGCTCGTGGGCCACCGTGGCTCTCGAGGCCGGCCTCGTGCTCTGCGGCGACCGGTTCGGAGTCGTGCGCGAACGCAGCCTCACCACCGGAGCCGAAAACGGGGTCGAGCTCGACATCCAGCGGGGCGACGTCGGGGAGCTGTCGGTCTCGCAGGGCGAGCTCGTCGTGTTCGGCGCCGGCGCGCCGGTGATCACGCGCTGGATGGTCGACGGGTCCGGCCCGGTGACGCGGCTCCTGGCCCGAGGCTCCGTGGCCGTCGCCGGGTACGACCCGGACGGCCGAATGTTCCTGACCGCGCGCCGACCCACGGACGCACAGAGCACGGCGGACCTCACGTCGTACGCGGTGTGGGACCCGCGCACGGACAGCCAGGTGCAGGCGTTGCCCGACTCGGTTGTCGGTGCCAAGTGGCTGTTCCGGGGCATCGTCACGGCCTACGTGCCGGGCGAGCACTTCCTGCACTCGATCGACGTGCAGACCGGCCAGGACGTACCGGGCGGCCTGCGCGTGCCCGACCACGCCAGGGAGATCTGGTCGGCCCCGTCGGGCGACCGCGCGTACGTGGTGATGACCGGCTGGCAGCTGTGGGAGGGCAGGAGAGACGCGCAGGAGTGGGATCCGGACCCGATCGACGGCCGCGACCAGGACGTCATCGACATGTCCGCGACCTCGGACGGCTCGCTGGTGGCGATCGCGCTCGAGGACGGAATCCAGGACCAGACCGGCTCGGTGTCCGCGGACTCCGGGACGACCACGGTCCTCCAGATGTACGACGGCCGCACCGGCAAGCCCCTCGGTCCGGCACGGCTCGGCGCCGACGCGGTCGCCCTGCGGGACGACGGACTGCTCGCAGTCGCCCGACGCGGCTCGATCTCRCTCGTCGACAGCGGGACCATGCAGACGCTCCGGGACCTGCCGGGCGCGCGCGGTGCCATCTCCAACCTGCAGTTCTCCGACGACGGCACCATCCTGATCGCCGCCGCCAACGACCAGAGCGTCAGCGTCTACGACGTGGACGCGGGGATCCGGCTCGGCGAGCCGATCCCGAGCTCCACACCCAGGTACCGGGAGGTCAGCGTGCCCGTCGGCACCTCGCTGCCGTACGGCACTCGCATCACCTACCCGGGCTACCTGCGCCCCGACGGCGCCGCCGTGCTGGTCACCGTCGCCCAGGGCGTCGCCGAGTGGGACCTCGACCCCGTCCACCTCAGCTCGGCCGCCTGCCGGGTCGCCGGTCGCAACCTCACCGAGGTCGAGTGGGCGACCTACGCCTCCGCGCTGGGTCCGTACCGCGCGACGTGTCGCACGGGACAAGGCTGACCTGTGTGCCGGCCCACGCGGCCGGGAACCACGGTCAGCGACCTCGGCTGCGGCCCGCACGTCACGGCACGTTCGCCCCGCCGTTGACGTTGATGACCTCCCCCACGACGAAGCTGGACTCCGGCGAGGCGAGGAACACGTACGCCGGCGCCTGCTCGACCGGCTGGCTGGTCCGGCCGAGCCACGACGACTCCCCGAAGCCGTTCAGCTTCTCGGTGGGCTGCCCGTCGGAGACCTGCAGCGGCGTCCACACGGGCCCGGGTGCCACCGCGTTCACGCGGATGCCACGAGGGGCGAGGTCGGCGGCGAGGGCCTTCGTGAAGCCGATGATCCCGAACTTCGTCGACGCGTAGTTGATGATCATCGGCGACGGGTTGTACCCCTGGACCGACGTGCTGTTGATGATCGTCGAGCCCGGGCCCAGGTGCGGCAGGGCGTCGCGCGTGATCCAGAACATCGCGTACAGGTTGGTCTGGATCGTGCGGTCCAGGTCGGCCTCGTCGAGCTCGTCGAAGCTCTGGTGGTAGACCTGGTGCGCCGCGTTGTTCACCAGGATGTCGAGCCCACCGAGGCCGTCGACCGCGTCGGCGACGAGGGACCGGCAGAACTCCCGGTCCCGGATGTCACCGGGGAGCAGGACCGCCGTGCGACCGGCCGCCCGCACGTGCTCCGCGATGGCCTCCGCGTCGACCTGCTCCTCGGGCAGGAAGCTGAGGGCCACGTCCGCACCCTCGCGCGCGAACGCGATGGCGACCGCCGCACCGATGCCCGAGTCGCCGCCGGTGATCAGCGCCTTGCGGCCGGGAAGACGACCCGTACCGCGGTAGCTGGTCTCACCGTGGTCCGCCTTGGGGTCGAGCTCCGCGTCGAGTCCCGGCAGCGGCTGCCACGAGGCGTGCGGCTTGATGTGCGCGTGGCGCTCGACGGGGTTGTCGAACGTGAGCTGATCGGGCGACATCGTCATCGTCATCTCCTTCACGGCGGGCAGATCGATAACGATATCGATCCTGTCCGGTGACGATAGCGGCGCCCTGTCAGACCCCGCTCGCGCGTCGCCGTTCCGTGAGCCTCCGCGACCTCGCCTGGTTCCCGCAGTGCCTAGGCTCCAGGGCATGGCCACAGTCATCCTCGTCCGGCACGGTCGGAGCACGGCGAACGTCGCGGGGATCCTGACCGGTCGGGCCGCAGGGGTGGATCTGGACGCAGTCGGGCGCAGCCAGGCCGAGCGCGCTGCCGAACGGATCGCGGCGGTGCCGGTGGTCGCGGTGATCTCGAGCCCCCTGGCGCGGTGCCGGCAGACGGCGCGGACCATCGCCGAGCGCCACGCGCTGCGGACGCGGCTCGAGCCCGGCATCGTCGAGTGCGACTACGGGCAGTGGCAGGGGCGACCGCTCAAGGAGCTCGCCCAGGAGCCGCTGTGGTCGGTGGTGCAGACCCGGCCGTCGGTCGCGGTGTTCCCGGGCGGCGAGTCGATGGCCACCATGCAGGCCCGGTCGGTGGAGGCGATCCGTCGGCTCGACGCGGAGCTGGAGGCGGAGCACGGTGCCGGCGCCGTGTGGGTGGCGGTGAGCCACGGAGACATCATCAAGTCCGTCCTCGCGGACGCGCTGGGCATGGGTCTCGACCTCTTCCAGCGCCTCGGCGTCAACCCCGGATCGGTCTCGATCATCAGGTACGGGACGACTCGCCCCGAGGTCGTGGCCACCAACACCGATTCCGGCGACCTCTCGTGGCTGGGCGCCGCCGGACCGGTCGGCGACGCGCAGGTGGGCGGCGGCGCCGGGCCGGAATCGGCTGCACGCTCCTAAAATGGGCACCATGCCGGCCCTTGTGCACCAGTTCGACTGGCCCGACCGTGTCGTCGTCGGGACCGTCGGCCCCCCAGGTTCCCGATCCTTCTACCTGCAGGTGCGCGACGGCGCCCGGAACACGAGCGTCGGGCTCGAGAAGGAGCAGTCCGCCGTGCTCGCCGAGAAGATCGACGAGATCCTCGACGCGCTGATGGCCGACGAGGGCAACCGGTTCAGCGTGCCCGCCGCCGCCCCCGCCGAGCTCGTCGACAACGAGCCTCTCGACCAGCCCGTCGAGGAGCAGTTCCGCACGGGGCTGCTGCGCCTGGGGTGGGACCCGTCGACCGCGCAGGTCGTCGTGGAGGCGTTCCCGCTGGACGAGACCGACGAGGAGGAGGCACCCGAACCCGAGGACGCGAGCGAGGTGCTCCTGGTCCGGATGCCGGTGGGGACCGCGCGGGCGTTCGTCCAGCGCACCCGGCAGGTGGTCCGGTCGGGCCGGCCGCTGTGCCCGCTGTGCGGCCAGCCGATCGACGACGGCCACGTGTGCAGCTGACCGACCTCCGCGCGGGTGAGCTCGAGCTCGTCGGGCGCATCACGGTCGCGTCGAACGCGACCTTCCTCGCGACGATCGGCGAGGCGCAGGTGGTCTACAAGCCGGTCGCCGGCGAGCGGCCCCTGTGGGACTTCCCCGACGGGACGCTGGCGAACCGGGAAGCGGCCGCGTACCTCGTCTCGGAGGCGTTCGAGTGGGACGTCGTACCGACCACCGTCCTGCGCGACGGTCCGCTCGGTCACGGCATGGTGCAGGTCTGGCAGGAACCCGACCCCGAGCAGGATCCGGTCGACCTCGTCCGGGCTCCCCGCGACGGCTGGCGCGCCGTGTTCGAGGGCGTGGACGAGGACGACCGGCGGGTGAGCCTGATCCACGAGGACTCCCCCGCGCTGCGCCGGATGGCCGTCTTCGACGTCGTCGTGAACAACGCCGACCGCAAGGGCGGCCACGTCCTGCCGATGCACGGCGGCCACCGCTACGGCGTCGACCACGGGGTCAGCTTCCACGTCGAGCACAAGCTGCGGACGGTCCTGTGGGGATGGCGAGGCGACTCGCTGGACCCCCCTGAGGTCGCGGGGGTCGAGCGGGTGCGCGCGGGCTTGGACGGCGACCTCGGTCGGGCCCTGTCCGAGCTGCTCAGCGGCGAGGAGCTGGAGGCGTTGGCGGACCGCTGCGACCGGCTGGTGCGCAACGGCGTCTTCCCCGGTCCGTCGGGCGCCATGCCGGCGTTCCCGTGGCCCTTCTTCTAGAGCACCCTGGCCGGTGCGATCTCCAGCGCATGCGCGCGCACGTGGTCCAGGGCTCGCTTGACGGCCCCGACGGTCACGATGTCGCGGCCCAGCTCCGACGCGAGGACCTCGATGCCCGGTGGGTCGACGTACCGGTCGAGGTCGCGCCGCACGAGCTCCAGCAGCGGCCCGCAGGACTCGGCGACGGCACCGGCGATGATGACGCGCTCCGGGTCGTAGATGCTTGCGAACGTCGCGACCACCCGCGCCAGGAGCGCCGCCACGTGCTCGACGACGCTGACCGCCAGAGGGTCCTCGTCCAGGGCGGCCGCGAAGACGCTCGCCGCGTCCAGCGTCGCGGGGTCCAGGTCCTGGAGCTGCGACGAGCCGGTCTGACCGTCCAGCCGGTGCAGCTGGGCGCGGGCGTCGGCGCGCACCACCGCCGCGATGCCGTCGGCTGACCCCACCCCCTCGACGAAGTCCAGGTAGCGCATCTCCCCCACGCCGCCGTGGGCACCGCGCAGCAGACGACCGTCGTCGACGACGCCCGCGCCGAACCGCTCGCCGGCGAGCAGAGTGACATGGCACCGCGCACCCGCCCCGTGCCCCCGCCAGTGCTCCGCCATCGCCGCCAGGTTCGCGTCGTTGTCGGTGAGCGTCGTCCAGCCGTGCCGGTCGCGCAGGTGGCGGGCGATGTCGGGGTTCATCAGCTCCCAGAACGGGTTGTCCTGGAACGTGGTGCGGCCGTCACGGTCCACGGGAGCAGGCACACCGACCGCCAGCGCCAGCACGCTCGGCGGCGACGCACCCGCGTCCTCGAGGGCGGCGAACGTGGCCTGTTCGATGAGGGCGAGCCGCCGGGCGACGGTCCCGTCCTCCGGCTCCACGGTCAGCACCGTGCTCGCGAGCGCGTCGCCCCGCAGGTCGGTCACGGTGGCGCTGATCCGGTGCTGACCGGCGTCGACGCCGACGACCACCCCGGCGCGCGCGTCGAACGCGTACCGGCGGGCGGGCCGTCCCTTGCGGTGGTCGTTCCCGGTGCGCTGGCTCTCCAGCTCCGTGACCCAGCCGTGCTCGATGAGCTCGTCGCACACGTCGTGCACGGTCGCCCGCGAGAGCCCTGTGGCCTCGATCAACGCCGATCCGGTGACCTCGTCGACGTCCCAGAGGTGCTCGAGCACCAGCCGCGCGCTGGCGTCGCGCAGGTGCCGCGACGCCACCGGAGTCCGGACAACCACTTGACCTCCTCGGTCGACGGTGCCACTTTAATGGCAGGTCTTAAATTTAGGACCTACATCAATACGGAGGAACGGGTGTCGACTCTGGCAGCAACCGGCAGCACGTCTGCCGGCCCACAGCAGCAGGACGCGGCCTGGTGGCGGCAGGCCGTCGTCTACCAGATCTACCCGCGCAGCTTCGCCGACTCCAACGGCGACGGCATCGGCGACCTGCGCGGCATCACCAGCAGGGTGGCCTACCTGCGCGAGCTGGGGGTCGACGCGGTGTGGCTGAGCCCCTTCTACCCGTCTGCGCTGGCCGACGGCGGCTACGACGTCGACGACTACCGGGCCGTCGACCCGCGCATCGGCACGCTGGAGGAGTTCGACGAGCTGCGCGCGGCCCTCCACGGCGCCGGCATCCGGCTCGTGGTCGACATCGTCCCCAACCACACCTCGAACCGGCACGTCTGGTTCCAGGAGGCGCTCGCCTCGCCTCCGGGCTCGAGGGCGCGTGAGCGCTACGTCTTCCGGCCGGGCCGCGGCGAGCGCGGCGAGCTCCCGCCGAGCGACTGGACGTCGATCTTCGGCGGCCCGGCGTGGGAGCCCGTCGGTGACGGCGAGTGGTACCTGCACCTGTTCGCCCCGGAGCAGCCCGACCTGAACTGGGCCGACGACGAGGTGCGCCAGGAGTTCCTCACCACGCTCAGGTTCTGGGCCGACCGGGGGGTCGACGGTTTCCGCATCGACGTCGCGCACGCACTGGCCAAGGACCTCACCGAGCCGCTCGCCAGCCAGGCGGAGCTGGACGCGGACATCTGGGGAGGCGCCCACCCGCTCCAGGACCGCGACGAGGTCCACGACATCTACCGCGAGTGGCGCAGGCTGTTCGACGAGTACGACCCGCCCCGCACCGCCGTCGCGGAGGCGTGGGTCCCCGCGCACCGGCGCTCCCGCTACGCCTCCCCCGACGGGCTGGGGCAGGCCTTCAACTTCGACCTGCTCGAGGCCGGCTGGGACGCGACGTCGTTCTCCGCGATCATCGACAAGAACCTCGCGCTCGCCCGCGAGTCCGGCGCCTCGTCCACCTGGGTGCTCTCCAACCACGACGTGGTGCGGCACGCCACCCGGTACGCGCTGCCCGAGGGCACCGACCTGAACGCGTGGCTCCTGCACGACGGCGCCGAGCCGCGCCCCGACGAGGAGCGCGGCCGCCGCCGGGCCCGTGCGGCGACCCTCCTCACCCTGGCCCTGCCCGGCTCCGCGTACCTGTACCAGGGCGAGGAGCTGGGCCTCCCGGAGGTCGCCGACCTGCCCGCGGACGTCCTGCAGGATCCGACGTTCCTGCGCTCCCGGGGTGCGCAGAAGGGGCGCGACGGCTGCCGGGTCCCGCTGCCGTGGGCCACGCAGGGTCCGACGCTCGGCTTCGGTGACCAGCGGGCGCACCTGCCGGTCCCCGCCGACTTCGATCGCTTCGCGGTCGAGACCCAGGCGTCAGACGAGGGCTCCACCCTGAGCTTCTACCGGCGAGCCCTGGCCGAGCGGCGGCGCCTGCAGACCAGCGAGGCGCTGGAGTGGCTGACGCCAGTTGCCCCTGGCGTCGTCGCGTTCGCGCGACCCGGCGGCTGGACGTCCGTCACCAACTTCGGGAGCTCCCCGGTGCCGCTGCCGGCAGGGCGGGTGGTCGTGTCGAGCTCGCCGCTCGACGCCCACGAGGTGCCCGCGGAGACCACTGTCTGGCTGCAACGCGACCACTGACGGCAACCCTGCCGTTCGATGACTTCACCAATGGAGGCGAAGGCATGACGTCCCAGACACCCCTCATGTCGGCCGAGCTGAGCCGACGGGGATTCCTTCGCGGCGTCGGGGTCGCGGGCGCCGGCCTCGCGCTCGCGTCGTGCGCCGGACCCGCAGGCTCCGGAACGACGGAGATCGTCTTCTACCAGTCGAAGCCGGAGGTGATCGGGTACTTCGACGAGCTCATCGAGCAGTTCCACCAGTCCCAGTCCCGGGTGCGCGTCCGCCACGACGCCGCGTCGAACCTGGCCGGCACGTTCGTGCGGGAGTCTCCGCCCGACATCGGCTGCCTCAACTACAACTTCGAGATCTCGCGCTACGTCGAACGTGGGGCGCTCAGCGACCTGGGCGACATGCCCGAGGCCGGCCGGATCCTCGACGAGCTGAAGCCCCTCATCGACGTCACGGCCACGTACCCGGACCGCACCAGCGTGATCCCGTACTCGCTGATGGCGGCGGCGGTGCTCTACAACCGGCAGATCTTCGCGGAGCACGACCTGACGGTCCCGACCACCTGGGCCGAGCTCATCGCCGCGTGCGACACCCTCGCAGCCGCCGGGGTCACCCCGCTGTACAGCACGTTCAAGGACCCGTGGACGATCGCGCAGGGCCACTTCGACTACTCGGTCGGCGGCACGGTCGACACCACGAAGTTCTTCAACCAGCTCAAGAGGCAGGGCACCAACGTCGGGCCCGACTCCCCCGTGTCGTTCGAGAAGCAGTTCCTCGCGCCGGTCCAGCAGATGCAGGAGCTCGTCCCGTACTCGCAGGACAACGCCGCGAGCCGCGGCTACGGGGACGGGAACCTCGCGTTCGCGAACGGCGAGGCCGCCATGTACCTGCAGGGCCCGTGGGCCATCGGCGAGATCGCGAAGTCGAACCCGGAGCTCGACGTCGGTGCGTTCCCCCTGCCGATGACGGACGACCCGGCGGACCGCAAGGTCCGGGTCAACATCGACCTCGCCCTGTGGATCCCGGAGCAGTCCACCAAGCAGGAAGCGGCGCGGGAGTTCCTGTCCTTCCTCATGCAGCCCGACGTCATCGACGCCTACAACGCCCACGCGCTGGGTTTCGGCGTGACCAAGGACGCGGCCCCGGTGACCAACGAGACGCTGGTGGAGCTCAAGGAGTACTACGACGACGCGGCCTTCTACCTGGGCGCGTCGCAGCTGGTCCCCCAGTCGATCCCGCTGCAGAACTACGCGCAGTCCCTCGCCTCCGGTGCCGACCCGGAGCCCATCCTGCGGACCCTCGACGCCGACTGGCGGCGCCTGGCCTTCCGTTCCTGACGACCTCGACCATCGAACGGAGACATCTCATGGCCACAGCAGCTGCCACCCGGCCGAGGAGCCGCGACGTCGTGGCACCGCCGCCGATGAAGGCGAGCCGCCCCCGGGTCAACCGGACGTTCTACCTGTTCCTGCTGCCCACGCTCGTCCTCTTCACGCTCTGCATCACCCTGCCCGCGATCATGGGCATCACCTTCAGCTTCACCGACTCGGTCGGCTTCGGGGAGTTCCAGTTCATCGGCCTGACCAACTACGTGGCGTTGTTCTCGGACCCGGCGATCCGCAGCTCGTACCTGTTCACGATCGGGTTCGCCCTCGTCACGGTGCTGCTGGTGAACCTCCTCGCGTTCCTCCTTGCCGTCGGCCTGACCGCCAAGATCCGGGGCAAGGTCGCGCTGCGCGCGGCGTTCGTGCTGCCCATGGTCATCTCGGGCATCGTCATCGCCTACGTCTTCAACTTCCTCTTCTCCAACTCGCTGCCGCAGCTCGGGCAGGCGGTAGGCATCACGGCCCTCGAGCAGAGCCTGCTGGCCAACCCCGACCTCGCCTGGGTGACGATCGTCATCGTCACGGCGTGGCAGGCGATCCCCAGCGCACTGCTCATCTACATCGCGGGGATCCTGTCGATCCCGGCCGAGGTCTACGAGGCGGCGTCGATGGACGGCGCGTCCCCGCTGCGACGCCTGGTCTCCATCACCCTGCCGCTCGTCGCGGGGTACGTCGTCATCAACCTGGTCATCGGCTTCAAGAACTTCCTGAACGCCTACGACATCATCGTCGGCCTGACCAACGGCGGTCCCGGCACGGCGACCCGCAGCGTCGCCATGACGATCTTCTCCGGCTTCACCGGCGGCGACTACGCCTACCAGATGGCCAACGCGACGATCTTCTTCCTCATCGCCGTGGTCCTCGCCGTGATCCAGCTACGCCTCAACCGCGGAAGGAGCGCGTTCTGATGACTGCCCAGACCCTGGTCACCACGACCCCCGCCCAGGTACCGGTCCGTCCCCGCCGGCGCTTCCTCGGCAAGGGAGGCGAGGACCGCCCGAGCTGGGGCACCACCCTCGTCCTCGTCCTGTGCACGCTGGCCGTCGTCGTGCCGCTCTACGCGACGGTGACGATGGCCTTCAAGACCACCGAGCAGTCCGTCGACGGGCAGGTCTTCTCCCTGCCGTCCCCGCTCAGCGTCGACGGGTTCGTCCAGGCGTGGGAGCTCACCGACTTCCCCCGCGCGTTCGCCATCTCGGTGTTCGTCACCGCGGTGACCGTCGTCGGCACCGTCATCCTCGCGGCCTTCGCGGCCTACGCCATCGCGCGCAACTGGGACCACAAGTTCTTCCGCTGGTCGTTCTTCTACCTGCTGGCGGCGATGTTCCTGCCGTTCCCCGTGCTCGCCCTGTCGCAGGTCAAGCTCACGGGGATGGTCGGCCTCGCCAACCCCGTCGGCGTGGCGCTCCTGCACGTGATGTTCCAGCTGTCGTTCAGCGTCCTGCTGTTCACGGCCTTCATCCGGGGCCTTCCCGAGGAGCTCGAGGAGAGCGCCCGGCTCGACGGCGCCACCACCTGGGTGGTGTTCCGGCGCATCGTGTTCCCGATGATGGCGCCCATGAGCGCGACCGTCGCGATCTTCGCGTTCCTCGCCTCCTGGAACGACTTCATGATGCCGTCGCTCATCACCGCCGACTCCACGCTGCAGACCCTCCCGGTGCTGCAGAACATCTTCCAGACCCAGTTCAGCAGCAACTACAACGTCGCGTTCGCCTCCTACCTCATGGCCATGACGCCCGCGATCATCGTGTACCTGTTCACGCAGCGCTGGGTGATGGCCGGAGTGACTCAGGGCGCGATCAAGTAGCGGATCACCACTAGTCGTCGCGACCCCAGCCCCCGAAGGCGCCGTTGCGGCGCGAGCTCAGGTAGGAGTCGATGACCGCCGCGCCCAGGTCGTCCGTCTCGGGTGCGACGACGGTGCCGCCCGCCCGCTTGGCCATCGCGTCGACGAAGCGTGCGAGACCGGGGTCGTCGCCGAGACGGAAGAAGGTCGTGCGTGCGCCCAGGCGCGCCGAGCCGTCGAGCTCGCGCACCGCCAGGGCGATCGTGATCGGGTTCGGCGGGTAGTCGAAGAACACCTCGCCGCTCGACTCCAGGTGGGACGTCGGCTCGCCGTCCGTGACGATGAGGAGCACGGGCTGAGCGTTCGGGTGCTTGCGGAAGTGCCGGTTGGCCAGCAGGAGCGCGTGGTGCAGGTTGGTGCCCTTCTCCCACTTCTCGTCGAGCCCGACGAGCGCCTCGATCTGCATGACCGACGCGGTGCGCCCGAAGCCGATCAGCTGCAGGTCGTCCCCGCGGAACCGGCTCGTGACCAGGGTGTGCAGCGCCAGCGCGGTGCGCTTCATCGGCACCCAGCGGCCCTCCATCGCCATCGAGAACGAGGTGTCGACGAGCAACGCCACACAGGCCTGGGTGCGCGCCTCGGTCTCCTGGACCTCGACGTCGTCGACCTGGATCGTGCGCGACCCGCGCGCCAGCGCGTTGGTGATCGTCCGGCTCACGTCCCACGGCTCGGTGTCCCCGAACACCCACGGGCGGGTGGATCCCGACGGCTCGCCGGCGGCACCGGAGCGCCGGACGTCGTGACCGCCGGTGCGGCCGGACATCGTGTCGGCGACGGCCTTGAGGACCGCCTTGCCCAGCTGGCGCATGGCCTTCGGCGTCAACGCCAGCTTGCCGTCCGAGCCGCGCCGCATCGTGCCCTCGTTCAGCGCCTTCTCCAGCCGCTGCAGGGTGCGAGCGTCGACGACCGCATCGTCGCCGAGCTGGCGCGCGAGCTTCTCCAGGTCGACGTCGTCCAGCTGGGAGCCCTGGTACGACTGCGCGAGCTGCTCGGCGAGCGCGTCGAGGTCGGCGAGGTCCTGGAACACGCCGGTGCCGTCGCCGAGCCCGAGCCCGTTCTCGCCGTCCATGCGCTCCGAGCTTCCCCAGTCCTCGCCGGGCCGCAGGGCTTTCAGGTTGTCGTCGAGCTGCCCCAGCGCGTCCATGAGGTCCGACGAGCCGAACGCCTGCTGGGCGAGCGCGTCGAGCTCGTCGCGCTGCTCCTGCGTCATCGAGTTCCGCATGCGTTGGGCGGCCGCGGCCCGTTGTGCGAGGGCGTCCAGGAGCTCGTCGAGGTTCTGCGGGTTCTCAGGGAAGTACTCGCCGTGCTTCGCCATGAAGTCGTCGAACTGCTCCGGGGTGTCCTCGCCGCGCTTCCGTGCGTCGAGCAGCCCGTTGAGGTCCGCGAGCATCTCGTTCAGCGCGGCCCGGTCGGCGTCGGTCGCGTTCTCCAGCGCCTGCTTCATGCCGGCGAAGCGCTGGTCGAGGATCTCCCGGCCCAGCAGGTCCTTGATCTTCTCGAACTCCGCCCGCGCCTCGCTGCTGCGCCAGTCGTACCCGTTGAGCTCGTTGACGGCGGCCGCGGGCGAGGACGGGAGGTTGTCGAGCTGCAGCTGCGCCAGGGCCCGGTCGCTCTCGTCCATGTCGACGTCGCGCGCCAGCTGCTTGCGCTCGGCGAGCACCGCCCGGTCGAGCAGCTCCTTGACCTGCTGCAGCGTGCCGTCGAGGTTGTTCTCGCGCGTCAGCGCCCTGCGCCGCTCGGCGACCCGTCGCGCCAGCTCGTCGAGACCCGCCTGGTCCCGGCCGCCGCGGCGCAGGAACTCGCGCATCGCCCGCTCGGGCGAGGAGCCCGCCATGACGTCCTGGCCGATGGCCTCCAGCGCCTCGGCCAGGTCGACCGGCGGCGCGAGCGGGTCCGGCCCGTCGACGTACGGGGTGTACCTCTTGAGGCGCCGATTCGGTCTAGCCATAGATCGTCTCGCCGCCTCCGGACTCCTTGCTGATCCGGCGGGACAGGTACAGGCCCTCCAGCGCGAGCTCGATCGCGGCCGCCCGCTCGCCGTCGTTCGTGGCGTCGAGCCGCTCGCAGATCTCGTCGTAGAGCTCGGACTCCCCGAGCGCAGGAAGCCCGGTCAGCACGTCGCGAGCCGTCACCTGCTCGCCGGTGGTCACCATCGCCCCGCCCTGGATCGCGTCGACCAGGAGGCTGAAGTCGATGCCTCGGAGGTGCGCGCGCACGGTCTCCGACGTGGCGGTGCGCAGCAGGTGGTCGAGGATCTCGTCCTCGCGCCCCTCCTCCCCCGACTCGAACTCGATCTTCCCCGCGAGGACATCCACCGCGGTCTCGAGGTCCACCGGCCGCGCGACCGCGTGGTCTTCGCCCTGCCGCGCAGCCCGGTGCAGAGCCGAAGCCGCGACGGTCTCCGCGCCCGCGATGGCGAACCTCGCACTCACCCCGCTGCGCTGGTCGACCGCGCTCGACTCCCGCAGCGCCCTGGTGAACCGGGCCAGGATCTCGATGAGATGGTCGGGAACCTCCGCGTGGAGGAGGGCCTCCTGGCGGATGACCGCGACCTCGTCGACCAGCTCGGTCGGGTAGTGCGTCCGGATCTCGGCGCCGAACCGGTCCTTCAGCGGCGTGATGATCCGCCCACGATTGGTGTAGTCCTCCGGGTTGGCCGTCGCCACCACGAGCACGTCGAGCGGCAGGCGCAGGACGTAGCCGCGGATCTGGATGTCGCGCTCCTCCATCACGTTGAGCATCGCTACCTGGATGCGCTCGGCGAGGTCGGGCAGCTCGTTGATGGCGACGATGCCACGGTGGCCCCGCGGCACCAGGCCGAAGTGGATCGTCTCCGGGTCACCGAGGGCACGCCCCTCGGCCACCTTCATGGGATCCACGTCGCCGATGAGGTCCGCGACGCTCGTGTCCGGCGTCGCAAGCTTCTCGACGTACCGCTCGTCGCGGTGGCGCCAGGTGACGGGGAGGCTGTCGCCCTGGTCGGCCGCCCGTCTCTTGCTCGCCGCGGTGATCGGCTCGAAGGGGTGCTCGCCGATCTCCGACCCCTCGATCACCGGGGACCACTCGTCGAGCAGGCCATGGAGGGTGCGCAGGAGTCGCGTCTTGCCCTGGCCGCGCTCGCCGAGCAGGACGATGTCGTGGCCGGCGATGAGGGCCCGCTCGAGCTGCGGGATGACGGTGTCGTCGAACCCGTGGATGCCGGGCCAGGGGTCGCGGCCGTCTCTGAGGGCGGCGAGGAGGTTGGTGCGGACTTCTTCGCGCACCGACGTGTGGACATGCCCGGAAGCGCGGAGCTCGCCGACAGTTGCGGCAGTGGGACGCATCATCCGGTCGAGAGTACGTCCGGTTCCGACCAGTTGCCGATGGAGAGCGGCCGGGGCAGGGTCGGTCCAGCAGATCCGATGCCGGGCCAGGGGGTGAGCGAGATGGCGAAGAAGAAGACGGGGGTCGCCCTGGCGGTCGCGTGGCCGTTGGCCAAGAAGGTGGCCGCCCAGGTCAGCGTGATCGTCGCCAACAACCCCGAGATCCAGAAGCGCCTCGAGAACCTGGGCAAGAAGTTCGCCGACGTCCAGCGGGCCCGCACTCCGGAGGCCAAGATCGCACGGGCGATGGACTCGGTCCGGGAGCAGGCTTCGATAGTCCTCGGTTCTGAGACTCAGGATGCCGAGTCCATCGCCTCGGTCCAGGCGGCGGGCTGGAAGCAGCGGGCGGACCAGGTCGACCGCGCCCTGCGGATCCTCCAGCACCAGCCTCGCAAGATGCAGAAGTCGCAGCTTCCCCGCATCGAGGCGATGGCGGACTCGCTCGTCGCGGAGGTTCTGACGTCGCTCATCGACGATGCGGTCGACGACTCGAAGGATCAGATCGGCGGGAGCTGAGCCGCGCGAGCGGAGACCGTGACGGTGAACTTCGGGTCGCGGCTGACCTGCCGGGTCGGCCCGACGACACGCTCCAGCGTCGGCCGGTAGCGCAGGTGCGAGTTCCACACCGCCCACAGCTCACCGCCGTCCTTGAGCACGCGCGCGGCTTCGGCGAAGAGCGTCCGGGCCACCCCGTCGTGGACCGCCGCACCGACGTGGAACGGCGGATTGAGCACGACAAGGTCGACACTCGCGTCCGGGACTGTCTCCGCACCGTCCGCGCGCACGACGACGACTCGACCCTCCAGACCGTTCGCGGCGACCGTTGCGCGGGCGGAGGCCACCGCGGCGGCGGACTCGTCGGTCGCGGTGACGGTCAGCCCCTCGTTCGCCCGTGCCAGCAGGACGGCCAGAACGCCCGTGCCGCAGCCGAGGTCGACGGCCTGGGCGATGTCCAGCGGCATCGCGTCGAGGTGCTGCAGCAACGCGCGCGTGCCGATGTCGATCCCCGTCCCGGCGAACGCGCCGCCGTGCGCGCACACGGTGATGCCGAGGTCGGGGTGCTCCTGGCGCTTCGGCCAACGCCGGCCGGCCGGGCGCGGTTCTGACGCCACCAGAACGCGCGACTTCTGTCGTGCCAGGTGCGCCTGCACGCTGGTGAAGTGGCGCCCGAGGACGTCGTTCATCGCGGTCGTCATGTGCTTGACCCGCCCGCCGGCGATGACCACGACCTCGGGGTCCGCGTGAGCGGCGATCAGGCCCGCGATCTCGTCGAGCGCATCGAGCGACCGCGGGAGCTGGAGCAGGACCACTCTCGCTTTGTCGAGGAGCTCGGGAGTCAGACCCAGCTGAGTGAACCCGCTCAGGCCGAGCCGCTCGGCGTTCGCGTGCAGTGCCCGCTCGCCGAGGAGGCGGTCCTGGTGGGTGYGGACCCCGGAGAGCCCGTGCCGCGCAATCGCACCGAGCGTCAACGCGCCGTGGTGGTCGCCGATCACGACGACGTCGCCCGCCGTCCTCTCCAGCGCCGGCGCGGCCTCGTCGAGGATCAGCCGGTCGCTCGCGTCGACCGCGTACAGGTTCGGCGCCTCGAGGTCGGGGTAGCGGCGGAGGTCGGCGAGCACGTCGGTCTCGTCATGTCCCGCAGCCGCATCCACGCCACCGAGGCTAACGGGCCTCCCCGGGACTTCCGCCCCTACCGGCGAGGCCTGGGCCGACGAAACCTGGTCGACATGGGTGCAACGGTCAAGACCGTTCAGGGCGTCCTGCGTGGCAGCGTCGCCGATGGCGTGTACGCGTTCCTGGGAGTCCCGTACGCCGCACCGCCCTTCGGTGCGAACCGGCTCCGACCCCCGCAGAGCGTCGAGCCCTGGAGCGGCGTGCGCGACGCCACGGCACCCGGCCCGGAGCCCCCGCAGGTCGCTCCGCCGGCCACCGGCGGAGCGAATGAGGACTGGCACGACGTCTCTGGCGCCTTCGCCGGCGTCGAGCGCGCCGCACCGTCGCAGGACTGCCTGAACCTCAACCTCTGGACGCCCGACCCCACGGCGACAGGCCTGCCGGTGGTGGTCTGGATCCAGGGCGGCATGTTCGAGCTCAGCTCGACCTCGGCCTACGACGGTGCGCACTTCGCCCGCGACGGCGTCGTCTGCGTCGTCGTCAACTGGCGCCCCGGCGCCGAGGGGTTCCTCTACCTCGGGGACGGCATCGCCAACCTCGGCCTGCTCGACCAGGTGGCCGCCCTGGAATGGGTGCAGGAGAACATCGACGCGTTCGGCGGCGACCCCGGCAACGTCACCGTCTTCGGCGAGTCCGCCGGCGCGATGAGCATCGGCACCCTGCTCGCGATGCCCCAGGCCAAGGGACTGTTCCGCCGGGCCATCCTGCAGAGCGGCGCGGCGCACCAGGTGACCCCGGCCGACGACGCGCGACGCATCGCCGGGTACCTGGCCGACATCCTCGGCGTGCCCCCGACCCGCCAGGCGATCGCGTCCGTCGGTGTGGATCGCCTGCTCGCGGCACAGGCCCAGCTGAAGACCGAGCTGCTCACCGACCCGGACCCGGAGCGCTGGGGCCAGGCGGTGGTCACCAGCACGATGCCGTGGCAGCCGGTCGTCGACGGGCAGGTCCTGCCTGGCTACCCCATCGACCAGATCGCGGCCGGTTCGGGCGGCGAGGTCGACGTCATCGTGGGCACGAACACCGACGACTGGAGGCTCTGGCTCCTGGTCAGCGGCGCCCTCGGCCAGATCACCGACGAGATCCTGACCGGCCCCGTCCGCGGGCACGGCTACCAGGCGCTGGCGGCCTACGGACTGGATCCGTCGGCAGCGCTCGACGCCTACCGGGACAGGTATCCGCAGGCCTCCCCCGGTGACCTGCTCGCGAACGTCCAGACCGACTGGTGGATGCGGGTGCCCGCCCTCCGCCTCGCCGAAGCCCGCACGCGCACCCCTGCGACCGGACGCACCTACATGTACGAGTTCGCCTGGGCCGCCCCCGGGCTCGGCGCGGTCCACGCCGTCGAGGTGCCCTTCGTCTTCGACACCGCGACTCCCGACGCGCCGCTGTTCGGCCCGATGCTCGGCGCCCACCCGCCGCAGGACCTCGCGCGTCTGATGCACGCCACGTGGATCGCCTTCGCCAGAACCGGTGATCCCGGCTGGCCCCCGTACGACCACCACCGCAGGGCCACGATGCGGTTCGACACCACCTCGGAGGTCGTCGACGACCCCCGGGCCTGGGAGCGGGCGCTCTGGGAGGGCATCCGCTGACCATGGCCTACGTCGTGCGGGCTGTGCCCCGGGACCGCCAGCCGATCCTGGACAGGCTGGCGGGCGCGAGCCGACGATTCCAGGTCCACGCCCTGCTCGAGCTCGACGTGACCGCCCCCATGGCGCGCATCGCCGCATCCGAGCCGCGTGTGTCGTGGACCGGCTTCGTCATCGCGAGCGTGGCACGGGCGGTCGCGATGCATCCCGAGGTGAACGCCCGCAAGGCCGGCAACGCGATCGTCTCCTTCGACCGCGTCGACATCGGCGCGACCGTGGAGCGGCACTGGCAGGGACGCACCGTGCTCGACGCCATCACGGTTGCTGACGCCGACCAGCAGTCCTGCATGGCGATCTCCCAGACCCTGCAACGAGCGAATTACGGACCGGGCGACGAGCACCGCCCGAGCGGGCTGATCGGGGCGCTGATACGGCTACCGGGACCTCTTCGACGGACTGCCATCCGTGTCGCCGCCACCAGACCCGACATCGCCGCCACCTTTGGCCCCGCAGTGGGAGTCACGTCGATCGGGATGTTCGCCGGCGGGTGGGGGTGGGCCATTCCGCTCGCACCCCTGACGGTGATCGCGACGGTGGGGCGCATCGCGGACCGCGCGGTCGTGCGCGACGGGGTCGTCGTTGTGCGGCCGATGCTGCCACTGACGTTGAGCTTTGACCACGGCGTGATCGACGGGGCACCCGCGGCGCGCTTCACCGAGAGCCTGAGCACTCTGATCGAGACTGGCGCAGCGCTTGAGGAGTTCGCACTTCCCGCCGAGCCTTGAGCACCTGCCGAGGGTTCACGTTCTGACTAACGTCCGCAATCCATGGGCATTGAGGCTGGCGGCTCAGTACCGGTTCCGTTCACTTGAGCGGTCACCATCCGCACCAGAAGACCGAAGTGCGCCCCTGCCCATAGAAATTCTCTCGAGGCAAGGGCCGCACGTCTTGTGCGTGGCGGTCACCTCCTAGCGACGCAGACTTGCGGTCCACTGGACCTGGGAGCGCGCGAAGCTCCCGCGCCTGCAGCTAGACAGATCGTGACGAGATCCACTCCTCGACGGCGTGTGCCATGGCAGCCTCATTGCGGTAGCCGCCCTGATTCAGAGCGACTGCGAGTGACCGCCAGAGCATCGGTTCCGCTGGCTCGAGAGCGAGGGCGACTGCCAGCTCGTCGATCCCGGCCTCCACGTCGCCGGCCAGATGGTGTGCGATGCCGAGCTCCTGATGAGCGGCAGACAGGTACGGGTATCGAGCGCACAGTTGAGACGCGCGACTCACCTGAGCGGCGAGGTCGTCGCCCGCTCCCTCGATAAGGGCCTTGAGCTCCGCGAGCACGACGTCTGGCGGTGAAGCCGTCATCTCGCCAGTCCGAGTGAATAGCGCGGCGGCCTCACCACCTCGGAACAGCAATGTCCAGGGAAGGATCTCGCTAGCGTCAAGCGACACCCAGCGAGGAGGCACGTCAGTAGCGATCTCGGGGTGCAGCACCTGATCGCGAACCTGGGACGGAACCACGAGTCGTTCAGCGCTCATCCGGGCCTCCCAATCGGACGGGAGCCTCGAACGATAGGCGGCGCCTACGCTGTCGGACATGGCCCTGACCGTCTCCCAGGTGGGAAAGGCAAACCCCGCGCGGCACGTGAGCTCGAAGCCGACTGCGTCCGCCTGAATCTCCTCCCACTGTCCAAGCAGGACCTGCAGGCCCGGGCCCGGCGTCGGCACATAGGTCCGCTGCAACGGCAGAAACAGAGTCAGCAGCGCCCCGAGTTGCACCTGCGCGGTAAACCACTCGCCAACTGAGCCGGCCTCGCGGGTCGTGACAACGGAACGGCTCGCGCGGGCGATGAGCGCTTCCAGCGCCGACCGACCTAATAGTGAGTCGCCCGCCACCACGTCGTCCAGCCAATCCAGGTGTAGGTCGGCTTGAAGAAATTCCGCTGGCGTCGTAGGGACCGCACCTCCAAAGAATGCCCCAACCACAAAGTCGGGATCTTGACTGACAGCTCCGGCCCGCATGATGACGTCGTAGACGTCGAAGACGCTCCCGGCGTTGCAGTAGCCCCACTCGAACAGGTCGACGACGAGGTCGACTGCTGCGGGAACGCCGTGCCGTGCCATCTGCCATGACGCGCAGCGAAGCAGTCGCGAGGAGAGAAGGCCCGAGTCCGTCACTGCCAGGTTCCAGTTCAGGAAGAGCGAGCGCGCCGCTTCAGCCGGGGGAAGAACCTGACCGGGCTCGCCCAGGTGACCCGCTGGACCGAGAGAAGGGGGCCAACTCCCGGTGTTGTAGCAATAGGGCGCCTTCACAGATGCGCGGAAGCGCAACTCTGCCGGTCCCTGTAGAGCCTCGAGCAGCGCCATTGTGAAGCCGGCGGCAGCGGTGAAGGTCGCGAACTGGTCCTCTTCCAAGGTTGATGCGCTGGCCAGGCGACCGAAGGTGGTCATCTCCTGGAGCAGTCCATCGGCAACCGGAATTACCGCGCGGGTGCAGTCCTCTCTGCCCGTCAATATCATCGCTTCGCTCCGATCCGGTCGCCAAGAGAGAGTCATACAAAGAGCCCCACCGCTGCGATGATGTCGCCGGCATTGGCTTTGACGTACCGATAGCCACTGATGAGCCACTGCCGGGGTGAACCGATCATGCCGCGCCGGAACGTCCTATTGGCTAGCTGACTTTTCACGGCGATGTGATTGATGAACTGGCGCCCAGTCGTCCCAGCGTCGGCTGCCCCCGCCACATCGACGAACAAGGCGCGAAGGTATTGCCTTAGCGCGGCCGCCGTCTCGTGATCTCCAAGAGGGAAGTAGATCGCCTCGTCCCCCGTCGAGAACCTGCGGAGAAAGGCGATCCCCGGGAGCGGCGGGGCCTCATTCGGGACGAAGAGATCTCGAAGCATCTCCTGAGCAGGGAGCGTGCCAGTATCGAGCTCGAGCCAGTCCAGGGATTCCACGTCCAGCGGACTCGGGAAGGGTGCCGGTCGTGCGGTGGTGAACAGAACGAGGACCCTCGCACCAGAGTCGGCTGCGAGCGTCCCCTCGGCGAGATAGTCGACGATCACGTGATCGGCACGCGGGTCGAACGCAAGAAATCCAAACGCGGTATAGCGCGTCTCGATCACCTCGAGATTGTTCCCCTCGAAGAGGATCGAAAGGTCCTCCACACTGCCGCTGAGGTGCTTCTCGGCGACCTGAGCGCCGACGATCTGCTCCGTCAGGGTCTGCAATGATAGGACGTACATCGCGCATCACACACCTTTGCTGGCGCTCCTGAACTCCTCAGATAAACACGCGCTGTCGACGCAGTTGCCGCAGGCATCAAACACGGCGTGGCTCGGCGTCCGCTCTTTCAGCGCCGCATGCATGCGTGCACACCACGGGAATCCGAGCACTTCGTTGCATTTCGAGGGGAGCGGGTCTCGCCGCTGCGAAGAATCCTCACGGTCGAGACTATCCCTGGCCGGAGGCGGCCTCAATAGTCAGCCCATAAGTCGGTTGAGACGGTACATGGGCGACGAATTCGCGGCAGAGACGCGGGCCGCCCTTGGACGCGTACATCAGCGAGTCGCTCGATGTGATCGAGACCTTGCTCGAGCGACTGCGGTGAGGCCCCCATGCAGGGCAGGCACGGTCAGTGCGGCCCTGAGGAAAGCGTCGCAGTCCACGGTCCATCGCTGCCAACTTCTGCCTCGCCCAGCCCGGGCCAAGGAGGCATCGTGGCCCCGATCGCGACGAGCGGGTCGCCTGGTGCTACGGAGACTTGGAACGCCGTGCCGACCGGAATGCTGATGCATACACCCGGTGCGACAACGAGGCCCTGCGAGTCTCCTGCTGTGCTGAGCCACATGCGCCCAGCGCCGGACATGAAGTACCACAGCTCGTCGACGGTGCGATGCCGGACGGTGGGCGACACCGACCCGGGTGGGAACGTGAAGTGTGCGAGACCGCCGTGCGGGGTGTCGAGGAGGACGCGCACGTCGCTCCCATCGGGCCCGATCGCGGTCGGTTCTTCGGGGAGTACCAGGCGGGTAGTCACGAGCACACTCCTTCGCCGTACGTCAGGCTCGGAACATCGTCCATGCTCCACCAGTGTGCTCGTCGTGCCGACGATCACGTCAGCCGCAGCCTGATCCCGTCCTGTCCGTCGTCGCCCTCACCCTTGAGGCTGCCTGCGGCGCCGCACGGATCCCGATCACTCCCGACGCGCGGTGGCGATCCAGGATCGTGAGCCGGAGCCGTTGAGAGCCGTCGGAAAGCCGTTGGTAGTGGGCTGCCACCTGCGCGATTGCTCTCGACCGACTCG
Organism: Cellulomonas sp. P1_G12_2; assembly: GCF_056405535.1. NCBI lineage: Bacteria > Bacillati > Actinomycetota > Actinomycetes > Micrococcales > Cellulomonadaceae > Cellulomonas > Cellulomonas sp. P1_G12_2. The sequence goes on along the minus strand of NZ_JBFUBX010000001.1, from coordinate 1,505,213 downwards.
GGCGAACCCCCTCGATTCGGGCTCGTCGGTTGACAGAGTCAACACGGCTCTGCGCGGTCAGCGTGGAGCCGCCGAAAAGCACTTCGACGGACCGAAACTCGGTCGCCGCGGTGGTGCCCGAAAGCCCGGAGCAGTAATCAGTTCCCGCCTACGGGCCATCGACGGCGACGTCGACTGGCCACTCATCGTCATCGGCCCGCCGCGCATCGAGCCTGTCGAGTCGAAGCTGGGGACATTGCCCGTTCGACGAACCACGACCGAGACGGGCAACTGCGGTCAGCGGACGAGTTCTCGAAGGTAGCCGACGAAGCCCCGGGAGCACGCCCCTCCCCACGCTGGTTGCCCGCCAGCTCCTCGACGAGGCTCAGCCGGCGATGTAGCCAAGGTTGCGCATCGCGTCGCGAAGGTCCGCTTCGTGGGTAGTGCGGTCCCAGCGCCTGACCTCCCGAAACGCGTCGGCCGCCGTTTGCCCACAACGTGAGGCCCGAGACGCTGCCGATGTCGCCGTGCTGTAGGCACCCACGGGCAACCTCGCGTGCTGCCATCGCTCGTCGACCCGTCACGGAGGCGCCGACGACGTCGGCGCCCTCGCTCGTCCGGGGCCTGCGACGGAGGCCGATGATGCCGAACGGCTCAGAAGCCGGTGATCGAGCCACCGCCAGACGGTGAATAGTCGGCGTTGAGCTGACGCAGCTGGACCCGCCCTGCGGCGAAGGCGGCTCGGATGGCTGCCTCGAGCGCCGGGTCCCCGAGGTTGAGGCGGCCGGGCTGGATCGCAGCCTGGAGCTCTGCACGCCAGGCGGGCCTCAAAGTGGTCGCCGGCGCCGGGAACTGCCCGATCGTCGACATCTTCACGTCCGTCGCGATGAGAGTCACCTGGCCGTTGGCGTCGACGCGTGCGGTGAAGAAGTCACCGCCTCGCACGTTCGCCCCGAGCGGCGCCTGCAGGCCGATCTCTCCCCTGCGCAGAGCCTCCCGCCAGCCCGCCGCCTCCGCCTCGTCGGCGCGCGGCCCGGTGATCACGGACCGGTCGGTCTGGGCCGAGGCCGAACGCTGACCGAGGACGGCACCGGAGAACGGGTCCGCCACGAGTCGTGCGGGGTTGACGAGGAACGCGCCGGACGAGATGCGAACGGCGGCCGCGGTGGGCGGCGCTGGCGTCGCGGGAGGTGCTGAAGCCTGCGCAGGTGCCGCCGCGGGGGCTGCCTGAGCCGGAGCAGCCTGCGCAGGTGCTGGCTGCGCCGCGGTCTGGGTCGCCGCGGTCTGGGTCGTCGGACGTGCGACGTATCCCGACGGGGTGCGGGGATCCGTCAGGTTGTATCCGCCGCCCGACTGGCCCATCCGGAACGCCGGCGCCGCGCTAAACAGGCCGAGGCCTGCGGCCAGCCCGTAGGCACGGGTGGTATTGCCGAGGGACTGACCCATCCGGTACAGGCGCGCCTCGGCGCCGGGATGCCCACGCGCGTCCAGCCGGAAGGACCGTTGCGGTCCGTTCTGACCCTGTTGGTTCGCGCGAGCCCGGCCGAGCGTGCCGACGGCCAGCGCGACGGCTCCCGCCTGCAGTGACTGCGACAGGTCGCCGGTCTGCGCATAGGTGACACCTCCGGCCGCGAGGCTCGGGGCACCCACGCCGACGGCGAACTGGGCGCCCGGTGAGGTGAGCGTCTGCGAGTACGTCCCGGCGGCGCCACCGAACAGGCCGAAGCCCAGGCCGGTAAGCCCACCACGCAGGGCCATGTCGCCGCGCGACGACCCCTCGGGCGGCTCCTGCAGGAGGCCGCCCGCGGTGCCGCTCAGGGCGCCGCCACCGCCCTGGGCGGCCATGCCGCGCCACAGGTTCTGCCCGAAGGTCAGCCCCTCTGCGCCGACCCCGAGGTTGCGTGCGAGACCGAGGCTGGCCCCGCCGCCGAGCCCGATCAGCGCGCCCTGGGTGCCTACCCGACTGCCCTCGGCGAGCCCCGCCTCGAGCGCCCGGTCCGCGCCGTTCCCGGCCAGCAGCTCACCGCCCGCCCCGCTGCCGAAGCCCAGCGTGTACCCGCCCACGCCGACCACGCCGCTCGTGCCGACCGCCGTCATTCCCGTCGCGAGCAGGCCGGTGGCGCCCGTGCCCGCGACACCGGCCGCCACCAACGGAGCGGCGACGATCGCGCCGATCGACAGCGCGATTGCGAAGGAGAGGTTCCGGGTGATCGTGAGCCCTTCCACGATGCCACCGGCGGTGTTGATCGCCGCCTCGATCCCATCGCGCACGATCTGGTTGGCCTGCCCTGCCTTCTCGACGGCGGTGAACACGGCGTCACCCATGTCGGCGAGCGAGCCTCGCTGCTGAGCGTTGCGGAAGCGACTCAGGGCGACGTTGGAGTCGCTGAGCGGGTCGAGCATGCGCGACTGGAGCTCGACGGGCTCCTCGCCGTTGAAGACGCTCACCACGAAGCCCACGTAGGGCTGCTCCTCGTAGTTGAGGCGCAGGTGCTCGCCCATGCGGTACGTGCTGCTCTCGTTAAGGTCCCGGGCCTGGCGTGCAGCCTCGGCAAGCGCCGCGAGCGCCTGCGCCCGCACCCGGTCGGCGACTTCCTGCGGGAACACCAGCAGCTCGCCCTCGTGCATGACGTACGCCATGCCGGGCTGCTCCTGGTAGGGGCGGATCGAGTCGATCGTCCGCAGGTTCGCGACCACGCCCGCCCGGTCTCCCGACGAGCTCGGGCTCAGCGCCCGCGCGAGGCGAGCCTGGCGACGCTCGGAGCTCGCCTGCGCCAGGTCGGCCTGGAGGCCGGGCGCTAGGCTTCCTAGCTCCTGTCGGAGGATCGCTCGGTCGTCGCGCGAGAGGTCGGGTCGCTGGAGCCACGACGTGATCCGGTCGACCTCCGCCCGGATCTCCGCGGGGTCCGTCGTCTGCGTGCTGGTCTGCTCGCGCAGGATCCGGGGCATCTCGGTCTGCGGCGGCAGCTCGGGCTCGGCCGCTGCCTGCCTCCCCCGCCTTCCGCGTCGACGCGGCCGCGGCCCGTCCTGGGCCGCCATCGCACCCTGGCGACGCGCGATCTCCGCCGTGAGCGCCTCCTTGGCGTCCTCCATTCGGTCGGTCTCGGGCGTGCTCGCTACCTGGCGGGAGATCCACTCGTCGACCTCGGTCAGCTCCTCGAGCAACGCGGAGTATCCGTAGTCACGCACGTTCGGCGTCGACTGCAGCCAGTCCGTCGCCGCGAACGCTATGTACTGGACACCCGTGCCGAGGACGTCCTCCCCGGCCAGACCCGCGCCGGCGTGGAAGCCGGCGTCGACCGCCCGTGCCTGTCGCTCGGCTTGGTCTGGGCTCGCCGAGCCAGGTTGGGTCTGCTGGGCGACGTGGACGAGCTCGTGCGCCACAAGGCGCTCGGGAAGCGGCCGGCCCTGGCCGACGGCAAGCGCGACGTCTCGGCCGACGGTAAACGCGGATGCGCCGGCCGCGCGCCCCGCGGCGCGCGCACGAGGGCCGATATGCAGCCGGACGCCCGAGAGGTCCGCACCCGTGACCCGCTCAGCCTCGGCCCTCAGCCCCGAGGCGACGGCCTCACCCGGCCCTTCGAGCGCGCGCGCAGCGAACCGGTCGAGCTCGTGGCGCATACCGGGCGTGCGGGCCTCGAGTCGGGCCGGCGAGTGCGGTCGTGGCGCGCGACCGGCGTCGCGCGACGGGGCCTGCTCAGGTATGGCGACCGCGTGCGCATACGTCACGGGGAGCTCCGTCCTGTCCCGAGAATCGTCTCGCCGTCGGTACCCGGGCACAACACCCGCGAGCCGCGCGCGCAGGCGTAGCTGCTCCGGTGCTCCCTTGCAGACCTGCCGCTCCTGCGCACCCCGGGAACCTCCACCCTGAGCCCAGACGGCACGACCGCCGCCGTCTCGGTCACCTCAGCCGATCCCTCGACCGACGACGTGGCGCCTCGTAGTCGGGAGGGCGTGGGTCGAGGGCACCTATTCGACCGGTGCATCGAGCCAGGAGCTCGAAGGGAGCCTCCTACCGGCACCAGACCTCAAGGTCGTCGAGGACGACGCCGTCGGGGACTTCCTCGACGTGGAGGTGGCGGGGATCGAAGACGATTTCGGGACCGCGCGCGGTGAGCACGCACATCGTCTGCCGCTTGGGTCTCCCCGCCTCCTCAGCGGCCGAGCTCCCGGCGCACGGCCCCGGATCCGAGGCCTGCTTGGTGGTGCTCGACGCGCAGACCGGGGAGAGGGTCAGCGATCGGAGCCTCGAGTACGGGTTCGGCACCGTGGAGACGCTCGGCTCCGACATCCTGGTGACGACCGTGCTCTCGGACGGACGCGTGCAGGTGACACGCGAGGACCCCCTGACCGGTCGGGTGCGCTGGACCGCCCGGAGCGAGCAACCGCTGCCCGGCGCCGGGTTTGGACGGGGGCCACACGCACCCGAGACGAGGACTGAGCACGGCGTCACCGTGGTGAGCGGTCCCCTAACGATGGCCCTGTCCGAAGACGGTGAGGTCCTGGGTGAGTGGCCGGCGGGAGACGGCCTGCGCCCGGTGGAGCTCGCCGACGGCCGATTCGTCGTGGGCACCCCGGACGTTCCGGGCACCCTCCCGTACGGCACCGTCTCTGCCTCCGATGCCGGGGATGGGTTCCCGATCGACGGTCCTCACCTCAGGCTCGCCGTCGACGACGGCTCGGCGAGCGACCTGCCGCTGACCACCAGCGCGAGCGCCACCGAGGTCGTCGCGCTCGACGCCCGGACCGGCGAGCCCCGATGGAGCGCGGAGGCGACGCCTGAGGACTGGGACCTCCTGCTGGACGACCGCCTGATCACCACCTTCGGGGACGACCTCGTCGCGGTGGACACCCGCACCGGCGAACGCCTGTGGACCGCTCCGGACGATCTGCGGGCCTGCCGTCCCCTGCTCACCGATGGTCACGCCGTCCTCGTCACGACCGGGTACGACGACCAGGAGCCGATCCTCACGGCGGTCGACGTCACTGACGGACGTGTGCTCTGGACGGCGGCGGGGCCTCCGGGCACCGTGGCGTTCTTCGAGATCGGCCGGCACCTCATCGCCCTGCAGCAGGAGCAGATGACCCGCCTGGGCTGATGCACGCCGGCGGCGAGCCGCCTGAACACCTGCCGGCTCTCGTCGTGGGGCGTCGCGTGCCGCGCCGGTCTGTCAGCGCGACGCGAACTGCACGATCGGCGTACACGCAACAGACCATCTTGGCCGACTCCGCGAGGGCTCGAAGAGCGGGGCCGGTTGCGGCGCGGTCTCTCACTGTGCGCTACCTCCAAGCGCGACTCCGGCAATCACTCGACCACTGCGCTCGCCCCAAGACCAGACCGGATATCTGGGCACGCCTGGTCATCGTTCGAACCCGACGACATCCCAGACCAGACCAGGATGACGGTAGCGAGGGGTCAGCCCCTGAGCTGTCAGGACGCCCTCCATGCCCGTGGGCGAATGCACGAAGGCGCGGAAGTCGTTGCGCCTCAGTCGTCGCAACTCGTTCTCACACCACAGCGCCACACGAGTCATCCCGTTGCGCGGTGGGTGGGAGAAGACCAGCAGCCGCCGGGCATGGCTACCTGCAGCCGCGAGCAGCCGTTCGTAATCCGGGTAGCAGCACACGACGCGGTGCAGCACGACCACGTCGGCCGGCTCGACGTCGTCCGGAGCCGTCGCGATGTCGAGGAACCGGCGCCTCACTTGTCCGGTCAATCCGGAATCTTCGAGCAGAAGTCGAGCCTCGTCTTCGTAGTTGGTCGAGATCTCTAGGTTCGTCGCCAAGGCCGCTCCGCCGCGTAGGAGCTCGATCTGGATCTGGCCTACGCCCCCGCCGATCTCCAGGACCGTGGCGCCCTCGATGCCGCGCTCGGTGAGAAACCCGACCAGCCGCTCCTCGACGCGAGTCAGGCCGCGCTTGCGGAACCGCTGCGCCATCTGGCGCGCGAACCGGTCAGTGAACGTGGCCTGATAGTCGCCTGGACCGCAGCAATCGCCCACTTTGAGAGTATCCGGCTGTTCGGTGTGACAACGCAATCGTCAGCGGGCTGCGGTCCTGAATGCGAAGACCGCGCGGGCCGTCCTGCTGACGCGTTGCTAGCCGTGCGTGCAACACATATCGGCACGCGTGGACCCCACCGGCAGTCCCTTCACCCGATAGCTCGGGCGACGGGCTCTAGGGCCTTCGAGGGCCACGCGCCAGGACTGAGCCGGACGCAGTCTGGCATTTCCGTTGAGAGCGCCAACCCATAGCCCCACAGACCGCGCAATTGCCGGTCGGGGCACGTACAAGGTGGAGGCGGCGGGAATCGAAAGCGATTCGGCGTCTGTTGACACGAAGTTGCAGGCGTCTGACCTGCGCGTTCGCTCGATCCGGACTGACGGCTCCTACGCAATCTAGGCCGTCTCGTTGACGTAGACAACGGGCGCTCGCTCGATCCCGGGCCTCCAGACGTTCCTTTCCGAGACCGGCTGCTTCAAACGGCAACCACACCCCTCAACTGCGATGCGCCGCTTTGCGCTAATGCCCCATCTGAAGTCGATCCGTGGCGCCAGAGCGGCGCTTCCATGTCCTCAGTTGACCTAGCGACCCCCTGCGCGGGGACCGATGCCGCCTGACGATCGGTCGAAGCGCGGATCGTCATTCAGCGTCAGCCGCGCACGACCGGCCAGACCCCGTCTAGCGTGTCCGCATCCGTGCCGTGGGTCTCGAAAGCAACGACGCGGATGCCGTCGAGTCGGCGCGCCACCACGAAGTGGACGGCCACACGCTCAATCTCGGAACCGTCGCCTCGTCGACGAGACCAGAGCGAGTCGATCGCCGCGCCGTCCCGGTTGAAGACGACCGTCCGGCGGTCGAGCACGACGCTGCCGCCGTAGCCCTCGGCATGAAGCCGATCGGTCATGGCCGCGAAGGCGCGCGCAACGTCTTGTTCGGTCTCTGCCAGCGTCGCCGGGCCTAGATCGTTCCCGACCCACAGCGGCGAGCCCCAGTACTCGGAGATGAATCGGGGGTCGTCCCCTCCGCCGACCCCGCGAATGAACGCGGGCATGTATCGGTCCTCGAACCACGAGCTGAACTCGGCGTACGCCTCATCCAGCTCCGGGCTCCTCCGTGCGTCGGTCATGATCCGGTCCCTTCGGTCGTCCTCCCATTCCAGTCGATCTCGTGCGGTCGAGGGTGTCCCCGGAAGGACCTTCTTCGGCGCGGACTGCGGTGCTTACGGTCACGCGGGGCCGCCGTCCGGGCGCCTCGCATCGCACACGACGAAAGGGAAGTCCGTTGTCCTTCTTCACGACATCAGACGGTGTAGAGCTCTACTACACCGAGCACGGCACAGGGACGCCGATCCTGCTGAGCCACGGTTGGCCCCTCAACTCGGACGCCTGGCAGCTCGAGCGCAAGCTGTTCGCCGACGCCGGATACCGCGTCATCGCGCATGACCGGCGAGGTCATGGGCGCTCGACGCCCACGTACTCCGGCAACGACATCGAGACCTACGCGAAGGATCTCGCGGAGCTCGTGGAGGCGCTGGACCTGCACGACCTGACCGTGGTCGGGCACTCGACCGGCGGCGGCGAGGTGATCAAGTACGCCGCGAAGTACGGGCAGGGCCGCGTGGTCAAGGTCGTCACTGCGGGCGGGATCCCACCGCTCATGCTGCAGACCGAGGCCAACCCCGAGGGGGCTCCGATCGAGGTGTTCGACGGCATCCGCCAGGGAACGGCGAGCGATCGAGCGCAGTACTTCTGGGAGCTCTCCGCTGCTTTCTACGGGACGAATCGTGAGGGCTCCGACATCTCGGAGGGGGTCCGTCGCGACTTCGTGCGGCAGGGGCTGGCGGGTGACCTCGCTGCTATGTACGACTGCATCAAGGCCTTCTCGGAGACCGATCAGACCGAGGACCTCGTCGCGCTGGACGTGCCCGTGCTCCTCCTGCACGGTGATGACGATCAGATCGTCCCGGTGCAGGCGGCCTCGGAGAAGGCGATCGGGCTGCTGAAGCACGGCTCCCTCAAGCTGTACCCCGGTCGGCCGCACGGCATCGCCGGCGGCTTCCAGACGGAGCTCGATCAGGACATCCTCGACTTCGTCCGCAGCTAGCCGGGGTTGGCCCGCCCGCCGGATCAGCGGGTCCCGTCGAGGAGACGGAGACGATCGGCCGTCTCCTCGTCCGACGGGCGTGCCAGCACCAGCGTCGCTCCGACGGTCCCCTCGACCGGAACACGCACGTACTCGAGACGCAACAAGCCGGCGACCTCGTGCTGCAGCGCGAGCACGCCGACCCGACGGGGCCGCTGGTCGCCGTCCCACGCGCGGGCGAAGCCCCGGCTCGTCGCGACGAGCTCACCGATCAGAGCCACGTACCGGTCGTCCTCCCGGAACCGGGCCAGCCCCTCGCGCATCAGCCCGGCGAGGTCGGCGTGTGACCCGATCGATCCGGCGCCGCGATCATTGGCGACCACGCCGATGCGGACGACATTCGCGCCGGTCGTCAGGCCGGGTTCGATCGCCCGGGCCATGGGACTGGCCGCGAGCACGTCAAGATGACGGTCGAGCAGCACGGCCGGTGGGCCCGACATGTGATCGACGAACCGACGGATCGAACCGAGCGCCCCGTGTACGTCGTCCGGGCCGGTCATCGCGCCTGCCGGCGAGCCGACACGACCCGGTCAAGCACTTGCCGAGGTGACGTGGTCGAAGTGTCGGGCGATCGAGGAGATCGCGGCCTGTGCCGCCTCGTCAGCGGGGTGGAAAGCAAGGACCGAGCAGCCGTCGATGGAGGGAACGTCGAGCGACTGGAAACGGAAAGTGAAACGGCCCAGCTCCTCGAGCGTGGAGCGAATGAGACCCTCGGCAAACGGCTGGCTGTCATGGCTGGCCCAGAGGCGCCGAAAGACGGGCTCACGGATGGACAGCCGGCCGACGATCTCTTGCAAGCGGACGTCGTCGGGATCGCATCGGAACCGCAGGTCCGCCACGACCCGCTCGGCCTTCTCGAGCCAGCCATCGGCAGTGTGGTCCTGCCGTTCGAACAGCCCAAGCACCAGGTTCGATCTCGGCGACAGCAGCCCCTCGTCCAGTACCTGCGCGATGTCGTTCGCGGCCACGATGTCGAGGTTGGAGTCGACCACAGCGACTGGGGTGAGCTGCCAGAAGTCCATGAGCGACCCCACGGCGCCATCGATGTCCGTCCTGCGGATGGGTAAGGCGCCCTGATTCTGCAGCTGGACGAGGCGCCGCATGTGCCGAAGGCCGAAGTCGCCCACCTGGAGCGCTCTGGCCAGCGCGCCGATGACCTGGTCGGAGGGTTGGCGGTCACGTCCCTGCTCGAGCCGCAGGTAGTAGTCCGTGCTCACCCCCGCCAGGTCGGCGACCTCCTGGCGACGGAGACCGCCGACGCGTCGGCCGCCGTAACGGAGGAGTCCTACGTCCTCAGGCTGGAGCACGCCGCGGCGTGCGCGCAGGTAGTCGCCGAGCAGCGAGCTCGTCCGCCTCGGACCGCGGGTGCCCTGCATGGTGGTCATCTCACCCTCCGATCTGCATCGCCGCTGAGGCTGACGCGCAGCACGTTGCGTGCGGGAGGTGACTCCGCACGCCACGCAGCTCGTCAGTCGGTCAAGAACGCGATCGTCTCTGCGGCGGCCTCGTCGGCGTACTGGAAGATCGATCCGTGTGAGGCGTTCGGGAAGATCCGGATGCGCGCGTTCGGGATGAGGCCAGCCATCGTGTGGCTCGCCTTGGTGGGGATCATGATGTCGTCGTCGCCCTGCAGGATGAGGGTCGGCTGCGTGATGCTGCGGAGGCGCTGGACAGCAGACCAGTCCTGAATGCCCCAGTCGAGCACCGCGGTGTACTGGGCGTTCTTCGCCTCGAGTGACGGCTGCTCGTCGCGGCCGTCCTGCCAGCCGTAGATCCGACCGAGCGAGGCCTGGCCGGCTGCCTGGCTCGTCTCGGTCGGCGCGTAGAAGACGTAGAGCACGCCTGCGGGGCCGGTCTCGTCGACCACGACGGCGTTGACGACGTCCTCGGACCAGCGCTCCATGCCGGGGGCTCCCTTCGGTCCTGTACCGGCGAGGATCAGCCGGTGCACGAGTGCCGGGCGGGACAGCGCGATCTCCTGCGCGACGAAGCCGCCGAGGGAGTATCCGAACAGGTCGATGCCGGTCAGGCCGAGAGCATCGATGAACGCGACCGCGTCCTCCGCCATCGCGCTGACCGTGTTCGGCGTCGTGCCGTCGGTGCCGCCGATGCCTGCGTTGTCGAACAGGATCACGTCGCGTTCTGCGGCGATGGCGTCGATCAGCTGCGGGTCCCAGTTGTCGACGTTCCCGCGGAAATGCTGCAGGAACACGACGGGTGTGCCGGTGGTGGTGCCCAGGCGCTTGTAGGCGTAGGTGACGCTGTTCGAGGCTGCGATGTGCTGCAGCGGGGTCGTGACGATGCTCGAGGTCGTGCCGGTGGTCATGGTGGCTTCCTTCGGTAGTTGGGGACTCAACTCGGGTTCGGCGCCAGGACTGTGTCGAAGGTGATGGAGAGGAAGGCGTCGACGGCCTCGCGTGAGCCCACCGCCTGAACGGCCCGAGCTAGGCGAGGCTGGGGTAGAGCGCCTCGAGCGGCCCTGACAACGCTCCGCGGACCTGGTGCGATGTCTCGTCCGCGAGGACCTCGTGGGCCCCCGATTCGAGACCGTCGTAGATCGCTGCGACGACGTCGGCCGGGTCGCCCTTCGGCGCGGTGACGTTCACGGTCATCGGGGTGTCGGTGTACCCGAGGTGGGCGCCGACGACCTGCGTCCCCTGACCCTGTAGCTCGAGGCGCAGGCTGTTGGTGAGGGACCAGAAGGCGGCCTTCGAGGCCGAGTAGGTCCCGCCGGTGGCCAGCCAGCTCAGGGCCGAGTGCACATCGATGATCGCGCCGCCGCCGTTGGCGGCGAGCGTCGGGGCGAGGGCCTGCACGAGCGCGACCTGCCCGAAGACGTTCGTCTCGAACAGCGCGCGCAGGTCCTGCAGGCTCACGGTCAGGACAGCGCCGGGGCCTGCGATCCCCGCGTTGTTGATCAGCACGGTGGTGTCGCCGGTGACGGCGGCGGCTGCCTCGATCGAACCGGTGTCGGTGATGTCGAGGGGCAGCGGAACGACTCGGGGATCGGTCCAGGTCTGCGGGTTCCGGGCGCTCGCGTAGACCTTCGCGGCTCCCCGGGCGAATTCCTGGTCGACGAACTCGCGGCCGAGGCCGCCGTTCGCTCCGGTGACGAGGACGACGGCGTCGTGCAGGGTGGTCATGGGGTGTTCCCTTCGAGAACCGGGTGGTGCGAAACCTTGGGGGCGGTGCCGGCCGTCGCCGACGGGTGACGGACGAGCAGGGCGGCGACGTAGCCGATCGCGAGGACGACGGGGACGCCGACCTCGAGCGCGGACTCCAGGCCGGCCCGTCGGGTCAGCTCTCCCAGGCCGAGGGCTGTGCCGGCCTGCAGCACGTAGCCGATGACGTAGGCCGCGGACAGGACCATGGCGCGATGGTCGGACGGCGCGCTCTGCGTGACCGCGCCGAGCCCGCCGGAGAACAGGAGGGCGTAGCCGGCGCCGCCGATCACGGACGAGAGCACGAACAGGGGCACGGATTGCTGCGAGCCGGCGACGATCAACGCTCCCAGTCCGATGGTCGCCAGGATCGGTCCCGCCAGGAGCGCCGTCCGCGCCGGAAGGCCGCGCGCAGCGATGGCCACGGCTCCGATCGCGACCGCCGACAGGGCGATCATCGCGCCGTCCACGAAGACGTTGCTCGAGCGGAGCAGGTCCCGGGCGATCTGGGCGCCGAGCGCGAGGTAGATCGCCCCCATGGAGTAGGCGGCGGCGACGCCGAGCGCGCCGGCCGTGAACCGCGTCCGCGCTGCGGCGGGAACCATCGGCCGCCGAGGCCTCCACGGCGGCTGGGCGGGGTCGCGTTGGTGGCGTGGCAGGAACCAGGAGAGCGCGAACGCCGCCGCCGTGGCCACGGCGAGCACCCAGAAGCTCAGGTGGAGGGCGTCGGGTGCGTACTGCACCAGGGCGCCCCCGACGAGGGCTGCGACGACCAGTCCCCCGGCGGTCGCGGCCGTGGTCGCCGACCCGGCGCGCTCCGGTCGCCGGGCGTTCTCGACCATCGCGGCGGTGGCCGGGCTCAGCGCGAAGCCGACGCCGACACCCATCAGCGCGCGCCCGACGAACGCCCAGCCGACGTCCGGGGCGAGCCCGAACGCGACCGATCCGGCCACCAGTGCCGCCAGGCCGACCAGGATCGTCGCGCGCCGCCCGATCGAGTCGGACAGGTTCCCGAAGATCACGAGCGTCGGGACGAGAGCCAACGGGTAGACGGCGAACATGGCGGAGGTCGTCGCCGTCGACAGTCCCCACGCGTCGGCGTACTGCGGGTAGACCACCGTCGGCGCGGCGCTCGCCCACAGGGCGATACCGGCGACTGCGGCCGCTGTAGCGAACGACCCACGGCGAGCGAGCTGGAACACGGGGCCACCTTCCGAGGCTGTGTTGGAGTCGCCAAGTTAGCATGCTTACTTGGTACTTCCAACCCAGAGCCCTAGACTGGGCCCATGACCGCACCTCTGACGTCTCGATGCTCGATCGCGAACAGCCTCGACGTGCTCGGGCAGAAGTGGTCGCTGCTGATCGTCCGCGAGGCGATGTGGGGCCGCACGCGCTTCTCGCAGTTCCGCGAACAGCTCGGGGTCGCTCCCGACGTGCTGACCGACCGGCTCGCGCGACTGGTCGACGCCGGCGTCCTGGAACGCAGCACCTACCGGGACGACGGCGCCCGCGAGCGGGAGGAGTACCTGCTCACGCCCGCCGGTCAGGCGCTGCGCCCGGTTCTGGCCGCGTTCACGCAGTGGGGCGACGAGTACCGCCGGACGGAGTTCGGTCCGGCGGCGACCTATGTCGAGGGTGCGACCGGGGAGCCGGTCGCGCTCGCCTTCGTGACGGCGTCGGGTCGGGTCGTCCCGACCCACGACGTCACGACCCTGCCCGGCCCGGGCGCCGCACGAGACAGCGTCTCCATCAATTCGCCCACTGGCTCACCTTGGCCGGCCCGGACGGCAACGAGTTCGACCTGATCGAGAGCACCAGGCGTCGAACGAGAACGGTGTTGGCCAGGGCTATGCCCTGGGCAGGGCAACCCCCAAGTACCGAGTCGCTTGTACGCATCGCGGATGCCGTCGCCGGCCTCGGTGCGGTGCAGCGGCGCCTCGGCGACAGTCACCGACGCATCGATGTGGATGTCCGTCCTAGTGGCTCCGTTCGTCATCGGGTGGGCTGCGAGGTCCGCTTCGATCCGGTGGTCCGAGCGATCGGTCGGACCTGTGCGGCTCAGTCGGATGGAGGTTCGGCGCGGAGGTGTTCCACGACCATCTCGGCCACCGCGTGCATGCCGGCGAGGTTCGGGTGGTATGCGGCGCCGCCGCGCAACGTCGGATGGAACCGACGCGTCCACGGGTCCGCCGACCATGCGTGGTGTTCCGCCGATGCGGTGGACACGTCGACGAACTCCGTACCCGTCGCTTGTGCCGCCGTCCGCATCACATCGGTGAGGCGCTCAGCGATGCCTCGGCCCCACTCCGCGACTGGTGCGGGCAGTACGCCCGTGTCCGTACCGCGGGGCGGTAGGAGGGTGAGGTAGCCGACCATCAGGATCCTGGCGTCCGGCGCGGTCGTGCGGAGGTCTGCCTGCAGCCCGACGAGCTCCCTCGTCAGGTCGGCGAACCGTCGGTCGGTCTCGGTCTGGCTCGTGAACTCCCGGACGCGAGACGGCCTCCGGAGGAGTTCGGCGAGCGGGGAGGGGAGGCTCGAGAGCGTCAGCGCGGGGAGATATCCGACGTCGTTGCCGCCGCCGGTGATCGTGACCAACGCGGTGTCCGGGGTGACCGCTGCTTGCTGAGCGGGCCGGCCGGCCGGCTCGCCGTGGCGCAGCTGCGCGACCGTCGCTCCGGAGAACGTGACGTCGGTGAGGTCCATCCCGAGATGCTCGGCGACGAGATGCGCATAGTTGCTCGCTGAGCGGCCCGCGGCGATAGGGCCCTTCACCCGCGGCCGCAGCCCCGGTCCGGCGCTGTAGGAGCTGCCGAGAGCGACGAAGCGTCGACCTTCGAGGCTCATCGGCCGATCACGACCAGCAGTACGTAGGCCACGGACGCGGAGAGCAGCCCGATGGCCACGAGTACAGCGACCCGGACCGCTCGACGTCCCGCTCGCGCCCTCATCGCGTCACCTGCGCGAGGAACGCGAGCGTGGCAGTGAGAGCGGAGCGCGCCTGCGGCGTGCTGAAGTCGAACTGGTACTCGTGTCCCAGACCGGTCCCCTTCGGCCAGAACAGCGTCGTGGTGGGCACAGCCCTCCCACGCAGTGCTGCAGCGAGCTCGGTCGCCTGCGTGCGGAACGGGTCTGCGTCGCCGACCGACACGAATGTCGGCGGATAGGCGGAGGTCGCCCCCATCGCGGAGGAGAGCTCGGCCGCGCGCGGGTCCTGCAGCCAGTCCCGATGACCGGTGTACGCCCAGAGGTAGGTACGAAGACCGGGGAAACCGGTCGTGCCCACGGTCTGCATGTCGTACAGCCCGCAAAACAACACGACTCCGCGCAGCCGCTCGTCAGCGACGGGGACAGCGATGCCGATGGCGCTCGCAAGCGCGGGGTCGGACTCCGCGGCGGCGGTCTCGCTCGCGATCTGCGCGCCAGCGGAATCGCCGCCGATCGTGAGCGCCAGCGGATTGCCGCCAAGGCCATCGGCGTGCGCGCGGAGGTAGTCGAGGGCAGCGGCCGCCTGCTGCACCTGCACCGGGTGCTGAGCGGTCGGCGCGAGCGTGTAGTCGAGGCTCCCGACGACGAAGCCGGATGATGCGAGGAGGATCGCGTAGTCGGCGACGGTCGCCGACGAGCTCGACACGAACCCACCGCCGTGCACCCAGAGGATCATCGGATGGCGGTCAGCGGAGCGACTCGCAGGTTCGTAGAGATCGAGGTGCGCCCCGGAGGCACCAAGGGCGACGCGGCGCATCGGCGCCACGGCTCTGCGGTCGGCGGCGAAACCGGCGGGCGGTACGACGAGCGGCTTCGCCTCGAACACCGACTTGATGATCAGTGCCCCGGGCTGCAGCGAGACCTGGTAGACGCCCGCGCCGATCAGTGCCCCGACGACGACCGCCACGAGAACGACGACCGCGCGACGGAGGCCTCGCGAGCCCCCGCGATACTCGCGGTCGAAGGCGGACCCGTAGTCCTTGCCTGGAGGAAACGTCAGATGCGTCCGCGTGTCGCTCATCCAACATCTCTCCCTCCGGCCGCACCGCTTGCGCCCGGAGTCATTCGACTCCTTGCGGCAGCGCCGTGCGTGTCCCTAGGGGGACCTCCTTCCGCGAGGCACTCGGTGCCTGCAGAGAGCCCAGCTAGCCTCGCCCCTCGGAACGAACCGGATCCGTCGACGGCGTGAACCAGCGGTGCCTCTGTTTCGCGCACTAGCGCAGGTCAGAGGCGTTGCCAAAGTGGAGGTGGCGGGAATCGAATGCGCCGGGAGCCGTCTGAAACCGTCGGTTTGGGGCTGCTACCTGCGGATTTGCTCTCGACCGTTGCGGGCGAATCTCGTCGATCCGGGCTCGTCCGTTGACAGGGTCAACGTGGCACCAGATCCCTCGGTCCCGAGGCCCGAAAACCGTCTCGCCGGGCCAAAAATGCGTGACTCGAGCTGCTGCACCAAATCCCGGAGTAGTGATCTGGTCCCGCCTACTTGAACCAGTGCATCTCGCGGCGACGAGTGCCTAGGTACCCTAGAATAAGCCAGCAAGCAGCGCCCTGATCGAGCGACGACGGCAACACTCTCCGTCCGGGCGCCGCGGCATCCGGCATGGACCATTTGTAGATGCACAGCGGCTACGGCAGAGACGTCGACCATCGCCTCGGCTCGCCGTCCGGGTCGTCACGCCAGTGCACAGTAACGGCCTTCGAGTTAAACCCGGCTGCACGGAGCAACGTCACCTTCACGCTTGCTCCCTCGTCGATCCGCGACCATGAATGATCCCCCGTGGCGTACGGCTCGACGTCGAACGCGAGGCTCACGTCAAATGCGGGCAGTGGTGAGCCGTTCGTCAGCGTGAAGGCCTGCTTTCCGCTCGACGAAACGAACCACGGCGATGCCGGCTTGATGGACGAGCCGCTCTCGGGGGCGGCATTCACCTGGACCCGCTCCAAGTCGGCCTGGCCCGCCCGCTGCTCTTCGATCTCAAGCAACCGGCGCGAGTATTCCGCCTGTGCCTCGGTCGCGACCGCCTGGCGTTGGGCAGCCGTACTCATCTCCCGGGAGTACCACGCTGCCCAAATCGAGGCGATGAGGGCCATCACCGACACAACGAACGCTGCGATCGCCATGGCCGGAGGTTACCGGTGAACACCACGCTCACCGCCGCGCTCGAGTTCGCCGCCGCTTAGCGAGCCTTGGAGCGTGGCGGACGTGCGGTTGAAGCGCTACAGCTTTTCCAGGTGCTCCAGCCGGCATCGACGTCCTCTCACCGACCGGCGAGACACAACCACCGCCTCGACCCCTCCCACCGCTTGACTGGGGTCATCGACACCACCGGCGCCGCCAGAGGATGCTGAAACGGTGAGCTTCGACGCGCCCGTTGCCGGGACCCCTGTCACCGTGAGCCCCGCGCGTCTGGAAGAGTCAGCACCGCTGGGACGCACCCAGCACGACTCGTGGGCGCGCACCCGCTTCGAGCTCCCTGCCTGCTGCGACACCAACCGGCTGCACCTACCCGCACAGCGCCCCAAGTTCGCCGTCCGAAACTACGGCACCGCCGATAACCACTGGGAACTCGGCATGAGCACCTGGCATATCCCTATCGGCGTCATGTGGTGGGAGTTCGACCACGTGCGCAGCACCCTGGCTGACCACGTCCACCATCCCGTCGACGAAGCCGAAGCGTTCACACTCCTCCACCAGCACGGCGTCCCCGCCACCTCCGACGGTGACTTCGCCGAAGCATGGGTTGGAGAACAGGTCGCACACGTCTTCGTCATCGACGATCCCTGGGCCGAACCCGCCAACCGCCCCACCATCTCCACTGGCAACGACCTACACTCCGTCGCGGACGACGCAGAGGCCGACCTCGAAGATGTCGTCGGCGCCATCGCTGGGTACGGCGAAGACGGCGATGGAAGCCTATTCACCAGAGAAGTACTCGACCTCTTCCCCGTAGCGGAGTACGCCAACCGGCTGCTCGTCCTGTCGAGCGTCAATGTCACGCCTGCGCTCCGCGGGAACGGCCTCGGCGGTTGGGGCGCCGCCCAAGCGATCGCAGCACTGGCGCCCCCCGGAACGCTCGTCGTCACTCATGCCGCTCCGCTCGGCTGGGGCGACATCATTCCTGACGTCGACTCCCGCACCGAACGCACCCCAGAAGAACGAGCACTACGGGCAGCAGAGCAGAAACGACTCGCAGCACACTGGCGCACCACCCTCGGGTTCACACCACTGCAGTCGAACCCGAACGTCCTCATCTGGCACACCGACTACGAGAACGACGCCCTACGCGCGCTCCACGCCCGCTACCCCGTCTGACTGCAAACTGCGCATAGAGCCTCATGAGCCAAGTGCGGGACATCCCGAGCACCCGATTCCCGCAGTTTCGGGGGTGCTGCCGACGACGGCTGTTGCGGCACGGTTCCGAGCAGTTAGCTCCGGGAATCCGTTCTTGGTCCGCCATTCGACGATGGTCTACGCGAGCAGTCCAGCTGTTGGGCTGCTCGCAGTGAGTGGCTCCCGTAAGAAGGTTGTGCCAGCCGCACTGTGAACCATCGCGCGCAGTCATGTACAGCCGGTAGTTCCTGTAGCTGCCAACGTCGAACGGTCTAGTGCATCGGCAGCACGCGAGCGAATGCACCTGAAGGGTGTGCCGGGCAGCGTCTTCGCACCGGCGGCGAACACACGCGGTCTAGTCAGGCCTTCGCGACCACGGGGAAAGTAGTTGACCCGCCGGAGAGAACGTGACATCGTTGACCCCGGGACAACTTATTGACCTGGAGGACACATGACAGACCAGCCCATGGCCGCGCTCGCGGCCAGCATCCATGCCGTCAAGGCCCTTGAGAGCGTCATCGCGATCCAAGTAGCCGAATGCCGTCGGGCAGGACACACCTGGAATGAGATCGCCGCCATCACCGGGGTCTCGAAGCCCACAGCCCTCAACAAGTGGAAAGACAAGACCGACATGACGAACACCACCACCACCAGCCCCCAGTGGACCCTGAGCCCCGGCGACCGGGTCCGGCGCCGGGACCTGCACCGCCACTTCGGCGGCAACATCCAGAGTGGGATCGCCCCGTGCCGGGACGGCGACCTCGTCCTCCTGTTCGCGAGCCCCAGGGGCGAGAACCACGGCTACACCGACGGCCCCAACGGCGACGGCACCTACCGCTACACCGGCGAGGGTCAGCGCGGCGACCAGACGATGACCCGCGGCAACCGGGCCATCCTGGACCACCGGGCGAACGGCAAGCAGCTGCAGCTGTTCGAGGGCGACGGCACGGGCTTCGTGACCTACGTCGGTGAGTTCGAGTACGACACCCACGGCATCGAGACCATCCCCGGCACCGGCGCGAGCGGCCAGCGCGACGGCATCATCTTCACATTGCGTCAGGTCTGACCGGCCCGCTCGGCGAAGACCTAAGAGGGTGGGTGCCATCGGCACCCACCCTTTCGCGATGCTGTCGCCCCGGGTTCAAGGGAGGCTCGCAACTGACGCTTCGACCTTCGCCGGAGCGGTGTTCTGACGGTAGTAGGTGCCTTCCAGTTCGGCGGGTCGGATCATGCCGATCTCGCCGTGCAGGCGTCGGTGGTTGAACCAGTCGATGTATTCGGCGATGGCGATCTCGAGGACGTCGAGCTCTGCCCCAGGCAGCAGAATTGCGACGAGGGTCTGATGCACGGATAGGTGACAGTGACACCTAACTGACCAGTTCTGTCACCCCGCTGCCACGAGGTTCACGACGCGCGTCGGTCTGGCCCCGCAGCCCTTTCCTGGCGGACCGCACTCGGCAGTCGCTACCTTGTAGAGGAGCCGAGACGAGGAGCTAAAGCATGGCCACGCGGTACGAGGGACGCGACGACTGCGCATTGGTCATCGATGGTGAAGAAGTCATCATCGAGCACCGAGACAACCCTCAGCCCGAAGTCCGGTTTGAGCAGTCACGCCTCAGCGCGGTCCACTTTGAGAAGGCCACCCGCTTTGTCAGCGGAATCCTCACCGTAGCGATCGACGGCAACGAGCTCATCGTTCCGACCGGCCTCAGCGTCGGCTTCGACCCGTGGACGATCGTGTTCAAGCACAAATCCAACGGCACATTCCTCGGGGCCCACCTCTGGCTCAAGCAGCTCGTAGAGCAGAACGCCGCGCGGTAGGTCGATCCCGGTGGGCTTCTCGGTCAAGCTGATGCCTGGTCTGCGAGTTGGTGTCTCGAGCCGCGGTGTTCGCACTTCGATGGGACCTCGCGTGGCCCGCGTACATATGGGCGCTGGAGGTCTCGGGGTTTCCACGGGTGCTGGCCCTGTCGGTTATTACAAGTCCCTTCGGGTCGGGGGTGGCGGCGCTCGTCGGCGAACCGGAACCTCTTCGGCCAACCAGCAGTTGGCTGCAGCCCGCGCCGCCCGCGCCTCGGACAAGGAGGCGACCGCCCACGCGCTCCATCAGCAGATCATCGCGATCTCGAACATCCACCGCGAAGGCTTCCCGCTCTCAACGCGCCCGCTCATTCCTATGCCTCCGCCAATTGACGCAGGACCGATCTTCGAGCGGCACGAGCAACTCGCCAAGGGCGCGACTCGCCCGTTCGGGCAGAAGCGCAAGGACGCACTTGCCGAGGCCCAACTAAACGCCGAGAAGGAGTTCCTCGCCGCCACCGCCACGCGGATGACGCAGCAAGAGCAAGCGCAGGGTGCGGCAGATGCAGTGTGGCGACTACTCGAGGCCTGCGACCCCGACATCACCCTCGACGTTCTCGCAGCGGCCTTCAGCAACAAYGACGCCGCCGCCGCCGCTGTGGGCATCACGGGCACTCAGGTGTCGCTCGTGGTGATCGTGCCGCCGGAAGCCGACGTGCCCGACTGGATGCCGACGACCACCCAGGCGGGCAACCTCAGTCTGAAGAGGTTGACCAAGGCCGAGCGTGCCCATCTCTACACGACCCTTGTGTGCGGACACCTGATCGTCACACTCAGGGAGGCGTTCGCTGTCGCCCCCGCACTCACGTCTGCCCAGATTGTCGCCGTACGTGCGACCCAACCAGATGTCTACGGCACCGTCCGCGCCGAAGCGATTCTGGCGGGCCATTGTGACCGGACGGCCCTTGAGGGCGTGCGGTGGCAGCGCGCCGAATCGGTTGAGGTCTTCAACGAATGCCTGACCTCGCGTTTGATCGTGCAGACCGGCGCATCAAGGGCGCTCCAGCCGATTCCGACCGCGGGCGAACCCGAGCTTGCTGCCCTGCTCGACGTGGTCAGGTTCGACCTGCGGCCCTGAATGCAGGGGACACCCGGCAATCGACCGGGAGGGGACAGCCGCACGCCGTCGTGGGGCGCTCCAAACGATCGTGGAAGGTCCAGCCCGACCTTGCCTGGAGGCCGAGGTGACGATGCTCGCGTCGTCTCGAACCGCGTCAGTTGCCGAGCAGGTGGACCGAGTGCTTGCCGACGTACAGCAAGCCCGTCTCGCGCGAACGGCGGTAGTCGCCCAGATAGCCGAGGCGACGGTTGAATGCTTCCACGCGCCAGGTGTCCGGCGTCACGTTCGGAAGCTCGTCCCATCGGCGGCGCAGGTCCTCGTAGAAGCCGGCTCCTCCGGTCACGTACAGCGCACGCCGCGCCTTTCGATCCACCACCACGAGTATGGAGCCTTTCCGGCCGTCCCGGATCGCCTCGGTCTCCGCGTCAATCGGTCCGAAGTGGGGCCCGTTCGTGTCCTCGATACGCATCGGGGAATCGTCTTGTTGTAGCTGCGCCCAGCGCATCCACTCGGCGGTGGGCTCCGCCGTCTGCCGGTCCACGTCGGCCAGCGAGTGCTGCAAGCTACGTGTCGCCCAGGCGATGTACTTGTCGAGGTGCCCGTCGTGGCCCCAGACCGCCTCGATGAAGGTGAGCGTCTCATCCTCGGAATCACGGCCGCCATCCGCCCACGCCCGAAGTCCCTTGCCGGGGTCGGACCAACCAAGACGCGCCACAAGAAGGTAGTGGAGGCCGTGCCAGTAGGCGAGGTACTGCTCGTGGTCGGTCTGCCAGCCTGCCGTTGTCGGCAGCACAGGTACGCGGCTGCCTGCGAGCGCGCGAAGGACGAGCTCGATCCCCCAGGAGTCATTGACCATGCCCTGAAGTTCTGTACCGACGAGTCGGAACCTATCTCCCACCCTGTTGGTGCTCACCGCGCGTCTCCGTCCTCGGAATCGACGCGCTGCTCGGCGCGCAGGTACAGCTCGGCGGGCTTGCCTCGTACGCCGCGAGGTGACTCTCCCGCGGCCCGCAGATGCCGAAGCATCGTTCGCCGGAACGTGTCGGCGACGAGTCGCTCGCCAATGACGTGCTCATGCAGGAGCCGGAGGTCACGGATGGCGAACGAGCCGTGTAGGAGGCGTAGGAACTTGTATTCGCCCGCTTCCGCCGCGTGCCCCAATGTATCGGCAGGCACATCCTCGGCGCGCTCGGCGACTGGACGATGTCGCCGAGGAACCGGTACCTCGAGGGGATCGCCGGCCTCGCGACCATCGACATATTCTGGCGCAGGTGCCAGCCAGACATTGCCGCTGCGATCACGACGCGGTTAACAGGCTCTTCACGATTGAGGGTGTTGGTGTAGGACGCTCAGGTCGCTCGGCAAGCAGATCGCTCGGCAGCAGTTCGTTCGGGCCGCGGCTCTCGCACCCCGGGCAACGCCCGTAGGTTGCTACGTATGCGCTTTGAGGTGGACGCGATCCTGTTCGACATCGACGGGACGTTGGTGGACTCGACCGCTGCGGTCGGGCGCACGTGGCGGGCATGGTCCGCTGCCCGCGGGATCGACGACTTGGCGGTCCTCCGGGTCTGTCACGGGCGCCGCTCGGAGGACACGGTGGCCGAGTTTCTGCCGAGCGACCAACGCGCCGCTGCGGTCGCTGAGCTCGAGCGGCTGGAGATGGCAGACCTCGATGACGTGATCGCGCTCCCCGCCACGCGAGACCTCTTGTCGCGCCTGCCATCCGATCGATGGGCCGCGGTGACGTCGGGTTCGCAACTGCTGATGCGTGCGCGGCTGGCCGCCGCGGGGCTGCCAGTGCCCGACGTGTTGGTAGCGGCAGAGGATGTCCGGCTGGGCAAGCCTGACCCGCAGGGATATCTGGACGCGGCCCGCCAGCTCGGCTTCAACCCTCGCCGGTGCCTCGTCGTGGAAGACGCACCGGCTGGCTTGGAGGCGGGACGTGCAGCGGGAGCGCACGTGCTCGGGGTGGCCACCTCCCATCCGGCCGACGACCTGAGCGCAGCGCACGTGGTCGTGCCCGACCTCGCAGCCTGCATCGTCGAGGTGACTGTCGAGGGCCTGGTCATCAGCACGGCAGCCGAGGATTCGGACAGGTAGGTGAGACGCCGCTCGTCTCACAAACTTTTCCCACCGCAGGTCCGAGCGCTGGGCACCGGACAACTCTGATGAGTTCCTACAGGTGTAGCCGCGGCCTGAACCCGCCGGTCTCGAGCAGGCTGCGGGCGATGTAGTGGGCGAGGTTGCGGAAGCCGAGGGCGGAGCCGCGCAGGTGCTCGAGCCTGCCGTTCACTGCCTCGGTCGGGCCGTTGCTGGTGCCGGGCCGGTCGAAGTACGCCAGGACGTCCTCGGCTCGCTTCTTCAGCGTCCGCCCCAGCGTGCGCAGCTCCGTGAGCGCGGCCGGGACGCCCGCGGACAGGTTGGTGATGATGCTGCTCATCTCTGCCCGTCCGGCGGCCCGGTCGGGGTGGCGGTAGGCGGCGATCATGCGCTGGTAGACACCCCAGGTGGCCTCGACGGCGACGTGGTCCTCGACTCCGAACAGGGCGGTCAAGCGCTGGTGCTGCCGGTCGGTGAGGAGGTCGGCGCCGGTGTGCAGGGTGCGGCGGGCCCGGTAGAGCGGGTCGTCCTTGCGGCCGCGGTGTCCGTGCAGGTCCTGCTGGACCCGGCGCCGGCACCGGTCGAGCGCGTCGCCGGCGAGGCGGACGACGTGGAAGGGGTCCATCACCGCCGTCGCTGCCGGCAGCTGTTCGGTGGTGGCGGTCTTGAATCCGGAGAACCCGTCCATCGCGACTACCTCCAGCCCGTCGCGCCAGGTCTTCGGCCGGTTCGCGAGCCACACCGTGAACGCCAGCTTGGAGCGGCCTTCGATCATGGCCAGCAGCCGCGACGGGCCGGTCCGGTCCCGGACCGGCGTCAGGTCGATGACGACCGTGACGAACTTGTCGCCGCGCCGCGTGTGCCGCCACACGTGCTCATCGACGCCGATCACCCGGACCCCGTCGAAGCGAGTCGGGTCGTCGAGCAGGACGGCCTGCCCCTCGGCGAGCACGGCGGTGTTGGCGGTGCTCCACGACACCGCGAGGGCCTCGGCGAGACGCGCGACGGTGAGGTGCTGGCAGACCAGCCCGACCAGCGCCCACCGCAGCGCGGTGCGGGTCAGCTTCGCCCGCGGCTCCGCGGCGCGGCTGGTGTCCTCGCGCCACACATGCCCGCAGCCAGCGCACCGGTAGCGGCGGATCGACAGCAGCAGCGTCGTCGGCCGCCAGCCCACCGGCTCGTGCGCCAGGCGACGGGTGACGGTGTCCCGCGGGCGACCCTCGCAGCCGCAGCGCCGGCACCAGCGGTCCGCCTCCTCGACCGCGTCGTCGGCGACCCGGCAGGCCAGCACCGCCCGATCCGGTCGGAGGTGCTGGCCGACCACCACCAGACCCAGCTCGTCGAGGCGGCAGAACGTCGTCACATCAGGGGTCGCGAAGGTAGCGTCAGGCACGTCGAGGTCTTCCTATCTAGCCTTGAGCCTCTCAGGAATTTGTCATACGAACGCCCTCAAGCCATCGACCGCGGGCGGCTCGGGAGGAGAACGAAACATGGCCGCAGCCGGTAACAAGGTCCAAGACCACTACGCCAGCGAGGGCATCGCAGCCCGCATCCTCGCTGCGCTTAGGGCGGCAGGAGGCAGCGAGGCGGGCCCGATTACGCCGGACGCCCTCGCCCCACTCGACCACTTCCACGGCCGGGGGCTGAAGGCGACAAAGGAGACGGTAGCGCTCCTCGAACCCCTCTCCGGCGAGCGCATCCTCGACATCGGCGGCGGGATCGGCGGACCGGCGCGGTGGACCGCGACGCACTTCGGTTGCCACGTGACCTCGCTCGACCTGACGCCGGAGTTCTGCCGCGCGGCGGAGGAGCTGAATGCCGCGACCGGCCTCTCGGATCGCGTGCGCGTGGTGGAGGGCAGCGCGACCGATCTGCCCTTCGAGGACGATGGGTTCGACCGAGCCTATTCCGAGAACGTGGCGATGAACATCGACGACAAGCGGCGCTTCTATGCCGAGGCGCTTCGTGTGCTTCGCCCCGGCGCGGTGTTCGCATTTTCCCACTACGGAGCCGGGCCGAAAGGCGAGCCCGACTACCCGCTGCCCTGGGCGGCAGGGCCGGGCACGAGCTTTTTGTGTTCGCCCGAGGAGACACGGGAGCAAGTTCTCACCGCGGGGTTCGAGATCGTGATCTTCCGGGACAAGACGGAGGAGGTCCTGCCGGACTTGCGGGAGAACCGCCGGCGGTTGGAGGAACACGGGCTGCCGCCGCTGGGGCTGCAGACGCTCATGGGCGAGCGGATTGGGGAATCTCAGATCAACGTGGCCCTGAGTGCGGACGAGGGCCGTTTGAGCGTACTTGAGGCCCTCGTCCGCAAGCCGGCCTAGCTAGGTGGGCAGTGTCGGAGCTCCCATCCTCGGGAGGGCTCGACCTCTACCCGGGCACCGACGCGCCGACCCCTCCGCGCTCCAGCCGGCCGCCGTCTACACCCTCAACTGGGAAGAGCCGGTTAACACCACTCGCAGTCGACGACGCCTGACGAGGCAACGGGACTTTCACCTGTTCAGCTGGTCGCCGCGGTCATGCGTCGGTTCCAGCGCCTTCGTCGTCGACCCGGGCGACGGGAGCAGCGGTAGCGGGCACGGATGGCTTCGCCGGCTCAGGAACTCCGAGCCCGACGCCGTCCAGCGCGCCATGAAGGGCCTCCGTGAGCTTTGACCGAGTGTCTTCGACGGCCTGCCCGTACGCGAGTTGTGCCGCGGCGCCGCCTGCGGAGCCGGCACGGTCGTACCCGCCCCACACCTCGACCCAGCGATACTCGCCGTTGCTGTTATCGATGCGCACAACCCAATATGTCGAACCATGCTTGCGGACGGTCCAGTACGTGCCATCGGCGGTGTAGTTCCGGTATCCGGTATTCGCCGGCTGCGTTGCCATCTTCGTAGTCTGTCAGCGAACAGAGTTGATCGAGCGGGAATCATTCGAACAGTTTCAAGATCGGATGGGCCGGGTTGGACTGACCTGCTCGGTGTGCCGACTCGCCCGAGCGTACGGTTGACCGTGGGGCACGCGGTGGTCCTCATCGCACGCGAGCCCGCCCTGGGAGGATGTAGTGGCAGTCCACAGGGCCAGGCTGGTCGTGCTAGTTCGCGCTCCAAGAGAGCCGGTAGAGCCGTTCCGACGCTGCAGGCGATCGCGGGTGCGTTTGCCTCCGTGAGGAGGTCGGCGGGTCGGCCACGACGAGTCCAATTCAGGCGGCCAAATCCGAAACGACCAGCATTGGGTAGTGACTCCGCATTAATTGTTCCAGCCGCCACGAACGCTTGCACTTCAACGATCCCAGAGCTACACGGTGTTCTCTCCGACGAGAAGCCGGGCAGGTCACTGCGACATGTAGACCTTCCGAGCTTGCGCGACGTCGGGAGTCGACACATACGCGACACCAACGTTGAGCTTCTCAATCTCCTGGCTAATATCGACGCCAGTTCGGCCCCGAAGAAAGTTGCTTACCTTCTTTGACGCGGGATAGTTTGTTCGGAAAACAATCTTTGTGCCGGCGTTCCCGAGGACGTCGCTGTGAAAGTCGTCCACATTCTGACTGGCAACGATCACACCAGCTCCGTACTTGCGGCCTTCCTTCATGATCTTTGGAAGCGTCACATCGCGTGCCATTCGGTGCGCTTCATCTAGGACAACTGCAAGCTTCATCGTCCCGTCCTGGTTCCACCGGAACATCTCCCGATACACTTTTCGCAAGATGAACGATGCGGCGACTCGTTGCACCTCCTCGGTTAGCTTACTAATGTCCACCACGAGCCCCCGCTTGTCGGCGGTCAAAATGTCGAACTTCGCATGGTCACCGGGAGCAAAAAGGCCGAAGTCGGTGAAAGCGCGAAGTCGGGCCACGGCGTTCTTTCCGGCCTGCTTCGACTCCACGTTGCCCAGGGCGCTGACGAAGTCCTCGATACCTGGAGTCGATGCACCGCGCTCCAGCCCATTCCAACCGTGCTCCTCGTATGCTTGCTGCAATGCGGTGTAGACGTGATCGCGTTGGATATCGCCGAGTGACGCTACGTGGGCGAGGATCTCCGCGATTTCCATCGCGTTCATGTTGATCGGGCGGCCCGCTTGCACGTCAGGCTCGAAGGGATTGAACGGGAGTCCCAACGCTGCATCGAGGATGGCAGCACCCTCCGGTGGAGATACCGCCATGTCTCCGTGGAAGTCGAACACCAGCGACGGAAGTCCCCCGACGACGAAGTCGCGAAGGATCTTTCGCGTCGTCACCGACTTCCCCTGGCCGGGGATACCAAGGATGAAGGCGTGCGGGCTACCTTTCGTGCTCACGCGCCAGCTCACCGTGCTGCCGCCGCTGTCCTCTCCGAGCGAGACGACAACCTCATTTGTGTTCTCATCTGCCAGGTCACTTTCGCTGGAAGACTTGGGGCCGCCCTGCGCGGATGGCTCCGCGTCGCGCGGCTCCGGTTCGGCCGGAACCGTGACGCTGCCGGCCGCCGGTGGACTGGCCTGGGAGAACTGCGACTCCACCAATTCTGCTTCGGCCGACACGTCAGCGGCTGGGACCACCACGTCGCTGGCTTCCACCGCTACAACGTCTGACTCCTCCCAGGGGGCTACGCTCCCCAGGTCGATCCTCGCCGCCCGCGTTGTCAGACCAACGTTCACTAGATCGGACGCCGTGATCACCGCCATCGGGGTGTCGCCGTACTTTTTCTTGAAACCTTTGTCGCCGTCGAGGCTAATGACGTAGCCCTGCGTCGTGATCACCGCCTGTTCGCCGTTCTCGTTCACGCGGTCAATATGGCGGTGGATATCACCGATTCGGTCGGGCGCGATGATCCCATTCGCAAAGGCGCGGTCCGCGTAGTAATGGAGCAGGCTCGTCAGACGCGCGCGCTGAAGCTCAGAATCGATCCGGGGCGGATCGGAGAAGAACCGAGACTCAAGCATGCGTTTCGTGTCCTCCACCTGATTAACGATGTGGTCGGCGAGCGCCTGAGGTAGGTGTGCCTCTTTGCGGGACTTCACCTCCACGCACTCGATCTTGAAGGAGCGCGGCCCGATCCTGACGAGCAGCAAGTCACAGCGACGTGCCTCACCGCTGTCACGGAGGGCAGCGCCGAAGATCTCGAGGTGGGCGTCCACCGGTACGACGATCAGGTCCTCGAGCTGACCGCGCGATTGCAGGTACACCACGAGGGCCGCGAGGGACACGGCCTCCCGCGCCCGGGTGGTGTCCTTGAGCAGACGCAATGCAAGTCGGCCGGACACGAGTGAGAGAGTCTCGAGGGCCCGCCCGACCGACTGGTCTACCCAGGCCAGGCCAAGCTCGTCCATCGCGCTATCGAGGAGCTGCTCGACTTCCTGCCGATGCGTGGTGGTGACCGTGAGTCGGTCGCCGATACCCTCCACGAAGTCTGGCGCGTAATCAAGGATGTACTGAGTGTCGACAACGCCGCTTCCGAACAGATCGACGCCTATATAGCGGTCGAGTCCGATGACCCAGTCCGCCCGCTCGTGGGCTTTGCGCACGAGCGTCTGACGATCCTCGTTGAGTACGACCGTCACTGTGGGGACGGAACCTTCTGGAGCGCCCGTGAACTTGGCGATCGCCCGCTGGTGGGTGCGGTGGACGACGCTGAGCTCCGACTCGCCGCCGCCAGCCGCGGGCCCAAGCGTCGGTGAGCTGACCCATCGCTTGGCCGTGCCGTCCGCCTGGTCGGCAACAGTCACGATGGGTACGAGCAGGTCGTGAAATGAGGGTTTGCGCTCACTCGGCTCGGTGAACCCCACCATCGGCTCGTACACGTCTTGAACGATTGCGAGGTGCGCGCTCGCCGTGTCACGCGAGACTTCGAGGAGGCCGCGAACGCTCAGCGACATGGCGGGCGAGAGGTGCGTTACATGCTTCGATGTATTGCGGGCTCGTAGTACCTCCTGGAGCCTAATGAGCGCCGGAACCGGCTCCACATAGGCAGCACTGTCGGAGTAAGCGACTATCTCGAGCCGATGGGGTTCGACGTCCTCCTCTTCCTCGATGAGATCAACCTGGACGTCCGTCGCCAACGCCCCGGCGACAAGGTCGCCGGACCCCGGGTTCACGGCGAGCAGGCGAAGTGCCTCCCCCGGCCTGTGCGCCTGCTCGTATGCGGCAATTCGCTCCGCCACGAGTGTGGACGACGCGCGCATGGTCGTCGACATCCGCTCAAGGTCCAAGACCGAACAGATCGCTTCAGCGGCGGAGTCGCGGTCCATCGAACCGGGGACGATGTAGAGGCCGGAGCCATATGTGAGCTCTTCGCTGTAGACGGCAATGTTGCCGTCGGCATCAGTGACGGTAAAGGGAAGGTTTGCGGGCACGACCTGCTTGACCAGTTCGATATCTAGGTGCGACGCGCGGGYCGAGTTCGGTTTTACTTCGGTGATTTCGCGTGCCCATCGGCGAAGCACGGCATCGTGATCTGCGATCCAGCCGAGTCGCAGTGGGTGGATCGGCAAGAGAATGACTGCCCGTACCCAGTTGTTGGCGCGCTTCACCTGAACGGACGCAGAGTCCATTAGCAACAGATGCCTTAACGCTTCTCCAGAGGCCTGCTCGAGTGCACGCTTGAAGGAGGCCGTGTACCCCTTTGCCATTGACCGGAGCTCGTCGGTCCAAGTCACCGACTCACCTGTGTTTCGGGAGCTGTCAGCTCCGAGTGCACCGAGAAAATCGGCACGGGCCTTCGCAAGCGCCTTGGGAAGTACCAGGTCCGGAGAGTCGGAGGTCCCTTTGTCTTCGAGCCGGGTGCCGTACACGCCGCGGAAGAGGTAATGCTTTGGGCTGTTGGGGCTCGAGACCGCATCCCGCTGCAGACGCACGAGCGTGTCACTCACCCGAACCTGGATCGATCTGCGGTTGCCGAGTCGCAGGCCGAAGACCTGACCATCGAGGTCCCACATGACCAGGTCTTCAGTGAGGTCATCCTGACCTGCCATCGCAGCCTGGAGTGCTGCTTCCGGAACGCTGACGGCAGCACGGCGCAGAGTCTTGACATCCGGCGCGTCCTTGATAGCAATCTGGAACCACTGGCTGTCAGCGAATGCGGGTTCTCCCGATTCGAGCGCGATCTCTTCACCGTGTTGCCCCAGCGGAGTTACAGACACGACGAACAATGTCCCGCTGTCGAGGTCGTCGGCGGACACCTCGACCTTGACCGTGCTCCGTCGCAGCGCGCCATTGACCTTTGTCTCGACGAGTGGTTCGGACTCGTCATCTCGAAGATCCTCGGGTTTGCGAACTTCGATTCGCCACTTGGCGATCGTGTCCACCCTATTCGGATTGGTCTTCCATTTCACCACCAGCGGCGCTGCACCGCCCTCCGGCACCTCCAGCACGAGCTGGTCGTCCGACCCAAGCTTGAGTTTGCTCGACTTGTCAAGCGTGCCGTCAGGTTTGACAAACGGGTCGATTTCTAGGGCAGTCAGGTGGTGGTGAACAGCATCTGCGAGCCGCCAATTCTCGAACGACAGACCCTGATCCTGTAGTGCCTCGGTCCAGATTCGGGGGTTCGCCAGCCGGGCACCGGCCTGATCCAGGTACTGACGCAACGGGGCGCGCCAAGCACCCTCTTCGAGCCCAGCGATCGTCAGCCGTTCGTCGATTGACGCGGCCGGCCTGGACGGCTGACTAATCGCGCTAGCCGTGCGCCGGTTCCGATCGAGCCTCGTCTCGACGTCTGCGCCGAGATCGGGAATCAGACCGATGCGCCAGAGGTTCTTACCGAACGCCTCGAAGGTTGGATCCACAACCAACTCACCCAGAAATTCGAGCCACGGTTCCTTTTGCTTACCGAGCCGCGACGCCTGTCGCGACGCAAGAGCCCGCACCGACTCCTGAGCAATTTGATCTCTGACGGCCGATTCAGCCCCTGCATACAAGCTAATCGCCTGTAAGCGTTCGAACGAATTATCGAGGGAGCTTGCGGCATGACCCTCCCCGGGGGGAACTAGGAGCAAGAGCGCCTTGGCCTTGCGATTGCGCAACTCGATTGCGCGTTCAGGCGCGATCTCGAATCCCCCGCCCGGCTTCGCCCGGAGGACGAACACATCAGCCACGGAGCCGAGCTCGTCTTGGAGCGATGGCGTGAGTTCGAGCGCGAGCTGCGCTTCGATGTCATCCACGCGTACGCAGTGACCAGCCTCAGTCCCCTCCATGTGCTTGACCAGCTCGTCACCCAAAGCGATCCTGACGATGTCGGATCCTGTCGCGCTCACAGCGACACCTCCTGTCGCTTAACCGCGCGAGGACGCGTGACGTATTGGGCGGAGAAGTCGTCGGACAACCCTGAGAAACACCCGAGAAGCTTGAGCTGTCGAGTGAACGCGGCAAGGTTCTCGGCCGCGCCGGCGCGAGCGGCCGCTGAGTCCAAGTCAGTCGGCGGTCGGTCGACGAGCACTCCGAACCTCGACTCCAGACGCGTGAGCACATCCCGCATCGGAAGGCTTCCGAGCACTGACGCTCCGTCATCGTCCGTGAAACAGAGACACAACAGCGTGGTTAGGAGCTCATCTGATGGTGCGTAGCGCCAGGTGGACCTGGCCCTGAGCACGCCAGCGAGCACACCGTACGACTTGGTTACACCACCGGTCGTATGGAACCACTTCACCTGGTTCTCAAGGCCCGACTTCCGAAGCCCTTCGACCAAAATCGCGGCGAGCTTGTCCGCATTGGATATGCCCGACGACTTGACGATTCCGTCGACGAACTCGTGCTCCTCTGACTCCGGATCCTGTGCGGCCAGGATCGAATTCAGTTGGAAGCCGATTCCGAAGGTCGTCCCCGCATCGTCTTTCAGGGAAACGTACCACTGTAGCAATTCCTGAGCATCAGCCTCTGCGGGCGGATGAATACCGCCGGCCGCAGCAACATTCCCGAGCTCACGAACGAGGAGACGGTCGCGGAACAATGTCCGGAGTATCTCGAGATCGCGGACTACGCATAGGCGAGATACTTCATCAGACGCACTTCCCTTACGTCGCACGAAGTCGACGTACATCTCGGTTGGATTCTGACTGAGGTCCACGTTCTCGCCGAGCATG
Source organism: Cellulomonas sp. P1_G12_2 (assembly GCF_056405535.1). Lineage (NCBI taxonomy): Bacteria > Bacillati > Actinomycetota > Actinomycetes > Micrococcales > Cellulomonadaceae > Cellulomonas > Cellulomonas sp. P1_G12_2. Next base: position 1,473,550 of record NZ_JBFUBX010000001.1, on the reverse strand, counting down.
AGACCGCGCAGCGCCCGCGCTGTGACTAATGGCAGCTGGAAGAGGCGGAAGCTTATGATCGCACTCAAATGCGCGAACGCCTCGGCGACCGGCATTGCAGGTCCGTACTGACGCAAGAACGCGACCACATCCCTCCCAAGCGGGTCCACGGCTTCGGGGACAGGCAATGGAGCGAAGGTCTTGTCCGTATTCTTGGCGTTCTGGCTGCCGACAAACCCCTCCAGGAACCTCAGGGCGAGGAGGGTATCAATATCGACGTTGCTCGTGCCGTCGTAGCGGGGCGCGTGCCAAGGAGCTTCGCCTAGCTCCACGCCGGTGCCGAAAGTATCCTTAAAGAGGTTCGCAACGCGCTTGGTGTCGTTCGGCGTGCCGCCGAGCACGCGCCACACGCTTTGATAGGTTAGTGCGTCGGCACGACGGTTCCGCGAAGCTGTTTTGGGCAAGCCGCTGCGATAAGCGGCAATTGTGAGCGGCCGAATGTAGCCCATCTGCGTTTGGTCACGGCGCTGGCCAGCTCGCTCCTCTCGCAGGATCGACGCGCGAATCCATCCGTCGAGTGCGTTTAGCCCGTCGTCGCCATCGAACCCCACAAGACTGTCGGAATGAAATAGCGTCTCCAGGTAGCGAACATATTCTTGCGTGTTTACTTTCGAGCTAGCATATAGGCCACGCTTCACGGCCATCTCGAGAATCCGCGTCAGCATCCGATCGATGTCCGTGTCATTGAGCTCGACAGGAAGCACGGTGGGAGTGACCAGGCTGTTCATTTCTTTGGGAAGGACGATCTTCACCTTGCAGCCTCCAGTTCGATACGCCCGCCAACGACTCGCGCAGAAACTACGGAGCCGGATGAGTCTACAATCTGGGCCGCGTGCGAAGGTTGGCGCTTGAGCTGATTGACAAAGCTGTCGATCTCCTGACGGATTGCCTCGGAGGCTGCATCGTTGACGATCTCGCCGTCCGCGGCACGAAGGATTACCTCTGCCGCGTCAAGGGTCAGGTTGAGTCTCTGACCAGAGGAATGCTCGACCACGATCGTGTCTGGCATCGTTTCGATGAATAGATCGCTCGAGCTCGGTGTGACAAGCGTGAACTTGTCCGCCGGCACGGTGTGGAGAATCGCCCAAGCTGCGCCGTCGGCGCCACTGCTCATCGCCAAGCCCTTGCCGGCGTAGCCGAAAGCTCCGACGATGCGGCTGATGCCGAGAAGTATCCGGTCCAGCGCTTCGACCCTGCCCACTCCGGTAAGCATCGTCAGGAATTCGTCGAAGTATCGGAAGACTCGTAGGTCGCGGAATCCGACCTCGTCCGACTCGACGGTGGCAACGTCGAAGTATATGGCCCGGGCAATCCGCTGCGGGCTGTTGAGAAATGCCTTGCGGGTGTCATCCTTAATCGAACGCCATAACCGGTCGACGGCCGGAGCTGCCACAGTCGCGGGGTCGAGACCCGCCCACTCGCCGATCAGATAGTCGTCAGATTCGCGGGAGAAGGCAAGATCGTAAGTGCCGGTACCGTCCCAGTACAGCGGGTTGAGATCGTTGCTCGCGTACGCGTGGATGTCCTCGCAGGTTCTATTCCCCGTGATCAACCATGCGATCGCGGAGCGGACGTCACGGAATGTCGCTCGTCTGCGTCGGCGCAGATGGCTGATCTGCATGAGTTCGTCAAATGCATTGCCCCCCTCATGTGCGAGCAGGTTGCGATTCGCAAGCAACGGGCAGATCTTCTGTGCAACACACGAGCCGCAGGCGCTCCACAGCGATTCGTCGGTCATCGTGTCAAGCACACGCCGTGCCAATCCGGCCTCGGATCCGGAGCCGGCGAGGGTCCGCCGCTTGAGGTCGACCAGCACGACCCCGCCATCGTCGTAGGGCAAACCCTCAAGCTGGTCCTTGATCGCGAACCACCACTCCTGAAAGTCGTGCGAGTTGTCGACAAAGAACTGAAGCATCCTGCCGTCGTTCACCGCGATGAGCGCGGTTGCCGCCTCACCCTCGAGGACCGGCAGGAGCGCGCGTCTTACCAGCTCGTCCGAAGTCAGGTTTCCATGGGACTCACTCGCGTCGAAGATCGAGTAGAAGGTGTGGCCGTCCAACTGAATGGCCCAACCCGCTGCGTCTTCGTACAGCACTGTCGCTCCGCGGTCGCGGAGGGCATCGCCGAGTTTGACCAAGACCGAGGTCTTTCCGTCGCCGGGGTTTCCGCTCAATAGCACGACCTGGAACTCGCGGTCAAGAACGCGCGGGAGCAGTTCGAGATCGAGAAGGGTCGGGACGTACGTCAAACTGGCAAATGCGTCGTCCAGGCCCCGGTTTCCCGCGTTACCGCCAGCAGCGGCCCTATACATCCGACGAATTGAGGCGACGTTGGGGTTAATCACCCGTTCCAGTTGGGCGGGAGACTCGCCTCCAGGATGTACTTTGGATCCCGTCGGCTTCTCAACGGGACGGGCACTGATCACCAGTTCTCGGAAATCGGAAGCGGAACTCGGGCGTTCGCTCGGTATCGCCACGAGTCCGCGCATCAACACTCTGAGAAGAAGGCTCCCCTCCTCTCCCCACGTCCTCATCTCTTCTTCCGTTGGAGCGTTGATCCGCAGTGCCCCGCCTTGGTACGTCGCTACCGATCGACCGAGCATGACGTAGGACATGGTCGCGGCGAAGCCAAACAGATCGGCAGCTGCGCTCGCAGTGCCACCCTTCATGACCTCGGGCGCAGCAAACTGCGGGCTCCACCCCTCGGCCTTCTCCCCGATCGGAACCGCCAGTCCGAAATCGATCAGCTTCGAGCTTCCGCTGCCATCCGTCTCAACGATGACATTCGATGGAGTCACATCCCCGTGAACTCGACCCTTCTTGTGTATGTAGGTGAGTGCCTCGAGCACATCCAGCGCAATCGTGCGAACTTCATCAACGCTCCGATCGATGCCGGAGTTGCTGAGACTCTCTCCAACCACATATTCGGAGACGAGGTATGCGGGAACAGAGTCCAGTCGCATGTCGAAGACGCGGCCACATTTTTCGTGATTCAGCTCATTCGCGGCAAGAAATTCCTGGCGGAGCTTTTCGGGGACGCTAGCATGAAATTGCTTCAGTACTCGCGTCAGATCCGTGTTCTTGTCGTAGACCTTCCAGGTGCGCGCAGATCCACCAATACCAAGTTCTTGGCTGATTTGGTATCGCCCGCCAACAAGGCCACCGACCTCGAACTCGTCCCCGGGCGAGTGATCAAGAACCGGCTCCGGCTTTACTGGAGGCAGCTCAATTGACGCCGACATCGAATGAGCGGAAGGGCGCTCCGACGGGTCGAAACTCAGTCCGGCAAGGAAACTCTGCGCCCACGGATAGGTGTTCGCGATTCTTTCACAGACTTGGTCGCGCTCCATTTCGGTGGCGTCTTCTCCGATGAGCCACGTCGAGAGTGCAAGCGTCAGGCTGTACACGTCGGACGCATAAGTTGCTAGCCCAACGTCGGCGACGGCTTCGGGCGCTCGGTAGTCCTCGCTAATATCGAAATCCACCCATGGTGCGATCGTGACTTCGCCGTTAATTCGCGCGAGGTGGAAATCGCTGAACTTGACAAGTCGATTCTTGCCAAGCCAAATCCTGCGGGGGTGTAGCGCCCGGTGCGTTAGCTCCTCTTCATGAACGTCTTTGAGCGCCTCGAACGCGTTCCGCACGACCACGGTCGCGTCGGCGACGCCTATGAAGCCGTTGTCCCGTACCGTTTTCGATGTGAGCATGTCCCGCTCGAGGGTCCATCCGATGGTCGGTGGTACCACGGGTACGACGTAGTATCCATGCGCCGGACTTTCGAAAGGCGGCAACGCGGCCCAGGTTCGCCCGAGTTCGGCGACTCTGTTGATCGCTTTGGTCTCGCGTGCGAGGTACTCCATCGGATCACCGAGCTGTTTCAACTGCTCGATCGGATAGCATTTTAGGACGACACGTTGGCCCGCATTGGATCGAGCGTCGAATGCCTTCTCCCTACCGGCGGCCGGAATCTGCGATAGGATCTTGTACTCACCAATACGATCCTTCTTCTCGGCGGACGAGAGACCATCGAGATAGCCGATTATCGACGGGCGGGCTGCCGCGAGAGCTGATTCCCTCTTATCAAGTTCCATCATTTCGTCGGCCGCAATCGGCAGTGGCCAGATTCGTTCATCACGTTCGTGGTTCTGTGCTGCTAGAACCTGGACATTGTCGTAGCTCAGAACGACGGCGGCGAGGACGCGTTTCCCTTTCAGTGCCGCATAGCCTTTTGCGCCATTTCTCAACAGACTTGCGAGCTTCTTGGCTACGGTCGCTACCTGCGCGACTGGCGAGTGACGGTATTCGCCCTTCACCTGCCAGTAGACGTCACCGACGATGATCGTCGGCCCCCACGCCTTCTCCTCAACGGTGAACACGAGGCCCTGCCCGACCACGATGAGGTCGACGTCGTCTTTGTTCGCGCCAGCAAGCTTGCGCCCTGCGTAGATGACCCACGAGTCTGGGAGATCCGCAGCGAGTCGCTCGGCCGATTTCCTCTCCCCCGGCCCGACGTACTCGTCCATGACCTTGAGCTCTGCCACCGCTAAGCCCCCTCGAAGTTGAAGTCATCCGGCCAAACCCACCTGCTCAAGGTCTCTTGGTCGAGGCCTCTTATTCGCTCAAGGAAGGCGTTGTCCTTCGAGTAGGTGATGACGAGCTGGTCCTTCGCCCTCGTCATACCGACGTAACCCGCCCGAGCCTGAATGACGGAGTCGCTACTGTTGTCATCCGGCAGGTCCTCGAGTCCGACGAGAAAGACGACGTCGAAGTCGAGTCCCTTCGCTGAGTGGACCGTCATGACCTTCACCGTTGGCTCGGTCAGGTCGAAGTCGTCTGACTGGTTGGCGTAAAGGCGTCGCTGGGGCACGTGGGCTGCGTCGAGCGCTATCGCAACCTTTCCCATGCGCCACTTGCGCGTCGCCAATACGCCAATATCTTGAGGTTTCCGCTCACCGCGACCGATTAGGTCCACGATATGCTTCGCAACCGCCTCGGCCTGCCCTGCCACGTTGTGGGCGAACACGAGATCGACGGGCTCTCCATCGAACGCAAGTTGTGATTGATCGACAGCGCTCGACGGGCTCATCGCAGACGTAACTGTCAGGATCTGGCGCGTGGACCGATAGGGCCGCTCCAGTTTCACGTACCGTACCGAATCCACCCCAGCGACTCCGCCGTCCAGTCCCAGTTCTCGCCCGTAGAGCGACTGCTTCGGGTCTCCAGCCAGTACGACTCCACCATGCCCGGGTTTGACAGTCGCGACGGCGAAGTCGATCCACGAACGGAAGAAGTCCTGAGCTTCATCGATCAAAATGGCGTCAATTGCTCGACTCGCTCGAAGTAGCGGTAGTGCGGCCGCGACGTCTGACTCGGYTACAATCTCATGTTCGAGCGAGACGCGGAATCCCAGCTTAGAAGCAAACTTGCCAAAAGTCRTCACTTCGATGTTCGGAAACGGGCCAACAAGCGACCGCAGGTACGGAACGAGCATATTGTTGAAACACAGGACTTGAATCTTCCAGTTCGGATGATCAAGCGCTATTTTCTTTGCGCGGGCGGCGATTACTAGTGTCTTGCCGCTCCCCGGCGGGCCAGTGACGATGACCGCGCCGCCCGAGTCGTCGAGGACGATGGACTCTTGCTCGCGATCGAGTCGCAATCGGACACCCGCACGGCCTTTCGCACCGGAGTCCTTCATCGACGAACGGATCGGTAGCTTGATTTCGAGCGCCGGGCGGTAGGCCGCGACGATGTCGGCTTGCGTTCGCTCATCAATTGGCCGGGGTCGAAGGCCGGCGACCCACACACCGCTGGCCGCGTCAGCCGCGGTCAAGAACTGCCTGTCAGACCCCGCCGCATGCGGATCGATGACCCGGCGTTCGATGGAGATCCTTCGAATCGCGGGGATCTCCTCACGGAGTAGCTCAACCTTGCGATTGAGGGCCGTGAGAGTTCTTGAAGGCTCTCCCTCAGCGAGGTCGAGCGCGAGAACGCCCTTTTCGGGGTGGTGAGCCACCAGCGTCGGTCGCGGACCAGTCGAATCTCGGTGCGCAACGAAGCCCATCCGCTCCAGCCCCAGCAGCGCTGACTCGACTGGATCTCCAGCAGCCTTCCGGCTGTGCCCCATCACACGCTCGCTCTCCGCGCCGGCGCACGGAACGCGCCTTGCCAGGTCCTGCTGACCGACCGCCACGAGCTTAGCTGCGCCTTCGAGTCGATCGGGTCGCGACACCGGACTATCACCCCCGAGAGTCGCACTGAAATGTCGGGACATCGGCGCTCGGGCTTTGGGATTTCGACCATGGTCTGGTCGATCCCCTGGGCAGCGTAGAAGGCGGTCTGGAGCTCGGTGGGCTACATGTCCCCGAGGTAGTCGTGCAGCCGTCGCTGTTGTTCCATCGGACCCGGCCCAGGCACCTGGACGTAGGGAAGTCTTCGAGTTCCTGAACCGCGGCCGAGCGCGACACCTGAGGCACCGGCCGGTCGACGCGCACCTTCATTCGAGTGCTGTGCTCGGCGCTTCTTCGGCACGTCGCCGCCTGGCCTTCCGGTCCGCTGCGACAGTACGCCGAGATTTCCGGTCGCGGCGGAGCGTGTCCCCTCATGTGCTCATCTGCGAGCCGCGAGAGAGGGGTCGCATCGTCTGCACGCAGACCAGACCCGCCGGCCCAGCAAGTCTTCGAGCGCCCACCGTGCTGTGCACCCGAGAGACTTAATGCACGTATTCGACGGCCAGTCGGATGTGTGACCTGGCCGGCTCGACCGTGGCGATCCAAATCAGTTGAACGCCCTCGGAGGCCGCGGGCACCGGGCTCTTCATGCATGACGTGTGATCGCTTTGTCCATCTGGTGGCGTCTGGCGCCGTCGCTAGCAAGAGTCATGTCGATCGGAGACCCGGGAGTGGATACCCAGTCCCGGCCCCGAGCGGCTCCGCTTGTCGAACACCTCCAGTGCGATCCGCTCGTTGACCCAGAGCGCTTCGCTCGCTACCAGTCCCACCAGGCGGCGCCAGGTCTTCCAGAGACCCGACCGACGTTCATGCGCCGACGATCCGAGCGGACCCTGACTGACCGGAAGTCGGCCGAAGGGATTCGACGAGGTCGGCCCGTAGCGTGTCCCACACGGTTTCCTCGAGGACGGCAATGCCGTGCAACCGCATCGCCTCGGCCAAGTCAGGGTCCCAGGACGCCGTTGACATGCGTCCGACCGGAGCTCCGTGCGCCGCGACCACCGCGAGGTAGTCGGCGGCTGACATCCGCCATGGCTCAGCGCCGGTCTGGCTGATCACGTGGTCGGCAATCCGCAGGCCCTCACCGTCGAGATCTCCGTGGTAGCGCAGGGAGTGTCGCTGCGCACGGAGGCCGACGAGCAGCTCGATTGCGGCGCCCGAGGGCCAGCCCGAGACACACACCATCGGTGCCGGCGCTCCGCCATGCTCGGAGCAGGCCATCGCAAGGATTGCCGGGTTCTCAACGACGAAGACGTCGCGTAGACCCGGCAGAAATGGGATTCCGGCTCGGACGTTCGCGAGAGTGAGGCTGACCGCGTGTCCAGCGTCAGAGCCGACTCGGCAGAGTCGGTCTGCGGTTGAGTTGCCCGTGGCGGCAAGCCCTGCGACCAGCACGGTCGACGACAGGTCGTCGTCGAGCACCCCGACCGTGCGCCAGAGGCTGCGACGCTCGGCTGTCCGGTCCGGCCGGGTGACACCGTGCCCGCGCGCGAGGGCGGCGAGCACGACGCCAGACAACGGCGTGTCGGCATCGAGGGCGTGCGTGTCGTTGAGCAGCCGCCCGGCGAACGCCGGCAGCGGCTCGCCCGGGGACGGTAGAGCCTCGAGCACGTCAAGCGCCCGGACAAGCAACGCCCGGGTGGCTTCGGTGGATCCGCGGATACCGGTGGTGCGGACGTCAGCGGCCCAGTCCTCGAGTCCTCGGGCGCACACCACGGGATGTGCCGAGAACCATGCCCACAACGCTGCGCGTTCGCCGGCCGCCGACGCGCGGGCCGCTCGCGCGTCACCGATCGGCCCGAACAGCTCCACGAGCACGACCTCGAGAGGGCGCCCGGTGAGCTCGCGTACCGCCAGGTCGACGTCGGCGAGCCGGAAAGAGGTGCCCGGTGCGGGACGTGCGGCCAGTCCGAACAGGTCCGCGATCGCCTCCTGCTGCGTCCGGTCCATCGCCGGTACCCGGACCCGGGTGACCGACGCACCGGTCGAGAGTCGTCGGTGGCACTCGCGCAGAAGGGGCTCGAGGCCGGGGGCGAGGGTCATGCGAACAGCACGTCGTCGTTGGGTTCCTCGACCAGCTCGTGTCCGGTCCAGACGAACCGCGTCGTCGTGACCGCGTCGTCGTCGTCCGCCCCGGCCGCGAGCGCGTGGATTGCGATCCCGGTGACCTCTGGGTACGTCGCCCACTCGTGGTCGGACGTGAGGACGAGGTCGAGGTCGAGTTCGCCTAGGAGCGCGAAGATCTGCCCGCGGTTGACGGAGTCGATTCCGACGAAGACCTCGTCGAGCAGGATCAGCCGAGGTGCCTGCGGCGTCGCCTCGTAGTGCGCCGCCAGGGCTGCGAACAGCGGGAGGTGCAGCGCGATCGCTTTCTCGCCGCCGGAGAGCACGCCGTGAGCTTGCCGCGTCAGTGTGCGCCAGCCATGGTCGTCGCCGCGGTTCATCTCGACCCGAAACTGGTGCCAGGCGGTGTAGTCGAAGACGGCCGCGAGCTGCTGCGCCCAGCTTCCGCCCAGGTCGTCGGCGCGCGTCTGGTCGATGCGCGCTCGGAAGAACGCGTGCAGCGCGTCGCGCTCCTCCTCGGCGAGGCGCGCCGGGTCTTTGAGCAGCAGTGCTTGCGCCTGCCGCAGGCTCCCGCCCTCCTCGTCGCGGACCTCCCAGCGCAGCCGCACCTGGACGTCGGAGGCCGTGCGAACGGTTGCCAGCCGGCGGTTCATCCGGTCGACGAGGTCGTGCGCGTCGCGGATGGTCGCAGACAGGTGACGGCGCGTGTCCCCGGTGAGGGCCTGCTCGAACAGCGATCGCTCGGCCTCGGTGATCTCCGCCTCTGCCCGGACCCGCTCGGCCTCGACCACGTCGAGGAGTTCGCGCATGCCGATCCGTCGCCCGGCCGTGCTGGCCGTCGGGACGACGAAGCCGTCAGCCTCGACCAGCTCCAGGAGCGCTCGCGAGCCCAGCCGCGGAGCAGTGTCGTAAAAGCGCTGCGAGAGGCGTGACTGCGCGCTCACCACGGTTTCCCGCTCACTGCTGGGCACGTCGCGGTCGATGCGTCGCGCGGCTTCCAGCACGGCACGCACACGATCCTCGGCGGCGAGGTCGACGACCGCACCGGCGTCGTGCGCGAGCGACGTCCGCAGGACCGAGACCAGCTCCTCGTTCACCTTCGAGCGGTGCGCCTTCGCACCCTCGTGCGCGTCCTCGGCGGACGCCGACCGCGCCTCAAGGGTCGCGACGGCTCTCACCGCGTCGGTGCTCGCACGCTCGCGCCGTGGGATGTCGGCACGGGTCTCCTCGATCGCGGTCTCGATCTCGCGCATCCGTGCGGCTGCACGCTCGTACCCGACGCCCAGATGCTCCTGCAGCGTGACGAGTCGGTCGACGAGCGCCGAGGCCTCGTTCCGGGTGTCGACGGCTCGAGTGGCGAACTCGTCGGCCCGGCTCGCATCGTCGTCGGCGCGCGTCCGCTCCTCGGTCGCGACTGCTGTCGCCATCACCGCCTCCCGGTCGGCCCGGACGAGCGCCTCCACGGCGCGCGACGTCTCCGCCAGCAGGACTCGCATCGTCGACAGGGCGGCCCTGCTCGTCGGCAGCGACAACCGGTCCGCCGCGAGCGTCAGCTCCTGTGCACGGTCCTCGACCACGCCCTGTGCGGCGTCGCGCTCCGATCGCGCGGATGTCGCGGTGCGTTCGCGCTCGGCGAGCACGGTTCGGCAGCGATCGACGGCACGGCGACCCGAGCGGATGTCCTCGTCGGCCGGGACCGACTCGGCCTCACGACGGGCGGCGTGCTCGCGTCCGTCGACGATCGCGATCTGCGCGGCGAGCTTGGCGATCTCCCGCGAGGCGTCGGCAACGTGATCCGCCACCGCAGCAAGGCGTGCCTGACGATTCCGCTCACGCGCGGCGGCGCCGACGAACTGTGCCTCCGGCTTCGACCACGAGCCGTGGGCCACGCCGAGCCGCCACCGACCGTCGAGCGACACCCACGACGGTCCGGGGTCGGTGTCCTGGGTCCCCAGCGCGACGGCGGCGAGCACCCTGTCGACGACGTCGGTGCCGGGGCCGGTGTCGGCTGCGGCGGTGTCGACGGCCAGGACGTCCGCGAGCGACGCCCCGCCGACGGCTGCCGACGGGCTGACGAGCACGTCGTGACCCTCGACCTGCACCGCTCCGGAGGGTGATACCCAGGCGTCCAGCAGACCGCTGGCCTCCAGAGCCGCCTCGAGCCCGGCTCTCTCGTTCTCGGACAGTGCTTCGTGGAAGTCGACGAGCTGCCACAGGGGCGCCCCGGGAACCGTGCCCCGCGTCGTCGTGCGGAACCGTGTCGCGGGTGGTGCGACCGGGCCGGCGGTCTCGAGGAGGTCCCGCTCCGCCACGAGGGCGTCGAGCCGCACGAACGTCTCGTCGTGCCGTCTGCCGAGCAGGGCACGCTCTACGGCAAGCCGGGCGATGTGCTCCCGCAGCAGAGCATCGACGAACGGGGGCACGCGCTCGTCGCGCAGGCTGGTCCGCACGTCGTCCCGCGTGGGCGACAGCTCCCGGCACGCGTCCGCCCAGGCGCCGAGGGCCTCGGCGAACTGCGTTGCCGCCTCGTCGAGCGTGCGCTCCGCTTCCTCCAGCGTGTGGGTGGCGTCGGTGACGTCGTCAGTCGCCTCCGCCAGCCGCTCGTCCCACCGGGCGCGGTCGGCCGCCGCATCGTCGTGGGCGTCGACGAGCCCGACGAGATCGTCGACCTGGCCCTGGCGCACGGCGAGGTGTGCCCGCAGGTCCTCCGGGCTGTCGGCGAGGTGCTCGACGTCGAGCTGCCTCGCCTTCTCGCGGAGCGATTCGTCGCTCCGCGTGCGTTCGGCCAGGGCGGCGGCCGCGTCGGCCTCGCGTGCGCGCGCGGCCTGCTCCGAGCGCTCCGCCCGTGCCGTCTCGACGTCCCGGTCGGCAGCGCTCACGCTGGCCGCACGTTCGGCTTCCTGCACGCGTCGCCGCAGCTCTTCGAGCTGCTCGCCGCTGCGATAGTCCTCCGAGCGCGAGAGCGTCTCGCGGTCCCCGTCGAGCGCTGCGAGTCGACGCCGTGCGTCGTCGTAGGCCGAACGGGCATCAGCGCGCTCCCGCTCGGCGGCCTCGAGCTGTTCGGCCCCGAGCCGCAGTACCCGCGAGGTGTTGTCGAACCGCGTCGCGGCAGCGGTTACCGCCCGTGCCCGTTCGTGCACGACGACGCGGCCATAGGCACGTGCCTGCTCGGACAGCGCCCGTGCGGCCTTGACCTCGTCGTCGAGACCAACGAGGTGGGCGCGTTGCTGGTCCAGTCGTTCGAACCCCTCGGCGAGCTCCTGGATCTGCGCGGCGTCGACCGGCGGCAGAGCGCTGGACAGGATCGAGGAGAGGGCCGTCGGGTCCAGGTGCTCGGAGAGCTTCGGGCGGCGCAGCTGCAGCAGCGCCAGGACCAGCGTGTCGAACCGGTCCGGGGTCATGGCGGGGAACAGCGTCTGCCGCACGGCCGTGCGGTAGTCCCCCGCGGTCGCGAAGACGGTGCCGCGACCGGCGAGCCGCTCTCGCAGGACCGCCGCGGTGAGCGGCGTCTGGTCCTCGGTCAGCTGGAAGTCGGCACCGACGCGCCCGTGCGCCAGGAAGTAGTCCACGCGGGGGCGCGTCTCCGAGCGGCTGGCCTGGAGCCGGGCGCCGATGGTCATGTGCGGCGAGTCCTGGTCGACACCCTGCGCCAGCTCCAGCCAGACGTAGCCGACTCGGGTGCTCCCGGATGTCCCCTGACCCATCAGGTTCCAGTGCATCGACCGCGCACCCTGCCCGAAGGTGGAGAGCCGGGAAGCCTGCAGGTTCGCATCGAACAGGAACGGCAGGAGCAGCTCGAGCGCCTTCGACTTGCCCGAGCCGTTCGGTCCGCGCAGCAGGAGTCGGCCCTCGTGGAACGTGAGGACCTCGTCGTAGTAGCGCCAGACGTTGAGGATCCCGGCGCGGGTGGGCTTCCAGCGCGTCGTCATCAGGTCGTCGAGCCTCCGGTTTCGCGGTCGTGGTCGGCGGCATCGCCATCGTCGTCGATCGAGAAGAGCTCGACGTCCTCGTATGTCACTCCCGGAGAGGACGCGACGGCGTGCCGTGCCGTGCGAGGTACCGCGTCGAGCGTCGCCGCACGGTACCGCTGGGCGGCGGGCAGGGCACTGACCGAGCCGTTGTGGAGGTCACCGAGGTGGTGCCGACGGAGCAGGTCGACCGCCTCGGTCAGGAGTCGGTTCGCACCATCGTCGTCCTGGTACGACCGGGCCCAGCCGCGGTTCGCAGCCAGTAGCTCCGCGACCACGTTGCGTAGGTCGGCGACCGCGGCGGCTTGGCGACCTGTTTCCGTGAGCATCGTCAGCAACCGCAGGGCCGCGAGCGACGGCGCGCCGTCTCCGGGGAAGACCTCGTCCGTGCTCCAACGGTCCGGATCGACGAGGAGCCACCCTTCGGCCCGCTCCTCGAGCACGAAACCCGCGATCTCCGCGGCCTGGCGCATGAGCTGCCGCCCGCTGATCGACTCGACATAGGCTCGCTGGTCGTCCGGGAGCCGGTCGCGGTACACGACCGGGTCGTCGAACAGTGCACGCATCACCTGGTGGCGGCGCCGACGGTTCTCGCGCGGGTCGACCCCGTCGCCGGCCCCGGAAGCGGACGCCGGGGGCACCTGGAATTCCGGCTCGGTCGCGAGGCCCGCCAAGATGCCCTCGAACCAGCCTGGCCCCGCACCCGGGTCCCCCGCGACCTGGCTCGCGCCGACAGGCGAGGAGGTCAGCAGGAACGTCGCGCCGGAGTCCACCTGGTACAGGACCGCCGAGCCGGCGTCGTCGGCGAACGCCTCGGAGCGCCCGTCGATCGCGACGATGGCACCGAGCGCTTCGAGCAGCAGCAGGGCGTCGACGAACGCTTTGCGGTGTTGGTGCCGGCCGGTGTCGAACGACGGCAGTTCGTCGTCGAGCGCGCAGGCGTGCACGACGGCGTCCGCGAGCTCGCCGAGCGCGGCGATCCGTCGTGTGACCAGCTCGGCGGCCAGGACGCACAGCAGCACGTACCGGAGCCGGTCGAACGGTGCACCCGAGCGCAGGCGCCTCGCGGGCCGGTCGTCCCCCTCGGCGAACGCTCCAGGGGCCACCTTGAGCAGCCGGACCACACCGCTGCGTGGCTGGACGTCGACCGACCACCCGAGAGTGCGGTCGAACCACTCCGTGACGGCGACGCGGCGACGACGCACGAGCTCGAAGTCCTCGGCCGCGCGCTCCTGACGAAGCGTCGGGGTCTTCAGGAGCACTCGGATGGCGCGTGCTGTCTCCTCGCGCTCGGTCAGCGCGAGCTGGTTCTGCAGGGTGCTCACGGGACCGCCACCGGCACGTCGTCGAGGTTAGGGCGCGTCGCCGGACCCGTCAGTGTGATCGTCAGCTCGAAGTCGGGGCAGTCGAGCGTCCCCGTCCGGGTGCGGAGGATCGCCCGCGAAGCGTCGGCAGGCTCCGCCAGCACGATTTCGACGCGCCCGTCCGCTGATCGAGCGCGTCGTTCCGCTGCCAACGGGGCGGACACCGCGCGGCCGATCAGGTCGACGAGCTGGCGGAACGGCTGCAGCTCGAGCTGCATGAGCGCGGACAGCCGGGTGCGGCCGTCCGTGCAGAGCGACTCCAGCGCGATGGCGGCGGCCTCGCGCTCCGCGCGCGCCTGCGCGGCACGCTCGCGACGCACGACCGCGACGTCCCGCACCTTGCCGGTGCGCGAGAACACCTCGGTGCGTCCCGACTCCCGCAGCGTGCGGGAGACAGGCACCGGTTCGGCATCCGCCCATCGCGTGCCGGGCTGCACGGTCTCCGGATCCAGGTGCTGCAGGTGGGCGTGCCGAGCCGAGCTCTGCCCGAACGCCACCCGCCAGAGCCGATGCATCGCCTCGTCGGTCGGGGCCGACGCGAACCACCGGGCCAGCTGGCGGAAGTCCGCCTCGGCGCTCGACGGCCGCCGGCGGGCAGCCCGCAGCCGCTCGATCACCTGAAGCAGCGCGACGATCGCGCGACGCCCGGTGGCACTCAGGTCCTCGATCCGGGGCCTCGAGCCATCGGTCGGCGCGAACCAGGAATCCAGCCCGGCCCAGCGCGCATCGGCCTGGCCAAGCCACTCCAGCTCGCGCTCCGGCGTGCGCAGGTGCGGAGGCAGCTCGGCACCGGCGAAGGCGCGCCCGAACAGTTCCTCGACCCCCGCATCGCGCACGCGACTCAGCGCCCTGCGCACGCGGGCGGCACGTTCGTCGAGCCGAGCGATGTACTCCTGCAGGTAGGTCACCGTTGACTGCTTGACCTGTAGGAACGTCGTCTCGTCGATGTTCTCGGACCGCAGCAGCCGCTGCAGCTCCCCGTTGAACTGCTTGACGTTGCCGGCGAGAGCCGCGAGGTGCCCTTCAAGCTCCTGGAGCCGCACGAAGATCCGGCGGTCGGTCGCCGGCTCGTCGGAGCCAGCCGGTCCGGCGGCGAGGTCCGCGAGCGCATCGAGCTTCTCCGCGATCGCGTCCAGCACAGCACTTTGCAGGGCACCAGTGGCAGCGAGTGCCTCCACCGTGGCGACATGCCCGGCAAGAGCCGCCTCCCCCGCTCGAGTCATGGCGTACTGAAGGTTGCGCCGCTCGTAGTCGCGAGCTGTGCGGTACCTCTCCGTGTGGTTCTGTCCGACGTCGAGCAGCTTCCAGCTCACCAGCTGGTCGAGCGTGGACGCGAGCTCCGCCTCGGCCAGCTCGTCCCGCCAGCCGACCGCGTGCAGGTGGACACGCACGTCGTCCGCAGTGAGCGACGTCACCATCCGGTCGCTGGCGTCCCCGAACGCGTAGAGGACCGCGGTGTAGGGGTCGAGGCGGTCGGACGTGGCGAACCGGAACAGCTCAGGGGGTAGCGGCGTGTAGCGCACGATCCTCCCCACGGGCCCCAAAAGGGGTCGGCGTTAGGCTAGCCGAGCACACCGACAAGCCTGTCCGGGACGGCGGGAGCGGGTTCCTTGCGCGCGCTTCGCCCGTCACCAACGCTGGTTCGCTGCCCCCTCGCTCGGGCTGCCAGCACGGCATGTCGGCGGCCTTTCGGTCGTGCCAGGGGGCCAATGACCCGCCGCGCGCCGTCATCGAGTGCGTTCATTCCTGTCGGGCTGCAAACGCTGGACAGCTGCCTCGTTCACCCCAGGTCCATCGGCAACGGGCGGCAATACCTGAAGGAGCCGCCTGAGCTCGGTTGTGGGAGGTCGAGCCACCCACTCGCCAGGGGATGCCGGGCGGGCGGGGAGCGCGGCTGGTCGTCCGCCCGGAGGTGCTTGCCGCGGGGAGGTGCCGACTCGATCGGCACGGCTCCAGCGGCCACCCCGAAGGACCGCCGAGTCTCAACGCACGTCGCCCTGCACATGCGGTCGATTCTGATGCGCGCGGATGGACTTTGAGGTCGCCCCAAGTGCCCGAAGGTCGACGGGCTGTGAGGCTGGCGGCTCGTTCCCTATTCCGTTCACCTGGACCGTCACCATCTTCACCAGCGCATCGAAATGCTCGGGCAGAAAGCGGATCCTGCCGCGACCCAGTCGAAGATGCGGGACTCGGCCGCGCCGAGCCTGCTCGCGCACCCACCAAGGGGAGGCTCCGAGCATCTGTGCAACCTCTTCGGGTGTCAGGGTGCTCTGGTCAAGGGACATGTCGCGGCTCCCTTCGTCGTCGTGATGCGGCCGCTACAGGACGGCAGCCGATAGCGCGTGACCTCCAAGACGATCCGCGCCATCGGTAGACCGACCGATCACATCAGCCCGACTCGTATCTCGGGTTGAGCGGTTCCGTCGGCCCATCGGCTGCGGCCCGCGGCAGCGGACTAACAGGATGTGTCCCTATTCGCCGGGCGGAATCCGAACGTCTGCGCTGGTCACGCGGATCTTGCAGGTCGTGGCGTACCCGAGTGACCTGGCCGACGAGCAGTGGTCGCTGCTTGAGCCCGTCCTGAGCCGGCCCGGGAAGCATGGTCGGCGGCCCGGTCCGGACCTTTGCCAGGTGGCTTTTGAGGGCGGTGCGGTGCGGGTCCAGGCGACTTCAGTCGTCACACAAGCACGCACCGCTGACCGAGAGCTCGGTCCAGCATGTCTGGCACTGCTGTCCTGCGAGATCGGCGGCCAATTCGGAGCGACTCGACTCGCCTCCCCAGCGCGTCCCCGCCTCCTGCCGTGCCAGTGCGGTCAGGACCAACTCCACGAGACGAGTGCTCGACACGGCCGACCCAGGCACACGGAGATAGGCGGTTGTGGAGGTCCGCTTCGGCTGCGCGTTTGTCCCGGGGTTCTGCACCGCGACGGTGTCCACCTGCAGCGGGTCAACAACGACGTCGGTGAACGTCTTGTTGAAATACGCGGCGATACGCCGACCTTCCGGGCGCACGCTGATGTACCCGGGTTTGACGTCGACGAGGGGTGTGTACTGCTCGAGCACGGCACGAAGTGCGGCTGCGTGCCGCGAGCCCATCCCGAACTCGTCAATCTGCTTACTGATGTCCATGGCGGTCTCTCATCTCGAAGCTGGTCGGAGGTGCAGCGGGACTTCTCAGAGACGCCACCTACACCCTCAGATCGGATGAGCTGCGGAACCAGGTCCGCTGGTCGCCCGATCCAATTGACTGTCTACCAGCGCTTGACCTGGACGCGGGGTCGCGACGTCCCTGGCTTGCCGGAGGTTTAGTGCAGCGGGTGCAGTTCCCGGGTCCCTGGGTCGGAACCGGCACCAGTCCAGCCACGGCAGGGCGCCGGGTCGCGACCAAGCACCGCCCGCCTCGCGGGTGTCAGGTCAAGGGGAGCCCGTGTGAGCCCAATTGGGGACACACTCAGTAAGTGAACCGCCTCGCCACGGCCGATGCCCACACCCACGCGAACCCTTCGCGCCCGCCCGGGTCGAGGTAGCGCACCCGCACTTGAGACGTCGTCCAGGCGACGGCGTGCCCGTCTGCCGCGAACGACTTGCCGCGCCCGCTCGTCACCCACACGACGACCGGCAGCGGCGTCTCGGGCTGCACCATGCGTTCGCCGGTGCGAGCCTCGGCGGGCGCATCGACGGGCTGCTCGTGGGTTGGCACCCGTTCGATAGCGCGACTAGAACGCACGTCCGAATCGTAGTCCTGTACCGACTTAGCGAGTCCGCTCCGGGACGCCGCTCGAGATCTGCCGGCATCGATCTGCGCCGTAGCCGTCTTCCGCGTCGTCCGTCCGCTCCCGGTTCGCGCCTGGATCGTCCACGGCAAGGGGCAAAACCTCGAGGTTGAGGTCTTCTCGAGGTTGAGGTCTTGCGGTCGGGTGGCGAGCCGCGCGCTCAACGTGCGCTACCTCGATGCCCGTGGCCGCGAGGACTTCGTCCGGATCTCGGCGGTGACATGGAGTAGTTGAGTCACCTGCCCAGCCCCGCGCCCCGCGTTTGCGACGTCGCAGGTCAATCGGCATGTGATCGACGCAGCTGCGCCGGGTGATCCATCGGCGCCATCGATAGACAAACGGATCACATCGCATGATCACTGACGCCGTGATCGATCTGTCTATCGCCTCTGAGAAACCTCGGTGCCGTTCACCCACGACACCGGAGGCGAGCATGACGACGACACCGCATACCGCACCCGAGCACGACGGCGCCGTCGTCCGGGACCGCGCAACGCTCCTGCAGATGCTCGACGCGATCGACGACGAGGGCTGGGACGGCCCTACCGGGACAACCTTGCTGAACTACCTGCGCGAGCGAGTCGTCCGGCCCTTGGCGATCAGCGTCGGCCTGCGAGGCGCCGCCGCGTCACAGGCCGAGTCCACCGCGTGGCAGGCGCTGTGGGTGGAGCTCACCAAGCCAGCGCTGCGGCGCGCCACCTCGCCGTGGGGCATCCTCGGGCAAGTCGCACGGCGGCAATTGCTCGGCGAGATCGTCGCCGCGCGGTTCGCGACGAACGACCGCCGCGCCTGGAAGCTCGAGGTCGCTTCCCGCGACGGCGCCGTCGGCACAACCGTGAGCCTCGACCTCCTGCTCGAGGCCGGCTGGGAACCGGCCACCGCCGACGACCCGGATGTGGGCGACCCATTCGAAGCCTCGGCGCTGACTGACGCAGCACAGCGCGCCCTCATGCTCGTCGGGTGGAGTGAGCAGCAGGCGAGGTCGATCCTTGCGACTGTGCTCGATGCGCCGACGACCCGGGTCGACGACCGCACCCAGTTCCCGGRTTGGCGAGCCATGGCGACCACGCTCGGCATCCCGGCCTGGCAGGCCCGTCGCCTCACGATCGCCCTGCGAGGTACGAGCGACTGGCCCGGCGTCCTGGCGCGGATCGTCGCCGAAGGGCCTGCCGTGGTCGAGTCCCCCATCGTCCGCACGGCCCTGATGGCGACCCGCCGACACTCCGACCGATCCCCGGTCCTGGCAGCGCGTCGCGCCGAGGAAGCACTGGTCGACGCCCTTCCACAGCGCCGTGCGAGCTGAGCCCCGTCCACAGATTCCGGGCGCGCGACTCGCGCGTTGCGCAATCTGTGGCACACCTATCCCCATGGAGACGCACTCAGTCACGGGTCGACTGACCTTTCCGACTCGCGTCCTTCACCCGTTTGGGTATGGAATGGGCGCTTCGACGCTGTCGTCGAGCGGCTTCCGTGCGAGCGGGGGCCGTACAGGGGCGGGTGTTTGCCGATGAGGAATCGACAGATCACCAAGGGGGCCGCGACCGCCACAGCGCTGATCGTCGTCGCGGCTCTACTCGGCGCGTGCACAGATCCCGGGCCCAGCCCCTCGCCCACACCGGTGGTCTCGACGCCAGCTCCGACTCCCACGCCCAGCCCGACTCCATCGGTGGACCCGACGATCGCGCAAGCCCAGGCCGCGATCCTCGAGGCGTACAAGGGCTACTGGGACGCCAAGATCGCGGCGTTCGCCGATCCGACGAAAGACCCGGGGCCTGAGCTCGAGAGGTTTGCTGTCGACAAGGCGTTTGCAGACGTGGTGTCGAGCGTCTTCACGTTTCGAGATTCGGGCATCGCCGTCACTGGTCAGCCCGTCCTCACGCCCACGGTTTCGGATGTGGAGATCGGCACCAGCGGCTCCGCCACGATCGTTGACTGCGTCGACGGAACGGAGTGGCAGCCCGTCTACACGGCGACGGGTGAGTCGGCCGCGGCACCCGGTCAGGTCCAGAAGCTCCTGACGACATCCACCGCCTACTTCTACGTCGACCACTGGACCATCCGAACGTCCAACGTCGATCGCGAAGCGCCATGCTGACGGCTCTCACCGGCGTTGCGGCGCTGATCGCGGGCCTGGCAACCGGAGCCGTGCCTTCCGGCGTGACTTGCGCACCCAACACCACCTTCTGCGTCATCGAGGTCGACCAACCGGGCCAGCCCGCTCCCCCGGCGGTCCCTGGCGGCAGCGACGTCGTAGTTCGCGAGTGCACGGTGTCGGGAACGGGCCGAGTCGTCCCCTGCCAGGGACCCCTCGGATGGTTCAACGACCGCGATGACTGCTACTGGCGGAAGCTCGAGCACCAGCCTGCCGAGACCGACATCATCTGGGGTGGTCACTATCCGGAGGGCGCCATCTACGCGGTTTCTTGCGCCGCGACGCACCCCGGAGGCGTCGACGGGTGGGTGTGGAGTCCGACGGACCCTCCCGGATATGGAGGGACGAGCGTGACGCCGGCTCAGCTGGCCCAGCAGGCATTGGCGCGAATGGCGCTGACCGGTCCGACGATCCGGATGACGATTGAGGGCGACGAGCACGGCTTGGTCGGTCTTCCGGTGTGGTTGTGGACCGAGGTGGGCCCGACGACGTGGGGGCCGAACTCGGCAACCGCTGCGGTCCCGGGGCTGTCCGTCACGGCCACGGCGCAGGCTCGCCAGATCGTCTGGGACATGGGCGATGGGCGCACGGAGACGTGCAAGAACCCGGGCACGCCGTACTACACCGGTGGTGTCACGTCGCCGACGTGTCAGCACATCTACGAGCAGTCTTCCGCCGGGCAGGCCAACGAGGCGTTCCCGGTGACTGCGACGTCGACGTGGGACGTGACGTGGACCGGTGGTGGCGCTTCGGGTGCGCTGACGGTGACGCGGCAGTCGACGGCGAGCGTTCGCATCGGTGAGATGCAGGTGCTCATCACCCAGGAGTAGTCACCGGCGGCGTGCCCGCCTGCAGGGGAGGTTGCCATGACGGCAACGAGTGAGAAGACCACGCTGAACGGGACGCCCGGCGGTGTCTCCGTTCGCGCACCGAGCGTCCTAGCCCCGCGAGGACGCCGCAGACCGGCGTTCGTGATCACGGGTGTCGTGATGATCGTGATCGGGGCGCTGGCCGCGGTGTGGTTGGTGTCGAGCTCGGGGCAACGGGTCGACGTACTCGTCCTGGCTCGTGACGTGCCCTACGGCGCGACGATCAGTCGCGACGACCTGACGACCACAGCCGTCTCGGTCGATGCGACCGTCGCGACCGTCCCGGCCAGGGACGTCAGCGAGATCGTCGGGCAGGTAGCTGCGACGTCGCTGACGAAGGGATCGCTGCTCGCCGCTTCCGAGGTGACCGCCACCGGGGTGGTGCCGCCGGATCAGGTCCTAGTGCCGCTGCCGTTGACGGTCGAGAAGGTGCCCGCCGGCGGGCTCGCGGCAGGCGAGGACGTCCTGGTCATTGATGCACCCCCGCAGGGCGCCGATGCAGTGCAAGGAAGCCCGCTCTCCTATTCGGCGACGGTCGTGCGGGTCGGGGCACCGGACATCAACGGTCTGGTGGTCGTCGACGTGGTCACGGACGCCGACGACGGGCCGGCGTTGGCCATGCGGGCGGCGACTGGCCGCTTCGCTCTGGTGGTGCTCCCTGCGCAGGGTGCGAAGTGAGCGTCGTGGCCGTGTGCTCCGCGCACGGCGGTCCCGGGGTGACGACGACGGCGCTCGCGATGACGTGGGTGTGGCCGCTTGTGCATCCGGACCGTCGTGTTCTGCTGGTTGACGCCGATCCGGCCGGCTCTGGTCTCCTGACGGGGTTTCTCCAGGCGGGTCTGCCTGGCACGGCCGGAGTCCTGGCGCTGGCGGCGACCCGCGGTCCGCTGTCGGTCGAGCAGGTCGTCGACTGTGCGGTGGCGATCGACGAGGATTCTGCGCGCATGGTCTTGGCGGGTGTCACGGATCCTCGGCAGGCCCGCCCGCTCGGCGCGATCTGGAGTGCGCTGATCGGTGCGTCGCGCGACCTGGGCTCGGTGGGAGTCGACGTGGTGGTCGACGTCGGGCGGTTGGGTCACCGGTACGAGCCCACTCCGCTGCTGGACGGCGCGGATGTCGTCGCGATCGTCGTGCGACCAGAGGTGGCCTCCGTGGTCCCGTCCGCCGCGGCCGTACGGACACTGCAGGAAGCACGAGCCGGCCGCGTCGCACCACTGGCTTTGGTGATCGGCGACGGCTACTCCCCCACCGAGATCGGCACCGCACTGGGCACCGGCAGGCCGGTGGTGGTCGCGCGAGATGCGTGGGCCGCAACCGCGTTCGCCACCGGGAGTGCGCAGGGATGGCGGTTCGAGCGGTCGCCGCTGCTCCGGTCGGCCCGCGGCGTCGTCGAGCGGCTCGCCGAACTGGCCCCGGCCCTGGCGGTGTCGTCGTGACCGGGCTGGACGAGACGACCCGACCTGGACCGGCCTCGAACGGGTTCGGCCCGACAGCCACTCATCTGGCGACCGCTGCCGGCCCGGTCCTGGCGGCGCCGGACATGTCGGTCGTCCGTGAGGTGCGCCGGGCCGTGGCCGATCGGTTGGCACAGCGTCTGCAGACCCAGCACGTCGAGTCCCCGGGTGCCCGCCGTGAGCTCGCGCGCTCGCTGGTTGCTGCCGAGCTGTCCGAGCGCGGTCGCGAACGGGTGCGCCGCGGCGAGGACTCGTGGCCGATCGATCTGGAGATGGCGACCTCACGCGCAGTGATGGCGGCCTTGTTCGGGTTGGGCCGACTGCAGCCGCTGATCGAGGACCCGGCGGTGGAGAACATCGAAGTCGACGGTCACGACACCGTCTGGGTGTCCTACGCCGATGGACGAGATGAGCGCGTCCCGCCGATCGCGGACTCGGATGCCGAGCTCATCGAGATCCTGCAGCTGCTCGCTGCCCGCACGGGCAACGCCGAGCGCACGTTCTCCTCGGCCCACCCGGCGCTGCACCTGCGACTCGAGGACGGCTCACGGCTGGCGGCCGTGGCCTGGACGACACCGAAACCGCACGTGGTGATCCGCCGGCACCGGGTGCGGGACGTCGACCTCGATGACTTGATCCGTCTCGGCACTCTCGACACCGCGTTAGCGCAGTTCTTGCGGGCGGCCGTGCGGGCGGGCAAGAACATCGTGGTCACGGGGCTGCAGAACGCTGGCAAGACGACCCTGATCCGGGCGTTGGCCAACGAGTTCGCTCCGATGGAGCGGTTCGCCACGATCGAGAAGGAGTACGAGCTCCACCTGCACGACCTGCCCCATCGCCATCCCCGGGTCGTGGCCTTGGAGGCTCGGGAGGGCTCCGCCGAGAAGGACGGGAGCGGCCGACGAGCTGGAGAGATCACGCTGTCCGACCTGGTGGTCGATGCGCTGCGGCTGAACCTGCGCCGGATCATCGTCGGTGAGGTCCGCGGCCCCGAGGTGCTGCCGATGCTCGAGGCGATGTCCACCGGCGACGGGTCCTTGTGCACGCTGCACTCCCGGTCCGCACAGCACGCCGTGGACCGCATCGTGACCCTGTGCCTGTCCGCCGGGGTCTCGATGACGGACACGTTCGCCTACCGACTCCTGGCCGGGTCGGTCGACCTGTTCGTACATATCGAGCTCCTCGACGACACCGCGACCGGGGGTCGCCGACACCGGTTCGTGTCCCAGGTGGTCGAGATCGTCGGCCTCGGCGAGACGAACCGCCCGGCCACGACGACCGTCTTCGGACCCGGCGCCGACGGTCGCGCCGTGCCGCTGCACCGCCCGCAGTGCCTATCCGACCTCGTTCGCGTCGGGTTCGACCCGTCCGTGCTCGACCAACGCAATGGCACGTGGACGAATCCGCTGGGCGGAGGACGGTCATGACACCTCTGCTCGCCGCTCTCAGCGGGGCCGTCCTCGTGGCAGGGGCACTGCTCGCTGCGATCGGGCTGCGACGCACCGAACCGGCGCCGGCGCGACCGCGACGCCGCCGGACCCGGCGCCCCGCCGAGGGGTGGTGGGATCGCTGGCGGTGGCCCATCGCGGCGGCAGCCGGGCTCCTGGCATGGGCCGTCACCCGCTGGCCTGTCGCCGCTCTGATCGTGGTGGCCGCCGTGATCGGGCTGCCATACCTCCTCGGGTCGGCGAAGGTCGCCGCCCGGGCAATCGATCGCGTCGAGGCCATCGAGGAATGGACCCGCCGCCTGGCCGATGTGCTGGCCACGGGGGTCGGTCTCGAGCAAGGGATCCTCGCGTCCGCCACGACCGCCCCGCCGCCGCTGGCTCGCGACGTGGGCGCACTGGTTGCGCGGATCTCCGCACGGTGGCCGACCGATCAGGCGTTGCGGGCCTTCGCCGACGATCTGAACGACGCCGCCGGCGACTTCGTCGTCGCCTCGCTCCTGCTGGCCTCCAGGCGCCGAGGCCCCGGCCTGTCGGGAGTGCTTACCGCGGTGGCCGGGTCCGTTTCGGACGAAGTGGCAGTGCGGCGCAGGGTCGAAGCCGAACGCGCCCGACCCCGCTCCACCGCGCGCCTCGTCACCCTGATCACCCTCGGTGTCGCGGGGCTACTGATGCTGAACGGCACCTACCTGCAGCCCTACAGCGACGGGCTGGGACAGCTCGTGCTGGCCGCGATCGCTGCCGCCTTCGCCGGGTGCCTGCTGTGGATCCGGGCACTGACCCTGACCCCACCCGAACCGCGCTTCCTGACCGGACATGACACCGGGGGTGGGTCATGACGCTGTGGATCGTGCTCCTCGCTGGTGCCCTGGTGGGCGGCGGGATCGTCGTCGCCGTGGCGGGCCTCTCCCCTGCCCGACCCGACCTCGTCACCGCCGTCGAGCGCCTCTTACCAGCACGCGGTCACGTCACCGCGGTATCGCCGATCGGAGCGCCTGGACCGCTCGGCTCGGTGCGGCGGGTGGTCCTTCCGCAGGCAGTCCAGACCTTCGGGCTGCGCCGCTACGCCGCCGACCTGAACATGCTCAACCAGCAGCCCGAGGACCTCGCCGCCCGCAAGATCGGGTACGGGCTCATCGGCCTGCTCTTCCCCGCCCTGATGTCCACCCTCATGCTCGCCGCCGGCGTCACCCTGCCATTCGTCGTCCCTGCCGTCGCAGGCCTGGCCCTGGGTGGCGTGTTCTTCATGCTCCCGGACGTCACGCTTCGCACCGAAGCAGCCAAGGCCCGGGCTTCCATGCGGGCGGCGACATGTGTGTTCCTCGAGCTGGTCGCGATGGAGCGGATCGCCGACGCCGGACCCACAGAAGCTCTCGACCGCGCCGCGGCCATCGGCGGCTCCGTCGAGTTCGCCCGCATCCGCGACGCACTCCTACGCGCCGAACTCGCCGGCGATCCGTCCTGGACCGGGCTGACCCACCTCGCCGAGACCACCGGTGTCACCGAGCTCGGCGACGTGGCCGACATCATGCGCATCGCCGGCCAGGACGGCGCCGCCATCTACGCGACACTGCGCGCCCGCGCCGCCTCGCTACGCACCCAGCTGCTCACCACCGCGACCGCGAAGGCCAACGCCGCCTCCGAACACATGGTCGTGCCCGTCTCCTTGCTCGGCCTGTGCTTCATGGCCCTGCTCGGCTACCCCGCCTTCGTGCGCATCCTCCTGAGCTGAACCACACCCTCGGACGAACGGAGAACGACATGGACACGCTCGTGATGCTGATCTTCCTCAACGGCTACGTGTCCGCCGCGCGGCACCAGATCCGTAACCGCGCCGGCGACGACACCGGCGCCTCAACCCTGGAGCTCGTCATCATCATCCTGGGGCTGATCGCCGTGGCAGGCACGCTCGTCGTAGCCATCACCGCGGCAGTCCAGCGCCGCGTCAACCAGATCACCTGACCATGCGCGACCGTCGGGACACCGGGTCGGCCAGCATCGAACTGGTCATCCTGTTCCCCGCCCTGCTGCTGGTGGTGACTGCGTTGATCCAGTACGCGCTCTGGTTCCACGCCCGCTCCCTCGCATTGGCCGCCGCCCAGGAGGGCGTTGCCGTCGCCCGCGCCTACGGCTCGACGCCGCAGGCCGGGCGAGACACCGCCCTGGCCTTTGTGCGCGACCATGGCGCGGACACCCTCACCGACGCCACCGCGATCGCCTCCACACCCGGACCCGGACACGTGCAAGTCGCCGTGACCGGACGATCGCTGTCGGTGATCCCCGGCACGCCGGGGATTCAGGTCAACCAGTCCGCCGACGGCCCCGTCGAACGCTTCACCACGGCGAACACACCATGAACCGCCAGCACGCGCACGACCGTGAGAACGGCTCGATCAGCGTCGAGCTCGCGATCCTGACCCCCGCCCTGATCCTGCTCCTCGGTGCCCTCGTGCTGGTCGGCCGAGTCGAGACCACGACAAGCGCGATCGAGCAAGCAGCCCGCTCCGCCGCCCGGGACGCCTCCCTGGCCCGAACCCAGGACGGCGCCCGCGCGGCCGCGACAGCCGCGGCCGCGCGCGAGCTCGCCAGCACGTCCTGCGTCGCCACTGCTGTCGCCGTGGACACGTCCGGGTTCTCTGCGCGCATCGGTCAGGACGCCGTCGTGACCGCGACTGTCAGCTGCACCGTGAGCTTCGCCGACCTCGCTGTCCCGGGCTTGCCCGGCGCACGCACGATGACCGCGCAAGCGACCTCGCCCCTCGACAGGTACCGCACACGATGACGACCCTCACTCGCCGCCTGCACGTCGCAACCGGACCCGAACACGAGGCCGGCTCAGTCACCGTGTTCGTGGCCATCAGCATGCTCGGGCTCCTCCTGCTGCTCGGCCTGGTCGCAGACGGCGGCGCGAAACTGCGCGCGACCCAACGCGCCGACGCCACCGCGGCCGAAGCGGCTCGCGCCGGCGGGCAGGCCCTCGACATCCCCAACGCCATCTCCGGATCCGGCATAAGAGTGGACCGAAGCATCGCCGTCGCCGCAGCGATCACCTACCTGCGCCAGGCAGGACACAACGGCACCGTCAGGGTCAGCGACGACCGCACCCGCCTGCTCGTCACCGTCACCGACACGGCCCCAACCGCGTTCCTCAACCTCATCGGCATCAGCACCCTGACCGTGACCGGGCACGCCGAAGCCTCACTCGTCGAAGGCATCACCGGAGGTGGCACATGACCGCGACCCTCACCCCCACCCACCGCGGTCCCGAAATCCTGCGCGCCCTCGGCGCGACCGTGCTGCTCCTGTTGTTCCTTCTCGGAGCGCCGATCGCGTTGATCGCGCTCGCACCCATCTACGTTCCGGAAACAGTTCCGACCCTCGCCGAGGTCGGGCACGCACTGACCTCCCCCGACGACGGCACCCTCCTCTTCGCCGTCCTGGCGTTGATCGGGTGGGTCGCGTGGGCAGCCTTCGCGGTCAGCGTCACCGCCGAGATCCTCGCCGGCCTGCGACGAGTCGCAACACCCTCGATCCCCCTGCTCGGATCAGCGCAATGGGCAGCATCCCGGCTGGTCGCCTCCGCCGCCGTCCTGCTCGCGCTCACGTCGACCGTCACCAGTCCGACCCCCGCGGCCGCCGCAACGGTCACTGCCACCCGTGCCGTCAATGACCGGCCAACGCTCGACACACCAACTCCAGCACCCCGGCACGCCGCGGAGCCCGAACCGACCGCGGCCGAGCAGCCGAACCGCGGCGCGGAGCTCCCGACCGTCATCGTCCAGCGCGGGGACACGCTGTGGGACATCGCCGAACGGCACCTCGGCGACGGCGCCCGCTTCACCGAGATCCAGGATCTGAACCTCGGCCGCCCCCAGGCCGATGGGACTGCCCTAAGCGACTCCCACTGGATCTACCCCGGCTGGGCGCTCCTGCTCCCGGCAGACGCCGCCGGCCTAGACCCGTCACGACCCCTCGAGCCCGCCGCACCGGTCCAGCCAGCGCCGAGCGAGGTCGTCGTCGAACCCGGCGACAGCCTCTGGAAGCTCGCCGAAAAGCACCTCGGCAACGGCGATCGCTACACCGAGATCTACGCCGCGAACGTCGGCAAGCCCCAGACCGACGGGACCACCCTCACCGATCCCAACCTCATCGAGCCCGGCTGGCACCTCACGGTCCCCGCCGGCCCGACCGTTGCCTCCGCCGCCGGTGCACCCGCCGCCCCGACCTCTCCGACTCCACCAAAGGCGCTGGAGCCCGCTCACCCCGCGCCGGGCCAGCCCATGACCGGTGACCCCGACGCCGCCACAGCAGTGCCCACCGCCAGCAGCAGCACGACGACTGAGCAGCCTGCTGCCCCGAAACCGCTCGGGCAAGCGGACGACGCTACAGCACATTCCGGCAGTCGAGCACCCCTGTTCATCGGGCTCTCCGCGGTAGCAGCGGCCGGCATCGTCGGCGAGCTCGGACGCCGCCGACACCTGCAGCACCGCGCACGACGCGTCGGCGAATCCATCCCCATGCCCACCCAAGGCACCCAGACCGCGGCAGTCGAGGACACACTGCGACGCGCAGCGACGCCGGTCACCTTGGCCCAGCTCCGGACCGCACTCCAGAACATCGACACCCGCTGCTACGCCGCCGAACGCGACCTCCCCCGGATCACCGCGATCTCCCTCAGCGAGCACACACTCTCGCTCCACCTGGAGTCCCCCGACCCCGAGCCTGTCCCCCCGTTCACCGCCACCGGTGTCACGTGGACCGCCTCGACAATCGAGGTAGCCGGCGACTCCCCGCTCGACAACAACGGTCACGCCGAGCCGTACCCGGCACTCGTTCCACTCGGGCACAGCGACGACGCCACGGTGCTGATCAATCTCGAAGCTGCCGGAACCCTGAGCATCCTCGGCGACGAACAAGCCGCCGACGACGCACTGCGCGCACTCGCGATCGAGATCGTGACCAGTGAACTGACCGGGCGCATCGCGTTGGTCGCCGACGAGTCCTTCGCCGATCTCGCTTCGGCATTCGAAGCCGCCCGCATGCACAGCACGCCCGACAACACCCGGACACGAACCGCCCGCGCCGACGCCATCGCGTCCGCCCTCGAGGACAGCGGCCTGACCGACAGCCTCGAAGCCCGCTCAGACCGGATCCTGGAGGACACCTGGCTGCCAGTCGTCTACCTCGAACGGACACCGAGCCGGGTTCCGCCGAGCGAACCATGGACCGGCTCGGTCCTGATCACTCGCGAACCCGCCACTGGTTGGACGCTCACCGTCAGCCCCGACGGCACGGCGGCCCTGGATGCCCTGGGCCTCACGCTTCGTGCTCAACGACTCAGCGCTGCGGACCTCGAGCAGGTGACGTCGTTGCTGCTGACGGCGCAACCACCCGTCGTCGCCGGGATCGCGTCCTCCGAGCGGCACGACCTCCGCGGCACCGACGCGCCAGGCGCCAACGAGATTGCCCGGACGATGTGCGAGACATCCGAGCCTCGGGCGGAGACTCTCCAACTCCAGGAGGGGCGCATCCGCGTGAACGTCCTCGGCCCAATTCAAGTCGAGGGCCTCACCAAGCCCGAGTCGACGCCACCACCACGCGCGATCGAGCTACTCGTGTACCTCGCACTGCGGCGCACAGCGAGTGGGCACGAGCTCGACGAGGTGTTCTGGCCAGGAAAGCGAGACGTCGCGGGCACTCGCAACACGTTCGTCTACCGAACCCGACAACTCGTCGGCGACGCCGCGCTGCCCACCATCCGGCGCGGCGAACCGTTGCACGTCACGGATGACGTCGCGACAGACTGGGCACTCTTCCAAGGACTCACGGCAGCCGCCCTGGCATCCGACGACGAACGAGTCGAGAACCTCACCGCGGCGCTGGAGCTCGTGCGCGGCCGTCCGTTCATCGGCATCGACGACGCGCACTACTCCTGGGCCGAGAACGACATTCAGGTGATGGTCGGCGCCATCTCTGACGCTGCTCACCTGCTCGCCCGGCTTCATCACGAGGCGGGCCGCTACGGCGAGGCGATCCAGGTCGCGACGCGCGGGTTGCTCGTCGAACCGATGTCCACCCTCCTCCAGCGGGACGCCCTCGACGCTGCCTCCGCGCGCGGAGACCACGAGGAGTACAGCCGACTGCGAGCCCGATTCGAGTCCCGCCTCGCAGAACTCGACCCAGACGCCGAGCTCTGAGCCGGCGGTCTGACGCCGGGGATCCCAGTCCTCTTGTTTGTACTCGCGATCTCGCGGGTTACGCACACTCTGGCGCACCTATAACCAGATGGCGCTGACGACCGGTGAGCGCCCATGGATCCCCGGGGTGCGCAATGGAACACGTGTCGATCAACGTCGGCAAGGTCATCGGCGCCGACCCGGGCATCACCCCGAACGAGACCGGTCTGCCGGGTTTGGCTGTCGTCAAGCAGCTGGTCGGGGCGCTGCTGACCTGGGGCCTGGTGGCCTGCGTTGCGGGCCTGGTGATCTCGGTGATCGTGTGGGCGGTGGCCCGCCAGCAGGGCAACTACGGGTACGCCTCGGGCGGGAAGACGGGGGTCCTCATCGCCGCCGGCGGTGCGCTGCTGATCGGCGGAGCCAACGCGATCGTGGCGTTCTTCTCCGGTTTGGGCGGGATGATCTGAGATGCCGGTCCCGGCACTCGACGCCTGCATCGGCCCGGCGGCCGCCGTCTGCGAGTCCGCGCAGGGCGCTGCGTCCGACTACGTGCTCGGCGGGCTCGGCGGCTCGTTCGTCGGTGGTGCGGAGCAGATAGGCCAGCTTGCGCTGGCTGCGCTGAGCTCGAGCACGTCGATCGACCTGAGCGTCGGCTGGTTCCGCGCGAACGTCGCGGTGATCGCCGCCATCGCCCTGCCGGTCGTCGTGGGGCTCTTCGTCGTTCAGGTGCTGACGTCCGTCCTCCGTCATGAGGCCGGCGGATTGGTGCGCGCCGTTATCGGGGTCGCGAAGGCGATGCTCGGTGCCGCGCTCGCCCTCGGCGTGACGCAGCTCGCGTTGACCGCGGTCGACGGGATCTGCGAGTACATCGCGTCAGCTGCCGGTCTGACCGTCAACGAGGCGGCATCGCAGTTCTTCGACTTCACCGCGCTTCTTGCACTCTCCCCCGCGTTGCAGATCCTGATCGGTCTGGCCCTCATGCTCGGGTTCGTCCTGCTGTGGGGCGTCCTGCTGTTCCGCAAGGCCGCGCTGGTTCTCGTCGCGGTCTTCGCGCCGATCGCCTTCGCGGGGTCGACGTGGGACCAGACCCGGGTGTGGACGCGGCGCTGGCTCGAGATCGTCGCGGCGTTGGTGTTCTCCAAGATCGTCATCGTCGTGGCGTTCGTCGTCGGCGCCTCCGCATTCACCGGCGCCGGACCCACCGAGCCCGGCGTCGCACCCACGCTGCCGGCCGACGGCGTCGCCGGGCTGTCGGACACGCTGGTCGGGATCCTGTTGCTCGCGATCGCGGTGTGGGCGCCGTGGCTGACTTGGCGGTTCGTGCACTGGTCCGGCATGGAGGCCGCTGGGGTCATGCACGCCAACGTCGCGGCCAACCCCATCAGCAAGGCAGCGCGCGGCGCGGCGACGACCACCCGTTACGCCGCGCAACAGGTCGCGATGTCGACGGTGACCGGAGGCATCGGCACGGCAGTGCGCGCTGCAGGCGCGGCGAAGGGGGCATCCGGTGGCCTCGCGGCGGGCGGGCCCAAGCCCACCCCTCCTCCGGCGGTGCCCGTGCCTGACCGGGGTGGCGCGCGATGAGCTCGCCGGAAGACACCTCCGGCACGTCAACGGTCCGGTTCGGTCGCCTGGAGAGCCGCGGCGTGCTGCTGGGGCTGTCCACGTCCCAGCTCGCCATGGTGGGTGTCGCGTTGCTCGTGGCGGTGGCTGCGGTGTTCTCCGCGGGCGCGGGCGGCTTCGCGGTCACGGCACCGGTGTGGTTGACGCTGCTCGTCGCGGGCACAGTCTCGGTTGCCGGCCGGCCGGTCGTCCGATGGGTGCCGCTGCTTGCGCAGTGGCAGGTGCGCAGGCTGACTCGGGCGACCACGGCGATCACCACGACCAGGGAGACGAGGGCCGCCCGCGACGTGCTCGTCCTTCCGGGCGTGACCGGTCACATGGAACTGATCCCCTGCGACGCTCTCAGGGCGACCCTCATCCTCAATCGGCGCGCTGGCGTGATCTGCGGGGTGCTGCGGGTCGCGGGTGCCGGATTCGTCCTGGACGACCCCGCAGCGCAGGAGCACAAGGTGGCCGGGTGGGGCCGTGTGCTGGCCGGGCTGTGCCAGCAGCCGGCGATCGTGCGGGTGCAGCTAATGGCGCGCACCGTCCCTGGCGGCTTGGCTCCTGCACGTCGGTGGTGGCGGGATCGCTGCATCTCCCCAATGACGGACCTGTCCGTGGCCCTGGCCGGACTGCTCGATGGCGGGTTCGTGCGACCACATGCGCGAGACACGCTCCTGGCGGTGGCGCTTCGCGCCCCGCGAGGTCGCCGCGCTCTGACGGCGGCCGACATCGCTGTCGTGGTCAAGCACCTGGACGCGGTCGCGACGTCGCTGATCGGCGCTGACCTCGCGCCGCAGGGGTGGCTTGGGCGCGAGGATCTGACGGCCGTGGTGCACAGCGCCTACGACCCGGAGGCCGCTGCTCGCGCCGAGGACGTGCCGCGGCCGTTCCCCGCTCCGATCGGCGTCGACGAGCAGTGGTCGTTTCTGCGAGCCGACGGTGCGGTGCACGCGACGTACTGGGTCACGGAGTGGCCGCGCAGCGACGCCCACCCCAGCTTCCTGCAGCCCTTGCTCCTCGGGGAGGCGACCCCCAGGACCCTGACCCTGATTGCCGAGCCCATCGCCACCGCCCGGGCACTGCGGGAGATCCGACGGAGCAAGGCCGAGCACATGGCCGACGCGGCTCAACGAACGCGCATCGGCCAGGTCGAAGCCGAGAGCACGCGAGCCGAGGTCGCCGATCTCGAGCGCCGCGAGGCCGAGATCGTGGCCGGCCACGGGGATCTGCGCTTCACCGGGCTGCTCACCGTGTCAGCGACCAGCGAGTCCGAGCTCGAGGAGCGCTGTGCCGCACTCGAGACCGCCGCAGCTCAGGCGATGTGCGAGGCGCGGCGCCTGTTCGGCCAGCAAGGGCAAGCGCACCTGGCAGCAGCACTGCCCTTGGCGAGGAGTGTGCTGTGACCGCGACGAGAACGCCGACGTTCCGTCGGGCTGTCGGGCGGTACCGCAGCGGTCCCAGGCTGCGGCTGCCGGCACACCGGGCGTCGTCGGCGACCCTGGCCGGTGCGTACCCGTTCCTCGTGTCGCCCTCGTGTGACGTCGGCGTCCCTGTGGGGCAGGACGCGCTGACCGGCGGGCCGTTCTGCTTCGACCCGTGGGCGCTGTACGGCGCTGGCCACCTGACGAACCCGAACGTGCTCCTGGCCGGGGTGATCGGGCAGGGCAAGTCCGCGCTGGCCAAGTCGCTCGCGATGCGCAGCATCACCGCAGGACGGTCCGTCTACGTGCCGGGCGACCCGAAGGGTGAGTGGGCCCCGGTCGCCGAGGCGATGGGCGGCACGGTGGTGCGGCTCGGGTCAGGACTGCCGGCCCGGCTCAACCCCTTGGACGCCCCAGAGGGCACAGAACCCCACGGACCGCGGATCCGCCTCCTTGCGGCTGTCGCCGCCCTGACAATCCGTCGCGAGCTCGGCGCCGCTGAGCTCGGCGCGCTGGACGCGGCCCTCACCTTGGCCGAACGCCGTCGCAGCTCACCCACGATCGGCGACGTCCTCGAGACGCTCGCCTCCCCCGACGCCTCGGCGGCGCGTTCGGACGGTGTCCGTGTCGCAGATCGATCGGCGGATGGTCGCGATGTCGCCCATGGGTTGCGCCGCCTCGTGCGCGGCGACCTGGCGGGACTCTTCGACGGGCCCTCGACCGAATGCCTCGATCCGCATGCACCCATGGTCGTGCTCGACCTGTCACGCCTGGGCTCCGACGAGGACGCGCTGGCACTGGCGATGACGTGCGCCTCGGCGTGGCTCGAAGGCGCACTACTGGTGTCGACCGCGAAGCGATGGGTCATCTACGACGAGGCGTGGCGGGTCCTTCGACACGCCGCACTGGTGCGCCGGATGCAGTCGCAATGGAAGCTCTCGCGCGCCCACGGCATCGCGAACCTCATGGTGCTGCACCGGCTCAGCGACCGGGACGCCATCGGCGAGCACGGCTCCGAGGCTCGCTCTCTGGCGCAGGGACTGCTGGCGGACTGCTCGACCCGCGTCATCTACCGGCAGGAGTCCGACCAGCTCGACGGCACCGCCACCGCGCTGGGCCTGACGCGGCCAGAACGGGACCTGCTGCCCGTGCTGCCGCGGGGCACCGGGCTGTGGAAGATGCCGCGCCGCACCCACGTCGTGCACCACGTCCTGCACCCCGTCGAGGTCGACGTCGTCGACACCGACTCCGCCATGCGCGACGACACCAAACACGAGGACCGGTGATCACCATGAACGACGACGCCATCATCCGGCTGTCCGAGCAAGCCGCCCTCGGCTCCGTCCTGCTGCACCCCGACACACTGGATGACATCCAGCGCTGGCTCCGGGCAGGCGACTTCGCCGACACCTGGCACGCCCAGGTCTTCACCACCATGCTCGAGCGGCGCGCCGCCGACGAGGCGATCGACCCCCAACGGATGGCCGACGCCCTCGTCGAGCGGCTCGGCACCCGACGGGCGAACCTGCCGCGGCTCGCGGACCTGCTGCACGTGACACCACCGCACCCCCAGGCCGTCACCTACGCGCGGATGGTGCTCGACGGCGGCCTACGTCGAGAGATCGCCGGCACCGGCGTGCTCCTGCGCGCGGCTGCCGTGCGGTGCGCATCGGATCGCATGTCACGCCCGATCTACGCGACCTGCAACGTCGTGGACGCCGCGATGGACTGCGCCGAGGCGAGATGGGCCAAGGCCACCGGCCAGCCACACGACGAGGTCGTCGTCCCGCTCGCCCTGCGGGCCGTGATGCGGAACACCGAGGCGCGGATGGGTGCCGACAAGTACCTGTCCGGGCACCCCGGCCGCGATGCCGGTTCCGAGCGCCGTAACCTCGTGGCTCTGATCGGCGCGCTCATCGCCCAGCCCGACCACATTCCGGGTGTCGCCGCATGGCTGGCACCCAACCGGGTCCCCGATCCCGGGTGGCGCGCCGTCTACGGGACTCTGCTCGAGCTCGCCGAGCTAGAGCAGCATGTCGACATCGTCACCGTCGCTTGGGCGACCCGCGCGCACGCCCACCACGAGCAAGGGGTCCCGGGACTGTCCGAGCTGCGGGCCGCCGTCGACGACGGCTGGTCCCGGCAGCTCGATCCCGCGATCCAAGCCGTCGCCGGCGACCAGGTACGGCACCTGGCCGATGCCGGCGCCGCGCAGCTCGTCGCCGGCGCCGCGAACCCCGGTGTGCTCGTCACCGACCTGGTCGACACCGGGCACCTGGTGACCGCTGCCCTGCGCCGCACGGCCGCGGCCATGCCGATCCAACCGGCCTACACCCCCGCGGCCGCCCCCGAGCTGCGCACCCAGCAGATCGAGTCGGTCTCCCGGTGAGGCCGACGCACCATGGACCGCGTCCCGGCACCGCGGGCGGCCCGGACATGACGACGTGGGCGATGACGGCCGGCGCCGCCGTCCTCGTCCTGGCCGCGGTCCTGTGGTCCGGAGCGGCCCTTGCCTGCGTCCTGACCGGTCGCCCGCCCCCGACCGCGGGACTGCTCACCGCGCTCAGCGCGATCACGCACCCCGGCGACCCAGCCTCGGTGTGGCCCCGCCCGTCCGCGCTGCCCGGCCCCGTGGCGTATTGGGCCGGGACCGCGCTGGCCGCGGCAGCCTGGGTCTGCGTCGTGTGGGGCATCTGGTGGGTGTGGCGCCGCCTCGGGACCACGAGCGACGGGCGTGCTGGTGCGCTGCGAGACCTGCCGGGGATGGCAGCGCCCCGTGCCGTGCACGCCGTCGCGGGTCAGCGGAGCCTGCGCGGCCGCGCGTCGGTCGTGCGCCCGTCCCTTGACCGGTCCGCCACCCCGCAGCAGGTGGGGTTCCGGCTTGGGCGGCTTCGCGGCCGCGACCTGTGGTGCACCGTGGAGGACTCCGCCCTGCTCGTCGGACCACCTCGGATGGGCAAGGGCCTGCACGTGGTCATCCCCTGGGTGCTGGACGCCCCAGGACCGGTCGTTGCCACGTCCACCCGCCCGGACACGCTCGCCGTCACGCTGCGAGCTCGTCGAACCAGGGGTCCGGTCGCGATCTTCGACCCGCAGTGCCTCGCCGGTCTGCCCGGCGGGCTGGCCTGGTCACCCGTGCGCGGCTGCGAGACTCCCCGCACCGCCCTGGTCCGAGCGCGCGGGCTGGCTGCCGGCGCGGGCTTTGGTCGCACCGTGTCCGACTCCGACTTCTGGGCCGGACAGACCGAGACCGCCCTGCGCTGCCTGCTCCACGCCGCCGCCCTCGACAACAGGCGCGCCGTCGACCTGTACCGCTGGTCCCTCAACCCGGCCCTGGCCGAGGACGCCGTCACCATCCTCAACCACAGCGCCGCGGCCGCGGACGGCTGGGCCGACGCCCTCGAAGCTTCCATCCACTCCGACCCCCGCACCCGCGACTCCATATGGCTCGGCGTCCGCCAATCCCTGGCGGCCCTCGCCGATCCCGACGTCCTGGCCGCCGTCGACCCAAAGCGCGACGAGTCCTTCGACCCCACGACGTTCCTGCGAGAGTCCGGCACGCTCTACCTGCTGGCCTCCGCGGTCGCCTCCGGATCTTGCGCACCGTTGGTCGCGGCGTTCGTCGAAGACATCACTGAGACCGCCCGCGCCCTGGCTGCGCGCTCCCCCGGCGCCCGTCTCGACCCACCCCTGCTGCTCGCCCTCGATGAGATCGCCAACCTCACCCCGCTGCCGTCACTGCCCTCGCTGATGGCCGAAGGCGGCGGCTCCGGCATCACCACCCTGGCCGTCCTGCAGTCCCTGGCCCAAGCCCGCGCCCGCTGGGGCGAACACGCCGCAGACGCGATCTGGGACGCCGCGACCGTCAAGATCGTCCTGGGTGGACTGGCCAAGTACCGCGACCTCGACGACGTCGCCCGCCTCGTCGGGGAGGTCGACGAGCTCACCGAGACCCGCTCCCGCGGCCGCGCCGGCGAACACTCCTCGTCGACGTCCGTGCGAACCGTCCCGGTCATGCCGGCCTCGGTGCTGCGGACCTTGCCGTTCGGCGCCGGGGTGCTGCTGCTCCGCCAGACCAAACCCACCGTCATCGACCTGGCCGCCTGGACGGCGCGACGTGACGCAGCCGACCTCCACGCCGACCAGAAGGCCGTCGAGCACGCCACCGCCACCGGAACGGCGGTCCCCGCATGATCAAGCTCGCACTCGGCACGCTCGGGTTCCTCGCCGTCCCGACCATCGCCATCGTCACCGCCGTCGCCGTCGGCGGAACGGCCAGCGCGTGTATCACCAGCTCCGCCGGCAGCCCACTCGCCGACGACGCACCCATCCCGGCCACCGCTCGTGCCTGGATCGCCGAGACGAAGGCGACTTGCCCCGACCTGCCCGAGACCTGGATCGCGGCCGTCATGGCCCAAGAGTCCGGGTTCCGACCCGACGCCCACGCCGACGACTCCAACGGCGGCACCTGGGGACTGCTGCAGATGAACGCCTCCATCTGGCGCGCGCACTACAGCCACCCCTGGCACGCCGACCTCGACCACAACCGCACGCCCGACATCGAGGACCCCGCCACCCACGCCCGCGTCGGCGGCACCTACCTGTGCGCACGACTCGACGGCGTCCGCAGCATCCGCGAACAACACCCGGAGTGGGCATCCTCGAACATCCCGATCCTCGACGCCCTCGTCATCGCACACAACGCCGGCGAATCCCGCCTGCGCACCTACCCCACCATCCCCGCCATCACCGCCCAGTTCGTCGCCAACGTCCGCGAGCGCATGACCGAGTGGTCCGCCGACGCCGTGTCCGGCGCCGTCCCCGAACTCGCCAACCCCGACCTCACCGCAGCGGTCACCCCGGTGGACGGATCACCAGCGACCGGATGCGCAGTCCCGATCGGCAGCGGCGAAGTTGCCGTCCCACCCGGCACCCCAGCCGACGTCGCGACCGCCGTCCGCAACGGCCTGGCCTACGTCGGGGTCACCTCCGGCTGGCGACAGCTGTGCGACCGGCTCGCCTGCCGCGCCTACGGCTACGTCGGGTCCGGGTTCACCTCCGCGAAAGCGCACTGGACCGAGATGCTCGCCACCGGGCACGCCCACCCGGCCGACGCCTGCCCACCGCTGGGCGCGTTCACGTTCTGGAACACCGGGCGACCGTTCGGCCACGCCTCCCTGGTCGTGCAAGCCGACCCCGGCTGCGACCCCACCAAGATCCTGCTTACCGCCAACGAGGTCTTCGACTCCGCCACCGGCAACCATGGCGGGGTCTACCTGATCAGCTTCGCCCGCCTGTCCTCGATGTACCTGCACGGCAACGGCTACCTCGGCTGGTCCAACCCCATCTGCAAAGGCGCACTCCTGCCCGCCGGCACCGCCCACCCCGCACCCTCGGGGCGATAGGCCATGTCGAGCCTCACCGTCCCGTCCAGCGAAGAACGTCTGGCTGCGCTGCACGACAAGCTCATCACCGCGGTGGCCGACCTCGTGCACTCGGACCGCTGGCGGCAGATGCTCATCGCCGCAGCCCGCTTCCCGACCTACTCCCCGTCCAACGTGCTGCTCATCGCCTCCCAACGCCCCAACGCCACCCGCGTCGCCGGCATCCGCACCTGGAACAACCTGGGACGCCGCGTCAACAAGGGTGCACGCGGCATCGCGATCCTCGCCCCCTGCACCTACCGATCCGCAACCACCGACGGCGAGGTGCCAACCCGCGATGGTGAACCGATCGCGGCGCGCCCGGCGGATCCGGATCCGGTCTCCATGCGTGAGCTGCGCGGCTTCCGCGTGGTGCACGTCTTCGACGTCAGCCAGACCGACGGTGCTCCGCTCCCCACCGTCGAGCCGCACTTGCTGACAGGAGACGCACCGCAGCACCTCTGGGCGCACCTCGCGGCTCTGGTCGCCGACGACGGGTTCACCCTCGAGCGCGGTCCATGCCCACCGGGGGCCAACGGCTACACCGCCTACCGCACCAACACCGTGCGCATCCGTGACGACGTCGAACCCGCACAAGGGACCAAGACGCTGGCCCACGAACTCGGGCACATCCGCGCCGACCACGAGCACCGCTTCCCCGAGTACGCCAGCAGTGCGCAGTGCCGCGGACGCGCCGAGGTCGAAGCCGAGTCAATCGCGTACCTGGTGGCCGCCACCGCCGGCATGGACACCGCGAACTACTCCCTGCCCTACATCGCCGGCTGGTGTGAGGGCCGCCCCGACCTGCTGCGAGACTCGGCCACGCAGGTGCTGATCGCGGCGCGCTCGATCGGGTCTCCCGACGCCCCTGACAGCAGAGTCGAACCTCCTGCACACCTGGCAGTAGGCGACTTTCGGGACTTATCCCCGGCGAGCCTCGACGGACTCGATCACCGGTAGCGCGTGCCCGACCATGCGCGTCGCGCGTGGCTCGGTCGGTTCAGCGCCGTTGGCGCTCCCGCATTTCAGTCGAGGCGAAGCCGTTTCGCGCGCCAGAACCCCGGAGCGATGCGATGCGACGGCTGTCGGGACCTACGGCTCTGACCCTGACGAGCCGGTCCGTCGAGACTGACCCTGTTATGTAACGGCTGACGGTCTTCGACCGGGCGGAGCTCGCGACGGACGTCGGGCCGAACCCGCGGCACATCACGGTGCTGTTGGTCCTCGGCGGACCGGCGCCGGACGTCGCCGAGGTGCGTCGCCGCCTTGAGCGCGCGCTCGAGAGGCAACCGCGCCTCACGGCCCGGGTGCACCGGCCAGAAGGATCGTTCCGGGCGCCGACGTGGGAGGTCGATGCGGTCGACCTCACCCGGCACGTCGTCCACCGGACAGTGCCGGGTGCCGAACCGCTCACGATCGCCGTCGAGGACCTCGCGCAACCGCTTTCATGCGGACCGCCCGGCGTGGCGGCTCACCGTCCTGGAAATCGGCGACGACGCACGGTCGCCGAGCCACCTGGAGAGCAGCGGCTGCCATTGATCGGCACGGCGGCCTCCGCGCCGTCTCGCTCTCCTGTCCGGCGAGCCGCGCTTCGTGCGATGGTCGTCACGCCATCGAGATCTCCTGGCGGGCGGTGTTCAGAGCAAGGTCGAGAAACTCGATCTCTTCGGGCGTTCCGTCGTAAAGGCGGTCGGCGACTGTGGGGTCCTTGATGGGCGCCAACGGCAGGGCGATCACGGTCGCGAGGTTGATCAGAATCTTGGCCAACCGCGCCGACACGGTGTCGCCGGAAGTCGGAGGGGTGTCGATTGCTGAACCCTTCGATGGGGCGTTGCCGCCGACAACTTCGGTTCGGATGGCGGTCCTCTTGGCGGTTTCGCTGTCCGCGACGAGGGCGTCGACACGGACCTCACCCACAGTGACGATCGTTTCGACTGCGGACGCGCGGCTCGCGACGCGCGCGATCACCTCCGCATTCCAGAGCTGGCTCGCCTCCACACGGTCGAGCTCGGCGGACTGCTCGCGTTGCTTGCTCAGCATGCGCGGACCCGCCTTGATCAACGCGAGCCCACCGATCGTGACGGCTGCGAGACCGACGATGCCCGTCAGGAGCGCCACGCCACCAGCCATCCCCATGCCGCCAACGCTGAGGGCGCCGCCGCCGAGCCACGCCAGGGTCGCTGATGTCGCGGCCGCGCCTGATAGCGCCGAGATCGCGGTGCCCGTCGACGCCGTCGCGAAGGCCGCCACGGTCGCGAACGTGGCAGCGGCAGCTCCCGCCCCAACCGCAGCCCCACCAGCACCAGCGGCCCCAGCGCGTCCGAGCATCAACGTCAGATCACCTGCCAGGCGGTACCGGTGGCTGCGCAGCGCGTCCTCCGGGGAGGCCGCCAGGTCATCGGGCTCTGATCCACGGATCTCCTTGAGGGCTGCAATCGCGCTCTCAGGATCTGAGGCCTCGATTGCCTGCATGGTCTTGATTCCCAATGCTCGTCCACGTTCGGCGCTCTCTTCGAGCCGTCCCAGCGCGCTGCGCAGGAGCTCTGTCAGCGCGCGGTTCTGCTCGGTGACCTTCTTGGCCCGTGCGGCGTTGTCACGCATGACGGACGTTGCCTGGACCAGAGCGGGTGCGGTGTTGCGTGCCCGCCCCACATCGCATGCCTCCTTCAGCTGCCGACGACCCGACTCGGGTGAGGAGTCGAACAAGAGCTCCGCGTACGCGTCGAGTTGCTCGTCGTGAATGGGCCGCTGACCGCGCTCGATCTTCTTGACCATCGCCTCGCTGTACGGCTCGCCCCTTCCGTCTTCGCTGGCCGCTCGGGCAGCGAGTGCGGACTGGAACGCGGTTGTCGTCGCGTACTTCGCCCGGCGCCTGGTGGTCACGAGTTCGGCGAGCTCTCGGTACCGCGTGGCGGACAGATCAACGTTGTCCTCAGTTTGTCCCGACATGGTGGGCAATCTACCGCGACCCGAGCGCTACGAGCGGGTGAAACGCGATGTGGCGCTTGACGCGAGCCGTCGAACGGGTGGATCGTCCGTGTCCAAGACAACACGGGACAACGTTAAGTTGTCCCTGGACAAGACAGGAATCGGACAATGACAACTTTTGATGCGTCGATGAACTTGCAGGGTCTGCTCACGCGGGCATTCGACACCGCACTGACGACGGGAGGATCACACGCAGTCGAGACCGTTGCGGCGGTTCGCGCAAGGCGCCCAGAACGGTCGCCCGAGCAGGTCCGCAAGCTGATCGAGAAGCGCTACATGGCGACCGTTGCAAGCAGCGGAGCCGTTGCAGGGGGCATCCCCATTCCCGGCGTGGGCGTCGCGGCATCAGTCCTCGACGCGGTCGGGTTCGTCGGACTGAGTGTCCGGCTGGTCTTGATCGAATCCGCGCTCGCGGGCGACCCGCTCGATGATGTGGACCGCCTCCGGACACTCGCGCTCGGCGCGATGATCGGACAGGGTGCGTTCGGTGTCATCCAGGAGGCGAGCAAGCGGACCGGCAAGTACTGGGGCGTCAAGGCGGCCAGAGCGGTCCCACTCGAGACCATTCGAGCGATCAACAACGTCCTCGGTCCCGACTTTGTGACCCGCTATGGGACCCGCCAGGGCATCATCGTGCTCGGCAAGGCGTTCCCCGCTGGATTCGGAGCGTTGCTCGGCGCGGGCGGCAACGCGGCCCTGGGTGCCGCAGTCATCAAGGGTGCGCACCTACTGTGCGGGCCGACCGTCGAGGCGTGGGATGAGGTTGTTGTTGCGGCGGACTCGACGCTCGCGTTCTTCAACCGGTCGAGGCCTGGCGACGATGGCGACCTGATGCCCGCGGCCGCGTGACGGGCATTGCACTGGGGTGACGGGAGCTGGGTGCCGCGTGTCGACCGCCCGGCGCCGGCCGCTGCGGGCCGGAGCGCAAGCGTTCACTACAGCTTCAGCGCAGCCGCTGCTCGGTGACGTTGATCTCGATCGGCGGGACGTTGCCTGCCAACCGCTGCCCGGCGAGTAAGTACTGCATCCCAAGCCGGTCGATGTCCCGGTTCGCCATCGGACCCAGCCACACCTCGGTCACAGGGTGCAGCCCTGCCTCGGGTTGCACCTCCGTGTATGGGCGGATGGTGCCCTCGACAACGCGGGTTCGGGCGATGCGCTCCTCCCTCGTGCTTGCGAACACCAGCCGTGCTTCCTGCTCACTTTCGAAGGCTGGGCTCTTGAGGTGGGCGGCGAGGTGGTCGAACCACCGGGCTGCAAGCGGTTGGTCCAAGCTGCCGTCCTGCGCGGCGCGGATTGCAGATTGGAACATGTTCTCGATCAGCTGGGACGCCTCCGTCGGGTCGTACACCACCTTCCGCCATCTGGCGGTCACGTGCTTGGGATGCGCTCCGGGAAGCAACTGGACCGCCCAAGTCACGGGGCGTAGACCGAGGCTGTAGTGGCCGTACAAGCGGTACTGGTCGAGATGGTCCGATCGGGTCGATGCCGAAAGCACGTAGCTCTGTGGCGCGTCCAGCCAGCGTGGATGGTTGAACACCTCGTCGATGACGGCCGCCAGAGCAGCAGGCTTGCTCTCGAGAATCTCCTCGCGCTCGCGCCATTGCGCCGCGATCAGTTGACGCCCATACAGTCGCTCGTTCGGATCGTTCATCGTCTCGATGTGGGACGCGAACAGCGTCTTGGTCTCGATGATCGCGTGCGCCGCAGCGGCGGACGTGTAGTGGAACACGGGCCTGGTGACCAGCGTCGGCAGCGAAGCTTGAGCGTAGGGATGGTCCGCGAAGATGCTCGGAAGGTCGTCGCCCATGCCTGGACAGTAGCGACCGGAGCCGGCCCTCGATGAGAGCCTCGTCGCCGCCCTGTTCCGTGCCTGGACGTTGTGCTCGGGGCCGGTTCGCGACCTTGAGCCGGATCAGGCGATCGCGCGGAGCCCGAACTTGCGGACGACGCGACGCGCTGGGACGGCCTGCACTCTCGCAGCTCGTCGCCACGCTGACGTCAGCGGCTCATCGCGCCACGCGTTCGGTCAGAACGGCCTCGGAGGCGCGAACCAGCGTCTCGAGTCGCTCGTCGAACTCGGCAAGCCGGTGGATGCCCTTGCTCGACGCCCCGGTGAAGGTTTTCACCGGCGGGAATGACGTCGGCCTCGAGGTCGGCCGGCACGAGGATGAGCCAGGTCGTCCAGGCTCTGTGCCGCGAGCCGTTTGTGTTCGTGCTGAAGGCTCGCGACATCGTTGGCTTCGTGACGCCTGCGGACGTTGGCTCTGCGCCAGCGCGGACCCACTACCACCTCTTGCTGGCGGGCCTTGAAGTCTCCGTCGCGCGACTGCTCCGAGGGTCGCGGCGCAGCGACCTTCGCCGCCTGCGTCACCTCGACACGGTTATAGGAGACACGCCTAGAGCGAACGGTGCGTGTCCGGCCGGCATCCGGTTCGAGCGACCCAGTCAGCGATTCGTACGCGGGCGACGGCGAAGCGTTCGTGCCAGTTCAAGGGGGCATCGGGGACCGCGCTCGTCGAGAACGCGCCCTGCCATGCGAGCTGCAAGGCGGACAGTTCCTCGATGAGTTCTGGGTGCTGAGTCCAGCACGGCGGTACGACACGGTGGTCAAGCCGGTAGCGCTCGGCGAGCCAGGTCACCCAGACGTCGAGGTCCTCGAGCAGTAGCTCTTGCTCGGCTGCGGTGAACGCGGACCAGACGATCGGGGTGGGCGGGCCGATCGGCGCCGGAAAGGTGCGCTGAGGAAAGAACCCCGGCCGGGCAGTCGGTGCCCTGCGCCTCGTTCGGCTCATCGGATCGCAACTCCTCGGGTCGCGGTGCTCTGAGTCGGGTCGGCCGGCGCCCTTGCCGGACCCTGCGGTAGCTGCGACCGCTGTTCGTCCAGGTGGGCGACGGTGGCGGTGATCTCCGCGAGCCAGGCGCCTCGTGCGCGCGGGTCGCGCGGTTCTGGGCCGAGCCGCTCGAGCCAGGCCGGCTGCTCGGCGAGCACGGCGTCGGTCAGTGCGGCCGCTCGTTGGGCGATCAGGTGCTCAATGGTGGTGAGAATCGCGAGGCCGTCGTGATCGAGGCCGGCGCTGCTGCTCGCTGCTGGGACTTCCTGGGGGTTCTCGGCGTGTGCGCGCAGCCAGCGGCTTGCCTCTCTGGTCAGAGCCTCGACCGAGGCGTCGGCCGTCGCGGCGTCGACCAGTTCGGCGACGATGGTGGCGGGATCGGGGGTGAGGGTGGCGACCCGATCGAGTGTCGTGAACAGCGTTCCTGCCTCGGGTGTGGTCCGCAGGTTCTGGATGGCCTCGGCGCGAAGTCCCGCACGATCCAGCGCCTTGGTCCATCGGTGCCGGGACGCTTCGGCGAG
Organism: Cellulomonas sp. P1_G12_2; assembly: GCF_056405535.1. Taxonomy (NCBI): domain Bacteria; kingdom Bacillati; phylum Actinomycetota; class Actinomycetes; order Micrococcales; family Cellulomonadaceae; genus Cellulomonas; species Cellulomonas sp. P1_G12_2. The sequence goes on along the minus strand of NZ_JBFUBX010000001.1, from coordinate 1,429,222 downwards.
CAGGGTTCGGCGGATGGGTTCCAGCCTGTGCATCGAGTCGGCTGCCTGCTGCTCGGCGGCGATCTGTGCCGTGGCTGACTGCTCGGCGCTGGGCGTCGCGATGATCGCGGCCAGCACGTCGTGGCCGGCGATGTTGGTCGGGGCGTCGGGCAGGTCGTCGCATTGGGGGTCGACGGCGTCCAGCGCGACGTAGACGTGGTTGGCGTGTCGTCCGCGTGTCATCGCGACGTACAGGTTCTCGCGAGCCATGCCGGGGTGGGCCAGCACGTGCGTGTGGTCGACGGTGATTCCCTGGGCGCGGTGGGTGGTGCTGGCGTACCCGAGCTCGACGTCCTGCGCGACGTAGTCAGCGGGGAGCAGCACCGATGCCGCCCCCTCGCCGGCGGCGGATCGTGTCCGCGAGGCGGTCAGTGATCCGTCGGGGTGGGTGTGCGTGACGGTCCAGAGGTCCCCGTTGCGCACGTAGGAGTGGGGGCCGGCGCCCGCCAGGCGGAGGGTGCGCTCGTTGCGGCGGGTGACTATCCGGTCCCCCACGCCGATCCGTTCGCCGGATGTCGAGGCGACGCCGTCGCCGGTCACGAGTCCGTCGGCCACGCGGTCGCGGTGGGCTCGGGCGTTCAGCGCGGCGACGGTCCGGGCGTCGGGTGCGATCAGGAGCGCGTCGACGCCGTCCTCGACGTCGGTCGCCCACGCCGTGTAGGCGTCCTCGAGCATCGCCTCGGCGGCTCCGGCGTGCACCCGGTCGTGCTCGACGTACTCCTCGACCACCCTGGGATCCCCATCGCGAAGGCCCAGACTGGCCGCGGCTTCCCACGGGTGGCTGAACCGCCACAAGGACGTGAGCCGCGCAGGGTGCGTGCGGTCGGCCAGCAACGCGAACGCCCCACCCGCGTCGACCGCGGACAGCTGCCCGTGGTCCCCGACCAGCAGCACCTTCGCCCCCGCCGTCCCCGCCTGAGTGACGAGGGTGTCCAGGGTGAGCGTCCCCGCGAGGGATGCTTCGTCGACGATCACGAGTTGGCCTGCCCGCATGGACCATCGGGCGCTCTCGCGGGCTTGCGCTGCCAAGGCTGTCTCGATCGTCCGCAACGCTCGCACGTCCCCGTCACGCGCCGCCCGATCGCGGGCGACGGTCAGCCGGGTGGTGAGGGCGGCGCGCCGTCCGGCTCCCTGGCCGGTGGACTCAAAGGTCCACTTGGCCGTGTTCTCGCATGCGATACCCAGTGCCCGGGCCAACTCCGCGGCGGCGGACGACGACGGTGCCAGCCCGATGACCGCACCGCGCCCGTACGAGTGTTCCCATGCCCGACGCACGCCGCGCAGGGTGGTGGTCTTCCCCGAGCCAGCCGGCCCAACGAGCACGTCGAGGCGGCGCGCGGAGGTCGCGACCTGTCGCACGACGTCCACCTGGTCCGGCGCGAGCCGTGTGTGGCCGTCTGAGGCGGCCACGACCAGCGCGGCCATGGACGTCGCCGGACCATCGGCAAATGCCGCTGTGAGCAGGCGGGCTTCGGCGTCGAGGACTCGCCGGTCGGTGAACCGCTCCTCGTTCGGGCGGTCGAAGACCGAGGCCCCGTCCGGACGTTGATACCCCGGCCCGGTCTCGAACAGGGCGGGTGYTGCCGTCGAGATTCCGTCGCGCAAGGCGGCGCTCGTCACCGAGTCGAGCAGCGAGAGTCGGTCGGTCACGCTGGCCATCGCGAACCCGCGAGTCACCCGCGCTGCTTCGGCGAGCACGTTCCACCGGGTCCAGGTCGAGCGGCGCTCCATCACCCCGGCCAGCACCACCTGTGCCACCCGCTCGACCACCTCCGCCGGCACCGCCGCGGCACCAATTGGGACGCTGTGTTCTCGCCGAAGGGCGGCGGTCGTGAGCTGCTCCGGGCTCCGCCCGGTCAGGGCGGCCGCGCGGGTGCGCCATGTTGCCAGCAGCTCGCCCAGGGGGCGGACGTGCTTGCTCGGTCGCGTGGCACGGGTGACCTGTTGGCGGAGCCGCGTGATTTCGATCCGGTTCGGTGTTCGCCCGTGCGCGGCGGCGAACCGGGCGACCTCGTCGGTCATCGCCTCGTCGATGCGGGTGGATCGGGTCGAGAACTCCCCCATCAGCGCGTCGGCGACGCCGTCGACCTCGAGCCGTGGGCTGCGTCGCGCCCCGCGGTGTCGCCACCCCCACCGCACGGGCAATCGCCGCGCCAGTTCGTCGGCCATCAGCGCGTCGTACACCTCCGAGATCGCGACCGTCGCATGGTGCAGCGCCCGCGAGTCCAGCGACCTCCACGCCCCGTCTGGCCCCTGCACCTTGTTCGCGACCACCAGGTGCGTGTGCAGGTTGGGGTCCCCGGCCCTGGAGTCCCAGTGATCGAACGCGACCGCGATCGCGCCCTGCGTCGGCTCTTGCCGACACCCCCCGTGACCGGTCCGCGTGTACAGAGCCCGGTCCTCGAGAAACGCCAACGCCTGGTCGACCGCAGCCCGGTGCGCCGCCAGGACGGTGGCCTGCGTGCGGTCGTCGGCGACCGCCCACAGCGTGGAGACCGACTTCGGTGGCGTGAACGTCAGATCGAACCCCGCCACGGCCTTCGGTGCACCGCGCGCGAGCTCGACCCGTGTGATCGCGTCGATCGCTGCCCGCCGCGCCCCGGCATCCAACCCCTCGGGCAGTGCGTCCACTTGGGCAGCAACCCTCTTAGCCACGGGGTCCCCGGTCACGTAAGCCCGGCCGAGCGGCACGCCCGTCGCCGGGTCGCACCCTTTCCCGAAGAGCCGGGCCATGGGTTGCTCGTCCACCACATCACCACGCTCGATTCCGATGGCGTCCGCTCCCCCGACGCCGCGCAGACCCGACCCGAGCCACCTGCCGGGCGGGTTTCCGGACGCGGTGTAGTAGGCCGTCAACGACGTCGAACCGGCACGGTCGCAGTCCCCGGACGCGGTGTGCCGCAACAGGTACTGATAGCCGGCGCCGGCAGTCAGCCGGTGCAGCGTCATCACCATGACGCCGCACCGATCGGACTTCGAGGCGTGAGTTCCATGCCGTGTAGTGCGCCCGTTCCCGCGTAACCCGCGAGCCCGAGCTCGTGTGATCGACCTTTGGTGCCAGAGGTGTCATGGCCCAATTCCCTTCCTCACGACCCTCGTCGAGTCCGTCGCTGGTCGATCTCGCGTCTTGCGCACTCTCTGGCGCACCTACTCGTGTGAGCCGGCGTCATCCACACATCCGATCGATCGATCGGATGTGCTGCGAGGCACGGATCACGGTGGAGGGACCACGAGAGGAGGGAGGCGACGGGGATGAGCGCAACATGGGAGGCGCCGGCGCGGGCGCTCATCGAGCGGGCCGAGACCAGCTGGGAAGGGCTGTGGTCGCTGCTCTACGCGACCAGTCACGCCACGTTGAAGCTGAGTCTCGGCGTTCCGCTGTCCACCGGAGTGGATCTGACGTTTGCGGCGATGGACATCCGCGAAGCCCGCGACGAGCTTGAGTGGATTGACGACGGGCTCGTCGAACGCGGCGCCCCCGTCGACCTCGGCGTCCTCCGACCTACCGACGATGTCGACGCGGCGCGACTCGTCCTGGACCGACTCCTCGAGGCGGCACTCGACCGAGCCAGTCGCCTCGCCGACGGGGCGACCGACGTCGAACAGTTCGCCTGCTTGACCCGGGTAGCCAGCAAGCTCTTCACCGCTCGGACCGCGATCCTCGGCCGCGTGCCGTGACTACCTACGGCGACCTCGTCACGAAGGCGGCGCAGTGCATTCACGAGGGCAGCGCCCGAACCCAGCATCAGCGCTTCGACTCGATCGACGAGGCGTACGAGGCGCTCATCGGCTACCACGCGGTGCTTGACGCGATCGAGCGCCACGTGCGCTCATTGGCCGACCTACATCGCGTCGGCACTCTCTACGGCGTGCCGCCCGGGCTCGTGACCGGCGATCCCGTCGAGTACGCCGCTGTGCAGATGGTCGACTCGATCCCAGTGCTCGAGGACAAGGATCGTCGACTCCCCTACCTCCCCGGACCGAATGGCCACCCCTGGGCTCAGGCTTCGCGCCTCCTGCGCGCCGGCACCGACCTGCTCGCTACCCACCTGGACCCTGACGGGTTCCCCCGCACCCCCGATGCCGCCACCGTTACCGATTTCGATGCCCGACGAGTCGGTCTGGCTCGGATCGCCGACCTGGCCGGCGCGCTGCTCTCCGGCGAGACGACGTTGACCCTGCGCGCCGGCCAGGCAGGTCTCTCGTGGTGGCGGCTGCGTCGCTGGCTTCCGGGGATGGAAGAGGCGAGGGCATGGGCCTCGCGAGCGACCGCCGCGGCACACGGGCGCAGCGGTGGGGGCGCCTTGGACGCGATCACCGTGGCCAACGCCCAGATCCGCACGCACGACCAACTGGCTGAGATCTCCGACCGGCTGGGGCAGGTGCGCAACGCGGCGTGGATGAACGCTCGCGAGCCGGATCGCTCCATCGTGACGCTGCGCGACTTCGCGCTGGTCGGACTTGTCGCTAACGCTACGGCGGCCACGATCCACACACGCGCCGACCCGCGGCCTTTCGTTCGCGTGGCACGACAGTGGCAGTCGCTGATCATTAGCCTGCGGCATCTCCTCGCGCCCGGGCTTCCCAACCCGGTGGTACACGCCGCGGTCCCTCAGCTGCGGCGCCTGTTGGGCGACATCGCGATGCCCGAGCCAGGAACTGTTCGTGCTCGCGGTGCGTTCGAAATCCGCTCTTCCCACGCTGCGATCCAGGGTGCCGTCGCCGTCAGCAAGGAGATCGCCGACTGGAACGCCACGAGCTTTCGGACCATGGCTGCATCCGGTCAGATTCACGTCCGCGCCCGCGATTTGACCGGTGACGAGGTCACCAATTCCCCCGCACTCGTCCGCGCCAAACTCGATGGTGCTGTCGTCCCTGTGCCCGACGTGATCCGGGACGCCATCCTCACTCAGTACCGCCACACCCGACACCGCCAACAGACTCCCGCCGAGCTGCCAACTGCGGCTTCTACCTACGACCGACCTGCTCTGGAGCGGGGGCAATGGTGGTCGGAAGCCAGCAGAATTCCGTAATTTTGCACCTTCCGACGAGGAGTACGGTTCTTGCGCAACCCCTACATTGTTCGCGTCGACCAGTCGAACGTTTCGTGACCGACAAAGAATTGCGCGGACCGACGTGACGACGTCTACGACGTCAGGTGCGAGGCACGAGTAGTGCTCGGACGCCGGTCGGCGTCGGCGTTGAACGCGGCTAGGTGCGCCGGGTTGTGCGGCATGCGCGGACGGTAGCAGCCCGTCGCGCCTGGCTAGAGCTCCGCGAGATGCGTCTTGAGGTCGTTGGCGTCGTAGGCGATGTGGTGAGTCCAGATCCCGAGGCCACCCCAGGTGTTGACGGCAGCGACCCAGCGCCGGGCAGCCGTCGCCTTCGCGTCGTCCTTCTCGTCGGCCTCACCCTTGCCTTCGAGCAGCACGTGTCGCCCGTCGGTGAGCCGAACCACGAAGTCGGGGCGGTAGCGATGGGTGTTGCCGAAGTAGAGGTACGGGATCTCGAGGAACAGCCTGTGGTTCTTGACCCATGCCTGGACCTTGGGGTGCTCGTCGAGGACGGCGCAGATCTTGCGTTCGAGGCCGGAGTCGACCACGGCGTGCGACAGGTGGCTGCGGCTGGTTGGCACGCACTTGTCGGTGGGCGAATTGAAGTTCACGGCATCGGTCGAACCGATGGGCTCGTACTCGTCGAGCGCCGGCAGGAATCGCTCCGGTCCCTGGCCGGGCCGCAGGGCGGCGCCGATGCGCTCCCGCAGGACAGTCAGGTAGCGCAGGTTGCAGATCTCGCGCGGGTCGACGTCGCCCACGTAGTCGACCTTCCCACCCTCGTCGAGCGGGCGGATGACCTGCTCGGCCGCGGCGAGAGCCTGCGGGAACAACCAGGGCCGGTTGTACGGCGCGATCAGACCGGCCGCGACTCTGTACTGCAGGCGCTGCAGCCGGAAGTTGCGGTAGGCGCGGTCACGGTCCTGGACCTCACCGCCCATGCCGCCGCGGGGGTTGCCTAGGTCGAACTCGACCCATGTGTCGGTCGGGTCGAAGCGTGAGGTCACCCGCACGGGCTCGATCGCGTCGAGGTCGATGTCGAGCGTGTCCTGGATATCGGGGACGATCTGCACCAGGCGCGGGAACTTGATGCGCAGCTCGCCGCGGTCGGCGACGGTGTGCACGTTGGTGTACGCCGGTGGAGGGCTCGGCTTGCCGGTGCCACCCTTGGCGATCGGCAGCAGCTGGAACGGGACTCCGTACACGTCGACGTACTCGGGCTGGGACAGGTCGGAGTAGTCAGAGCGGCGCAGGCCGCGGCCCACGACCTGCTCGCAAAGCAGCTGAGACGCGAAGGCGCGGAGCCCGAGGATCTGGGTGACGTTGCGGGCGTCCCAGCCCTCGGAGAGCATCGCAACCGAGACCAGGCAGCGGATCTGCTCGCCGGGCTTTCCGGGCTTGCCGACGGTGGCGACAATCTCGCGCAGATGTTCGGCCTCGCTCGTAGCGGATGCCTCTGCGATGGCCAGCGCGTCGGAGTCGATACGGATCGTCATTGGGGGGCGGCCCTTGCGGTTGACGAGCTCGTCGGATGCTTCGCCCAGGTCGGCGATGTGCCGCTCGAGGAGCCGAGCGGTGTTGGTGTCGTGGCAGATGATCACCATCGCCGGCGGGATGTCGCGGCCGGCGGCCTGCCAGGTCTCCAACGTCGCTTCCCAGGCGCCGGCGAGCTGCTTGAGGGGGCCGTCAGCTTCGGCGAGGTAGTCGGTCAGTGGGTGGGAGTCGTGGTCGAGCTCGGTGCGCTTGGGCAGCGACTTCTTGATGTGCGTCCACAGGTTGCGGTACTTCGGGATCGCCTCACCGGTGTTGTCCTCGGTGGGTGTGCGGGGGATCTTGACGAGGCCGGCCTCGATCGCGTCGACGAGCCCGAAGTCGGACACGACCCACTCGAAGGGTGCCCAGGCGCGGTCCTTGAACATGCCCGGGTACATCGGGGTCGCGGACGCGTCGACGCACACGGTGATGCCGCGGGCATTGTGGATCCGCTCGAGGCCGTCGATCCATACGGTCGCCTCACGGGCGTCCTCGGCCTCGGCACCAGAGACGCTAACACCGGTCGGGAACCGGTAGGCGTGGTGTGCCTCGTCGTTGAGGATCATGACCCGGCCCGACGTGCGCAGCCCTGTGAGTACTCGCCGGCAGAACGCGGTGTCGGACTCGCGGCCGCGGCGCACGACCGAACGCTTCGGGTCCTCCCGGGGGGCGAGCTGGTGCCAGTTCGCGACCTGCACGTGGAGCTGGCCGAGCAGAGTGGAGAACTTTGGCGGGACCAGGTGGAAGTCGACGTATAGCGACTCCGGGTGCTTCGGGTCTAGGCCGCCCGCACCGGCCAACCGGTCCTTGACGGTGAGGTTCGGGGCCATCACAAGGAACTGGTCGGTGAACCGGTCGTCGCGGGGACGAGTCAGCCGGTTGAACCCCGACCACGCGATGAGCATCGACATCACCAGGGTCTTGCCGCCGCCGGTGGCGATCTTGACGGCCCAGCGCCGGTAGGCCTCCCCGGAGGCGGGCACCTCGACCCCGACGGTGAGCTCGGCAGGTGCTTCAGCCAGGAACGCGATGGTCTCGACCGCTTCCTGCTGGCAGAAGAACGGGCGGCGGTTGATCGTCTGCCGCTCCGGGTCGAACCAGAACGCGAATAGGTCCCGTGTGACAGTCGTGGCACCCCGGTACCCGGCCTCGCGCCACGACCGCACGCGGCCGCGCAGGTCGTTGACGAGCTCGAGCGGGATCAGGTCGTCCGTGAGCTTGAGCTGCCCGTCAGGGGACGCGGCCAGATAGCCGGCGGTCCGCCTCCCTTCACGCTTGACTGGCTTCAGCTCGCCGAAGTGCCAGTACTGCGCCGGTTCGGCGAACGGGTCGTTGATGATCGGATTCGCGTCGACGATCACGCCCGGTGCCTGAACGGTCATGCGGTGGCCTCGATGTCGCGCACGAGCTCGGCGGCGTTGCCATCCTGGGCGATGACCCGCACGGCGATCCGGGAGTGCTCCCCCAGGTCGAAGGGCAGCGACTGCCAGCCGTGGAGCTCCTCGATCAGGTCGTAGTCGACGGTGCCACGCAGGGTCTGCTGGATCTTCTTCCAGCCGTCGCTGACCGGGAAGAACGCCTGGCTGACGCGGAACACCATGCCGTCGTAGTCCTCGTCGAGGAACCACGCCTGAACGCCTGACGTGCCGAAAGACGTGACGTCCCCGGTGGCCGCGTCGTACGCGTCGACTCCGTTCACCGTGACGCGCAGCCCCTTGTCAGCGTCGGTGGCGACGTCCACGTCCGGGGAGGCGTAAAGCCGGAACGTCTGGGACGAGGTGGTGTTCTTCAGCAGGTCTCCCACCAGCAGGTCAGGGTTGGCCAGCAGGAGCGCCACGTCAGTTCCGCCGACCTTGCCGGTGCCGAGCCGGTCCTGCGCATCGGCGGCAACCGCGAAGCCGGCGAAAACGACCAGGTCGTACCCGATCGCTTCACGCAGCGCGTCGGAGACCTGCGCCATCGTGACCGCGCCGAACTTCGGTCCCAGAGAGATACCCACCCTGACGCGGCGCTCACCGAGGTCGGCCAACGCGGAGGCCTGGATGGCGCCGGCAGACTCGAGTTGCTCGAGCTGCTCGAGCTTGAGCGGCTTGGCGCCCGGTCTCGGGACACCCTGCGTGCCGAGCGCGCGCAGGAGGACCTCGACGTGGCCAGCGGTCGCATCCTGCTCGACACGCTCTGCCTGCGAAGGCGCCGGGTCGATGGGGTTGACCGCGTACCGCGAGAGTGCCTCGACCGTGAACGGGCCAGAGACGCGCACTGTCTTTGGCACCACAATTGGTTCATCCCAAAGGGTGACCTTTTCTGGTTCCTCGCCGCGGGCGATGGAGCGCAGTGTGACGCGGTCCAGGGTGCGGTGCTGCAGGCCGCCGTCGACGCCTCGCTGCTGGTCCAGCAACTTGTAGTAGTCGAACTTGGCTGTCAAGAGCCGCTCGCGAGCGATGGCCATCGCCACACGCGAAGTGTCGATAGTGATCCAGCGGCGCCCGTATTGCTCCGCGACGAAAGCCGTCGTTCCCGAGCCGCACGTGGGGTCAAGCACGAGATCGCCAGGATCGGTGGTCATCAGGACACAGCGCGCGACCACCTTGGCTGCCGTCTGAACGACGTAACGCTTCTCGGGCACCGCTCCGATGGCGTCGGTCCACACGTTGCCGAGCGCGGAGCCCGAGAAGTCGTCGAGGTATCGAACGTAGCGAAGGGTGTTTCCCGAGGCCACCACTCGGTTGGCCTCAATCAGGCCGGCAAAACCTTGGATGCTCGTCTTCCAGACGTTCGTTGCACTCGGCCGGAACTCTCGGCCCTGGAAGGTCACAGGGAACTGCCCATTCGGCCAGGGGTTCCCGGCTTGCGAGCTAAGGCTCGTTGCCTGGAAGGCCCGCGCGCCTTCAGGAAGTCCTGACTCACGTTCCTGGGGTGTTATGCGGCGCCGGGTGCCGTCCGCTAGCTCCAGAGACGAATACGCCACGGCGCCGGGCGAGTCCTTGCCCCGCGTGGTGTAGAGCTGGCGGTACTTCAGATTGCCATGATCCCTCGCATACCAGACGAGATAGTTCGCCATGGATGGCAGGCTCAACAGTTCTCCCTGTGCCCCCCCTCCACTCGTGGTGACGACTGTGATCTGGCTGACGAAGTTCTCGGCTCCGAAGATCTCGTCGAGGAGCGTCCGAACCCGGTGGACGTTCTCCTCACCGATCTGCACGAAGATCGAACCAGAGTCGGTGAGGAGCTCATGGGCGACCCGGAACCGGTCACGCAGGTAGGTCAGGTAGGAGTGCGTGCCGAGCTCCCAGGTGTCGCGGTAGGCCTGGATCATCTCCGGCTCGCGGGTCAGCGACTCATCTTTGCCGTCGCGCACGTTGCGGTCGGAGATGTTCGGCTGGAAGTTCGACTGGTACTTAATGCCGTACGGCGGGTCGATGAAGACGCATTGCACTTTGCCGGCCAGCCGCTCGCGCTCGAGCAGGCTCGTCATCACAATCAGCGAGTCGCCCAGGACCATGCGGTTCGACCAGTCCAGGTTGTGCTGGTAGAACTCCACGGCTGCCGTTGGGTCGAGCGTGTCGAGGTCGAACAGGGGCTGCTGCAGGCGCTGACGTCGCACCGAGCCGATGATCTTCTGCGCGGACAGCTCCTCGTGGACGTGCACCGACGGTGCCGGGATGTCGACCGTCTCCCGCTCGGCCTTTCCGGCCCAGACCAGCTGTGGGTCGAGGTGTGGGTCGTAGGCGAGCGTCTTGACCGGAGTTGGGTCTCGATCGAGGTGCGCCAGGCCGCTCGGAGGGTTGTTGCTCCGCTTCGCCTGCGAGTGTTCGTAGTCGTCGACCGGGGTCGTACGGTTGGCTGCTTCTCCACTGCGTGCTCGCCCTTGTGCCACGCTCGGACTGTATCTAGGTTGAGGCGACCAGTCGCGGTACCGCACCGTGCAGAGGGCCCAATCCGGCTAACTTTCCGAGCGGCGAGACCGGGCGTCGTTCGGCCCAGCGTCGCACCTGTGCCGACCGCCAAGGTGATTGATGACTCTTGGTCAATCGGCCGTGGAGCGCGTGCCCGGCAATATGAGCCCACCAAGAGCTCGCCCAGCCGCGGCCGCCGCGGACGCCTGTTGGTCCGGGAGCAGATGAGCGTAGGTCTCAGTGGTTGTGGTGATCGACTCATGGCCAAGGCGTCGCTGTAGCACGAACAGATCCGTTCCGGCCGCGATCATCCATGAAGCGTGCGTGTGTCGCAGGTCGTGTACTCGCGGACGCCGCGAAAGCCGTGGGACGTCGGGGTCCGGCATGCCGTCGATGCCGACGGGCCGCGTTGCGGCGTCCAACGCCGGCGTCCACGTCGTCGTCCAGAACCGTGACGAGGAGATCTGTTGACCGACGGTGTTCGTGAAGAGGAGGGCATCCGAAGCCTTCCCAGCGGCCAACGGCATCAAGACGTCAACCAGCTCCTCAGGAAGCGAGACCGTCCGCCGGGCACGCTTGGTCTTCGGCGGACCGACGTACCAATGACGGTCGCCATCACGTTTCCACGCCTTCGTGACGCGCAGTGTCGGCGGGCTGGCGCACAGGTCGAGGTCGCCGGGGGTCAGCGCCGTCGCCTCGCCCCATCGCAAGCCGGTAGCGACGAGCAACAAGACCAAGGCCTGGTAGTGAGGCGGGACGTGAGAGAGCAGGAGCGCGAACTCGTCGCGAGTCAGAACGGTCATCTCGTCTTGTGTCAGCTGCGACTTGGGGAGCTGCACGCCAACGCACGGGTTGTCGGCTCGGTACCCAAGTCGGACAGCGGTCGACATCGACGCCGAGAAGAGCCCGTGGACATTGGCGATCGTCTTGGGCGAAAGCCCGCGATCGCTCATGGAGCGCACCCAACCGGCTACGTGCCGGTACGAGATCACGGCGACGGGATACGACCCGAGGGTCGGCGCGATGTGATGGACCAGCTGCGCGCGGTAACTGGCACGGGTGTCCGGGCCCACGGCCGTCAGCAGGTCGATGTGCTCCGAGATCGCCTCCTCGACCGACGGACCGCGATGTCGGACTGAGTCCGCTATCCGGGCAGCCTCGTCAGTGTGCCCACCGGTCACCTCGAGGAGGTGCTTCGCGACGCGGGCGTCGTTCTCGTCGTCATAGGTCAGCGAGCTCTGCCGCTTCGTGTCCGGGTCGCGCCACAGCACCGCGAACGACCGTGTCCCGTCGGCCCTTACCCGCTCACGAATGGAGGCCATGGATACGAAAATAGCCCCCCGTGTCAACGGAAGGCTAGATTCGTGTCAACACGACCTGCGTTTCCCCAGGTCAGATGGGTGGAGGTGGCGGGAATCGAACCCGCGTCCGGTGACGCAGTACCAGGGATTCTCCGGGTGCAGCCTGCTGTGATTTTCTCGGCCCCCACGGTCACACAGGCAAGCCGTGGACGGGCTCAGTCAGCTAAAAGTCCCGGCAATCGCACTGACGACGATTACCAGCAGTGGCTCTCTAGATGACGCTGGTTACTGAGTCGAGAGCGTACTCAGGCCAACGGACTTCGGGACTCGCTCAGGCGGCGAGGGCGAAGTCGGTGCGGTTTGTATTGGCACCTATTGGTTTGCACGGAGCGTTGACGAGATAACCGTGCGTCCTCGACCCGCTTCTCCTGGTTCGACGATCACCGTCGAAACCGATCACCCCCATGTTCAGTTATCAAGCACCGGCCGGAGCCAGTCCGACCAGCCTACCTCTCAACGGCAGGCTGGTCGTCCTCATTCCGGTCAGTCGGCCGGTCCGGCGATCAGGGTGACCGGCGCGGACGCCGAGGCACCAGAGGACGCAACCGTCCAGGTCAGGGTCACGGTGTCGCCAGGCGAGTAGGTGGCGAGCAGGTCGGAGAGGGATGACGCCGAGGAAACCGCGACACCGTCCACCGCGGTGATCACGTCGCCGGCCGCGAGACCAGAGGATGCGGCCGGCGTGCCCTCCAGCACTCCAGCGACCGAACCATCCGGGGCCACCGAGATCCCCAGGAACGCCGGGTACCCGATCGTCACGGTGTCGGAGGCGACCCCGGACTGGATCTGGTTCGCGATCACCAGCGCGTCCTCGATGTCGATCGCGAACGCCACCGTGTCCACGGTGCTGCTGGAGGCGGCGGTCGTCATGCCGATGACCTCGCCCTCGTCGTCGAACACCGGGCCGCCCGAGTCGCCGGGCACGACAGCCGCGGAGAACTCGATCAACCCGGAGAGGGTCTCGGCCGACGAGCCGTCCGTCGACGCCGTCATCGTCTGGTCCAGCGCGGTCACGCTGCCGACCGCCGCAAGCAGGTCTCCCCCGCCCTCCGCGTTGCCGACCGCCGTCACCGCGTCGCCGACCGTCGCGCCGCTGTCGTCGTCCAGGGCGACCGTGGCCAGCCCCGATGCGCCCTCGAGCTGCAGGAGCGCGACGTCCGACGAGGCATCGGTGCCGACGACGGTGGCGACATACGAAGCACCGGTCGACTCGATGGTCACCTCGATGGACGTCGAGCCCTCGATCACGTGGTTGTTGGTGAGCACCAGCCCGTTCGCCGTCAGCACCATGCCGGTGCCCGCCGCCGACGCGTTCTGGTAGCCGAGGGTCGTGGTGATGGTGACGACGCCGACCTGCTGATCCGCGCTCGCCTCACTGGCGGCCGCTTGGTCAGAGGTGGACGGAGAACTGCCCCAGGACGGCGGGACGAACGACGGAACCTCGGCCGTCGGCGGCTCGTACGCCGCCCCCTCGACCGTCGACGCCGCCGCGTTGTCGGTGTCGGACGACGCCTGGGCCGCGGCGATCAGGCCGCCGGTCACCCCACCGGCCAGCAGGCCGAGGGCGAGTGCGCCACCCGCGGCACCGAAGGCGAGGCCGCGACGGACGACGGGCTTCGTCGGGACGGCGACACCGCCGATTGCCGACGAGGACCCCACGCCCTCCGGCACCGAAGCCCCCGACCCCTCCACAGGAGCGTCCGACGCTCCCGAAACCTGCTGCTCGTCCATGGCTCTGACCTCCCCGACGGCCCCCGTCTGGCGCCGTCAAGGACCAGAGAACGCCCCGGACCCGAGAGGTCGCTGGAGTGTTCCCGTGCGCAGCCTGTGGACCTCAGTGCTGGGCGGCGAACTGCGAGATGTCGCCGTGCAGCATCTCGGCCAGCTCCGACAGGCCCTGGGGTCCTCCGGCCGCTTGGGCGATCCCGCCCACCTGGTCGTTCATCTCGTGGATCGCGCCCGAGACGCGGCCGATGGCCTGGACGGCCCGGTCGGTGGCGGCGCGGGACGCGTCGACCTGGGCGGTGATGTCGTCGGACGAGCGCGCGGACTCGTCGGCCAAGGTCTTGACCTCGGCGGCGACCACGGCGAAGCCGCGCCCGAACTCCCCGGCGCGGGCCGCCTCGATGGTGGCGTTGAGGGCCAGCAGGCGCGTCTGCGAGGCGACGTTCTTGATGAGCCGCACGGCCTGCTGGATCTCCTGGGCCGACTGCTCGAGCGCCTCGACGGTGCTCAGGGCCGCGGTGGCCTCGTCGACCCCCGCCTGCGCCGACTCAGCGAGCACCTGAGCGGACGCGCCCAGCTCGGTCGAGGCGGCCGCGACGTGCACCGACACCTCGACCGCCTTGTCCACCATGAGCTGGCGGGTGGAGGTCTGCTCCGCCAGCGACGCGGCGGAGAGCTCCATGGTGTCGCGCGCGGTGTTGATGCGCTGCGCCCCGTCGCGGAACGTGCCCGGCATGCCGCGCACCAGGAACTGCCGGTGGAACCGACCCTCGGCGGCTGCGGTGAGCGATGCACCCGACTCGCGGACGAACGCGTCCATGACGTCGAGGCTGCGGTTGACGTCGTCGCGCAGGGCGGCCAGCTCGGGCGGACCGTCCAGGGGGTCGACGCGCACCTCGAGGTCGCCGTCGGCCACGCGCGCGAACGCGGCGGACAGGGCGGCGACGGCGCGGCGGTAGCTGTCGAGCTCGCCGGTGTCGGGCGTCTCGACCTGGGTGCGCCTCATCGGGTCACCAGCTCGTCGGTCGTCGCGAGGCTCCACACGAGCTCGTCGTAGGTCATCTCCCGCGTCGCCAGCTCGGCCTCCAGCAGCAGGCCGGAGGCCCGCATCGCGTCAGTCGGCCTCGCGTGCTTCGCCTCCTCGGCGCGCAGGCGGCGGTACAGCGCGTCGGCCGCGCGGACCGCGCCGCGGTCCGGGAGACGGCGGTTGGAGTGGTAGCCGACGAGCGACCCGGAGGCCGTCCGCGACGGCGTGACGTGCGCGAACACCCAGAAGTGGGCGCCGTCGGCGGCGAGGTTGTTCACGTACGCGAAGATCTCCTGGCCCGCCTCGATGGTCTCCCACATGACCTTGAAGATGATGCGGGGCATGTCGGGGTGGCGGATCACGCTGTGCGGCTTCCCGATCAGGCCGGCCTCGGCATACCCCGACACGCGCAGGAACACCGGGTTGGCGTACGTGAGCCGACCCTTGGCGTCGGTCTTGGACACGATGATCTCGTCGTCGCCGAAGGTGCGCTCGACACCCGTCGGGACAACGCTCGAAACGCGCACGCGGCACTGCCTTCGCTCAAGTTCGGCCAACCGTCGACCGACACATCGGCGGCGTCACCGCGGAAGTGAGGATCAGCTGGTCGCCAGCACGTCCTTCAGCGCGTACGACACCGGCTCCTCGAGCTGCGCGTAGGTGCACGACGACGGGTCCCGGTCCGGGCGCCAGCGGCGGAACTGCGCGGTGTGCCGGAACCGGTCGCCCTCCATGTGGTCGTAGGCGACCTCGACCACCAGGGTCGGCGACAGGGGCACGAACGACAGGTCCTTCCCCGCGGACCAGCGGCTCCCCGCCGCCTCCCGAGGCGTCCGGCCGAGTGCGGAGTAGTCCCACGGGTGCCCCTCCAGCGGCACCACCAGGGGCGCGAGCTCCGTCACCAGCTCCCGGCGACGCGCCATCGGGAACGATGCCGCCACACCCACGGACGCGAGCGTTCCGGAGGAGTTGTACAGCCCCAGCAGCAGCGACCCGACGGCGTCGTCGCCGGACTTGTGCGGCCGGTACCCGGCGACCACGCAGTCGGCGGTCCGCTCGTGCTTGATCTTCTGCATCGTCCGCTTGCCGGGCTCGTACAACCCCGCGGGGTCCTTGGCGACGACGCCATCCAGCCCCGCGCCCTCGAACTGCGAGAACCACTGCGTCGCGACATCGAGGGACGACGTCTGGGCGGTGATCGAGATCGGTCCGCCCGGCGTGACCAACGACGAGAGCACCGCACGCCGCTCCGAGAAGGGCCGAGACATGAGGTCCTCGTCGCCAACGGAAAGCACGTCGAAGAGCACCAGCAGCGCGGGCGTCTCGACGGAGAGCAGCCGCACGCGCGACTCCGCCGGGTGCACCCGCTGCAGCAGCGCGTCGAAGTCGAGCCCGCTGTGCGACGACGACGGCACGATGATCTCGCCGTCGACCACACACCGCTCAGGCAGGTAGGACAGCACCGCAGCAACGATCTCCGGGAAGTACCGCTGCATCGGCTTGGTGTTCCGCGAGCCGATCTCAACAGAATCCCCGTCGCGGAACACGATCGCGCGGAACCCGTCCCACTTGGGCTCGTACAGCTTCCCGGGCGGGATGGACGGCGCCGACTTGGAGAGCATCGGGTCCACGGGCGGCATCACCGGCAGCTTCATGGCCACCAGTCTTACCAGCCCCCACCCCCACCGCCGCCGACGCCACCGCCGGAGAACCCGCCGCTGAACCCGGACCCGCCCGACGAACCGGGGGTCGGCGCGGAGATCGCCTCGGTCGCCACGGACTGGAACCGGTCCAGCGACGACGCGAACGCGGTCGCCCAGTAGATGTTCGCTCCCGGGTAGTAGCCGCCGACGTACCAGCCCGGCTGATCCACGAAACGACCCTGAGCAGCGAGCTCGGAGAACACGCGCGCCCACCGGTCAGCCAGCCCGAACACGATCGCGTAGGGCAGGTACCGGCTGAAGATGTCCTCGCCCTCCTCGAACCGCAGCTGGTTCGCCTCGGCGGTGGCCAGGTAGCGGCGGAACCCGAGGGACTGCGCCAGCACGGCGGTGCCGTCCTCGGTGCGGGCGGGGGCGGCCTTGCCCAGGAGCGTGACGAGGATGCCCACGACGACCAGCGCGATCGGCACCAGCGCGAGCCCGCCCACGGACAGGCCGGCGCCGAACACGGCGAACGTCAGGATCACGCCGAGGATGGCGAGCGCGATCCCGGCGCCGTACCACCTGGCGCGGACGTGCTTGGGGTTCGCCCGGAACCAGCCTGAGGCAGTCACATGGTCGTAGAGGCCGTCCTGGACCTTGGCCATCGAGGCGGCGAACGTGGTCTTCAGGTCGGAGAGCTTGACCGACGTCGAGGCGGCGAAGATCGAGGACAGCAGCTCGTCCTCGTACGGCAGCAGCGAGCCGTCCTTGTTCTTCAGCTGCACCAGGGTCCAGTCCTTGGCCTTCTTCTTCGGGTTGGACCGCGGCACCTCCTCGATGCGCAGCCAGCCCCGCACGGCCAGGTCCACCAGCGTGGCGGTGACGTCGACGGGGTCGGCCTTCTCGTCAAGGAGCGTGCCCATCTCCCCCGGTCGCACGCCCGCGGGCGGCTGGAACTGCACGGAGACGACCTCGCGACGATCGCGGAAGCCCGTCGCCGCGCCCGGCTGGTTGTCGGCGGGACGCAGCCCCGGGGTCAGTCCGAGGTAGGCCTTGTCGCGGCCCACCCGGCGCACCCGGAGGAAGGCCAGGACGCCGCCGCCGACGAGCACCAGCAGGGCGACGATCCCGAACGCGGAGGTCGGCCGCACGGGGGCCAGCGGGTCGGGCTTGTCGACGAGGATCGGCTCCACCCCGGGGAACGTCCCGGCCGGCCAGCCGGTCACGGTGGAGAACTCGTCGCCCAGGGGCACCAGGTCCTGCGTGAAGGAGGAGGTCGAACCGGAGAACGTGGACGAGGTGCACCCGGTGGTGGACCCGTACGGTCCGGCGAAGCAGACGGCACCCTCGACCGCGGCGGGCCCGTCGACCGCCACCGTCAGGTCGCCCAGCGGGATCTCCCAGCCGGCGCCGATGACGTTCCAGTAGAGCTCGTCGCCGGAGTGCTGCTCGTTCGCGGGGTTGAGCAACCCGTCGACCGTGTACTCCACGTGGTACGTCTGCACGCCGGAGACGTCGTCGATGTCCTCGTCGCCGATGCGCAGGATCAGCGCGCTGCCGGTGGACTCCTCGTTCACCTGGTCCGGCGCTCCAGAAGCAGACGACGCCGAGATGTCGGTGTACTCGAACGCGCGATCCAGCGTCTCGTCGTAGTAGACCCTCGTCGGCAGGCTGAGGAACGGTCCGTGACCGGGGTCGTCGCCGAAGTCGAAGTCGAAGTCGAGCGTGACCCGCATGGTGCCGTCGACGGCCAGGGAGGCTGTGACGTCGTACCGCGTGATCTCCCGGCCGCTCGTCTGGTCGGGGACGGCAGCGGCCGTCAGGGCGACGACGAGACCGAGTGCCAGCAGGACCGCGCGCAGGGCCCTCACAGGTCGCGCTTCTCGCGGATGGCCCGGGTGGCCTCGAGGTTGTCCTGCCGCTCGCGCAGCGCCTGCCGCTTGTCCCACTCGCGCTTGCCGCGGGCCAGCGCGATCTCCACCTTGGCGCGGCCGTCGAGGAAGTACAGGGACAGCGGGATGATCGTCTGCCCCTTCTCCCGCGTGCGGGACTCGAGGCGGTCGATCTCCGAGCGGTGCAGCAGCAGCTTCCGCTTGCGGCGGGGCGCGTGGTTGGTCCAGGTGCCCTGCGAGTACTCGGGGATGTGCACGCCCTCGAGCCACAGCTCGCCGTTGGTCACCTCGCACCAGCCGTCCACCAGCGAGGCCCGGCCCATCCGCAGCGCCTTGACCTCGGTGCCGCTGAGCACCATGCCGGCCTCGAACACGTCCTCGATGACGTAGTCGTGCCGGGCCTTCCGGTTCGAGGCGACGACCTTGCGCCCGACATCCTTGGCCACGGTGGTCGAACCTCGTTCCTTAGCGCGCGAATGGTGCGGGTCGAGACTACCTGCCGGGCGCCATCCGAAATCAGAGACCGAGGAGCGGGCGAGGGTTCACGGTCCCGCCGTTCACATAGACCTCGAAGTGCAGGTGGCAGGCGGCCGACGTGCCGGTGTTGCCGGACCGCCCGATCAGCTGGCCCCGCTCGACCGTCTGCCCGGAGCTGACCGCGAAGCTGGTGAGGTGGTTGTAGCTGGCCGACAGGGCGTTCCCGTTGACGAACCCACTGTCGATCATCACCTGGTTGCCGAAGCCGTACCGCGCCTTGGCCCACGTGACCGTGCCCGAACGGCCGGCATAGATCGGGGTGTTGCAGTAGGTGCGCAGGTCGATGCCGGCGTGCAGTCGCGTGTAGTGCAGCGTCGGGTGGAACCGCATGCCGTACTCGGAGGTCACGTAGATCGGGTTGACGCTGGTCGGGTTGCCGAACAGGGCGTTGCCGATGGGACCGGCCGGGCCGTGCGGTTTGCCGGCTGCGGCGTCGCGGGCCTTCTGGGCGGCGATCGCGGCCTGGAGCTCGTTCTGGATCGCTGCCGCCTCGGCGTCGGCCTGTGCCAGCTGCGCCTCTAGGGCCGCGCGCTGGGCGTCCAGGGACGCCTGCTGCTGCACCTGCTGCGCGAGCAGGGCGTCCAGCGACGCCTTCGCCGCGGCCGCGGCCGCCTTGGCCGCGTCGGCCTCGACCACCTTCTGGTCGGCCTCCGCCTTGAGCTGGGCGATCTTCTCCTTGACCGCGCCGAGGCGCGCCTCGGCGTTCTTGTTGGCCGACTCGGCCGCCCGGAGCTGGTCGAGGATCTGCGCCTGCGTGCGCAGCGCCGTCGCCATGAGGCCGTACCGCTGCACGAAGTCGTCGGTGCTCTGCGCGTCCAGGATGACGTCGACGCCGGAGACGCCGCCGCCGTCCTTGTACGCCTCGCGGGCCATCTGACCGATCGCGGCGCGCATCTGCGCGGCGTACTCGGCGTCCTGCGTGATCGTCGTGGTGATCGTCGCCTGCTGGTCCTCGGCGTCGACCAGCCGGGCCGCGATGATCGCCGCCTCGCGCTGCGCCTTCTCCAGCGCCGCCTTGGCCTCGTCGAGCACGGCCTGCGCGGCGGGGATCTTCGCCTGCGTGTCCGCCAGCTGCATCGCCAGGGCCTGGAGGTTGGCGTCGACGCCCTCCATCGCGGCCTCGGTGTCGTCGCGCGCCTTCGCGATCGCGGCCTTCTGCGCCTCGGCTGCCTTGCGCCGGTCGTCGATCTTGTCGGCGTAGGCCGGCGCGGTGAAGAGCGCGGTGACCATGAGGACGAGCACGACGAGGAACGCGGGCATCCGCAGACGGCGCACGATCACACCTTCGTGTAGCGGCTGAGAGTGACCAGGGACGAGATCGCGGCGAGCAGGATCGCCACCGCGATGAGGATGGGTGCCACGGCGAGCACGTCGGACGTGTTCACGTACGGGATCCACGCCGCCTGCTCACCGAGCCAGTCGTCGATCAGGTAGCCGACGCCGAGCCACAGCGCACCGACGGCCAGCAGGGCGCCGATCGTCGCGGCGATCGCGCCCTCGAGCATGAACGGCAGCTGGATGAACACGGTCGACGCCCCGACCAGGCGCATGATCCCCGTCTCGCGACGACGGCTCAGCGCGGACAGCCGGATGGTCGTCGTGATGAGCAGCACCGCGGCCAGGAGCATCACCGCGGCGAGCCCACCGGCCAGCAGGGTCGCGTTGTTGAGCACCGAGAAGAGCCGGTCGAACAGCCGCTGCTGGTCCTTGACCTCCTCGACGCCGGGCCGCCCCGAGACCACCTCGGCGACCACCGGGTACTGCTCGGGGTCGGTGAGCTTGATCCGGTAGGAGGAGTTCATGTCGTCGACCGTCGCGGCCGACGCCCAGAACTGGTCCTTGAACTGCTCCTGGAAGGCCGCGAACGCCTGTTCCTTGGTCTCGGTGTAGACCTTCTCGACGTACGGCTTGACCTCGGGCGACGCGAGCGCCGCCTGGATGTCGGCCTTCTGCTCGTCGGTCACCTCGCCGCTCGCGCAGGTGGGCTCCGTGGAGTTCTGCGGGCAGAGGAAGACCGAGACCTCGACCTTGTCGTACCAGTCGTCCTTCATCTTGCCGATCTGCGTCTGCAGCAGTGCGGCGGCGCCGACGAAGGTGAGCGACACGAAGGTCACGAGGATGACGGAGATCGTCATCGAGAGGTTGCGACGAAGGCCCAGGCCGATCTCGGAGAGGATGAACTGGAGGCGCATCAGCGGTCCGACCCGTAGACGCCGCGCGACTGGTCACGCACCATCGCGCCGGTGGACAGCTCGATGACGCGCTTGCGCATCTGGTCGACGATCTCGTCGTCGTGCGTCGCCATCACGACCGTGGTGCCCGTGCGGTTGATCCGGTCGAGCAGGCGCATGATCCCCAGGGACGTCGTCGGGTCGAGGTTTCCCGTGGGCTCGTCGCACAGCAGGATGTTCGGGCGGTTGACGAACGCGCGCGCGATGGCCACGCGCTGCTGCTCGCCGCCGGACAGCTCGTGCGGACGACGCTTCTCCTTGCCGGCCAGGCCGACCATCTCGAGCGTGTCCGGCACGGTGGTGAGGATGTGGTGCCGTGGCTTGCCGATCACCTGGAGCGCGAACGCCACGTTCTCGAACACCGTCTTGTTGGGCAGGAGGCGGAAGTCCTGGAACACGGCGCCGATCTGGCGGCGCAGCGTCGGCACCTTCCACGACGACAGCGTGCCCAGCTCCTTGCCGGCGACGAACACGCGGCCGGCGGAGGCCCGCTCCTCGCGCAGCACGAGGCGCAGGAACGTGGACTTGCCGGACCCGGACGCGCCGACGAGGAAGACGAACTCGCCCCGCTCGACATCCAGGGACACGCGGTCCAGCGCCGGTCGTGCGCCGCGGGCGTAGACCTTGGTGACATTCTCGAATCTGATCACGGTGCTCGAAGGGGCCAGGTTCGGGGATGGACTTCACGCACGGGCACTACTGCTGGCCTTGTCGAGAGTAGGCAACGGACCCACCCCCACCCGGTGGTGACACGCCGCAGGGGAACCTGTGAACTGCAGCGGCCCCCGGACAGGTCGGGCAAAGCCCGCGAAACGCCCGTCAGTGCAGGGTCGGCAGGAACGCCCTCGGGTCCGGTTCGCGGGTCGGCGGCGCGCCGGTGATCGCGGCGAGGATCGCCTCGTGGCTGACCGTCGCGGCGTCGAACACCCCGTTGTTGCGGCCGTGCCGGAGCACGACGATCCGGTCGGACACCGCGCGGACGTCGTTCATGTTGTGGCTGATGAGGACGACGGCGAGCCCGAGGTCGCGCAGGCGCTCGATGTGCGTGAGCACCTCGGCGGTCTGCGACACCGACAGCGAGGCCGTCGGCTCGTCGAGCACCACGATCCTGGGCCTGCCGATCAGCGTGCGGGCGATCGCGACGGACTGGCGCTGCCCCTTGGACAACGTGGACAGCGGCGACTTGACCGACGGGATCCGGCTGTTCAGGTCGCGCAGGACCTTCCGGGCGATCTGCTCCATGGTCTCGTCGTCCCGCACCCGACCTCTGTGCAGCTCGCGGCCGAGGAACAGGTTCGAGGTCACGTCCAGGTTGTCGGCCAGCGCCAGCTCCTGGAACACCGTCGCGATGCCGAGCGCGTGCGCCGCGATGGGCGACGGGATGGTGACCGTCTCGCCGGCGATCTCGATGAGCCCCGTGTCCGGGACGAGCACGCCCGAGATCATCTTGGCGACCGTCGACTTCCCGGCGCCGTTGTCGCCGACGAGCGCGACGACCTCGTGCGCGTAGACGTCGAGGTCGACGTCGACCAGCGCCTCCACCGCACCGAAACGCTTGCCCAGACCCCTCAGCGACAGCAGGGGCACGTCATTGGCCGTGCTCATCGCCTCTCACCTGCTCCCCGTCGGGCACGTGACACGTGCAGTGAATCTTCCACCATGTGAGGCGTCGATCGCGTCATTGCGCCGCTCCGACCCCGACCGGCGTCTGGTCGTCGTCGACGCGGAGCGGCAGGGCGGTCGACTGGAGGGCCAGCACCAGGGCGCCGATCACCTCGGCCCGGGACCCCAGCGAGGCGGCGACGACCTCGAGCGGGGCGATCTGGTTCAGCAGCACGTTCCTGCGGACGGCCTCGCGCAGGGGCCGCAGCAGCAGCTCCCCCGTCTCCGCCAGCTCGCCGCCCACGACGACCAGCTGCGGGTTGACCGCGACGCCGAGCCCCGCGACGACCATCCCGATCATGGCGCCGGCCTCCGCGACCACCTTGCCGCAGCGCTCGTCGCCGTCGATCGCGCGCTGCACCACGTCGCGCAGCGCCAGCGGACCGGAGCTCACGCGGAGCCGGTCGATGAGTGCCGAGGCGCCGACGACGGTGTCGAGACAGCCGCGGTTGCCGCACCGGCACAGCTCGCCCGGGAACGCGACCTGCACGTGCCCGATCTCGCCCGCGGTGCCGGCGACGCCTCGATGGACCTGGCCGTTGATGACGATCCCGGCACCAGTGCCGTAGGACGCGCGCACGAACACGCTGTCGCTGTACTGCCGCGCCGCACCGAGCGTGCTCTCGGCGATCGCGCCGAGGTTGGCGTCGTTGTCCACGTACACCGGCCGGCCCAGCCGCTTGGAGAGCACCTGGCCGATGTGCACGGTGTCCCAGCCGGGCATGATGCCGCGCACCGAGACCATGCCCGTGGACACGTCGACCGGCGCGGGAAGGCCCACACCCAGCCCGACGACGTCGTCGAGCGAGGCCCCCACCCGCTCGACCAGGTCGACGACGAGCAGGGCCACGCGGTCCAGGCTCGTGTCCACCCGGTGGTCCGCCGGCAGCGGGAGGGTCTGCTCCGCGATGACCTGGTGGCTGAAGTCCCCGAGCACCAGCCGCAGGTGCCGGTGCCCGATCTGCACGCCGGCCGCCAGACCGACGCGGCGGGCGAGCGTGACCATCTGGGCACGCCGCCCGCTGCGGGTGGTCGTGGCGGTGTCGACGACGCCGGCAGCCAGGAGCTCCCGGACGATCGTCGACACCGTCGCCTGCGACAGACCTGTTGCCTCGGCGAGCTCGACCTGCGTGAGCCCGCCGTACCGCTTGACCGTCTCGACGACGAGGTTGCGGTTCGCGTCGCGCAGGGACGACTGGGAGCCGGCTGCGGGTGCTCGCCTGCTCACCGTGCGAACCTAGTGCAACTCGTCGTCCATCGATTCATCGCCTCGCTAGCGCGTCCCCGCCCGACGCTTGTTGATCAGGTCGAACGCCACGGCGAACAGGAGCACGAGGCCCTTGATCGCCATCTGCCAGGACGGGTCGACCGACAGGATCGACAGGCCCATGTTGAGCACGCCCATGATGAGCGCACCGACGATCGCTCCCGAGATCCGGCCGATGCCGCCCGTGACGGCGGCGCCACCGATGAAGCACGCGGCGATGGCATCGAGCTCGAAGTTCTGCCCGGCCGACGCGATGGCGGCACCGGCGCGGGCCGTGGTGACGATCGCGGCCGCTCCGGCGAGCACACCCATGTTGACGAAGATCCAGAAGTCGACCCGACGGGTGTCCACGCCCGACAGGCTCGCGGCGAGGCGGTTGCCGCCGATCGCGTAGATGTGCCGGCCGAACACCGTGCGCCCCATGAGGAACGTGTAGGCGACGATGAGCACCCCGACGATCACGAGCACGGTCGGCGTGCCGCCCGCGGAGAACGACAGGATGACCGTGAGGACGCCGATACCGATCGACACGAGCGCGAGCTTGGTGGCGAACAGGCCCACCGGCTCGACGTACAGCTCGTGCTTGCGCAGCGAACGGCGGGCTCGGACCTGCGAGACCACGATCGCCCCGATGGCCAGGATGCCGATGACGATCGTGACGACGTCCATGTTGTTGGCATAGCCCAAGAAGTTCGGCAGCGACCCCTTCGAGATCGCGATGAACTGCGACGGCAGGCCGGCGACGGTCTCACCGACGATGACGAGCGCGAGCCCGCGGAAGATGAGCATGCCGGCCAGCGTCACGATGAACGCCGGGATCCCGACGTACGCGACCCAGTACCCCTGCCACGCGCCGACGACACCGCCGACCGCGAGCCCGAGCAGGACGGCGACCAGCCAGGGCAGCCCCATGTCTCGCATGCTCACGGCGACGATGCCACCGACGAACGCGACCACGGAGCCGACCGACAGGTCGATGTGCCCGGCGACGATGACCATGACCATGCCGATGGCCAGGATCATCACGTAGGCGTTCTGCTGGAACAGCGCCGCGACGTTGTTGGCGAGCAGCAGCTTGCCGTCGGTCAGCACCTGGAAGAGCAGCACGATCACGACGAGCGCGCCGAAGATGCCGTACTGGCGCGCGTTGCCGCCGAGGCCGGCCATCCGCTGTCCGAGCGGCACGCGGGCCTGAGCTCCCGGAGGCGCTGCAGGGGCGGGGTTGAGGTCGGTAGTCATCGGGGGGTCACGTCCTTCTCCATGGTCATGTACTGCATGAGGCGCTCCTGCGTGGCATCGGCGCGGGCGACCTCGCCCGTCACACGGCCCTGGCTGAGGGCGTAGATGCGGTCGCAGATGCCGATCAGCTCGGGCAGCTCAGAGGAGATGACGATGACGCCCTTCCCCTCGTCCGCGAGCCGGTTGATGATCGTGTAGATCTCGTACTTGGCGCCCACGTCGATACCTCGGGTGGGCTCGTCGAGGATGAGCACGTCGGGATCGGCGTAGATCCACTTGCTCAGCACGACCTTCTGCTGGTTGCCGCCGGACAGCTTGCCCACGAGGGCGGAGACCGTCGGCGTCTTGATGTTGAGGTCGCGTCGGTACTGCTCGGCGACCTTCTCCTCGGCGGTCCGGTCGACGACACCCCAGCGTGCGAGCTTGCCCAGCGCGGACGCCGAGACGTTGTGCTGGATGGTGTCGATGAGGTTGAGGCCGAACCGCTTGCGGTCCTCCGTCGCGTACGCGATGCCGTGCCTGATGGCCGCACCCACGTTGCGCAGCTCCACCTGCTTGCCGTCCTTGAAGGCCCGGCCGGAGATCCGTGCACCGTAGCTGCGCCCGAACAGGCTCATCGCGAGCTCCGTGCGGCCCGCGCCCATGAGGCCGGCGATGCCGACGATCTCCCCGCGGCGCACGTCGATCGACGCGTTGTCGACCACCTTGCGCGCCTGGTCGATCGGGTGGTGCACCGTCCATTCCTCGATCCGGAGCACCTCCTCACCGATCGTGGAGACGTGGTCGGGGAACCGGTTGTCGAGCGAACGGCCGACCATCCCACGGATGATCCGCTCCTCGGTGACCGCGTCGTCCCCGTGCATCTCGAGGGTCTCGATGGTCTTGCCGTCGCGGATGATCGTCGTGGTGTCGGCGACCGCCTCGATCTCGTTGAGCTTGTGGCTGATGATGATCGACGTGATCCCGTGCTCCTTGAGGCTCCGGATCAGGCCGAGCAGGTGAGCGCTGTCCTCGTCGTTCAGCGCCGCGGTGGGCTCGTCGAGGATGAGCAGCTTGACCTCCTTGGAGAGCGCCTTCGCGATCTCCACGAGCTGCTGCTTGCCGACGCCGATGTCCACGATCTTGGTGTCGGGACGCTCGTCCAGGCCCACGCGGGCGAGGAGCTTGGCGGCCTCCGAGTTGGTCTTGTTCCAGTCGACGACGCCCCGCTCCGCCTGCTCGTTGCCGAGGAAGATGTTCTCGGCGATCGACAGGAACGGGCTCAGCGCGAGCTCCTGATGGATGATGACGACGCCGTGGCGCTCCGAGTCGCGGATGCCGCGGAACTCGACGGGCTCGCCGCTCAGGACGATCTCCCCCTCGTAGGTCCCGTGCGGGTAGACGCCCGACAGGATCTTCATGAGGGTGGACTTTCCAGCGCCGTTCTCGCCGCAGATCGCGTGGATCTCGCCGGCGCGGACCGACAGGTTCACGTCCTGCAGCGCGATGACTCCGGGGAACCGCTTCGTGATGTCCCGCATCTCGAGGATGTGGTCAGTGCTCATGCTTCCTCACAGGTGTGTCGTCAGGCGGGCCGCCGAGCGCCGGCCCGTGCAGGTGTTCGCACGGACCGGCGGTCAGCAGCACTCTCCGAGTGGGTCAGAGACCCAGGTCGGAGGCCTCGTAGAAGCCGGACTCGACGAGCACCGACTCGACGGTGTCCGGCGTGACGACCTGCGGGTCCAGGAGGTACGTCGGGACGACCTTGTTGCCGTTGTCGTAGGTCTCCTCGTCGTTGACGTCGACCGTGTCGCCGTCGACGATCTGCTGGATCATCTTGGCGACCTGGTCACCCAGCGCGCGGGTGTCCTTCCAGACCGACATGGACTGCTTGCCAGCCAGCATGTTGAGCACGTTCGCCTGGTCGGCGTCCTGCCCGGTCAGCACCGGGTAGTCCGGACCCGGGGCGTAGCCCGCGCCCTCGAGCGCCTGGGCGATGCCCAGCGCGAGCGAGTCGTTGGGCGACAGGACGACGTTGACCTTCTGGCCGCCGCCGTAGAACGAGTTCAGGCGGTTCTCCATCTCGGCCTGGGCGGTGTCGGAGCCCCAGCCCTGGATGCCGATGCTGGCCCAGTCGTCGTTGCTCGCGGGCGCCTTGCCCGACGGGACGACGAGCTTCCCGGACTCCACGTAGGGCAGGAGGATGTCCCACGCACCGGAGAAGAAGAACTTCGCGTTGTTGTCGTCCGGCGAGCCGGCGAAGGGCTCGAGGTTGAACGGGCCCGCGGCGTTCTCGAGGTCGAGAGCGTCGACGATGAACTCGCCCTGGAGCGTGCCGACCTTCTCGTTGTCGAACGTGGCGTAGTAGTCCACGTTCGGGGTGTCGTTGATGAGGCGGTCGTACGCGATGACCTTAACGTCGTTCGTCGCGGCCTGCTCGAGGACCGGCGCGAGCGCCGTGCCGTCGATCGAGGCGATCACGAGGACCTTCGCGCCCTGGTTGATCATGTTCTCGAGCTGGGTGATCTGCTGGTCCACCTTGTTGTCGGCGTACTGCAGCGTCGTCTCGTAGCCCGCCTCCTTGAGGAGCTCCTCGAGGTGCGCACCGTCACGGTTCCACCGCTCGAGGCTCTTGGTCGGCATCGCGATGCCGATCAGGGTGTCCTCGGCCGCTGCGCTGCCCGTGGGCTCGTCAGCTGCGTCCCGCTCCTGGCTGCAGGCGGAGAGGCCGATCACCAGGCCAGCCGTGGCGATGCCGACGGCCACCTTCTTCCATGCAAATGACATCGTTGTCCGCTCTCTCGTTGCACCGTCCGGCCTGCGGCGCCGGGGCATCTGTGCCCCGGCGGCCCGAGCGGGACCGTCTCTGGTCCTGCCGGTCCGATGGCCGGTCATGTCGGTTGAATTCAAGACCTGAAGACTAGGAAAGCGCAAGTGCCGTTACCAACCCGTGTCCTGCGGGGGTTTGAGAGCGTTTTCCGGAGGACCTAGGACCTATAACTTCGGCCTCCGAAGACAGGCGAATCAGGCAGAGGCGTTGTCGAGGGACCGGCGCCAGCGGATGCCGGCCTCGATGAAGTCGTCGATGTCGCCGTCGAAGACCGCCGCGGGGTTGCCCACCTCGTGCTCGGTGCGCAGGTCCTTGACCATCTGGTACGGCTGCAGGACGTAGGAGCGCATCTGGTCTCCCCAGCTCGCCTTCACGTCGCCCGCGAGGGCCTTCTTCTTCGCGTCCTCCTCTGCCTTGCGGACCAGGAGGAGGCGGGACTGCAGGACCCGGAGCGCCGCGGCGCGGTTCTGGATCTGCGACTTCTCGTTCTGCATCGACACGACGATGCCGGTCGGGATGTGCGTCATGCGGACCGCCGAGTCGGTGGTGTTGACCGACTGGCCGCCCGGGCCCGACGAGCGGAAGACGTCGACCTTGATCTCCGACTCGGGGATGTCGATCGAGTCGTTCGACTCGATGAGCGGGATCACCTCGACGGCCGCGAAGCTCGTCTGGCGCCGGCCCTGGTTGTCGAACGGCGAGATGCGGACCAGCCGGTGGGTGCCGGCCTCGACGGACAGGTTGCCGAACGCGTACGGCACCTTGACCTCGAACGTCGCCGACTTCAGGCCGGCCTCCTCCGCGTAGGACGTGTCGAGCACGGTGGTCGGGTAGCCGTGCCGCTCGGCCCAGCGCAGGTACATGCGCAGGAGCATCTCCGCGAAGTCCGCGGCGTCGACGCCACCGGCACCCGCGCGGATGGTCACCACGGCCTCGCGCTGGTCGTACTCCCCCGCCAGCAGCGTGCGGACCTCGAGCTCGCCCAGGTCCTTCTTGATCTTCAGCAGGTCGGCCTCGGCCTCGGCGAGCGTGTCCTCGTCGTCCTCCTCGGCGGCCATCTCGACCAGCGTCTCGAGGTCGTCGATCCGCCCGTCGAGCTTGCTCATCCGGTCCAGCTCCGCCTGCGTCGCCGAGAGCGCGCTGGTGATCTTCTGCGCGGCGTCCGGGTCGTCCCACAGGTCGGGGGCCGACGCCTGCTCCGACAGCTGCGCCACCTTGGCCTCGAGCGCGGTCGGGTCGCTCACCGCCTGGATGGTGCCCAGGGTGGTGCGCAGATCACGGATTGCGGTGGGGAAGTCGGTGGTGGCCACAACCGTCCAGGCTACCGGGTCCGCGCTCCCCGCTCCTCCCCCGGAGGGCACCCGTCACGAGCCGCGCGCGACCGACTCCGCCTCGAGCGCGATCCCGTCGGACCACGGCGCGAGCACCCAGCTGACCAGCACCGGCCGGGCGACCGCACCGAGCTGCACGTGCGCCGAACGGCCGTCGGTCGTCGACGCGGAGAGCACGGCGAACTCGTCCCACGCAGCAGCCGCGTCCGGGTTGTCGCGCAGGTAGCGGTCGACGGCGGCGCGCACCGACGCGTCGGTCAGCGGCACCCCCTCCGTCGCCGGGTCCCCCTGGCCGGCGTCCGGCGCGAAGTACTGGTCGTCGCCGACCGCGTCGGCCGCCTCGAGCGCGAGCACGTCCGCGAGCGCGAGCAGCCGTTTGCGCTCCAGGTGCACGCCCGCGGCGGACACCACGACCGTGATGAGCAGCAGGGCGACCACCACGAACCCGAGCGTGAGGATCATCACCTGGCCGCGGTCGTCCTCGGGTCCGACCCTCATCGCGTCGCCCGGTACGTGTCCACCGGCGCGACCCGCTCGGCGCTCACCGGCACCTCGAGCGGGACGACGTCGCGCACGAACCCCGGCACGAAGGGCAGCGGCACCCGCACGTCGATCCGGGCCGCGACATCGCTGCCGGGCGCCAGGCACGGCGTCGTCGAGCAGGTGAGCGTGAGGGCCTCGGCCGGGTCGTCGTCGAAGCCCTGGTCCCGCAGGGCGATCCCCACCGCGGCGACCGCGCGCTCGGCGCCCTCGTCGGCACGGTCGGCGACGACGTACGTGCGCGCCGCCTCGCGCGCGGCACCCTCCGCGGCGAACGTCGCGGCCTCGATGCGGCCCAGCACGAGCACCAGGTAGACCAGCGGCACCAGCAGGACGAGCGAGAGCCCGAGGAACTCGACGACCGAGCTGCCCTCGTCGTTCACGGCACCTCGACCAGGGCGTGGCCGTGGACCGTGAGGGATCCGGCAGGGCCGACGAGCCCGACGAGAGGGAGCGGCGCCTCGACCCGGACCTCGACGACCTCGAGCCCGTCCAGCGTGGTCCGCGTCGCGCTCACGCCCTGGGCGTACGCCGACGACAGCGACTGCGCGATCAGGACCCGCGAACGCTCGGCCGCGTCGCCGGGGTCGTGGCCCGCCAGCGCACCGTAGCGAGCACCCTCGGAGGCCGAGTCGACCAGCGTGTTCCGCACGTGCAGCACGATGGTCAGCTGGAGCACCGCGACGAACAGGACCGTCACGAGCCCGCCGACGAGCGCGAAGTCGACGATCGCGGATCCGGCGTCCGACGTCAGGGCGCCTTGACGCTGTTGATGGCGTCCTCGAACACCCGCCCCAGGGCGTCCCCGGCGATGATCCACAGTGCGGTCACCAGCCCGGCCGTCATGAGCGTGACCAGCACCCAGCCCGGGACGTCGCCCCGCTCGGCGCCCCCGGCCGCGACGCGCCTCTGGACCCGGCCCCACGCGGTCGCGCCCCACACCAACGAGCCCCACAGCAGCGCGCCGGTGCGCGAGGGCGGCCGGTCGTCCGTGCTCTCGGTGCCGCTCGTCATCGGTTCTCCCTTCGTCGGACGCCGCTCGGGCGCCGTGCCACGTTCCCCCGCGGGTCACAGACCGACCCGCAGGACCACCGTCGAGGGGAAGACGGCGAAGACGACGGTCACCGGGAGGATCAGGAAGACCACCGGGACCATCATCAGCACCTCCTTGCGCCCACCGGTCTCCATCAGCGTCCGGCGCCCCTCCTCCCGGACGTCCTGCGCCTGCGCCCGGAGCACGTCCGCCAGCGGCGTGCCCCGCTCCACCGCCACGGCGACGCCCTCCGCGAAGCGGGCGAGCGCGGTGAGCCCGGTCCGGTCTGCCAGGTTGTCGAGCGCGACGGTCAGTGGTGCGCCCGCTCGCGCGTCCGCGAGGGTGCGGGCCAGCTCGGCCGAGAGCTCGCCGTGCGTGCTCCGCACCACCCGCTCCAGGGCGCCGACCGCGCCCTCCCCGGCGCCGACCGCGAGGGCGAGCAGCTCCGCGATCGTCGGCAGCTCCGTGAGCATCCGGGACTCGCGCGCCTGCAGCTCCCGCGTCAACGCCCAGTCGCGCGCGAGCACGCCGACCAGCCCGCAGAGCGCGACCAGCACGACCAGCGCGACGACACCCGCACCCCGCGTCGCCGCCAGGAGGAGCGCGAGCGCCAGGCCACCGGCGAGGCCCAGGACCCCCCAGACCACCTGCCCGGCACGGAACTGCTCCACGGTCTCCGGCCGGCCTGCGCGCGACAGGCGGCGGCGCAGCTCCGACGTGGGCGAGCCCAGACGGGTGACGAGCCGGACGGCGTCGGCCATCACCGGGGCGACGAGCCGCTCGACCGTGGCGAACGGACCCCGGACGGTGGGCGCCCGGAGCAGCCCCGAGGACGTGGGCTGCGGTCGCAGGTAGGGCGCGAGCCGCTGGTCCAGCGTGATGCGGCGGGCGCGCAGCCGGAGCCAGACGATCACCAGGCCGAGTCCCCCGAGCAACCCGATGAGCGCGCCCGTGACGATCGGGGTCATCGCAGCACCCGCGGGTCGTCGGGGAGCCGCGCGATGCGCAGCATGACCAGGTACGCGACCACGGTGCACGCGCCGCCGACGACGAGGACCGCGAAGCCGGCCGGGGTGTCGTAGGCGCTCGCGGCCTCCGGTCGGGTGGCCAGGAGCGCGAGGACGATCCACGGAGCCGCGACCGCGAGGCGTGCCGCGTACACGGTCCAGCTCTGCCGCGCCTCGAGCTCACCGCGCGTCCGCACGTCCTCGCGCAGGAACGATGCCAGGGTGCGGAGCAGCCGACCGAGGTCCGTGCCGCCGACGTCGCGGGTCAGCCGCAGCGCCTCGATGATCCGGTCGGCGACCGGGTCGGCGAGGCGGGCCTTGAGCAGGTCGAGGCACTCCCCGAATCGACCCGTCGCCCGGTAGTCCTCGGCGAACGCGGTGAACGCCTCGCGCAGCTCGACCGGACCGCGCTCCCCGATCTGGGCGACCGCCTCGGGCAGCGCCAGCCCCGCGCGGATGCCTGAGCCCAGGTGGTCGACCACCTCGGGCCAGAGCTGCCGGAGCCGGGCTCGCCGCCGACGCGCGCGCGAGCGGACGACCGCCCAGGGAGCCATGGCCGCGAACACCGCGAAGCAGAGCGCGATCGACGGGATCCGCGTGAGCGCCGTCCCGACGAGCAGGACGACGAGCCCGAGCAGGACGCTGGTCAGCAGCAGCCCGTGCGGTGTCACGCCGGTGACTCCCGCCTGGACGAGGGTGTCCTGCGTGCGGGCGTGCCAGCCGACCCTGCGCGCCGACCTGGGGCGCCGAGGCTCCGCCCAGAACGACCACCAGATGCACGCGACCCCGGCCCCGAGCAGGAGTCCGACCACGACCCCCATCAGGCCCGACCTCGCAGGAGCGCCGACAGGTCGGTCCCCGTCCGGGCGAACCGCTCGGGGTGCGGCGGGTAGCCGTCCGCCCGCGCCAGGTGCCCGTCGCGCGCGTGGAAGATGTCGGCGGTCTCGACGATCCCCTGCTCGACGCGGCCCGGCACCGCGACGATCTCCCGCACCAGCCGCCGCCCGCTGCCGTCGAGGTCCAGGTGCACCACGAGATCCACCGCGGACGCGACCGTGGGCACCACGAACCGATCGGACACGTTCTCCCCCGCCAGCAGCGGCAGGGTGCAGAGCTTGGTCAGCGCCTCGCGCGCCGAGTTCGCGTGGATGGTGCACATGGCCGGCACGCCCGCGTTCAGCGCGATCAGCAGGTCGAGCGCCTCCGCCTCCCGCACCTCACCGACGAGCAGCCGGTTGGGGCGCATCCGCAGCGCCTCCTTGACCAGCCGCCGCAGCGGGATCTCCCCCGTCCCCTCGAGGCTGGGCTGGCGGCACTGCATGGCCACCCAGTCGCGCGCGACGAGCCGCAGCTCGAAGACCTCCTCGCACGTGATGACCCGCTCGCGCGCAGGGATGGCGCCCGCGAGCGCGTTGAGCATCGTGGTCTTGCCGGCCTGCGTGCCTCCCGACACCAGCACGTTCAGCCCGGCCCGGACGGACGCCTGCAGGAACGCCGCCGCGTGCGGGGTCAGGGTGCCGAGGCCGACGAGGTCGTCGAGCGTCGTCGCGCGGACCACGTACTTGCGGATGTTCACCGACCAGTGCCGCCGCGTGACGTCCGGGATCACCGCGTGCAGCCGCTCCCCGCCCGGCAGGCTCGCGTCGACGAACGGGCTGGACAGGTCCAGCCGTCGCCCGGAGACCTTGAGCATCTTCTCGACGAGGTCGCGGACCTGGCCGTCCGTGAGGATGGTCGTGGTCAGCTCGGCCTCCCCGCGCCGCGCGACGAACACCTGCGTCGGGGAGTTGATCCATATCTCCTCGACGTCCGGGTCGTCGAGGTACTTCTGCAGCGGACCGAGCCCGGCGACCGCGTCGACCACCGACTTGTGCGCCGCGACCGCGTCCACGAGCGGCGGGACGGCGCCGACGACCGAGCGCTCGTCGTAGTCGGCGATGGCGTCCGAGACCAGCGCGACGACCCCCGGCCGGTCCCGCACCGGGTCGAGCCCTCGCCGCCGGATGAGCTCGCGCACCTCGGTCTCGAGGATCGCCACACCGTCCACCGGTGTCCCCTCCTCGCGTCATGGGTGTCCGGTTCATCCGTCATGTCCGGTTGCACTGGCCGGAACCCTAGGGGACGACGCCGGGGCCGCACACCACGCTGTCCACAGACAGGACGCCGTTCACCCGCACGAAGGACCCGCGTGGGACCTCGGGCCCATGCCCGAGGCAACCGGATACGCGACAATTGTCATAACGCGAGCAGGGAGAGAGCGGACGCGGTCGACGACCCGTCCCACTCCACCACCCGGGCCCCCAGCTGAGGCCCGCCGGTTCCCGCCGTCGTCATCATCACCCGTTCCGCACACCTCGAGGCGCCGTTGCGCGCCCGAAAGGAGCTCCATGCACCCCCGCACC
The DNA here is from genome assembly GCF_056405535.1 of Cellulomonas sp. P1_G12_2. Lineage (NCBI taxonomy): Bacteria > Bacillati > Actinomycetota > Actinomycetes > Micrococcales > Cellulomonadaceae > Cellulomonas > Cellulomonas sp. P1_G12_2. Next base: position 1,394,994 of record NZ_JBFUBX010000001.1, on the reverse strand, counting down.
CTCGGTGCCGCTGCCCTGACGGCGGCACTCGTCCTCCTCCCGACGGCTGCACACGCCGGCGGCTCCGACAGCCCGACCCCCTACACGGTCACCGCCGAGGGCGTGACACTCCCCGCGGGCACCACGTTCGAGGCGAACGGCCACCTCAACTACCGCGTGACCGCGCTCGACGGCTCCGGCCAGCGGACCTTCAACGTGCACCAGTCCGTGCCGCACAACGGGGTCTGGCCCCGTGCGGCGTACGTCGGCAAGGACTACTACGCCTGGGCCGACCACCCGTCGTTCGCGGCTGCGTTCCCCGACGGGCACTGCGTCACCTGGGTGCAGATCAGCGGCGTCAACGAGCACTTCGGTGAGGGCGGCCAGGCGCCGGTCTGCACCGACCCGGTCGACCCGGTGGACCCCGTCGACCCCGTCGACCCCGTCGAGCCCGTGGACCCGACAGAGCCAGTTGACCCCGTCGAGCCGGGAGAGCCGGTCGACCCCGTCGACCCCATCGACCCCGTCGAGCCCGTCGAGCCCGTGGACCCGACAGAGCCGGTCGAGCCGGTCGAGCCGGTCGAGCCGGTCGAGCCGGTCGACCCCATCGACCCCATCGACCCCATCGAGCCCGTGGAACCCGTGGAACCCGTGGAACCCGTGGAGCCCGTGGACCCGACAGTGCCCGGTGAGCCGGTGACACCGGTCGAGCCCGTCGAACCCGTGGACCCCGCGACCCCGGTGAACCCCGCCACACCGGTCACTCCACACCCGACGACCTTCGCGGAGCTCCTCGCCACGGATCCCCCGTTCACGAGCGAGGTCCTGGCGGCGCCGCACGTCCGGCTCGCGTCGACCGGGTTCTCGACCCGCACCGCGCTCGTGCTGGGGGCCGTCGCGCTGGTCGGCGGAACGACCCTCGTCGTCCTGTCCCGCATGCGGGATGACGACACCGACGCCTGACCGCCGGGCCGGACACATGACCTCGTTCCCACGGGTCCTGGGTCCGGCCCGCTAGCGTGTGAGCGTGTCCACGACCCTCACCGCACCCCTGCCGACCGGCCGCCAGCACGTCCTCGAGCTCGGCGGCCAGCGCGCCGTCATCACGGCCGTCGGTGCCAGCATCCGCTCGTACTCCGTCGACGGCAGGGACGTCGTCCTGCCGTTCGACGAGGCCGAGATCCCCCCGGCCTTCTCGGGTGCGGTCCTCGCACCGTGGCCGAACCGGCTGCGCGACGGTGTCTTCGGCTACGAGGGTCACACGTACGAGGTTCCGCTGACCGAGCACGCGCGGCAGACGGCGCTGCACGGTCTCGTCGCGCACACCACGTTCGAGACGACCGACGCCGACGCCACCTCGGTCACCCTCGAGCACGTCGTCGTCCCCACCCACGGATACCCCTGGCCGGTGCGCGTGCGGCTCACGTACACGCTCACCGAGGCCGGCCTGCACGTGCGGGCGGAGGGCACCAACCTGGGCACGACGACGGCGCCGTACGGCATCGGGTTCCACCCGTGGTTGTCCCCCGGCGGCGCCGAGGTCGACGACTGCACGCTCCGGGTGGACGCGTCCCGGCACGTGACGGTCGACGAGCGACTGCTCCCGACAGGGGCAGAGCGGGTGGACGGGGACTACGACCTGAGGGAGCCGCGCTCGCTCAAGGGGCTCGACCTGGACGACGCCTGGATCGACGTCCTGCGCGACGCGGCGGGGTTGTCCTGGATCCGCCTCGGCTGCCCGGACGGACGCACCGTCGCGCTCTGGGCGGGCGGTGCGACCCAGGCGTGGCAGGTGTGCACGGGCGACACCGTGGCGCACATCGAGCGGCGGGGCGTCGCTGCCGAGCCGATGACGTGCATCGCCGACGCGTTCCGCACGGGCGACGACCTGGTGCACCTGGCGCCCGGCGCCAGCCACACGATCACCTGGGGTCTAGCGCTGCTCTGAGGACCGAGGGGCGGCCTCAGCCGTCGTAGTACTCGCCGTCCTGCTGGACGCCCTTGGTGAACTCCCAGTGCCACTTCTCGAAGGGGCCGCTGCCGCCCGGCTGCGCCCAGGCGGGGTTCTCCCAGCCGTAGGTCGGGCCGTTCTCGGTGATCCAGCGCCACTTCACGCCGGACGTCTGGTCCTGGCAGAGGTCCACGGCGAGGCCCCAGCCGTGGTTGCTCTTGCCGGGGGCCGCCGCGAGGCCGCCCTTCTGCGCCTTGACGGCCCGCTGCGCCGCGAGCGTCCGGTAGCCGGAGCTGAGGCAGAGGTCGCCGCCGAACCGCGCGGCGAAGGCCTGGTTGAACTCGGCGAGCGAGACGGCCGCGTCGGCGCGCAGCTGCGTGTGGTTGTCCCAGAGCGTGCACAGGTCGGCGACCTTGAGCAGCCCGTTCTGGCCGGCCGGCCGCAGCGAGCCGTCGCACCCGGGGAGCGCGGACCGCTCCTCCGTTCGACTGGCGGCGGCCAGGCCGCGAGCCTGCAGGGCGCCGTCCGCGGACACCAGGGACGACGGGGGCAGTGCGGAGAGCGACGATCCGGCCAGCGCCGAGACGGTGGTCGGCAGGGTGGAGTCGGCGAGCGCGTCGGAGCCGAACGCCGACGGGCCGGTCACGACGCCCTGGCTCACCGGGATCACGACGGTGATGCCCGCGAGCACGCCCAGCACGCTGAGCCGGGCCGCGGTCCTCGTGGGTCGGCGGGTGCGGCGGCTGACGGTGCCGTGCGGGACTCCGGCGAGCTCGGGGACGTCATCGACCGCCTCGGCAGCGGCGGGCGGTGCCGGTGCGGGGTCGGGGGTCGCGACTGCCGGTGCGCCGGCCCATGCCTCGGGCGGGGCGGGCCACTCGATGGTCGCGACCGGTGCCGCCGGTGCCGCGGAGCGGACCTGGTGCGCGGGGATCGTCTGGGTGAAGGAGGCCGCGGTGCGCTGCTGGAACGAGGGTGCGGCAGGTGTGGAGGCCCAGGCGGACCGGGCCGTCTGCGCGCGGGCGGCCGGCACCGCGAACGCCTCGGTCACGGGCGTCGGAGCGGGAGTCGGAGCGGGCGCCGGGTGCGCCCACGTCGGCACCTGGTGGGCGGCTGTCGGGGAGTCCGGATCCGGTCGCGGGGCGGTCACCGGGGTGGGCTCAGAAGCGGCCCGCCGCTCGGCCTCCCGGAGGCTGCGGCGGGTCGGCGGTGCCGTCATGGGCTCCTCGCTGTGCGACCCCACGACACCTCCAGTCGTCCACACGTCTCTGATCTGCCGCGACGTCGTCGTCGGGCGCGCTGTACGCAACCCGGCGTCGTGCGGTCACGAAACCATAACGGCTCGTGGACCCGCTTCCAAGTCTCTGGACATCCGTCCAGTGCACGGACCGGACAAACCCGGCGACACGCTGAGCGACACGCCGACGTCGGACACGTGATCCGCACATCCGGACCAGTGACACGAGTGATCAGAACAGTTGGCCCCGCTGCATCGCGTCGCGGACCTCGCCGACCAGCTCCTCCAGGATGTCCTCGAGGAAGACGACTCCGACGGTCTGCCCGGCCTCGTCGACGCGAGCCAGGTGCGACCCGGAGCGCTGCATGGCCGCGAGCGCGTCCTCGACCTCGTCGTCCGGGCCGACGACCGCCAGCGAGCGGACCCGCCAGGCGGGCACGGGCGTGCTGCGCGAGTCCTCGTCGGCGTACAGGACGTCCTTCAGGTGCAGGTACCCGGTGGGCGCCCCGTCCGCGTCGACCACGGGGAACCGGCTGAACCCGGTCCGCGCGACGAGCTTCTCGACGTCCTCGGGCGTGCTGCCCACCCCCACGGTGACCAGCTCGTCTGTCCGGATCATGACGTCGTGCGCGGTGCGGTCGGAGAACTCGAGCGCGCCGGCGAGCAGCCCCTGCTCGTCCTCGAGGAGCCCCTCCGCCTGCGACCGCTCGACGATCGACTGGACCTCCTGCGCGGTGAACGCGGAGGCGACCTCGTCCTTCGGCTCGATCCCGAACAGCCGGAGCGCATGGTTGGCGATCCAGTTGAGCCCGGTGATCACCGGGCGCACCACGCGGGCGATCCACACGAGCGGCGGGCCGAACAGGAGGACCGCGCGGTCGGGGCCGGCGACGGCGAGGTTCTTGGGCACCATCTCACCGAGCACCACGTGCAGGTACACCACGATCGCGAGCGCGACCACGAACGCGATCGGGTGCGTGAGGTCCTCGCTCACGCCCAGCGCGTGCAGCGGCGCCTCGATCAGGTGCGCGATGGCCGGCTCGGCGACCACGCCCAGGCTCGTCGAGCACACGGTGATGCCCAGCTGGGCGCACGCGAGCATGAGCGAGACGTGCTCCATCGCCCACAGGACGGTGATCGCGCGGCGGTCGCCCTCGCGGGCGAGGGGCTCGATCGCGCTCCGCCGCGCCGAGATGATGGCGAACTCGGCGCCGACGAAGAAGGCGTTGGCGGCCAGCAGCAGGACCCCGACGACCAGGGCGAGGCTCGAGCTCATGACTCCTCCCCGTCGTCCGGCGCCGCGGGGCGCACCCGCACCCGCTCCACGCGTCGTCCGGCCATGGCCTCGACCTGGATCTGGACCCCCTCGACGACGATCTCGTCACCGTCCGCCGGGATGCGGCCGAGCACGAACATCAGGAGCCCGCCGAGGGTCTCGTAGGGTCCGTCGGCCGGGACGTGCAGCCCGGTGACCTCCACCAGCTCGTCGGGCCGCAGCACGCCGGGCAGCAGCCACGAGCCGTCCGCCGAGCGGGCGGTCGAGGTGCGACGCCGGTCGTGCTCGTCGGCGACGTCCCCGACCAGCTCCTCGACGACGTCCTCGAGCGTCACGACGCCCGAGGTGCCGCCGTACTCGTCGACGACGACGGCCATCTGCAGGCCCTGCTCCCGCAGCTCGACCAGCAGCGGGCCCAGGTGCACCGTCTCGGGCACGCGAGGCGCATCGACCATGAGGGCGGCCGCCGGCACCTCGGCGCGGCGCTCGTACGGCACGGCGATCGCGCGGCGCAGGTGCACGAGCCCGACGATGTCGTCGCTCGAGTCCCCGATCACCGGGAAGCGGGAGTGCCCGGTGCGGCGGGCCAGGTCGATGACGTCGGACGCCGGGTCCTCGCGCCGGACCACCACCAGACGCAGCCGGTCCGTCATCACGTCGACGGCCGTCAGCTCGGTGAACTCGATCGAGTTGGTGAGCAGGGTCGCCGTGGACTCGTCGAGGGTCCCCACCTCGGCCGAGCGGCGCACGAGCGCGGCGAGCTCCTGCGGCGAGCGCCCGCCCGAGAGCTCCTCACGCGGCTCGATCCCGACGCTGCGCAGCAAGGCGTTGGCGCTGCCGTTGAACACGGTGATGAGCGGACGCAGGGCGCTGGTGAACCCGCTCTGCAGCGGGGCGACCATGCGCGCGGTGGGCAGCGGCCGGCTGATCGCGAGGTTCTTGGGGATGAGCTCGCCGACGACCATCGAGAAGCCGTTGACCAGGACGATCGCGAGCACCCCCGCGACGATGCCGCCGATCGCCTGACCGAGCGCCGACTCCTGCAGGGGGAGGCGCAGCAGCCGCACCACGGCGGGCTGCGTGGTGTACCCGAGCAGGATGGTGGTCAGGGTGATGCCGAGCTGGGCGCCCGAGAGCTCGGTGGACAGCCGCCGGAGCGCCTTGAGGACGGACTGGCTGCGCCGGTCGTCCGGGGCCGCCTGGCCCTCGACGAGGCCCGGGTCCAGGGTCACCAGCGAGAACTCGCTGGCGACGAACACCGCGGTGCCGAGGGTGAGCAGCACCCCAAGGCCCACGAGGAGCCATTCGATCAGCACGCGGCGCTGCCCTTCAAAGGGCGGGAGCCACGGCGAACGCCGACCCGGAGGTCGGCGCTGGTGGGGATCCCCGGAGGGAGTGAGAAGAGGAAGAGGTGGCCGGCATGGTCTCCCCCGGGCTCATCGGCCCGGGCGGGACGCCGGCAGCGACTTGAGCTGCTCATGGTGGGCTCGATCATACGGGCGACCCGGCGACTCCACCCGGCGCGTCCACGGATCGGGGCGTCATCGTGGCGAGCCTGTGCCACGCTGGCGGCATGGCGAACGTGAGCGGTGGGCCGACGACGCCCGGCGGTGCAGCCGGCACGACGGTCCTGGTGGTGGAGGACGAGCCGGCGATCGCGCAGGCGATCGTGCATCGTCTGTCCGCGGAGGGCTGGACGGTCGAGTCGGTGGGCGACGGGCTCAGCGGGGTCAGCGCGGCGTCGCGGCTGCGCCCGGACGTGGTGGTGCTGGACGTGATGCTCCCCGGGATCGACGGGCTCGAGGTGTGCCGGCGCATCCAGGCCGAGCGCCCCGTCCCCGTCCTCATGCTCACCGCCCGCGACGACGAGACGGACATGCTCATCGGCCTGGGCGTCGGCGCCGACGACTACATGACCAAGCCGTTCTCGATGCGGGAGCTGGTGGCGCGCACGAAGGCGCTGCTGCGGCGCACCGAGCGCGCCACGCGCGCCGCCGAGATGGCCTCCGCCGAGCAGCCCGACCCGCCGCTGGTGCTGGGCGACGTCACGGTGGACCGGGCCCAGCGCCGGGTCCTGCGGGGCGAGACCGAGGTGCACCTGACCCCGACGGAGTTCGACCTGCTGCTCGCCCTCGCGGCGACGCCCCGCACGGTCCTCACGCGCGAGCGGCTCCTCGCGGAGGTCTGGGACTGGGTCGATGCCAGCGGCACCCGCACGGTCGACTCCCACATCAAGGCGCTGCGCCGCAAGCTCGGGCCGGACCTGATCCGCACGGTGCACGGCGTCGGCTACGCGTTCGAGCCGAACGACGGCACCGGTGACGCCGGCGGGGCGACGGTCCCCGAGGGCGCGTGAACGCACCCCGGCACGTCCGCGGCGAGTTCGCCCGCTCGCGGCTCCCGGACGTCCGGCCGCTCGATCGCCTGAGCTCGATCAAGATCAAGCTCGGCGTCCTCGTCGCGGCCACCGTGACGGCAGCCGCGTTCATCACGTGGTTCGGGCTGTACAACCACCTGGGCCCGTCGCGGACGCTCCCGATCGCGATCGTGGGGTCGCTCATCGTGACGCAGCTGCTGGCGCGGGGCATGACGTCGCCGCTGCGGGAGATGACCTTCGCGGCCCGACGGATGGCCTCCGGCGACTACAGCCGCCGGGTGCGGGCCACCAGCCTCGACGAGGTGGGGCAGCTGGCGGACGCGTTCAACACGATGGCCGACGACCTGGAGCAGGCCGACCTGTTCCGGCGCGAGCTCGTGGCCAACGTCTCGCACGAGCTGCGCACGCCGGTGACCGCGCTGCAGGCTCAGCTGGAGAACATCGTCGACGGGGTGACGGAGGCCGACCCCGCCACCATGCAGGCCGCGCTGGCGCAGACGGAGCGCCTCGGCCGGCTCGTCACGTACCTGCTCGACCTGTCGCGGCTGGAGGCGGGCGACGTCCCGCTCGAGGTCGCCACCGTGCGGCTCCAGGACTTCCTCGAGGAGGCGGCGAAGGGCGCCATGCTCGTCGGCGCGACGAAGCGGCTGCGCTTCCCCGTGGTGGTCGAGCCCCCAGACCTCACGGTGCCGGCCGACCCGGACCGGCTGCACCAGGTGGTCGCGAACCTGCTGCACAACGCGGTCCGGCACTCCCCCGACGACGACGAGGTCCGGCTCGAGGCGTCGCGGGTGGGCACGGACGTGCGGATCGACGTGGTCGACCACGGCCCGGGCATCGCGCGGGAGCAGCGGCCGCACGTCTTCGAGCGGTTCGTCCGGGGCAACACCCCTGCGCTCACGGGCCAGGCGTCGACGGGCGGAACGGGTCTGGGGCTCGCGATCGTCCGGTGGGCCGTCGAGCTGCACGGGGGCCGGATCGAGGTCGCGGACACCGAGGTGGGCTGCACGATGCGCGTCACGCTCCCCGCGACCAGCCCGGCGCTCAAATAGCCGAGTTCTCCTCCGGCCAGAACACTAGGGTCGGGCGCATGACGACCGACGGCACGATCCTCGTCGACCACCTCTCCAAGTCGTTCGGGCCCGTCCGTGCCGTCGACGACCTCTCCTTCCAGGTCGCTCCCGGTCGCGTCACGGGGTTCCTCGGACCGAACGGCGCCGGGAAGACCACCACGCTGCGCATGCTGCTCGGCCTGGTGCGGCCGACCGCGGGTGCCGCGACCATCGGCGGCCAGTCCTACGGCCAGATCCGCCGCCCGCTGCGCACCGTCGGCGCCGCCCTCGAGGCCGCGAGCTTCCACCCCGGCCGCACGGCACTCGACCACCTCCGGCTCTACACCCCGCAGGTCGGCGTCCCCGACGCGCGCGCAGCGCAGGTGCTCGAGCTCGTGGGCCTCTCGGAGGCAGCCCACCGCCGCGTCGGGGGGTTCTCGCTCGGCATGCGGCAGCGGCTCGCGCTGGCCACCACCCTGCTCGGCGACCCGCGCGTGCTCCTGCTCGACGAGCCGGCCAACGGACTCGACCCGGAGGGGATCCGCTGGCTGCGCGGGTTCCTGCGCGCGCTGGCCGCGGAGGGCCGCACGGTCCTGGTGTCGAGCCACGTCCTGTCCGAGGTCGAGCAGACCGTGGACGACGTCGTGATCATCGCCCGCGGCCGGCTCGCGCACGCCTCGTCGCTGGCCGAGCTGGCCGGCATGGCCCGCGTGCAGGTGCGCGCGGTGTCCCCCGACGCGGCCGCGCTCGCCGCCCTCGTGGACCGGTCCGCGTGGACCCGCACGGACGCGGGCGACCCCCGGGTGGCGGACCTGTGGGACGTCGACGCCGCCACGGTCGGTGCGGCCGCGTTCGCCGCCGGCGTGGAGCTGCACGAGCTGTCCAGCCGCGACCCAGGGCTCGAAGGACTGTTCCTGCAGCTGGTGGGCTCCGTCGAGTCGGCGGTGGCCTGATGCGCGCCGCGCTGGTCACCGAGTACCGCAAGCTCGTCACCACCCGCCTGTGGTGGATCCTCCTGCTGGCCATGGCCGTCTACATGGCGTTCCTGGCGGCCGTGCTCGGGTGGGGGATCACGCAGGGCGGCGGAATGACCAGCGGCACCGGCCAGGACGACCTGGTGCTGGCGCCCGACGCCGTCGTGCGGGCGGTCTACACGATCGCCGTGACGTTCGGCTACGTCTTCCCGCTGGTCGTCGGCGCGCTGGCCGTCGCCTCCGAGTTCCGGCACCAGACGATCACGCCCACCCTGCTCGCGGAGCCGCGCCGGACCGTCCTGGTGTCCGCCAAGGTGATCTCCGCAGGCGTCCTCGGCCTCGTCTACGGGCTCGTCGGCACGCTCGCCGCGGTCGGCGCCGGCGCTGCCGTGCTGACGCTGCTGGACAAGCCCACGTTCCTCGACCAGGCCTCGACCTGGCGGACGATCGGGCTGTCGGTGCTGGCTCTGGCCCTGTGGGCGATCGTCGGCGTGGGGTTCGGCTCGGTGCTCACCAACCAGGTCGCCGTGATCGTCGTGGTGCTGGCCTTCACGCAGTTCGTCGAGCCGGTCCTGCGGTTCGTGCTCGGGCTGACCAGCTGGGGGGCAGGCATCTCCGCGTACCTGCCGGGTGCGGCCGGGGAGGCGATCTCCGGCGGCAGCTTCTACTCGGAGACCGGTGTCGGCACCCTCCTCGAGTGGTGGCAGGGCGCACTCGTGCTCCTCGCGTACGGCCTCGGGCTGGCCCTCGTGGGGCGCCTGACGACGTTCCGCCGCGACATCACGTGACCGCGTGCACCCGCCGTGAGCGGGTGTGCACAAGCATGACCTCGCAGGGGTGCCGACAACCCCACCTTGAGGTCCCCCGAACTGGCACGTTGCCCCGTGTTGACCCGGGTGTGCTGACCAGGTGAAGACGGCTGCGGATACGTCCCGAACAGCCGTCCTGAGGCGGGGCCGAGCGCTCGCAGGCCGTAGTGTTGTCATCAACAGAAGTGGCAACCCAACCAGCAAAGGCGCGGTCGCGGACCGCAGCGGAAGTGGGCGATCCCAGCGTGACCCAGATGGCGGATCCTGACTCGACGCGTGCCGTTTTCGGCGCCAACGAGTGGCTCGTGGACGAGCTGTTCGAGCAGTACCAGAGGGACAAGAACTCGGTCGACCCGGCGTGGTGGGACTTCTTCGAGGGCTACAAGCCCGAGGACGCCTCCGCCAACGGATCGGCTCCCGCTCCCGCAGCGGTGAACGGCACCCCGGCGACGAAGCCGACGCCGGTCCAGGTCGCCCCGGCCCCCGCGCCGGCCGCGCCTCCCGTGGCCCCCGCCCAGCCGGCCACCTTCGTCGAGCCGCCCGCGGTGACGTCGCCCATCGCCACCGCGCAGCCGGCCACCGCGCCCTACGCCCAGGTGGCGCAGCGCAGCTCCGCCGCCGACGAGGCCGAGGCCGCCGACGACATCCAGAAGCTGCGCGGCCCCGCCGCGCGCGTGGTGACCAACATGGAGGCCTCGCTCGAGGTCCCGACCGCCACGTCCGTGCGTGCCGTCCCGGCCAAGCTCATGGTCGACAACCGCATCGTCATCAACAACCACCTCGCCCGTGGTCGCGGCGGAAAGATCTCGTTCACGCACCTCATCGGCTTCGCGCTGGTCGAGGCGCTGGCGGAGATGCCGGCGATGAACACCTCCTACACGCTGCACGACGACAAGCCGAGCGTCCTGACGCCCGCGCACGTCAACGTGGGCATCGCGATCGACCTGGCGAAGCCCGACGGCACGCGCCAGCTGCTCGTCCCGTCGATCAAGAAGTCCGACACGCTGGACTTCGCCGGGTTCTGGACCGCCTACGAGGACGTCGTCCGTCGTGCGCGCGGCAACAAGCTCACCGTCGAGGACTTCGCGGGGACCACGATCTCGCTGACCAACCCGGGCACGATCGGCACGGTTCACTCGGTCCCGCGCCTGATGCAGGGCCAGGGCACGATCATCGGCGTCGGCGCCATGGACTACCCCGCGGAGTTCGCCGGGACGTCCGAGGACGCGCTGAACAAGATGGGCGTGTCGAAGGTGCTCACCCTCACCTCGACCTACGACCACCGGATCATCCAGGGCGCCCAGTCGGGCGACTTCCTGCGCATCATCGGCCGCAAGCTGCTCGGCGAGGACGGGTTCTACGACCGCGTGTTCGCGTCGCTGCGCGTGCCGTACGAGCCGGTCCGCTGGGTGCGCGAGGCCGCCGACCCCGACGCCGAGGCCATCAAGCCCGCGCGCATCGCGGAGCTCATCCACTCCTACCGGTCGCGCGGCCACCTCATGGCCGACACCGACCCCCTGGCCTACCGCCAGCGCAAGCACCCCGACCTGGACGTGCAGACCCACGGGCTGACGCTCTGGGACCTGGACCGCTCGTTCCCCACGGGCGGCTTCACGGGCAAGCCCCGCGCCAAGCTGCGCGAGGTCCTCGGCCTGCTGCGCGACTCGTACTGCCGCACGGTGGGCAGCGAGTACATGCACCTGCAGGACCCGCGCCAGCGCAAGTGGCTCCAGGAGCGCCTCGAGTCCGGCTACGCCCGCACCCCGCGCGAGGACCAGCTGCGCATCCTGCGCCGCCTCAACGCTGCGGAGGCCTTCGAGACCTTCCTGCAGACCAAGTACGTCGGGCAGAAGCGGTTCTCGCTCGAGGGTGGCGAGTCGGTCATCCCCCTGCTCGACGCGATCCTGTCCAAGGCCGCCAACAACGGTCTCGACGAGGTCGGCATCGGCATGGCCCACCGCGGCCGGCTGAACATCCTGGCCAACATCGCCGGCAAGTCCTACGCGCAGATCTTCCGCGAGTTCGAGGGCAACCAGGACCCCAAGTCGGTCCAGGGCTCGGGCGACGTCAAGTACCACCTGGGCACCGAGGGCACGTTCACCGCCGAGTCCGGCGCGACGACCGCGGTGTACCTGGCCGCCAACCCGTCGCACCTCGAGGCGGTCGACCCGGTGCTCGAGGGCATCGTGCGCGCCAAGCAGGACCGCATCGACCTCGGTGGCGACGGCTTCTCCGTGCTGCCGATCCTCATCCACGGTGACGCGGCGTTCGCCGGCCAGGGCGTCGTGTTCGAGACGCTCAACCTGGCGCAGCTGCGCGGGTACCGCACCGGCGGCACCATCCACCTGATCATCAACAACCAGGTCGGCTTCACCACGGGCCCGTCGTCGTCGCGCTCCTCGCAGTACGCGACCGATGTGGCCAAGGGCCTGCAGGTGCCGATCTTCCACGTCAACGGGGACGACCCCGAGGCGTGCGTGCGGGTGGCCGAGCTGGCGTTCGAGTACCGCGAGCAGTTCGACCGCGACGTCATCATCGACATGGTCTGCTACCGCCGCCGCGGTCACAACGAGGGCGACGACCCCTCGATGACGCAGCCGCTCATGTACAACCTCATCGAGGCCAAGCGCTCCGTCCGCAAGCTCTACACCGAGACGCTGGTGGCGCGCGGGGACCTCACGATCTCCGACGCCGAGCAGGCGCTGCAGGACTACCAGTCGCAGCTGGAGCGGGTGTTCACCGAGACGCGCGAGGACGGGTACCTGCCCGCCCCTCCCGAGGCCGAGGCCGTCAAGGGCCTGGAGCGCCCGGAGTCGCAGCTCGAGGACGCCGGCGTCATGGTCGGCTGGAAGACCGCCGTCGACGCCGGCACGCTGGAGCGCATCGGCCGCGCGCACGTGCGCCCGCCGGAGGGCTTCACCGTCCACCCCAAGCTGGCGCAGCTGCTGGCCAAGCGCGAGGCGATGACCCGCGAGGGCGGCATCGACTGGGGCTACGGCGAGCTGCTCGCGTTCGGCTCCCTGCTCGTCGAGGGCACTCCCGTCCGGCTGGCCGGGCAGGACTCGCGGCGCGGCACCTTCGTGCAGCGGCACGCGGTCATGCACGACCGCGAGACCGGTGCCGAGTGGACTCCCCTGCTCTACCTGTCGGCCGACCAGGCGAAGTTCTGGGTCTACGACTCGTCGCTCTCGGAGTACGCCGCGCTCGGGTTCGAGTACGGCTACTCGGTCGAGCGTCCCGACGCCCTGGTGCTCTGGGAGGCGCAGTTCGGCGACTTCGTCAACGGCGCCCAGACGATCATCGACGAGTTCATCTCGTCGGCCGAGCAGAAGTGGGCGCAGCGGTCGTCGGTCGTGCTCCTCCTGCCGCACGGGTACGAGGGCCAGGGGCCGGACCACTCGTCGGCGCGCATCGAGCGGTTCCTGCAGCTCGCGGCCGAGGACAACATGACGATCGCGCAGCCGTCGACCCCCGCGTCGCACTTCCACCTGCTGCGACGTCAGGCCTACGCCCGGCCGCGTCGCCCGCTCGTAGTGTTCACCCCGAAGTCGATGCTGCGCCTCAAGTCGGCGTCCTCGGACGTGCAGGACTTCACGACCGGCACCTTCCGCACGGTCATCGGCGACCAGCTCGCGGCCGCCAAGGCCGGGCAGGTCACCCGCGTGCTGCTCTGCTCGGGCAAGGTCTACTGGGACCTGCTCGCGCACCGCGTGAAGACGGGCGACGAGCACACGGCCATCGTCCGCCTGGAGCAGCTCTACCCCCTCGACGCGGAGGCGGTCCGCGCCGCGGTCGCGCCGTTCGACGGGGCCGAGCTGGTGTGGGTGCAGGACGAGCCGCGCAACCAGGGCCCGTGGACGTTCCTGTCCATGCACCTGCCGCAGCTGCTGAGCCGCACGCTCCGGGTGGTGTCCCGCAAGGAGTCGGCGTCGCCGGCTGCCGGGTCCGCCAAGAAGCACCAGGCGCAGCAGGCCAACCTCGTCGAGACCGCCTTCCAGCGCTGACCTCCGGTCGACCGGGAGCCGCACCCCCACCGGGGTGCGGCTCCCGTCGTCTCAGCCGACCGGTGCCGGGGCGAACGTGCGCCGGTACGCCTGCGGGCTGGTGCCGAGCGTGCGGGCGAAGTGGTGCCGGAGCACCGCGGCGGTACCGAACCCGCACAGCCGGGCGATCTCCTCGATGCTCGCGTCGGAGCGTTCGAGCATCTCCTGCGCCCGGACCACGCGCTGCCGGGTGACCCAGGCGGCGGGCGTCGTCCCGGTCTCGGCCCGGAACCGTCGGGCGAACGTCCGCTCGGAGACGAAGGCGCGGGCGGCCAGGTCCGGCACGCTGAGCTCCTCCTCGAGGTTCTCCATCATCCAGGCGAGCAGCGGGGCCAGGGTGTCGGCGTCGCAGGGCAGCGGGGTGTCGACGTACTGGGCCTGTCCGCCGTCGCGATGCGGAGGGACGACCATCCGACGGGCGATGGCCGACGCCGCCGCGGCACCCAGCTCGCGGCGCACCAGGTGCAGGCAGGCGTCGATGCCGGCGGCCGTGCCGGCGCTGGTGATGACGTGCTCGTCGTCGACGTAGAGGACGGCGGGGTTGAGCCGCGCCCGCGGGAACCTCCTGCTCATCTCGTCGGTGTACATCCAGTGCGTCGTGCACTGCCGACCGTCGAGCAGGCCGGCGTACCCGAGCGCGAACGAGCCGCTGCAGATGCTGAGCACCCAGGCGCCCCGCTCGTGCGCGGCCCGCAGGGCGTCGAGCACCACCTCGGGCACGTCGTCGGTGTCGCCGTAGGCAGGGACGATCACCAGGTCGACGTCGCGGGTCGCCTCCAGGCCGTGCTCCACGACGATGGAGTAGCCGGCGCCCTTCGTCGGCACGATCCCGGGCTCGATGCCGCAGAGCGTGAACTCGAAGCACGGCCCGCCGGTGTCCCGGCGGTCGATGCCGAAGACCTCGCAGGCCACCCCGAGCTCGAAGGGGGCGACGTTCGGCAGGGCGATGGCGGCCACGGATCGGAGCATGCGGCCAGCATCGGCACGATGTGGCGGAATGTCAACGGTCAGCGTCAGTCCTGCCACTCGTGGCGCGTTCTGGCCGGGCGGAGACTTTCTGCCATGACCACCGTATGGATCGTCCTCGCACTCGCCAGCGCGGCCTGGCTGGTCGCCCGCCTCGTCGTCACGGTCCGCCGGGACGGCCTGGGCAGCGCCCGGCCCCCGGCCTCCCACGCCGACTGGTCGGACACGGCGTCCGGCCTGCCGAGCCACCCGTACCGCAGCGCCTGACACCTCCCGCCCGCTCGCGACAGGCCCGCCGATGAACCGGCGGGCGCTACCGCAGCCTGAGACACTGTGCGGCGACGGCCGTCGCACGACGGGTCGGACGGCGAGAGGTGAGGCGTGTGGGCGAGCTGCCGCTGAGGCTGGCGGTGGTCGGCGACGAGCTCGTGGCCGGCGCGGGCGACCCCAAGGGGCTCGGCTGGGTCGGTCGGGTGACGGCCAGGACACCGACGCCGGACACCCTCACCGTGCTGACGCTCGCCGTCCCCGGCGAGACGAGCACCGCCCTGGGCGCCCGGTGGGACGAGGAGGTCACCCGTCGCCTGTCCCCCGAGGCCGACAACCGGCTCGTCGTCGCCCTCGGCCGGGCCGACGTCGCCGCGGGCCTCTCGCTCGCGCGCAGCCGGCTCAACCTCGCGAACATCCTCGACGTCGCCGACCAGCGCCGGATCCCCGCGTTCGTCGTCGGCCCACCCCCGGGCGGCACCGCCGACGCCGACAAGCTGGCCGACCTGTCAGCCGCGTACGCGGATGTGGCGACCCGGCGTCGGGTGCCCTTCGTCGACATGTACACGCCCCTGGCCGCCCACGACCAGTGGCTGGGCGACCTCGCCGCGGGCGACGGGATCCTGCCAGGACAGGCCGGGTACGGCCTGATGGCCTGGCTGGTCCTGCACACCGGCTGGCACGCCTGGCTCGGCCTGCCCGACGACGGCGCCTGACAGCCAGCGGACCCAGAGCGTCATCTCAACGTGCCGCGGACGGCGGTCAGCGCGGAGTCCAGCACGGTCCGCAGGGTGTCGAGCGTGAGCTGCTCCACGGCCCCACGGGCGTCGGCCCGGCGCAGGTCCGCGCGGATCTCGTCGCGGAACCGCTGGATCATCGCCTCGGCGTCCTTGGACCGGACGTGCGACGCGAGCCGCGGGTCGTCCGGGACGTCGCCGGTGGTGTGCGGGACCGCCGCGGCACGGGCCTGCTGGGCGGCCGCGGCGAGGTCGGCGCGCAGTCCGCGCATGGACCCGCGCACGTCCTCGCGCACCTGGGCGGCGCGCTCCCGGACCGACTCCGCGATCCCCTCCTCGAGGTGGCCCAGCTCGGCACGCCGCGCGTTCAGCTCGGCGTAGCCAGCCTCCGTGAGCGCGTAGGTGCTCTTGCGCTCTTCGTCGACCCGCTGGACCAGGCCCTCCTCCTCGAGGCGGGCGAGCCGGGGGTAGACCGTGCCCGGGCTCGGCCGGTAGGTGCCCCCGAAGCGGTCCGAGAGCGCCGTGATGAGCTCGTAGCCGTGCTTGGGCCCGCTCTCCAGGAGCGACAGCAGGTAGAGGCGCAGCTGTCCGTGCGCGAAGACCGGCGCCATCATCACGCGACCCCGGTCCCTGCGCCGCGCAGCACCGTGAGGTGCCCCGACACCGTGGTGGAGGAGACGAAGCACGCCCCGTCACCCGTGCGGAGATCGACCTTCCGATGCCCCGGCGACGTGCCCTTGTACTCCTCGCCGTCCACGACGAGCCGCCCCGAGACGGACTGACCCTTCACCTGGACGCCCTTGCCCGCGGGCAGGCGGACCGTGACGTCGCCGGAGACCGTCGTCGCCGTCACGCTGGAGGTCCCGGACGTCACGTCCAGCGTCAGCGAGCCGGACACCGAGTTGGCCTGCACCAGGCTCAGCTCCCCCGACGCCGCGAGCTCGCCCGAGACCGAGTTGAGCTTGAGGTCCCCACGGTGGTCGCGCACGACGATCTCGCCCGAGACGGTGTTGGCGCTCAGGCGCCCGACGGTGCCGTCGGTGATGAGCGTGCCCGAGACGGTGGACACCGACGCGTCCTCCGCCACGCCGGCGAGCAGGCCGTCGGCGCTCACGGTGCCGACCTTCGCGCGGATGCCGCGCGGGATCGCGATGTGCACGTCGGCGCGGTCCTTGCCGCGGAAATTGCGGAACTTCTCGAGGAACCCGTCCCAGCCGCCCAGCGTGAACTGGTAGCCGACCCGGAGCTCGCCGTCGGACAGGCTGACCTCCAGCGGCCGGCCGTCGACGTCGTGCACCTCGATCCGCGCGCCGGGCCCGTCGTGCGCGACGACGTCGACGCGTCCGCCCACCAGCTGCACCCGGAGGTCCGTGACCGACTCGATCTCGATGATCTGCGGGCCGGCGACGACCCAGGACTCGCTCGCCATGATGCTCTCCTCATTCGCGATATATCTCGTGTCTGGAGACACGTTATATCGCGTTCCGCTCCCGCGCAAGAACTCACGTCATATCGCGTCTGCGGACACGACAGAGCCCGTGACCGCGGGCGGTCACGGGCTCTGTCGGTGGGAGATCAGGACACGAGGCCGGCCTGCCGCAGCTCGACCGTCAGGTCGTGTGGGCTGGTCGACACCGAGAGCGCCTCGTCGTAGGTGATCGCGTCGTCCCGGACCAGCTGGAAGAGGTGCTGGTCGAACGTCTGCATCTTGTAGAAGTCGCCCTCGCGGATGAGGTCGATCAGCGGCGGGGCGTCCTCGGGGTCCAGGATCGCGTCGCGCGTGCGGCCGGTGTTGACCATGACCTCGATGGCCGGACGACGACCCGTGCCGTTCGCCAGCCGGACCAGGCGCTGGGACACCACGCCGCGCAACGCCTGGGCGAGCGCGATGCGGACCTGCTTCTGCTCGTGCGGCGGGAAGAAGTCGATGATGCGGTTGACCGTCTCGGCCGCGTCGATGGTGTGCAGCGTGGACAGGACCAGGTGACCGGTCTCGGCCGCGGACAGCGCCGCGCGGACCGTCTCCACGTCGCGCATCTCGCCGACGAGGATGACGTCCGGGTCCTGGCGCATCGCGGCACGCAGGGCGACCGTGAAGTCGGCCGTGTCCTGGCGCACCTCTCGCTGGGACACGATCGACTTCTTGTCGTGGTGCAGGATCTCGATCGGGTCCTCGATGGTGACGATGTTGACCTCGCGCAGCGTGTTGATGAGGTCGACCATCGAGGCCAGGGTCGTCGTCTTGCCGGAGCCGGTCGGACCGGTCACCAGCACGAGCCCGCGGGGCTCCAGCGCCAGCTCGCCGATGACCTCGGGCAGGGACAGCTCGGCGAGCGACTGGGCCCCGACGGCCACCCGGCGGAACACCAGGCCGTACGTGCCGCGCGCCTGGTAGGCGTTGACGCGGAACCGCCCGACACCGGACACGGAGTACGCGAAGTCCGCCTCCTTGTGCTCGCGGAACGCGTCCACCAGGTCGTCGGGCAGGACCTCTTCGAGCATGCGCTCGGTGTCCGCCGGCTTGAGGTCGGGGACCTGCAGCTTGCGCAGCCGGCCGTCGACGCGCACGCGGGGCGCGGAACCGACCTTGCAGTGCAGGTCGGATCCGCCCGTGCTCGCGAGGGCGTGCAGGAACGGGATGACGGACTGTGTCGGCTGGCTCACGCACTGGATATCGGACGTCGGCGCCCCGCACTTGAGGGCGCGAGAGATGTGGGACGATGGAGACGAGTCCGGCGAGCAGCACGGGCGCCGACCCCCCGTACGTCGACGAAGGAAGATCCCATGAGCAAGCGAGGCCGCAAGCGCCGTTCCCGCAAGGGCAGCGCCGCGAACCACGGCAACCGTCCCAACGCCTGAGCGTTCGGAGAACGGGAAGGCCCGGAGCAGCAGCTGCTGCACCGGGCCTTCGTCGTTCGGGTCTGCGGCGCTCAGTCGAGCGTGACGCGCATGACGGTCAGCTGCTCGTGGATCTTCAGCCGCAGGTGCTCCGGCGCGGCCTCCTGGCAGCCGCGCTTCACGATCGTCTTCACCACGACGTCGACGTCGTACTCCTCCAGGCAGCCCTCGCACTCGGCGAGGTGCGCCCGGACAGTCTCGGCGTCGGGCGCCCCGAGCTCCGCGTCGAGGTACTCCCAGAGCCGGTCCAGAGCGTCTGCGCAGTTGTTGCCGCAGTTGCCCGCTGACAGGTCACTCTCGTTCATCGTTCGCCCTCCGGCGCGGTCGGGGCCACCGCGACCAGACCACGCCCGCGGGCGTAGTCCGACAGCAGGTCGCGCAGCTGTGCGCGGCCGCGGTGCAACCGGGACATCACCGTCCCGATCGGCGTCCCCATGATCTCGGCGATCTCCTTGTACGCGAAGCCCTCGACGTCCGCGAGGTACACCGCGATCCGGAACTCCTCCGGCAGACGCTGCAGGGCGTCCTTGACGTCGGAGTCCGGGAGGTGGTCGAGCGCCTCGGCCTCGGCAGACCGAAGGCCCCTCGACGTGTGCGACTCGGCGCGGGCCAGCTGCCAGTCCTCGATCTCCTCGGAGCGGGACTGCTGCGGCTCGCGCTGCTTCTTGCGGTACGAGTTGATGTACGTGTTGGTGAGGATGCGGTACAGCCACGCCTTGAGGTTGGTGCCCGGGCGGTACTGGTGGAACGCGGCGAACGCCTTGGCGAACGTCTCCTGCACCAGGTCCTCGGCGTCGGCCGGGTTGCGCGTCATCCGCAGGGCAGCGCCGTACAGCTGGTCCAGGTAGACCAGCGCCTCGGCCTCGAACCTCTCGGTCCGTGCAGCGTCGCCCTCGGACTCGGGCGCGCGGTTCGTGTCCTCGCTCATCGCGGACGAGCCTAGTCCCGGAGTCTGAGGACCACCGACCGGCGTGGGCCACGACACATTCACCCCGGACGCCTGCATCTGCGCGGGCCACTGGGCGGGAAGGGTGTCTACGGGGGTACCGACCGCCCACCCGGTCACGGGAGGCGTCGCAGCGCGCGTCTCGGTAGCACAGCTCATGGTGGCCACAACGGCAGGACGCTGCGGACCATTCCCGCTGCCGCACACGCGTCGCCAGCGCCGCACCCGCGCACTAGGTTGGCGGCATGACGACGACTGCCGCGGACTCCACCTTCCTGCGCCTGCTCCGTGAGCAGATCGGCCACGAGTTCGACGCCCACCAGCAGTACGTGGCGATCGCCGTGTGGTTCGACGGGCAGGACCTCCCCCAGCTGGCCCGGCACTACTACCGGCAGGCGATCGAGGAGCGCAACCACGCGCTGATGATCGTGCAGTACCTGCTGGACCGGGACCTGCACGTCGAGATCCCCGCCGGCAGCTCCGTGCGCAACGGCTTCACCCAGGTCACCGAGCCCATCGGCCTGGCCCTCCAGCAGGAGAAGCAGGTCACCTCGCAGATCGAGGCGATCTTCGCGGCCGCCCGCGCCGAGGGCGACGCCCTGGGCGAGCAGTTCCTGCTCTGGTTCCTCAAGGAGCAGGTGGAGGAAGTCGCCTCGGCGACCACGCTGCTCACCGTCGCCACGCGTGCCGGCGACAACCTGTTCGACCTCGAGAACTATGTCGCCCGCGAGCAGATCGGCGACGGTGGCGAGTCCGCCGACGCGCCGTCCGCCGCCGGCGGCGCCCTGTAGGAGGAGCTGCCGTGCTGCTGCGCCGAATCGCGCGTCCCCTGTTCGCCTCGTGGTTCGTCACCGAGGGTCTCGACGTCGTCCGGCACCCCGCCGCGCACGCCGCCGACGCCCGAGGGGCGCTGACGACGCTGCGCCGCCGGCTGCCCGAGCCCGCGCTGTCCGGCCCGGCCGGAGACGTGCTGGGCCGCGAGCTCAGCGACCGGCAGCTGACCACGATCGTCCAGGCGCACGGTGCCGCGCTGGCCGCGGCCGGGGTGCTGCTCGCGGTCGGCAAGGCACCGCGCACGGCCGCGCTCGCGCTCGCGGCCCTGACGGCTCCGCTCGTCCTGCTCAACCTGCCCACCAAGCGCGTCAAGGGCGAGGACCCGCTGCTGCGGCGCGCCCGTCGCGACAAGCTCGTGCGCGCGCTCGCGTTCACCGGTGGTGCCCTGATCGCCGGTGTCGACCTCGAGGGCCGCCCGGGGATCAGCTGGCGCGTGCAGAAGGCGCGCTCCGAGCACGCAGCGGCGAAGGCCTCCGACTGAGAGGGCCTGAGACGCTCACAGTGCCCGTCGGCACCCCCGATAGCCTGGGTGCCATGGACCTGTGGACCGCACCGCTCGCCGACGCCCCCCTGGACGCGCTCGTCGAGGTGCCCGGCTCCAAGTCCCTGACCAACCGCTACCTGGTCCTCGCCGCGCTGGCCGACTCCCCCGGCCGCCTACGCGGTGCACTGCGGTCACGGGACACGCGTCTGATGGCGGCCGCACTCACCGGCCTGGGCGCACGGATCGACGAGGACGGCAGCGACTGGGTGGTCACGCCCGGCCCGGTCCAGGGGTCGACCGCCGTCCATTGCGGTCTCGCGGGGACCGTCATGCGGTTCCTGCCCGCTGTCGCGGCGCTCGCCAACGGCCCGGTCCGGTTCGACGGCGACGACTCGGCCCTCGCCCGGCCGATGGGGCCGGTGCTGACTGCGCTGCGCACGCTGGGGGTGCGCGTCGAGGAGCACGGCGAGCCCGGGCACCTCCCGTTCACGGTGCACGGGCACGGCTCCGTGCTCGGAGGTCAGGTCGACGTGGACGCGTCCGCGTCCAGCCAGTTCGTCTCCGGGCTGCTGCTCGCCGCCGCGAGGTTCGAGCGCGGCCTGACCCTGCGGCACACCGGCCGGACGCTGCCGAGCCTGCCGCACATCGAGATGACGGTCGCCCTCCTGCGCGAGGCCGGCGTCCACGTGGACGACTCGCGGCCTGCGATCTGGCAGGTGGCGCCGGGTCGGATCACCGGCCGCGACGTGCGCGTCGAGCCGGACCTGTCCAACGCGGCCCCGTTCCTGTGCGCGGCCCTCGTGGCCGGCGGAACAGTGCGCGTGCCGGGCTGGCCGACGCAGACGACGCAGCCCGGGGGCCTGCTGCCCGGGATCCTGGAGCGGATGGGCGCCACCACACGCGTCGACGGTGACCTGCTGAGCGTCACCGGCACCGGCGCGGTCCGTGGCGTCGACCTGGACCTGCACGCGGCCGGCGAGATCGCGCCGACCATCGCCGGGCTCGCCACCCTGGCCGACTCCCCCACGCGGCTGCGGGGCATCGCCCACCTGCGCGGGCACGAGACCGACCGGCTCGCCGCGCTGGCCGCCGAGATCACGCGTCTGGGCGGGCAGGCGGAGCAGACCTCCGACGGGCTGGTCATCACGCCACGCCCGCTGTCGGGGGGAACCTGGCACACGTACGAGGACCACCGGATGGCCACCGCGGGCGCTCTCATCGGGCTGCGGGTCCCGGGCGTGGAGGTCGAGGACGTCGCGACGACCGCCAAGACGATCCCCGACTTCGTCGGGCTCTGGGGCGGCATGCTCGGATCGGCCGTGCTGGCCTGATGGGTGCCCGGCGCTACGACGAGCGGGACGTCCGCATCCGTCCCGGTCGCGGCTCGCGCCCGCGGACCAAGCAGCGCCCCGAGCACGCCGACGCCGAGGTCGCCCTGGTCACCGCCGTCGACCGCGGTCGCTACGCGATCCTCGTCGACCCCGACGGCCCCGACGAGCGCGTGGCGATCGCGATGAAGGCCCGGGAGCTCGGCCGCGACCGCGTGGTGCCGGGTGACCGGGTGGACATCGTCGGGGACACGTCCGGCGACGACGGCTCCCTGTCCCGGATCGTGCGGATCGGCGAGCGTCGGACGGTGCTGCGGCGGACCGCGGACGACACCGACCCGATCGAGCGGATCATCGTCGCCAACGCGGACCAGCTGGTGATCGTCACCGCGCTGGCCGACCCCGAGCCGCGCACGCGCATGATCGACCGCTGCGTCGCCGCGGCCTACGACGCGCGCATGGACGCCCTGCTGGCCCTGACCAAGGCGGACCTGGCGGATCCCGCGGAGCTGGTCGGGATGTACGCGCCGATCGGCGTCGAGGTGGTGGTGACCAGCGCGGAGAAGTCCGTCGGCGGCCGGATCATCCACGGCCTCGACGACGTGCGAGCGGCGCTGGAGGGCAAGACGTCGGTGCTGGTCGGGCACTCGGGCGTCGGGAAGTCGACGCTGGTGAACGCGCTGGTCCCGGGCACGTACCGGGCCGTGGGTGTGGTGAACGACGTCACCGGCCGCGGTCGGCACACCTCAAGCTCCGCGGTGGCGCTGCGCGTTCCCGGGACGTCGAAGCCCACGTGGGTCATCGACACGCCCGGCGTACGGTCGTTCGGGCTCGCACACGTCGACCCGCAGCACCTGCTCGGCGCGTTCGCGGACCTCGCGGAGGTCGCCGAGGAGTGCCCGCGCGGGTGCACCCACGCGGACGACGCCCCGGACTGCGCGCTCGACGACTGGGTCGCCGCCGCGCCGGACGAGCCGACCCGCGAGGCGCGCGCCGCCCGCGTCGAGTCGTTCCGCCGTCTCCTGGCCAGCCGCCTGGGCAGCGGAGATCCGGACAACCGGGAGCCCGCACGTCCCTGACGTGCACCGACGAACCACTACCGTGTCGGGCATGAGCCTGCGACCCGGGTACGACGACGACCTGCGCCTCGCCCACGTGATCGCGGACCAGGTGGACTCGCTGACCATGTCGCGGTTCAAGGCGCAGGACCTGCGGGTGGAGACGAAGCCCGACCTCACGCCGGTGTCCGACGCCGACAAGACCGCCGAGGAGATCGTCCGCGGTCAGCTGTCCCGGGCGCGACCGCGGGACGCGGTGCACGGCGAGGAGATGGGCGACACCGGCCACGGGCCGCGCCGGTGGATCATCGACCCGATCGACGGGACCAAGAACTTCGTCCGCGGCGTGCCCGTGTGGGCCACGCTCATCGGGCTGCTGGACGGCGACCAGGTGGTCGTCGGCCTGGTCAGCGCCCCCGCGCTCGGTCGGCGCTGGTGGGCGGCGCAGGGCAACGGCGCGTGGACCGGGAAGTCGCTGGCCGCCGCCAGCCAGCTGCACGTCTCCCAGGTCGACCGCCTCGAGGACGCCTCGCTGTCGTACTCGTCGCTGAGCGGCTGGGAGGAGCGCGGGCAGCTGGATGCGTTCCTGAACCTGACCCGGCGGACGTGGCGGACGCGTGCGTACGGCGACTTCTGGTCGCACGTGCTGGTCGCGGAGGGCGCGGTGGACCTGTCCGCGGAGCCGGAGCTGTCGCTGCACGACATGGCGGCGCTCGTCCCGATCGTCACCGAGGCCGGCGGCACGTTCACCTCGATCCGCGGGGTGCCCGGCCCGTTCGGCGGGTCCGCGCTGGTGTCCAACGGGCGGCTCCACCAGGCCGCGTTGGAGTACCTGGACCCGCTGCCGGAGGCGTGACACCTCCCGTCGCGGCACGATCGGTGCCATGAGCACCGACGACCGCGACGACCGCGCCGCCTCGTTCGACCGGGCCGCAGCCGTCTACCAGGCCACCCGGCCCAGCTACCCCGACGAGGCGGTCCGATGGGCCGTCCCCCCGGACGCGCGCGACGTCGTGGACCTCGCGGCCGGGACCGGCAAGCTCACCGAACGGCTCGTCGCGCTCGGGTGGCACGTCGTCGCCGTGGAGCCGTCCGACGCGATGCGGGCGGAGCTGGCGGCCGCCCTTCCGGACGTCGAGGCGCTGCCCGGGACGGCCGAGCACCTCGGTCTGCCCGATGAGTCGGTGGACGCCGTGACCATCGCGCAGGCCTGGCACTGGGTGGACCCACCCGCGGCCTCCGCGGAGATCGCCCGCGTCCTGCGGCCCGGCGGTCAGGTGGCGCCGATCTGGAACGTGCGCGACCAGTCGACCGACTGGGTGGCGCGCTGGACCGAGATCGTGCACCGCGGGGACAGCCTGGAGACCAGCTACCGCGACCCGATGCTCGGCGACGCGTTCACCGAGCCGGAGCACGCCACGTTCCCCTGGACCCAGCGGCTGCGCGCCGCGGACCTGCGCACCCTCGCCGCCAGCCGCAGCCACCTGATCCTGCTCCCGGCCGACGAGCGAGACGCGCTCCTCGACGAGATCGATCGGCTCGTCGCCGCCCATCCGGACCTGCGCGGACGCGAGTGGATCGAGGTGCCGTACCGGACCGAGTGCTACCGGGCGCGGCTGCGCTAGAGCCCGAGAACCCCCGGGAGCTGGTCGAGGGACTCGATCCCGACGACGTCTGCCGCAACGATCTCCGCGTCCGTCAGCGCGAGCCGGCGCCCACCGGGACGGTCCACCCAGATGCCCAGCAGTCCCGCCTCCCGCGCCGCCACGGCGTCGACGTCGAGCTCGTCGCCCACGTAGGCGGTGCGCTCGGGAGAGGTGCCGAGCCGGCGGCACGCCTCGACGAAGACGCGAGGGTCGGGCTTGCCGAAGCCGAGGGTGTCGACGCCGACGAGCATGGGCACGCGCTCGAGCAGCGACACCCGCTCGAGCTTGATCGTCTGGAGCTCGACGGACGCGTTGGACAGCGCGCCCACCGCGAGGCCGGCGGCAAGGAGCTTGTCCAGGACGGCCTCGACATCCTCGTGCGCGGTCCACGCGTCCGCGAACGCACCCTGGAACGCCTCGTCCCAGACCGCGAACGCGTCAGCGTCCAGCACCGGTCCCCCGAACTGCGCGTGCAGCTCGTTGGCCCGCGTCATCCGCTGCTCGACGAAGCCGACCTCGCCGCGCGTGTACGCCGCGTAGTGGCCGCCGACGTCCGCGCGCCAGACCCTCACCAGCTCGTCGTACCGGTCGTGCGGCAGGTCCGGCAGGTACTCGCGCGCGAGCGCGGACAGGGCGTGACCGAACGCGCCGCGGGTGTCGACGAGCGTGTCGTCGATGTCGAACAGGACCCCGTCGACCCGCATCAGAGCGTGGCGCGCAGGGCAGCGATCCGCGCGAGCGTGGACTCCTTGCCCAGGATCTCCATCGACTCGAACAGGGGCGGGGACACGCGTCGTCCGCTGAGCGCGACGCGCAGCGGCGTGAACGCGAACCGGGGCTTGATGCCGAGCCCGTCGACCAGCGCAGACTGCAGCGCCTCCTGGGTGCCGGTCGTCGTGAACTCGGTGAGGGCTTCGAGCGCGGCCGCGGCGGCGTCGAGGACGGCCGGGGACTCCTCGCGCAGCGCGCCGCGGGCGTCGTCGGCGATCTGGAGGGCGCCGTCCGCGACGAACAGGAACCCGAGCATGCCCTCGGCCTCGCCCAGCAACGTGATGCGCTCCTGGATGAGCGGCGCGCCCGCGTCGAGGAGGGCACGGTGCTCTGGCGAGAGGTCCGCGTAGGAGTCGGTCGGCACCAGGCCCGCGCGGTGCAGGTACGGCACCAGCCGGTCGCGGAAGTCCTCGGGCGCCAGCAGCCGCACGTGCGCGGAGTTGATCGCCTCGGCCTTCTTCACGTCGAACCGCGCCGGGTTGGGGTTGACGTCCGCCGCGTCGAACGCGGCCGTCATCTCCTCCATCGAGAAGATGTCGCGGTCCGGGCCGATCGACCAGCCGAGCAGTGCCAGGTAGTTGAGCAGGCCCTCGGGCGTGAAGCCGCGGTCGCGGTGCAGGAACAGGTTGGACTCGGGGTCGCGCTTGGACAGCTTCTTGTTTCCCTCGCCCAGGACCGACGGCAGGTGCCCGAAGACCGGCGCCCCGGAGCCGACGCCGATCGCTTCCAGCGCCTGGTAGAGCGCGATCTGGCGGGGCGTCGACGAGAGCAGGTCCTCCCCGCGCAGCACGTGCGTGATTCCCATGAGCGCGTCGTCCACCGGGTTGACCAGCGTGTACAGGGGCTGGCCGTTGGCGCGGACGATGACGAAGTCCGGCACCGAGCCCGCCTTGAACGTGACCTCGCCGCGCACCAGGTCGTCGAAGGAGAGGTCCGCGTCGGGCATCCGCAGACGCAGGACCGGCTCGCGGCCCTCGGCCCGGAACGCGGCCTTCTGCTCGTCGGTCAGGTCGCGGTCGACGCCGTCGTAGCCCAGCTTCGGGTCCAGGCCGGCCGCCTTGTGGCGCGCCTCGATCTCCTCGGGCGTGGAGAACGACTCGTACGCGTGCCCGCCCTCGACCAGGCGGCGGGCGACGTCCGCGTACAGGTCCATCCGCTGCGACTGCCGGTACGGCTCGTGCGGCCCGCCGACCTCGACACCCTCGTCCCAGTCCAGACCGAGCCAGCGCAGCGCGTCCAGGAGCTGCAGGTACGACTCCTGCGAGTCGCGCGCCGCGTCGGTGTCCTCGATCCGGAACACGAAGGTGCCGCCCGTGTGGCGCGCGTACGCCCAGTTGAACAGAGCCGTGCGGATGAGGCCGACGTGCGGCGTCCCGGTGGGCGAGGGGCAGAAGCGGACGCGTACAGCAGAGCCGGTGGGAGAAGTCACGGCCTCAAGGTTAGTGGCGGCGCAGCACGGGTTGCGCAGCACGCTCGTCCTTCCGCCGCAGCCGGCGTGGAGACTTAGTGGCGGCGCAGCACGGGGTTGCGCAGGGTGCCGATCTCCTCGACCTCGACCTCGACGATGTCCCGGTCCACGATCGGGCTCACGCCCGCGGGGGTGCCGGTGAGGATCAGGTCGCCGGGCAGGAGCGTGAACACCTCGGACACGTACGAGACGAGGTAGGCCGCGTCGAAGATCATCTGCGACGTGCGGCCGTCCTGCTTGGGCACGCCGTTGACGCGGGCGCGGACGTACAGGTCGTCGACGTCCAGGCCCGGCACGATCCAGGGGCCGATCGGGCAGGAGCCGTCGAAGCCCTTGGCCCGCGTCCACTGCAGGTCGGCCTTCTGGACGTCGCGCGCGGTGACGTCGTTGGCCACGGTGTAGCCGAACACGTGGTCCAGGGCGCGGTCCGGCGTGACGTCCTTGGTGACCTTGCCGATGACGATCGCCAGCTCGGCCTCGTGCTCGACGTGCTCGGTCCAGTCGGGCAGGACGATCGGGTCGTCGGGGCCGATCACGGAGGTGTTGGGCTTGAGGAACAGCAGCGGGGCGGGCGGGAGGTCGTTGCCCATCTCGGCGGCGTGCTCGGCGTAGTTGCGGCCCACCCCGATGATCTTGGAGCGTGGGATGACCGGCGCCAGCAGGCGGACGCTGTCGTCGTCGAGCCGGATCTGCTCACCCGTGGGCTGCACCGGCGTGTAGAGCGGGTCTCCCGTGATGACCACGAGCTCCTCGGAGCCGGGTGCTCCGTCGATCAGGGCGTAGCGGGGGTCTCCCCCGGTGGTGAACCTTGCGATGCGCACGTCGCAACCCTAGTTCAGGCGCGAGCGAGCACCTCGCCGTGCAGCACCGCGAACCAGCCGTCGGGCTGGGTGCCCCACTCGCGCCAGGCGTCGGCCAGCAGCTCGAGGCCGACCTCGTCGGCCAGGCCGTGGGCGATGGCCTGCGCGGCGAAGTTCGAGGCCACGGAGCGGTCCGCCCACAGCCCCGCCCACCACGTGCGGTCCTCCGGGGTGGCGTAGCACCAGACGCCCGCGCTGGGCACGATCCCGGCCGGGTCGAAGCCGGCCTCGCGGACCCAGGAGAGCAGCTTGCGGCCGGCGTTCGCGTCGGCCTTGTTGGCCTGCGTGACCTCGTGGTAGAGCGCGAGCCACTCGTCCAGGCCCTGCGACTCCGGGTACCAGGTCATGCCGGAGTAGTCGGCGTCGCGGAGCGCGACGATGCCGCCGGGCCTGGTGACGCGACGCATCTCCCGCAGCGCGGCGATGGGGTCCGTGAGGTGCTGGAGCACCTGGTGCGCGTGCACGACGTCGAAGGCGTCGTCCTCGAACGGCAGGCCGTAGGCGTCGGCCACCTGGAACGTCACGTTGTCCGCGCCCGCGTCCGCGGCGGCCTTCTGGGCGATCTCCACCACGGCGGCAGAGGAGTCGACGCCGACGACCTCGCCGGGCTCGATCCGGGCCGCCAGGTCGATGGTCACCGAGCCCGGACCGCACCCCACGTCGAGCAGGCGCGTCCCCGGGACGAGGGCCGGCAGCAGGTACGCGGCGGAGTTCTCGGCGGTGCGCCAGCGGTGCGAGCGCAGCACGGACTCGTGGTGCCCGTGGGTGTACACGTCGGGGTGCGTCGGGGAGTTCACATCTGAGGGTAATCATCCGAGAGCCCAACAGTTCAATAACCGGGACGAACCGTTTCGACATGCGAGATTCCCCGGCTCGCTAGCATCCGTGCATGCGCCGCATCGTGGGGATCGACGTCGCCCGGGGCCTCGCCGTCCTCGGCATGATGACCGCGCACGTCGGTCCCGACGACCACGGACCGGTCCCGCCCGGCGGCTTCTCGCAGCTCGCGGACGGGCGGCCCGCGGCGCTGTTCGTGGTGCTGGCGGGCGTCTCGCTCGCCCTGCTCTCGGGCAGCTCCGTACCTGTCGTCGGCACCCGGCTGGTCCAGGCGCGCGTGCGGATCCTGGTGCGGGCCCTGCTCCTGTTCGCCCTCGGGGAGCTGCTCATCCTGCTCGCGACGCCGGTCGTCGTGATCCTGCCGACCTACGGGCTCCTGTTCGCGATCGGCTGCGTCGCGCTGCGCTGGTCCCGGGCGGCCCTGCTCACCGCCGCGGGCGTCGTCGCCGTCATCGGGCCTCCGCTCGGCCAGGGCATCGCCGCGAGCCTCGAGGGTGCCCGGCCGACGGTGCTCGCCCAGATCACTGTCGGCCACTACTACCCGGCGATCGTGTGGACGGCGTACCTGCTGGTCGGGCTCGCGATCGGCCGCAGCGACCTGCGCGCGGCGCGGCTACGAGGTCTCGGAGCGCTCGTCGGCGTCGGCCTGGTGGTCCTCGGGCACGGCGGCTCGTGGGTGGCGATGCACGTCCTGGGCTGGCCCGAGGCGCTGGCGACGACCGAGCCGCACTCGTCGACGACGTTCGAGGTGGTCGGCAACGTCGGTGTCGCCCTGCTGGTCATCGCCGGCTGCCTCGTGGTCGCCGACCGGTGGCCCCGGGTGCTCGCCCCGCTGGCGGCCGTCGGGGCGCTGGCGCTCACCGCGTACACGGTGCACATCGTGGTCATCGCCGCCCTCGGGCAGGGCGTCGTCTACCAGGCGACCCTCGGGGTGTGGCTTGCGTTCGTCCTCACGACCATCGGGCTGTGCTGGCTCTGGGCCGTCTCGGTCGGGCGCGGGCCGTTCGAGTGGGCGCTGCACCGGGTGTCGACGAAAGCCGCGGACATCGCCCCGGACGACCTCCCGCCGTCACCCCCGCGCTCCGACACGGACCGCGCCGGTCAGGCGCACTCGTAGACGACGTTGGCGGCGTCGGACCGCATGCCCAGCAGCCACTCGCCGGCCGGACCCTGCAGCGCGAACAGCGCGTTCGCCTCGAGGAACGCCGCGTCGGTGGTGTACGCGTAGCCCGCTGCGGCGCCGTGCACGGCCCCGTACTCGTCGCCCTGCACACCCTCGGGCGCGAGGGTCGACGAGTTGTCCTCGTGCCACGCCCGCACCGCCCGCGAGACCGGGTTCCCGCCGGCCACCGGCACGTACACCCGGTGCCCGTCCGGCGTCGTCCCGGCGGGGCGCCAGTCCGCGGCCACGTGGGCGTCCTCCTGCGAGTACGTCGTCGCGACGCAGCGCTGCCCGCCGGGCGCCGTGGTCACGTCCGGGTCGTCGTACTCGTCCGCAGGGTCGGGTGCTCCACGCGCGACGCCGTCGTCCCACCGGATCGCCGTGAAGTCCCCGGCCGGGACGTCGCCCGGTTGGAGCCGGAGGAACGTGCCCAACGGCGTCAGGATCCCGTAGGTGAGGTTGGTCAGCCCCGGCACCGACGACTCCCGCACCCGGACCGTGAGCGCGACCGGGCCGGGCTCGCGCAGGCCCCGCTGCTCGAACGTGTCGTCCATGAACGGGTCGGCGTCGCCGTAGAGCGAGGACGAGTAGAAGGGAGACGCGACGGTGCTCGTCGTCGTCACCCGGAAGTCGTCTCCCAGGTCGATCGACGTCGGCAGCGTCAGCGTGTCGTAGAACGTCTCCTCGTCCCGCACGACCCCTGGAGGAAGGGAGATGTTCACCTCGGAGGCGCACGGGTCCGAGGAGCGCGCGCTCGGGCACGCGATCAGCCGCGCACCCAGCGCGTCCACCTCGTAGAGGCCGCTGACGATCCACGATCCGAGCTGCTCGTAGGTCGTCAGGTAGATCGAGGCCTCTCCCCGCGTCCCCACGAGGTAGGCCGGAGCAGGGTCGCCCTCGTTGATCCGCAGCGCCTCGACGTCCGGCACGAGCGTGGGTATCTGCCACACCTCGCCCGTTCGCGGCGCGGTGAGCCGAGCGATCACGGTGGCATCGTCGATCGACTCCGCCCGGGTCACCGGCCCGGTCGGAGTCGGGGCCGTCGTGGGAGTCGGGCTCGGCGTCGTGGTGGGGGTCGGCGTGACCGTCGGGGTCACGACGGGCACCACCGGCTCCGGCGACTGCTGGCCCAGCCCGAACCACAGGCCGACCCCGAGCACGCCCACCACGCCGACGCCCGCGAACGACTCGGCCGTCCGCCGCGTGATCCGGCGGCGACGGGCCGCCGACCGGACCACGCCAAGCCGGCCGCCGTCCAGCACCGGCGCAGCACCCTCGATCTCGTCGGACGCCCGAGCCAGCAGGGCGTGCAGGTCATCGGTCACGACGCACCTCCGTCGGAGTCAGCTGGTTGACGGGGATCCGCTCCACCGCGACCGCCGTGCTGCCGAGCTCGGCGTTCAGCCGCGCGAGCCCGTCGGACGTGTAGCGCTTGACCGCGCCCTCGGACAGACCCAGCACGGTTGCGGTCTCCGCCACCGACAGGTCCTCCATCTGTCGCAGGACCACGCACGCGCGCTCCCGCGGGCTGAGGCTGGCGAGCGCCCGCACCACGTCCGCGCCCGGCAGCCGGTCCTCGTGCTCGACGGCATCGGGAACCTGCGCCGCCGCCCGGGCGAGCAGGCGTGCCTCGCGCGTCTTGCGCCGGCCGGCGTCGATCGCGCGAGACGCGATGGCCCGGCGAACGTAGGCCTCGGCCTGCTCGACGGACCCGAACCGCGCACGGCCCGAGAACGCCGAGATCAGCGACTCCTGCACGAGGTCCTGCGCATCGGACGGCGAGGCCGACACCAGCGTCGCGTGCGCGACCAGACGCTGATAACGCTCGCGCGCGACCTGCTCCAGCAGGTCCTCCCACCGTCTGCTCACGCACCACGCTCCCTGTCCGCGTCTCCTGAACCCATAACGCCTGTCGCCCCTGACGGCGTTGGGGTCGGGGTTGCTAGGCGAGGAGGGCAGCCACCGAGAACACCACGGCGAGCAGCGGGAACGCGCCCTGCGTCGCGGCGGCACGAGCCATCGAGCGGTTCGTCGCGACGAGCACCAGGGCGGCGGCGAGCATCGAGCCGCACGCCAGCAGGATCAGTGCGAGACCGACGGTCTCCTCGCCGGCCAGGGCGAGCACCACCCCGACGAGGGCACCGATCGCGAGGAACAGGTTGTAGAAGCCCTGGTTGTACGCCCAGGGCTTCACCGCGGGGACGTCCTCGGTGCGCGTCTGGAACCGCGCGTGGACGTCCGGGCGCTCGAAGAGCACCGACTCGTACGCGAAGAACAGGACGTGCAGCAGGGCGGCGAGGACGGCGAAGACAGACGCGACGATGATCACGAGGGCAGTCTGGCAGGCTCGCCTACCCTGGAGGCATGTCCGTGACCGCTCCCCCCGCGCTCGATGCGGCGACGTGGCAGTCGCTCGCGGAGGCGCACGCGGCGCGCGCMGACGCGTTCACCGCCGGCCGCCGGGAGCGTCGTTCGCGCCAGCAGAAGCACGCCATCGAGGACTTCCTGTTCGAGTACTACCCGGTCACGCCCGCCGTCCTGCGCCGCTGGCACCCCGGGGTCGGTGTCGCGCTGGAGAGCCCCGCCCCGCACGCCGGCTGGCGCTGGTACCGGACGTCGGACGACGGCACCGTGACGCTCGACGCCGACGCGTTCGTGGCCGACCGCGGGGACGCCGTCCGGTTCATCCACGGCCTGCTGACCGCCACGCTCGGCCGTCCGGCGCTCACCGGCTGCTTCGGCCTGCACGAGTGGGCGATGGTGTACCGGGAGACCGACGAGCACCGCCACCCGCTCCCCCTGCGGCTCGGGTCGGCCGGCACCGACGCCGTCGTCGAGGCCCACAGGATCCGCTGCACGCACTTCGACGCCTACCGGTTCTTCACCCCCGAGGCGGTCGACCGCAACACGCTCCGGCCCACACGCGACTCGACGGGCGCGATGGAGCAACCGGGGTGTCTTCACGCAGCCATGGATTGTTACAAGTGGGCAAGCAAGCTCGGTCCGCTCGTGGCCGGCGAGCTGCTGCTCGACTGCTTCGAGCTCGCGATGGAGGTCCGGTACACCGACATGGCGGCATCCCCGTACGACTTCACGTCGTACGACCTGGCAGCGATCAGGATCGAGACGCCCGAAGGCAAGGCCGAGTACGTCCGCCGCCAGCGCGACTACGCCATGCGGTCGAATGGGCTGCGCGAGCGACTGCTGGAGGCCTGCCAGGTCGCGCTGACCGGGCATCGGACGAGTGAATCGAGCAATGTTTAACGCAGAACTGCGCTAAGTCGCCTACAGTGAGGTCATCGCGGAGCGCGATGACTCAGACGGAGGCCGACGCGCGTGTCTATGCAGACGGACATCGACACAACGTCCGATGGGCGTACCGGCCGGACGGGCTCCGCCCGGCGCGACTTGCTGGTCGCGATCGGTGCCGCCGCACTCCTCACCCCGGCGAGCTACGCGCTCGGCCGTCTTGCCGGATGGAGCTCCGAGGTCGAGTGGCTCGAGGTACTCGCGGTGGCGACGTCGTACGCCAGCACCGCACTCTGCATCCTCCAGCGCAGGTTCAACTACGTCTTCGGGGCCGTGAGCACCGTCCTGTACGCGGCGCTGTTCCTTCGGCACGGCCTGATCGCCTCGGCCCTGCTCAACCTGTACCTGACCCCGCAGCTCGTCTACGGCTGGTTCCGTTGGCGCCGGGACGCCAAGACTCGACCCGTGACGTGGCTCGTCAACGAACGGCGATGGATCCCGGCGTACGTCGGTGTGACGGTCGCGGCGTACGTCGGAGGCGTCTGGCTCGTCGGCCTTCTCGGCGGGCAGCTTGCCTGGGCGGACTCGGCGATCTTCGCAGGCTCGGTCCTGGCCCAGTTCCTGCTCGACAACAAGCGCATCGAGACGTGGTTCGTGTGGATAGGCGTGAACGTCATCGCAGTCTGGACCTACCTCGCGTCCGGACTCGTCGTCGCAGGCATTCAGTACGTCCTGTTCATCGCCACAGCCGTGCTCGGCTTCGCTGCGTGGCGCCGGAGCATGCGATGAACGAGCGCGCGTGGGTGCTCGTGACCGCACTCCCTCCGACGACTGGTCACGGGGACCTGATCTCTTTCGCCGCCCGGGCCGCGCAGGTCGTCCATGTGGTGCTGTGCACGCAGCCCAGCGAGCCGCTCACGGAGGAACGTCATGCGGCGCTGCTCGCCCTGGCTCGAAGGCCCGACCTCGGCCGTGCCGTCGTCGTGCACCGCATCCACGAGGAGCTGCCGCAGGAGCCGGCGGACGCGCCCGACTTCTGGGCGATGTGGCGCGGCCTCCTCCGTGACCTCGGCGCCCGGCGTGGTGACCTCGTCGTGGCGTCCGAGCCCTACGGCGCCGACCTCGCGTCGGCGATCGGCGGCCAGTTCCTTCCCTACGATCCGTGCCGCCTCGTCAATCCGGCGAAGGCCACACGAGTGCGCGACCACGCGATCGAAGCGTTCTCGGACCTACTCCCTGAGTTCCAGCCGTACCTGCGCAAGCGGGTCACGTTGTTCGGTGCCGAGTCCGTCGGCAAGACGACGATGACCGGGCGACTGGACGAGCTGGGTCTCGCCGTGGCGCTTCCAGAGTGGGCCCGTCCGTACCTCGAGCTCGACGTCGTCGGTCCCGACGTCAGCGCCGAGAAGATGCACACGATCTGGCGGGGCCAGCTCGCCCAGCAGCTGGCCGCGGAGGCGATCGCGTCCCGCCACGGCAGGCCGTTCATCGCCCAGGACACCGACCTCTTCTCCACGATCGGGTACTGGCTGCTCAAGGGCGCGGAGTTCGGTGAGCCCGAAGTGCCGCCCGCACTTTGGGCCGACGCAGCCAAGAACGCCAGCGACCTGTACATCGTCCTCGGCCAGGACGCCGTGCCCTTCGAGGCCGATCCCCTTCGATACGGCGGCGACCGGCGGGAGTCCGCCGACGCGTTCTGGGTCGACCTGTGCGAACGCGCCGGTCTGAACTGGGTGCTCGTGGACGAGGCCGACACCGCCGCGCGCGAGGACCGGGTCGTGGCGGAACTCCGACGAGTGTTCGGTGCCCCGCTCGACCATCGACGCCGAGGGCGCGAGTACGAGGCCGCCGGTGATCGCGCATGACGCTCGCTCGCGACGCCTCGGGCAGGTCACTCGAGGACTACCCGCGCCCGTCGGTGGCTGTGGACACCGCGGTCCTGACCGTCGATCGGGGACAGCTCTGCGTCCTGCTCGTTCGACCCACGGGCTCGGAGCCCACTGCGGCGTGGCGGCTCCCAGGCACGTTCCTCCACCCCGGAGAGACGCTGTCGGACGCGGTTGTGCGCTCGCTCCGGGTCAAGGCCGGAGTCACCGGTCTTCGTCCGGAGCAGCTCCACGTCTTCGACGACCCCGGCCGTGACGACCGCGGATGGGTGCTGTCGGTCGCCCACCTCGACGTCGTCCGCGCGGACCGCATTCCTCCCCGGCCCGAGAGCCGGCTCGTGCCTGTCGCCGAGGTTCCCGACCTTCCGTTCGACCACCGCGCCATCATCGACTTCGCGGTCGACGATCTCCGCGGGCGCTACGAGTCCTCGGCCGACCCGTTCCTCCTCGTCGAGCACGCAGAAGCAGACGGCGCTTTCACCCTGCTGGAGCTGCGGGCCGTCCACGAGGCGGTGGCCGGCCATCGCCTCCTGCCCGACACGTTCCGTCGCGCGATGCGTGGATCTCTCGTCGAGACCGGACGGCGGAGCCAAGGGCGACGGGGGAAGCCAGCCGAGCTGTTCCGCAGACGACCTAGCTGAGGGGTCTGTGTCGGACAGCCCTTTGCCGACAAGGTGCGGACGTCAGCCGTCGTGTCGCACGTCGACCACCACGCGGATCGGGTCGGTGAGCGCGAAGACGCGGAACGGGTGGTCCGGCGTGTCGACCCCGAGGAACGCGAGCTCCTGCCCCTCGAACTGTCCGCGCACGTTCACCTCTCGCAGCGTCGCGTACGTGGGCGTGAGGATCGGGTTGGTGCCGGTCCACGCGAGACCCTCGGCACCCGGCATCTGCACCCCGAGCAGGACCACCTGCAGCGTGCCGTCGCCCGCGATGTCGAGGATCGTGTCCGCCGGGTCGTCGGTCGCGACGTCCGTGTAGCGCACCATCCAGCCGGGTGTGCCGGTGCCGTCGAAGCGGAAGACGACGCGGTCGTAGCCCTCGTGCTCCCCGGTGGTCACGTCGGTCAGCGTCAGCGCCACGTCACCCGAGGACGGCTGCTCGTCCAGCTCCAGGTCGGCCGGGAAGGGCACGGGCTCCTCCGACTCGGTGGCCGTGGGCGCCGGCGGCGTGCTGGTGGGGGTGGCGCTCGGAGCCCGTGAGTTCGTCGACGTCTCCGTCGCTGAGGGCGTCGTCGGCCCGCCGTCCGCGCACGACGCCAGCAGCAGGCTCGCGCAGACGACCAGCCCCGCAATGTGGCGCCGCCGTGCGGTCATGGCTCTCCTCGCGTCGTCGACCCCGACGCTCGGAGCCGGCAAGGCCACCGTACGATGCGAGCACGTGCTGAGCAGGGAGGACACGATGCCCGGACCCGCGCAGCTGCTCCTCGTCGAGGACGACCGGCAGCTCGCTTCGATGCTCGAGCAGATCCTCGTCGGCGAGGGCTACGACGTCGACGTCGCCAGGGACGGTCAGCGCGGTCTGCACCTCGGCCTGACACGGACCTACGACGTGATCGTCCTCGACCGCGGCCTGCCCGCCATCGAGGGTCTGGACCTGCTGGGCCGGCTGCGGTCCAAGGGTGTGGTGACGCCCGCGCTGGTGCTCTCGGCGCTGGGCAACCCCGCCGACCGCGTGGCCGGGCTCGACGCGGGCGCCGAGGACTACATGAGCAAGCCGTTCGACGTGGACGAGCTGGCGGCGCGCCTGCGGGCGCTCCGGCGCCGGACACGCGAGCACGTGGGGATGCTGCACGTGCCGGACGGCACGCTGGACGCGGATACGCGGCAGGTCACGACCACCTCCGGCGCCGTGGTGGACCTGTCGGAGCGGGAGTGCTCGCTCCTGGAGCTGCTCGCCCGGCATCCTCGGCAGGTGTTCAGCCGCGCTGAGATCCTCGACCGGGTGTTCACCGACGCCGAGGACGACGGCGTGGTCGACACCTACGTCTACTACCTGCGCCGCAAGCTGGGCCGGTCCGTCGTCGCGACCGTGCGCGGTGCGGGGTACCGGCTGGGTGCCGGATGACCACCCCGCCCACCACCGGCGCCGAGCGCGAGGCGCTGCGTCGCACGGCCCGACGGCTCGGCCTGCAGACCGCGCTGCTCGTCCTGGGGTGCCTGCTCGTGGTCGGCGCCGCGGTGCTCCTGGTGGTCGTCCGGGCCCAGATCGAGTCGGGACGGTCGCAGCTCGAGGGTGCCGTCCGCTCGATCGACGACGCCCACGACGCTCCACCCGGCATGTGGGTCGCGGTCGCGTCCCCGCGCGGGCTCTCCACCTCCGAGGAGCTGCCGGAGAGCCTCCCGGACCTCGACACGATGCGGCAGGTCGCGCGGTCGGGCGACGAGGTCTGGACGACCGCACCCACCGAGGTGGGCACGGTCCGCGTGCTCACGGGCAGCCACGACGGCACGGTCGTCCAGGCCGCTCTGGACCCGTCGGAGGGCCGCGAGGAGCTGGCGCGGCTCGTGCTCGCGCTCCTGGCGGCGGGTGCGGTCGGGGTGGTCCTCGCGGGGCTCGGCGCCGTGTGGCTGACCCGCCGGGCCGTGCAGCCGATGGTCGCGGCCCTGAGCCTGCAGCGGCGGTTCGTCGCGGACGCCAGCCACGAGCTGCGCACCCCGCTGACGCTGCTGTCCACGCGGACGCAGCTGCTGGACCGCCACATGACCGCCGACTGGGGCACCGCCCCGCCCGACCGCGTGCAGCACGACGTGGACGGGCTGCTCGCCGACGCCGCGGCGCTCACCGCCGTCCTCGACGACATGCTGCTGGCGGCGGACGCGCGCTCGGTGGACGCGGTGCCCGTCGACGCCGCCGAGCTGGCGCACGAGGTGGTCGACGCGGCCCGGGCCTCGGCGGCGGAGCGCAGCGTCGGGATCGAGCGTCAGGGAGCGGACCACGCCGTCGCGCTGGCCTCACCGGTGTCGGTCCGCCGTGCCGTCACCGCGCTGGTCGACAACGCGATCGACCACGCCCGCAGCAGCGTCGAGGTGCACGTGAGCACCCGTGACGCGCGCGTGGTGATCCAGGTCCGCGACGACGGACCCGGGATGCCGCCCGAGAGCGCCGAGGTGTTCCGGCGCTTCGCGTCGCACCGCGACGACGACGCGGACGGCACGCGCCGGCACTACGGCATCGGGCTCGCGCTCGTCGCGGAGGTGGCGGCGCAGCACGGCGGCACCGTGACCGCAGCCGCGCGCGAGGACGGCCGGCCCGGCGCCGCCATCACGCTGGAGCTGCCTGCAGCGAGGTGAGCAGCTCACCGTCGGCGTCCACGGCGAGCACCGCCGCGGCGCCGTGCTGCGAGGCCCACGCGATCCCGTCGGGACCGAGGGCAAGGACGCAGGTGGCCAGGACGTCGGCGGTGGTGAGGTCGGCGGCGACGACGGTCGCCGAGCGCAGCCCGGTCGCCACCTGCCCCGTGCGGCCGTCCCAGACGTGCTCACCGCGCTCGTAGGTGCCGGAGGTCGCCACGGCCCCGTCGCGCACCTCGAGCACCGTGAGGAACGACTGCGGGTCGGACGGGTCACGCACGCCGACGTTCCAGCCGCGACCGGGCTCGGGCTCGCCGCGGACCACGACGTCCCCACCGGCGTTCAGACAGAACGTCGTCAGCCCGGCCGCGGTGAGGGTGTCCGCCGCCCTCTGGGCCGCCCAGCCCTTGACCACCCCGTCCGTGTCGAAGGAGCCGTCCGGCCGCCGGACCGAGAAGGCGCCGCCCGAGAGCTCGCCGTAGCGCTCCGCGATGCCGAGGACCTCGCGCAGGTCGCTGCTCGCGCCGCCGCCGTCGTACCGGCTCACCTCGCTGTCCGGCAGGTAGCGGCTGAACCGTCGGTCGGCGTCGTGCATCCGGTCGAACGCGTCCCGGACGGCCGCTCGCTCGACGTGCTCGTCCACCGCGTCCCGGACGTCCACCGACATCGGGATCCCCATCACCAGCTCCAGGTGGCGCACGGGTCAGCCCTGCTGGTCGATCGCGGACTGCACGGACTCGGCGTACGCCTCGGACGTGTAGGTGGCGCCCGAGACCGTGTCGATCTGCGCCGACTGCGCGGCGACCACCTCCTGCGCGAGGATCGGCGTCGCGCGCGCGTTGATCTGCACGCTCTCGTGGTGGCCGCCGGGGACCTGCAGCGCCTGCACGTCCGTGATCTGGCCCGCGGTGAACGTCACCGACACCTGCACCGGGCCGTACCGGGTCTGCACCGAGGAGCCGACGATCGTGACGGTGTCCGTGGCGGTGGACCCGGTGTCGGTGCTCGTCGCGGGATCGGTGGTCGACCCGGACTGGCCGGTGCCGGCCGCCGCGTCGTCGTCGGACGACGT
This sequence comes from Cellulomonas sp. P1_G12_2, assembly GCF_056405535.1. Classification (NCBI taxonomy): domain Bacteria; kingdom Bacillati; phylum Actinomycetota; class Actinomycetes; order Micrococcales; family Cellulomonadaceae; genus Cellulomonas; species Cellulomonas sp. P1_G12_2. The sequence continues at coordinate 1,355,534 of NZ_JBFUBX010000001.1, read as the reverse complement.
GCTGTCGGAGGACGAGACCGACGACGACGTGCCGTCGGTGCTCGACTCCGCGACGGTGGCCGGCGGCGCCAGGACGGCGAACTTGGTGAAGCCCGCCGCACCCATGGCTGCCAGCGACCCCACATAGATCAGCGTGCCGCGCCAGCGTGGTGTGGTCATGAGTCGAGCTCCTCTCGGTGGATGGCGGACCGCGGCACGCCCAGGGCGCGCGCCGAGCGGGCGACGGCGTCGGCCATCGCGGGCGGGCCGCACACGAACACGTCACGCGACGCGATGTCGGGCACGAGCCACCCGAGGTGCTGCGCGTCGAGCGGGTCGTGACCCAGCTGGGCACGCCGGCCGGGGACGGGCAGGTATGTGAGGCTCGGAGACGGTGTGAACTCGGCCGCGAGCGCGAGCCCGGCGGCGTCACGCGCGCGGTGCAGGACGACGAGCTGACGGCCTTGTGCCAGCAGCTCCTCGGCGAGCGCGCGCACGGGCCCGATCCCGGCGCCACCGGCCACCAGGAGCACCCGGTCGGAGGTCGCGCGGTCCGCGGTGAAGTGCCCGAACGGCCCCTCGACCAGCACCTTCGTCCCCGGCCGCAGGTCCGCCACCGCGGTCGAGTGGTCCCCGAGCGCCCCGATGGTGAACCGCAGATGGTCGTCGGTCGGCGCCAGGGACAGTGAGTACGGGTGGGCCGTCGCGCGGTGCCCGGGGGTGAGGAAGCGGACCAGGAAGAACTGGCCGCCCCGGGCCTCCAGTCGCGAGAGCCCGCGGCCGTGCACCCAGACGCTGGCCAGACCGTTCGCCTCGGGCACCACGGCGGACACCCGCATCGCGTACCGGCGGTGCGACAGCAGGGGCAGCACCACGCGCCAGGTCAGCAGCGCGGCGGCCGTGCCGGCGTAGAGCAGGATCCAGAGCCCACGGGCGATCGGCGAGTCGACGAAGTGCGTGCCACCGGCCACCTGGTGGGCGAAGGCGAGGAAGATCCCCACGTAGATCGACAGGTGCACCGCGAACCAGACCTCGTAGGAGAGGTGGCGGCGGGCCAGCCGGGCGCTGGACACCCCGACGGCGAGGAACAGGACCGTGCCGATCAGCGCGGGCCACAGGTACGGCTGCGTCGCCAGCACGGAAGGCACCTCGGACCACACGCTCAGACCGTCCAGCAGCGACCCGCCGACGATCATCAGGGCCACGTGGGTGAGCACCAGCAGCACCACGGAGGTGCCGAGCGAGCGGTGCCACGCGACGAGCCGGTCGAACCCGATACCCCGCTCGAACCACGGCACCCGGCCGATGAGCAGCAGCTGCGCGCAGACGAGGTAGGAGGCGAGCAGCCCCGCCAGCTCGCCGAGCGACATGAGCGCACCGCCGGGGGTCGTGCCGGTGGCCGTGGGGGTGCCCGTCCACCAGAACAGCAGCACCGCGACGACGCCGAGCCAGAGCGTCGGAAGGACGGCACTGCGGGTGCGGGTCGGTCGCGGCTGGGCGATCGGCGCCAGAGGCGGCGCCTCCCAGGTCGTCGTGGTCATGAGACGAGTCTGGGCGGGGGTTCTCAGAGGATTCTCGGAGCTACCTGTCCGCGCGCTGTGCGATGGCCCGCGGCGGCGAGGGGACCGCCGCGGGCCATCGTCGGTCAGCTGGCGCCGGCCCGGGCCGATCAGTCGTTGCGGTAGCGCTCCACGAATGCCCGCAGGATGCGCGGAGGCGCCCAGACGTCCGCGCTGCGCACCCGGGCGATCACCTCGTCGTACTCCCCCGGGCGGTAGTAGCCGTAGTCGCGGTAGACCCCGATCCGGGTGGTGATGCCGTCCAGGTCGAGCTCGGGGTGGAACTGCGTGGCGTACAGGTTCTGGCGCACCCGGAACATCTGGACCGGGCACGTGGGCGAGGAGGCGAGCAGGACCGCGTCGGGTGGCAGGACACGGCACGCCTCCTTGTGCCCGACGAACGCCTCGAACGACTCCGGCAGCTCGGTGAGCAGCGGGTCCGCGCGGCCCGCGTCGGAGAGGGTGACCGTCACGGCACCGATGGGCTCGGCGTAGGTGCCGTCGATGACCGCGCCCTGGTGCACGCCCAGCGTGCCGACGCCGTAGCAGGCACCGAGGAACGGGAGGTCCCGGTCCACGATCTCGTCGAGGAGCGACGACATCTCCGCCTCGACGCGGCGTTGCGCCGCCGACTTCTGCGCCTCGGGCTTGCTCGCGTCGTACGGGCTGCCGCCGACGAACACGCCGTCGTACCGGTCCAGGTCGATCGGCAGGAACGGCGCCGCCTCCATCCGCACCTGCTCCAGCTCGTCAGCCTGCAGGCCGCCGAACCGCAGGAATGCCGCCCGCTCCCCGACGGACGCCACGTCCTCGGCACGGGAGCTGAGCAGCAGGAACCGGGTCATCCGACCCCCGCCACCCGGCTGGCGTCGTCGGGCCCGAGCATCCACCGGATCGAGCGCGTCGCCACCGCTCCCGCGGTCCGGGCCGCAGCCAGCCCCACCGGGCCCGGGCGGTCCAGCCCGAGCAGGTCGAACGTCCACTCCGGCATCGACGCGACCGCGGCCCGGGCCAGCAGCGTGTACCCGGGCCGGAGCGAGCGCGGCACCGGCGGCTCGTGCAGGAGGAAGTCGGCCGCATCGCGCGCTGCGGTGGACGGGCCCAGCGCGGGCCGGAACTCGTCGAGCGCCTTGGCCAGCTCCGCCACGGACTCCGGCACCCGCTCCGCGCCGAGCGCGACGGCCACGCGCGAGGCCTGCGCGACGTACTCGTCGGCCCCTGCGGCGTCGAGCGGTCGCTGCCCGTACACCCGGTGCGCCCGCAGGAAGCTGTCGACCTCGGCCACGTGCACCCAGCGCAGCAGCGTCGGGTCACCCGCGAAGTACGCCAGCCCCTCGGGCGTGACGCCGCGGATCCGCTCGTGCACCCAGCGGACCCGGTCGATGGCCGCCGTGGCGTCGTCGATCGTGCCGAACGTGGTGACGGCCAGGAACGTGCTGGTCCGCGCGAGGCGGCCCCAGGGGTCTCCCCGGTAGCCGGAGTGCGCGGCGACGGCCGCCATCGCGGCCGGATGCAGCGACTGCAGGAGCAGCGCGCGCATGCCGCCAACGAACATCGAGGCGTCGCCGTGCACGGTCCGGATGGCGGAGCCCGGCGGGAACCACCGGGGGCCGGGGGTGCCGTGGATACGTTCGCGGCTGGCCAGTCCGTCCGGCCCCGCGACGCGCAGGAACAACGCCGTCCCTGCCCGGTCCCGCACGTCGGCGAGGCTCTGCACCATGGGCCCTTCCGGTCAGCGGATCCCCTGCTCGACGATGCTAGGCGGCTCACCGCCGACACGCCCGTTCCCCCACGTCACGACGGGCAGATGGGCCGTCCGGGTGAGTGCCCGCCGGACCTCCCGCCCGAGGGCCCGGTCCGTCGCCACGATGGGCGCGTGAACCGCCGCCACCTCGTCGTCGTCCTCGTCGGTGCGCTCGCACTGGTCGGCGCCGGCGCCACGGCCTGGGCGAACCGCACGCCTGCGCCCCTGCCGCCCCTCGCGGTGGAGACGCTGGCCCCGCCGGCGGGCATCGACCTCCCGGTGCACGTCGTGGCCGGCGGTGACGACGGGGCCGCCTTCTCTCTCGACTCCCCCACGTCCGGCACCCTCTTCGAGAGCATCCTCACCCTCCCGCTCGCCGACCTGCCGGTGCTGTCGTCGCTCGGCGTGAACTGGGTGCCTCTCTCCGGGGCCTTCTCCTCCGTCGAGGCCTTCACCGACTGGCAGCGGCGCCATCCCGAGGATGCGCAGTTCGGCGGTGACCTCGTGATCGAGCACAGCGCCCTGGGCGCCGCGGTGCGCAAGGACCTGGCGATGACGAGCGGGGTGACGCTCACCCAGTGGGCCGTCGAGCACGACGGGTACCTCTACCTCGTCGAGTGGATGCACCACCCCGATGACGACACGGATCGGCCGACGGTCGAGGCCATGATCGCGTCCTGGCGCTGGAGCTGAGCTCAGGCCCTCGCCCGCACCTGCTCCACGCCCCGGTTGGCCAGCTGGTCCGCACGCTCGTTGCCCGGGTCCCCCGCGTGCCCCTTGACCCACACCCAGCTGATCGTGTGCCGGGCGGTCTCGGCGTCCAGCGCCTGCCACAGCTCCTGGTTCTTCACCGGCTTCTTGTCGCCCGTGCGCCAGCCGTTGCGCTTCCAGCCGGCGATCCACTTGGTCACGCCGTTCATCACGTACATCGAGTCGACGTGCAGGATCACGTCGCACGGCTTGGTCAGCGCCCGCAGCCCCTCGATCACCGCGGTGAGCTCCATGCGGTTGTTCGTGGTCTCCGGCTCGCCGCCGAACAGCTCGCGCTCGTGGTCGCCGTAGCGCATCCAGGCGCCCCAGCCGCCGACGCCCGGGTTGCCCTTGCAGGCGCCGTCGGTCCACATCTCCACCGTCGGGCGCTCGCTCACGGCCCACACCCTAGACGCACGTACGCATGGGACCATCGACGCACGATGAGCACCCCCACCCTGGCCGACCGCATCCCCGCCGACCCCACCGACCCCGACGCGCTGTACGAGGCCTTCACCGGCTGGGCCACCGACCAGGGCCTGACGCTCTACCCGCACCAGGACGAGGCCCTGCTGGAGCTCGTCACGGGCGCGCACGTGATCCTGTCGACGCCGACGGGCTCGGGGAAGTCGCTGGTCGCGGTCGCCGCGCACTTCGTGGCACTCGCGCAGGGTCGGCGCACCTACTACACCGCCCCGCTCAAGGCGCTGGTCAGCGAGAAGTTCTTCGCGCTCGTCGAGGCGTTCGGCTCGGCCAACGTCGGGATGATGACCGGCGACTCGGCGGTCAACCCGGGGGCGCCGATCATCTGCTGCACCGCGGAGATCCTGGCCAACGTGGCCCTGCGCGACGGCGCCGGCGCGGACGTCGGCCAGGTGGTCATGGACGAGTTCCACTTCTACGCGGACCCGCAGCGCGGCTGGGCGTGGCAGGTGCCGCTGCTCGAGCTCACCAACGTCCAGTTCGTGCTCATGTCGGCCACGCTCGGCGACGTCGGCTTCTTCGCCGAGGACATCACGCGCCGCACGCACCAGCCGGTCGCGGTCATCGCGAACGCCGAGCGTCCCGTGCCGCTGACGTTCAGCTACGCGATCGAGCCGCTGCACGAGCTGCTCGACGAGCTGGTCAAGACTCGTCGCGCCCCCGTCTACGTCGTGCACTTCACGCAGAAGGAGGCCGTCGAGCGGGCGCAGTCGCTCATGTCGACGCCCCTGGCCAGCCGTGAGCAGCGGGACCGGATCGCCGACGAGATCGCGGGGTTTCGCTTCGGTCCGGGCTTCGGCCGCACCCTCAACCGGCTCCTGCGGCACGGGGTGGGCGTGCACCACGCGGGGATGCTGCCCAAGTACCGCCGGGTGGTCGAGCGGCTGACCCAGCGCGGCCTGCTGCCGGTGGTGTGCGGCACGGACACGCTCGGCGTCGGCATCAACGTGCCCATCCGCACGGTCCTGCTGACCAGCCTGGTCAAGTACGACGGGGTCCGCATGCGGCACCTGTCCGCGCGCGAGTTCCACCAGATCTCCGGGCGGGCCGGGCGGGCCGGGTTCGACACGGTCGGCGAGGTGATCGTCCTGGCGCCCGAGCACGTGATCGAGAACCGCAAGCTGCTGGAGAAGGCGGGCGACGACCCCCGCAAGCTCAGGAAGATCGTCCGCAAGAAGGCCCCCGAGGGCCAGGTCAACTGGACGGACAGCACGTTCGAACGCCTCCGCGACGCCCCGCCCGAGCCGCTGACCAGCAGCTTCGCGGTCTCGCACGCCATGGTGCTGCACGTGCTGGCCCGCGAGGGCGACCCGGTCGCGGCCATGACCAAGCTCCTCACCGACAACCACGAGCCCGAGGGCGCCCGGGGCCGGCACGTCCGCCAGGCGATCGCGGTGTACCGCTCGCTGCGCACCGCCGGTGTGATCGAGCGCCCCTGGGTGGAGGACCCGACCGCTCCGCACGGCCGCCGTCGGGCCGTCCAGCTGACTGCGGAGCTGGCCCCGAACTTCGCGCTCAACCAGGCCCTCTCCCCGTTCGCCTACGCGGCCCTGGACCTGCTGGACCGGGACGACCCGGCGTACGCGCACGACGTGGTCTCCGTCATCGAGGCCACCCTCGACGACCCCCGCCAGGTGCTCTCCGCGCAGGAGAACCGCGCCCGCGGCGAGGCCGTCGCACAGATGAAGTCCGACGGCCTCGAGTACGACCAGCGGATGGCCCTGCTCGAGGACGTCGGCTACCCCAAGCCGCTCGCCGAGCTGCTCGAGGCCATGTTCGTCACGTACCGGCAGACCAACCCGTGGGTCGCCGACCTCGCCCTGTCCCCCAAGTCCGTGGTGCGCGACATGCACGAGCGCGCGATGGGCTTCGCCGAGTACGTCGCCTACTACCAGCTGGACCGCACCGAGGGCGTGCTGCTGCGCTACCTGGCCGACGCCTACCGCGCTCTGCGCCAGACGGTGCCCGAGGAGGCCCGCACCGAGGAGCTGTGGGAGATCATCGAGTGGCTCGGTGACCTCGTCCGCCGCACCGACTCCAGCCTGCTCGACGAGTGGGAGCGCCTGAGCAACCCGCTGGACGAGCGCGGCGCCGACGCCCCAGGCGGCATCGACGAGGACGTGCCCGAGCCGATCACGGCCAACCCGCGTGTGTTCCGGGCGCTGGTCCGGGGCGCCCTGTTCCGCCGCGTGGAGCTGGCCGCGCGGGAGTCCTACGGCGGGCTGGCGCAGCTGGGCGACGTCGACCCGGACGACGTGCCGTGGGACGCCGACCGCTGGCGGACCGCGCTGGACCCGTACTTCGACGACCACGACGAGATCCTCACCGGTGCGCCCGCCCGCGGCCCGGCACTGTTCCAGGTCACGCCCGGCCGGGGCACCTGGCAGGTGCGCCAGCTGCTGGACGATCCCGAGGGCGACCACGACTGGCGGATCGACGCGGTCGTGGACCTGGCCGGCTCCGACGAGACGAGCGAGGTGCAGCTGCGGATCGTGGCCGTGGGACCGCTCGGCGACCTCGCGGACTGAGACCGGGCGGACCGGGCGCACGGGTTACCGTTCGCGCATGAGCACCCAGCCCTCCGAGCCCCCGGCACGCACCACCAGGTCGCCGCGGTTCGTGTTCCTCATCTGCCTGGCCGCCGCGCTGGTGTCCGCCATCTGGGTGCTCGGGATCCTCACGATCGTCGCCGCCGTGGCGCTGGTGGTCACGGCGATGGTGCTGCAGGCCCGCGGCAAGAACCCTGCGCTCTGGTTCGCGGCGAGCACGGGCGTCGCGGCCGGCACCCTGATCTACCTGCTGATCGTGCTCATCACCGGCCAGTAGTCACTGCCCGTAGGCCGCCATCATGCGGTCGGACGGGACGATCTGCTTGCCCAGCGGGAACAGGGAGATCGGCACCATCTTCCAGTTGGCCAGCGCCAGCGGGATGCCCACGATCGTGATCGCCTCCGCGATGCCCGTGATGATGTGCATGAGCGCCAGCCACCAGCCCGCGACGATCACCCAGATGACGTTCCCGATCACGGACCAGGCACCGGCGGTCGGCTTGTCGACGACGGTGCGCCCGAACGGCCACAGCGCGTAGCTGGCCATCCGGAACGAGGCGATGCCGAACGGGATCGTCACGATGAGGATGCAGCAGATGATCCCGGCGAGCACGTAGCCGAGCGCCAGCCAGAAGCCCGCGAGCACGAGCCAGATGATGTTGAGCAGGGTCTTCACGGTCCCAGCCTGCACCCGGCGCGGTCGCGGACGGTATCCGGGATGACCCTGATCCGCCCCTATCGTGGCTCCGTGGCAAAGAAGGAGCACGCGCCCACCGGCACGCCGGCACTCGTGGCACTGACCGCCGCGGACGTGCCGCACACGGCGCACGCCTATGTGCACGACCCGGCCAGCACGCTCGGCTACGGGCTCGAGGCGGCGGCGGCACTGGGCGTCCCGCCCGAGCAGGTGTTCAAGACGCTGATGACGGTGGTGGACGGCACGCTCACGGTGGCCGTCGTCCCGGTGACCGGTCAGCTGGACCTCAAGGCCCTCGCACAGGCGGTCGGCGGGAAGAAGGCGTCGATGGCGCCGAAGCCCGATGCCGAGCGCGCCACCGGGTACGTCCTCGGCGGGATCTCACCGCTCGGGCAGCGCAGCGCGCACCCGACGGTGATCGACGAGACCGCGTGGCTGTTCGACACCGTCCTGGTCTCCGGCGGACGTCGCGGGCTCGACGTGGAGCTCTCCCCCGACGACCTCATCCGGCTCACCTCGGCGACCGTGGCCGACATCGCCCGGTCCGACGCGTGATCGCCGAGCGGCTCGCCCTCGTGCGTCGCCGCGTGTCGCAGGCCGCGCTCGACGCGGGCCGTGACCCGCGGGACGTCCGCCTGCTGCTGGCGACCAAGACGCAGCCGGCCGCCCTGGTGCGCCAGGCGCTGGACGCGGACGCGCGGGCGCGCGCCGACGACCCCACGCTGAGCGCCGTCCTCGTCGGCGAGAACCGGGTGCAGGAGCTGGTCGCCAAGGGCCCCGAGCTCGCGGGTCTGACCGCGCTCCACCTGATCGGGCCCCTGCAGTCCAACAAGGTGAACGCGGCCCTGCGCTGGGCCTCGTGCATCGAGTCGCTGGCGTCGAGAGACCTGGCCGAGCGGCTCTCCGCACGAGCGACGGACCCCTTGGACGTCTACGTGCAGGTCAACGTGTCGGGCGAGGACACCAAGCACGGCGTGGTGCCCGGCGAGGCGGTCGCGTTCGCCCGGACCGTCGCCGCCCTGCCGAACCTGCGCGTGGCGGGGCTCATGACGGTCGGGGCGCGGTCGGACGACCCTGCGGTGGTGCGCTCCGGCTACGCGCTCCTGCGCGACCTGCGCGACGAGATCGCGGCGTCGGGGACTCAGACCGCCACGGAGCTGTCGATGGGCATGAGCGGGGACCTGGAGCTGGCGATCGCCGAGGGCGCCACCCTGGTGCGCGTCGGCAGCGCGGTCTTCGGTGCGCGCGTCACGTGACCGCCGCGCAGCAGCACCACCTCGGCGGTGCGAGCGGACGCACCCGGCACCCGGCGGCGGACGGCAGACAGCTCGCGCGCGTGCAGCACGCTCAGTCGGCGCAGCTGGCGGTCCAGGTCCGTGTCCATCGATCTCCCCTTCGTCGACGAGCAGGAGCGCGCGGCGGGGCACCTGATACACGTCCGCACGCGAGGATGGGCGCATGAGCGACGAGCGACGGTTCCCCCGGTGGGTCTACGGCACCGGCACCGACCCGGACGCGCGGTTCTCGCTGGCCAACGAGCGCACGTTCCTGGCGTGGATCCGCACCTCGCTGGCCCTGCTGGCGGGCGGCGTGGCGCTGGAGGCCCTCGACCTGCCGGTCCAGCCCGACCTCCGGTTCGCCGCCGCGCTGGTGCTCGTGACGATCGGCGTGCTCGCCCCGGTGCTCGCCTGGATCAGCTGGGCCCGCGCCGAGCGCGCCATCCGGCAGAGCTCCGCGCTGCCGGCCCCGTCCGCCTTCGGGCTCCTGGTGGTCGGCGTGTGCGTCGCGGGTGGCCTGGTGCTCGTCGGGCTGATGGCCGCGTGAGCACCGCCGGCGACGCCCCGACCCTGGCCGCCGAGCGCACCCACCTCGCGTGGCGGCGCACCGCGATCGGCCTCACGGGCGGTGGGGTGGCCGCCGCGCACCTGCTCCAGGAGTTCCTGGGCCCCGCGGCCTGGAGCCTGGCGGCCACCGCGCTGGTCGTCTCCCTCGCCCTGACGGTCGTCTCGCACCGTCGTCACGTCGCCGACGGCGCCCTCCCTCCGGGCGGACGGCTCGTGACCGCCAGCGCGCTCGGCGTCGTGGTCATCGGCGTCGCGGCGGTGGCGTTCGTCGTGCTGCGCGGCCGCTGACTCAGGGCACCCGGGCGGTCCAGTCGGGGTCGGTGAACTTGCTCCGCATCAGCTCGGTCGCCCGCTCCAGCTCCTCGGGCCGGAGCGCTCCGTCGACCGTCGGGTAGCGGCTGCGGAAGTACGCGGCGAACGCGGAGATCACCTCCTCGCGCGGCAGCTGCGTCTGCGAGCGCACCGGGTCCACCCGCTTGTTCGCGCTCGTCGTGCCCTTGTCCGAGAGCTTCTCCCGGCCGATCCGGAGCACCTCGAGCATCTTGGCGGCGTCGATGTCGTAGGACATCGTCACGTGGTGCAGCACGGCCCCGCCGACCATGCGCTTCTGCGCCGAGCCCGCCAGCTTGCCCGCCGGTGACGCGATGTCGTTCAGGCCGCTCGTGAACGCCTGCACCCCGACGTCCGCGAGCGCACCGAGCACCCACTGGTTGAGGAACGCGTACGAGTCCTCGAAGGTCATCCCGTCCACCAGCGACGCCGGCACCACCAGCGAGAACGTGATGCAGTTGCCGGCCTCCATGAACATCGCACCACCGCCGGAGATCCGGCGGACCACCGTGATCCCGTACCGCTCGGCGGCCTCGAGGTCCACCTCGTTGCGCAGCGACTGGAACGAGCCGATGATCACCGCCGGCTCCACCCACTCCCAGAACCGCAGCGTGGGGCCGCGACGGCCGGCGCCGAGCTCCTCGGTGAGCACCTGGTCGAGCGCGGCGTGCAGGGCCGGGGGCAGCGGACCCGGGTGGATCAGCTCGAACGTGTGGTCCGCCCAGGCGGTAGAGAACCCGAGCGCCCGCCGGACGGCCACGGCCACCGCGTGGGCGTCGAAGCCGACCATCGTCACCGGCTGGTCCTCGTGGGCCAGGGCGGTGGTCACCGCGTCCGCCAACCGGCTCACCGGCGAGTCCCGCGGCAGCCCGTCCAGCGACGACGACACCACCGCGAGCGCCTCGTCCGGCTCGAGGAAGAAGTCCCCGCTCACGCTGACGCCGCTCAGCAGCCCGTCCACCACGTCGAGGTCGACCGCGACGAGCTTGCCGCCGGGCACCTTGTACTCACCATGCACGGGCCCAGCGTAGGTCGACTGCTCAGCCGAGCGCCCGGACCGCCTCCTGGGCCGTCTCCTGCACCATCGCGGCCAGGTCCGCCGGGTCGCCCAGGGTGGCCAGCGCAGCGTCGCGGTCACCGGTCGTGAGCGCCTCGGCCGTCCACGTGACGATCGTGTTCCCGACGAGCAGGTGGCCGCGGTACCCCGGGACGTCGGAGCCCTCGCCGGAGTGCGTCACCTCCTGCACGATCGACGGGTAGACGCCCTGCCCCTCGATCGCCGGCTCAGCCGTCCAGGTGGCGCCGTCGATGTCAGGGTTCACCTGGCTGTACTCCGGGCACGCGTCCACGGTGGTCACCAGGGTGCGGAACGCCTCACGGGCCGCCGCGGGGTCGGCCAGCAGGACGACCTCCTGCTGGAACGAGAGGGTGTCGTTGCCCCACAGGCGCGTGTCGTACCACGGGGGCGGCATCGCGACGACGGTGGCCGCGACGAGGCACTCCGGGGGCTCGATCGTCGACCCGATCGGCAGGCCCCACGACAGCTGGCCCGAGGGGATCTGCAGCTGCACCTCGGGGTCGGCCGCGGGGATCTCGGCGAGCAGGTCGTCGGCGGTGACGAACAGGGCGAGGGCAGTCGTCGGGTCGAAGACGGCGTCCGCGCCCGGGACGGCGACCGAGGGCGACGCCGAGCCGGGGGGCGACGACGGCGCAGGGGTGGGGCTGGTGACGGTCGGCGTCACCGACGGCTCGATCTCCACCGGCGCCCACGGCTGCGCCACGAGCGCCGTCACGAGCGCGAACGCGAGCAGGGCGACGAGCAGCCACCACCAGCCGATCCGCGATCGGCCCGGTGTCGGTCCCGGGTCGAGCGGCGGCACGCTGCCGGACACGACCGCTCCCTCCGCACGTCGGCGGCCGCACTGCAGCGGCCGGTCCCCCGAGGCTAGGCCGCTCCGGTCGAACGCGCAGGGATGAAGTTCAGCGCGGGGTGACTCCGCGGTGGCGCAGGCCCCAGATGGCGGAGTCCGTGAGCGCCTCCCACGACGCCTCGAGCAGGTTGGGACCCACTCCCACGGTGCTCCAGGACCGCTGGCCGTCCGTCATCTCGATGAGCACCCGCGTGACGGCGTCGGTGCCGTGCATCGAGTCGAGGATGCGCACCTTGAAGTCGATGAGCTCGAACGACTCGAGCTCCGGGTAGACGGTGACCAGTGCCTGCCGCAGCGCGTGGTCCAGCGCGTTGACCGGCCCGTTGCCCTCGCCCGTGCTGACGATCCGCTCGCCGCCGGCGTGCAGCTTGACGGTCGCCTCGGCGGTGGCCGGTGTCCCCCGACCGCCGGAGCGCTCGACGATCGTCCGCCACGACTCGACGCGGAAGTACTGGGGCCGCTGGCCGTCGATCTCCTCGAGCAGCAGCAGCTCGAACGACGCGTCGGCCGCCTCATAGGTGTACCCGTTGGCCTCGGCGTCCTTGACCCGGTCGGTGACGCGGCCGAGCAGCTCCGGGCGCCCCGCGAGGTCGAAGCCGAGCTCGCGGCCCTTGAGCTCGATCGAGGCGCGGCCGGCCATGTCCGAGATGAGCATGCGCATGTCGTTGCCGACGTTGGCCGGGTCGGTGTGCTGGTACAGGTCGGGGTCCACCTTGATGGCCGACGCGTGGATGCCGGCCTTGTGCGCGAACGCGCTGGCGCCGACGTACGGCGAGCGGGCGAACGGCGAGATGTTGGTGATCTCGCTGATGGCGTGAGCGATCCGGGTGAGCTCGGGCAGGCCGCCCGGCAGCCCGTCGGCGACCTTGAGCACCGGCAGCCCGTACTTGAGCTGCAGGTTGGCGACGACGGACAGCAGGTCGGCGTTCCCGGTGCGCTCGCCGTACCCGTTGACGGTGCCCTGGACGTGCGAGCACCCGGCCTCGACCGCGGCGAGCGTGTTGGCGACCGCGCAGCCGGAGTCGTTGTGCGCGTGGATGCCGAGGACGGCGTCGGGCCCGACGGCTCCGCGGATCTCGTGCACGATCTCCGCGACCCACGTGGGGACCATGCCGCCGTTGGTGTCGCACAGGGCGACCACCTCGGCGCCGGCCTCGAACCCGGCCAGGACGGCGGCGCGCGAGTAGGCGGGGTCGAACCGGTAGCCGTCGAAGAAGTGCTCGGCGTCCACCACCACGCGGCGGCCCTCCCGCACCAGGAACGCGACGGTGTCCGCGATCATCGCGATGTTCTCGTCCCCGGTGGTGCGCAGAGCGCGCTCCGCGTGCCGCAGGTCGTGCTTGGCGACGAGCGCGACGACCGGCGCCTCGGAGTCGACGAGCGCGCGCACCTGCGGGTCGTCCACCGCGCGCGTGCCCGCCTTGCGGGTGCTGCCGAACGCCGCCAGCTCGGCGTTGCGGAAGTCCAGCTCCTTGGCGGCCCGCTTGAAGAACTCCGTGTCCTTGGGCACCGCGCCCGGCCAGCCGCCCTCGATGAACCCGACCCCCAGCTCGTCGAGCAGCGGCGCGATGGCCAGCTTGTCGGAGACGGAGAGGTTCATCCCCTCCTGCTGGGCGCCGTCGCGCAGGGTCGTGTCGTAGACCTGGAACGGGGTGCTGGCGGGGACGGACACGATGGGCTCTCTTCGGTGCTGGGACGGACGACGTCGGTGCTGCGAGCTGAAGGTCTGCCGGCGGGGGTGTGCCGGTGCAGTCGACGGTAGCCGGGGCGGTGGTGGTGCCCCGACCAACAAAAAGACCCCCCGGGGTACGGGAGGTCTGCGCGTCAGCTGGTGGGCCGACGCGCTACTCGATAATGAGGGAGGAGCGGGTCACCCGTGCATCGTGGCACAGGTCACCATCCGTGGTCACGCGTTCCACGCCTTGGACAGGCCGAGCCGCAGCGAATGTCCGATCCCACCGTGTCCGGGCTGTCCGATTCGCTACCGTGGACACGGACCGTCATCGGCGGTACGCAAGGTGGGTCGACCTACCAGGAGGCACCATGTCCACCCCGACTCCCCCTCCGGATCGTCAGTCCGCCTTCCCGCACTCCACGCCGGCCCCGTCGCCCGCCCCGCCGCCACCCCCGGCACCGGAGCCCACCGCGGTCTTCCCGGCCGCGTTGCCGCCCGCCCAGGTCCCGCCCGCGGCCGCACCCGCCCCCGTGCGCCCGGCGCGCCCGGCGGATCCGTCGGTGGACGCCGGGCGGTTCTGGGCCGGGGTCGTCGCCACGGCCCTCGTCGCGGCGCTCGTCGGCCTGGTCGGCGTCGTCATCGTCGACCAGATCCTCTCGATCGAGCTCGCCGTGAAGGACCTCTTCGGCACGAACTCGACCGGAGCCGCCTACGTGGTCGGTGCCGCCGTCCTCGCGGTCCTCGCCGGCGGGCTGCTCCACCTCCTCGTGCTCACCACCCCGAAGCCCAAGGCGTTCTTCGGCTGGATCATGTTCCTCGGCACGCTCACCGCCGCGCTCCTGCCGCTCACCTGGACCGACGAGCTCGAGTCGTCGATCTCCGCGGGCATCGTGAACGCGCTCATCGGCATCGCGATCTGGTCGCTGCTGCTCGGCGTGCTGAGTCGCACGCTGCGCGCGGGGGCCCCGATCGACTGAGGCGGCTCAGTCGATCAGCTGCGCCTGGAGCGCCTTCGCCAGGGGCCACGCCGCCTCGGCGGTCGTGCCGGCGACGGTCACCGTGAGCCCCTCGGCCGGGTCGTGGGTGCTCAGGAACGACGCTCCGGCGTCGTACCCCTCGAGCTGGACGACGTCGCGTGTCGGGTGCACCCAGAACCCGAGCCCGTACCGCCGGGCGTCGTACGGCGCCGTGCTGCGCGGATACACCATCTGGGCGACGGTCTCCGGGCGGACGATCTCGCCGGCGAACAGCGCGGTCCAGAACCGGTGCACGTCCGCGCCGGTGGTGTAGATGCCGCCGTCGCCGGTCCCGAGCACGGGCAGGTGGAACACGTTGGTCCGCCACTCGCCGTCCATCTCGACGTACCCGAGGGCCGCGCGGCCGGGCAGCGCGTCCGACCGCAGGAAGTCGGTGTCCACGAGGCCGGCGGGCGCGCAGACCCGCTGGCGTACGAGGTCGTGGAACGGGACGCCGGACTCACGCTCCGCAAGCAGGGCGAGCACCACGTAGCCGCCGTTGCAATAGAAGAACTTCTGCCCCGCGGGGAACGCGGTCGGGAACCCGTCCAGGACCGCCAGGAACTGCTCCGTCGCGGCCAGGTGCTGCACGGGGACCGTCATCGCGTACGCGCTGATCGGGACGTCGTCGTCCTCGTCGAGGTAGTCGCCGATGCCCGAGGTGTGCGCGAGCAGGTGCTCGACGGTCACGTCGTCGGCGATGAGCGGGAGGTCGGTGCCCAGCAGCGAGCGCGCGGTCGTGCCGAGCGCGAGCGTGCCGTCCTCGACCAGGCTCATCACGGCCAGCGCGGTCATCCCCTTCGACCCGCTCGCGATCGCCACCTGCGAGTCGGGCGTCACGGGGATGCCGTGCCGCCGGTCCGCCAGACCGTACGCGGCCGAGAGCTCCGTGGTCCCGGCGCGGTCCACACGCACCACGCCCGCGAAGTCGCTCTCGGCCGCGATGCGGTCGACGTCCGCCACCAGGGTCATCAGACGAGGCGGTGCAGCCAGCCGTGCCGGTCCGTGGCGCGGCCGTACTGGATGTCGGTGAGCTCCGCGCGGATCCGCGTGGTGACCGGCCCGGCCCCGCCGTCGCCGACCGTGAGGTCGAAGTCGTCGCTGGCCATGCGGCCGATCGGCGTCATCACGGCGGCCGTCCCGCACGCGAAGACCTCGCGCACCGAGCCGTCGGCCAGGCCCTCGCGCAGCTCCGTGAGCGGGATCTGACGCTCGGAGACCTCGTGCCCCGCGTCCGTGAGCAGGCGCAGGATCGACGAGCGCGTGACGCCCTCGAGGATCGAGCCGGTGATCGGCGGGGTGGCCACGCTGCCGTCGGCGTAGACGACGAAGACGTTCATGCCGCCGAGCTCCTCGAGCTGCGTGTTCGTCGACGCGTCGAGGAAGCACACCTGCTCGAAGCCCTTGGCGTACGCCTCCTGCTGCGGGAGCAGGCTCGCGGCGTAGTTGCCGCCGCACTTGGCGTCGCCCGTGCCCCCCGCCCCGGCGCGGTGGTAACGCTGGTCGACCCAGATGGCCACCGGTCGCACCCCGCCCGCGAAGTACGGACCGACCGGCGACGCGATGACCAGGAACTCGGCCTCGAGCGACGGGCGCACGCCGAGGAAGCTCTCCGAGGCGTACATGAACGGGCGCAGGTACAGGCTGGTCTCCTCGCCGGACGGCACCCAGGCCAGGTCCGTCGCGACGAGCGCCTCGATCGCACCGAGGAAGTCGGCCTCGGACAGCTCGGGCAGCGCCAGGCGCCGGGCCGACCGCGCGAACCGGGCGGCGTTGGCCCGCGGCCGGAACGTCCACACGGACCCGTCGGCGTGCCGGTACGCCTTCATGCCCTCGAAGATCTCCTGCGCGTAGTGCAGCACCGCGGTCGCCGGGTCCAACAGCAGCGGTCCGTACTTCTCGACCCGCCGGCCGGTCCAGCCGCTCTCCTGCGAGTACGAGATCCGGGCCATGTGCTCGGTGAACACGGTGCCGAACTTCGGCGACGCGAGCAGGGCCTCGCGGTCGGCGTCGGCGACGGGGGTGTCGGTCCGCGTGATCTCGAAGAGGTCGGCAGACGTGGGGTGGGACGTGGGGTCGGTCAGGGTGCTCATGTGCGGGGCCTTTCACCAGAGTCGGGTTCGACGGTACCGGTGAGGACGGCCGGGTGGTATCCGGGCGGGGCTCAGGAGCCCCGAGGAGTGGGATCAGCCGGCGATGCGCGCGGCGAGGTCCTTGCCCACCTCGGCCGTCGACCGTACTCGGTCGGTCGCGCGATCGGCGATGTCGTCGCCGACCGCCTTCTCGACACGCGTCGCGGCCTCCGGGAGACCGAGGTGCTCGAGGAGCAGCGCGACCGACAGCACGGTGGCCGTCGGGTCTGCCTTGCCCTGGCCCGCGATGTCCGGGGCCGAGCCGTGCACGGGCTCGAACATGCTCGGAGCCGTGCGGTCGGGGTTGATGTTGGCCGACGCCGCCAGCCCGATGCCGCCGGTGATGGCCGCCGCCAGGTCCGTGAGGATGTCGCCGAACAGGTTGTCGGTGACGATGACGTCGAACCGCGCCGGGTTGGTGACCAGGAAGATGGTCGCCGCGTCCACGTGCAGGTAGTCGACCGTCACGTCGGGGAACTCGGCGTTGACGGCCTCGACCGTGCGGCGCCACAGGTGGCCGGCGTGCACGAGCACGTTGTGCTTGTGCACGAGGGTGAGCTTCTTGCGCGGACGGGCCGCGGCACGGGCGAACGCGTCACGGACCACGCGCTCGACGCCGAACGCGGTGTTGACGCTCACCTCGTTGGCCACCTCGTGCGGGGTGCCCACGCGGATGGCACCGCCGTTGCCCACGTACGGTCCCTCGGTGCCCTCGCGGACCACGACGAAGTCGATCTCGCCCGGGTGTGCCAGCGGTGAGGCCACGCCCGGGTACAGCCGGCTGGGGCGCAGGTTGACGTAGTGGTCCAGAGCGAAGCGCAGCTTGAGCAGCAGACCGCGCTCGAGCACGCCCGACGGCACGCTCGGGTCACCGATGGCGCCCAGCAGGATCGCGTCGTGCCCGCGGATGGCCTCGAGGTCCGCGTCCGTGAGGGTCTCGCCGGTCGCGTGGTAGCGGCGGGCGCCCAGGTCGAAGTCCGTGGTCGAGACCGTGATCCCGCTCCCGTGCAGCGCCGTGTCCAGCGCCAGCAGACCCTGCTCGACGACCTCCGTGCCGATGCCGTCACCAGCGACGACGGCGAGGCGGATGTCCCGGGCAGCAGCGGTGTCGACCATGGATCGAGCGTAGACCCCGTCCCACCGCTCGGGACGGGTGTCTCACCTGACGGAACGTGACGCTCAGTCGACCGCGGGCGTCGGACCGCTCGTCGGGTAGATCAGCTCGAACCGCTCGAGCATGACGTCCAACGACGGCGAGAATGCCTCGCCCAGCACCCGCCGCCACGACTCCTCGTGGTGCACCCGCCACTGTTCCAGCGATCCGTCGTCCTCAGCCTCCGCCGCGGCATGCTCGGCACCGACCTGGTCGAACGGGACGACCTCGACCTCCGTCGTGCGCAGCAGCGCGCGCGGCGTGCCCTCGCCGTCGACGACGATCGACAGGTCACCGACGCGCGGGAGCTCCAGACCGACCTGCTCCAGCTCCGCGACCGCGAGCGCGGTGGCCGTCTTGCGTCCGTCGAGGACGCGGGCCAGCAGGTCGTCGGCCTCGGCGTCGTCGCCGTACGACCACGACGGCGGCGGGACCACGTCCTCGGGCGTGCCGCCGACGATGGCGTCCAGCTTGCCGAACCCGACGTGTCCCCGGGCTGCCTGCCAGAACGCCGCGATCCGCTCGTCCTCGACGGCGCCCTCGACACCCTCGGGCGGCTCCACCTGCTGGTCGGTCATCGTCGTCCCCTCCGTCGTCGTCCGCCCATCCTTGCGTACCCGCAGGTGACCGGCACGACCACGCAGCACGGCACCCGGTCGCAGGGACCGGGTGCCGTTCGGTGGTGCAGCGGGATCAGCGCGCGGCGCTGCCCTCGACGTAGTCGGACTCCGCCGGCTTGACCCAGGCGAAGAGCTTGCGCAGCTCGCGGCCGACGGGCTCGATCGGGTGGTTCTGGCCCTTCTCGCGCAGCTCCTTGAACTCCGGCGCCCCGGCGTCCTGGTCGTTGATGAACCGCTCGGCGAAGGCACCGTTCTGGATGTCGGCCAGCACGGCCTTCATGTTCTCCTTCACGTCCGGCGTGATGACGCGCGGACCGGAGACGTAGTCGCCGTACTCGGCCGTGTCGGAGACGGACCAGCGCTGCTTGGTGATGCCGCCCTCGAAGATGAGGTCGACGATCAGCTTGAGCTCGTGCAGGACCTCGAAGTACGCGACCTCGGGCTGGTAGCCGGCCTCGGTCAGGGTCTCGAAGCCGTACTGGATGAGCTGCGAGACGCCACCGCACAGCACGGCCTGCTCACCGAACAGGTCGGTCTCGGTCTCCTCAGTGAAGCTCGTCTTGATGCCGGCGGCGCGCAGGCCACCGATCGCCTTGGCGTAGGAGAGCGCGAGGTCCCAGGCGGAGCCGGACGCGTCCTGCTCGACCGCGACGATGACCGGCACGCCGC
This sequence comes from Cellulomonas sp. P1_G12_2, assembly GCF_056405535.1. Classification (NCBI taxonomy): domain Bacteria; kingdom Bacillati; phylum Actinomycetota; class Actinomycetes; order Micrococcales; family Cellulomonadaceae; genus Cellulomonas; species Cellulomonas sp. P1_G12_2. The sequence continues at coordinate 1,336,403 of NZ_JBFUBX010000001.1, read as the reverse complement.
GCCCGTCGACGTACTCGCGACGGACCAGGTGACCGGGGCCCTTGGGGGCGACCATGAGCACGTCGTGCTGCGCGGCCGGCTTGATGTAGCCGAAGCGGATGTTGAAGCCGTGACCGAAGACGAGGGCGGCGCCGTCCTTGAGGTTGGGCTCGATCTCGTCGCGGTACACGATGCGCTGCACCTGGTCGGGCGCCAGGATGACGACGACGTCGGCCTCGCGGACCGCGTCGGCCACCGAGGCGACCTTCAGGCCCTGGTTCTCGGCCTTCGCGCGGGACGCCGAGCCCTCGCGCAGGCCCACGGTCACGTCGACGCCGGAGTCGCGCAGGTTGAGGCTGTGCGCGTGCCCCTGGCTGCCGTAGCCGATGACGGCGACCTTCTTGGACTGGATGATCGACAGGTCGGCGTCGTCGTCGTAGAACAGCTCGGCCACGATGGGTCTCCTCAGGTTGGTTCAGGGTCGGTTCTGCGGTGGGACGGAAGTCAGGCGCTGCGGTTGACGCGCTCGAGGGCGCGGTCGGTGATCGAGCGCGACCCGCGGCCGATGGCCACGGTGCCGGACTGAACGATCTCCCGGATGCCGAACGGCTCCAGGGCGGCGAGCAGGGCGTCGAGCTTGCCCGGTCCGCCGGTGGCCTCGATGACGACGGTGTCCGGCACGACGTCCACGACGTGCGCCCGGAACAGGTGGACGACCTCGAGGACCCCGGTGCGCTGCGTGGCGTCGGCCTTGACCTTCACCAGCAGCAGCTCGCGCTGGACGGACGCGGAGTCCTCCAGCTCGACGATCTTGATGACGTTGATCAGCTTGTTCAGCTGCTTGGTCACCTGCTCCAGCGGCAGGGCGTCGACGTCCACGACGACCGTGATGCGGGAGATCTCGTCGTGCTCGGTGGGACCGACCGCGAGCGAGTGGATGTTGAACGACCGCCGCGCGAACAGGCCCGCGACGCGCGTGAGCACGCCGGGCTTGTTCTCCACGAGGACCGACAGGGTGTGACGGGACATGGCTCAGTCCTCCCGGTCCCACGCGGGGCTGATCCCGCGCGCGTACTGGATGTCGTCGTTGCTCACGCCGGCGGCGACCATCGGCCACACCATCGCGTCGCGCGACACGGTGAAGTCGATGACGACCGGCTGGTCGTTGATCTCGAGGGCGCGCTTGATCGTCGCGTCGACGTCACCGACGGTCTCGCAGCGCAGCCCGGCGCAGCCGTAGGCGTCGGCCATCTTCACGAAGTCGGGGATCCGCACCGTGCCGTGCCCGGTGTTGAGGTCGGTGTTGGAGTAGCGGGACTCGTAGAACAGGGTCTGCCACTGCCGCACCATGCCGAGCGACGAGTTGTTGATGATCGCGACCTTGATCGGGATCTCGTTGATGGTGCAGGTGGCCAGCTCCTGGTTGGTCATCTGGAAGCAGCCGTCGCCGTCGATCGCCCACACCGTGCGGGACGGGTCGCCGACCTTGGCGCCCATCGCGGCCGGCACCGCGTAGCCCATGGTGCCCAGGCCCCCGGAGTTCAGCCAGGAGTTGGGCCGCTGGTACTTGATGAACTGCGCGGCCCACATCTGGTGCTGGCCGACGCCCGCGGCGAAGATCGACTCCGGCCCGGACAGCTCACCGATCCGCTGGATGACGTGCTGCGGGGCCAGGTGGCCGTCGGCCGGCTCGTCGAACCCGAGCGGGAACGTCGAGCGCCACTCGTCCAGCTGGCGCCACCAGCCCTCGAGGTCCGGCTTGCCGTGCTGCGTGTGCTCGCGGGCGAGCTCGGGCAGCAGGTCCGCCATGACCTCCTTGAGGTCCCCGACGATCGGCACGTCGACCGTGCGGTTCTTGCCGATCTCGGCCGGGTCGATGTCCGCGTGCACGATCGTCGCGTTGGGCGCGAAGCTGGACAGCAGGCCCGTCACGCGGTCGTCGAACCGGGCGCCCAGGGCGACCACGAGGTCGGCCTTCTGCAGCGCGGCGACGGCGGCGACCGTGCCGTGCATGCCGGGCATGCCGAGGTTCTGCGGGTGCGAGTCGGGCAGCGCACCGCGCGCCATCAGGGTGGTGACGACCGGCGCGCCGGCCGCCTCGGTCAGCGCGCGCAGCTCGGCCGACGCCCGGGCGCGGATCACGCCGCCGCCCACGTAGAACACGGGCCGCCGGGACGTGGCGATGAGCCGGGCGGCCTCCCGGATCTGCTTGGCGTGCGGCTTGGTGACCGGGTGGTAGCCGGGCAGGTTGAGCTCCTGCGGCCACGAGAACGTGGTGCGCGACTGCATGGCCGACTTGGCGATGTCCACGAGCACCGGGCCGGGACGACCGGTCGACGCGATGTGGAAGGCCTCGGCGATCACCCGCGGGATGTCGTCCGGGTCGGTCACCAGGTAGTTGTGCTTGGTCACCGGCAGCGTGATGCCGACGATGTCGGCCTCCTGGAACGCGTCCGTGCCGATGAGCGAGGCGCCCACCTGCCCGGTGATCGCGACCAGCGGCACGGAGTCCATGTGGGCGTCCGCGATGGGGGTCACCAGGTTGGTCGCACCCGGGCCGGACGTCGCCATGCACACGCCCACGCGGCCGGTCGCGGCGGCGTAGCCGGCAGCCGCGTGGCCACCGCCCTGCTCGTGCCGGACCAGGATGTGGCGGACCTTGGTGGAGTCCATCAAAGGGTCGTAGGTGGGGAGGATCGCGCCGCCGGGGATGCCGAAGACGACCTCGACGCCGGCCTCCTCGAGCGAGCGGACGATCGACTGCGCGCCGGTGACCTGCTCGACCGTCGTCGGGACCGGGACGCGGGACGCGGCGGAGGAGCCGGGCGCGGATGTTCGCGGCGGTGCCGGGTGAGGGCCCTGGACCATCGATGTCTCCCTGGGTGGTGCTGCGTGGGTACTGCCTGAGCACGAAAAAGCCCCTCGAGCCGCGTACGGGCTGGACGAGGGGCGAGCGCGCTGACGAGGCCTGTGCGGGAGGCCTCTAGCCGGCGCGCTCAGGAAGTACTACGAGAAGGATCGTCTGCACGCTGTGGACACTACGCCCACGTTTCCGATGTGTCACGTCGCCCCCCGCCGATCTCACATCGTGGTTCACGGGATCATCACGTGGACAGTCCGGGATCCATGTCGAACGCCGGCAGCCCGTCGATGCTGGTCCGGTTCTTGAGCCGTCGGTAGTCGGCCTGGCCCTCCACACCCTTGCGCTCCATGTACGGCGGCAGCAGGTCCCGCTCCCCCTCCAGCGCCATCCGCGGGACGCCGTAACCGCAGGAGTCGGAGACGCGGTCCACCTCGACGACGATCACGGCGCGCGCGCCGCGGGTCTCCGGGAACAGGGCGGCCAGCTCGGCGAAGCCGTCGTCGTAGAGCGTGACGAAGCGGCCGCGGCCGTACAGCCGGACGATGTTGGGCGGGCCCTCGAACGCGCAGAACATCAGCGTGATGCGGCCGTCGTCCCGAAGGTGCGCGATGGTCTCGGCGCCGCTGGCAGTGAGGTCCAGGTACGCCACCGTGTGCTCGTCGAGCACGACGAACGAGCCGGCGATCCCCTTGGGCGAGAGGTTGACGTGCCCGCCGGGGCCGCTCGGGGCCGTCGCGACGAAGAACATCGGCTGCGCCTCGACGAATGCCCGCAGCCGGCCGTCGATGCTCTCGTGCACCTTGCCCACGCCCGCTCCTACCTCTCGACGACCTCCGTGCGAGCGTAGCCAGCGGCCGCCGTCGCGGGGTCGACGATCCGCAGGGCGGGCAGCCCGCGGCGGCGCACCATCAGCTCGGCGACCACGAGGTTCGGCAGCCACGCGAGGAAGGGCACCGCCGCGTAGGCGTTGGCGAACGCCGCCTCGATGCCCGCCTCGCCGTCCACGAACGGGATCTGGATCACCAGCAGCAGGCCCGTCCAGGCCCGGAGCGTGACCGCCGCGAACGTGCACGCGAAGTTCCGGATCATCCAGGCCTGGTGCGCCCGGACGTCGCCGGAGCGGATCGCCCGGTAGCCGCGCCAGCCGGTCCAGAGCCACAGGACGCCGAGCGTGCCGAACCCGAAGAACCCGACGAAGCCCACGCTGGTGAACGGCGCCATCACCAGCGAGGCCACCCCGCCCACACCGACCGCCACCAGGTACGTCCGCCCGGTCCACCGGTGCACGCGCGGGAGACGCCGGCGCAGACCGGCCCAGAACTGCCACGGGCCCAGCAGGAGCGCCAGCCCTCCGCCGACGACGTGGACGTAGAACGCGGCTCGTACGATCGCGGGCTGGTCGACGTAGGCGGGCGCGAGCCCGAACCCCTCGTCCGTGAGCGCCCGCAGCGAGGACGTCAGGTACGGCGTCACGGAGTACGCGACGATTGCGAGCGAGGTCAGGAGCACCGCCGTCCACCCGGCCCGGTGGCGGCGCGTCCGGACCGGCAGCGGGTGGGGCGGGGCCGTCGCGATCGTCATGATCGGGACGCTAACGAGCCCGGAACGCCCCGGTCTGTCCCGCCAGCCCCCGGGTCGGCACGGTGGCAGACCCGACGGTCAGGACCGGTGGACCCGCGCCTCCCACGGTCGCAGGGCCGGGCCGGCCGGGTCCGCGTAGTTGCCCAGCACCAGCTCGCCCAGCTCGCCCAGCTCGAGCCCGGTCTCCTGGACCTCGCCCGAGAAGTTGCCCAGGACCGTGAGCGTGACGTCACCGAGCCGGCGGGTGAACGCGTACACGTGCTCGTGGTCCGGCAGGAGCATCGTGAAGTCGCCGAGCGCGACGACCGGGTCCTGATGCCGCAGGGCGATGAGCGCCCGGTAGTAGTGGAAGACCGAGTCGGGGTCGGCGCGCTCCGCCTCGGCGTTGACCGTCGGGTAGTTCTCGTTGACGGAGATCCACGGGGTGCCCGTCGTGAAGCCCGCGTGCGGGGAGCCGTCCCACTGCATCGGCGTGCGGGCGTTGTCGCGGCCCATCGCGCCGATCCCGGCCAGCAGGTCCTCGTCGGACCCGGTGCCCACCGTCTTCGCCACCGCCACGTGGTTGAGCGTCTCGATGTCCCGGTACTGGTCGAACCGCGTGAAGTGCGCGTTCGTCATCCCGAGCTCCTCGCCCTGGTAGACGTACGGCGTGCCGCGGTGCAGGTGCAGGACGGTCGCGAGCATCGTCGCCGACTCCCGCCGGTACCGACCGTCGTCGCCGAACCGCGACACGATCCGCGGCTGGTCGTGGTTGTCCCAGTAGAGGCTGTTCCAGCCGACGTCGGCCAGCGCGGCCTGCCAGCGCCCGAACGAGGCCTTGAGGTCGCGCAGCCGCAGCGGACGGACGTCGAACTTGCCGCCGGGTCCGTGGTCGAGGCCGACGTGCTCGAACTGGAACACCATGTCGACCTCCCGCCGGGACGGGTCGGTGAAGTCGCGCGCCTGCTCGACCGTGACCCCTGGCATCTCCCCCACGGTCAGCAGCCGCTCGGGACGGCCGGCGAACACGGACTCGTGCATCTCCGCCAGGAACTCGTGGATGCGCGGACCGCACACGTACGACGCCGAGCCGTCGGCGAGCAGGCCGTCGGTGACCACCCCGTCCGGCAGCGCGGTGTCCTTGGAGATGAGGTTGATGACGTCCATCCGGAAGCCGTCGACCCCCCGGTCCAACCACCAGCGCATCATCGAGTACACCGCCTCGCGGACCTGCGGGTTCTCCCAGTTGAGGTCCGGCTGCTTGCGGCTGAACAGGTGCAGGAAGTACTCGCCGGAGCGCTCGTCGAGCTCCCAGACGGGCCCCTGGAAGAACGACCGCCAGTTGGTCGGCTCGGCCCCGGGGGCGCCCGCCGCCATGCCCGCGCGGGGTGGGCGCCACCAGTACCAGTCGCGCTTCGGGCTCGTCGGGTCGCGGGACTCGACGAACCACGGGTGCTCGTCGGACGTGTGGTTGACCACGAGGTCCATCACCAGCTTCATGCCCCGGTCGTGCAGGGCCACCAGCAGCTCGTCGAGGTCCTCGAGCGTGCCGAACACCGGGTCGACCGCCTGGTAGTCGCTGATGTCGTAGCCGTTGTCGTCCTGCGGAGAGGCGTAGATGGGCGACAGCCAGACGACGTCCACCCCCAGCTCCGCCAGGTGGTCGAGGCGCCCGAGGATGCCCCGCAGGTCACCGATCCCGTCGCCGTCGGAGTCGGCGAACGAGCGCGGGTACACCTGGTACACGACGGCTCGGGTCCACCACGGGGCGTCCTGGGTCGTCCACGTCATGCGAGGGGTCCTCTCGTCGGGACCGAGGCGGGCACAAGGACCTGCACCTCCTGGTCCAGGTCGATGCGGTCGACGGCGTCCTGGATCGCGATGGTCGCCGCTCCCCGGGCCCAGGCAGAGAAGCCCGACTCGTCGACGAACAGCTGGACGGGCTCGGCGCGGGGGTCCCGATCGGCCGCGATCGCCGCACGCACCCGCTCCTCCGCGAGGGAGAACAGCGCGATGCCCTCACCGGCGAGCACGGCCGCGGGCTGCAGGGTCAGGTTGGCGGCCATCGCGACGAGACGTCCGAGGGCAGCGGCTGCCTCGTCGACGACGGTCGTCGCCGCCGGATCGCCCTGCGCCGCCAGACGCAGCACCTCGTCGTAGTCGACAGGGCGCTGGAGGGCCGCCGACACCTGGGCGGCGATCGACCCCGAGGTGAGCATCGCCTCGGCGCACCCGCGGTGGCCCGCGTGGCAGACGGGTCCGGTGGTGGCGAGCGGGATGTGCCCACCCAGCCCGACGCCCGCCTCGCGCGAGTGCACCGCCTGACCGTTCACGACGAGCGCGTAGCCGATGCCGGCGCCGATGGTGATGACCACGAACCCGGGGATGCCCCGGCCCATGCCGAACCAGCGCTCGGCCTCGGCGAGGGCGACGAGGTCGTTCTCGATCGACGCGGGGACACCGAGCTCGGCCTCGACCAGCGTCGCGAAGGGCACGTCCGTCCAGTCGAGGAAGGGCGCGAACTCGACGCGACCGTCGCGGACGGCCCCTCCGAGCGAGACACCGACGCCCGCGAGGCGGTCGACGCCCAGCCCCCGCACCGCTCGGGCGATCTCGGCGGCGACGCCCTCCGGGTCGCGGCGCTCGAGGCGGTGCTCCTCGTAGGCGAGGAGCCCGGCGCGCACGTCCGTCGCGACCACGTGCAGAGCCTCTCCCGTGACCTTGACGCCCGCGAACTGGGCCAGGCCCGGCCGCACGTCGAGCGGCCGGACGGGGCGGCCGACCGAGCCGTCGGTGCGGTCGTCGAGCTCGATGAGCAGTCCGCGGTCGAGGAAGGGCTTGGCCAGTCGCGTCAGGCTCGGCGGCGACAGACCGAGCCGGCTGGTCAGCTCGCTGCGCGAGATCGGCCCGTGGATCAGGACCGCGCGCGCGAGGGCCCGCTCGCTCTCGCTCAGCACGCGCTCCACCCGTTCATTGATTCCATCATGACATGAAGGACTGCTCGAACGGGAGGGAATCGCCGAATCGCACGGCTTGTGGACCTTGTTTCTTCCGTGTTAGAACTATCTCATGCACTCTCACGACGAGGTGATCCCCGACGACGGCCCCCGCTCCACCGCGGAGGGACGGGTGCTCCACCTGCACCGCGGCGGCACCAGCGTCGTGATCGACCTCGACACGGCCCCGAACCCCGCGATCGTGCACTGGGGCGAGGAGCTGACCGGTTCGACCGACCAGACGCTGCGCAGCCTGGCCGTCGCCGCCCGTCCGCAGCGGGTCTCGGGCGGGCTGGACGAGCCCGCCCGCGCCACGCTCGTCGCCTCACCTGCCGGTGGCTGGCTCGGCACTCCCGGCCTCGAGGGCCACCGCGACGGGGCGTCGTTCAGCGTGCGCCTCGAGCTCGTCGGCGTCGAGGTCGACGAGCACCGTGCAGTGCTGTCGCTCGTCGACCGGGAGGCACGGCTCACTGCGAAGCTCGAGCTCAGCGTCGGAGTCTCCGGTCTGCTCCACCAGCGGATCACCCTGCGCAACTCCGGCGACTCCCCGTACACCGTCCAGCACCTGCACCTCGCGTTCCCCGTCCCGTGGGACGCCACCGAGATCCTCGACACCACGGGCCGCCACCTGCGGGAACGCTCGCCGCAGCGGCACTCCTTCGGCTTCGGGACGTACCTGCGGGAGAGCCGCCGCGGACGGCCGGGCGCGGACGCCACGCTCCTGCTCGCCGCGGGTCGTCCCGGGTTCGGCTTCGAGCGCGGCCGCGTCCACGCGGTCCACGTCGCATGGAGCGGCAACCACCGGCTCGTCGCGGAGCGGTCCGTGTCAGGCGAGTCGTTCCTCGCCGGCGGCGAGCTGCTCGCCCCCGGAGAGGTCGTCCTCGCGCCGGGTGGGTCGCTCACGTCGCCGGAGGTCATCGGGTCGTGGGGTGACGGCCTGAGCGAGCTGGCCCACCGGTTCCACGACGAGTGGCGCAGCCGACCGGCCCATCCTCGCCGGCCGCGGCCCATCACCCTCAACACGTGGGAGGCCGTCTACTTCGACCACTCGCTCGACCGGCTGACCGCGCTCGCCGACGCCGCGGCATCCGTCGGGGTCGAGCGGTTCGTGCTCGACGACGGCTGGTTCGCCGGCCGTCGCGACGACACCGCGGGCCTGGGCGACTGGTACGTCGACGCGACGGTCTGGCCGCACGGGTTGCACCCGCTGGTCGACCACGTCCACGCCCGGGGCATGGAGTTCGGCCTCTGGGTGGAGCCCGAGATGGTCAACCCGGACAGCGACCTCGCCCGGCGGCACCCCGACTGGATCCTGCGCGCGCGGACGACGCTGCCCCCGGCCGCGCGCCAGCAGCAGGTGCTCGACCTCGCGCACCCCGATGCCTACGCCTACGTGGCGGAGCGCTTGCACTCCTTGGTGGAGGAGTACCCGATCGCCTACCTCAAGTGGGACCACAACCGCGACCTGCTCGACGCCGGCAGCGGCCCGGACGGGAGCGCCCGGGTGCGCGAGCACACGCTCGCCCTCTATCGCCTGCTGGACGACCTCAAGGAGGCGCACCCCGGGCTGGAGATCGAGAGCTGCGCCTCGGGTGGTGCGCGGGTCGACCTCGGCATCCTGGCTCGCACGGACCGGATCTGGACCAGCGACACCCTCGACCCGCTCGAGCGTCTGGTCAACCAGCGGTACACGGCGCTGGTGGTCCCGCCCGAGCTCATGGGCATGCACCTGACGAGCCCCGTCGTGCACTCCACGGGCCGGACGGTCGACCTCGACTTCAGCGCCGCGGTCGCCCTGTTCGGTCACGTCGGGATCGAGTGGGACCTCACCGCCACCGACGCCGAGACCCGAGGCCGCATCGCCACGTGGGTGGAGTACGCCAAGCGCATCCGCCCGCTCGTGGCGACCGGCCGGACCGTCGACGTCGACGGCACCGAGGCCGGCATCGACGTCCGCGGTGTCGTCGCGCCCGACGGCACGACGGCCGTCTTCACCCTCACCCAGACCGACACCACCGCCGCGTACCCCCCGGGACGGGTCCGGATACCCGGTCTCGACCCCGGCCGGCGCTACCGCATCGAGGTTGTCGGCACCCCGACGAGCGCCGCTGCTCAGTCCGAACTCCACTGGGAGGTCTACGACACCACCGTGACGGGTCGCGAGCTCGAGACCGTCGGCCTCCGCCCCCCCGTCCAGTACCCGCAGAGATCCACCGTCATCGAGCTGGTCGCTCAGGACTGAGCAGCCAGCACCCGGCGCAAGGAGGCGCACGATGAGACACCGAATGACGCGACGAGGTCGCACCGCAGCCGCGGTCGGCACGATCGCCCTGCTGGCCGCCGTCAGCGGCTGTGCGAACGAACCGTCCGACGGCGTCACCACCCTGAACTTCTTCCAGTTCAAGGGTGAGGCGCTCGAGGACTTCACTCAGATCATCGCCGACTTCGAGGCGGAGAACCCTGACATCCGGGTGGTGCAGAACCAGGTCGCCGACGCCGACACCGCCATCCGCACGCTGCTGGTGAAGGACAAGGCGCCCGACGTCATCACCCTGAACGCGAGCGGGAACTTCGGCCGCCTCGCCCAGGCCGGGGTCTTCTACGACTTCTCCGACGAGCCGGTGCTCGACACCATCAACCCGGCGGTGCAGGAGATCATCGCGGACCTGGGCACGTACGGCGACGAGGTCAGCGGCCTCGGCTACGTCAACAACGCCAACGGCGTCATCTACAACCAGGACATCTTCGAGGAGCAGGGCCTCGAGGTCCCCGAGACCTGGGACGAGCTGGTCGCTGCCTGCGACGCGCTCGAGGCTGCCGGCATCACCCCGTTCTACGGGACCCTCGCCGACTCGTGGACCGGGCTGCCCTCCTTCAACGCGCTCGGCGCCTACCCCGCCGGCGACGACTTCTTCGACCAGATGCGCGAGCAGGGCGAGGAGACCGGCCCGGACTCGGCGGTGTCGTTCCAGAAGGACTTCGCCGAGGCGATGGACCAGCAGTACCAGCTGTTCGAGTACATGCAGGACGGCTACCGCGGGGCCACGTACGACGACGGGAACGCCGCGTTCGCCAACGGCGAGGTCGCCATGCTGCTGCAGGGCATCTGGGCACTGAGCCCGATCAAGGGCATCAACCCGGACATCCGGGCGGGGATCTTCCCGTACCCGGCCACGGACGACCCCGCCGACCGCGTGCTGGTCTCCGGCGTCGACGTCGTCGTGACGATGGCGAGGGACACCCCCCGCCAGGAGGAGGCGCTTCGCTTCATCGACTACCTCTTCGAGAAGGACGTGATCGAGGAGTTCGCCGCCTCGCAGAACATGATCCCGTCCGTGGAGGGAGCCGAGCTCAGCGACGAGCCTGCGATCCAGTCGGTCGCGCCGTACTTCGACGACGGCCGCATCGCAGGGTTCATCGACCACCAGATCCCGCCCAGCATCCCGCTCGCGGCGATCGACCAGCAGTTCCTGTTCAGCGGCGACGCCGAGGCCGCGCTCGCCACCCTCGACAGCGAGTGGAGCAAGGTCGCCGCTCGCACCATCCCCGTGACGGGAGATTGACGATGACGTCCTCCACGCAAGCCCTGCCCGCGGCACGAGGGGCCGGCGACGCCGGAACCCCCCCGCCGCGACGCGCCACGAAGGACCGTGCACAGTCCACGTTCTACTGGATGGTCTGGCCCGCGGTCATCGCGTTCTTCCTGTTCCACACCGTCCCGGTGCTCGTCGGCATCTTCTTCAGCCTGACGAACTACGCCGGGTACGGCGCCTGGAACCTCGTCGGCCTGTCCAACTACGTCAACCTGTTCAAGGACGACCGGGTCCTGCAGGCGTACGGGTTCTCGTTCCTGTTCGCGATCGCGGCCACGGTGCTGACCAACCTGATCTCGTTGTCCATCGCGATGGGCCTCAACACCAAGATCATGGCGCGCAACTTCTGGCGGGGCGTGTACTTCGTGCCCTACGTCCTGGCGATCCTGGTCATCGGCTACGTCTTCCAGTTCTTCTTCTCGAGCTCGCTGCCCAAGATCCTGTCGGGCATCCCGCTCTTCGCCGACAACATCCTCACCAACGAGACCTGGGCGTGGACCGCGATCGTCGCCCTGGCCGTCTGGCAGTCCTGCGCCTTCGCGATCATCATCTACCTGTCCGGGCTGCAGACGATCCCGCGCGAGCTCTACGAGGCGGCGTCGCTGGACGGCGCGAAGGCGTGGCGGCAGTTCCGGTCGATCACGTTCCCGCTGATCAGCGCCTTCTTCACGATCAACGTCGTGCTGAGCCTCAAGGGCTTCCTGCAGGTCTTCGACCCGATCGTCGCCCTCACCAACGGCGGGCCCGGCACGGCCACGGAGTCGGTCACCCTGCTCATCTTCCGCGGCGGGTTCTCCGGCGGGGAGTTCGCCTACCAGACCGCGAACGCGGTGATCTTCTTCATCGTCATCACGATCGTCTCGCTCTTCCAGTTCCGGGTCCTTCAGCGCAGAGAGGCGGACTTCTGATGACCACCGCCGGAACCATGCTCGGCCAGGCCGAGCCGGTCCTTCCCGAGCCGCGGCGACGACGCACCAAGAACGTCGCCGACGACGACACCCGCAAGATCAACTGGTGGGTCACCGCACTGATCGCGGTGTGCTCGCTGACGATCCTCGTCCCGCTCTACCTGGCCGTGGTCGTGGCACTGAAGACCCCCGACCAGCTCGCGGCCGGCACAGGCTTCGAGTGGCCGAACCCGGTGAGCTGGGGGAACTTCGCCGAGGCGTGGGAGCGGACCAGCTTCCCGCAGGCCCTCATGAACACGGCGATCATCACCGTCGGGTCGGTCGTCTTCACGCTGCTGACCAGCTCGGTCGTCGCCTACGGCATCGCGCGGAACATCCACCGGCCGTTCTTCAAGGGTGTGTTCTTCTACCTGCTGGCGGCCCTGTTCATCCCGTTCCCGATCATCATGCTTCCGCTGGTGAAGCAGACGTCGCTCCTGGGCCTGGACAACCAGGCGGGGATGATCGTGCTCTACACGATCTACGGGTTGTCGCTGAACATCTTCATCTACACCGCCTACATCCGCTCGATCCCGATCGAGCTCGAGGAGGCGGCGCGGGTGGACGGTGCGTCGACCTGGCGGGTGTTCCGGCAGATCATCTTCCCGCTGCTGACCCCGATGAACGCGACGGTCGGCATCCTCACGTGCGTCTGGGCGTGGAACGACTTCATCATGCCGCTCGTGGTCCTCACCGACCCCGGGGCGCGGACGCTGTCGCTCGCGCAGTACGTGTTCCAGGGGCAGTTCAACACCGACTACACGGTGGCGTTCGCGTCCTACCTCATGGCGATGGCGCCCCTGCTGGTGGTCTACATCTTCAGCCAGCGCTGGGTCATCTCCGGGGTCACCCGGGGGTCGATCAAGTAGGCCGACGTGACGACGGGCCCGCTCCCCGAGAGGAGCGGGCCCGTCGCTGCGTGCAACTCAGATGAGCACGGCGCCCTTCGACGCCGACTGCACCAGCTTCGCGTACTTGGCCAGCACCCCACGCGTGTAGGTGGGGGGCAGCGGCGCCCAGCCGACCTTGCGGCCGTCGAGCTCCGCGTCGCTGACCAGCACGTCGAGGGTCTCGTTCGCCACGTCGAGCCGGATCCGGTCGCCGTCCTTGATGAACGCGATCGGTCCGCCGTCGACGGCCTCGGGGGCCACGTGGCCGACGCACAGGCCCGTGGTGCCGCCGGAGAAGCGGCCGTCGGTGAGCAGCAGGACGTCCTTGCCCAGGCCGGCGCCCTTGATCGCACCGGTGATGGCGAGCATCTCGCGCATGCCCGGACCGCCCTTGGGGCCCTCGTAGCGGATGACGACGACGTCGCCGGCCACGATCGTCCCGTTCTCCAGCGCGTCCATCGCGGCGCGCTCGCGCTCGAACACCCGCGCGGTGCCCTCGAACACGTCGGAGTCGAAGCCGGCCGACTTCACCACGGCGCCGTCGGGCGCCAGCGAGCCGTGCAGGATCGTGATCCCGCCGGTCTTGTGGATCGGGTTGTTCATGGCCCGCAGGATCTTGCCGTCGGGGTCCGGCGGGTTCACGTCCGCCAGGTTCTCCGCGATCGTCTTGCCCGTCACGGTGAGGCAGTCGCCGTGCAGCAGGCCTGCGTCGAGGAGCGCCTTCATGACGACCGGGACGCCACCGATGCGGTCGATGTCGTTCATGACGTAGCGGCCGAACGGCTTGAGGTCGCCCAGGTGCGGCACCTTGGCGGCGACGCGCGAGAAGTCGGCGAGCGTGAGGTCCACCTCGGCCTCGTGCGCGATGGCCAGCAGGTGCAGGACCGCGTTGGTGGAGCCACCGAAGGCCATGACCACGGCGATGGCGTTCTCGAAAGCCTCCTTGGTCATGATCTGGCGCGCGGTGATGCCCTTGCGCAGCAGCTCGACGACGGCCTCGCCGGACTTGTGCGCGAACGCGTCGCGGCGGCGGTCGGCGGACGGCGGGGCCGCGGAGCCGGGGATCGACATGCCGATGGCCTCGGCCACCGACGCCATGGTGTTGGCGGTGTACATGCCGCCGCAGGCGCCCTCGCCGGGACAGATCGCGCGCTCGATGCGGTCCACGTCCTCGCGGCTCATGAGCCCACGGGCGCAGGCGCCGACGGCCTCGAACGCGTCGATGATCGTGACGTCCTTCTCGGTTCCGTCCTCGAGCTTGACCCAGCCCGGGGCGATCGACCCGGCGTACAGGAACACGCTGGCCAGGTCGAGGCGGGCCGCCGCCATGAGCATGCCCGGCAGGGACTTGTCGCAGCCGGCCAGGAGCACGGAGCCGTCGAGGCGCTCGGCCTGCATGACGGTCTCCACGGAGTCGGCGATGATGTCGCGGCTCACCAGCGAGAAGTGCATGCCCTCGTGGCCCATCGAGATGCCGTCCGAGACCGAGATGGTGCCGAACTCGAGCGGGAAGCCGCCCGCCGCGTGCACGCCCGACTTGGCCGCCTGCGCGAGACGCTGGAGCGACAGGTTGCACGGCGTGATCTCGTTCCACGAGCTCGCGACGCCGATCTGTGGCTTCGCGAAGTCGTCGTCACCCAGGCCGACCGCGCGGAGCATGCCGCGCGAGGCGGTGGCTTCCAGGCCGTCGGTGACGGTCCGCGAACGGGGCTTGATGTCGACTGCTGGTGGGGTGGAGCTGGAGGCGTTGTCCGACGTCACGGTCATGCTCGCGAGTGTATGACTGCCGTTCCGCCTGGCCACGGGAGGGTCACTCTGCGGACCACGAGGCGGGCGGGCAGCCGTCGGGCGTCAGCGGGGCGGTGCCGTCGATCCCCGCTCGACGAGCGAGGTCACGAGCCGGACGTGGGTCTGCTCGACCGGCTGCCCGGCCATGAGCGTGATGAGCAGCGCGATGGCTGCGGCACCCATCTGCTGGATCGGCTGGTGCACGGTGGTGAGCGCCGGCGTGGTGAGCGTCGACTCCGGGATGTCGTCGAACCCGATGATCGACAGCTCGGACGGGACGTCCAGGCCGAGCTCTTGGGCGATCTCGAGGGTCCCGATCGCCGAGAGGTCGTTGGCGGCGAAGATCGCGGTCGGCCGCTCCGGGAGGGTGAGGAGCTCGCGGGCGGGCTCGTGCGTCGAGTCCTTCCGGTAGTCACCGGCCCGCATCAGGCCGGGCTCGACCGCGATGCCCGCGTCGGCGAGAGCCTTGCAGTAGCCGGCCTCGCGGAGCCGCGAGGACTCGAGGTCGGACCGGCCGCCGATGAAACCGATCCGCCGGTGCCCGAGCCCCAGGAGGTGCTCGACGGCCTGCACGGCCCCGTTGAAGTTGTCCGAGTCGACGGTCGGCAGGCCCGAGGGCCCGGCGTGCGGGTCGATCGCGACGACGGGGACCCCGGCGTCGGCCTCCAGGACCGTCGGGGTGACCAGCACCGCGCCGTCGATCAGGGTGCCGCTGAGCCGGGACAGGTACCGCCGTTCCCAGCCGACCCCGCCGGTCAGCTGTCCGCCGGTGTAGGCGAGGAGCGCGTAGCCGGAGTCGCCGAGCCCGGTCGACGCGCCCTTGAGGATCTCGGCGCTGAACGGCTCGAACTCGGCCACGAGGATGCCGATCACGTTCGTCTTGTGCGAGCGCAGGCTCCGGGCGACCAGGCTCGACTCGTAGCCGAGCTCCTTGATCACCTCGCGCACGTGCGAGGTGGTGCCGCTGGCCACCCCGTACCGCTCGTTGATCACCTTCGAGACGGTCGCGGTGGAGACGCCCGCCCGTCGCGCGACATCGGTGATCGTCACCCGTGGACCCATGGCCTGAGACTACTGCAACGAAAACGTTATCGATAACGTTTGACACGCCCGTCTTTGGGATGCCCGTACTGGTGAGATCCCCAGGATGGCGCGCGGGACCGGCCTCTGTCACCCCACCCGGAGGTACTCGAACCGTTCCACGTGCGCCGTCGTCGTCGTCGGGCGCCCGTTGCTGGTGGCGTACACCCCGATCCACAGCCCGAGGAAGCCGCCGGTCGCGACCGAGTCCAGCGCGCGCCCGTCGACGGTAGCGACCAGCACCGGCTCGCCCTCCCCCTCCCCGGCGAGGAGCGCGTAGTCCTGCCCGCGTGCACGCACGACCAGCGCGACGGGTCCCTCCGCGCCCAGGGGCAGCTCTCCGAGCGTGGACTCGACGCCGCCGCGGCGCTGCACGGCCACGACCCTGCGGCCCCGGGCACCCTCGGGGCCGGTGACGAACAGCCGCACGTGGTCAGCCTCCGACTGCCGCACCGCGAGGCCCACGTCCTCGCCCGCACCGAGCGCGGCCCGCACGAGCACGCGCACGTCGACGTCGGCGTGCTGCTGACGCACGCCGAGGAACGCGGGCGTACCCGGCTCGCTCAGGGTGGTCGGCCGCAGCCTCAGCTCCCACCCGTCCGCCCGGGGCGACGCGAACGCGTCAGCGGGCGCACGCAGGGACGTCCACCGGAGGTCGTCGGGAAGGACCGCTCCGGACACGACACCCTGAGCCGCGCCGAGGCGCGCCGGTCCCGCGAACGGCACCTCGACCTCGGCGGGGACCCGACCGGCACCGGGCGCGAGCACGGGCCACCCGTCCTCCCAGACCACGGGCACCAGGAACGTCTCGCGGCCGAGGTTGTAGTGGTACCCGCCGTACGGGCGCATGCCCAGCAGGACCGCCCACCAGCTGCCGTCCGCCGCCTCGACGAGGTCGGCATGCCCGACGCCGACGACCTCGGACCCCTTGCCGAGGTGCCGGTGCGTGAGCACCGGGTTGCCCTTGTTGCCCACGTAGGGACCGGTCACGGCGTCCGACCGCGCGACCGACACGGCGTGGTGGAACTCGGTCCCACCCTCCGCGGCCACGAGGTAGTACGTGCCGTCGACCTTGTACAGGTGCGGTGCCTCGGCCCAGACGACGCCTCGCAGCGCACCGTTCCAGATGACGTGCTCCGGCCCGACGAGGGTCATGGTCTCGCGGTCGAGCTCGCGCACCCAGACCTCGGTCTGGTCGTGCCACTCCGGCTCGCGCGCGAGGCGGGTGCCGTGCACCCAGACCCGGCCGTCGTCGTCGAAGAAGATCGACGGGTCGATGCCGTCGGCRTCGAGCCAGACCGGGTCGGACCACGGCCCGGCCGCGTCGGTCGCGGTCATCAGGAAGTTGCCGCCCCGCGTCGCGTCCTGCTGGTCGACGAGGGTGCACACCAGCCAGAAGACGCCGTCGTGGTGCCTCAGTGTGGGTGCGTACAGGCCGCCCGAGGACGCGATGCCGTCGAAGTCGAGCTGTCCTGCTCGGTCGACGACGTGACCGACCTGCTCCCAGCTGACCAGGTCCTCGCTCCGGAGCACGGGCAGGCCCGGGAAGTACTCGAACGTCGACGTGACCAGGTAGAACGTCTGCCCGACGCGGCAGATCGACGGGTCGGGATAGCACCCTGGGAGCAGGGGGTTGCGGGCCACCGTCATGAGGAGACGATCTTCACTTCCACCGTGCGGGGGTCGTCGATCGTGACGTCGTGCACCGCGCCGGTGATGGCGAGCCGCGCGCGGTCTGTCGCCGTACCCGGGATCTCGCGGCGCTCCGTGCCCTTGCCGTTGGAGATGACACCTCCGGTGGAGTCCTTGGTGCTCGTCCCGGCGTGCGACGCCGCGGCGTGCGCGCCGATCCACACCTCGACCTCCCCGGGCTCGACGATCCTGACCATGCGACGGTCGGAGAACGCAAACCGGGTGGTCGGCACCGAGAACGTCACGCGGCTGGAGGCGCCGGGCTCGAGCTCCACGCGCGCGTAGCCGAGCAGCGCCGCCACCGGCCGGGTCACCGTGCCGTGCACGTCGTGGCCGTAGAGCTGGACGGCGTCGGCACCGGCCACCGGGCCCGTGTTGGTCACCGTCACCGCCGCCGTGAACGTGCCGCTCGATCCCACGGACGAGTCGACGACCAGGTCGGAGTACGCGAACTGCGTGTACGACAGGCCGAACCCGAACGGACGCAGCGGTGTGGAGTCGGTCGAGGTGACGTCGGACGGCCCCCCGAGGATCGGGTGCAGGTAGGAGTACGGCTGCGAGCCCGAGGAGCGCGGCATCGAGACCGGGAGCCGGCCGGACGGGTTCACCGCTCCGGTGACGACGTCGGCGACGGCCAGCCCGCCGCCCTCCCCCGGGAAGAACGCCTGCATCACGGCACCCGGACGCGCGCCCGGCCCGTCGAGCGCCCAGTCGATCACGTAGGGCCTCCCCGTCAGCAGCACCATCACGACGGGAGTGCCCGTGGCCACCAGTGCCTCGACGAGCTCGCGCTGGACGCCGGGCAGGTCGAGCGACTCCGAGTCGTTGCCCTCACCCACGGTGCCGCGGCCGAACAGCCCGGCCTGGTCGCCGACGACGACGACCGCGACGTCGGCGCCCTGGGCGGCCGAGACGGCCTCGGCGAACCCCGAGGTGTCGTCGCCCTCGACGGTGCAGCCCTCGGCGAACACCAGCTCGGGTTGCGCCATGCCGGCCCGGTCGAACGCCCCGCCGAACGCGTCGAGGACCGTCGGGATCTCGAGGCCCATCGGCAGCTCGGGGTGGTGCGGCAGCACGTGGTTCACGAACGAGTAGCAGCCCATGAGGGCCTCGGCGCGGTGCGCGTTCGGGCCGACGACGGCGACGCGCGACGGCGCAGCGGTGCCCCGGTTCAGCGGCAGCAGCCCGTCGTTCGACAGCAGCACGACCGACTCCTCGGCGAGGCGGCGAGCCAGCGCCTGGTGCTGCGGCGAGTTGAGGTCGATGTCCGTCGGCGGCTCGTCCTCGAACGCGTCGGGGTCGAGGAGGCCGAGCTCCTCCTTCTGTGCCAGAGCACGCAGGACGGCCCGGTCCACGAACCGCTCGTCGAGCTCGCCCGCACGCACGCGGTCCGCCAGCGGCTGCAGGTACGCGTCTCCGGTGGGCAGCTCGACGTCGATGCCGGCCTCGAGCGCGAGTGCGGCCGCCTCGCCCCGGTCGGCGGCGATGGCGTGCATGACCTGCAGGAACGCGATCGCGAAGTAGTCCGCGACGACGACACCGTCGAAGCCCCACCGCTCGCGCAGGAGGGTCGTCAGGTACTCCACGCTCGACGCCAGGGGCACGCCGTCGATGTCGACGTACGCGTTCATCACCGACCGCGCGCCGCCCTCGATGATCGCCATCTCGAACGGGGGCAGGAAGTGGTCCGCGATCTCGCGCGGTCCCGCGCTGACGGGTGCGTGGTTGCGGCCGGACCTCGACCCCGAGTACCCGACGAAGTGCTTGAGCGTCGCGTGGACGCCGGCCTCCTGCAGCCCGCGGACGTACGCCGTACCGATGGTGCCGACCAGGTACGGGTCCTCCCCGATGCACTCGTCGACACGACCCCAGCGCGGGTCGCGCACGACGTCGAGCACCGGCGCGAGACCCTGGTGGATCCCGAGCAGGCGCATCGAGTCGCCGATCGCACGTGCCGCCTCGTGCACGAGCTCGGGGTCGAACGTCGCGCCCCAGGCGAGCGGGGTCGGGTAGGTGGCGGCCTGCCACGCGGCCAGGCCGGTGAGGCACTCCTCGTGGACCAGGGCCGGGATGCCCAGGCGGGTCTCGCGCTTGAGGCGGCGCTGCTCCGACCACAACCAGGCCGCGCGCTCGCCCGGGTCGACCGGACGCGTGCCGTACACCCGCGTGTAGTGGCCCAGACCGTCCCGGGTCACCTCGCCGAGCTTGCTCGAGGTCTGCTGGCCGGCCGCCATCTCGGACTGCATCGGCGCGACCGTGCCGTCCTGGTCCAGCCAGTAGCCCACGATCTGGGCCAGCTTCTCCTCGAGCGTCATCTGCGCGTGCAGGGCACGCACGCGTTCGGACACGTGGGGCATTGCAGGTACGACGTCGACCACGGGGCCCGTCTCCTTCGTCATGGCATTGGGGTGTGTGTCGCCTCGCGACGCACGGACAGCAGGACTGCTCGATGGCACGGCGACCCGGACGCGCGGACGCACCGGCGCCAGGCTCGGGCTGCGGTCAGCCCTTGACCGCACCCGTCAGGCCACCGACGATGCGGCGCTCGAAGAGCGTGAAGAACAGGAGGGCAGGGATCATCGACAGCGACGTGAACGCGAGCACGCGGGCGGTGTCCACGGAGTACTGCGACGCGAACGCCTGGACCCCGAGCGGGAGCGTGTAGCTGTTCTCGTTGTTGAGGATGAAGAGCGGGAGGATGTAGCTGTTCCAGCTCGCGATGAACGCGAGGATCCCGACGGTCACCACGCCCGGGATCGACAGCGGGACCACCATGCGGAAGAAGAACCCGAGCCGGCTCGCACCGTCGATCGACGCCGCCTCCTCGAGCTCCTTCGGGATCGCCCGCAGGAACGGCACCAGGATGATGATCGTCGTCGGTAGGGCGAAGGCGATCTGCGGGAGGATGATGCCCCACAGGCTGTCGCTCAGGCCCAGGCCCCGGATCATGATGTACAGCGGGGTGATCGCGACCGTCATCGGGAACATCAGACCGGCGGCGAACAGGGCGTACAGAGCGGCGCGGCCGTTGAAGTTGTAGCGAGCGAGCACGAAGCTGGCCGCCACGCCCAGGACCACGACACCGATAGTCGTGAAGACACCGCAGATCACGGAGTTGGCGACCTGCCGCCAGAAGATCGAGCTCTGCAGGACCTCGGAGTAGTTGACGAACTGCCACGTCGACGGGAAGCCGGACGGGTCCACGGTGATCTCGGCGTTCGTCCGGAAGCCACCGATGATGATGTAGAGCACCGGGCCGATGCACAGACCCACGAGGGCCCAGGCGGCGACGTAGGTCGCCCAGCCGGCGCGGCTCAGGCTCGGGCGCTTGCCGCCCTTGAGCGGGCGCGGTGCCGTCGGGCTCAGTGGGGGCGCGGTCGTCGTGGCCATCACTTCTTTCCTTCCGTGAGGGCACCCTCGGTGTCACGCCGGAGCACGAACCGCTGGTAGGTCAGGGCCACGACGAGCGAGATGATGAACAGGACCACCGCGACGGCGCTGCCGTAGCCGTAGTTCGCCGCGTTGCGGCCGTTCACCACCATGTAGGTGGCCATGGTCGAGGTCCCGGCCGTGGCGGCCACGTACTGGCCCCAGATGATGTAGACGAGGTCGAAGAGCTGGAGCGCTCCGATGATCGACAGGAACGCCCAGATCCGAATCGTCGGGCCGAGCAGCGGAAGCGTGATGCGCCGCTGGGTCTGCCAGTAGCTCGCGCCGTCGATCGCCGCCGCCTCGAAGAGCTCCTCAGGGATGCTCTGCAGGCCGGCCAAGAAGAGGATCACCGCGAACCCGATGTACTTCCACGTGATGATGATCATCAGCGAGGCCATCGCGACCTTCGGGTCGGACAGCCAGTCGACCGTCCAGTCCGGCAGACCGATCTTGGTGAGCACGTCGTTGACCGCGCCGTTGGTCTGGAGCATGAGGCTCCAGCCGGTGCCGACGATCACCTCGGAGATCACGTAGGGCACGAAGATCAGCACCCGCACGATCGAGCGTCCGCGCATCTTCTGGTTGAGCAGGAGCGCGAGCAGCACCGCGGCCGGGCCCTGGAGCACCAGGGACAGGATCACGATGACGAAGTTGTGCCGGACCGCGTCGTGGAACGTGGTGTCCTTCAGGATCACCAGGTAGTTCTGCAGTCCCACGAAGTCGGTGGGCGGGCCGAAGCCCTTCCACTTGAAGAACCCGTAGTACCCGGCCAGGAGCACCGGGAAGATCACGAACGTGAGGAACATCAGGACCGCAGGGCCTGCGAGGAGCAGGACCTCGAGCCGCTGGCGTACCTTCGACGCGCCGACCCGGTGGACCGGGGACGGCGCCAGGTCGGCGCCGTCCCCGGCCGAGGAGGAACCCCCGGGCGAGGAGGTCACGGCGAGCTTGCCCTCGCCCGAGGAGTCACTCATGGTGTCGTCTACTCCTTCGCCGCGGCGTCCACGACGCCCTGGACGATCGCTTCCGAGTCACCCTGGCCGGCGAGCAGGTTCACCACGCCGGTGTTGAGCGCGTTGCCCACGTTCTGGCCGTACAGCGTGTCCAGCCACAGCGACACGTAGGGCGCGTCGTTGTAGGTGTTCAGGACGTCCACCAGAGCGGGCTCGGTCACGACGCCCTGCGCCTCCTTGCTGGCGGGCAGCGTGTGGAACGCGTTCGCGTAGCCCTCCTGGTACTTCTTCTGCATCGCGAAGTTCAGGAACTCCGAGCACTCCGCCGGTGCGTCCTTGGAGCAGGAGAAGCCGTCGAGGCCGCCCATCATGGCTCCGGCCTCACCGTCGCCGCCACTGATCTCCGGGAAGGGGAACCAGGCCAGGTCGGCCAGCGGCTTCTGGTCCGGCGTCAGGGACGCGATCACGCCCGGGTCCCAGGCGCCCATGAGCTCCATGGCCGCCTGGTGGTTGGCGACGAGGCCGGCCGACGAACCTGCACCCTGCTGGGCAGAGGTCGTCAGGAAGCCCTCGTTGAACGGGTCGGTGTCGGAGAACGCCGCGAGGTCGTCGCCGGCCTTCTGCCAGCACGGGTCGTCGAACGTCATGTCCGCGGCGGCCTTGTCCAGGGTGTCCTGCGAGCACGCGCGCAGCGCGAAGAAGTAGTACCAGTGCGCAGCGGGCCACGCGTCCTTGGCGCCGAGGGCGATCGGGGCGATCCCGGCGGCCTTCAGCTTGTCGACAGCGCCCTCGAGGTCCTCGATCGTCTTCGGGGTCTCGGTGATGCCGGCCTGCGCGAACAGGTCCTTGCTGTAGTAGATGCCGCCCGGGAGGATCGACATCGGCATGCCGTAGACCTTGCCGTCGATCGTGAAGGCGCTGTACGCGGCGTCGCCGGTCGCAGTCTTCGTCGCGTCGTCGACCACGATCTCCTGCGCCTGACCGGCAGCGACGACGTCGGCCAGCTTGCCGCCACCGCGTGCCATGAAGATGTCCGGCGCGTCGCCCGAGTTGAGGGCGGTCTGGAGCTTGCCGTCCATGTCCTCGTTCTGGATGGCCTGGATCTTGATCGTGACCCCGGGGTTCGCGGCCTCGAAGTCCTTCACGGTGGAGTCCCAGTAGGCCTTGCCCTCACCGGTGGTGGAGTTGTGCCAGAAGGTCATCTCCACGTCGCCGCCGGACGTGCTGTCGCCGCTGCCACCGTCGTCGCCACTACAGGCGGTGAGCCCGGCGGCACCCATCACCATGACGGCTGAGACCGCCAGGAGCTTGCGAGCAATCATGAGATCTGTCCTCTTCGTCGAGTTGCACAGAGTGGAAAGCTGGCCCCTTGCTGGGCGAACTGCTACTGCCACCGAGCATCAGCCCGTGTAGGCCGTGCTGCCCGCACTGCCCGTCACCGACGCAGGTCGGCATCGGTGCCGGTTCTGCGCCCGCCTTGCAAGGGCGGCACCACGTGGAGCGTGGTGCAGTCTCTTCATCACGCACGCCCGGTCTCCGCTGACGGTGGGCGCAGACGCCACTGTTGCAGCCGCTGAGCCCGATCGTCAAACGTTATCGATAACGTTTTACTAACGGTCCCCTACGTCAGGTCCGACGACCTGCCCGCGCCGGCCGCTCCGAAAGTATCGGGCGGGCTCACGATTCGATAACGTTATCAATAACGTTGTCGAGAACCCTGGCGCTCGTGTCCGGTTGATGCGTAATCTCCCGCCCGGAGTGGAGACGATCGCGCAAAGGAGCGCTGATGAGACGTGCACGAGTCCTCACCGCGGTGGCAGCAGCTGTGGCACTGGGTCTGACGACGACCCCGCCCGCGCTGGCCGCCGAGACCGAGCCGACAGTGGTCCTGCAGAACGACTTCGAGACACCCGACCCGGCCCCGTGGGGACCCCGGGGGCCGGTCACGCTGGCGGTGACCGCGGACGACGCGCACGCCGGGACCGGGAGCCTGCTCGTCAGCGGGCGGACCGGCGACTGGAACGGGCCGGCGACGAACGTGGCGACCCTGTTCGACGCCGGCACCACCTACACGGTGTCGGCCTGGGTGAAGCTCGCCCCCGGCACGGTGGGGACGGCTCCGGTGCACTTCACGGTCGAGCAGACGCCCGCCGACAACCAGTACGCCTGGGTCGGCTCCCCCGTCGACGTGACCGCGGACGCCTGGGTGCAGGTGGGCGGCACGTACACCAAGGACGCAGCCGTGACGGCCGCGACCCTGTACCTCGAGGCCGGCGTGATCGGCGCGGCGCACCCGAGCTTCCTCGTCGACGACGTGCTCGTCACCGCTGCCGGCGGCACCGATCCCGTGCCCGGCGTCGTGCCCGGAGGTGCCGTGAACCCGACAGCCACACCCGTCACCGCCGCCCGCGGCACCGGCGACGTCGCCGCGCTGACCTTCGACGACGGCCCCAACGGCGCCACCACGGAGGCGCTGCTCGACTACCTCGGTGAGCAGGGCATCCACGCGACGTTCTGCGTGATCGGCCAGAACATCACCGCTCCCGGCGGCGCCGCGGTGCTGCAGCGCATCGTGCGCGAGGGCCACACCCTGTGCAACCACACCACCAGCTACGCCGACATGGGCAGCTGGACGCCGGAGCAGGTGCAGGCCGACCTCGTCGAGAACCTGCAGATCATCCGGACCGCGCTGGGCGACCCGAACGCCAAGGTGCCGTACTTCCGAGCACCCAACGGCAGCTGGGGTCAGACGCCCGCGGTCGCGGTGGCGCTCGGCATGCAGCCGCTCGCGGTGATCAACACGATCAGCGACTGGGAGACGCAGGACGTCCCGACGCTCACCACCAACCTGCGCGCGGCCATGAAGCCCGGTCAGGTGGTGCTCACGCACGACGGCGGCGGTGACCGCTCCGGCACGCTGGCCGCGGTCCGCACGGTCGTCTCCGAACGGCTCGCCGCCGGCTGGCAGTTCACGCTCCCCGCGGGCGGCTCCGACGACCCGGGCGTCCCGACGACCTCCCTGTCGACCGGGTTCGAGGACGGTCTCGGCGTGTGGGGCGCGCGCGGCAACGGCACCGCGCCGATCGTCGCGACCACCACGGCGGAGGCGCACGGCGGCACCCAGGCGGCGTCTGTCTCCGGTCGCACCGACACGTGGCACGGCCTCGGCGCACCGGTCACCGGCGGCTTCCAGCCCGGCCGGACCTACCAGATCTCCGCGTGGGTCAAGCTCCCCGCGGGCGAGGCAGGTTCCGCCGACCTGCGCGTCAGCGTGCAGCGTGACAACGCCGGCACGTCGTCGTACGACACCGTCGCCACCGCGACCGGCGTGACGGCCGGCGCCTGGGTGCAGGTGCAGGCCTCGTACGTGATGGCCGCGGCCGACTCCGCTCTCCTGTACGTCGAGTCGGCGTCCGGCACGGCACCGTTCCTGGTCGACGACATCGTCGTCACCGGGTCCACCGCTCCCCCGGTCCAGCAGGACATCCCGTCGCTGCAAGACGCGCTCCCGTGGCCCGTCGGGGTCGCCATCGACGCCCGCGAGACCATGGGCACGGGCGCCGAGCTGGTCACCAAGCACTACGACCAGCTCACTGCCGAGAACGCGATGAAGCCCGAGGCCATCCAGCCCACGGAGGGCACGTTCACGTTCGAGGCGGCCGACGAGCTCGTCGACTTCGCGCTCGCGCACGGCATCCGCGTGCACGCGCACACCCTGGTGTGGCACAGCCAGACGCCGGACTGGTTCTTCCAGCACGCCGACGGCACCCCGCTGACGGACAGCGCCGCGGACCAGGACCTCCTGCTGGCACGGATGCGGACGCACATCGAGACGTTCGCGGACCACTACCGCACCAAGTACGGCGAGTTCGGCACCGCCGGCAACCCGATCGTCAGCGTCGACGTCGTCAACGAGGTCATCGCCGAGAGCGAGGCCGACGGCCTGCGCCGCAGCGCCTGGTTCGCCACGCTCGGGGCGAGCTACATCGCGGACGCGTTCGAGATCGCCTCCGAGGCGTTCAACGGCGGCGACCCCGACGGACCGGTCCAGCTCTTCATCAACGACTACAACACGGAGCTGCCCGCCAAGCGGCAGGCGATGTTCGACCTGGTCGAGGGCCTGCTGGCCGACGGCGTGCCGGTCGACGGCGTCGGGCACCAGTTCCACATCAGCCTGTCGCAGTCGGTCGACCAGATGCGCACCACGCTCCAGACGTTCGCCCCCCTGGGCCTGCTGCAGGACGTGAGCGAGCTGGACGTGCAGATCGACGGCACGGTCACTCAGGAGAAGCTCGTCGAGCAGGGCTACTACTACGCCAGCGTCTTCGCGATGCTGCGGGAGTTCCCGGACCTGTTCGCGGTCACCATCTGGGGCCCGTACGACAGCCGGAGCTGGCGGGACGGCGCGCCGCTGCCGTTCGACGACGACCTGCAGGCCAAGCCGGCCTACTGGGGCATCGTCGACCCGACGCAGCTGCCGACCCTCACCCGGCAGGCGAACGCCCCGCAGGCCGACGCCCCGGACGCCCTGCAGTGGAGCCTGCTGCCGCTGCAGACCATCTCGGGCGGGACCGGGTTCCAGCTGCGCTGGTCCGGTGACCGGCTCACCGCGTACGTGCACGTGGTCGACGCGACGGACGACGCCGCGGCCGACACCGTCACGTTCTTCGGCTCGGGCGATCCCGTGGTGGTGACTCGCGACGCGGGGACACAGACCGCGGACGGCTGGACCGCCGTGGCGGAGCTGCCCCTGGCCGCACCCGGAGCCGTCGGTACCACCGTGCCGTTCGACGTCCGCGTGGCCGACGGCAGCGGAGGGCTCGTGTCCTGGAACGACCTGGCCCACCACCAGGAGACCGGCGGCCCGCTCGGCGTCGTCACCCTGGTGGAGCCGGTCGGCTACGTGGCGGTCCCCCAGGCCTCTGCGGCACCGGCCATCGACGGTGCGGTCGACGCCGCGTGGGCCGACGCCCCCGTGGTGCGGACCGAGGTGCAGGTCGAGGGCACGCCCGGTGCCACCGCGGACGTGCGCATCCTGTGGCACGACGACCGCGTCGACGTGCTGGCGCAGGTCACGGACCCGTCGCTCGACGCGACGAGCTCCAACGCCTGGGAGCAGGACTCGGTCGAGATCTTCCTCGACCCGGTCAACGCCAAGTCCGGTCCGTACAACCCGGCCGACGGGCAGTACCGGATCAACTACCTCAACGCGGTGTCGATCAGCGGGGACACCGCGGTGATCGGCGACCGGCTGACCAGCGCGACCGCGGTGGTCGACGGCGGGTACGTGGTCGAGGCGTCGCTCTCACTGGGGCGCACCGTCACGGCCGGTGACCTGGTGGGCCTGGACTTCCAGGTCAACGACGGCACCGCCGGGGTGCGCGGATCGGTGCGGACGTGGTCCGACCCGACCGGGCGCTCGTACCAGAACACCTCGCGGTGGGGCGTCGCCCAGCTGGTCGCACCCGTGGCCCCGGAGCCGACGGCCCCGGTGGTGACCGAGCAGCCGACGTCCGTCGCCGGTGACCTCGGTTCCGAGGTCACGCTCACCGCGGCGGCGTCGGGCTACCCCGCGCCGACCGTCCAGTGGCAGGTGCGCGGCCGCTTGCCGTGGCAGTGGAAGAACGTGGCCGGTGCGACTTCGCCGTCCCTGACGCTCACGGTCACCGAGCGCATCGACGGCAGCCGGTACCGCGCGGTGTTCACCAACACCGAGGGGTCGGCCACCACCGAGGTCGCCACCGTGCGGATCGCCCGCACGGCCCCGGTCGTCACGGTGCAACCGACCTCGGTCACCGCCAAGGCGGGCTCGAGGGTGACGCTCACAGCGGCGGCCACCGGGTACCCGCAGCCCACCGTGCGCTGGCAGCAGCGCTCCGTCGGCGGGCACTGGAGCTGGGTCCGGGGTGCGCACAGCACCTCGCTCACGGTGAAGGTGGCGACGCGGGCGACCGAGTACCGGGCGGTGTTCACCAACACCGAGGGCACGGCCACCACGGCCGCCGCGGACGTCTCGCCCAGCCCTGCGCCTCCGCGGCACCACGGGAGGTGACCGGCCGCTGACGGCACGCCTCCCCTGAATGTCGAGGGCCCCGGATCAACCTCCACTCCGATCCGGGGCCTTCGGCTTGCCCCTCAGCTCCTGCCGCGCGCCTGCCACGTGCACACGCAGACCTCGTTGCCCTCGGCGTCGGCCAGCACCCAGAACGCGGGCGCCCGCTCGTCGCTGACCAGGTGGCCGCCCGCGGCCACCGCCGCGGCCACCCGCGCCTCCGCCTGGTCGTGCGCCACGATCACGTCGAAGTGGATCCGGTTGCGCTGCGGACGGGGCGAGTCCATCTGCTGGAACCAGATCGACGGCCCGATCCCCGCCGGGTCCACCAGATCCTCCGCGGCGGTCAGGTCGTACCCCATCACGGCCGCCCAGAACGGCCGCACCGCCGGGATGTCGAGCGCGTCGACGGCGATCTCAAGCATCTCGCTGCGCGGGACGTCGCCGGTCACCCCGAGCTCGTCGGCCAGCGCGCTCACGGTGGCGGCCAGGTCGACGTCGCGCTGGGTCAGCCCGCCGGCGTCGTGGCTCGTGGTGGTCACGGTGACCTGTCCCCAGCGCAGGACGACGTCGGGGTGGTGGTTCGCCGCGTCGGCGGCCGCCGCGATCCGGGCGACGAACGCCGCGGCGGTACTGAAGTCGGGGGTCGCGAACGTCGCGCGCAGCGACTGCAGGAGTACGCGCCAGTGCCGGGAGTCGACCGCGGCCGTGACGTCGGAGTGACGCAGGAGGGTGGTGTCAGCCATCCGTCCACCCTGCCACCGGACGCCCACACGCGTCGCGGTCAGTGCTGCAGGGCCGCCTCCTCGGCCGAGTCCGCCCCGGCCCGGATGTGCCGGGTGACCCACGGGGCGAGCGCGAACATCGCCCCGGCGAACACGAGCGCGATGAGCCCGATGGTGCCGAAGTACGCCGCCGGGCTGGCGTCCGGCGTGGACTGGATGACCTGCGCGGCGATCGCGTTGCCCGCCGACGGCGCGAGGAACCACAGCGCCATCGCCTGCCCACGGAACGCCTTCGGGGCCAGCAGGGTGGTCGCGGCCAGGCCCACCGGGGACAGGCACAGCTCACCGATCGTCTGGATGACGTAGACCACCACGAGCACCCACGCGGGGGTCTTGCCGCCGTCCGCCAGCCACGAGGCACCCGCCAGGAACACGAAGCTCAGCGCCGCGAACGTCAGCCCGAGCGCGAACTTCACCGCGGTCGGCGGGCGGTCGTCGAGCTTGATCCACAGCCACGCGAACACCGGCGCCAGCAGGATGATCGCGGCCGGGTTGATGGACTGGAACAGCTCCGGCGACACCGCCGTGCCGAAGATCGTCAGCTCGGTGTTGTCCTGCGCGTACGACGCCAACGTGCTCGCCGCCTGCTCGAAGATCATCCAGAAGATCATGGCCGCGACGAACAGCGGGATGTAGGCGCGCAGTCGGGTCCGCTCGTGGTCGTTCACCTTGGGCGACCGGAACATGACGATGAACGTCGCGACGGGCGCGGCGAAAGCGAGGTAGGAGATCGCGTCGATGAACGTCGGCAGGCCGAACCCGCCCTGGACCAGCCAGGCGAGGGCGACCGCCGCCGCGATCCCCACCAGCACGGCGGCGAAGAGCCGGACCACGCCCGGGCGGTCCTGCGGCGTCAGCGGGTTCGGTGGGACGTCCCCGGCGCCGCCCAGGTACTTGCGTCCGAGCACGAAGAACACGAGCGCGATCGCCATGCCGATCGCCGCGACGGCGAAGCCCCAGTGGTACCCGCCGACCGCCCGGGCGGCACCGACCAGGAACGGCGCCGCGAGCGAGCCGATGTTGATGCCCATGTAGAAGATCGAGAAGCCCGAGTCGCGACGCGGGTCCTCCCGGTCGTACAGCTCGCCCACCATGCTCGAGACGTTGGGCTTCAGCAGGCCGGTACCCAGCGCGACCAGGACGATGCCGAGGTAGGAGAAGCCGGCCGACGGGACCGTGAGCGCCACGTGGCCCGCGGCGATGATGATGCCGCCGTAGAGCACCGACCGCCGTGCACCGATCACCCGGTCAGCCAGCCAACCGCCGAGCACCGACAGCAGGTAGACCGACGAGCCGTAGATGGCGACGAGCGCCTCGCCCGACGTCTGCTCGATCCCGAGGCCGCCGTTGGCCAGGGTGTCGGTCAGGTAGAACAGCAGGATGGCGCGCATCCCGTAGTAGCTGAACCGCTCCCACAGCTCGGTCCCGAACAGGGTGAACAGACCCATCGGCTGACCGAAGAAGGCCCGGTCGCCGGGCAGCGTGTCCACCTTGCGAGCCGGCGCCGAGCCCCCCGCGTTCGCGTCGCTCATGGGCCCATCGTGGCCTCGCACCCCGCGAGCCACCACCCCCGGGCGCTCGGGCGGCGGCGCGGCGGTCCCCCGGCTACCGTCGCCGGGTGCCCTCGATCCACTGGTTCCGCCGCGACCTGCGGCTCGCGGACAACCCCGCGCTGCTCGCCGCCGTCGAGGAGGCGCGGGCCGCCGACGACGAGATCGTGCCGCTCTTCGTCGTCGATCCGGCCCTCTGGCGCTCGGCGGGCGCACCGCGGCTGGCCTACCTCGCGCGCAGCCTTCTGGCGCTCGACGAGGCGCTCGACGGCCGCCTCGTCGTCCGGCACGGCGCTGCCTCGGCCGTGGTCCCCGCCGTCGCGCGCGAGGTCGGCGCGCCGAGCGTGCACGTCACGGCAGCGACCGAGCCGTACGGCCGGCGTCGCGACGAGGCGGTCGAACGCGCGCTCGACGTCCCCCTGGTCCGCACCGGCTCGCCGTACGCGGTGGCGCCCGGTCGGCTGAGCACGCAGGCGGGCACCCCGTTCCAGGTGTTCACCCCGTTCCGCGGTGCCTGGCTGGACCACGGCTGGTCCGCCCCGGCGCGACGACCGCAGCGCGTCCCGTGGGCCGACCTCCCCTCCGACGGCGTCCCCGCGAACCCGGCGACGGACGTCCGGCTCCCCCCGGCCGGGGAGCACGCCGCCCACGCGCGCTGGTCGGAGTACCTGCGGGACGGCCTGGAGGAGTACGGCACCCTGCGCGACCGGCCCGACCTCGACGGCACGTCGATGCTCTCCATCCCGCTCAAGTACGGGGAGCTGCACCCGCGGACGCTCCTCGCCGACCTGGCGCAGGCGCCGTTCGACACGGCGACCTTCCGGTCCGAGCTGGCGTGGCGCGAGTTCCACGCCGACGTGCTCTGGCACCACCCCGGCGCGGCGCGGCGGTCGCTGCGGACCGTGGTCCCGGAGGACTCGTGGGACGACGGGGACGCCGCGTTCACCGCCTGGGTGGACGGCCGGACCGGGTACCCGTTCGTCGACGCGGGAATGCGCCAGCTCCGCGCGCTCGGCTGGATGCACAACCGGGTCCGCATGGTGGTGGCATCGTTCCTGGTCAAGGACCTGCACGTGCGCTGGCAGCGGGGTGCGCAGCACTTCATGGACTGGCTGGTGGACGGCGACGTGCCGCAGAACCAGCTCAACTGGCAGTGGGTGGCCGGCACCGGCCGGGACGCCGCACCGTACTTCCGGGTGTTCAACCCCGTGACGCAGGGCCAGAAGTTCGACCCCGACGGCTCGTACGTGCGGCAGTGGGTGCCGGAGCTGCGCGGGATCCCCGGGCGCGCCGTGCACCAGCCGTGGACGCTGGGGCTCGAGGCGCCCGAGGACTACCCGGACCCGATCGTGGACCACGCGGCGGAGCGCAAGGTCGCCCTCGACGACTTCCACCGCGGCCGCGGAGGCTAGGCCGCGACGAGCTCCGGGGCGGCCTCCTCGAGCGCCTCGTGGGTCGCGGCGCCCGTGTCGCGGAAGTGTCCGACCGTGGCGAGCAGGAGGCCGAGGACCGCCCACGACGC
Source organism: Cellulomonas sp. P1_G12_2 (assembly GCF_056405535.1). Lineage (NCBI taxonomy): Bacteria > Bacillati > Actinomycetota > Actinomycetes > Micrococcales > Cellulomonadaceae > Cellulomonas > Cellulomonas sp. P1_G12_2. Next base: position 1,304,721 of record NZ_JBFUBX010000001.1, on the reverse strand, counting down.
CAGCGCGACCCAGAGCTGGGTGGTGTCCGCGCGCGGGAAGTACGACTCGTCGCGCAGCAGGGCGGCTGCTGCGCCGGGGGGCATCCACTGGCCGATCGCTCCCCACGGCGCCGGCAGCATCTGCCACGGCTGCGCGGCGGACGCGATCGGGTTGGCGACGAGCAGGAAGAGCACCGGACCGATCGCGATCCCGGCACGGCCGACCACCGACACGCACCCGACGATCACCCCGGCGATCGCCAGGATCGCGAGCGCGACGATCCCCGCGTTCACCGCGTACGAGCCGGCCAGCGCCCCGAACCACCCCTGCAGCACGCCCGCGACCGCGAACCCGCCCAGGACCGAGTACCCGACGACCGCGGTCACCCGACGCCACACGCCGACGACCCCCAGCGAGATCGCGATGCCGCCGATCATGCCGCCGATCACCAGCGGGAACGTGACCGCGCCGAGGATGGCGCCGCGAGGGTCCCCCTCCAGCAGGGGCACCACGTCGGTCACTGGGACCGGCGCACCCACCTGCGCCTGCAGGGCGGGGGCGAGGGCGGTGAGCTGCTGCGCGACGAGCGGGCTCCCGCCCGACGCGGTGAGGATCTCCGGCTGCGCGCCGAGCACGACCGCGCCGTAGATCTCGCGCGTCTGCACGAGGTCGACCGCAGAGGTGCGGTCCTGCGCGGTGACGACGTCGAACACGCCTGGGGCGCGCTCCTCGAGCGCCTGTGTGAAGGGCACGACTGCGGCAGCCGGCCCGGCGACGGCGACCGGCAGGTCGTGCGGCTCGGAGGTGACCGCCGGCCACAGGAAGGCGAGCACCAGCACGGTGAGGGCGCCGGCGAGGCCGACCCCCAGGCCGAGGAGGCGACGCCACGGGGTGTGGGGCTGCGCGTGCATGACAGGGTCCTCTCGTCTAAACCGAACGTTCGTTCTTCTAGACGATCGTCGTCCCCGCGTGTCGCAGTTGTCAAGAACGATCATTCGTTTTTATGCTGCCTCGTGCCCAAGGTCACCGAGGAGTACCGCGTCGCCCGCCGGGACGAGATCGCCGAGGCCGCGCTGCGGGCTTTCCGCCGCAAGGGGTTCCAGGCCACGTCGATGGCGGAGATCATCGCCGAGTCCGGGCTCTCCGCCGGCGCGATCTACGGGCACTACGCGAGCAAGGACGCGATCATCGTCGACGTGGCGTCCCGCGTCGTCGGCAACCGGATCCTCGACGTCGAGCGGCTGGCGGAACGCGATCCCCTGCCAGCGCCGCCCACGATCCCCCGCGTGCTCATCGGCGGCATGCTTGACGCGATCGGCAACCCCGCGATCATGCTGCAGCTCTGGGGTGAAGGGGTCACCGACCCGGCGGTGCGCACCGTGGCGTTCGACGTCATCGTGCGCCTGCGCGGGGCGCTCGAGCGATACACGTCGCTCTGGCACCAGCGCACCCACGGCACCCCGCCCGACGACGCCGACGCCCTCGCCGCCGAGCAGGTCCCGCTGCTGATCGCCGCGGTGCAGGGCTTCGTGGTGCAGTCGGCGATGGTGCCGGACTTCGACGCGGAGGCGTACCTGGCCAGCGTCGAGAAGTACCTGCCGCAGTAGACCCGCCTACGTCGGGATCTGGCTCGCCCGGAACTCGTCCTCGAGCAGCCCCATGAGGATGCCGTCGCACCAGCCCTCGCCGTCGCGGTACGCGTCGCGCTTGCGACCCTCGATGCGGAACCCGAGGTTCTCGTACAGGGACTTGGCGCGCGCGTTGATGCTCAGCACGTCCAGCTCCACCCGGTGCAGGCCGAGCCCGTCGAAGGCGAGCCCGAGCATGAGCTGGATCGCCTCCGTGCCGTACCCGCGGCCGCGGTAGCCCGGACGCATCGCCAGCCGCAGGTTGGCGGAGAGCACCACGTCGTCGATGTCGTTGAGCACGATCTCGCCCAGGTACTCGTCCGCGCCGTTCACGGTCACCGCGAGGTCGATCCGGCCCTCGGCGGAACCCACCGAGGCGCACCAGGCATCGATCTCCGGACGGGTGAACACCGCCGTGGTGCCGGTCAGCCGCCGCCCGTCGGGGTCGCTCACCGACTCCCACACCGCGTCCGCGTCGTCCGCCCGGATGGGTCGGAGCACGATCATCTCGCCCTGGAGCGTGGGCTTCTCCATCGGTGCCTCCTGTCGCCGCGGCGAACGCTACGGCCCGGGTATGGCGGGGACGTTACCGGCGGATCACCGGCACCGGCCCGCGCCCCGCCGTCCGGCGGGGCACGGGGGTGGCTAGGAACCGATCCGCTCCAGCAGCAGCTCGCGCACGCGACCCGCGTCGGCCTGCCCGCGGGTCGCCTTCATGACCGCGCCGATGATGGCGCCGACCGGTCCGAGGTTGCCGGACCGGATCTTCTCCGCGATGTCGGGCTGCGCCGCGAGCGCCGCGTCGATGGCCTCGAGCAGCGGACCGTCGTCGGACACGACCTCGAGGCCGCGCGCGACGAGCACCTCCTCCGGGTCACCCTCGCCGGCCAGCACGCCCTCGAGCACCTGGCGGGCCAGCTTGTCGTTGATCCGGCCGTCGTCGACCAGCTTCTGCAGCTGCCCGACCTGCGTCGGGGTCACCGGCAGGTCCGCCAGCTCGACCTCCTGCTGCTTTGCCGTGCGGGCCAGCTCGCCCATCCACCACTTGCGCGCGGCGGCAGGGCTCGCACCCGCCGCGATCGTGGTCTCGATGAGCTCCACGGCGCCGGCGTTGACCACGTCACGCATCTCGGCGTCGGCGTACGCCCACTCCCCCTGCAGCCGGCGGCGACGGGCTGCGGGCAGCTCGGGCAGCGAGGCCCGGATCTCCTCGACCCATGCGCGGTCGGGGGCGATCGGGACCAGGTCGGGCTCCGGGAAGTACCGGTAGTCCTCGGCGTCCGACTTCACGCGGCCGGAGGCGGTGGTGCCGGTGTCCTCGTGCCAGTGGCGGGTCTCCTGGATGATCGCGACGCCGTCGTCGAGCACGCCCGCCTGCCGGCTGACCTCGTAGCGCACGGCCCGCTCCACCGACCGGAACGAGTTGACGTTCTTGGTCTCGGTGCGGGTGCCCAGCGGCGACTCGGGCGTCGGGCGGATCGACACGTTCACGTCGGCGCGCACGTTGCCGCGCTCCATCCGCGCCTCGGAGACCTCGAGCGCCCGGAACAGGTCCCGCAGGGTCTGCACGTACGCGCGCGCCACCTCGGGGGCCCGCGCGCCCGCGCCGGTGATCGGCTTGGTGACGATCTCCACCAGCGGGATGCCCGCGCGGTTGTAGTCGACCAGCGAGTACTCGGCGCCGTGGATGCGCCCGTCGGAGCCGCCGATGTGGGTGTTCTTGCCGGCGTCCTCCTCCATGTGCGCGCGCTCGATCTCGACGCGGAAGATGCTCCCGTCGTCCAGCTCGACGTCGACCCAGCCCTCGTACGCGATGGGCTCGTCGTACTGCGACGTCTGGAAGTTCTTGGGCACGTCCGGGTAGAAGTAGTTCTTCCGGGCGAACCGGCACGTCTCGGCGATCGAGCAGTTCAGCGCGAGGCCGATGCGGATCGCGTACTCGACGGCCTTGCCGTTGACCACCGGCAGCGAGCCCGGGAGCCCCAGCGAGACGGGCGTGACCGAGGTGTTCGGCTCCTCGCCGAACCCGGCCGGCGCACCGTCGAACATCTTGGTCTTCGTGCCGAGCTCGACGTGCACCTCGATGCCGATGACCGTGTCGTAGCGGGCCACCGCGTCGTCGTAGTCGACCAGCGCGCTCATCGTCCGACCTCCAGCTCGGGAGCCTTGCTGAGCAAAGGTCCGCCCCACTCGTTCTCCAGCAGCGCCTCGAGCGCCGCACCCACGCGGTACAGCCGGTCGTCGGCCTTCGCCGGGGCCAGCACCTGGAACCCGACCGGCAGGCCGTCGTCGGACAGGCCGCTGGGCAGCGACAGCCCGGGGACGCCGGCGAGGTTGGCGGGGATCGTCGCGACGTCGTTGAGGTACATCGCCAGCGGGTCGTCCAGCTTCTCGCCCAGCTTGAACGCGGTGGTCGGCGCCGTCGGCGAGACCAGCACGTCTGCGGCCTCGAACGCGGCGGTGAAATCGCGCTGGATGAGCGTGCGGACCTTCTGCGCCGAGCCGTAGTAGGCGTCGTAGTAGCCGGCCGACAGCGCGTAGGTGCCGAGGATGATCCGGCGCTTGACCTCGTCGCCGAAGCCCTGGCCGCGCGTCGCGGACATGACGCGCTCCGCGGTGGGGTTGTCCTCGGGGACGACCCGCAGGCCGAAGCGCATGCCGTCGAACTTGGCCAGGTTGCTGGACGCCTCGGCCGGGAGGATCAGGTAGTAGGCCGCGAGCGCGTAGGTGAAGTGCGGGCAGGAGACCTCGACGATCTCGGCGCCCGCGCCGCGCAGCAGCTCCAGCGACTCCTCGAACCGTGCGAGCACCCCCGGCTGGTAGCCCTCGCCCTGCAGCTCGCGGATGACTCCGACGCGCACGCCGGACAGGTCGCCGTTCGCGCCCTGGCGGGCCGCGGCGACGAGCGCGGGCAGCGGCTCGTCGATGGACGTGGAGTCGCGCGGGTCGTGCCCGCCGATGAGCTCGTGCAGGAGCGCCGAGTCGAGCACCGTGCGCGTGACGGGACCGGCCTGGTCCAGCGACGACGCCAGCGCGATGAGCCCGTACCGGGACACCCCGCCGTAGGTGGGCTTGACGCCGACCGTGCCGGTGACGGCGGCCGGTTGGCGGATCGAGCCGCCCGTGTCGGTGCCGATCGCGAGGGGTGCCTCGTACGCGGCGACCGCCGCGGCGGACCCGCCCCCGGACCCGCCGGGGATCCGGTCCAGGTCCCACGGGTTGTGCGTGTTGCCGTACGCGGAGTGCTCGGTGGACGACCCCATGGCGAACTCGTCCATGTTGGTCTTGCCGAGGATCGGCAGGCCCGCGGCCTTGATCCGCTCGACCAGCGTCGCGTCGTACGGCGGGATCCAGCCCTCGAGGATCTTCGAGCCGGCGGTGGTCGCCAGGCCCTTGGTGACGACGACGTCCTTGACCGCGATCGGCACGCCGGCGAGCGCGTGCAGCGACTCCCCGGCAGCGCGGCGCGCGTCGACGTCGGCTGCCGTGGCGAGCGCGGCATCTCCGCTGACCTGCAGGAACGCGTGGATCGCACCGTCCACGTCGGCGATCCGGTCGAGGTGCGCCTGCGTCGCCTCGACGCTGGACACCTCCTTCGCGGTGAGCTTCTCGGCCAGGGCCGCCGCGGAGATGCGCGTCAGGTCGCTCACGCGTCCTCCCCCAGGATCTGCGGGACCGCGAACTTGCCGTCGATGTGCTCGGGCGCGGCCGCGAGCACCAGGTCGCGGTCGACCGGCTCCACGAGGACGTCGGGGCGGAACACGTTGGTCAGCGGCAGGGGGTGGCTGGTGGCCGGCACGTCGGGCGTGGCGATCTCGCTCACGCGGGCGACCGACTCGACGATGACGTCGAGCTCGCCCGCGAGGCGGTCGAGCTCCGCCGGCGTGAGGTCGATCCGTGCCAGGCCCGCCACGCGCGCGACCTCGTCGCGAGAGAGGGTGGACATGGCTCGGAGTCTAGACGTTGGGGACCGGCTCCCTACGCTGGGCAGCATGGCGACGAGTCCCGACGACATGCGGGCCGCGGTCACCGCGAGCATGGCGGACCGCACCGGCCGCACCCTCGACGAGTGGGCGACCCTGGTGCACGACACCAGCGGCGTCGACCCGCTCGACCAGAACGCTGTCCGGCGCTGGCTCAAGGACGTGCACGGCGTCCCGCAGAACACCCAGTGGACGATCGCGTTCGAGGTCGCCGAGCGAGCGGGGTGGGAGCGTCCGGACGTGGACGGCTACGTCGAGATGCAGTACACGGGCCGCACGGCCGGGCTGCGGCCGATCTACGACGCGCTCGAGCGCGCCCTGCTCGCGCTGGGCGACGACGTGCGCCGGGAGGGCCGGTCGACCTACGTGCCCTTCGTCCGCGCCCGCCAGTTCGCCGCCGTCGCCGCGACCACGGCCACGCGCGTCGACGTCGGTCTGCGGTTCGTCGACCCGCCCGACGACCCCCGCCTCGTCCCCGCGAAGGCGCCCGGCTCGGCGACGCACCGGGTCGCCGTCACCGACGTCTCCCAGGTCGGCGACCTGCTCGGGCTGCTGCGCGCCGCCTACGAGCAGAACGGATAGTCGGACAGGCGTTCACTTTCCCCGGTGTGTGCTCCCCGATCGACGCCGCCCGGTAAGTACGATTTGCCGAGACTGGTGGTGCGTGGCCGGCCCCTGCCCCGCGGGTCCGATCCGCCGCCTGCTCCCGACCGTGCTCCCCCGACAGGGCCACGCGCCCCCGACGACGCCCCTGCGAGGCCGCCCATGCCACCGAAGCTCAAGACCGCCCTCTTCTGGATCATCGCGATCTTCCTCGTGTACGCCATCGTCACCAGCCCGGACCGCGCCGCCGACCTCGTGCGCGCCCTCTGGGACATCATCGTCAGCGCGTTCTCCAGCTTCGGTCAGTTCTTCTCCAACCTGACCGAGTGACATGGGCACCGTCGAGCAGACCCTGGCGGGGCACCGGACCCTGCGCAAGTACGTGCTGCCCGGCGAGCGCGTCGTCCTGACGCGCCGGTCCCACTGGGCCAAGCTCCTGGAGCCCACCCTCACCACGCTCGTCGCCTTCGTGCTCGTGGCGTGGCTCGTCGACGTGGCCGGCACCGCCGTCGGCGACCGGTCGGCGTGGCTCTGGTGGCTGTGGCTCGCCGTGCTGGCCCGCCTGGCCTGGCGGGTGCTCGACTGGCGCAACGAGTGGCTCGTCGCCACCGACAAGCGGATGCTCATGCTCTACGGGCTCATCACGCACAAGGTCTCGATGATGCCGCTGGTCAAGGTCACCGACATGCGGTACTCCCGGTCCATCCCCGGTCGCATCCTCGGCTACGGGGAGTTCCTGCTGGAGTCCGCCGGACAGGACCAGGCACTGGGGCGCATCGCATGGGTGGCCGATCCCGACGCCACCTACCGCGAGCTCTGCGCGATCATCTTCACGCCCACCCAGTCGCCGCACGTGAGGCCACCGTCCGTCGCGGTGCGCCAGCCCGTGCCTGAGGGGCGTCCTGCCTGGCCGGCCATCCGCGAGCACCTGCCGGGAGACACCCAGCCGATCCGCATCCCGCCGCGGGCGACCACGCGCGACGACGGCCCGGGGTGGGCGGTGTCCGGGGACACCGGCACCTACGTCCCGGTCGAGGACCCCGTCCGCCGCTACGACGACTGACTAGACCCGCTCGATCGCGGCGGCTACCAACGCGAGCAGCGCCTGCGCGTAGGCGTCCGCGGCCGTGTCCCCGGTGAACAGGCGCTCCGGCCGGCCCGAGTGCTCGATGACCACCCCGTACTGCCCGTCGGTGGACCGCGCCAGGCTCCGGAACGTGCCACCCAGCAGCTCGCGCAGCTGGTCCTCGCGCGGCAGCCACAGCGCGTCCTCCTGCGCGACCGAGTCGAGCGCCCACTCGGTGGTCCCGTTGAAGCCCAGGACGGTGCCGGTCGGGTACTCGTGCGGCTCCACCACCATGTCCGAGATGGTGAACACCTGGTCCTCGAGCGTCCGGACGGCGAACCGGTCACCGGGTCGGGGGTGCCAGCTCAGCCCGGCCTCGTGGAGCTGCTGGGCGCGCGCGACGGAGATCATCGATCAAGTATCCGCCCGCGTCCTGATGATCACCCTTCGGCGAGCGCCGCGACGCACTCCCGCAGCAACCGCCTCAGCTCGGCACGGTCCCCCGCGGGCAGCGCCCCGATCATCCGGGACTCCACCGCGGCGACCGCGGCGCTCGCGCGTGCCAGCCGCTCGCGCCCCAGCACCGTGATCTCCGTCGGCAGGACCCGCCCCACCGGCGCCAGCTCGGCGCGCGAGACCAGACCGTCCCTCGCCATCTGCTGCAGGAGCACGTTCATCGACTGCCGGGACACGAACGCGCCGCGGGCGAGGTCGCTGCTCGACAGTCCGGGCCGCTGCGCGAGCAGCTCCAGGCACGAGTACTGCGTGATCGTCATGTCCAGCGGACGCAGCACGGCGTCCATCGCCGCGTGCAGGACGCTCGACGCCTCCTTGAGCAGGTAGCCGATCGACGTCTCGAGCTCCACGCCTTGACCCATGTCAGTAGTCTGACATAGCCTGACGATGTCAGTTAATTGACACGAATCCCGATCCCAGGAGCTCACCATGCCCGTCACCGGCCCCGACTTCGTCTCCCTGCAGGTGCGTGACCTCGAGCGCTCCGCCGCCTTCTACGAGCGGTTCCTCGGCGTGGTCCGCGCGGCGTTCAGCCCACCGCACGCCGTGGTGTTCGACACCCGCCCGATCGCGTTCGCCGTGCGCGAGGTCGCACCGGGGGTCGACCTCGACGCGACCGCGCAACCCGGGCTCGGCACGGCCGTCTGGCTGCACGCACCGGACGCGCAGGAGATCCACGACGCGCTCGTCGCGGCGGGGGTGCCGATCGCGTCCGCCCCGGTCGACGGACCGTTCGGTCGCACGTTCACGTTCGCCGACCCGGACGGGTACCACGTCACGCTCCACGACCGGGGCTGAGACTGAGACCTAGCGGGTGCTGAACGCGGCGTCGAACGACGCGGCCGGCGGGTCGAACGCGTTGCGCTTCACGAACTCCAGCGCCTCGGGAGCACCCAGCAGCCGGTCCATCCCCGCGTCCTCCCACTCCACGGAGATCGGCCCGTCATACCCGATGGAGTTGAGCGCCCGGAACGACGCCTCCCAGGGCACGTCGCCGCGTCCGGTGGACACGAAGTCCCACCCGCGGCGCAGGTCTGCCCACGCCAGGTGCGAGCCCAGCCGCCCGTTGCGGCCGTTGCCCAGCCGGAGCTTCACGTCCTTGCAGTCCACGTGGTAGATCCGGTCACGGAACTCGAGGATGAAGTCGACCGGGTCCAGCTGCTGCCAGATGAAGTGGCTGGGGTCCCAGTTCAGCCCGAACGCCTCGCGGTGGCCGATGGCCTCCAGGGTCCGCACGGTCGTCCAGTAGTCGTAGGCGATCTCGCTGGGGTGCACCTCGTGCGCGAACCGCACGCCCACCTCGTCGAACACGTCGAGGATCGGGTTCCACCGGTCGGCGAAGTCCTGGTAGCCCGCGTCGACGGCCTCCTGCGAGACCGGCGGGAACATCGCGACGTACTTCCAGATGCTCGACCCGGTGAACCCCACGACGGTCTTCACGCCCAGCTTCGCGGCGATCCGGGCCGTGTGCTTCATCTCCTCGGCCGCCCGCTGCCGGACGCCCTCCGGGTCGCCGTCCCCCCAGACGACGTCGGGCAGGATGTCGCGGTGCCGCTGGTCGATGGGGTCGTCGCAGACCGCCTGGCCCTTGAGGTGGTTGGAGATCGCGTAGACCTTCAGGCCGTACCTCTCCAGCAGCGCGAGCTTGCCGGCGACGTACTCCTCGTCGTCCCAGCGCCACGGATCCAGGTGGTCGCCCCAGCACGCGATCTCGAGGCCGTCGTACCCCCAGCCGCTGGCCAGCCGCGCGACCTCCTCGAACGGCAGGTCCGCCCACTGGCCGGTGAACAGGGTGATCGGTCGCGCCATGGTCAGCTCTCCTTCGCCACGGATGTCCACGTGCTGTTGTCGGCCGCGGACCGTTCCACGGCGTCGAGCACCCGCTGCACCGCGAGCCCGTCGGCGAAGCTCGGCTCGGGCTGCCGACGCGACGCGATCGCCGTGATCAGGTCCACCGCCTGGTGCGTGAACGCGTGCTCGTACCCGAGACCGTGACCCGCGGGCCACCAGGCTGCCACGTAGGCGTGCTCGGGCTCCGTGACGACGATCCGCCGGAACCCGGCCTCCCACGCGGGCTGTGACGCGTCGAAGTAGTGCAGGACGTTCATGTCCTCGAAGTCGAACGCGAGCGAGCCCGCCGAGCCGTTGATCTCGAGCCGGATCGCGTTCTTGCGGCCCCACGCGAAGCGGGTGGCCTCGAAGGTCGCCAGTCCCCCGCCGGACATCCGGCCCAGGAAGATCGCCGCGTCGTCGACCGTCACCGGACCGGTCTCGCTGCCCGCCGTGCCGTGCAGGCCGGAGTGCTCCGAGGCGACCGGACGTTCCTTCACGAACGTCTCCAGCACGGCCGAGACACCCGTGACGGACTCGCCCGTGACGAACTGCGCGAGGTCGATGATGTGCGCGCCGATGTCCCCGAGCGCCCCCGAGCCGGCCTTCTGCTTGTCCAGCCGCCACGACAGAGGCGCCTGCGGGTCCGCGATCCAGTCCTGCAGGTACTGCGCGCGCACGTGCCGGACCGTGCCGATGCGCCCGTCCGCGACGAGCGTGCGGGCCAGCTGGATGGCGGGGACGCGACGGTACGTGAAGCCGACCATCGCCAGCCCGGGGGCGCTCTGCGCGGCGCGGACCATCGCCTCGGCCTCCTCGACCGAGTTGGCGAGCGGCTTCTCGCACAGCACGTGCTTGCCCGCCTCGAGCGCGGCGATCGCGATCTCGGCGTGGGTGTCGCCCGGGGTGCAGATGTCGACGAGGTCGATGTCGTCCCGGGAGACGAGGGCCTTCCAGTCCGTCTCGGTGCTGGACCACCCCAGCCTCGCGGCCGCGGCGGTCACCGCGGCGGCGTCGCGGCCGGCAACGGCCGCCATGTCCGGGTGCAGCGGCAGGTCGAAGAACCGGGGGGCGTTGCGCCAGGCCTGCGAGTGCGCGATGCCCATGAACGCGTACCCGACCATGCCGATGCCCAGGCGCGGGACTGCTTGTGTCACGACTCCTCCTCGAGTCCTGTGGGTCCGGGCGGGCCGCTGCGGAACAGCCCGCCCGGACGGGTCAGGCTGGTCAGGACTCGAACGCGGTCGGCAGGTACTGCTCGACGTTGTCCTTGGTCACCACGGGGGCGAACAGCTGGATCGTGCGCGGCACCTCGACCTCGACCAGGTCGCTCATCGACTTGCCCTGCACGAGCAGCCGGGCCAGCTTGATGCCGTCCGCGGCCTGGGTGGACGGGTAGATGACCGTGGCCTTGAGGACGGTGTCGTCGGCCTGGATGGCCTCCATGACGTTCTTGGAGCCGGCGCCGCCGACCATGAAGAACTCGTCGCGACCGGCGTTCTCGATGGCGGCCATGACGCCGACACCCTGGTCGTCGTCGTGGTTCCAGATGGCGTCGAGCTTCGGCGCCGCCTGCAGCAGGTTGGCCGCTGCGGCCTCGCCGCCCTGGACCGTGAAGTCGGCCGCGACGCGGTTGCTCACCTCGAGCCCGCAGGCAGCGAGCGCGTCGGAGAAGCCGCGGCTGCGGTCCTGCGTCAGGGGCAGCGAGTCGATGCCGGCGATCTCCGCGACCTTGGCGTCGGCGTTCCCGCCCAGCTCGCCGCAGATGTACGCACCGGCGCTGACGCCCATGCCGTAGTTGTCGCCGAGGATCGTCGTGCGGGCGGCGTCGGAGTCCTCGAACTCGCGGTCGACGTTGACGACGACGATGCCGGCCTGCATGGCCTTGATGGCGACCTCGGTGAGGGCGGCGCCGTCGAACGGCAGCAGGACGATCGCGTCGACCCCGTCGTTGATGAACTGCTCGATCTGGCTGATCTGCAGGTTGACGTCGTTGGTGGCCTCGGCCTGCACCAGCTCGACGTCGGAGTACTTGGCGGCCTCGGCGACGGCCGACTTGGTGATCGAGCCCATCCAGCCGTGGTCGGCCGCCGGGGCGGAGAAGCCGATGACGACCTTGTCGCCGGGCTCGTCGTTGCCGGTGGCTGCGGCCGCCGGCGCCTGCGCGGTGCCGGTGTCCTCGGCCTCGGGTGTGTTGGACGTGCAGCCGACGACGAGTGCGAGGGCGGCAGCGGTGCCGGCGGCTGCGAGCCACTTCCGGCGGAGCTGTACAGACATGACGATCCTCCTTGATCGGACGGGCGTGGTGCGGGGGGCAGAGCGGGGAGAGGTCAGGTTCCGGCGCGGGAGCGCTCGGCGATGCGCTGCTGGAGCAGCACGGCGACGACGATGATCACGCCCTTGGCGATGGCCTGCGCCGAGATGGACAGGTTGTTCTGCGTGAACACGTTGCTGAGCGTCGTGAAGATCAGGACGCCCAGGAAGGTGCCGACGATGGTGCCGCGGCCGCCGATGAGCAGGGTGCCGCCGACGACCACGGCGGCGATGGCGTCGAGCTCGTAAAGCTGGCCGTTGGTGGAGCTGCCGGCCGTGGTGCGGCCGAGCATCATGACGCCGCCGATGCCGGCCGTGAGACCGCACAGCGCGTACAGGTACATCGTGTGGCGCTTGACCTTGATACCCGCCAGCCGTGCGGCCTCGGGGTTGCCGCCGACCGCGATGGTGCGGCGACCGAACGTGGTGCGGTTCAGCAGGATCCAGCCGGCGACGGACACCAGAACGAAGATCCACACGAGCATCGGCACGCCGATGGGCGACGACCGGAAGAAGTCGAGGAACGGGTCGACCTTGACGATCTGGGTCTGCCGTCTGGCGATGATCTCCGCCAGGCCGCGGGCGGACACGAGCATGGCCAGCGTCGCGATGAACGCGACCACCTTCCCGTACGCGATGAGCACGCCGTTGATCAGTCCCGCGCCGATGCCGACGCCGAGCGCGCAGAGCACGATGATCGTCCAGTGGAAGTCCTCCGCCATGGTCTGCGTGGCCAGCGTGGAGGCCCACACCGACGCCAGCCCGATGACGGAGCCGACGGACAGGTCGATGCCGCCACCGGTGATGACGAAGGTCATCCCGATGCTGATCACCCCGAGCACCGACGCGAGCCGCAGGATGGTGAGGAGGTTGTCGATGCTGGCGAACCGCTCGCCGGCGGTGATGACGCCGAAGACGCAGATCGCCACGAGGGCGATGACCAGGCCGAGGTTGCGCCCGGTGGCTCCCTGGAGGAGTCCCCCACGAGACGTCTCCCCGGCCTTGGCCACCTGCTCCACCCGAGCGGACTCGTCGGCGGCGGGGACTGTCAGGTCCTGGTCGCTCACGCGGCACTTCCTTCCATGACGAGATCGAGCACGCGGTGCTCGTCGATGCGGGACGCGGGTCCCTCGTGGACCACCCGACCCTCGGAGATCACCAGGACGCGGTCGGACAGGCCGATCACCTCCGGGATGTCACTGGACACGACCACCACGGCGGCACCCTGGGCGGCCAGGTCGGCGATCAGCGCGTAGATCTCGGCGCGGGCGCCGACGTCGACGCCGCGCGTGGGCTCGTCGAGGAGCAGCACCGTGCAGCCGTGCACGAGCCAGCGAGCGAGGAGAACCTTCTGCTGGTTGCCGCCGGACAGGGTGCGCGCGCTGCGCTCGGGGTCCGACGGCCGGACGTCGAGCGCGTCGATCTGCTCGCGCGCGATGCGCCGCTCGGCGCCCTCGTCGAGGAACGACGCGGTGGCGTTGCGCGTGAACGTGGAGAGCGTGATGTTCCGGTACACCGGCTCGTCGAGGATCAGGCCCTGGCTCTTGCGCTCCTCGGGGCAGAGCCCGATGCCGGCGGCCACCGCGTCGCTCACGGAGCCGGCGCGCAGCTGGTCCTCCCCGACGTGCACCGTGCCGGCCGTCGCCCTGCGCGCGCCGAAGACGGTCTCGAGGATCTCGGTGCGTCCCGACCCGACAAGCCCGGCGAGCCCGATCACCTCACCGGCGCGGACCTGGAACGACACGTCGGTGAACGCTCCGCGCAGCGCGAGCCCCTCGACCCGCAGCACCGTGGGGGCGTCGTCGGCCACGGCCGGCCGCGGCGGGATGGCGTACTCCACGGTGCGGCCGGTCATGAGCTTGATGAGCTCGGCGGTCGGTGTCTGCGCCGCCGGGAGCCCGGTCGCGACCGTCCGCCCGTCCTTGAGGACCGTGATGCGGTCGCCGATCTGGCGGATCTCGTCGAGGCGGTGCGAGATGTAGACGACGGCGACACCGGACGCGGTGAGCTCGCGGACCACGCGGAAGAGGTTGGTGACCTCCTCGGCGTCCAGCACGGCCGACGGCTCGTCCATGACGATCACCCGGGCGTCGTGCGAGAGGGCGCGCGCCATGCTGACGATCTGCTTGCCCGCGGCCGAGAGCCGGCCGACCTCACGGTGGGGCGAGATGTCACCGTGGCCGAGGCGGGTCAGGAGCGCCCGCGTGCTGGCCGTCGCCGCGCGTCGCTGCGAGAACCCGGCGGTGGCCAGCTCGTGGCCGAGGTAGATGTTCTCCGCGACGGAGAGCCCGTCGACGACGTCGAGCTCCTGGTACATCGTCGCGATGCCGAGCTTGAGGCCCGCGACGGGGTGCGCGATGGTGACCGGCTGCCCGTCCAGGAGGATCTCGCCCTCGGTCGGCTGGTGGGCGCCGGCGAGCACCTTGATGAGCGTGGACTTGCCCGCGCCGTTCTGGCCCAGCAGGCAGTGGACCTCGCCCGCCCGGATCTCCAGGTCGACGCCGTCCAGCGCCCGGGCTCCCGGGAACTGCTTCACGATGCCGCGCATCTGCAGCAGCGGCGGGTCCTCGTTGACCATGAGCAGGAACGTAGAACCACTTCTGCCGCTGGTCAAGCAAAAGTCGCCACTGCTGTGTCATGGTTACGTGAACGTGACCTACGTAAGGCGGAATGGTTCACTGTGCGCATGGACGAGCTCCTCAAGTTCGCTCCCCGGCCGACGGGCGCCGGGGAGATGTTCCAGCTCCTCCGTGACCGCCAGCCGCGCACGCGCTCCGACCTGGCCACGCTCACCGGGCAAGCGCGTTCCACGATCGCCGCCCGCGTCGACCTCCTGCTGTCCTCCGGGTTCGTCGCGCCCGCGGGCGAGGCCAGCTCCACCGGCGGCCGTCCGCCCGCCACCTTCGCGTTCAACCCGGCGGCCCGGGTGGTCCTCGCGGTCGACCTCGGTGCCACGCACTCCCGCCTCGCCCTGACCGACTTGGTGGGCACCGTGCTGGCCGAGCACCACGAGCCCATCGCGATCGCCGAGGGTCCGGCGCCGGTGCTCGACCGTGTCGTCGAGGTCGGCCTCGACCTGCTGGCCACCGCTGGCCGGCCGGTCAGCGACCTCGTCAGCGTGGGCGTCGGCCTGCCCGGTCCCGTCGAGCACTCGACCGGCCGGCCCATCAACCCGCCGATCATGCCCGGGTGGGACGACGCGGACGTCCCCGCGCTCCTGTCCCGCAAGCTGCGCGTCCCCGTGCTGGTGGACAACGACGTGAACGTGATGGCGCTCGGCGAGCACACGTCGCAGTGGCCGGACGTCGACCACCTGCTCTTCGTCAAGGTCGCGACGGGCATCGGCGCCGGGATCATCTCCGACGGCCAGATCCGTCGCGGCGCCCAGGGCGCGGCCGGCGACCTCGGGCACATCGCCGTGCCGGGCGGCCTGGACCTGCCCTGCCGGTGCGGGAACACCGGCTGCCTCGAGGCGGTCGCCAGCGGACCTGCCATCGCGAGCGCCCTGAAGAACGCCACGACGAGCGCCGACGTCGTCGCGCTGGTGCGCGCCGGCGACCTGGACGCCAGCCGCGAGGTGCGCGAGGCCGGTCGGCACATCGGCGAGGTGCTCGCCGCGTGCGTGAGCATGCTCAACCCGTCGGTCATCGTCATCGGCGGCGTCGTGGCCGAGGCGGGCGAGCACCTGCTGGCAGGCATCCGCGAGGTCGTCTACCGTCGCTCGCTGCCGCTGGCCACCCAGCACCTGCGCATCGTCGCGTCCCGCACCAAGGGCCGCGCCGGAGTGCTCGGCGCCTCCGCCATGGCCTCCGAGCACGTGCTGTCCGCCGCCGCCATCGACGCCCTGATCAGCTAGGAGACCCCGCCGTGACCGATCAACGTCGAGCCCTCGTCGTCCGGGGCGGATGGGACGGGCACGCGCCCGAGGAGGCCGCCGAGCTCTTCGTGCCGTTCCTGCGGGAGCACGACTTCGACGTCGTCGTGGAGGGATCGCTCGAGGCCTACGCGGACGCCGAGCTCATGGCCGCGACCGACCTGGTGGTGCAGTGCTGGACCATGGGCGACATCCTGGCCGACGAGCTCCGCGGCCTGCGCACCGCCGTCGCTGCGGGCACGGGGTTCGCCGGCTGGCACGGCGGGATCATCGACTCGTTCCGGATCGCCACCGACTACCTGCAGCTGGTGGGCGGCCAGTTCGCGGCACACCCGGGCGGCGCGCTGGTCGAGCACACGATCAACATCACCGGCGACCACCCGATCGTCGCGGGAGTCCACGACTTCACGCTGCGCTCCGAGCAGTACTGGCTGCTCACCGACCCGCTCAACGACGTCCTCGCCACGACGACGATCGCTCCCGGGCCCGACGACCCCTGGCACGCGCCCGTCACGTCGCCGGCCGTCTGGACCCGCCGCTGGGGCGCCGGTCGCGTGTTCGTCTGCGCACCCGGACACCTGCTGGCCGACCTCGAGGTGCCCGCCGTGCGGACGATCATCGAGCGCGGCCTGCTGTGGGCCAGCCGGTGAGTCAGCCGCGCTCCCGGTAGACGTACCGCTCGGCCGGCTGGAACCCGAGGCCGGAGTAGAGCGCCGCCGCGGCCGTGTTCTCGGCCTCGACCTGCAGGAACGCCCGTCGCGCCCCCCGCTGGGCAGCCTCCCCGAGGGCCCGCACGGTGAGTGCCCGACCCAGCCCGTGGCGACGGGCAGCCGGCGCGACGACGAGGCAGGACAGGGCGACCCACTCCTCCGCGAACGCGGCGCGGACCACGCCGACCAGCCCCGAGGGGTCGGTGGCGGTGAGGTAGAGCGCCGGCGCCCCGCCGAGCACCGCGCGAGCCAGACGCAGGCTCGTCTCGTCGGCCTCCGATGCTGCGCCGGTGGCGTGCAGCCGGGCCTTCGAACCGGACCACGCAGCGAGCCAGGCGTCGTCGGGCCGGTCGACGACCGAGATCCGCACCGGCCCCGCGGCCGTGCGGGCGGTGCCGCGGGGAGTCTCGATCCCGTCCAGCTCGCGGACCAGGACGTCGGTACGGGACATCACCTCGTAGTCGCGCAGGGCGAGCAGGTCGTCCAGACCTCGCGGCGCCGCCCGGCACACGCGCACGATCGACGGCTGCCCCTCCTGCGCGTACAGCTCCTCGACGCGGTCGAGCGTCGCGGTGATGTCGGACGGCGTGCCGAGTGGCAGGACGCTGTTGGCCCGCCGGGTCAGGCCGCCCGAGAGGCCCACGCGCCAGCCGTCCAGGTCGACCACGCGCGCGGGCGGCCACGTCGCGGACTCGACCAGGGCACCGGGCGCGTCCGGCGGGGTCCACGTGTGCACGCGCAGGTGGACCTCGACGTGCCCCCAGTCCCGCTCCGGCACCGCGACGAAGCCGAGCCGCTCGTACAGCCGCTGGGCGGCCTCCATCGAGTCGAGCGTCGAGAGCACCACGCGCTTCGCCCCGCCGGCGACCGCCTCGCGCAGCGCCGCGGTCATGAGCACCTCGGCGATCCCCCGCCGCCTCGCCTCCGGGGCGACCGCGAGCATGCGGATCTCCAGCTCGCCCGGCTCGGCGATCTCCGCGTACGACGTGCCGTAGGGCGCGAGCGTCACGGTGCCGACGACCACCGGCTCGCCGTCGTCCGTGGGCAGCGTGGCGACCAGCAGGGTCGCCTCGCGTGCCCGCCGCTCGGCGTCCCGCAGCTCGTCCGCGTAGGAGTCGGTCGCGTCCAGCAGCCGGTCGGCCAGGTACGCCTCCGCGGTCAGCGCCCCGGCGTCCGCCACCTGCGGACCGACCGCCACCCGCACGACGGCGCCTGCGGCCACCTCACGCCTCCGCGGGTTCGGCCGCGGCGTCTCCCACGCCGGAGGGCCCCTCCGCCAGCAGCCGCTCGAACCCGGCCTCGTCGAGGATCCGCAGCCCGAGCTCGCGCGCCTTGGCCTCCTTGGATCCCGCGTTCTCCCCGACCACCACGTAGTCGGTCTTCTTCGACACGCTCCCCGCCGACTTGCCGCCGCGAGCCAGGATCGCCTCCTTGGCGCCGTCGCGGCTGAACCGCTCCAGCCCGCCGGTGACCACGACCGTCAACCCCTCGAGCGTGCGCGGCGCCGACTCGTCGCGCTCCTCCTGCATCCGCACGCCCGCCGCCGCCCACTTCTCGACGATCGCCGCGTGCCACTTGTCGTCCTCGCCAGGCTGCTCGAACCATCCCACGACCGCGGACGCGATCGTCGGGCCGACGCCCTCGGCTGCGCCGATCTCCTCCTCGGTGGCCGTCGCGATCGCCGGGATGGACGCGAAGTGCTGCGCGAGCGCGCGGGCCGCGGTCGGACCGACGTGCCGGATCGACAGGGCCACGATCACCCGCCAGAGCGCCGCCTGCTTGGCCTTCTCCAGGTTGCCGAGCAGAGCCGTCCCGGTCGCGTTCAGGTCCCCTGCCCCGCGGACCACCCCGCCGACCTTCGAGCTGGTGGACAGGGTGAACAGCGGGACCTTGCGCAGCGCGTCCGCATCGAGCGCGAACAGGTCGCCCTCGTCGGTGACCACGCCCGCGGTGAGCAGCGCGTTGGCGGCCTCCCAGCCGAGCGCCTCGATGTCGAACGCCCCGCGCGAGGCCACGTGGAACAGCCGCTCGCGCAGCTGCGACGGGCAGGACCGCTGGTTGGGGCAGCGGATGTCGACGTCGCCCTCCTTGGCCGGCGCCAGCGGGGTGCCGCAGGAGGGGCACTCGGTGGGCATGACGAACGCGCGCTCCGTGCCGTCGCGCAGGTCGACGACCGGACCGACGATCTCAGGGATCACGTCCCCGGCCTTGCGCAGCACCACGGTGTCCCCGATGAGCACGCCCTTGCGCGCGACCTCGCTGGCGTTGTGCAGCGTCGCCATCTCGACGGTGGACCCCGACACGAACACCGGCTCCATCACCCCGTACGGCGTCACGCGACCGGTGCGCCCGACGTTCACGCGGATGTCGAGGAGCTTGGTGTTCACCTCCTCGGGCGGGTACTTGTACGCGATCGCCCATCGCGGCGCCCGGCTGGTGGATCCGAGCCGGCGCTGCAGCGCGATCTCGTCGACCTTCATCACGATGCCGTCGATCTCGTGCTCGACGTCGTGCCGGTGCTCGCCGTAGTACGCGATCATCTCCCGCACTCCGTCGAGGCCCTCGACGATCCGCGTGTGCCCGGACACCGGCACGCCCCACGACGCCAGCAGGTCGTACACCTGCGACTGCCGCTCGATCCCGGTCCCCCGCCCGGCACCCCAGACGAGCGCGCCGATGCCGTGCGCGTACATCCGCAGGTCCCGGGACGCGGTGACCCGCGGGTCCTTCTGCCGCAGCGAGCCCGCAGCCGCGTTGCGCGGGTTGGCGAACGGGCTCTTGCCCGCCTCGACCTGGGACGCGTTGAGCTCGGTGAACGCCGCGACCGGCAGGAACACCTCGCCGCGGATCTCGATGCGGTCGGGGTGCGTCGCGGGGTCCCCGCCGAGGACGTCGGGGATGGTCGAGATGGTCCGGACGTTCAGGGTGACGTCCTCGCCGGTGCGCCCGTCCCCACGCGTCGCGGCCCGGACCAGCCGGCCCTTCTCGTACAGCAGCGCGATGGCCAGCCCGTCGATCTTCAGCTCGCACAGGTAGTGCAGCGCGGCGTCCGACTCGAGGTCCCGGTGCAGCCGGCCGGCCCACGTGGAGATGTCCTCGTCGGAGAACGCGTTGTCCAGCGAGAGCATCCGCTCCACGTGCTCGACGGACGCGAACTCCGTGGAGAAGGTGCCGCCCACCCGCTGCGTCGGGGAGTCCGGGGTGCGCAGCCCGGGGTGCTCGTCCTCGAGGGCCGTCAGCTCGCGCAGCCGCTCGTCGTACTCCTTGTCCGACGACACCGGGGCGTCGCGGATGTAGTACGCGAACTGGTCCGCCTCGATCAGGCCGGCCAGCTCGGCCCACCGGTGTCGTGCCTCGGCGGGGATCTCACGCGTGGCGGCGGGGTCGTCGATCTCGTTGCTCACCGTCACATCATGTCGCGCGGGACCCACACGCGCGGCGACCTACCGGCGGACCCGCGCAGCGACCAGCAGCCCGACGCTGGTGAGCACGCCACCGACCGCGAGGACCGCCCCGACGGCGAAGAGCGCTGTCGACGCCGACGCCACGACGACCTCCGTCGGCTCCCCCGCGACGTCCCACGTGCAGATGGCCTGCGGCGGGACGACGGTGTACCGCACGGACGCCGAGTCGGTGCCGGCCGAGTAGGCCGCCACGCACGGATCCATGTCGTCGTTCTGCGAGGTCAGGGTGGTCACGCCGATGCCGGTGTAGCAGACGACCAGCAGGACCATGCCGACGATCGCCGCCCCCGACGCCACCAGCAGCGCGAGTGCGCGCGCCACGCTCGGCTGTGCTGCAGCCACGCTCAGTCCTCCGCTCGTTCGGCCACGATCCGGGCGGCGCGCACCAGACCGGCCAGCACCGCGCGCGCGTCGTCCGGGCTGCCCTTGCCGGTGACGTCACCGGCCAGCAGCACGACGTCGCGCAGCCCCGCCATCGCCAGTCCCACGGACCGCCACGGCCGGGTGAGCGTATCGGCCTGACCGGTCACGTCCGGACCGGCGCACTGGGAGGACGCCTGCGGGGGCAGCTCGGGCCAGAACGCGAGCCCGCCCTCGACGACCTCGGCGACCTTCTCCCAGCTGCGCTCGTCCAGCGCGGTGACGGCCAGCCCGAACCCGTCGACCTCGGCGGCTCGGATCGCCCCGAGCGAGGTCCATGCCGTGCCGCCGTGCACGATCACGCGCACGCCGTCCAGAGCGCGCGCCACCGCGCCGATGCGCTCGGCGGCCACCGGCCCGGGGACCGAGCGCAGCGCGGAGTAGCCGGAGAACGACGGCAGCACGCCCGCCATCACCTGGGCGAGCAGCGGCTCGTGCAGGAGGACGGTCGGCTCGGCGCCGGGGACGGAGCGGCGGATGGCCGCGAGGTGCTCGGCGATGCCTGCGGCCAGCGACGCGGTGAGCTCGCGGACGGCGCCCACGTCGGAGACCACCCGGTCGCCGCGCGCGAGGTACAGCGAGGCGGCGAGCGTCATCGGCCCCAGCACGGGGACGACCAGCGGACCGCTCCACCCGTGCCCGGCGACCGCGAGCGCGTCGACGTCCTCGCGCACGTACGCCTGAGCCCGGGCGAGGTCCCGGCTGGGCCGGTCGGCGAGCTTCCAGCCGTGCGGTCCCAGCTCGGTGGGCAGCTCGGCGAGGAGCGCGGACGCCCGGCCGACGCGATCGCTCCACGGCCCGCGTTCGGCGAGCGTCACCGTGAACGGGAGGCCGACCACCTCGGACGGGGTGTCGACGAGGTCACCGACCACCACCGTCTGCGCCTCGAGCACGTCGAGACCGGGCCACGGCCCTGTGCCCGTGACGCCCGGCAGCCCCCCGCTCACCGGGTGACGCCGGCGGTGGCGCGCTGCGCTGCGGTCACGGTGGCCTGACCGAGCACGCGGGTGCCGTCGTACAGCACGGCCGACTGCCCGGGGGCGACGCCGCGCAGCGCACCGGCCTCGTCGAGCGCGATCTCGACGACGCCGTCCCGCACGACCGCGCGGCCGGGCACGGCGGCACCGTGCGCCCGGACCTGCAGCGCGCAGTCGAAGGAGCCGTCCGCGTCGGCGAACCACACGGCCCGGTCCGCCTCGACGCTGCGCACGGCCAGGTCGTCCGCGGACCCGACCACGACACGGTTGTTCACCGGCTCGACCGAGAGCACGTACCGAGGCTTCCCGTCGGCGGCGGGCCGCCCGATCGACAGCCCCCGGCGCTGCCCCACGGTGTACGCGTACGCGCCGTCGTGGGCGCCCAGCACAGTGCCCGAGGCGTCGACGATCTCGCCCGGCTGCGACCCGAGCCGCGAGCGCAGGAAGCCCTGGGTGTCGCCGTCCGCGACGAAGCAGATGTCGTAGGAGTCCGGCTTGGCGGAGACCGACAGCCCGCGGGCGGCTGCCTCGGCGCGCGTCTCCTCCTTGGAGGCGACGTCGCCCAGCGGGAACATCGAGCGCGCCAGCCGCTCCGGGCCCATCACGGCGAGCACGTAGGACTGGTCCTTGGCCAGGTCGCGCGCGCGGTGCAGCTCCCGGGTGCCGTCGGCGCGGGTCTCGATGCGCGCGTAGTGGCCCGTGCACACGGCGTCGAACCCGAGCGCGACGGCCTTGTCCAGCAGGGTGGCGAACTTGATGTGCTCGTTGCAGCGCACGCACGGGTTGGGGGTCCGACCGGCCTCGTACTCGGCGACGAAGTCCGCGACCACCGTCTCCTCGAAGCGCTCGGACAGGTCCCACACGTAGTACGGGATGCCCAGCACGTCCGCGGCACGGCGTGCGTCGCCGGCGTCCTCGATCGAGCAGCACCCCCGCGAGCCGGTGCGGAACTGGTCGCGGGTGCGGGACAGCGCCATGTGCACGCCGACGACGTCGTGCCCGGCGTCGACCGCGCGCGCCGCGGCGACCGCCGAGTCCACCCCGCCGGAGAGTGCTGCGAGGACGCGCATCAGGAGCCCGCCCCGACGGTCGCGAGCCCGGCCGCGCGGGCGCGGTCCACGACGCCGGGCAGCACCGCGAGCAGCGCCTCGACGTCGTCGACCGTCGACGTGTGACCCAGGCTGAACCGCAGCGCGCCGCGCGCCGCGAGCTCGTCGACCCCCATCGCCAGCAGCACGTGGCTCGGCCGCGGGACCCCGGCCTGGCAGGCGGAGCCGGTCGACGCCTCGATCCCGGCGGAGTCCAGCAGGTAGAGCAGGGAGTCGCCCTCGCAGCCCGGGAAGGTGAAGTGCGCGTTCGCGGGCAGTCGCCGGGAGATGTCCCGCGGACCCCGCAGGACCGCGTCCGGAACCAGCGACTCGACGCCGGCGACGAGGGTGTCGCGGAGCGCTCCCACCCGCTCGGCGAACGGCTCCCGGCTCGCGACCGCGCGCTCCACCGCGAGGCCGAAGGACGCCAGCAGCGCCGCGTCGAGCGTGCCCGACCGCACCCCGCGCTCCTGCCCTCCGCCGTGCAGCACGGGCGTCAGGTCGAGCCCCCGCCGTGCCAGGAGCGCACCGGCACCGCCCGGACCGCCCACCTTGTGCCCGGTGACCGTCAGGGCGTCGAGCCCGGACGCGCCGAAGTCGACGGGGACCTGCCCGACCGCCTGCACCGCGTCGGCGTGCACCGGCACCCCGAACCGCCGGGCGAGGGAGACCACGTCGTCGAGCGGCTGCAGCGCGCCCACCTCGTTGTTGGCCCACATCACCGAGATCAGCGCGGCCTGGTCACCGTGCCGCTCCAGCTCCTCGCGCAGCGCGTCGACGTCAAGGACGCCGTCCGCGTCGACGGGCAGCAGGACCAGCTCGGCCCCGGCGTGCTCGGCCATCCAGAACGCCGGGTCCAGCACCGCGTGGTGCTCGACCGCGGACACGAGCAGGCGACGGCGTCGCGGATCCTGCGTCCGACGGGCCCAGAAGAGCCCCTTGACCGCGAGGTTGTCCGCCTCCGTGCCGCCCGAGGTCCACACGACCTCGCTGGGGCGGGCGCCGAGCGCGGCGGCGAGGCGCTCGCGCGACTCCTCCACCACCCGGCGGGCGGCTCGCCCGGACGCGTGCAGGGAGGAGGGGTTGCCCGTGCGCGCGAGCTGCTCGGCGAGCACCCGCGCGGCCTCCGGGAGCATGGGCGTGGTCGCCGCATGATCGAGATACACGCTCATCGCCTCCAGTCTACGAACGGAACGGCCCAGACCCCGACCGCACACCTGGTGGGATCACCCACCGGGTGCCGCGCGCGAACTGGCAGGATGTGCCGCGTGAGTGCCGACGACGTCATTGCCCTCCCGCTCGCCTTCAGCGGCCAGCGGTTGGACTGGCGTGATCTCCCCCGCCACGTGCGGGCACGGATCGCCGAGCTGGCCGGCTCCCAGGTGACCGCGGAGATCAGTGCGACCAGCGGGTTCAGCCCCGGGTTCGCCGCGGTCCTGGAGCTCGCCGACGGCCGCGGGGTCTTCGTCAAGGCCGTCTCCGCCGAGCAGAACCCGCTGTCCCCCGACCTCGCCCGCAACGAGATCCGCGTCTCGCACGCCCTGCCCCCGCAGGTGCCCGCGCCGCGCCTGCTGTGGTCGTCCGACGACGACGACTGGGTCATCCTCGGCTTCGAGGTGGTGCACGGTCGCTCCCCGGAGCTGCCGTGGAAGCCGGCCGACCTGCAGGCGGTCGCGGACGCGCTGGGAGCGCTCGCAGACGCGGAGCCGCTGCCGGGCCACTCGCTGCCCCGCACGGACGACCAGCTGGCCGACGACTTCACGGGCTGGCGCAAGCTGCGCGCGCTCGACCTCGAGACCCAGACCAGCTACGCCGAGCTGGCGGGTGACGTCGGACGGTGGGCCCTGGACCACGTCGAGGAGCTGATCCGCTGGGAGCAGGACTCGCTGCGGGTCTGCGCCGGCGACGCTCTGGTGCACGGCGACCTGCGCGCCGACAACGTGATGATCGACCCCGACCACAACCACCGGGTCTGGCTGATCGACTGGCCGCACGCCAGCGTCGGCGCCCCCTGGCTCG
Source organism: Cellulomonas sp. P1_G12_2 (assembly GCF_056405535.1). Classification (NCBI taxonomy): domain Bacteria; kingdom Bacillati; phylum Actinomycetota; class Actinomycetes; order Micrococcales; family Cellulomonadaceae; genus Cellulomonas; species Cellulomonas sp. P1_G12_2. The sequence continues at coordinate 1,280,250 of NZ_JBFUBX010000001.1, read as the reverse complement.
ACCTCGCGTTCATGCTGCCCAGCGTGGCGCTCCAGGGTGGCGGGGACCCGGCCACCAACTTCCGCAACCACGCGGTCTCGGACGGCGTCCACGACGACGACCTGCGCGCGGGGCTCGCCGGCCTCTCGGGCTACTTCGCCTGGAGCTCGCGGCAGCCCGCCCCCCTCGGCATCCCGAACCTGCGCCGGTTCCAGGCCGCGCAGGGCGTCGCCACGGTGCGCTGGCTGCGCGAGCTGTCCTGATCAGACCGTCGGGGGCTCGTCCGACCTCAGCCTGTGCTCCCGGTCTCGCAGCTGCGCCTCCCAGTCCTTGAGCATCTTCTCGTGCTCGTCGTCGGACGCCCGCATGCCCGCCAGGAACTCGGGGTCGTCGTCGGGGGACGTCCGGCGGGGCCGCTCGTGCTCGGGGAACCCGGCGGTCTGCGTCGACGGCCACGGCACGTTCCGCGGAGCCCGGTACTCGGGCCGTCCCGCGACGAGCCACGCGATCCCGCCGACCAGCGGCACCAGGATGATCACGAACACCCACGTGGTCTTCGACAGGTTCCGTGGGACGTCGGTCTGGATGCAGTCGATCAGGCAGTAGACCAGCAGGCCCAGCTCGATCACGTACGGCAGGTAGCGGATCACGGTCTCTCCTCGGGCGCCCCTCCCGGCGCACCAGGGCCGGGACCGAGCGAGACGCTAGCGGAGCGGTCACGCCCCTGTCCGGCGCTTCGCCGCGGTCACCCGGACGGCGCAGTCAGCCGAGCACGATCGCGCCCGCGTCGCCCGAGCCGACGAGCGTCGACCCGGTCGACCAGATGCCGAACAGGCCGTCGGGCAGCTCGGCGCGCCAGTCCTCGCCCCCGTCGGTGAGCCGGTACGCGACGAGCTCGTCGACCTCGGGCCAGTCGTCCTGGGTCACCTTGCCGGTCGCATCGGGCCGCTGCTGCGCGCTGAGCAGGTGCCGGCCGTCGGTGACGAGGGCGCCGATGCTCCGGCCCGCCGGCGCGGACGTGCGCCACAGCTCCTCGCCGGTGCGGCCGTCGACCGCGAGCAGGCCGGCCTCCGTGCTCAGGTAGACCCGGCCGCGCAGCACGAGCGCGTTCCCCGCGGTGGCGTTCCGGATCGACCAGCGCGGGGTCGAGCGGCCGCGGTCGTACGCGCGCACCGTCGTGTCGGACATCAGGACCAGTCCGGGCACGCTGCCGTCGTCGGCCGACAGGATCACCCGGCTGCCGGTGAGCACGACGTCCGGCCCGCGGCTCAGGAACGTCGTGCGCAGGAGGCCGTCGGGCGCGAACGCCATCGCCGCCACGGCCCGGGTGGCCGGGTCGACCTCGTAGCCGGCGCGGGCGTCGATGCCTGACCGGACGACGGCCCCCTCGCCGTCGAGCAGGGTCATCCTGCCCGGGGACTGGATCACGGCCACCCCGTCCGCCGTGCCGAACACGGAGGTCCGCCCGTCGACGTACAGGTCGTCCTCCGCGTCGTGGGGCGCGGCCGGGAGCGTCGTCTGCCACCGCTGCTGCCCGGTCTCCAGGTCGGAGGCGGTCACCACCAGCCCGCCGCCCTCCACCGGGACCCCCACCACCGCGAGGCCCGGCCGGGCCGTGAACGCGACGACGCCCGGCGCTGGGTGGTCGGCGAGGACGGCCCCACCGTCGGTGTCGAGCAGGACGACCCGGCTGAGCGTCCCGGTGACCACCTGCACGGACAGCTCCCCGTACTCCAGGTACGTGTCGCTGACCAGGCACAGGACGCGACCGGACACCTCCGGGACAGGCACGCAGCCGCCCACGCCGCTCCCACTGCTGTCGCCCGGGTCGACGGGGCGCGCCGGGGCCAGGGCTGTGGTCCACCGGCGGTCACCGGTCAGCCTGTCGATCGCGACCAGTGCCTGGGAGCCGTCGCGCGCGTGCTCCAGACCGACCATCGCGCCCGCCGACTCGATCCCGGACCAGAGCACCTCCTCGGTCCCGTCCTCGAGCGTCCAGAGCAGCCGCACGTCCTCGTCGACGGGGCGGACGATGCCCGGCACGGTGGCCAGCTCCGCGAGGAGTGCGCGCTCCCGGGCGTCGGTGACCGCCTGCATGCCGGCGAGCGCCAGGACCAGCGCCACGGGGAGCGCGACCCATCGCCACGACGGCCGCCACCGGGCGCCCGCGGGCGTCGACGGCGCGTCCTCGAGCTCGTCGTGCTCGACGAGCTCGACCGCCAGCATCTGCGCGCGACGAGCCATGAGCGCACGGTACTGCGCGGGGATCAGCCCTTGAGGCGCCGGATCTCCGCGGCGGCCTGGGGAACGACCGTGAACAGGTCACCGACCACGCCGAAGTCCGCGATCTCGAAGATCGGGGCATCGGGATCGGAGTTGATCGCGACGATCGTGCCGGACGCCTGCATGCCGCCGCGGTGGTGCACGGCGCCGGAGACCCCGACCCCGATGTACACCCGCGGGGCGATGGTGACGCCGGTCTGGCCGATCTGGGCGTCGTGCCCGATCCAGCCCTCGTCCGTGGCGACGCGCGTGGCGCCGACCGCACCGCCGAGCACGTCTGCCAGCTCCTCGACCACCGAGAAGTCGCCCTCGGTGCCGCGACCACCGGCGACGACGATGCTCGCGCTGCCCAGGTCGGGCCGCCCGCTCGCGGGCCGCTCCGTGCGCTCGACCAGCGTCACGCGACGTGCCTTGTCGCTGACCGCGACCACGTGCTCGCCGATCTGCGGCGCGGACGCACCGTCGACCGGGGCCGGCTGCACCGAGTTGGGCTTGAGGGCGACGATCGCCAGCGGCGCGGTGATCGCGCACGCGGTGGTCCAGGTGCCCGCGAAGACCGTCTTGGACGCCACGTACCGGCCGTCGACGAGCGCGAGGCCGTCGGCGTCGGTGACGACACCCGCGCCGGTGCTCACCGCGAGCCGCGCGGCGGCCTCCTTGTTCTCGAACGACGAGACGACCAGGAGCAGGCCGGCGCCGGTCGCGTCGAGGAGCGAGCCCAGTGCCTCGGCCAGCACCCCGGACAGGTGCAGGTTCGCGTCGGCGACGACCCGGTGGACGTGCGTGGCACCGAGCGCGCCGAGCTCGGCGACGACCTCGGCGGACGGCTCGACGCCGTCGACGGCCCACGCGGCGTGCACGCCGGCGTCGCCCGCCAGCTGCCGGGCGAGCGTGAGCAGCTCGCGCACGGGGGCGCGGACGGCTCCGCCCTCGGTGTGGTCGACGAGCACGAGCACGGGTGCGGTCACGGCGGCGATCCTCTGTTCTTCGAGAGCCGGGTCAGACGAGCTGGTTGTCGACGAGGTACGCGGCGAGCCGGACCCCGGCGTCGCCCGTGTCCGTGACCAGCACGCGGTTGTCGCGGGGCGGGCGGGCGGCGGCCTCGAGCACCTCGGTGCGCGCGCCCGGGGCGCCGACGCGCGACGCGTCGACCTCCAGGTCCGCCAACGTCAGGGTGGTGATCGGCTTCTTGCGGGCCGCCATGATGCCCTTGAAGTTGGGGTAGCGCGGCTCGTTGGCCTGGTCCGTCACGGAGACGAGCGCGGGCAGCGGGGCCTCGAGCACCTCGGACGCGTGGTCGAGGTTGCGACGGACCCGCACGGTGCCGCCGTCGACGGTGAGCTCGGCGGCGAGCGGGAGGGCCGGCAGGTCCAGCAGCTCGGCGAGCGCGGTCGGCAGGAGCGAGGTCAACCCGTCCAGGCCCGCCATGCCGGTGATCACCAGGTCGACGTGCTCCTGGGCGTCCAGGTGCCGGATCGCCGCGGCGAGCACGCGGGCGGTGCCGATGACGTCCGAGCCGGCGATCGCGTCGTCGACCACGTGGACCGCCTCGTCGGCACCCAGCTGCAGGCCGCGGCGGACCGCGTCGGCGGCGTCGTCGGGACCCACGGTCAGGGCGACGACCGATCCCTCGCTCGCCTCGACCAGCGTCAGCGCCGCCTCGACGGCGTTCTCGTCCAGCTCGTTGATCGTGCCGTCCCCGCCGTCGCGGACCACGCGACCGTCGGGGCCCAGGGCCCGCTCGGACTGGATGTCAGGGACATGCTTCACGCAGACGACGATCCTCACCCGCGGAACGTTACCGCCCGTCCCGGACGCGGCCGACACCGGTCCAGGGGCGGAGACACCCGACACGTGTGGGGTTGTGTCCCGCACAATGTGCGGGTGACCCCGCCCTCCTTGCGCCGCCGAGCGCCCCGCCTCGGTGTGCACGTGACCGAGACGGGCGTCGATGTCGCCGTCTACGCGGCCCACGCCACGAGGGTCGACCTGTGCCTGTTCGACGGTCAGACCGAGCGACGCATCCCGCTCGGCGACCCGCTGCACGGCGTGTTCAGCGCCTCCGTCCCCGGCGTCCGTGCCGGCCAGCGGTACGGGTTCCGCGCGCACGGCCCGTGGGAGCCCGCGGCCGGCCTGCGCTACAACCCGGCCAAGCTGCTGGTCGACCCGTACGCCCGCGGTCTCGACGGCGAGGTCGCGCACACGCCGCAGACGTACGGCCACGTGGTCGGCCTCGACCTGGCGGGCGACCCGTACGGCCCGGCCGACCCGCGTGACTCGGCGGGCCACGTGCCGTACTCGGTGGTCGTCGACACCCGCGACCTGCCCGGTCCGGACCCCACCACCAACCGGCCGTGGACCCCGTGGTCGCACACGGTGGTCTACGAGGCCCACGTCCGGGGCCTGACCATGCTCGACGACCGGCTGCCGGAGGAGCTGCGCGGCACCTACGCGGGCCTGGCGCACCCGGCGGTCGTCGACCACCTGCTCGGCCTGGGCGTCACCGCCGTCGAGCTGCTCCCGGTGCACGCGTTCTCCTCCGAGCCGCACCTGGTCGCCAAGGGCCTGACCAACTACTGGGGCTACAGCACGCTGGGCTTCTTCGCCCCGCACGCGGCGTTCGCGACGGCCGCCGCACAGGCTGCCGGCCCGGCGGCCGTGCTCGCCGAGCTGCGCGGCGCGGTGCACGCCCTGCACGAGTCCGGGCTCGAGGTGCTCCTCGACGTCGTCTACAACCACACCTGCGAGGGCGGCCTGCCCGGCCAGCACCTGTCGTGGCGCGGGCTCGACAACGCCACCTACTACGCGCACGACGGCGGGGCGCCGGCCGCGCTGGCGGACGTCACGGGCACCGGGAACTCGCTGGACTTCCGCCGGGCCGAGGTGGTCCGGATGACGCTGGACTCGCTGCGGTACTGGGCGGACGTCGTCGGCGTCGACGGGTTCCGGTTCGACCTCGCCGTGACGCTGGGCCGCGACCCGTCCGGCTTCTCGCCCGACCATGCCGCGCTGGTCGCGATGGCCACCGACCCCTCGCTGCACGGCCTCAAGCTCGTCGCGGAGCCCTGGGACGTCGGCCCCGGCGGGTGGCGCACCGGGCAGTTCCCCGTCCCGTTCGCGGAGTGGAACGACCGGTTCCGCAACGCCGCCCGGTCGTTCTGGCTGGCCGACCCCGGCCGCGCCGCACACGGTCTGCCGGGCCACCGCGTCCGGGACCTGGCCACCCGCCTGTCGGGCTCGGTCGACCTGTTCGGCCACAGCGACCCACCGCTGGTGCGCGGACCGGGTGCGTCGGTCAACTACGTCACCGCGCACGACGGGTTCACGCTCGCCGACCTGGCGGCCTACGACCACAAGCACAACGCGGCCAACGGCGAGCAGAACCGCGACGGCAGCGACGACAACCGGTCCTGGAACCACGGGATCGAGGGCCGCGTGGGGCCGGACTCCCCCGCGGTCGACATCGTGCCCCTGCGCCGGCGCTCGATCCGCAACCTGTTCGCCACGCTCGTGCTGGCGGCCGGCACGCCGATGATCACGGCGGGCGACGAGATGGGGCGGACGCAGCGGGGCAACAACAACGCCTACTGCCAGGACAACGAGATGTCCTGGGTGCACTGGGACCTGACCCCGTGGCGCAAGGACATGCTGGCCACCGCGCGCTGGCTGCTCCTGCTGCGCCGCGAGCACCCCGCGCTCCGCACCGAGAAGTTCTACTCGGGCCGGCCCGCGGTGCCCGGCCAGCGCCCGGACCTCGCCTGGTTCGACTCGTTCGGTCTGCCGTTCGACCACGACCGGTGGCACGACCCGTCCGTCCGCACACTCCAGATGGTGCGCACCGCGCCGCTGCCCGAGCGGGACACCGTGCTCCTGGTCATCAACGGCTCGCTCGACGCGGTGCACCTGATCCTGGCCGACGACCACGGCGGCCGGTGGCGCCTGGCGTGGGACTCCGTCTGGGAGAACCCCGCGGAGGAGCGCGCGGCGGCGATCGAGGGCAGCCTGCACGCCGAGCCCGGGGAGGCCACGGTCGTCGAGGCGCTCAGCCTGCGGGTGTACGTGCTCGTTCAGCCCTGACGGCCCGGGCGGACCATCGCGGTCTCGTCCGGCTCTGCGAAGCCGTACTCCCGGTACAGGCCGTGGGCGTCGCCGGTGAACAAGGTCCAGCGGAAGTCGGCGCCCGGTCCCTCGTCGACCATGGTGGCGACGATCCGCCGGCCGAGCCCGGCTCCCCGGTGGGCGGGGTCGACGATGACGTCCGCCAGATAGGCGAAGGCGACGGCGTCGGACACCGCGCGGGCGAACCCGACGAGCTCCCCCGTGGACTCGACGTAGACGCCGACCACCCGCCACGCGCCGTCGATCTGGCGCTCGACGTCGTCGCGGCTGCGCCACCGCCCCCAGTACGCCTCGGTGGACAGCAGGCGCCAGACCGCGTCCCGGTCCACGCGGTCGACGTCGTCGCTCAGCACATAGGTCACGACACGGATCGTAGAGTTGCCCACCATGACGCACTCCGATGTCGTGGTCGTCGGCGCGGGCCTGGCCGGGCTCGTCGCCACCGCCGAGCTGGTCGCCGCCGGGCGCCGGGTCACGCTCCTGGACGCGGAGCCTGCCGCGAGCCTGGGCGGGCAGGCGTTCTGGTCGTTCGGTGGCCTGTTCCTCGTCGACTCCCCCGAGCAACGGCGCCTCGGCGTCAAGGACTCCGCGGAGCTGGCGCTCGCCGACTGGCTGGGGTCCGCCGACTTCGCGGCCGACGGCTCCGACCGGTGGGGCCGCGCGTGGGCCGAGGGCTTCGTCGACTTCGCCGCCGGTGACCTGCGGTCGTGGCTGCACGCCAAGGGCGTCCGCTGGTTCCCGCTGGTCCAGTGGACCGAGCGGGGCGGGTACCTGGCCGACGGGCACGGGAACTCGGTCCCGCGGTTCCACATCACCTGGGGCACCGGGCCGGGCATCCTGGAGCCGTTCGTCCGCGCCCTGCTCGACGCCCGCCGCGACGGCCTGGTGGACGTGCGGTTCCGGCACAAGGTGACCGACCTGGTGACGACCGACGGCCGGGTCACCGGCGTGCGGGGTGACGTGCTCGTCGCGGACCCCGTGGCGCGCGCGGTGCCCAGCTCCCGCGAGGTGGCTGCGCCGTTCGAGATCTTCGCGGCCGCCGTCGTCGTCGCCACCGGGGGCATCGGCGCCAACCACGACCTGGTGCGCTCGACGTGGCCGGCCTCGGCCGGCCGGCTGCCCGCGCGGATGCTCGCCGGGGTGCCGGACCACGTGGACGGCTCCGGCATCGCCGCCGCGAAGGCGTCCGGCGCGGCCGTCGTGCACGAGGACCGCATGTGGCACTACCCCGAAGGCATCACCAACCACTCGCCGGTGTGGTCGCAGCACGGCATCCGGATCCTCGCCGGGCCGAGCAGCCTGTGGCTCGACGCCGACGGGCACCGCCTCCCCGCCCCGCTGTTCCCCGGCTTCGACTCGCTCGGCGCGCTGCGGCATGTCACCGAGCGCGGCGACGACCACTCCTGGTTCGTGCTGGACAAGACCATCCTCGGCCAGGAGTTCGCGCTGTCCGGCTCGGAGCAGAACCCGGACCTGACCGGCAAGGACGTGTCGCTGCTGCTGGAGCGCGTGAAGCCCGGTGCGGTCGGGCCGGTCGAGGCCTTCGCGGAGAAGTCCGACGAGTTCCTCTGGGCGGACACGCCCGCGGAGCTGGCCGCCAAGATGAACGCGCTGTCGGGCACCGGCCGGATCGACGCGGACGCGCTGGAGCGGACGATCGTCGCGCGGGACCGCCAGGTGGAGACCGGCCTCGGCAAGGACTCCCAGGTGGTGGCCACCGCGATGGCCCGCCGGTATGTCGTCGACAAGCTCATCCGCGTGGCCAAGCCGCACCGGCTGCTCGACCCCGAGCACGGGCCGCTGCTCGCCGTGCGGCTCTCGGTGCTCACCCGCAAGACCCTGGGCGGGCTGCACACCGACCTCGAAGGTCGCGTCCTGCGCCCCGACGGCGAGGTGCTCCCGGGCCTGTGGGCCGTGGGCGAGGCCTCCGGTTTCGGCGGCGGTGGCGTGCACGGCCACCGCGCGCTGGAGGGGACGTTCCTGGGCGGCTGCCTGTTCACGGGTCGGACGGTGGGCCGCGCGCTCGGCGCGTAGTCGGCGCTGCGGATGCCCCCGACCTGGACCAACGGATAGGTTCGGGAGCGTGACGATCAGCCCCGTGCCCCTGGGCACCTCCGTCGGCCGCATTCCCGTCGTCGATGTCTCCCCGGTCGCGGAAGCCGGACGGTTCCCGGCGAAGGCCGTCGTCGGTGAAGCCGTGCCCGTCCGAGCCACGGTGTTCCGCGAGGGGCACGACGCCGTGGCGGCCACCGCGGTGCTCACCGACCCCGCCGGCGTCGACCGCGCGAGCGCCCGCATGGTCGACATCGCGCCCGGCCTGGACCGCTTCGAGGCCCGCCTCGTCCCGACGAGCACCGGCGAGTGGACGTTCCGCGTCGAGGGCTGGTCGGACCCGTACGGCACCTGGGTGCACGACGCCACCATCAAGGTCGAGGCCGGGGTGGACGTCGAGCTCATGCTCGCCGAGGGCGCCCTCCTGCTCGAGCGCGCGGCGGCCCGCACCGGCAAGGACGCGATGCCCCGGGCGGCCGCCCGCGTGCTCACGGACGCGGTGATCGGCCTGCGCGACATCCGCGACACCCCGCGCGACCGGCTCTCCGCCGGGCTGTCGGCACAGGTGCACGCGGCACTGGCCGCGCACCCGCTGCGGGAGTCCGTGACGCGGTCGGCGGCGTACCCGCTGGTCGTCGACCGTCCGCTCGCCCTCGCCGGGTCCTGGTACGAGCTCTTCCCCCGCTCGCAGGGCGCCAGGTACGACCCCGAGATCGGCAAGTGGCACTCCGGCACGCTGCGCACCGCCGCGCTCGACCTGCCCCGCATCGCCGGCATGGGCTTCGACGTGGTCTACCTGACCCCCGTGCACCCGATCGGCGAGAAGTACCGCAAGGGCCCCAACAACTCGCTGTTCGCGGACCTGGGCGACCCGGGCTCGCCGTACGCCATCGGCTCCCCCGCCGGCGGGCACGACGCCATCGAGCCCTCGCTGGGCACCTTCGAGGACTTCGACGCCTTCGTCGCCGCCGCCCGGGGCCACGGGATGGAGGTGGCCCTGGACATCGCGCTGCAGTGCTCGCCCGACCACCCGTGGGTGACCTCGCACCCGGAGTGGTTCACCACGCGGGCCGACGGGACGATCGCGTACGCGGAGAACCCGCCGAAGAAGTACCAGGACATCTACCCGCTGAACTTCGACAACGACCCCGAGGGCATCTACACCGAGATCCGCCGGGTCCTGCAGGTGTGGATCGACCACGGGGTCACCCTGTTCCGCGTCGACAACCCGCACACCAAGCCGCTCGACTTCTGGGAGCGGATCCTGCGGTCCGTGCGGGCCGACCACCCCGACGTCATCTTCCTGTCCGAGGCGTTCACGCGGCCGGCCATGATGCAGACCCTGGCCAAGATCGGGTTCCACCAGTCGTACACGTACTTCACCTGGCGGAACACCAAGGACGAGATCGACGAGTACCTCGCGGAGGTCTCGGGCGAGCAGGGCGCGTGGATGCGGCCCAGCTTCTGGCCGACCACGCACGACATCCTGCCGCCGTACCTGCAGGCCACGGGCGTCCGCGGGTTCGCCGTGCGCGCGGTGCTGGCCGCCCTGGGCGCCCCGACCTGGGGCATCTACTCCGGCTACGAGCTGGTCGAGGACGTGCCGCGGCCCGGGGTCGACGAGCAGATCGACAACGAGAAGTACGAGTTCAAGCCGCGCGACTGGTCCAAGGCCGACGCCATCGGCATCAACCTGCTGCTGGGCCGCCTGAACGAGCTGCGGCACACGCACCCGGCCCTGCAACAGCTGCGGAACCTCAAGGTGCTCCCGACGTCGGACGACGCGCTCGTCGCGTTCTCCAAGCACCTGGACGCCGAGCACTCCCCGACCGGCCGGGCCGACACCATCGTCGTCATCGTCAACCTCGACCCGTGGAACGCACGGGAGGGCTCTGTGCAGCTCGACCTGCACGCGTACGGCCTCGACCCGAACCGGCCGGTGGTCGCGCACGACGTCCTGTCGGACGAGACCTACGACTGGGGCCCGTCGGTGTTCGTCCGGCTCGACCCGATGATCCGGGCCGCCCACGTGGTCAACCTGGTGGCACCGTGACCGAGACGCCTCCCACCGGTCGGCACGCCCGCGAGCCCGCGCCCACCACCGCGCAGATCGTGCTGCCCGGCCACCGTCTGCCCGCGATGCCGCACCCCGTCGAATCCCCCGGGGGTCTCACGGAGGATCGCGAGTGGTACCGGACCGCGGTGTTCTACGAGGTCATGCTCCGCACGTTCTCCGACTCGTCCGGCCAGGGCAGCGGCGACCTGCGCGGCCTCATCGACCGGCTCGACTACCTGCAGTGGCTCGGCATCGACTGCCTCTGGCTGCCGCCGTTCTATCCGAGCCCCCTGCGCGACGGCGGCTACGACGTGGCCGACTACACCGCGATCGCCGGGCAGTACGGCACGATGGCCGACTTCACCGAGCTCATCGAGCAGGTGCACGCGCGCGGCATGCGGATCGTCGTCGACCTGGTGATGAACCACACCAGCGACCAGCACCCGTGGTTCCAGGCGTCCCGCTCGGACCCCGAGGGTCCGTACGGCGACTTCTACGTGTGGAGCGACGACAACACCAAGTACCCGGACGCCCGCATCATCTTCGTCGACACCGAGACGTCCAACTGGACCTTCGACCCCGTGCGGCGGCAGTTCTTCTGGCACCGGTTCTTCGGCCACCAGCCCGACCTGAACTTCGAGAACCCGCGCGTCGTCGAGGCGATGATGGACGTCGGGCGGTACTGGCTGGGCATCGGCGTCGACGGGTTCCGCCTCGACGCGGTGCCGTACCTGTTCGAGGCCGAGGGCACCAACTGCGAGAACCTCCCCGAGACGCACGCGTTCCTGCGCAAGGTCCGCAAGATGATCGACGAGGAGTTCCCGGGCCGGATCATGCTGGCCGAGGCCAACCAGTGGCCCGAGGACGTCGTGCACTACTTCGGCACCGAGGAGGAGCCGGAGTGCCACATGTGCTTCCACTTCCCGGTGATGCCCCGGATCTACTACTCGATCCGCGACCAGCGGGCGACGCAGATCATCGACATCCTGGCCGACACCCCGCCGATCCCGAACAACGGCGCCCAGTGGAGCACGTTCCTGCGCAACCACGACGAGCTCACGCTCGAGATGGTCTCCACCGAGGAGCGCGCGTCGATGTACGGCTGGTTCGCGCCGGACTCGCGGATGCGCGCCAACGTCGGGATCCGCCGCCGCCTGGCCCCGCTGCTGGACAACTCCCGCAAGGAGATCGAGCTCGCGCACGCCCTGCTGCTCAGCCTGCCCGGCAGCCCCTGCCTGTACTACGGCGACGAGATCGGCATGGGCGACAACATCTGGCTGCCCGACCGCGACTCCGTCCGCACGCCGATGCAGTGGACGCCGGACCGCAACGCCGGCTTCTCCACCGCCGACCCGGGCAAGCTCTACCTCCCGCTGGTCCAGTCGCTGGTGCACCACTTCAGCCACACCAACGTCGAGGCCCAGCTGGCGCAGCCGACGTCCCTGCTGCACTGGGTGCACGGCATGCTCACCGTGCGGCGTCAGCACCCGGCGCTCGGCGCCGGCGACTTCGAGGTGCTGGCCTGCGACAACGACTCGGTGCTGGCGTTCTGCCGGCGCACGGCCGACGAGACGATCCTCGTCGTGGCCAACATGGCGTCCACCGCGCGCGCTGCCACGGTGACCCTGAAGGACCGCGCCGGCTGGTCGGTGCACGACGTGTTCGGCGGGGCGCCGTTCGCCTCGATCCGGCCCGACGGCACCGCGTCGTTCACGCTCGGGTCGCGCGACTTCTACTGGCTGGAGCTGACCGCCCCGTGAGCCTGACCGCCCGCACCTCGCCCGACGCCGCGCGCCTGCTGGACGTGCTGCGCCAGTGGCTGCCCACCCGCCGCTGGTTCCCCGCCAAGGGTCAGGTCGCGGAGCTGTCGGCGGTGGCGTCCCTCCCGTTCGCCCCCGACGTGACCGTCCTGCTGGTCCGCGTCCGGGCGGGATCGATCGACGCGGTCCTGCAGGTGCCGCTGGTCCTCACGGACGAGCCCTCCCCCGACGCGCTCGGCACGCTGGACGGTCGCACCGTCCTGGACGGCGCGCACCACCCGGCGTTCCTGCGCGCGTGGCTCGCCGCCGCGGACGGTCCGGGGGCCGACGTCGACGTGTCCGCGGCCCGGCTCGTCTCCGGCGAGCAGTCCAACACCTCGGTGATCCTGCCGGGCGCACGGCCGGGCATCCTCAAGGTGCTGCGCGCGGTCGCGCCGGGCGAGAACCCCGACGTCGACGTCCCGCGCCACCTGGTCGACGTCGGGTGGGAGCACGTCCCCGCGCCGCTGGCCTGGCTGCAGGCCGAGTGGCCCGGTCACGACGGCGAGCCGGTGACCGGCTACCTCGGGGTGCTCGCCGCGTTCGTCGACGCGGCCGAGGACGGCTTCGAGCTGGCCTGCGCCTACGCGGGCCGCGGCGACTCGTTCGCCGAGCTGGCCGACGAGCTGGGTGCGATCACCGCCACGATGCACGACGCGCTCGTGACGGCCTACGGCGTCGAGGACACCGACCAGGGCCCCGAGGAGGTGGCCCGCGCGGTGGCCGCCCGGTACTCCTGGGCGCTGTCCGCCGTGCCGGCCCTGGCGCGCTTCGCGGACGGTGTCGCGGCCGTCGTCGCCGAGGTCCGCGCGCTCTCGTCGGCACCACCGCGCCAGCGCGTCCACGGCGACCTGCACCTCGGCCAGGTGCTCCGGTCRCACGACGCCTGGTTCATCATGGACTTCGAGGGTGAGCCCCTCGCGCCCCTCGCCCAGCGGACGCGCCCTGACCTCGCCCTGCGGGACGTCGCCGGGCTGCTGCGCTCGATCGACTACGCCGCGGCCGTCGGCGGGCTGACGGGTGCCGACGCCGCAGGCTGGACGGCCGACGCCCGCGCCGGCCTGCTGCGCGGGTACGGCGGCGGGGACCAGACGCTCCTGCGCGCGCTGGAGCTGGACAAGACGCTCTACGAGGCCGTGTACGAGTCCCGCAACCGGCCGACGTGGCTCCCGATCCCGATCGCGGGGCTCGAGCGTCTGACCAGCTGATCAGCCCGCGGTGACCTCGAGCGGCAGCTCCAGCGGCATCCGCACGCCCACCTGCCGCGGTGCCAGCTCGCTCTGCAGCACCAGCGCAGCGGCTCCGACGGCCGCGGCCTCGGGGGCGTTCGAGGAGATGACCACCCGCACCGGGTGGCTGCCGCGGGCGAAGAACGACTGCCCCAGCCGACGCTCGATCTCGGGCAGGTACAGCGACCCCGCCAGCGCGAACGCGGGTCCGGTGAGGATGACGAGCTCGAGGTCGAGCACGTTGGCGAGCGTCTGCGCGGCGACCCCGAGGTAGCGCGCCGACCGCTGCAGGAGCTCCATAGGGAGGGCCTCGCCCCGGCTCGCGGCGCGCGCGAGGGAGCCGAAGTTCTCCGCGACGTTCCGGCCGGCGAGCTCGAGGCCCGCGTCCCGGGCGGCCGCGACCACCGCGGCCGGTCCGGCCAGCGCCTCGACGCACCCGCGGTTGCCGCACCAGCACTCCGGGCCGTCGAGGTCGACGCAGATGTGCCCGACCTCCCCGGCGTTCGAGCTGGAGCCCCGGTACACCGTGCCGTCGACGAGGATCCCCGCGCCGATCCCGGTGCCCATGTAGAGCGCGGCGAACGCCGAGCCGGTCGAGATGCCGCCCGACCAGTACTCGCCGATCGCCGCTGCGGTGGCGTCGTTGTCGAGCAGCACGGGCAGGCCGATGGCCTCCTCGAGCGCGGCGCCCAGGGGGAACTCGGTCCAGCGCTGCATCACCGGCGGGGTGAGGGTCATGCCGGTGGACGCGGAGATGGGACCGGGCGAGACGACACCGAGCCCGAGGATGCGCGCCGGGTCGACGCCCACGCGCGTGACGGTCGTGCGGATCTCCGCGGCGATGCGGGCGACGACCTCCCGCGGGTCGTCCGAGCCCGCGCCCGGCCGACGCCAGCGGGCGACGATCGCGCCGCCGAGGTTGGCGATGACGTAGGTGATGCCGGCGTGGTCCAGGTGGACGCCGATGGCGTAGCGCGCCGACGGGTCCAGCTGCAGGAGCATGCGGGGCTTGCCACCGGTCGACTCGGCGCGGCCGACCTCGAGCACGAGGCCGTCGTCGATGAGCCGGCGGACGACGGTGGAGATGGTGGCTGCGGTGAGACCGGTCGCGCGCGTCAGCTCGACGCGGCTGATCGTGCCGGCGGCCCGGATGAGGTCGAGGATCGCCGACCGGCTGCTCGCGTGCGCGGCGCCGAGACCCGGCTGGGAGCCGCTCACCCGTCCTCCTCCATGGGGTGTCCCCCTCGTCGCACACCATAACGATCCGGGAACGGACGCCCATGCCCACGACACGCCCGTTGACTTACTTTGTTCACTTGCCTAAGAATGCCACACGGAGCACAGCGGCTCGACACCGGGCCGCTCTGCCTCATCAGACCCCCGGTCGGCACGCGGAGGTGCCGGCACGACGAGAGGATCAACGATGTTCCCTCAGAAGCGACGCACACGCCTCATGGCGATCGCGGCCGCCAGCTCGATCCTCGCCCTCAGCGCATGCTCCGGCGGCGGGAGCGGCGACGACGAGGCCAACGACGACGGCACCCCCTCCGGGGAGATCACCGTCCTGACGTGGCGTACCGACCTCGTGGAGGACGGCACGTTCGACACGTACGTCGAGGAGTTCAAGGCCTCGTACCCCGAGGTCACCGAGGTCAAGATCGAGGGCCTCACCGACTACGAGGGGGAGGTGAAGACGCGCATGAACACCGAGAACTACGGCGACGTGCTCGCCATCCCTGGCTCGGTCACCCCCGACCAGCTCGGCGACTTCTTCGAGCCGCTGGGCGACCAGGAGGAGCTGGGCAAGGAGTACCGCTGGATCAACGACAAGTCCTTCGAGGGCAAGTCGTACGGCATCCCGGTGGTGGGCAACGTCCAGGGCTTCGTCTACAACAAGCGCGTGTGGGAGGAGGCCGGGGTCACCGAGTTCCCCGACACCCCCGAGGCGTTCCTCGCGGCGCTCCAGGCCATCAAGGACAACGGCGTCGAGATCGCGCCGCTCTACACCAACTACAAGGACGGCTGGCCGCTGTCGCAGTGGGACGGCTGGCTCGGTGCCGTCACGGCCGACCCCGACTGGAAGAACAAGATCGTCGAGTCGGACACCCCGTGGACCGAGGACAGCGACTACGGCGTGGTCGACGGCGTGGTCTACGACGCCGTCGCGCAGGGCCTGACGGAGGCCGACCCGACGACGACCAACTGGGAGGAGTCGAAGCGACTGCTCGGCACGGGCGAGGTCGCGACGATGGTCCTCGGCTCGTGGGCGATCCCGCAGATGGCGGCCGCCGCGGAGGCTGCCGGCGCGAGCGGCGACGACATCGCCTACGCACCCACGCCGGTCCAGGTCGACGGCAAGTTCCACTCCGTCGCGGGCGGTGACTACAACCTGGGCATCAACGTGAACTCGACGAACAAGGCGACCGCGCGTGCGTGGATCGACTGGTTCAACAAGGAGTCCGGTTTCTCGGAGTCGCAGGCCGGCCTGTCCCCGTTGATCGACGGTGCCGTCCCGGCGGCCCTCGAGGGCTTCGTCGCGGAGGTCGAGCTCATCACGCTGAACGCCGCGCCCGAGGGCAAGGAGTCCCTGTTCGCCGACATCGACACCGCGTCCGGCATCGTCACGACGGACCCGAAGTTCCGCCAGAAGAACATCGACGACGCCCGCTCCGGCGCCCGCACCAAGCAGCAGATCTTCGACGACCTCAACGCCCAGTGGGCCGAGGGTCGGGCGTCGGCAAGCTGAGGCTGCTCCCATGACGACCGCTCCTTCGGGTCTGTCCGACCCGACGACGGCGGCCGCGCAGAAGTCCGACGCGGCCCGCACCCCCCGGAAGCCCCGGGGCGGTGCGGGCCGCGGCACCGCGTGGTATCGCCGGCTGACGCCGTACTACTTCCTGCTGATCCCTGTCGGGCTCCTGCTTCTCCTGACGTTCGTCCCCGTCATCAACATGTTCTGGTACTCGGCCACGGACTGGGACGGACTCGACAAGACCAAGAACATCGTGGGCTTCGACAACTACGTCGAGGTCTTCACGGACCCGGACAACGTCCGCGTCTTCTACGTCTCGCTCTACTACTTCGTCGCCTCGTTCGTGCAGATGGCGCTCGCCCTGTACTTCGCGACGATCCTGTCGTTCAAGATCCGGTTCAAGAACCTGTGGAAGGGCATCCTGTTCTTCCCGTACCTGATCAACGGCGTCGCGATCGGCCTGATCTTCCTCAACTTCCTCAAGCCGGGTGGCGGCCTCGACACGGTCCTCATGACGGCCGGTCTCGAGAGCCTGGTCCAGCAGTGGACCGGAGACCCCGACGTCGCGAACTTCTCGCTCGCCGGGGTGTCCGTGTGGCGCTACATGGGTCTCAACTTCGTGATGTTCCTCGGCGCGATCCAGTCGATCAACTCCGAGATCTACGAGGCGTCGGACCTCGACGGCGCCAACCGGTGGCACCAGTTCCGGTACATCATCCTGCCGTCGATCCGCCCCATCATCGGCCTGTCGCTCATCCTCGCGATCTCCGGCTCGCTCTCGGTGTTCGAGGTCCCGTTCGTCATGACGGGCGGCGCCAACGGCACCGAGACGTTCGTCATCCGCACGGTCTGGATGGCGTTCAACCGCAACCTGGTCGGTCTCGCGTCGGCGATGGCCGTCGTGCTCCTGCTCATCGTCCTGATCGTCACCTGGATCCAGCGCAGAGTGATCCCCGACGAGGAGGTGGACCTCACATGATCCGCGCAGCCACCAGCACCGCGAAGTACGTCTCCCTGGTCATCGCGTCGATCGCGATGCTGCTGCCCCTCGGCCTCATCCTGTTCGGGTCGTTCAAGACCGGTCAGGAGTTCCTCGCGACGGGACCGATGACCCCGCCGGCCAGCTGGGGCAACGTCGAGAACTACGTCACGGCGTTCACGCGCGGCAACATGCTCGCGGCCTTCGGCAACACCGTCTTCATCTTCGCCGCCGCGATCGTCGGCACGATCCTGATCGGTGCGGCCACCGCGTACGCGCTCGACCGGTTCCGCTTCGCCGGGCGCTCCGCGGTGCTCGGGCTGTTCCTGCTCGCCACGCTGGTCCCGGGCGTCACGACGCAGGTGGCGACCTTCCAGATCATCAACGGGCTGGGCCTCTACGACTCCCGCTTCGCGCTGATCCTGCTGTTCATGGGCACCGACATCATCTCGATCTACATCTTCCTGCAGTTCATCCGGGCGATCCCGAAGTCGCTGGACGAGGCCGCGATGATCGAGGGCGCCGGGCACCTGCGGATCTTCTTCCAGATCATCCTGCCCAACCTGAAGCCGGCGATCGCGACCGTCGTGATCATCAAGGGCATCGCGATCTACAACGAGTTCTACCTGCCGTTCCTCTACCTGCCCTCGAAGGAGCTGCGGCCAATCTCGACGACGCTGTTCGACTTCAAGGGGCCGTACGGCTCGCAGTGGGAGGTCATCTCGGCGGGGGTGGTCATCACGATCATCCCGATCCTCGTGCTCTTCCTGTTCCTGCAGCGGTACATCTACAACGGGTTCACCTCGGGCGCGACGAAGTGACGGATGGGGGCAGCCGGTCCGGCTGCCCCCATCCCCGTCTCACACCCGCGTGGCTCGCACCAGGGCGATGCGCTCCGGCAGCTGCAGCGGCGCCTCGAGGCCCACACCCGACAGCAGGCGGCCCGGCAGCCGCACGCCCTGCGGGGTCCACCAGGCGGGGGCATGGTCGACCGCGTCGCCCGGCGCCTGCGGACGCACGTCGTAGAGCGCGTCGGGGTCGAGCCCCGGGAGCGTCACGCGCGCCAGGGCGGTGTTCGTCGACCGGCCCGTCATCGCGATCGCGAACAGCGCGTCCGCCCGGTCAGGCGCCACCACCCCGTGCACGGCCAGCACGGGATCGACCGCGTCCGCGTGCACGGCCGTCCCGGAGTGCAGCAGGGGCCGCAGGTCCTTGTAGAGCGCGATCCACGCGGCGAGGTCGGCCCGCTCGGAGTCGTCGGCCTCCTGGAGGTCCCACTCGATCCCCAGGTGCCCGAACAGCGCGGTCGCCGCCCGGAACGGCAGCTCGTGCCGGCGGCCGGTGCTGTGGGCGTGCCCGGACCCGATGTGCGCGCCGATGAGCTCGAGCGGGATCAGCAGGTTGGTCCAGCGCTGGATCTGCTGGCGCTCGAGCGCGTCGATGCAGTCGCTCGCCCACACACGGTCGGTCCGCTGCAGGATCTCGAGGTCCACCCGCGCGCCGCCGGACGAGCAGGACTCGATCTCGACGCCGGGGTGCAGCGCACGCAGCTCGTCGAGCAGCCGGTAGACCGCGCGCGTCTGTCCGTGCACGCCGGGGGCTCCCCCGTGGCCGGCGTCGACCAGGTCCCGGTTGTGGTCCCACTTGAGGTAGCCGATGGGGTACTCGGTGAGCAGCGCGTCCAGGCGCTCGAGGAGGTACGCGTAGGCCTCGGGGACGGCCAGGTCGAGCACCTGCTGGTGCCGCGCCTCCCGGGGCAGCCGGGACGGCACGCGCAGGATCCAGTCGGGGTGCGCGCGGGCCAGGTCCGAGTCGGGGTTGACCATCTCCGGCTCCACCCACAGGCCGAACTGCAGCCCGAGCCCGGTCACGTGCTGGACCAGGGGGTGCAGCCCGTCGGGCCACACGTCGGCGGACACGTACCAGTCCCCCAGAGCGCGGGTGTCGTCGCGACGGTCACCGAACCAGCCGTCGTCGAGCACGAAGCGCTCGGCACCGACCGCGGCCGCGGCGTCCGCGAGCGCGGTCAGCCGGCCGAGGTCGTGCTGGAAGTAGACGGCCTCCCACGTGTTGAGCGTGACGGGCCGGGGCGTGGCCGGGTGTTGCGGACGCGCCCGCATCCAGGCGTGGAACCGCCCGGCGAGCGCGTCGAGTCCCACCCCCCACGACCCGTACACCCACGGGCTGGTGTACGACTCCCCACGGGCCAGCCGGATCTCGCCGGACCCGAGCAGCTCGCCGCCGCCGAGCAGGCCACAGTGGTAGTGGCTGCGCTCGGCGAGCGACCGGTGGTTGCCGGACCACGCCGTGTGCAGGCCCCAGACCTCGCCGGTCCGGTTCGCGAATCCGGGGGTGCCGGCGACGAGCACGAACGCGGAGTCGTACCCGGTGCGCCCGCGGCGGTTCTCGCGCAGCCGCGTCCCGTGCGTGAAGGCGGTGCGCTGGGGGCTGCGCTCGCGTGCCCACCGACCGGAGAAGTCGAGCAGCTCGGTCGCGGTGGCCGGCACGGGGAGCGTGAGGAGGAGCCCGTCGAGCCCGTAGACGTCGTCCGCCTCGTTGGTCAGCACCGCGTGCTGCCGGACCAGACCCTGCGCGGTCAGCTCGAGCACCAGCGTGAGCGCCAGGCGGGCGGCGGCGTCGGCCGCGTCCACGGTGAGTCGCTGCGTCCCGTCGTCGGTCGTCGCCACCTCGTGCGTGCGGACGGCGAACTGCGTCGAGAAGTCCTGCCCCGCCCGGCTCCCGACGAGACCCGGCGTCCCGAGGAAGCCGGCGGACTCCTGCGGGAGCACCGCGATCTCCACCTCGCCGTCGACCGGGAACCCGTGCGCCACGGGCCGCCAGGCGCTGCGCGCCGCGTCGAGGGCTGCCTCGTCGAGGTCGCCGAGGTCGCTCCCCCAGTGCAGGATCCGCGGCAGCGTGCCGCCGGTGAGGTCCACCACCACGCTCACTCCGGAGGCGCGCAGGTGGAGCAGGTCGGGGGGCGTGAGGGCGTCGGTCACGGGCGTGTCTCCAGGTCGGTGCGAGCGTGCGGCTCCACGCTACGTGCGCGCGTCATTGACTTACTTTATTCAGTTGTCTAAGAATGACTCCAGGGTACTTGCCAGACGATCGGCCCCTCCTGAGGGTGCCGACGACGTGCGTCGCGAGGATGCGGCGGACACGCGCCGGACCCCCGGACCCCAGGAGCTCGACCATGCACACCCAGGACCTGTACGACGGCTGGACGCTGACCGCCGTCGCCGGCCCCGTCCCGGCGGAGCTCGTCGGACGCCGCGTGCGTGCGCGCGTCCCCGGCACCAGCCACACGGCGTTGCTCGAGGCGGGTCTGATCCCCGACCCGTACCTCGACCGCCACGAGGAGGACCTCGCCTGGATGCGCCGCGCCGACTGGGTGTACGAGCGCGACCTCGACCTCGCGCCCGCAGCCGACGACGAGCGCGTCGACCTGGTGTTCGACGGCATCGACACGGTCGCCACGCTGACCTTCGACGACCACGAGATCGGTCGCACGGCCAACCAGCACCGCTCCTACCGGTTCGACGTGCGCAGCCTCGTGCGCCCCACCACGCAGCGCCTGCGCGTGCTCCTGAGCTCGGCGCTCGTGCACGCGGAGGCCGAGGCCGCACGCCTCGGCCCGCGCCCGCTGGCGTACCAGCAGCCGTTCAACATGGTCCGCAAGATGGCGTGCTCGTTCGGCTGGGACTGGGGGCCGGACCTGCAGACCGCCGGGCTGTGGCGACCGGTCCGCGTCGAGCGCTGGACGGTGGCGCGCCTGGCCGCCGTCCGCCCGCTCGTCACGGTCGACGCCGCGGGTACGGGCCACGTCGAGGTGCACGTCGACGTGGAGCGCTCCGGCCTGCCCGGCAGCGACCGACCCGTCACGGTGCGCGCGCACGTGGCCGGCGCCGACCTCACGGTGACCGTGCCCGGCACCCAGGACACCGCCGTCGTCACCCTCGAGGTGCCGCACGCGCCGCTGTGGTGGCCCGTCGGCCACGGAGCGCAGCCCTTGGCGGAGCTCGTCGTCGCGCTCGCGGAGCCCGACTCCGAGGAGCCGCTGGACACGTGGACCCGGCGGATCGGCTTCCGCACGGTCGAGCTCGACACCAGCACCGACGAGGACKGCACCGCCTTCACGTTCCGGATCAACGGACGCCCGATCTTCGTCAAGGGCGCCAACTGGATCCCCGACGACCACCTGCTCACCCGGATCACCCGCGAGCGCCTCGCGCACCGGCTCGACCAGGCGGTGGACGCCAACCTCAATCTGCTGCGCATCTGGGGCGGAGGGATCTACGAGTCCGAGGACTTCTACGAGCTCTGCGACGAGCGCGGCCTGCTGGTGTGGCAGGACTTCCTGCTCGCGTGCGCCGCCTACCCGGAGGAGCAGCCGCTCTGGGACGAGCTCGAGGCCGAGGCCCGCGAGCACGTCGCCCGCCTCACCCCGCACCCGTCCCTGGTGCTCTGGAACGGGGGCAACGAGAACCTGTGGGGCTTCCTCGACTGGGGCTGGCAGGAGGAGCTGCAGGGCCGCACCTGGGGCTTCCGGTACGCCACCGAGCTGCTCAAGGGGATCGTCGCCGAGCTGGACCCGACGCGGCCGTACGCGGACGGCAGCCCCTACTCCCCCGGCCACGCCCTGACGGACGTGCACCCCAACGACCCCGACCACGGCACCCACCACCAGTGGGAGGTGTGGAACCGCGTCGACTACCGCGTCTACGGCGACGAGGTCCCGCGCTTCTGCTCGGAGTTCGGGTTCCAGGGACCGCCCGCCTGGGCCACGCTCACCCGTGCGGTGCACGCGGTCGACGGCGGCCCGCTCACCAAGGACGACCCCGCGTTCCTGCTGCACCAGAAGGCCGAGGACGGCAACGGCAAGCTCGACCGCGGCATGGAGCCCCACCTGGGCGTGCCCGACGACTTCGCCGACTGGCACTGGGCCGCCCAGCTCAACCAGGCGCGCGCCGTCCAGTTCGCCATCGAGCACTACCGCTCCTGGTGGCCCCGCACGGCGGGCGCGATCGTCTGGCAGCTCAACGACTGCTGGCCCGTGACCTCGTGGTCGGCGATCGACGGCGACGAGCGCCGCAAGCCCCTCTGGTACGCCCTGCGCACCGCGTACGCCACGCGCCTGCTCACCGTGCAGCCCCGCGACGGCCGTGAGGTCCTGGCGGTCGTCAACGAGACCCCCGCCATCTGGCAGGGCACCGTCCGGCTCTCCCGCCAGCGGCTCGACGGCACGGTGCTGGCGGAGGAGAACCTCGCGCTGGCCGTCGGGGCGTGGTCCGTCGGGCACTTCGCTCTGCCGACCACGGTCGCGAAGCCCGACGACGCGGCGCAGGAGGTGCTCGTCGTGCGGCTCGGCACGCTGCAGGCGGTCCACACCTGGGTCGAGGACGTCGACCTCGACCTGGACCCGGCCCCGCTGCGCGCGTCGGCGACGCCGGTGCAGGACGGCTTCCGCGTGGACGTCACGGCGAGCTCGTTCGCGCGGGACGTCACGCTGCTCGTCGACCGCGTCGACCCCGACGCGATCGTCGACACCGCCCTCGTCGACATCCCCGCGGGGACCACCGCGTCGTTCCACGTGCGCACCCGCGGCGCGTTCGACCCCGCCGAGCTCACGCGGGCGCCGGTGCTCCGGTCGGCGAACGACGTGGTGGTGCGACGGCTCGGTGCGCGTGACCTCACCCAGTCGCGGGCCTGACCGGACGCCCACCGCAGGTACGCTCGCGACCATGGCGAATGGTCTCGACGCGGTGGGCCTGGTCCTGGCTCGGCCCGCCCGGATGCTCGGCTTCGAGCCGTTCTTCATGGAGCTCATCGGCGGCATCGAGGAGTCCCTCGCGGTCGAGGGACGGTCGCTGCTCCTGCACGTCGTGCCCGACCACGACGCCGAGATCCGCACCTACCGTCGCTGGGGCGAGGGCAAGCTCGTCGACGGCGTCGTGGTGGTCAACGTGGCGCTCGAGGACGCCCGGCTCGACGTCCTCAAGGAGCTCGGCATCCCCACCGTCGTCGTCGGCGGACCACGCCCGGACCTGCCGTTCGCGAACGTGTGGATCGACAACGCCCAGGCGATGCGGACCGCGGTCACCCACCTCGTCGGCCTCGGCCACCGACGCCTCGCCCGCGTCAGCGGCCCGCGCCACCTCGCCCACACCCAGGCCCGCACCGACGCGTTCATGGGCGAGTGCGCCCGCCTCGGGGCGCACGGCGTGGTCGTCGAGGGCGACTACGGCGAGGAGTCCGGCACCCGGGCCACCCGGGTCCTGCTCGGTCGCGGGACGCCGCCGTCCGCGATCATCTACGACAACGACGTCATGGCCGTCGCGGGCCTCGGCGTCGCGCACGAGATGGACGTCGCCGTCCCCGAGCGGCTCTCCCTGCTCGCCTGGGACGACTCGGCCCTCTGCCGGCTCTCCCACCCCGCCCTGTCGGCCATGAGCCTCGACGTGCACGCCATGGGCGTCCAGGTGGCCGACTGCGTCCTCAACCTGCTCGCCTCGGGCACCGTCCGCTCGTACACGGCCCCGCTCCCGCGGCTCGTGGCACGCGGGACGACGACCACCGCCCCTCGGGACGACGCCTGAGACGCAGGTCACCCGGAGGACCGTCCTGCGCTCGCACCCTGCGGGTGGTTGGGTAGGGGCATGAGCCCGTCCCCGGTCCCCGTCGACGTCGACACCCTTCGTACCGTCGCCCATGGGGCCCACTACTCACCGCACGACGTCCTCGGCCCCCACGTCGGAGGGGGCGGCGTCACCATCCGCACCCTGCGCCCGCTGGCCGAGTCCGTCGTCGTCACGACGTCGACGTCACGGGTCGCCGCGCGGCACGAGCAGGACGGCATCTGGGTGGCGGTGCTCCCCGGCGCGGACGTCCCGGACTACCGGCTCGAGGTCACCTACGACGGCCACGCCTCCGTCGTCGACGACCCCTACCGCTTCCTGCCGACGGTGCAGGAGCTGGACCGCCACCTCGTGCGCGAGGGCCGGCACGAGCAGCTGTGGACCGTGCTCGGCGCCAACACGCGCAGCTACCCGGGCGAGCTCGGGGACGTGGCGGGCACGGCCTTCGCCGTCTGGGCACCGAACGCCCGCGCCGTGCGCGTGGTCGGTGACTTCAACTACTGGCAGGGCGCGTCCCACGCCATGCGCTCCCTCGGCGACAGCGGCGTCTGGGAGATCTTCGCCCCGGGCGTCGGCGCCGGCGCGCGATACAAGTTCGAGGCGCTCGGCAACGACGGGTCGTGGCGCCAGAAGGCCGACCCCCTGGCGCAGGGCACGGAGATCCCACCCGCGACCGCCTCGGTCGTCATCGAGTCCCACTACGAGTGGTCCGACGCCGACTGGCTGACCGCCCGCAGCTCCCGCGACCCCCACACCGCGCCCATGAGCGTCTACGAGGTCCACCTCGGCTCGTGGCGCGTCGGGCTGTCCTACCGCGACCTGGCCGTCCAGCTGACCGAGCACGTCGTCTCCCTCGGCTTCACGCACGTGGAGCTGCTGCCCGTCGCCGAGCACCCGTTCGGTGGCTCCTGGGGCTATCAGGTCTCGTCGTACTTCGCGCCGACCTCCCGGTTCGGCCACCCCGACGACTTCCGCCACCTGGTCGACACGCTGCACCGGGCGGGAGTCGGCGTCATCGTCGACTGGGTCCCTGCCCACTTCCCCAAGGACGAGTGGTCGCTCGCGCAGTTCGACGGCACCCCGCTGTACGAGCACCCGGACCCCCTGCTGGGCGAGCACCCCGACTGGGGCACCTACGTCTTCAACTTCGGCCGCTCCGAGGTCCGCAACTTCCTCGTCGCGAACGCCACCTACTGGCTCGAGGAATTCCACGTCGACGGCCTGCGGGTCGACGCCGTCGCCTCGATGCTCTACCTCGACTACTCCCGCAAGCCCGGGCAGTGGCGGCCCAACCAGTACGGCGGCCGCGAGAACCTGGACGCCATCTCGTTCCTGCAGGAAGCCAACGCCACCGCCTACCGGCGCACCCCGGGGATCATGATGATCGCCGAGGAGTCGACCGCGTGGCCAGGCGTCACGGCCCCCACCGACGGCAACGGCCTCGGGTTCGGCCTGAAGTGGAACATGGGCTGGATGAACGACACCCTCCGCTACCTGGCCGAGGAGCCCGTCCACCGGCGCTACCACCACAACGAGATCACCTTCTCGATGGTCTACGCCTACTCCGAGCGCTTCGTGCTCCCCATCAGCCACGACGAGGTCGTGCACGGCAAGGGCTCGCTGTACGAGCGGATGCCCGGCGACCACTGGCAGAAGCTCGCCGGCGTCCGCCTGCTGCTGGGCTACCAGTGGACCCACCCCGGCAAGCAGCTGCTCTTCATGGGCTCCGAGTTCGCGCAGCAGACCGAGTGGGCCGAGTCGCGCTCCCTCGACTGGCACGCGCTCGACGACCCCGCCCACCAGGGCGTCCTGCGCTCCGTCGCGGACCTCAACCGGGTCTACAAGGAGACACCGGCGCTCTGGCAGCTCGACCACACGCCCGACGGCTTCGAGTGGATCGACTCCGACGACGCCTTCCGCAACACCCTCGCCTACCTGCGCAAGGGCTACGACTCCCCGCCCGTCGCGGTGGTCGTCAACTTCGCCGGCATCCCGCACGAGGGCTACCGCCTGGCACTGCCCCGCGGTGGCCGGTGGCGCGAGATCTTCAACTCCGACTCCGAGGCCTACGGCGGATCCGGCGTCGGCAACCTCGGCGAGATCGAGGCCCTGCCCGAGCCCCACTACGGTCGGCCCTACTCCGCCTCGATCCGCGTCCCCCCGCTGGGCGTCGTCGTGTTCGAGGCCGGCTGACCCACTACGCGGAGTCGAGACGAGAAGGGGCCCGCACCACTCGGTGCGGGCCCTTTCTCGCTACGGTCGATCCCATGGCGCGGGTACTGGTGACAGGCATGTCCGGCGCGGGGAAATCCACTCTGCTCGCAGCACTGAGCACGCGGGGACACCGGACCGTGGACACCGACCACGACGGTTGGCAGCTGCCCGACGGCACGTGGGACGAACCGCGGATGGCGCAGCTGCTCGCCGCTCACCACGACATCGTCATCTCCGGGACCGTCGAGAACCAGGGCCGCTTCTACGACCGCTTCGAGCACGTCGTCCTGCTCACTGCACCGCTCGACGTCCTGCTCGCACGCGTCGCCACGCGGACGACCAACCCCTACGGAAGGAATGCGGCCGACCGCGCGCAGATCATTGAATACGTCACCACCGTCGAACCATTGTTACGGCGCGGAGCCACGCTCGTTCTCGACGGCCAGCTCTCGGTCGAGGCGCTCGCCGACACCGTCGAGGCACTCCTCTGACCTGCACCGACGCACTCAGAGGACAGCCCGAGAACCCGCACGCAGCTGTCCGGGAAACAGAAAGAGCCACCCCCGAAGGGATGGCTCTTTCTGAATGATGTCCGGCGGCGTCCTACTCTCCCACACCCTGGCGAGTGCAGTACCATCGGCGCTGAAGGGCTTAGCTTCCGGGTTCGGAATGGGACCGGGCGTTTCCCCTTCGCTATGACCGCCGTAACGTTGTCGAGTTGTCAAACGGGTTCCCGTTCGTCTCTCGGGAACCGCACAGTGGACGCGTAGCAACAAATGAATGAAGTGGTGAAGTTGTCGGCTTATTAGTACCGGTCAGCTGCGAGGGTCGTTAGTCCCCTCTTCCACATCCGGCCTATCTACCCAGTGGTCTAGCTGGGAGCCTCTCACCCCTCAAGGGGGCATGGAAACCTCATCTTGAAGCAGGCTTCCCGCTTAGATGCTTTCAGCGGTTATCCCTTCCGAACGTAGCTAACCAGCCGTGCTCCTGGCGGAACAACTGGCACACCAGAGGTTCGTCCGTCCCGGTCCTCTCGTACTAGGGACAGCCCTTCTCAAGTTTCCTGCGCGCGCAGCGGATAGGGACCGAACTGTCTCACGACGTTCTAAACCCAGCTCGCGTACCGCTTTAATGGGCGAACAGCCCAACCCTTGGGACCTACTCCAGCCCCAGGATGCGACGAGCCGACATCGAGGTGCCAAACCATGCCGTCGATATGGACTCTTGGGCAAGATCAGCCTGTTATCCCCGGGGTACCTTTTATCCGTTGAGCGACGGCGCTTCCACAAGCCACCGCCGGATCACTAGTTCCGACTTTCGTCCCTGCTCGACCTGTCAGTCTCACAGTCAAGCTCCCTTGTGCACTTGCACTCGCCACCTGATTGCCAACCAGGCTGAGGGAACCTTTGAGCGCCTCCGTTACATTTTAGGAGGCAACCGCCCCAGTTAAACTACCCACCAGGCACTGTCCCTGGTCCGGATCACGGACCGAGGTTAGATATCCAGAGCGACCAGAGTGGTATTTCAACGTTGACTCCACCGACACTGGCGTGCCGGCTTCACAGTCTCCCACCTATCCTACACAAGCCGCACCGAACACCAATACCAAGCTATAGTAAAGGTCCCGGGGTCTTTCCGTCCTGCTGCGCGTAACGAGCATCTTTACTCGTAGTGCAATTTCGCCGAGTTCGCGGTTGAGACAGCGGAGAAGTCGTTACGCCATTCGTGCAGGTCGGAACTTACCCGACAAGGAATTTCGCTACCTTAGGATGGTTATAGTTACCACCGCCGTTTACTGGGGCTTAAATTCTGAGCTTCGCCTTGCGGCTGACCCGTCCTCTTAACCTTCCAGCACCGGGCAGGCGTCAGTCCGTATACATCGTCTTGCGACTTCGCACGGACCTGTGTTTTTAGTAAACAGTCGCTTCTCCCTGGTCTCTGCGGCCCTTCACGCTCCCCGAGCAAGTCGGTTCACGCTTCAGGCCCCCCTTCTCCCGAAGTTACGGGGGCATTTTGCCGAGTTCCTTAACCACGATTCTCTCGATCGCCTTGGTATTCTCTACCTGATCACCTGAGTCGGTTTGGGGTACGGGCGGCTAGAACCTCGCGTCGAGGCTTTTCTTGGCAGCATAGGATCACCAGATTCCCGCATTCGCGGTCACCGTCAGCTCTCAGGCTATATGAGGTGCGGATTTGCCTACACCTCGCCCTACGACCTTGGACGTGGACTACCATCGCCACGCTTGGCTACCTTCCTGCGTCACCCCTGTTAATACGCTTACCTACTACCGGTTCGGGTCACGCGCTCCACGCCACGGTGTCCCCGAAGGGACGATGTGACGTCTCGGGCGTTTAGCATCACCGGGCTCGGTATGGGCGGTTCTTCGCCGGTACGGGAATATCAACCCGTTGTCCATCGACTACGCCTGTCGGCCTCGCCTTAGGTCCCGACTTACCCAGGGCGGATTAGCCTGGCCCTGGAACCCTTGATCATTCGGCGGACGG
Organism: Cellulomonas sp. P1_G12_2; assembly: GCF_056405535.1. NCBI lineage: Bacteria > Bacillati > Actinomycetota > Actinomycetes > Micrococcales > Cellulomonadaceae > Cellulomonas > Cellulomonas sp. P1_G12_2. Next base: position 1,251,648 of record NZ_JBFUBX010000001.1, on the reverse strand, counting down.
GTTTCTCACCCGTCATTCGCTACTCATGCCTGCATTCTCACTCGTGTGGCGTCCACCGCTGGGTTCCCCCGCGACTTCACTCGCCACACGACGCTCCCCTACCCATCCACACGCCTGAACACACCCGAAGGTGCGCTGAGCTGATATGTGAATGCCACAGCTTCGGCGGTATACTTGAGCCCCGCTACATTGTCGGCGCGGAATCACTTGACCAGTGAGCTATTACGCACTCTTTCAAGGGTGGCTGCTTCTAAGCCAACCTCCTGGTTGTCTGTGCAACTCCACATCCTTTCCCACTTAGCATACGCTTAGGGGCCTTAGCTGGTGGTCTGGGCTGTTTCCCTCTCGACTACGGAGCTTATCCCCCGCAGTCTCACTGCCACGCTCTGGCTTACCGGCATTCGGAGTTTGGCTAACGTCAGTAACCTGGTGGGGCCCATCGGCTATCCAGTAGCTCTACCTCCGGCAAGAAACACGTGACGCTGCACCTAAATGCATTTCGGGGAGAACCAGCTATCACGGAGTTTGATTGGCCTTTCACCCCTAACCACAGGTCATCCCCCAGGTTTTCAACCCTGGTGGGTTCGGTCCTCCACGCGGTCTTACCCGCGCTTCAACCTGCCCATGGCTAGATCACTCCGCTTCGGGTCTAGAGCACGCGACTGAGACGCCCTATTCGGACTCGCTTTCGCTACGGCTTCCCCACACGGGTTAACCTCGCCACGTACCACTAACTCGCAGGCTCATTCTTCAAAAGGCACGCTGTCACCCCTGCTAGGGAGGCTCCAACGGATTGTAGGCACACGGTTTCAGGTACTATTTCACTCCCCTCCCGGGGTACTTTTCACCTTTCCCTCACGGTACTTGTCCGCTATCGGTCACTAGGTAGTATTTAGGCTTACACAGTGGTCTGTGCAGATTCACTCCAGGTTTCTCGGGCCCGGAGCTACTTGGGATCCCCTTCGGGAGGCCACGCCATTTCGTCTACGGGGGTCACACCCTCTGTGCCGGGCCTTTCAATGCCCTTCGACTATGACGCGACTTTCTGACTCCCTGTCGGATCGGCAGATCCAACGGAAAGGTCCCACAACCCCGTGCACGCAACGCCTGCCGGCTTGAACACGTACACGGTTTGGCCTGATCCGCTTTCGCTCGCCACTACTCACGGAATATCTCTTCCTGGCGGTACTGAGATGTTTCACTTCCCGCCGTTCCCTCCACACACCCTATATATTCAGGTGCGGGTCACACGACATGACTCGTGCGGGGTTTCCCCATTCGGACATCCTCGGATCACGGTTCGTTTGCCAACTCCCCGAGGCTTATCGCAGGCTACAACGTCCTTCTTCGGCTCCTAGTGCCAAGGCATCCACCCTGTGCCCTTATAAACTTGACCACAAAAATCATTCAAAAAAGATGCTCGCGTCCACTGTGCAGTTCTCAAGCTACGACCGGGAAACTGCCACCCTCACCCCAGCACCTACCCGCACCACCCACACCAAGGTGTGGACCATGCCGGCGGTTTGACTGAGCGGTACCAGCCCGCAGCCACCCGCACCCGCCCCACACCCTCAGGTGYAGACCGCGTGCGTAGCGACCCTGAACGAACAACCTTCCGGCTGTTCCCTCAGGACCCAACAGCGTGCCCAGCCGACCCCTCCCCAGCAGCSSACCGTTCCCACCCAGAACCCCGWAGGGCCTGGCGTACTAGGTCGCCACCAGCTCGAAAGCCGGCCAACAGTCGATGTTCCACCCTCGAGCACCGTCCCCCACTCGTTCGGCAGGGACAACGGGCCTRGACACCCTCCACCACCCATGACAGGCGATGTGGCTGCCAGATGCTCCTTAGAAAGGAGGTGATCCAGCCGCACCTTCCGGTACGGCTACCTTGTTACGACTTAGTCCCAATCGCCAGTCCCACCTTCGACAGCTCCCTCCACAAGGGTTGGGCCACCGGCTTCGGGTGTTACCGACTTTCGTGACTTGACGGGCGGTGTGTACAAGGCCCGGGAACGTATTCACCGCAGCGTTGCTGATCTGCGATTACTAGCGACTCCGACTTCATGGGGTCGAGTTGCAGACCCCAATCCGAACTGAGACCAGCTTTTTGGGATTCGCTCCACCTCGCGGTATCGCAGCCCTTTGTACTGGCCATTGTAGCATGCGTGAAGCCCAAGACATAAGGGGCATGATGATTTGACGTCATCCCCACCTTCCTCCGAGTTGACCCCGGCAGTCTCCCATGAGTCCCCGGCATAACCCGCTGGCAACATGGGACGAGGGTTGCGCTCGTTGCGGGACTTAACCCAACATCTCACGACACGAGCTGACGACAACCATGCACCACCTGTACACCGACCTTGCGGGGCAACCATCTCTGGAAGTTTCCGGTGTATGTCAAGCCTTGGTAAGGTTCTTCGCGTTGCATCGAATTAATCCGCATGCTCCGCCGCTTGTGCGGGCCCCCGTCAATTTCTTTGAGTTTTAGCCTTGCGGCCGTACTCCCCAGGCGGGGCACTTAATGCGTTTGCTGCGGCACGGAACTCGTGGAATGAGCCCCACACCTAGTGCCCAACGTTTACGGCATGGACTACCAGGGTATCTAATCCTGTTCGCTCCCCATGCTTTCGCTCCTCAGCGTCAGTTGCGGCCCAGTGACCTGCCTTCGCCATCGGTGTTCCTCCTGATATCTGCGCATTCCACCGCTACACCAGGAATTCCAGTCACCCCTACCGCACTCTAGTCTGCCCGTACCCACTGCAAGCCCAAGGTTGAGCCTTAGGTTTTCACAGCAGACGCGACAAACCGCCTACGAGCTCTTTACGCCCAATAATTCCGGACAACGCTTGCGCCCTACGTATTACCGCGGCTGCTGGCACGTAGTTAGCCGGCGCTTCTTCTGCAGGTACCGTCACTTGCGCTTCTTCCCTGCTGAAAGAGGTTTACAACCCGAAGGCCGTCATCCCTCACGCGGCGTCGCTGCATCAGGCTTGCGCCCATTGTGCAATATTCCCCACTGCTGCCTCCCGTAGGAGTCTGGGCCGTATCTCAGTCCCAGTGTGGCCGGTCGCCCTCTCAGGCCGGCTACCCGTCGTCGCCTTGGTAGGCCACTACCCCACCAACAAGCTGATAGGCCGCGAGCCCATCCCAGACCGATAAATCTTTCCAGACACCACACATGCGCGTGTGTCTCGTATCCGGTATTAGCCATCGTTTCCCATGGTTATTCCAGAGTCTGGGGTAGGTTGCTCACGTGTTACTCACCCGTTCGCCACTGATCAGACCAGCAAGCTGGCCATCACCGTTCGACTTGCATGTGTTAAGCACGCCGCCAGCGTTCGTCCTGAGCCAGAATCAAACTCTCCGTAAATGTCTACATGGCACCCCACCACCCAAAAGCAGCAGAGCAACCGACACACGAAATGGTCCCGATAAGGACCGTTCAGATTCGGCTGAATTTTGGCACCGCACCCCACGGAGGTGGAGAAACGGCACCTATCTCAACCAAGACCCACCACCCTCGAACACCCCACCCCGAACGGGACAGAACATCCTCCGATAGCGAGCCATATGGCATCGACTATTTGGCACACTGTTGAGTTCTCAAGGAACAGACGCGCATCCTTCCAGGCCTTTCAACCTGTCCGGAGGCAACTGCTCTAACTTAGCGGAGCGGCCCTGCCTCGTCAAATCCCCTGGTCAGAGGAGATTCGGCTTGGCGAGAGCCTGGGCTCCGCGTCCGGACGCTCCTGATGACCGACGATCTGGCCGCCGGTCGAAGAGTCCGAGGATGTCGCTCCGGGGGACCAGCCACTGCGGTTCGATCCGCGGTGTCCGTTCCTCCCTGCCGGGCGACGTCGAGAAGATTACGCAGGCATCCCGCCGGAGAGCAAATCCGCGAGCGGTGACGCGGGTCACTCGGCCTCGAAGCCTCCGACCTGCGCAAACGCGCTCAGTACAACGCGCTGGCCATCGCACGTCGGGCGGCGATCACCCGGGGGTCCTCGCCGCCGATGACCTCGAACAGGTCGACCAGACGGACGCGTACCCGCTCGCGCTCCGGGCCGGCGGTGGTCCGCAGGACGTCGACCAGGCGTGCGAACGCGTCCTCCACCTTCCCGCCCAGGATGTCGAGGTCCGCGACCGCCAGCTGGGCGTCGACGTCCGACGGGTCGTCCGCCGCCGCGGCGCGCGCTGCCTGGAGGTCGGCGTCCCGGGTCCGGTCCAGTAGTCCCACCTGGGCCAGTCCTGCACGCGCGAGCGAGTCGCGCGGGTTCTCCTTCAGCGCCTGCTCGTAGGCGGCGGTGGCTGCGGCGAGGTCGTCGCGCTCGATCGCGTCGTACGCCGCCTGGTGCAGGGGCGGGAGCTCGGGCTCGGCCTCCGGCTCGTCCTGGGCGGCGGCGCCCGTGCTCGGCGCCGCACGGCCGGTGATCCCGTTGGCCTCGGCGGCGGCGAGCACCTGGTCGAGGACGGCACGGACCTGGTCCCGGGGGTACGCGCCCTGGAACAGGGGAAGCGGCTGACCCGCGAGCACGGCGACGACGGTGGGCACGCTCTGCGCCTGGAACGCCTGGGCGACCTGCGGGTTGGCCTCGGCGTCGATGCGCGCCAGCTGCCAGCGGCCACCGTCCTCGTCGGCCAGGGAGGCGAGGTCGGCGGCGACCGTGGCGCTCGCCTCGCTCCGTGGCGACCAGAGCACCACGACCACCGGGTACTGCGTGGAGCTCTGCACGAGGTCGGGGAACGACTCCTGGTCGACGTCCACCACGTAGGTACCGGGCGACGGCAGCCCACCCGGGCTCCCGGGCGGGGGGGTCGCGGGTCGGTTGAGCGTGGAGAGGTCCACCGCCCCGCGCACGTCGAGGCGGGGGCGGGGTCCGGTCGGCTGGGACATGCGTCGGTCTTCCTTCGGCTGCGCGCTGGAGTCGCTGGGGAGTGCGGGGTGCCTGTCGGTCTACTGGGCCGTCGCGGACGTCACGGCGTGCTCGGCGGCGAGCAGCTGCACGAGTGCGGGGCTGCCGGCCGGCGGTACGTACATGACGAGCACGTCGGTGAACGTCCGGACGAAGTTGCTGCCGGCGCTCGTCTTGCCGGTGAGCGCCGCGTAGAACGGGTCGGAGATCGGGATCGTGCCACCCGCGACGGTGAGCGTCACGGTGGACACGGTGGTGAGCTGGCCGACGACGATCGCTCCCCCGTCCACGGTCTGGAGGCTGACCACCGGCGTCGTCGGGTCCGGCGTGTACGTCTCGACCGCGGACCCCGCCGCCTGCACACCGGCTGCCGTCGCCGCGCGCGCCGCCTCGACGCTCGACCTGAAGGTGTCGGGCAGGAAGCTCGCGGCGAACGCCGAGGCGTCCCCGTTGGCCAGGACGTCCGCGTACTGCTGGAAGGCCTCGACCGGGGTCATCACGAGACCGGTGGCGTCCGGGGCGAGCACCGGGCTGCCCGTCTCCGGGGCGGCGGTGGCCGGCATCTGGATGCCGGCACCCATGCGGCCCCATCCCCACAGCTTGTACGGCTCGCGGGGGGTCGCCTGCTGCATCACGAGGATGCGTGGCGCCTGGAGGTCGTCGGGCTGCTTGGTGACGACCAGCTGCGTCCGCGGCCAGGTGTCGGTCTGCGGCACGATCAGCGCCTGCTCGTCCGTGGGCAACGGCGTCGGCGGCTTGGCGCCGGCGGTCGCGGTCGCGCGGACGTACTCCGCGGTACGCACGGCCAGAGCCGGCCCGGCGACGCGTGCCGGCAGCTGCGTAGCGTCGAGGGCCGCGTCGGACGCCGTGAGCACGGCGCCGAGGTCGGCCAGCACGTCCTGGGACTGGACCACGGTGGTGACCGCGGGCGCGACGGCGGGGACGGGTTCGGGCTGGGCCTGCGGCAGCGGGGTGCTGCAGGCGGCGAGCCCGAGCACCAGCAGGCCGCCGAGGGCCGCGACGAGGCGGCGGGACCGCGTTCGGCGTGTCATCGGTCCTCCTTGTTCGTGTCGCTGGGCCGCGCACCCTCGTCCGTGGGGGGCAGCCCCCACGCCCGGCGCCAGGCGTCGGCCCGTGATCCCGCGGTGGCGGACTCGTCGGGGTCAGGCTCGTGAGGCGTCGTGGTCCGCACCCAGGTGGGGCGGCCGGTGTGCACGGGCTCGGCGTCTGGCCCCGCCGGTGAGCCCGGACGCAGCCGGGCGCCCGGCGGCGGTGGGACGGCCGACCACCCGGCGGGGCTGCTCGGGCCGGGGGCTGCGGGGGGCGCCGCCGGTGCGGCGGTGGGCGGGACGGGCGACGTGCCGCGCTGCGCCCACGACGGACGGCCGTGCGGGACCGTGCTGTGCTCGGCGGGTGCGCTCGGCGCAGGCGGACCGGAGACTGCGGAGGCCGACGGACCGGGGGGCGCGACCGGCGCGGGCTGGCGGGCCGACCAGGACGCGGTCGGCACGGGCACCGGCGGGCGCACCGACGGGGTCGCCGTCGGTGCGGACGGACCAGTGGTCGGCGTCGGAGCCGGGGCGGGCACCGTGCGCCCGGGCGTCGGGCTCGTCGGGCCCGGGACGGGGACTGTGCGCTCGGGCGTCGGACCCGTCGGACCCGGGGAGGGGACCATGCGCTCGGGGGTCGGGCTCGTCGGGCCCGGGACGGGGGCCGTGCGCTCGGACGTCGGGCCGGCCGACGCCACCGGGACGGCCCCGGTCGGCGGGCGGAGCGCGCGGCGGCTGGTACCGACGGGTGCGGGCGTCGTCGGGGACGTCGGCGCGGGCTCCCCTGCGGGCGCGCTCGTGGGCGAGGGCACCGCGGGGACGGAACCTGTGCGCGGTCGGGCGGCACGGGCCTGCGACGCCTCGCGCAGCTGCCGACGGGTGAGCACCGGGATCGTGTCGATGTCCGCGGCGCCGATGACCACGGCGGGCGTCGCACCCGTGTGAACGGCGGTCCACTCCGGCTCGTCGAGCCCGGCACGGCGGCGGCGCACGTCCCGCAGCAGGAGCCACCCGGCGAGCAGCACGAGCAGCGTGCCGACGGCCACGCACGGCCACAGCCACGGGGTGGTGACCACCCGAGGCCAGGCGAGCGAGAGGGTCGGCGCGGACTCGCCGGTGCTGACCGCGAGCAGGCTCCAGCGACCCTCCTGCGCGGGCCAGACGAGCGTCGCAGACCCGGTCCCGGTCTCCTCGGCGACCCACAGGTCGGAACCCGTCGGGTCGGCGACGGTGACCGGGGCCTCCGCCTCGCCCTCGGAGGGCGCCGGGGTGGCCGCGTCTGCCGGCGGAGCGGCGGCGTCGGTGGGTGTGACGGCGGGGGTGGGTTCGGGCGCGGCGACGTCGTCCACGGCCAGCGTGTGCCAGCCGGACAGGCCGGTCACCCGGGCGTGCGCGTCGGTCCCCACCCAGCCGTCGACGTCCGTGTCACGGCCGACCGCGAGGACGACGTCGCCACCGTCCGGCACGCTCACCGTGACGGTCACGGGGTCGCCGCCGAGCTCGAGGACGCCGGGGTCGGTGACGAGGGTGTGCGAGCCACCGGACGTCGTCGCGACGAGGACGTCGTCGGCCCGCCACACCGTCGCGGACGCGATGCCGAGACCGATGATGATCAGTCCGGCGACGCCGACGGCGGCGATGATCAGACGCTTGAGCACGCAGGATCCTCCAGGGAAGAGAAACCCCAGGATAGGCAGAGGGGCACGTCACGGCCGAACCGGGATCGAGTGGACGGATCCTCCGCGGTGTGCGTACCGGGCAGGGTCCTGACCACAGCACCGCGAACACGCGTATCCTGACCGGCGGGCTCCGGAAGTCGACGAGCGCCTCGACCGAGGCCGCTCGCACGGAGCCCCGTGCCCAGGAGGACTGCTCGTGCCCGACGCCCGGACCCCCTTCCCCGTCGTCAACTTCCGCGGCTACGAACGCGAAGCCGTCGACGCCCGCATCTCCGGGCTGGAGAAGGCCCTCGCCGACGCCCGCGCCCAGGTCGAGTCCCTCGACGGACGCGCCATGCAGGTGGCGGGTGAGCTCTCCGAGGCGCACCGCCAGCTGCGGGAGGCCGAGCGCCCCACCTACTCCGGTCTGGGCTCGCGCATCGAGCAGCTGCTGCGGTCCGCAGAGGAGCAGTCCTCGGACGTGGTCACACAGGCCAACGCCCAGGCGGCCGACGCGCTCGCCCGCGCCAAGCTCTCGTCGGGCCAGCTGAGGGCGCGCGCGGAGAACGAGGTCGCCGAGGTCGTCGCCACCGCCCGCCGTGAGGCCGACGAGGTCAAGACGACGGCCGCGGCGGAGGCCGAGAGCACGCTCCTGGCCGCGCAGCGCCGCGCGGAGGAGCTGGTCGGCTCCGCGGAGCGCGAGGCCGCCCGCATCCAGAGCGCGATCACCACCGAGGAGAGCGAGCGTCGCAGCTCGCTCGAGCGCGAGCTGGGCACGCTGCGCGCGAGCGTCGAGCACGAGGCGACGCAGCTGCGCATCGCGACCGAGCGCACCGCGAGCGAGCTCCGTGCGCGCTCCGAGGCCGAGACCACCGCCCAGCGCGAGGAGGCCGAGCGCTACGCGCAGGACCTGCGCCAGAGCGCCGACGCCGACACCACCGAGCTGCGCCAGCGGGTCGAGGGCGAGCTCGCGGCGGCCCGCATCGAGGTCGACCGGTACGTGGCCCAGCAGCGCAGCGACGTCGCGGCCGAGGTGGGAGCCGCCCGTCAGCAGGCTGCCGAGGAGGTCACCTCCCTGCGGGTGCAGACCCAGGAGTACGCGGACGGCGTGCGCGCGGCCGCCGAGCGGGACGCGGCTGCCCTCCAGCAGCGGGTCGCGGCCGAGGTCGCGGCGCTGCGGGTCGAGGCCGAGCAGTACGCGGCCTTCGTGCGCGCCCAGGCCGAGCGCGAGACCGGGGAGCTGCGCTCCAAGACAGCCGACGAGCTCGGGGCCCAGCGGGCCGACGCCGAGCAGACCGTCGTCGCCCTGCGCGGCGACGCCGAGCGGTACGCCACCGACCTGCGCGCGCAGGCCGAGCGCGAGACCACCGAGCTGCGCGAGCGGGCCACGCACGAGACGTCGCACCTGCGCGACGTCACGACCCGCGAGGCGGCCGAGCTGCAGGAGGTCACGGCGCGCGAGACCGGCGAGCTGCGCGCGTCCGCTGACCGCGAGACCTCGGAGCTGCGCGAGCGCACCCGCCTCGAGGTCGAGCGTGCCCTCACCGAGGCGCGTCGTGCCGCGGCCGAGCTGACCACGTCGGCGAAGACCCACGCCGACGAGATGGTCCGCTCCGCGGAGCAGCAGCTGGCCGACGCCGAGCTGACGATCGCATCGCGTCGCGAGGCCGCCGAGCGCGAGGACGCCGACCGCCACGAGACCGCGCGCGCCGAGACCGAGCGTCTGGTCCGCGACGCCGAGGCGCACGCCGCCGAGGCCGAGCAGCGGGTGGCCAAGGCGCTGGCGCAGGCCGACAAGGTGCGCACCGACGCCGAGCAGCACGCCAAGGAGCTCATCTCCAACGCCCGCAAGAACGCGGACCGGGTGGTCGCGGAGGCCCGCGAGCACGCCGAGAAGCAGATCTCCGACGCGATGATCGAGTCGGAGCGGGAGCGAACGTCCGCGACGCGGCAGGTCGAGGACCTCAACCGCCAGCGCGAGTCGATCACGTCCTACCTCGACGAGCTGCGCAACCTGCTCGGCCACAACCCCGACCGCGCCACGCTGGACCGCGCGACACGCGCCGAGGCAGCGTTCGAGAAGGAGCAGAAGGGGAAGCCGGCGAACGCGGGGTCCAGCGAGGCTTCCGCGGCGAAGGCGTCGAGCGCGACGTCGGACGACTCAGCCCCGGCCCCCGCCGGGAAGCCGGCCCGGCCTGCGTCCCGACCCACGAAGTCGCGCCCGGCGCCGGTGTCGGCCGCGGTGCCCGTCGTCCCGGAGCCGCGGACCGACGAGGCGGAGCCGTCCAAGGACGCCCCCGTCGACGACGCCGAGCCGGAGAGCCCTGAGGTCAAGGACGCTCCCCCGGCTGCCGATGCCCCGGACGAGCAGCCCGCCAAGGACGACGCAGCCGCGTCCTCCCACTGACGGGTCCACCCGCGAGGGGTCGACGTGACCGAGGAGAAGGCTGACGCGGCCGCGGCCTGGCGCGAGGAGCGTCGGGCAGCGGCGGCGGCGCACGGCGAGCTGCTGGCGGGCCGGCAGCGCGCCGAGTCGGCGCAGGCGCAGGAGCAGATCGACGCGTTCCTGCGCCGTGCACTGAAGTTCGGACCCGCGCCGGTCCCGCTGTCGGCACGCAGCTACGACGGCCGGACCCGCTACCGGACTCCGCTGACCGGCTGGTACCTGCGCCGCGACGAGACCGTCGCCGTGGACACCGAGGGCAGGTTCTACGTGCTGACCACGCCGTCGAGCCTCGCCGCGCGGTTCCGCGGCGTCACCCCGGAGCCGTCCGCTCCCCCGCTGGTCATCGGGGCCGGGGGCAAGGACGGAGAGTCGCTCGACATGTCGGAGGCCCTCGCCCGGGTGCTCGCCCGCTGACGTCTCTCGCCGCGCGCGCTCGGACCGCCCGTGCAAGGCTCCCAGAGGCAGCAGGGGGCCGGCGGACAGGGGCGTCGCTACATGACCGAGATCGTGCACGTCGTCGTCATGGGGGTCGCCGGATCGGGCAAGACGACCGTCGCCCGCATCCTGGCCGAGCGGCTCGGGTGGCCGTACGCGGAGGCGGACGAGTTCCACCCGCCGCAGAACATCGCCAAGATGTCCGCCGGCGAGCCCCTCACCGACGAGGACCGCTGGCCGTGGCTGCGCGCCATCCGGGACTGGATGACCGCGAGGTCGCGGGCCGGTGAGAGCGCCGTCGTCACGTGCTCGGCACTCAAGGTCGTCTACCGGGACCTGCTGCGCGAGGCCGAAGGGCGCGTGCGGTTCGTGCAGCTCGAGGCTCCGGCCGCGCTGCTCGAGGACCGCATGGAGCACCGTGCCGGGCACTTCATGCCGACGTCCCTGCTCACGTCCCAGCTCGCCACCCTCGAGCCGCTGACGGACGCCGAGGACGGCGTGACGATCTCCGTCGAGGAACCGCCCGACGCCGTGGCCGACCGCGCGATGGCTGCCCTCCACCTGTCCGAGGAGCGCTCATGATCTCCCAGCAGCTCGTCACCGCGGCCGCGGAGGGGGTCGGCGAGACCCAGCTCATCATCGCGGCGATCATCGGCATCCTGGTCATCGTCGCGCTCATCGTCGGCCTCAAGATGCACCCGTTCCTGGCCCTGACGCTCGGCGCCGGTGTGCTCGCGGTGCTGGCCGGGATCGGCTACCAGGACGCGTTCACCAGCTTCGTCGCCGGCGTCGGGACCACCGTCGCCGGTGTCGGGCTGCTCATCGCGCTCGGCGCGATCATCGGCAAGCTGCTCATCGACAGCGGCGGCGCGGACGAGATCGTGGACGCGATCCTGTCCCGGACCCCCGTGCAGCGGCTGCCCTGGGCGATGGCCCTCATCGCGTTCGTCATCGGGATCCCGCTCTTCTTCGAGGTCGGCGTCGTCCTGCTGATCCCGGTCGTGATGCTCGCGGCCCGGCGGTCGAAGCTCTCCATGATCGTGCTCGGGATCCCCGCCCTGGCCGGGCTCTCCGCTCTGCACGGGCTGGTGCCGCCCCACCCCGGGCCGCTCATCGCGATCGACGCGCTGGGCGCCGACCTGGGCACGACCCTGGGCCTCGGCCTCCTGGTCGCGATCCCCACCGTGATCATCGCCGGCCCGCTGCTGGCCAAGCCGCTGGCCCGGTGGGTCGTCCTGCCGCCGCCCGACGTGTTCCTGGGCGAGGCGCGCACCGACGAGGACGCCCGCCGTCCCCGGTTCGGGGTCGCGCTCATGGTCGTGCTGCTGCCCGTCGTGCTCATGCTGCTGCGGACCGTGGTCGAGGCGTCCGGCTCCGACGACAACACCGTCGGTCAGGTGCTGGTGTTCCTCGGGACACCGCTGGTCGCGCTGCTCATCACGACGTTGGTGGCCATGGTCGCCCTCGGGACGGCGCTGGGGAACACGCGCTCGCAGGTCAGCAAGCTCGTCGACTCCTCGTTCGCGCCGATCGCGAGCATCCTGCTCATCGTCGCCGCGGGCGGCGGGTTCAAGCAGACGCTCGTCGACTCCGGCGTCGGCGACGTCATCGCCAGCGGGATCACCGACGCCGCGATCCCCCCGCTGCTCGCCGGGTGGATCGTCGCGGTGCTCATCCGGCTCGCGACGGGGTCGGCCACCGTGGCCACGATCACCGCCGCCGGCATCATGGCCCCGCTCGCGACGGACCTCTCGACCACCCACGTCGCCCTGCTGGTCCTCGCGATCGGCGCCGGGTCCGTGTTCCTCAGCCACGTGAACGACGCCGGGTTCTGGCTGGTCAAGGAGTACTTCAAGATGACCGTCGGCCAGACGTTCAAGACGTGGTCCCTCATGGAGACCGTGCTGTCGGTCACCGCGCTGATCTTCGTCCTGCTGCTCAGCCTCGTGATCTAGCCGGGCACGTCAGGCGGAGCCGGCCGCCTGGGCGAGCTCGGCGATCGCCTCCGCGACCGCGGCCGGCTGCTCGACCGACGACAGGTGCCCAGACTGCGGGACCACGACGAGCCGGGCGCCCTCGGCGGTGGACACGAGGTGCTCGGCGGCGGCGACCGGGGTGACGGTGTCCTCGTCGCCGACCACCACGACCACCGGGCCCGTGAACGCCCGGAGGACGTCCGAGCGGTCGGGCCGGGCCGCCATCGCCCGCTGCGACCAGGCGATGCCCGCGGGTTCCTGCTGGTCGATCCAGGCGGCGACCTGGTCGGCCACCTCGGGCCGCGCGGTCCTCGTCGTCTCCCCCAGCAGCGACGTGGCCATGGGTCGGACCGGGTCGACCGACCCCGTCGACTCCGCCTCGGCGGCGATCCGCAGCCGGTTGGCGCGCGCCTCCGGGGCGTCGGCGGTGGACTTCGTGTCGACCAGCGCCAGCCCGGCCACCAGCTCCGGGTGCCGCTGGAGCAGCGCGAGCGCGACGTAGCCGCCCATGGACAGGCCGGCGATCACCGCGCTCGTCACACCGACGCCGCGCAGCACCTCCGCGACCTGGTCCGCCGACGCCTCGAGCGACGGCTCGGGCAGGTCGGTCGCGTGTCCGGGCGTCCCCGCCAGGTCCACGGCGTGCACCGGGTGACCCGGCGGCAGCAGCCGGGCGACGTCGTCCCACATGCGGTGGTCGAGCGGGAAGCCGTGCAGGAGGACGATCGGGACGCCGTCGCCCTCGGCGCGGTAGGTGTGCAGGCTCATGCGTCGTCCTCCGCTGTCGTGCTCGGGCCGGCCCAGTGGGTGGGCAGCGGGATCTCGTGGTCGGGCAGCACGTGCGCGACGATCTCGTCGAGCACCCGGCGGACCGCCGCCTCGCCGACCCACAGGTGCTTGGCGCCGTCCACGCCGATCACCTCGGCCTGCGGGACGCGCGCGAACCGGCGGCGCGCCTCGTCCGGGCGCAGGTAGTCGTCCAGCTCCGGGACCAGCACCACGAGGGGCTTGCCGAACTCCGCCCACGCGTCGAGGTCCGCGTCCGTGGCGCGGTGCAGGGGCGGCGAGAGCAGGATCGCGCCCTCGATCGACGGGTCGCGGCCGTGCATGAGCACCAGCTCGGTGCCGAACGACCAGCCGACCAGCCACCTGTTCGGCAGGTCGTGGAACTCGGCGAACTCGATCGCGGCGTGCACGTCGAACCGCTCGCCGACCCCGCCCTCGAACGCCCCGCCGCTCCTCCCCCGCGGGCTGACCGTGCCGCGCGTGTTGAACCGGAGCACCGCGAGGTCCGCCAGCGCAGGCAGTCGCCAGGCCGCCTTCCGGAACACGTGCGAGTCCATGTAGCCACCGTGGGTGGGCAGCGGGTGCAGGGTCACCAGCGTCGCGGCGGGTGGCGCCTCGGCCGGACGCGCCAGCTCCCCGACGAGCGTCAGGCCGTCGGCGGTGTGCAGCTCGACGTCCTGGCGCGCGGCGGGCAAGACCGTCAACGAGCGGATGAGGCCGGGGTCCTGCGTGTTCGTCGTCATCGCGACGAGCCTAAGGCGCCCTCGGCCAGCGCACCCGCGAGCTCCAGGACGTCGGCCACCCCGTCGTCGGCGTTCGACGCGCACCGTCGCGTCGCCGCGGCGAGCACGGACGCGTGCGCGTTGGCCATCGCGAACGAGGTGCCGGCCCAGCCGAGCATGGACAGGTCGTTGGGCGCATCGCCGACGGCCCAGACGTCCGCCGGGTCGATGCCCCGCGACGCGGCCCAGTCGGCGAGGGTGGCCGCCTTGGTGATCCCGGGACCCGAGATCTCGCCCAGTCCGACGGCGCCGGAGTCCGCGACGACCGCCAGGTCGCCGACGACGGCCGCGAGCTCGTCGGCGAACGTCGCGGTCGGCGGCCGAGCGGTGCGGACCAGCAGCTTGAAGGTCGAGGGGCGCAGGACCTCCTCGATGCGGTCGGCCGCCGGGCTGCCTGCCGGGACAGGATGGCTGGACCGGAACCGGGTCTCGTGCGCGAAGCCGTCCGCGCTCTCCGCTGCCAGGTGGACCATGTCCTGGCCACCCCAGGCCGTTCGGACGCGGTGCGCGATGCTGCCGACGAGCTCCGGGGGCATCCCGCGTTCGGCGAGCACCCGCCCGCTGCCGACGTCGAGCACCGCGGCACCGTTGGCGCAGATGGCGACCCCGTGACCGGCCACGTGCGACGCGAGCTCACGCAGCCAGCGCGGCGGCCGTGCCGTCACGAACACCACCTCGACCCCGGCGTCGGCTGCGCGCACCAGGGCAGCCGCCGTGCGCGGGGAGACCGTGCCGTCGGGGCGCAGGAGGGTGCCGTCGAGGTCGGTGGCGACGAGCCGGGGGGCGCGAGTCATCGTCGGGTCGGTCCCCGTCGGGCACGTGCCTGCCAGCAGGAGGGGTGCCAGTGCCGGCGGTCGTCGAGAGCCTCGCCGAACAGCCCGTCGGACCGCCACGCGACGACGTGCGAGGTGCCCGCGGTCACCAGCTGGTCGCAGCCGGGGCACCGGTACTCACGGTCGGACCCGCGCACCCGCTGGACCACCCACTCGCCGTCGGCCGCGGACTCGGACTGCCGGCCGCCCGTGGCGCGATCGAGGTCGAGCTCGACGTGCTCCGCGCCGTACGGCCGCTTCGTCGATCGTCGTCCCACCGCCCCATCCTCCCCCACGACCCACGGGACGTCCGCACTCCAGCAGGCAGGAACCCACACGAGTGCGGACGTCCGGATGGGGAGACGGCAACGTCCGCACTCGAGGGGTTCGGGACCCGACGGAGTGCGGACGTTGCGGGAGCGGAGTGGGTCAGAGGGCGGCGGACTCCGGGGTCGGGATGGTGTTGGTGCGCAGGAGCTCGCGGTACCAGAGGCCCGAGTCCTTCACCGTGCGCTCCAGGGTGTCGTAGTCGACGCGGACCACGCCGAAGCGGCGGTCGTAGCCGTAGGACCACTCGAAGTTGTCCATCAGCGACCAGACGAAGTAGCCGCGCACGTCCGCGCCGCGCTCGATGGCCTCGCCGACCGCGTCGATGTGGTCGTGCAGGTAGGCCACGCGTCCGGCGTCGTGCACGCGGCCGTCCTCGCTGACCTCGTCGTAGAACGCGGCACCGTTCTCCGTGATCGCCATCGGGATGCCCGGGTAGCGGTCGTGGATCTCGAGGAGCAGGTCCACCAGGCCCTGGGGCTCGATGTTCCAGCCCATCGCGGTGTGCGGCCCCGGCTGCGGGAGGAACTCGACGTTGGCGGCGCCGACCCACGGGCTGTTCTCGGACGAGCGGTGGCCGTCCGGACCCGGGGTGCCGTCGCCGCCGGCGGGCGTGCCGTGCTGCACCCGACCGGTCGAGTAGTAGTTGATGCCCAGCAGCGCGAGGGGGACCTGGATCAGGTCGAGGTCGCCGTCGAGCACGAAGGACCAGTCGGTGATCGCCTCGGTGTCGGCGAACACCTCCTTGGGGTACGCACCGTCGAGGATGGGGCCGAGGAAGACCTCGTTGGCGATGGTGTCGATGCGGCGCTTGGCCTCGACGTCCTCGGGGGCGTCGGTCGCGGCGCGCGTGACGTGCAGGTTGAGCGTCACCGAGATCGGGGTGTCCTGGCCGAGCACGTCCTTGATGGCGCGGCCGGCGAGGCCGTGCGCGAGGTTGAGGTGGTGCACGGCGGCGAGCGCCTTCGCGTCGTCCGTCACGCCGGGGGCGTGGACGCCGGACGCGTAGCCCAGGAACGACGAGCACCACGGCTCGTTCAGCGTGGTCCACAGGTGGATCCGGTCCCCGAGCACCTCGGCGAGCTTGCGCGCGTACTTCTCGAACTGCAGCGCGGTCTGCCGGTTGGCCCAGCCGCCCTCGTCCTCGAGCGCCTGCGGGAGGTCCCAGTGGTAGAGCGTGGCGACAGGCTTGATGCCGGCGGCGATCAGGCGGTCGGCGAGGTCGACGTAGAAGTCGAGGCCGGCCTGGTTGAACTCGCCCGAACCGGTGGGCTGGACGCGGGGCCACGCGATCGAGAACCGGTAAGCCTGCAGGCCCAGGTCCTTCATGATCGCGACGTCCTCGGCGACGCGGTGGTAGTGGTCCGCCGCGACGTCACCCGTGTCGCCGTCGAGCACCTTGCCGGGCGTGCGGGAGAACGTGTCCCAGATGGACGGGCCGCGACCGTCCTCGTCGAACGCACCCTCGATCTGGTACGAGGCGGTGGCCGAGCCCCAGAGGAAGTCGGCGGGGAACTGGCGTCCGGAGGGGCGCGAGGTCGTCATGAGCGGGTCCTTCGATCGTGCGGACGGATCCGGGTGATGGTGGCGGGCGCACGGTCCTCGACCGGCTCCTGCGCCGGACGGCCACGAGCCGCGCCGTGGTGTCGAATCGATACGATACACGTCGTGGGAACGCTCCCGCCACCCCAGGTTCCCCTGGGGTGACGGGACCCGTCAGAGCGTGAGCTCGACCGTGGTCTGCCCCGCGATCGCGCTCGCGCCGGGTCCGTCGAGACCGACCTGCACGTTCCACGGACCGACTGCGCCACGCGCCTCGACGCGGACGGCGTCGCCGGTGCGCTCGACCACGAACGTCGTCGGGTCACCCCCGTCGGAGGCCGGCACGACGACGACCGACCGGTGCTGGTCGGCCAGCTCGAACAGGCGCAGCGTGACGCCGTCGGCCCACTCGTAGTCCGGACGGTCCGTGCGGGCACCCACCGGCAGCACCGAGTCGGGCCGCACGTACACGGGCAGCGACGAGAACCCGTGCTCCTCGCGCACCCAGCGCGGACCGGTCACCTGGTCGCCGGTGAGCAGCGACGTCCAGGTCCCCTCCGGCACGTAGACGTCGACGCGCCCGTCGGCGGAGAACACCGGCGCCACCAGCACGGACTCGCCCAGCATGTACTGCGTGTCGACGGTGGCCGCCCCGGGGTCGTCGGGGAACTCGAGCACCATCGGGCGCATCACCGGCAGGCCCTGCTCGTGGGCGTCGAGCCCCACCCGGCCGAGGTACGGCATGAGCGCGAGCTTGAGCTCGGTGAAGGTGCGCGTCACGTCGACGGCCTCCTCGTCGAACGCCCACGGCACCCGGTAGGAGTCCGAGCCGTGCAGGCGGCTGTGCGACGAGAGCAGGCCGAACGGCAGCCAGCGCTTGAACACCGCGGCGTCGGGCGTGCCCTCGAAGCCCCCGATGTCGTGGCTCCAGTAGCCGAACCCGGACGACGAGAGCGAGAGCCCGCCGCGCAGCGACTCGGCCATCGAGACGAACGTCGACTCGCAGTCGCCACCCCAGTGCACGGGGAACTGCTGGCCACCCGCGGTCGCCGACCGGGCGAACAGCACGGCCTCGCCCGGACCGCGCTCGGCCTCGAGCAGCTCGAAGACCGCGCGGTTGTACTGGTGCGTGTAGTGGTTGTGCATGCGCTCGGGGTCCGAGCCGTCGTGCCAGACCACGTCGGTCGGGATCCGCTCGCCGAAGTCCGTCTTGAAGGCGTCGACCCCCTGGCCGAGCAGCCGGCGCAGGTGCCCCTGGTACCAGGCGACGGCGTCCGGGTTGGTGAAGTCGACGAGTGCCATGCCCGCCTGCCACTGGTCGGTCTGCCACACGGACCCGTCGGCGCGCTTCACCAGGAAGCCGCCCGCCCGCCCCTCCTCGAAGAGGCCCGAACGCTGCGCGATGTACGGGTTGATCCAGACGCAGACCTTGAGGCCCTTGGCGTGCAGCCTCTCGAGGAGGCCCTCGGGGTCCGGGAACGTCGCCGGGTCCCACGTGAAGTCGGTCCAGTGGAACGCGCGCATCCAGAAGCAGTCGAAGTGGAAGACGCTCAGCGGGAGCCCGCGCTCGGCCATGCCGTCGACGAACGACATCACGGTGGCCTCGTCGTACTGCGTGGTGAACGAGGTCGACAGCCAAAGGCCGTACGACCAGGCCGGCACCCGCGCCGGACGGCCGGTCAGCGCGGTGTACCGGCGCAGCACCGCCTTGGGCGTCGGACCGTGGATCACGTAGTACTGCAGGGTCTGGCCCGGGACGGAGAACTGGGTGCGGGAGACCGCCTCGGAGCCGATCTCGAAGGAGACCCGGCCCGGGTGGTCGACGAACACGCCGTAGCCCGCGTCGGACAGGTAGAACGGCACGTTCTTGTACGCCAGCTCGCTGGCCGTGCCGCCGTCCTCGTTCCAGACGTCGACGGACTGGCCGTTCTTCACGAAGGCACCGAACCGCTCGCCGAGCCCGTAGACGTGCTCCCGGATGCCGAGCGAGAGCTGCTCGTGCACGTAGGAGTCGCCCTGCGCGTCCGTGACCACGCCGATGCTGCGCGCGGTCGACGACGTCAGCACCCGCCCGTCGGCCTCGAACTCGACGCCCCACTCCCCCTCGGTGGACACCCGGGCGGTGAGCCCACCGGACCGCAGCGACGCCACGGGGCCGTCGACGACCACCTTGACGTCCGCGGGCGACGTCGCGACCTCGAAGGCGGGGCCGCGGTCGACGCCGCCGACGTGGTGCTCGATGCGGACGCCGATCACGTCGTCCATCGGCGACGAGAACGTCACCGTGACGAGCGGGCGGTTCAGGGTGTCGCCGCGCGACGTGAGCGGGACCGTCGCGCTGTAGACCGTGAGCGTGTCCTCGCCGACCACGACGTCCGCGACGCTGCGCGGGCGCAGCACCTGGACGCCGGGGAGGAGCTGCCAGTACCCGTCGGTGAACTTCATGGTCGCTGCCTTTACTTGACCGCGCCGGCGGTGACGCCGCGGGTCAGGGTGCGCTGGAACAGGAGGAAGAAGATGACTGCCGGCACGAGCGAGACCAGGGCACCGGCGTTGGTCGTCGGTGCATCCATCATCCGGTCACCCTGCAGGGACGCGAGGGCCACGGGGATCGTCTGCGTGTCGTTGGACGTGAGCATGACCAGCGGGATGAAGAACTCGTTCCAGGTCCAGATGAAGAAGAAGATCATCAGCACCGAGAGCGTCGGCCGGACCACCGGGAAGACGACCTTCCAGAGGACCTGCCAGCGGGTCGCGCCGTCGAGCGCGGCCGCCTCGAGCAGCGCCTTGGGGAACGTGCCCAGCACCGAGGAGAGCAGGTAGGTGCCGAACGCCGACTGGATGACGGTGAAGATGATGATCACCGACCACGGGGAGTTCGACAGCCCGGCCTGCTGCGCCATGGTGAACAGCGGGTAGATGAGGGCCTCCTGCGGCAGCATCGTCGCCAGCAGGAAGAGGGTCACCACCCACAGTCGCGCCTTGATCCGCCCGATGCCGATCGCGTACGCGTTCAGCAGCGAGAGCAGGGTGCCCGCGACGGCCACCGCGCTCGAGATCCAGATCGAGTTGACCAGCTTCTGAGGGAAGTCCACGCGCTCCCAGAACGCCTTGACGCCCTCGGTGTAGAACTCCTGCGGCCAGCTGAGCGGGCCGTTCAGGGAGTAGTCGGCGGGCGACTTGAACGCGTTGAGCAGCATGATCAGGAACGGCACGATCATGAGCACGGCCACGAGCACCGCGAACGCCAGCACGAACCAGCGGGTCGTCCCGCGACGGTGACGAGCACCGGCCGGCAGGTCGGCGGGCATCCTCGTCGCCGGAGCGTCGATCACGTCGACGGCCATCAGCCGACCCCTTCCTTGCGCTCGCTGCGCGCCTGCGCCACGAGGATGATCCCGGCGACGATGACGATCACGAGCGTGAGCACGTTGGCCACCGCGGCGCCGTAGCCGACCTTCGACTTGTCGAAGAAGTTGAGGTACGAGTAGTAGCTGGGCACCAGGGTCGAGCTCTCCGGGCCGCCGCGCGTGAGCACGTAGATCGGGCCGAACACCTTGAGCGCGGCGACCGTGCAGGTGAGCACGACGACGAACGTCTCAGGCTTGATCTGCGGGATCGTGATGGCACGGAACCGGCGCCACCAGTTCGCACCGTCCAGCTCGGCCGCCTCGTACAGCTCGGGGTCGACGCGCTGGAGGGCGGACATGAAGATGACGACCGGGTAGCCGATCTGCACCCACACCAGGACGAGCATGACGCTGGGCAGCGCCGTCGTGGGCGAGCCCAGCCAGTTCGGGGGGTTCTCGATGCCGATCGACCGCAGGATCTCGTTCACGGCGCCGGTCTGCGCGTTGAGGATCCAGTTCCACAGCACACCGGCGACGGCGACGGGCAGGATCTGCGGCAGGTAGTACGTGGCCCGCAGCACCGAGGCGGAGCGGGCGCCGAACGTCTTGCCGAGGTAGTCGAAGAGCACGGACGCGAGCAGGAGGCCGATGAGCGTCGGCACGATCACCATCGCGACGATCATCGAGATCGAGTTGCGGAACGAGGTCCAGAACTGCTCGTCGTGCAGCAGCGCCGCGTAGTTGTCCAACCCGACCCAGGTGTGCGGGGCCATTCCGCCCTTCCACTTCTGGAAGCTGTAGACGACGTTCGTCCCGAACGGGATGCCGATGACGACGACGAACCCGATGAGACCGGGCACCAGGTACGGCAGGTAGGAGACCCAGGTGGGGCGGGTCCGGCGGCGACGAGGTCCACCCGTGGCGGGGGGCGCGGCGTCGATCGTGCGGTCGTGCAGAGCGTCGGTGCTCATGGGGTCCTCCGTAGGGCGGGCCTGACGGCCCGGGCGGGTGCTGACTGCGGGCAGCTCCCGCCCGGGCACGGCGGGGTCACTCGCCGAGCAGGTCCTGCTTGCCGGACACGTAGGCGTCCTCGAGGCCGGTGAGCACCTCGTCCGGCGACTTGGACTGGTTGACCAGCGACTGCAGCTGGCTGACGATCACGTCGTAGAAGCCCGCGACCGGCCAGTCGGGGTAGTACGCCAGGCCGTCGTCACCGAGGATGTCGGCGAAGTTCTGCGTGAGCTCCGCCGTCTTCGGGTCCGTGATGGCCGTCGGGTCGCCCGCGACCGGCAGACCGCCTGCCTGGCCGAGCACGTCCTGCACCTCGGGGCGCAGCGTGATGTCGATGAACTCCTCGGCCAGCGACTTCGAGTCGGCGTTCGTCGGGACGACCCAGAGGTTGCCGGACGAGCCCGGGTGCAGCGCGTTCTCGGGGAACAGCGTCTGCGCCCAGTCGAACTGGATCTCCGACTGGAGGCGGCCGAACCACCACGAGCCCGAGACCATGATCGGGTAGGTGCCGTCGATGAACGACACGCCCATGTCCTCGGCGGTCAGGCCGGCCGAGTCGGACGCGATGTAGCCGTTCTTGACCCACTCGTCGAGCTTCTCGGTCGCCTGCGTCATCGCCTCGCCGTGCCAGTCGACGTCGTTGGCGAACAGCTGGTAGTCGTCGACCAGCGCGCGGTCGCCGTAGTGCAGGACCAGCTCGTACCAGAGCTGCCCGAGGGGGTACTCCGCGCCGGCCTCGGCGAGCGGCGTGACGCCGTTCTCCTTGAAGGTCGCCAGGGCGGCCTCGAAGTCGTCGAACGTCGTCGGCACCTCGATGCCGTACTGGGCGAACATGTCCTTGTTGAGGTAGACGCCCACGAACTCGCCGTAGTTGGGCACGCCGTACCACTCGCCCGAGCCCATGAGCCCGTCCTCGTCGTACTGGGCGGTCGTCGCGATGGAGCCGCTGAGCGCGGTGTCCCAGCCCTTCTCCTTCGCGGCGTCCGTCAGCGGCGTGAGCAGGCCCTGCGAGGCCAGCTGCCCGGCGGTCGCGTTGCCCTTGTTGTACTCCATGACGTCCGGGACGTCGTCGCCGGTGAGCACGATCTTGGCGTTCTTCTGGATCTGCTCGAAGGTCTGCTTCTCGACCTCGACGGTGACGTCGGGGTTCTCCTCCTCGAAGATCTCGATGGCCTTGGCCCATGCCTGGCCCATCGCGGACTCGTCGTTCTCGTAGTGCCAGATCGTGAGCGTCTTGGTGTCCGCGTCACCGTCTCCGCCGCCGCTGTCACCGCCGCTGCTGCTGCAGGCCGTCAGTGCGAGCGGGGCCAGGAGGGCGGCGGTACCGACAGCCGCCCATCGCCGTGTGCTGATCCTCATCCGGGTTCTCCTCATCGAGTGGATGGTCGGGTGGGGGTACCCGATCGTCGAAGCGCTTCGATAGGCTAACTGCCGATTCTCATCTTGTCCACCACGAATGCGCGCTTCGCCTGGGAGCGCTATCGTCGAAGCGCTTCGCCTTGGACGACGCCGTCCAGGCGATAGTTCCCCAGCGGGTCGGAGGGGGCCCGCTAGGGTGACTCCCGGCACCCGGCGACCGGGGCTCGACGACTTGGAGGAGCACCGCGGTGAGCACGATCGACGACGTCGCCCGAGCCGCAGGCGTCTCCGTCTCCACCGTGTCGTACGCGCTCTCGGGCAAGCGCCCCATCTCGGCCGAGACCCGCGCCCGCGTCGAGCGCGCGGTCCGCGAGCTCGACTACCGCCCCCATGCCGGCGCCCGCGCGCTCGCCTCACAGCGCACCCAGGTGCTCGCGCTCATGGCCCCCCTACGCGTCGACGTGAACGTCGGCGTGATCATGCAGTTCGTCACCGGCGTCGTCACGCGCGCGCAGTCCTACAAGCACGACGTCCTGCTGCTCACCCAGGACGACCACGACGGGATCGAGCGGGTCGCGGCGGGCTCCATGGTCGACGCCGTGCTGATGATGGACGTCGAGGCCGAGGACCCCCGGCTGCCCATCCTGCGCCGGCAGCGGCAGCCCGCCGTGCTCATCGGGCTGCCACGCGACGCGACCGGGTTCTCGTGCGTCGACCTCGACTTCGAAGCCGTCGGACGGGTCACCGTCGCGCACCTCGCGGAGCTCGGGCACCGGCAGGTCGCACTGATCGGCTCCCCGCGGGCGGTGCTGAGCCGGCGCACCACCTACGCCGTGCGGCTCGTGCGCGGGTTCACGCAGGAGGCCAACCGGCTGGGGATCGAGTCCGTCTTCGAGACCTGCGAGTCGTCGCACAGCGGGGCCATCGAGGCGGTCGACCAGGTGCTCGCCGCTCTGCCGGACGTGACCGCCATCGTCGTGCACAACGAGGTGGCACTGCCCGCGGTCCTCGAGACGCTCCGGTCGCGCGGCAAGGACGTGCCCGGCGACATCTCCGTCGTGGCCGTGTGTCCCCAGGACGTGGCCCTCGGGCAGACCCAGCCGCTGACCTCCGTCGACATCCCGGCGCACGCCATCGGCAGCGTCGCGGTCGACATGGCGATCGGCCGGCTCAACGGGGACCAGCCCGCCGAGACCCGCCTCCTCGCGCCCGTCCTCACCACGCGGACCAGCACCGCTCCCCCGCGCCGCTAGCACCGCGGCACCCCCGGGCGGGACGTGCAGCCGGCCCGCCACCGGCGATCCCGTCAGAAGGTCCTCGCCGTCGGCCGGCAGCACGGCCCGTCGTCGGCGGAACTCCCGCTCGTGGTCGGGGTCGACGTCGCGGGCGAGCCCCTCCCGCCACGACGCCTCCTCGACACGGAGGTCCGGGCCATCGACCACGACGAGCGCGAGGGCGTGACCTTCACGGCGCGCACCCGCGAGGCCGGCGACGCCCTCGAGGTCACGCGGGGCCGCCGCACCGGCCGGGTGCTGTTCCGGGACGTCGACCGTCGCCGGGGGCGGTTCCGTGCGGGTCGAGGTGCGCGACGGACGGTCGTGGCGGCTGCTCGGTCACGTGGACGTCCCCGGGAGCGACCGCTACGACTGGTCGTCGGCGGAGGTCTCCGTGGCGGCGGTGGGTGCACGACCTGCGTCTCGTCCTGGTCGGTGCGGTGCGGCTGGCCTCGCTGCGGGGCCGCGCGTGGCGGCCGCTACGGTGGGGCGATGACGACCCCGGAACGTGCTCCGTGGCTCCCGCCGTCGTGGTTCATCCGGGTCGCCTGGCGGGTGCACCGGGGCCTCTACCGCCTCAGCGGCGGACGGTTCCTCTGGACGCCGTCGAACAAGCGCGGCTGGGGCGCCCTGCGCCTGACGACGACCGGCCGGGCCTCCGGGCAGGAGCGCAGCGTCATCCTCGGCTACCTGGAGGACGGTCCCCACCTCGTCGCGCTCGCGATGAACGGCTGGATCGAGGGGCACCCCGCGTGGTGGCTCAACCTCGAGGCCCACCCCGAGGCCGTCGTCAGGCTGGACGGCCAGCAGGCGCGGCCGGTACGCGCCCGCACCGCGGTCGGCCAGGAGCGTGAACGGCTCTGGAGGCTCTGGTCCGTGGTCGACCCGAAGCTCGACGCCTGGGCCGCCACGCGGACGACCGAGACGCCGGTCGTCGTGCTCGAACCCCGCTAGACCCAGGCGCCCCCGCGCATCACGCGGACGGGGACGAGGTCGTCGTCGGTCACCACCAGGTCGGCTCGGCGGCCCGCGGCCAGTGCGCCCAGGTCGCGCCGGCCCAGGACGTCGGCCGGCACGGTCGCCGCGGCGAGCACGGCGTCCTCCAGGGGGACCCCGGCGGCGACCACCCTGCGCACGATGTCGAGCAGGTGTGCCACTCCCCCGGCGATCGCGCCCGTCTCGTCGGCGATCCGGGCCACCCCGTCGGCCACCCGCACCGCCATCGGTCCCAGCCGGTACTCGCCGTCCGGCATGCCCGCGGCGGCCATGGCATCGGTCACCAGGGCGATCGAGCCCGCGCCCACCAGGTCGAACACCGACCGGACCGTGCCGTCGGCCAGGTGGGTGCCGTCGGCGATCAGCTCGACCACCAGCTCGCCGCGGGCAGCGGCCGCCAGGCACGCGGCGATCGGGCCCGGGTCGCGGTGGTGCAGCGGGCGCATGCCGTTGAACAGGTGGGTGGCCGTGAGTCGACGGTTGGAGGTCGCGGCGAGCAGGTCGAACGCGCGGTCCACTGCGTCGTCGACCTGCTCCGCGGAGGCGTCCGTGTGGCCGATCGACGGCACCGCGCCGACGTCGACGAGGGCCTCCAGCACCGCCTCTGCGCCGGACACCTCCGGCGCCACGGTCATCGTCGCGAGGTGCCCCCGCGCGGCCCCGGCGATGGCGCGGACCAGCTCGGGGTCTCCCGCGAGCATGTCGGCCGGGTTCTGGGCGCCGCAGCGGTCCGCGGACAGGAACGGGCCCTCGAGGTGGATGCCGACGATCTCGCCGGCGTCCGCCAGGTCCGCGAGCAGAGCGGTCTGCGCCAGCAGGACCTGCGGCGCGGCCGTGACCAGCGACGCGACGAGGCTGGTGGTGCCGTGCCGGCGGTGCTCGTCGACCGCCCGCTGGGCGTCCGCGGCATCGGCCGCGTCGGGGAAGCTGGCGCCGCCGCCGCCGTGGCAGTGCAGGTCCACCAGCCCCGGCAGGATCGTCGCGTCGCTCACCGACGGCAGCACCCAGCCGCGCGGCAGCCGCTCGGAGGGGCCCACCCAGACGATCGTCCCGTCGTCGACGACCACGACACCGTCGTCGAGGACCCCCCGGGGGAGGACGAGCCGACCGCGCAGGACCAAGGGGGTCTCGATGCTCACGGGGTCATCCTTCCCCATGGGAGCGCCGCGCCCTGCTCGTCCGTCCATCGGGTCTGACCGGCGTGCACGCGGCCGGTCCACCACCGGGCGACGCCCGCGCCCAGCGCACCCTCGGCGGCGGCCACGAGCGCGTACCAGCCGACGACGCTGAGGTAGTTGAGCATGCCGAACAGCGTGACCGACAGGACCGCACCGACCAGGGCGAACACGGTCACGTGGACCCACTCCCGGGTGGATCCCTGCAGCAGGTGCGCGGTCAGCACGCCCATCGGGAAACCCACCGCAGCGATCGGGACGATCGCCACCAGCAGGCCCACGACGAGGATGTAGACCCCGATGCTCGGGACACCGGCCACGGGGTCGTGGAGATGGCTGATCACGCCGAGCACGGCGAACGCCACCAGGTTGACCACGGTGAGCACCGCCAGGCAGCGCAGGCACAGGGCCGCGATCGCGCGCGGGCCACGGACGTTCATGCCACGCTCCCGACCGTGCGCCGGTCCGCGGCGAGCACCCGGCGTGCGCCGCGGGCGAGCAGTCGCAGGTAGGCGCGCTGCGCGACGACGGTGAGCGGGCCGACGGCGCGCACCCACCAGAGGTCGGGGACGGAGTACGCGCCCACGACGAACCAGAGGTCGCCCGCCGCGTCGCGCTCGACGGTGAACGACTCCTCGCCGCGGAACAGGTGGCCCGACACGGTGCCGTAGCCGAAGCCGACCCGGTCCGCCGTGCGCTCGACCCAGACCACCTCGCACGGCTCGTGCAGCCGGACCGGCCCGATGCCGAGCCGGCTGGCGACCCGCACCCCCGGGGCAGCGGCGTCGGCGTCGTGGAGCAGCCCGATGCCTGCGGCCGCGTGCACCTGCCAGCGCAGCAGCGCGTCGCCGACCCGGGCGAGGTCGTCGGGGCGCGAATCGGGAGTGAGCAGGTGCCGGACACGCAGGTGCCGGTACCCGGCGGGGAGCGGACCGCCCTGGGTCGCACCGACCTCGGTGTACGTCAGCCCGGTCGGTTCCGGGACCGGGCCCCGGAGCCGGAGGCCGAGCAGCGTGCACAGGACGAAGCCGAGCGCGTTGGCCACCCCGTGCGTCGCGGCCATCGACGACAGGCTCGGGTGCGCGATCCCGGTGGCCTCCCCGAGCGCCCACCACAGGGCGAGCACCATCGAGGCGACGATCGTCGCCGCCCCCACGCGGAGCAGGGCGCGCGCCGCCCCAGAACCGGTCAGCCCCAGGGTCGCCGCCGCGGAGCACCAGAGCCCGAGGGTCAGCATCGCGGCGCCGACCAGTTCGGCGGCATCCGAGAAGAAGTAGCCGACGAGGACGAGGACCACGCCTGCGGGTGCCGCCGTCGCGGCGACCCGTGTCACGGGCCCGGCCGCCGCGTGCGCCACGAGGCCGACCACCAGGCACGCGCCGAACCCGGCGAACAGCATGTGCGGAACGGTGAGGGCGAGGTAGTCGCCGGAGAACCCGAGCAGGCCCCAGCCCGCCCGCTCCGCGACGAGCGCCAGCGCCCCGACCAGCGGCGTCGCCAGCGCGACCGCGGTGGACACGAGTCGCACCCGCAGCACGCAGCCGGCCAGGACGACCGCGGCCGCGGCGAAGGGCACGGCGAGCGCGGCCGCGGCGGGACCCACCGGCAGCCAGACGCTCACCGCGGCGAGCAGCCCGACCAGCGGCCAGAGCATCGACGCCGAGCGCGGGACCGCCCGGTCGCCCAGCAGCCGCAGCCCGAGAGGCAGGACGACGACCGTGCCGAGCCCGACGACCACGCGGACAAGATCCCCGGCCACCGGCGACAGCTCGCTCACGCCCGCACCGCCCGCACCAGCGCGAGCACGTCGTCCGCCGCGCCGCGCAGCACCGGCAGCCGCGACAGGCGCACCAGCCGACCGATCAGCGGGGCGATCCCCTCGATCAGCGTCCGCGTCCGCCGCTGGCCCGGCGAGCCGTCGTAGACCCAGAAGAGGGTGACCCCCAGCTGGGCCAACCACAGCAGCTCCGGGAGCTCGTCGCGCAGGACGGTGGGCACTGCGGGCGTCGCGCCGTCCACGAGCTCGCGGAAGATCGCCTGGCTCATCTGCCGGGACTCGCTCGACTCGGCGGAGAACGGGCTCGCCGCCGAGCCGGGGCGGATGGCGACGGTGATGAACTCGCCGCCGAACGCGTGATAGCCCTCGAACGCGTCGACGCCGGCAAGGAGCACTCCGCGCAGTCGGGTCGCGAGGTCTCCGCCCTGCGCGAGGACCGCACGGGCGGCCACGGTCTGCTCGCGGTTCACGTCCAGGTACAGCTCCTGCACCAGGTGGTCCTTGGACGCGAAGTGGTAGTACGCGTTCCCCGTGGCCACCCCGGCCTCCTGCGCGATCGCCCGCATCGTCGTGGCCGCGTACCCGCGCTCCCGGAACAGCCGCAGGGCCGTGGACCGGACGAGGGCCTTCGTGTCGTCGCTCATGCAGCCAGTTGAACATGTTCAACTGAACATGTTCAAGAGCACCAGGATGTGACGTGGTCGGGCTAGAAGAGGCGTGAGCCGCTGTCGTCGACGCCTCGCATGGCGTCGTAGTCGAGCACCAAGCAGCCGATGCCCCGGTCGGTGGCCAGCACGCGGGCCTGCGGCTTGATCTCCTGGGCGGCGAACACCCCGCGCACCGGCGCCAGGTGCGGGTCGCGGTTGAGCAGCTCCAGGTACCGGGTCAGCTGCTCCACGCCGTCGATGTCCCCACGGCGCTTGATCTCGACGGCGACGGTGCCGCCGGCGGGATCCTTGGCCAGGATGTCGACCGGTCCGATGGCCGTCGGGTACTCGCGACGGACCAGCGTGTGCCCCGTGCCGAGCAGCAGGATCTGCGCGGCCAGCAGCTCCTGCAGGTGGGCCTCGACGCCGTCCTTGACCAGCCCCGGGTCGACACCCAGCTCGTGCGCGGAGTCGTGCTGCACGCCGTACAGGTCGATCTCGAGGCGGTCGTCGGACTTCTGGTGCTGGACGGTCCACACGGCCGTGACGCCGGCGGCACGGGCCTCCTCGGACGGCTCGGAGACCGCGAGCGTGCACGGCGGGCTCATCCAGTTCAGGGGCTTGTACGAGCCGCCGTCCGAGTGCAGCAGCACGCTGCCGTCCGCCTTCACGACGAGCAGGCGCGTGGCCAGCGGCAGGTGGGCGTTCAGACGGCCGCTGTACCGAGCGGAGCAGGACGCGACGACGAGGCGCATGAGCTCGCTTCCGGGTGTGAGGCTCAGATGACCGAGCCCACGCGCGACGGCGTGGCCTCGATCCATGACGTGAGACCGGCGTAGGCCTCGGCGCTCATCAGCAGGTGGACCGGCTCAAGGGCCGAGCCCGGGCGACAGGTCACCAAGACCTGGCCGCCGTGCCGCTCGCTGCGCTCCACGACCGTGAGGCCGACGCGCTGCCAGCGGGCGCGGGGCCGCGCCGAGAGCGAGCGGTAGCGCCACCAGTAGAGGCGGTCGGCCCCGTACTGGGCGACGCCCGAGGACCACGGCCCCTGGGCGGTGCGGCCGAGCGAGCACGCGAACGACCCGACCCGGCGGTTGAGCGTATGGACCCGCGAGGCCCAGACGAAGGCGACGGCGAGCAGCAGGACGACGACCACACACGCGAGTGCGACGCCGTGTCCGCTCACCGTCCCGGCGCCCTCAGTGCGTGGCCGGCGAGGTCGCGGGGCGTGCGCCCTCCACGACCTTGTCGGCGACGATGGTCAGGTGGTTCGAGTCGAAGGAGATGAACCCGCCCTCGACCTGCCAGCGCTTGGGCTCGCCGCCGTCCACGGGGAACACGCGGACCTCACCCGGCTGGAGCACGGACAGGATCGGCTCGTGACCGGCCAGGATGCCGATCTCGCCGTCTCCGGCCTTGGCCGAGACCATGCGGGCGGTGCCGGACCAGAGCTTGCCGGCGGTGGCGACGAGCTCGACCTCGATGTCTGCCACGGGACCCTCCTTCGATGTTGTGCGGGACTACGGGTACGCAGGGGCGTCCGTGGTGGACGCCCCTGCGTTGGCCGAGGCGGTCAGACGCCGTAGTCCTTCTGGATGCGGGCCCAGTTGCGCTCGAGGTCCTCGAGGCCACCGATGTTGAAGAAGGCCTGCTCGGCGATGTGGTCGAACTCGCCGTCGGCGATCTTGCCGAAGGCCTCGACCGTCTCCGTGAGCGGGACCGTCGAGCCGACGACACCGGTGAACTTCTCGGCCATGTACGTGTTCTGCGAGAGGAACTGCTGGATGCGACGGGCGCGTGCGACGACCGTCTTGTCCTCCTCCGACAGCTCGTCGACGCCGAGGATCGCGATGATGTCCTGGAGCTCCTTGTTGCGCTGCAGGATCGACTTCACGCGCGTCGCGGCGTCGTAGTGCGCCTGGCCGACGTAGCGGGGGTCGAGGATGCGGCTGGTCGACGTCAGCGGGTCCACAGCCGGGTACAGACCGCGCGACGCGATCTCGCGCGACAGTGCCGTTGTCGCGTCGAGGTGGGCGAACGTCGTGGCCGGTGCGGGGTCGGTGTAGTCGTCGGCGGGCACGTAGATCGCCTGCAGCGAGGTGATCGAGTGACCACGCGTCGAGGTGATGCGCTCCTGCAGGAGGCCCATCTCGTCGGCGAGGTTCGGCTGGTAGCCGACGGCGGACGGCATGCGGCCGAGCAGCGTCGACACCTCGGAGCCGGCCTGGGTAAACCGGAAGATGTTGTCGATGAAGAGCAGCACGTCCTGCTTCTGCACGTCGCGGAAGTACTCCGCCATCGTCAGGGCCGACAGGGCGACGCGCAGACGCGTGCCCGGCGGCTCGTCCATCTGGCCGAAGACGAGCGCCGTCTTGTCGAAGACGCCGGCCTCCTCCATCTCGACGATGAGGTCGTTGCCCTCACGGGTGCGCTCGCCGACACCGGCGAACACCGACACACCACCGTGGTTGAGGGCGACGCGCTGGATCATCTCCTGGATGAGGACCGTCTTGCCGACGCCCGCACCACCGAACAGACCGATCTTCCCGCCGAGCACGTACGGCGTCAGCAGGTCGATGACCTTGATGCCGGTCTCGAACATCTCGGTCTTGCTCTCGAGCTGGTCGAAGGCCGGGGGCTTGCGGTGGATGGGCCAGCGCTCGGTGATCTCGAGCTTCTCGCCCTCCTTGAGGTTCAGCACCTCGCCGATGACGTTGAAGACGTGACCCTTGGTGATGTCGCCGACGGGCACGCTGATCGCCTCGCCGGTGTCGCGCACGAGCGCGCCGCGGACCAGGCCGTCGGTCGGCTTGAGCGCGATGGCGCGGATGAGCGAGTCGCCGAGGTGCTGCGCGACCTCGAGCGTCATCGTCGTGACGCCCGCGGCCTCGCCCTCGCCCTGCGCCGACAGGTCGATGTCGACCTTGAGCGCGTTGTAGATCTCGGGGATCTGGTCGGACGGGAACTCGATGTCGACGACGGGGCCGATGACCCGCGCGACCCGACCCACGCCAGGACCCGACGCGTGCTCGACGGCAGCTTCGGTGGTGGTAGCAGTCATGGTGTTTCTCCGGTTCGTCTGTGGGGACGTAGTCGTCAGGAGGCGAGCGCGTCGGCACCCGACACGATCTCGCTGATCTCTTGGGTGATCTCGGCCTGGCGGGCCTGGTTGGCGAGCCGGGTGTACATGCGCACCAGGTCCTCGGCGTTCTCGGTCGCGGTGTGCATCGCGCGCTGCCGGGCGGCGAGCTCGGAGGCCGCCGCCTGCAGGAGGCAGGTGTAGATGCGGCTGCGCACGTACATCGGCAGCAGCGCGTCGAGCACGGCTTCCGGGGACGGCTCGAACTCGTACAGGGGCGGGATCTCGTTCTCGTCGCGCGCCTCGACGCCCTCGACGATCTCGAGCGGCAGCAGCCGGATGACCCGAGGGGTCTGCGACACCATGTTCCGGAAGTGCGTGAACACGACGTGCAGCTCGGAGACGCCACCCTGGTCCGCCGGCGCCTCGAACGCCGCCAGCAGCGTGTCTGCGATCTCGGCGGCGACCTCGACCGACGGCGCGTCCGAGTTCCCCGTCCACTCACCCGCGAGCTCGCGCCCGCGGAACGAGTAGTACGAGACGGCCCGGCGTCCGGTCGCGTACACGACCGGCTCCTTGCCCGCCTCGGTCAGGCGACCGATGAGGCGCTCGGCCTCCCGGATCGCGCTCGCCGAGTAGGCGCCCGCCATGCCGCGGTCGGACGTGACGACCAGGACCGCGACCCGGTTGGTGTCGCTCCGCTCGGTCACGAGCGGGTGCGTCACGTTCGAGTGCGTGGCCACGGCCGACACCGCACGGGTCAGCGCCCGGGAGTACGGCGTCGCCGCCGTCACCCGGTCCCGCGCCTTGCCGATGCGCGAGGCAGCGATGAGCTCCATCGCACGGAAGATCTTCTTCAGCGACTCTGTCGACCGGATCCGCTGCCGGTAGACGCGCTGCTGACCTGCCACGTCAGCCCTTCTTCTGCCGGACGATCTGCTCCTGCTCGACCTCGACCTCGGCGCCGTCGTCGGACGAGCCGACCAGCGTCGTTCCGTCGCCCACCAGGAAGCCGTTGCGGAACTCGTCGATCGCGTCCCCGAGAGCCTTCTCGGTGTCGTCCTCGAGCTTGCCCGACGACGCGATGGTCGACAGGACGTCCGTGTTGCGACGCAGGTGGTCGAGCAGCTCGGTCTCGAACCGGCGCACGTCGGCGATCGGGACGTCGTCCAGCTTGCCCTTGGTGCCGGCCCAGATCGACGCGACCTGATCCTCGACCGGGTACGGCGTGTACTGCGCCTGCTTGAGCAGCTCCATGAGCCGGGCGCCACGGGTCAGCTGCGCGCGCGAGGCGGCGTCGAGGTCGGACGCGAACATCGCGAACGCCTCGAGGGACCGGAACTGCGCGAGGTCCAGCTTCAGCGTGCCGGAGACCTTCTTCATGGCCTTGACCTGCGCGGCACCACCGACGCGGGACACCGAGATGCCGACGTCGACGGCCGGGCGCTGGTCCGCGTTGAACAGGTCGGACTGCAGGAAGATCTGACCGTCCGTGATGGAGATGACGTTGGTCGGGATGTACGCCGACACGTCGTTGGCCTTGGTCTCGATGACCGGCAGGCCCGTCATCGAGCCGCCGCCCAGCTCGTCCGAGAGCTTGGCACAACGCTCGAGCAGACGGGAGTGCAGGTAGAACACGTCACCGGGGTACGCCTCGCGGCCCGGCGGGCGGCGCAGGAGCAGCGACACGGCACGGTAGGCCTCGGCCTGCTTGGACAGGTCGTCGAACACGATGAGGACGTGCTTGCCCTGGTACATCCAGTGCTGGCCGATGGCCGAGCCGGTGTAGGGCGCGAGGTACTTGAAGCCGGCCGGGTCCGACGCGGGGGCCGCGACGATGGTCGTGTACTCGAGCGCGCCGGCCTCCTCCAGGGCGCCGCGGATGGCGGCGATGGTGGAGCCCTTCTGACCGATGGCGACGTAGATGCAGCGGACCTGCTTGGTCTCGTCGCCCGACTCCCAGTTGGCCTTCTGGTTGATGATCGTGTCGATCGCGATCGCCGTCTTGCCCGTCTGGCGGTCACCGATGATCAGCTGGCGCTGGCCACGGCCGATCGGGATCATCGCGTCGATGGCCTTGAGGCCGGTCTGCAGCGGCTCGTCGACGCTCTTGCGCGCCATGACGCCCGGGGCCTGCAGCTCGAGGGCGCGGCGGCCCTCGGTCTCCAGCTCGCCCAGGCCGTCGATCGGCGTGCCCAGCGGGTCGACGACGCGGCCGAGGTAGCCGTCACCGATCGGGACCGAGAGGACCTCGCCCGTGCGGCGGACCTCCTGGCCCTCCTCGATGCCCGTGAACTCACCCAGGACGACGACGCCGATCTCGCGGACGTCGAGGTTGAGCGCCAGGCCGAGCGTGCCGTCCTCGAACCGCAGCAGCTCGTTGGCCATCGCGCCCGGGAGGCCCTCGACCTGCGCGATGCCGTCGGCGGTCAGGGTGACCCGACCCACCTCTTCGGAGGCGACGCCGGTCGGCTCGTAGGACTTCACGAAGCTGTCCAGCGCGGCCCGGATCTCGTCCGGCCGGATCGTCAGCTCAGCCATTGCTCTTCTCCTGTCGTGACCGCCGGTCGGGCGGTCGTACGTTCGTGCACGTCGTTCAAGGGGCCGGCCTGGGGCCGATACTCAGCTGGCAAGTCGTCGTCGTGCGTCGGCGAGCCGGGCGAG
Organism: Cellulomonas sp. P1_G12_2; assembly: GCF_056405535.1. Lineage (NCBI taxonomy): Bacteria > Bacillati > Actinomycetota > Actinomycetes > Micrococcales > Cellulomonadaceae > Cellulomonas > Cellulomonas sp. P1_G12_2. Next base: position 1,217,590 of record NZ_JBFUBX010000001.1, on the reverse strand, counting down.
CACGGTCGAGTCGACCACGTCCGCGCCCACCTGGATGCGCAGTCCCCCGAGGATCTCGGGGTCCACGGTCACGTTCAGCTGCAGCTCCTGCCCGTAGGCCTGCTGCAGGATGCCGCCGAGGCGGTCGAGCTGCGCCTGCGAGAGCTCGCTGCCCGAGGTCACAGCCGCCACGAGGCGCTCGCGCCGTGCGGCGGCGAGATCGCCGACGAGGCCGAGCGTCGCGACGAAGCGCCGACCGCGGGGTGCGGCAGCAGCCCGCTTCGCCACCGCGAGGGTGGCGTCGGCCACCTTGCCGCGCAGCAGGTTCTCCGCGAGGACCGCCCGCTTGTCGCCGGGGACCCGCGGGTCGAACAGCGCCTGACGCACCTCGCGCTGGCCGACGAGCGACCGCGTGATGCGGAACAGCTCGTCCTCGACCCGCACGAGCTCGTTGCCGGCCTGCGCCGACGCCAGCACGGCGTCGAAGCCCAGGTGCTCGACGGCCTCGATGAGGTCGTCGGCCGAGGACCAGCGTTCCTGCACGAGCCCGGACACCACGTCGACGACGCGGGGGTCGAGCCGGCCGAGCACGCCCTCCACCAGCCCCGCCTTGGCGCCGCCATCGACCGCGGGGTCGGACAGGGTGCGCCGCAGCGAGCCCGAGGAGTCCAGCGCGTCGACGACGGCGAACAGCTGCTCGCCGAGCGTGAGCGCCTGGGTGCCCACCGAGGCGAGCACCGGCTCGAACCGGAGCTGTGTCGCACGGAGCGACGCCAGGCTCGTGCCGCGCATCAGTTCTCCTTGCCGGCGCTCGTGGTCGCAGACGTCGACGCCTCGAGCTCCGCGAGGAACCTGTCGACCACCCGCGACTGACGGGCGGTGTCCTCGAGGGACTCGCCGACGATCTTGGAGGCCAGCTCGGTGGCGAGAGCACCGACGTCGTTGCGCAGCGAGACCGCCGCCTGCTGACGCTCGGCCTCGATCTGGCGCTGGGCCGTCTCGACCGTGCGTGCCGCCTCGGCGGCCGCCTTCGCCTTGAGCTCCGTGACGATGGCACCACCCTCGGCGCGGGCGGCCTCCTTGATGCGGGCTGCCTCCGTGCGGGCGTCGGCGAGCTGCTGCTCGTACTCCGCGCGCAGCTCGGCGGCCTCGGCCTGGGCGGTCTCGGCGTGCCGCAGCCCGCCCTCGATCTTCTCCGCGCGCTCGTCGAGGACCACCTGGAACTTCGGCAGCACGTACTTGATGAACACGACGGCGATGATCGCCACGATCACCGACGACCAGATGAGGTCGTAGGCGTGCGGGAGGAGGGGGTTGACCTCCTCGACTTCCTCGGCAGCCACCACCGCGCTGTGCGCGGCAGCGACGAGCGGCGCGGTGATCACAGGAAGAACGGGGTGACGATGGCCAGGAGGGCGAGGATCTCGATGAAGGCCAGGCCGACGAACATGGTGGAGCGCAGCTGGCCGGCCATCTCGGGCTGGCGCGCCATGCCCTCGATCGTCTTGCCGATCATGAAGCCGAGGCCGATGCCGGGGCCGATGGTGGCGATGCCATAGCCGATGAGGGCGAGTCCGGTGATTTCCACTGGGTGGTTCCTTTCATCTGCGCGCCGCGCGGCGCGTCCGAGGGGGGCGACGGTCCGGGGATCAGCCCGCCGCGTCGAGACGGTCGGTCAGTGCTCTTCGGTGACGGACATCTGCAGGTACACCGCCGTGAGGATCGCGAACACGTACGCCTGCAGGGCGGCCACGAACACCTCGAACAGCAGGAAGCCGAAGCCGGCGACGAACGTGACAGCGCCGAAGCCCCGGAGCGCACCCGACGCCTCGAAGAAGAGGAACGAGGTCGCTGCGAAGCACAGGGCGAGCAGGAGGTGGCCGGCCATCATGTTGGCCAGGAGCCGGATGACCAGCGTCGCGGGCCGCAGGATGAAGACCTGCAGGATCTCGACCGGGGTGAGCAGGAGGTAGATCGGCTTCGGGACGCCCGGGGGGAACAGGCTGTGCTTGAGGTAGCCGCCGACACCGAACTTCTTGACGCCCTCCGACAGGTACAGGACGTACACCCACAGGGCGAGGATGATCGGCATTCCGATCACCGAGGTTCCCGCGATGTTGAGGAACGGGACCACGCCGGTGATGTTGAAGAACAGGACCGCGAAGAAGATCGTCGTGATGACCGAGGCGTACTTCTTGCCGTCCTTCTCACCGAGGATCTCGATGGAGATCGAGTTGCGGCAGAAGTCGAGCCCCATCTCGAGGACGCTCTGGAAGCGTCCGGGGACCAGCTTGGCGCGGCGGGCGCCGATGACGAAGATCAGCAGGATCGCGATGGCCGCGACGAACCGGACCAAGATGATCCGGTTGATCTCGAACGGGGTGCCCTCGAAGAAGATGGCGGGCGGGAAGAAGTCGGCGATCGTGGGGCCATGGAACTCGGCCCCGCCGTCTTCCGCGGCGAGCGGCAGGATCGTCGCAAGGCTGAACAGGGCGTTCTCCTGTGGTCGTGTGCGCCGAGTGCCGCATCAGTGCGGGCACGAGCACGGCGCCGGGCCGTCATGGATGGGGGAAGCCTAACCCATGCAGGCGTCCACCCCCGACCCGCGCGGGGCTCCTGCGGACCCGGCCGGAATCAGGACTGGAAGTACCCGACCCGCCCGCGCTGCACCGCTCGCGCGTCCAGGACGGCCGACCCGATGACCCCGGCGACCGACACCAGGAAGAGCATCATCGGGTTGTAGAAGTCGTACTGGCGCAGGATCACCAGCACGACGATGACGACGACGAGCTTGGCCAGCCAGGCACCCATGATGACGGCCATCATCATCGTCGGCTCGGAGTTCGCGGTCTTCAGGACCGAGACCACCGTCGTCCCCGAGAAGATCAGTGCGATGCCCACCCCGAGGAGCGCGCCCCAGACCCCGGCCAGGCCGTCCACCAGGTAGCCGACGCCGACGCCGACCACCGCGAGGATGCCGAGGAGCACGAGCATGTCGCGCAGGGCCTGACGGAGGACCGCCGTGGAGGCGGTGGGGGGCGGAGTGGGGACGGGCACGGTCACAGCGGAGCCTCCAGGGGCGGGGTGGCGGCCCGGCCGCGCAGCGGTCCGAGCGTCAGCAGGGTGGCGACGACGACGGCCGCGCCGAACGTGATCAGCACGACGGTCGTCTCCCACCGGACCAGGGCGGCGACCCCGAACGCGAACACCGCCGTCCAGACGTACATGATCGCGACGGCGCGGCGGTGCGAGTGCCCGAGCTGGAGCATGCGGTGGTGCAGGTGCATGCGGTCGGGGTGGAACGGGGACTTGCCGGCACCGACCCGGCGCACGATCGCGAGCCCCATGTCGAGCAGCGGGAGCAGGAGCACCGCGAACGGCAGGAGCATCGGCAGGAACGCCGGGAACCGCTGGCGCACGAGCACCTGCTCCGGGTCGATCTGACCGGTGATGATGATGGCCGCGGCGCTGAACACGAAGCCGAGCACCATCGCGCCCGAGTCGCCCATGAAGATGCGCGCCGGGTACACGTTGTGGGGCAGGAACCCCACGCACGCGCCGACGAGCACCGCGAGCACCAGCGCCGCCAGGTTGGCGTTGGCGTAGGCACCGGGGTTGGCGCCGGCGGTGAGCAGGTAGGCGTAGAGGAAGAACGCGGTGCCGCCGATCGCGAGCACCCCCGCGGCGAGCCCGTCGAGACCGTCGACGAAGTTCACCGCGTTCATGGCGATGACGACGGTGAGCACCGTGAAGAACGTGGCCATCCGCGTGGACCCGAGGATCGGCATGCCCGCGGTGGGCAGCTGGTAGAGCAGCACGCCCTGCCACGCGAGGAACCCGCCGGCCAGCACCTGGCCCATGAGCTTGGTGAGCCAGTCGAGGTCCCAGATGTCGTCGGCGATCCCGAGCGCGCACACGATCGCGGCGCCGCCCATGATGCCGACCAGGGGACGGATGTTGTCGTAGACCCCCGAGAGGAAGGGCAGCGAGCTGACCATGAGGATCGCGACGAGCATCCCCGCGAACATCGCCATGCCGCCCAGCCGGGGCGTGGGGATCGCGTGCACGTCCCGGTCCCGGACGGCGGTGATCGCCCCCCAGCGCAGCGCGCACCAGCGGGCCAGCGGGGTCATGAGGTAGGCCACCGTGGCGGAGATCAGCAGCGCGAGCAGGTATACCCTCACGCGGTGGGTCCCTCGACCGGGGTGACCTCGTTCAGCTGCTCCAGACTCAGGGCGCCGACGCGGACGAGCCGCAGCGTGGCTCCCGTGGCGTCGACGATGCTCGACGCCACCTGGCCGGGGGCGTCACCGGCGTCGAGGTAGACCGCCACGGAGTCGCCGAGCTGGTCGTACGCGGTCCGCGCGGTGACGGCGGCGGGCGAACCCGTCGTGTTCGCGCTGGAGACCGCGAGCGGTCCCGTGCGGCGCAGCAGGGCCAGCGCGGTCTCGTGGTCCGGCACCCGGAGCGCGACGGTGCCGCGGGTCTCCCCCAGGTCCCACGCGAGCGACGGCTGCGCACGGACGATGAGCGTGAGGCCGCCGGGCCAGAACGCCTCGGCCAGCGCGCGGGCACCCGCCGGCACGTCGGTGGCCAGGCCGTCGAGCGTGCGCACGTCGGGGATCAGCACGGGCGGTGGCATCTGCCGGCCGCGGCCCTTGGCGTCGAGGAGCGCCTGGACGGCGGGCGGGGTGAAGGCGTCGGCGGCGATCCCGTAGACCGTGTCCGTGGGCAGGACGACGAGGCCCCCGCGGGACAGCACGTTGACCGCCTCGTCGAGCGCCGGGCCCCAGGTGGTCGGGTCGCTCGCGGGGGTGATCCGGTCGTTCACGGCGCCGAGTCTGTCACGTGCGGCTGAGCGGCTCGCCGCGCGACGAGCATCCGCGGGCGGCCGGTCAGGTCCGGGCGGGACTCCACGTCGACGAACGCGCCCGTGGCCAGGGCGGCCTCGCGCGCGGCCGCGTCCTGCACCTCGGCGTGCTCCATCACCAGCAGCCCGCCGGGGACGAGCAGACGAGCGGCGGCGCGCAGGACGTCACGCGGGACGTCCAGCCCGTCCAGACCGCCGCCGTACAGGGCGAGGTCGGGGTCGTGGTCGCGCACCTCGGGGTCCACCGGCTCGGCGTCGGGCGGGATGTACGGCGGGTTGGCGACGAGGACGTCGACGGTGCCGTCGAGCTCGCCCAGCAGCGTCGGGTCGGCGACGTCGCCGTGCTCGACCCGGAGGTCCGCGCCGACCGCGACGGCGTTGCGCCGGGTCAGGTCCACGGCCTCGGGCGAGAGGTCGACGGCCACCACTCGGGCCGCGCGGACCTCGGTCGCGACGGACAGCGCGATCCCGCCCGCACCGCAGCACAGGTCCACGACGAGCGGGTCCGTCAGCCGCGCGGCCTCGTCGATCGCCACCTGCGCCACCACCTCGGTCTCGGGCCGTGGCACGAACACCCCGGGCTCGACCAGGAGGGTCAGATACCGGAAGCCCGTGGTGCCGACGAGGTGCTGCAACGGCTCACGGTTCCGCCGCCGCTCGACCAGCCCGGCGAACTGCTCCGCGAACCCGTCCGGCACCGGCGGCGGAAGGACCAGCTCGAGCCGGTCCAGGCCCAGCACGTGGGCGGCCAGCGCGGTGGCGTCGTGGCGCGGCGAGGGCACGCCGGCCTCCGCGAGGATCGTCGTCGCCCCCTCCACCAGCGCGCGCAGGTCGGGGGCGGTCATGCCTCCCCCGCCGCGGCCAACCGGGCCGCCTCGTCGGCGTCGATCGCCGACTGCACGACCGGCGACAGCTCCCCGCCGAGCACGGCGTCCAGGTTGTAGGCCTTGTAGCCGGTGCGGTGGTCGGCGATGCGGTTCTCCGGGAAGTTGTACGTCCGGATGCGCTCCGAGCGGTCGACCGTGCGCACCTGCGACCGGCGGGCCACGCTCGCGGCGGCGGCGGCCTCCTCCTGCCGGGCGGCCAGGATCCGGGCGCGCAGCACGCGCATGCCGGCCTCGCGGTTCTGCAGCTGCGACTTCTCGTTCTGCATCGACACGACGATGCCGGTGGGCAGGTGCGTGATGCGGACGGCCGAGTCGGTGGTGTTGACCGACTGGCCACCCGGACCCGACGACCGGTACACGTCGATGCGCAGGTCGTTCGGGTCGATCGCCACCTCGGCCTCGTCCTCCGCCTCGGGGAACACCAGGACGCCCGCGGCCGACGTGTGGATCCGGCCCTGCGACTCCGTGACGGGCACCCGCTGCACGCGGTGCACACCGCCCTCGTACTTCAGGTGCGCCCAGACGCCGTCCTCCGGCGCGACCGTCCCGCGGGCCTTGATGGCCAGCTGCGCGTCCTTGTAGCCGCCCAGGTCGGACTCGGTCGCGCCCAGCAGCTGCGTCGCCCACCCCATCTTCTCGGCGTACCGGGTGTACATCCGCAGCAGGTCGGCGGCGAACAGCGCCGACTCCTCGCCGCCCTCCCCCGCCTTGACCTCGAGGATGACGTCGCGGGAGTCGTCGGGGTCGCGCGGGATGAGCACCTCGCGCAGGCGCGCGGACGCGGCGTCGGCGGCCTGCTGCAGGCTCGGCAGCTCGGCGGCGAAGCTCTCGTCGACCTCGGCCAGCTCGGCGGCAGCCTCGGCGTCGTCGGACGCGGCCCTCCAGGCGGTGTAGGCCTGCGCGACCCGGCCCAGCTCGGCGTACCGGCGGCCCAGCTTGCGCGCGTGCGCGGCGTCCGCGTGCACAGCGGGGTCGGCCAGCTGCGCCTCGATCTGCGCGTGCTCGGCGAGCAGCGGTTCGGCGGCGGCGAATGCCTCGCTCATGCGGGTGTCCTCAGGTGGCTCGATCGGCTCTGGCAACGACGCAGCGCCGGTGCCCACGCGGACACCGCCATGGAGGGCGGTCGTCCGCGCCGGGCACCGGCGCTGCGGGGTTGCTAGTTGGCGGCCTTCTTGCCGTACCGCGCCTCGAACCGGGCCACGCGGCCGCCGGTGTCGAGGATCTTCTGCTTGCCCGTGTAGAACGGGTGGCAGGCGCTGCAGACGTCGGCGTGGATCTTGCCGCTGGTGACCGTCGAGCGCGTGACGAAGGTGCTGCCACAGGTGCAGGTGACCTCGGTCAGGACGTACTCGGGGTGGATGTCAGCCTTCACAGAACTATCTCCTTGGGTGGGTGTCTCCGGGTCCGGACGCGCGACTGGCGCCGGTGAACCGCAGACCAGCGAACCATTGTGCCAGAACAGCGACGGGGCCCGAAATCATCCCGTCGGAGGGCTCAGAGCGTCTGCGCGTCCAGCCGCGCCTTCTCGGCCTCGATGTCGAAGTCCGCCGCCGGCCACTCGAGGTGCAGGTCCTCGAGCGTCTCGCGCAGCAGCCGTCCGATCGCCAGCTGCGCGTACCACTTGTTGTCCGCCGGCACCGCGTACCAGGGCGCGTGCTCCGTGCTCGTCCGGTCCAGGACCGCCTGGTACGCCTCCTGGTAGAGGGGCCACTTGGCGCGCTCGTCGATGTCGCCCGGGTTGAACTTCCAGTACTTGTCCGGGCGCTCGAGCCGCTCGCGCAGCCGGGCCTTCTGCTCCTCGGGCGAGACGAGCAGGGCCACCTTGACGATCACGGTCCCGGCGTCGACGACCTCGCGCTCGAACGCGTTGATCTCGTCGTACCGCGGCTCCCAGACCTCCTGCGGCACCAGCTCGTTCACGCGGACCACCAGCACGTCCTCGTAGTGCGACCTGTCGAACACCCCGATGCGCCCGGGCGTCGGCAGCGCCTCACGGATCCGCTGCAGGTAGTGCTGCGACCGCTCCTTCTCGGTCGGCACCCCGAACGAGCGCAGCTGCACCCCCTGCGGATCCACCATGCCCAGGACGTGCCGCACGATCCCGCCCTTGCCCGAGGTGTCCATCCCCTGGAGGACGAGGAGGACCGAGCGCGTGCCGCCCGAGCGGCCGTCCGCGAACAGCCGCTCCTGCTCCTCGCTGAGGTGCTCCCCATCCTTCAGGAGCCGCTTCTCGGCCGCCGTCTCGCCGTGCTCCCAACCGGGTGTCGCGGCCAGGTCGGCCTTCGCCAGGTCGAAACCCGGCCGGACCCGGAGGGCCTCCCGGGGTGGTGTGCTCCACGACTTCGCCATCGAACGACTCCCCGGACTCGCGCCAGTGCGGACGAGTGCACGGTAGCGGGACGACGACGGCCCCGCCTTCGTACGGAGGCGGGGCCGTCGTCATACGTCATCTGATCCGTCGGCGACCACGGAGCGACGCGTCACGCACACGTGGGTTGGTACGGCACCGGAAGCCTCTCCGAGTCCTAGATGCGCCGGGTCTCATGAGCCCACATGGCGAGCTCCACGCGGTTGCGGGCGCCGAGCTTCCTCATGAGGCTGGCCAGGTGGGCCTTCACGGTGCTTGTGCTGATGTAGAGCTCAGTGGCGATCTCGTCGTTGGTGCGCCCCTGCGCCACCGGGAGGAGAACTTCCTCCTCACGGGCCGTGAGCGGCTCAAGGGGCTGCCGTGCAGGGCCGGCCTGTGAGTGCGCGAACGCTGCGAGGAGGCGGACGGTCACGCTCGGAGCGATGAGCGCATCTCCGTCAGCCGCGGCGCGGATCGCCTGGGTCAGCAGAGCGGGACCGGCGTCCTTGAGCAAGAACCCGCGGGCCCCGGCCTTGAGTGCCTCGTGGACGTACTCATCGAGATCGAAGGTGGTGATCACCACGATGGGCAGAGGGTCGGTGACGTGGGGTCCGGCAAGGTGATGGGTGGCTTCGATGCCGTCCATCAGAGGCATTCGGACGTCGAACAGGCCGACGTCCGGGCGGAGCTGGAGCGCGAGGTGCACCGCCTCGCGGCCGTCCGCGGCCGCGCCGACCACCTCGATATCGGGTTGGGCGTCGAGGAGCATCGTCAGACCGGAGCGGACGATGTGCTGGTCGTCGGCGATCAGTACCCGGATGCTCATCGTGCGGCCCCGGTTCGGGGCAGCGTTGCTTGGACCCTCCAGCCACGGTCGGCGGTCGGGCCTGCGTGGAACGTCCCGCCGAGCAGCGTGGTGCGTTCCTGCATCCCCACCAGGCCGTATCCCGCAGTACCGCCGTCGGCCGTGCTGGGCGCACCATCGTCGTCGACGGTCAGCCGCACGCCCTCGGCGTTACCGACGACAACCACGGTGACCCGCGTCGCGTGGCGAGCATGCCGACGAGCGTTCGTGATCGATTCCTGGGCCAGGCGGTAGATCGCGGCCCCGACGGCCGGGCTGAGATCCCTGAGCTCCCCGGAGAGCGTCACCTGGACATGAGGACGCGCCTCGAGACCGCTGGTCAGCCGCTCGAGGTCGGCCACTGAGGGCTGCGGCGCGAACTCCGCATCCTGCGAGGCGCGGAGGACGCCCACCATGGTGCGCATCTCGCTGAGCGCCTGGGTGGCGGCGTCCTCGATGATGACCAGGGCCTCGACGGCACGCTCGGGGTCCGAAGCCGCTATCGCACGTCCCGCCTGAGCCTGGATGGCGATGCCGGAGACGTGGTGGGCGACGGTGTCGTGGAGCTCGCGAGCAATCTGCTCGCGCTCCCGGGCCTTGGCTTCGTCGATGTCGCGGATGCGGGCGCTCGCGTGGTACCGGATGGCAGCGCCGAGCGCCGCGGAGAACAAGAAGAAGGCGTAGGCGCCCACCGCATCCGCCAGGCTGGTCGGGTCCGCCACGTTGGTGACGGCCAGCCAGACGAGGATGACGCCGAGCCCGATCACTGCCTCACGACCGGCTCCCCACCGGAACAGTGCGTAGGCCAGGACCAGCGCTGCCGCGGTGCTCGTCAGCAGACCGCCCTCCGAGCCCGTCCCGATCCTGACGAGGTCGACCACGGTCAACGCGCCGAAGGAGACCACGACCGCCCGGAGCGGGTGAGTGCGTCGCCAGAGCAGGGGGACGACGATCACGAGCGCGGCGACGAGGACCAGCGAGAGCGGCGCAAGGCCGTCACGGAGCACCGCTTCGGCGACGGACCAGACGGTCAGCACGGCGATGAGCGCCCAGTCCCGGGGGACGCGGGCGGGAGGGTTCGCCGGTCGAGGTTCGGCCCACAGCGCGCGCAGCACGTTGGTGACCATCCGGTCAGCCTAGGGATGCGCCGTGAGCGGCGTATCGGCCGAAAGCACAAGAGGGCCACTGAGCGAACGGCCAGGACAGGTCAGGCTCTGGGGCCGGTGTGCCCAGCACAGCGGTCCGTGATCGTGGAGGAGCCACGCCTCACGACGACAACGGAGCACATGATGAGCATTCGCCGAGACACCACCACCGCGCTGGACGACTCGCGCCTACCCGTGAGAGCGAAGCTCGTCGCAGCGTGGACGAGCTTCGTGTTCCTGTACGCCTACGTGGACATCTTGGGCTTCTTCGTGCCGGGCAAGATCGACGACATCCTCGTCGGCGTCGTCTTCGAGTTCGACATCACCCAGACGTTGTTGACCGCTTTCCTCGCGCTCATGGCCATCCCGATCCTGATGGTGGTGCTGTCCGCCATGCTGCCGGCCCGCGCGAGCCGGGTCACGAACCTCGTCGTGGCATCGGTCCAGGTCCCGTACGCGATGTTCAACGCGGTGGGCGAGTCCTGGACGTACTTCTACTGGTTGGCCGTCGTCCTGGAGGTGATCGTGCTGGCCGTCATCCTTCGGCTTGCCTGGACCTGGCCCCGCCGCGTCGCATCGCCGGTGACCACGGCAGCCAGCGAGCCTCTTCAGACGCAGCATCACGCGTGAGTCCCTCAGGCAGCCTCCTTCTCGAACGCGACGGCCCCGCCTCCCGCGCGGGAGACGAGGCCGTCTGCACGACGAGAGACGGTCAGTCGCTGCCGGGCGTCGTCTTCTGCACCTGGAGCAGGAACTCGACGTTCGACTTGGTCTCCTTGAGCTTGCCGATGAGCAGCTCGATGGCCTGCGTCTGGTCGAGCGCGCCCATCACGCGGCGGAGCTTGTAGATGATCTTCAGCTCGTCGTGCGGCATGAGGATCTCCTCGCGGCGGGTGCCCGACGCGTTGACGTCGACCGCCGGGAAGATGCGCTTGTCCGCCAGACCGCGGGAGAGCCGGAGCTCCATGTTCCCGGTGCCCTTGAACTCCTCGAAGATGACCTCGTCCATCTTGGAGCCGGTCTCCACCAGCGCCGAGGCGAGGATGGTCAGCGAGCCGCCGTGCTCGATGTTGCGGGCCGCGCCGAAGAACCGCTTGGGCGGGTACAGCGCCGAGGCGTCGACACCACCGGACAGGATGCGCCCGGACGCCGGGGCGGCCAGGTTGTAGGCCCGCGACAGACGCGTGAGGGAGTCGAGCAGCACGACGACGTCCTGGCCCAGCTCGACCAGCCGCTTGGCGCGCTCGATGGCGAGCTCGGCGACGATCGTGTGGTCGGAGGCGGGGCGGTCGAAGGTCGAGGCGATGACCTCGCCCTTGACCGTCCGCTCCATGTCCGTGACCTCTTCGGGGCGCTCGTCGACGAGCACGACCATGAGGTGGACCTCGGGGTTGTTGGTCGTGATGGCGTTGGCGATCTGCTGCATGATGATCGTCTTGCCCGCCTTGGGGGGCGCGACGATGAGGCCGCGCTGGCCCTTGCCGATGGGCGCGACGATGTCGATCACGCGCGGCGACAGCTTGCCCTGCTCGCTCTCCAGGCGCAGGCGCTCCTGCGGGTAGAGGGGCGTCAGCTTGTTGAACTCGGGGCGCACGCGGGCGCCGTCGGGCTCGAGGCCGTTGACCGAGTCGAGGCGGACCAGCGCGTTGAACTTGCTGGGCCGGTTGCCCTGCGCCTGCGGCTGCTCGCCCTCGCGCGGCTGGCGCACGGCGCCGGTCACCGCGTCACCGCGGCGCAGGCCGTACCGCTTGACCTGGTTGAGGGACACGTAGACGTCGTTCGCGCTGGGCAGGTAGCCCGTGGTGCGGACGAACGCGTAGCTGTCCATCAGGTCGAGGATGCCCGCGACGGGCAGCAGGACGTCGTCCTCGTTGACCTCGATGTCGTCGAGGCCCGCGAGCTCGCCCGCACCGGGGCGGCCGCGGGTGCCGCGGCCCTTGCGGTCACGGTCGCGGTCCCGGTAGCGGTCGCGCGAGCGCCGACGACGGCCGCCGCGCTCGTCGAGTCCGTCCTCGTCCTGCTCGCGACGCGGTGGGGTGCCCTGCGGGGCGCCCTGCGGCGGGTTCGCGGCCTGCTGGCGGGTGTCGCGCTGCTGGCTGCCCTGCTGGCGGTCACCCTGCTGGCGGTCACCTTGCTGGCGGTCCGCCTGCTGGCGGTCACCCTGCGCACGGTCGGCCTGCTGGCGGTCGGCCTGCTGGCCGTTGCTCTGCGCGCGGTCGGCCTCGTCGCCCTGCGGTGCACCCGCCCCGCGGCCGGCCCGGCGCGAGCGCCGCTCACCGGTCACGACGCCGACGGCGTCGGCCGCACGCGCGGCACGGTCGTCCCGCTGCTCGACGGGAGCGAGCTTGGCGTCCAGCGCGGCCTCGAGGCCGGCGAGCGCGTCGCCGCGCGGTGCCCTGCTCCCGCGGTCCTGCTGCGCCGGGGCGGAGTCGCCACCGAGGTCGAGCTGGGGGGCCTCGGTCCGGGGTGCGCGCGCGCTGCGCGTCGGCTCCTCGGCCACGGCGACACTCTGGTCACGGCGCGGCTCGAGCGCCTGCGGGCGCGAGCCGCCACGAGCGTCCGCGATGGCCTGGACGAGGTCGCCCTTGCGCATCTTGGACGTGCCCTTGACGCCCAGCTGCGAGGCCATGGCCTGCAGCTCGGGCAGCCGGAGCGCCGAGATGCCGGCGCTGCGGGCGGACCCACCGGAGTTGCTCACGGCGGGCTCGATGATGTCTGTCACGAAGGACCCTTCCCCTCGTCAGTGGCCGGGACCCGATGGTTCGGGGATCGGCCGACGTCCGGTCGAGGTGACCTGGACGGTGCTGGAGCCACACACGCGCTGCGTACGACGACGTCTGCGCACGGTGGGCTGGATCGTTCTCGGGTCGTCTACTCATTCTGCGGCGGCCGGTCACGTACGACGCGGGTTACCAGAGGACGAGATCCGGGGAACGTTTCGATGCTATCACTGTCGGAACCGCCGCCAGACCGAGTGAACAACCGGCGTGTACTTCACCCGTCAGACCACGCGCTGGACGGTCGCGCCGGTGCGATCCACCGGGAGCGGCAGGATCTGCCAGCCCCCCATGGCGCCGCCGAACGCGGCGCGCACGGCGTCGTCCGCGTCGGTCGTGCCGGTCCCCGTGCGCCTCGCGAGCACCAGGACGGTCGGCCCGGCTCCGGACACCACCGCGGCCACGCCATTCGCCCGGAGCACGTCGACGAGCGCGAGCGAACCGGGCATCACGGCACGCCGGTACTCCTGGTGCAGCCGGTCCTGCGTCGCGGTGAGCAGCAGGTCCGGACGCCGCCCGAGCGCCTCGACCAGCAGAGCTGCCCGCCCTGCCTGGAACGCGGCGTCGGTGTGCGGGACGGTCGCGGGCAGCACGCCCCGAGCGGCCTTGGTGGACAGGTGGTTCGGCGGGACGACCGCCAGCAGCGCGAGGTCGTCGTGGACGGCGAGATCGATCGCCCGGAACCGGTCGTCACGCCACGCGAGCGTCGCGCCGCCGAGCACCGCCGGAGCCGCGTTGTCGGGGTGCCCCTCGATCTGCGCGGCGAGGTCGATCACCACGTCGTCGGACAGGGCGTACGGCTCCGCGATCAGCCCGCGCGCGGCGACGATCCCCGCGACGACCGCCCCGGCGGACGAGCCGAGCCCCCGACCGTGCGGGATGCGGTTGTGGCAGACCAGGTGCAGGCCCGCCTGCGAGGCCCCGACGAGGTCGAGCGCGGCCCGCAGCGAGCTGACCACCAGGTGCTGCTCGTCGTCGGGCACCTGACCGGCGCCCTCCCCCGTGACCTCGACCTTGACGCCCGGTGCACCGAGCGCCCGCACCTCGAGCTCGTCGTACAGCCCGAGGGCGATGCCGAACGCGTCGAAACCGGGACCGAGGTTGGCGCTGGTCGCGGGGACGCGGACGCGGACGTGGTCCGCACCCAGGCGCATCGCGGGGCCTCAGTCCAGGCCGAGGGCGGTGGCGATGGACACCACGTCGGACGAGATGCGCACGGGGACGACGTCGCTGCCGTCCGGCGTGCGCAGCGCCCACTGCGGGTCCTTGAGGCCGTGCCCGGTGACCGTGATGACGATGCGGGCCCCGGCGGGCACGCGACCCTGCTCGCTGAGCATCAGCAGGCCCGCGACGCCGGACGCCGAGGCGGGCTCCACGAAGATGCCGACCTCCGCGGAGAGCACGCGGTGCGCGGCGAGGATCTGCTCGTCGGTGACCGCCTCGATGAGCCCGCCGGACACGTCCCGCGCCTCCTCGGCCTGCAGCCAGGACGCGGGGTTGCCGATCCGGATGGCCGTGGCGATGGTCTCGGGCTGGTCGATCGGGTGGCCCTTGACGATGGGCGCGGCGCCGGCGGCCTGGAAGCCCCACATGATCGGGGTGCGCGTGGCGACCGCGGGGTGCGCGGCACCGGCGTCGAGCCCCGCGTACTCGCGGTAGCCCTTCCAGTACGCGGTGATGTTGCCGGCGTTGCCCACAGGGAGCACGTGGATGTCGGGGGCGTCGCCGAGGGCGTCGACGATCTCGAACGCACCGGTCTTCTGGCCCTCGATGCGGTCGGGGTTCACCGAGTTCACCAGCTCGACCGGGTACGCCTCGGCGAGCTTGCGGGCGGCGATCAGGCAGTCGTCGAAGTTGCCGTCGACCTGCAGCAGCGTGGCTCCGTGGGCGATCGCCTGGCTGAGCTTGCCCATCGCGATCTTGCCGTCCGGCACCAGCACCGCGCAGACCATGCCCGCGCGGGTGGCGTAGGCCGCCGCGGACGCGGACGTGTTGCCGGTGGACGCGCACACCACGGCCTTCGCGCCACGACCGGCCGCGGCGGACATCGCCGTCGTCATGCCGCGGTCCTTGAACGACCCGGTCGGGTTCATGCCCTCGACCTTGATGAACACCTCGGCGCCCGTGCGCTGCGAGAGCGTCGGCGACGGGACGAGCGGCGTGCCGCCCTCCCCCAGCGTGATGATGCGCTCCTGGACGTGCGCGGGCAGGCGGTCGGCGTACTCGGCGATGACGCCGCGCCACTGGTGGGCCATCAGGCTCCCTCGACTCGCAGGACGGACACGACACGACGCACGACGTCGAGGCCGGCGATGGCGTCGACAGTGCTGCGCAGCGCGTGCTCGGGGGCCGCGTGCGTGGTGATCACCAGGCGCGCGAAGTCGGCCTCGGGCGTCTCGGAGGCCGGCGACTGGCGCACGGCCTCGATCGAGACGTCGTGCGAGGCGAGGACGGTGGCCACCTGCGCGAGCACGCCCGGGCGGTCGGCCACCTCGAGGCGCACCTGGTAGCGGGTGCGCGCCGCAGCGGCAGGCAGGACCGGAAGCTCGGCGTAGCGCGACTCGATCGGACCCTTGCCGCCGAGCACGCGGTGCCGGGCGACCGAGACCACGTCCCCGAGCACGGCTGACGCGGTGGGCTCCCCGCCGGCGCCGCGGCCGTAGAACATGAGCTCACCCGCGGCCTCCGCCTCGACGAAGACCGCGTTGTAGGCACCGCGCACCCCGGCGAGCGGGTGGCTGACCGGGACGAGGGCGGGGTGCACCCGCACCTGCACGCCGTCCACCCCGTCGGCGGTGCCGCGCTCCGCGATGGCCAGCAGCTTGAGCACGTAGCCGGTGCGCTCGGCCCACAGGACGTCGTCGGCCGTCAGCGACGTGATGCCCTCGCGGGACACGTCGTCGATCGAGACGCGGGTGTGGAACGCGAGCGAGGCGAGGATCGCGGCCTTCGCGGCGGCGTCGTACCCCTCGACGTCGGCGGTCGGGTCCGCCTCCGCGTAGCCGAGCGCCTGGGCCTCCTTGACCGCCTGGTCCAGGTCGAGGCCCTCGGAGGCCATCTTGTCGAGCACGTAGTTGGTGGTGCCGTTCACGATGCCGAGCACGCGCGTCACGCGGTCCCCCGCGAGCGACTCGCGCACCGGGCGGACGATCGGGATCGCCCCGGCGACCGCCGCCTCGAAGTACAGGTCCACTCCGGCCTCGTCGGCAGCCGCGTAGAGCGTGGGGCCGTCCTGCGCGAGCAGGGCCTTGTTGGCGGTCACCACGGACGCGCCGCCGGCGATGGCCCGCAGCAGCAGGCTCCGCGCGGGTTCGATGCCGCCCATGACCTCGACCACCACGTCGGCGCGCTCGACCAACGACTCCGCGTCGGCGGTCAGCAGGGCGCGGTCGACCACCGGGTCGCGCTCGACGTCGACGTCGCGCACCGCGACCCCGACCAGCTCGAGGGGCGCGCCCGCACGGGATGCCAGGTCCGACGCCTGCGTCGTGAGCAGCCGCACCACCTCCGTGCCGACGACACCGCACCCGAGGACGGCGACGCGCAGGGGCGGATGGGCGGGCACGGGCGAGGGCACGGGACGGCCTCCAGTCGGATGGGTCGAGAGCGCCCCCAGGATAGGGGTGCGTCCCGACGGGCGGGACGCCTGGTCCGACGGGTGGGCGGCTCAGCCGAGGTCGAGCGCCAGGAGGTCGTCCTCGGTCTCGCGGCGCACGATCACCCGGCTGGTCCCCTTCGACACCGCGACGACGGGCGGGCGCGGGACGTGGTTGTAGTTGGACGCCATCGACCGGCCGTACGCGCCCGTGGCCGCGACGGCGAGCAGGTCCCCGGCGCGCACGTCGGCAGGAAGCTGGACCTCGTGCACGACGATGTCGCCGCTCTCGCAGTGCTTGCCGACCACCCGCGCGAGCACGGTCTGGGTGCTCGCCCGCCGGCCGACGACCTCCGCGTGGTACCGCGCGCCGTACAGGGCGGGACGGAGGTTGTCGCTCATCCCGCCGTCGACCGACACGTAGGTGCGGGTGCGGCCGTCGTCGAGCCGGACCGGCTTGACCGTGCCGACCGTATAGAGGGTCAGTCCCGCGGGGCCGACGATCGCGCGACCCGGCTCGATGGAGAACCGCGGCAGCGCGGTGCCCAGCTCCGCGTTGGACGCCTCGACGGAGCTGGCGACGGCCTTGGCGATCCGGTCGGGGTCGAGCGCGACGTCCCCGGGCAGGTACGCGATGCCGTACCCGCCGCCGAGGTCGACCTCGTCGACCTGGATCCCGGTGCGCTCGGCCAGCCGGGCGCGCAGGGTGAGCACCGCCCGCGCCGCCACCTCGAACCCCGAGGGGTCCAGGATCTGCGAGCCGATGTGCGAGTGGATGCCCAGCAGGCGCAGCTCGGGCCGGGCGAGGACCTTCAGCAGGCCCTGCATCGCCGGGCTGTCGCCGTCGGACGACGCGATCGAGAGGCCGAACTTCTGGTCCTCGTGCGCGGTCGAGATGTACTCGTGGCCGCCGGCGTGCACCCCGGTGGTCACCCGCACCATCACCGGCGCCGGCGCTCCCCCGCGGGCGGCGACCGCGTCGGCCACCCGGTCGATCTCCACCAGCGAGTCGACGATGATCCGGCCGACCCCCGCGTCCAGCGCCCGCGCGATCTCCGCGTCCGACTTGTTGTTGCCGTGCAGCCCGATGTGCGCACCCGGGACCCTCGCACGCAGCGCGACCGCGAGCTCGCCGCCGGTCGCGGTGTCCACGCGCAGGCCCTCCTCGTGCACCCAGCGCGCGACCGCCACGGACAGGAACGCCTTGCCCGCGTAGTAGACGTCGATGCCGGCGCCGATCTCCGCGAACGCGGTCTCGAACGCGCGCCGGTAGCCGCGCGCACGCGCGCGCAGGTCCGCCTCGTCGAGGACGTAGGCCGGGGTGCCGTGCTGCGCGGCGAGCGTGCGGACACCGACGCCCCCGACCGTGACCGACCCGTCGGCCGCCCGCGCGACCCCGGTGGACCAGGGCTCGCCGGGGATGAAGGTGGTCACATCCGCTCCGGGGCGGTGACGCCGAGCAGCCCCAGACCGTTGGCCAGCACCTGGCGGGTGGCGTCGTTGAGCCACAGGCGGGTGCGGTGCACGTCGCCGACCTCCTCGTCGCCGAACGGCGCGACGCGGCGCTGGTCGTACCACTTGTGATAGCTGCCTGCGAGCTCCTCGAGGTACCGCGCGACGCGGTGCGGCTCGCGCAGCTCGGCGGCCTGCGCGACGACCCGCGGGAACTCGGCGATGCTGCCCAGCAGCACCGACTCGCTCTGGTGGTCGAGCAGCGCCGCGTCGAACCCGTCCTCGCGGCGCACCCCGGCCTCGGCGGCGTTGCGACCGACGTTGACCGTGCGCGCGTGCGCGTACTGGACGTAGAACACGGGGTTCTCGTTGGTCGCACGGGTGAGCAGGTCGAGGTCGAGGTCGATCATCGAGTCCGCAGACGAGCGCGCCAGCGCGTACCGGGCAGCGTCCACGCCGACCGCGTCGACCAGGTCGTCGATGGTGACCACGGTGCCGGCGCGCTTGCTCATCCGGACCGGGGCGCCGTTCTTCACCAGGTTGACCAGCTGGCCGATGAGGATCTCCAGGTTGACGCCCGGGGTGTCCCCGAACGCCGCGCAGATCGCCATCATGCGGCCGATGTACCCGTGGTGGTCCGCGCCGAGCATGATGACGACCCGGTCGAAGCCGCGCTCCCGCTTGTCCAGGTAGTACGCGATGTCGCCCGCGATGTACGCCGCCTCGCCGTTGGACCGGATGATCACGCGGTCGCGGTCGTCGCCGAACGTCGTGGTGCGCAGCCAGGTGGCGCCGTCCGCCTCGAAGATGTGGCCGAGCTCGCGCAGCCGGGCGATCGCGTGGTCGACGGCACCCGA
The DNA here is from genome assembly GCF_056405535.1 of Cellulomonas sp. P1_G12_2. Taxonomy (NCBI): domain Bacteria; kingdom Bacillati; phylum Actinomycetota; class Actinomycetes; order Micrococcales; family Cellulomonadaceae; genus Cellulomonas; species Cellulomonas sp. P1_G12_2. Next base: position 1,198,837 of record NZ_JBFUBX010000001.1, on the reverse strand, counting down.
CTCGTGCAGCGAGTCCTCGTGGAAGTACACGTCGAACTCGACGCCGAAGCTCTCCAGCGACTGGCGGATCTCGGCGAACATGAGCTCCACGCCGCGCGCCCGGAACGCCTCGTTGGCGTCGTCCGTGGGCAGCGTGCGCGGGTCGGGCTCCCCCGCGGCGAGGGCGTCGGCCACCACCTGCTCGGCGATCTCCGTGATGTAGGCGCCGCCGTAGCCGTCCTCGGGCGCATCCTGGCCGAGGGCGCGGGCCAGCAGCGAGCGGGAGAAGCGGTCGATCTGCGCACCGTGGTCGTTGAAGTAGTACTCCCGCGTCACCGCCGCGCCGGACGCCTGCAGCACCCGCGCGAGGCTGTCGCCGACGGCCGCCCAGCGGACGCCGCCGATGTGCAGCGGGCCCGTCGGGTTGGCGGACACGAACTCGAGGTTGAGCGCGACACCGGCCAGCGTCTCGTTCTGCCCGTACTGCGTGCCCTGCGCCACGACGGACCGGGCCAGCTCGCCGGCCGCGGCCGCGTCGAGCCGGATGTTGAGGAAGCCGGGGCCGGCCACCTCGACGGCGGAGACTCCCTCGGTGTTCGTGAGTCGGCGCGCCAGCTCCTCAGCGAACGCGCGCGGGTTGGTGCCGGCCTTCTTGGCCAGCTGCATCGCCACGTTGGTGGCCCAGTCGCCGTGCTCGCGCTGCCGCGGTCGCTCGAGGTGCACCGTCGCGGGGATCGCGGCGGGGTCGAGGGCGAACGTGCCGTCGTCGACGGCGTGCACGAGGGCGGCCCGGAGGGCCTCGGAGAGCTGAGCGGGGGTCACCGGAGAAGGGTACCGAGCCGGACAGAGCCCTTATGCAGCGGGAACGGGGATCCCGCAGATCATCCGCTGGAGGTATGGCGCCGGCCGATCCCCCGGTGTTGACTGCACCGCATGCCTGGGAACGGAGCCTGACCGGATGGTGCGACGGACCGGACTCATCGACACCGCGGTGGAGGAGCTCCGCAGACGGATCGAGTCGGAGCAGTGGCCGGTCGGGGCACGGATCCCGCCCGAGCCCGCCCTCGTTGACCTCCTCGGTGTCGGCCGCAACACCGTGCGCGAGGCCGTGCAGTCGCTCGTGCACGCCGGGCTCCTCGAGCGGCGCCAGGGCTCCGGCACCTTCGTCGTCTCCCGCTACGAGCTCGCCGCCAGCATGGGCCGGCAGATCGGCGACGCCCGGCAGCGCGACGTCGTCGAGGTCCGACGAGCGCTCGAGGTGGAGGCCGCCCGCCTCGCCGCCCGGCGCCGCACCCCGACGGACGCGACCGGCCTGCTCCAGCGTCGGGACGACCGTGCGGCCGCCTACCACGCGGGCAACCTCGAGGCGATGGTCGCGACGGACCTCGACCTGCACCGCGCGATCGTCCGCGCCGCCGCCAACCCCGTCCTGGTGACCCTGTACGAGAACCTCCTCGACGCCATCGGCGAGAACATCCGGTTCAACTTCGTCACGGACACCCACGGGCACGACGCCCACGACGCCCTGGTGGAGGCCGTCGTCGCGGGCGATGACGGCAAGGCCGCCGACGAGACCACCCGCTACCTGTCCGCGCTGCTGGGCGAGTGAGCCGCGGCTGGTAGTGTCGTGCACCGCATGGACCCCCGGGTCCGGTGCCCGGCCCGCGTAGCTCAGTGGATAGAGCGTCTGCCTCCGGAGCAGAAGGTCGAAGGTTCGAGTCCTTTCGCGGGCACACATCAGTGCAGGTCAGATCGAGCACGAATCGGACGGTCACCTGCAGTCCTGCAGCGATCTTGGCGACGGAGGGCACTCCACGGTTCAGGAGCGCTCAAGCTCGCAAGGCATCGCGACGTTCTTGTGCTGCAGCGATGGCCACGTCGAGCCAGTGGGCGCCCTCGGGGTAGCCGTAGGTCATGTCCGCGGGGTCAATCGTGCGGGCGGCCCATCCGATGGCCTTGAGGTGTTCGAGGGCCGGAAGCAGGACAGGGTCGGGCATCGTGGCCGCCACGCCGATCCACAGGTCGGAGACGTCGTCGTGGGCGAGCTGCCGCAGCAGCACTGGGATCACACGGGTGTCCCCACGCTGGGCCAGTGCGTCGGCGGCTTCCGCCGCGGCTTCGCCACCAAGGTCTTGCGTCGCGACGGCGAGCAGCTCGTCGCGGATTCTGGGCGAATCGACCGTCAGCTGGTCGGTGAACGCGAAGACCGCCCAGCTGCGGGCCTCGGGGTCGTGAAATAGGCGCACGAGGGCTTCGACCCCCGGGTCCATGGGTTCAGCGTCCGCGCCGAGCAACCCGGGAAGTCCGACGGCCACCTCGTGACGGACCTCGTCGTCCTCATCCTCGGCGAAGCGCAAGAGCTCGGCCAGGGCCGCGTGCCGCAACGTGTCGGCGACGTCCGGACGCATTGCCGGCAGGGCGTGCGCAACGGCCCACACAGCACCCGCGGCCCGCCAGCGCAGCCAAGCGTCGTCCGGTTCCGAGACCCGACGAACCTGCTCGAGGATCAGCGCCGCTGCGCGGGGAGCCTCAGGGCTCGCCATGTCGCCCAGGGCACCGAGGGCGATACCTCGGACCTCAACGTCGTCGGAGGACCCCCACGACTCGGCCAGCGCCAGCACTGCCTCGACGCCTTCCGAGGCAACGAGCTCCTCGACTGCGCCGGAGAAGTAGTCCGCTCCTCGCAACCTGCTCAGGTGGTCGTCGGCCGTCGTCGTCACACGTACCAGTGTCCTCGAGAAGCGATCGACTCCACCTGCCAACGGCACGGATGCCTCAGCCCATGGACTGGATGTACCGGACGGCCGTGAACCCGCCCAGGACGGCGAGACCCAGGACACCGAGCACCGCGCCGGCCATGAGAGCCCACCCGATGCGCTCTCCCCAGGTGGGCCCGACGACCACGTGGGACGTCGCCCGCGGCTCTGGAGTCGGGAGGGGTACCGCGAGCCACAGTGCCGCGTGTTCCTGACTGCAGAAGATGACGTCGAGCCACTGCCAGTCGTCGACATGGCGTCCCGGCACTCGCGGCCGCGGCTGCTGCACTTCGAGTCCGAACCATGCCTTCGGCACTGGCGCGCCGCAGTAGTCGCACGGCGACGATTCTCCGTCTGGTCGACCAAGTGGCTCCGACATGGGCGGACGCTACCTCGCGATCGCCACTCAACTCGCCGTCAATTCGCTCGGCCTGTCCGGCACCGACGATCCACACGCGGCCTCTCCCGCTGATCTGCCAGCCCGGGCGATCGCCTTGTCCGGGGTCAGTCGCAGGCTGACGGCGGGGACGCGACGCTCGTCAGGCCTCGTCGAGCCGGGTGCGCAGCTCGTCGTCGAGCACGAGGTCGAGCGCGCCCAACGACTCGTCGAGCTGCGCGACCGAGTGGGCGCCGACGATCGGGATGACGGGCGTCGGCCCACCGAGCAGCCACGCGAGCGCGACCTGGTTCGCCGTGGCGCCGGCGTCGCGCGCGATCTCGCGCAGCACCTCGACCCGACGCCGGCTGCTCGGGTGGTCGGCGCCGCCGAACAGGGACTTGTCGTTGCGCGTGTACGCCCCTTGCTGCAGCGGCGAGTACACGGTCACGGCGAGCGGCGGGCGACCGTCGGCACCCGCGGACGCGGCGTAGTCGAGCAGGTCGCCGGACACCCAGTTGGACCGGAACGGCGTCGGGCTCGGGTACACGTAGCCGCCCTGCTGCTGGACGAGGCCGTACGGTTCGACGCCCAGGCGGGCGGCGGTCTCGCGTGCCTCGACGACGCGCCACGTCGTGACGTTGGAGATGCCCGGCACGCCGATCACCCCGTCGGCCACGAGCTTGCCGAAGGCTCCGACGGTCTCCTCCAGGGCGGTGTCGCGGTCGTCCACGTGCCCGTAGAAGACGTCGATCCGGTCGACTCCCAGGTGGCGAAGGCTCGTGGCGGCCTCGCGGTGGATGGTCTCGGCGGCCAGGCCCTGGTAGTTCGTCGGGGGTGTGCCCGACAGGGGCAGCGCCGGGTCCTTCTTGGCGGCGCCGCACTTCGTCGCGATGCGGACGCGGTCCCGCAGCCCGCGCGACGCCAGCCAGGCGCCGATCACGTCCTCGCTCTCGTGCCCGTGGCCGCCCGCGTCCCAGGCGTTGTAGTTGTTCGCGGTGTCGAGGAACGTGCCGCCGGCATCCACGAAGCGGTCGAGGACCTCGAAGGCCGTCTCGCGCGGGGTGTGCGTACCGAAGCGCATGGTGCCGAGGCACAGAACGCTGACGTCGGTGGAGGTGGGGCCGGAGCCGATGGTGCGCTGCTGCATGGTGTTCTCCTCGTGCGTTCTGGTGACAGGTTCGACGCTAGGCGCGCAGCGGACCGGGAGTACGGTCCATTCCTGTGGCAGACGACCAGACCAATCGGTGGGTCGGCGACGCGCTCGTCAGCCTCGAGGGCGGCCAGCCGGTTCATGTCGCGCTCGAGCGGGCACTGCGTGCTGCGGTGCGCGAGGGACGCCTCCGCCCGGGCGACCCGGTGCCGCCGAGCAGGGCCCTGGCCCGTGACCTGGGCGTCTCGCGCTGGGTGGTCACGCAGGCGTACGGCGGCCTCGTGGCCGAGGGCATGCTGGACGCCCGCACGGGCGCAGGCACCCGCGTCGCGTCCACCTCGTGGCCCACCCTCACGCCGACCCGAGCTCCCGACCACGCGGTCCACCCGCGGGCCGCGTACGACCTCGGGCCGGGCGTGCCGGACCTGCGCCACCTTCCGCGTGCGGCCTGGGTCTCGGCGGTGCGCACCGCCGTCGCGTCCGCCACCCCGGGCGACCTCGTCGCGCCGGACCCCCGCGGTGTGCCCTCGCTGCGGCAGGCTCTCGCCGATCGCCTGGCCGTGACCCGTGCGGTGCTCGTCGATGCGGACGCCGTCGTCGTGACGCACGGCGCGACGGAGGGCATGACGCGCCTGGCGAGATCCCTGCGCGCCGCGGGCCACGGCTCGGTGCTCGTCGAGGACCCGAGCTGGCCGCGACTGCGCGACGTCGCCGCGGCTGCCGGCCTGCACCCCGTGCCGGTGCCGGTCGACGAGGACGGGGTGGACACCGACGCGCTCGTCGAGGCGGCCGAGCGCACCGGCGCTCGCGCCGCTCTGGTGACGCCCTCCCACCAGTTCCCCGTCGGCGCCGCGCTCGCCCCGACGCGGCGTGAGGCGCTCGTGCGATGGGCCCGCTCCGTCGACGGAGTGATCGTCGAGGACGACTACGACGCCGAGTTCCGCTACGACCGCCGCCCGGTGGCGGCCCTGCGCGCGCTCGCGCCGGACCGCGTCGCCCTGGTGGGTTCGTGGAGCAAGACGCTCGCTCCAGGGCTCGGGGTGGGGTGGCTGGTCCCTCCTGACGACGTCCCCGCCGCGCGCGCGGGGCTCGACGTCGACGCGAGCGCTCCGCCGTCGCTGCACCAGCTCGCCTGCGCCGCGCTGCTCACCGACGGGGGCTACGACCGGCACCTCCGCTCGGCCCGCGCTCGGTACCGGCGCCGACGGGCGGCGCTGCTCGCCGCGCTCGAGCGATCGCTGCCGGGCCTGCCCGTGACGGGGCTCGCCGCGGGACTGCACGTCGTGCTGGGGCTGCCGCCCAGGGTCGACGAGGACCGCGTGGCCCGGCTGGCTGCGCGACGCGACGTGCGTGTGGTGCCGGCAGGTCGCTATCGCGTCGGGGCCACGGCCCGTCCCCCGGCGCTCGTCGTCGGGTACGGCAACCTGGTCGACGCACGCCTGGATGAGGCGGTGGACCGCTTGGCCGCGGCCGTCCGCGAGGCGGCGTCGTCCTGAGCACGCGAGCTCGCCGACGGCCGCGGCCAAGCGGCGACAGGGCCATGGCCGGTCACGTCTCGAAGATGTACCCCATGCCCGGCTGCGTGATGATGTGCCGCGGGTGCGCCGGGTCCTCCTCCAGCTTGCGGCGGAGCAGTGCGGAGTACACGCGCAGGTAGTGGGTCTCGTCGGAGTACCCCGGACCCCAGACCTCCTGGAGGAGCTGGACGCGGCCCACGAGCCGGCCGCGGTTGCGGACCAGGACCTCGAGCATCGACCACTCGGTGGGGCTCAACCGCACCTCGACACCGTCCCGGAGAACACGCCGGCGCGCGAGGTCGACGGTCAGTGATCCCGCGGTGACGACCGCGTCCTCGGTGTCGGAGGGGACGGACGCCCGCCGGACCGCGGCGCGCAGGCGGGCGAGGAGCTCGTTCATGGCGAACGGCTTGGTGACGTAGTCGTCGGCCCCGGCGTCGAGGGCGTCGACCTTGTCCTCGCCGTGCTGCCGGGCGGAGAGAACCACGATCGGCACGTGGCTCCAGCCGCGGATCGCCGTGATGACGTCGAGCCCGCTCATGTCCGGCAGGCCGAGGTCGAGCAGCACGACGTCGGGGGCGTGCGACGCCGCGGCCGAGATCGCCGAGGCTCCGTCGCCCGCCGTCCTCACGTCCCAGCCGGCGGCGCGCAGCGTGATCGACAGGGCGTGCGCGAGCCCGGGCTCGTCGTCGACCACGAGGATCTTGTTGCCGGCCATCAGGCTGCCGACGCCGCGAGGGGAACCGTCACGAGCATCGTGAGACCACCGCCGGGGGTGTCCTCGACGCTCAGCTCGGCTCCGACGGCGGTCGCGAGCCCGTCGGCGACCGCGAGCCCCAGTCCCAGCCCGTTCCCGGTGGTGTCCCCCAACCGCTGGAAAGCCGCGAACATATGCTCCTTGACGTCGTCGGGCACGCCCGGGCCGTCGTCGACCACCCGGACGACGACGTCGTTGCCGACCACGGCCGACGCCACCACCACCGGGCTGCCGGTCTTCGCGTGCCGCACCGCGTTGGAGACGAGGTTGGCGACGACGCGCTCCAGGAGCCCGGGGTCGGTGTGCACGAGCGGCAGGTCGTCCGGTACGTCGAGCACGACCGTGCCGGGTGGGTAGCCCTCGATCGCGAAGGGCACGATCTCGTCGAGACTCGTCGCCCGCAGCACGGGTCGGACGCTACCGGTCTGCAACCGGGACAGGTCGAGCAGGTTGTCGATGAGGCGCTCCAGGCGCGCGGTGGACTCCTCGAGGGTCCCGACCAGGGCCGCCCGGTCGGCGTCGTCGAGGTCGAGGTCCGTCGACGTCAGACCGTCGACCGACGCCCTGATGGTCGCCAGCGGGGTGCGGAGGTCGTGCGAGACGGCGGCCAGCAGCGCCGTGCGGGTCGCGTCGGCCTGGCCGAGGATCCGTGCCTGCTCCGCCTGCGCCCGGAGGCGCTCCTGCTCCAGCACGATCCCGACCTGCGAGGCGAACGCCTCCAGCACCCGTCGGTCGCTCGCCGGCAGCACGCGACCCGTCAGGGCGAGCACCCGCTCGTCGTCGACGACGAGCACCACCTGAGCCGCCTCGGGGTCGCGCGCGGGGTCGACGCCGTCCGTCGCCAGGACCTCCCACCCGGCGCCGCTCCTCGCGAGCAGCGAGACCGCCTCGAGCGTGAACGTCTCCCGCAGCCGGGCGACCAGCGCGGCGGCGGTGTCCTCCCCCGACAGGACCGACCGGGAGATGGCAGCCAGGGCGGACGCCTCGGCGCGGGCCCGGAACGCCTCGGTCGTCCGCCGGGCCGCGAGGTCCACCACGGAAGCGACACCGGCGGCGACCAGCACGAACACCCCCAGGGCGAGCGCGTTCTCGGGTTCGGCGATGGTGAGCCTCCCGGTGGGGAGCGTGAAGAACCAGTTGAGCAGCAGGAAGCCGACGATCGCGCTGACGATGGCCGGCCAGAGCCCGCCGACGAGGGCGACCAGCACGGTGAGCGCGAGGAAGAGCATGAGGTCGGTGGGAAGGCTCACGAGGTCGCCCATGGCCGAGAGCAGCAGCGTGAGCAGGACGGGACCGAGCAGGGCGACCAGCCAGCCGGCGGTCCGGCGCGGGCCGGACAGCGCGGAGCCGCGGCCCGTCCGTCGGCCTCCGGCGCGGGCACGCTCGTGGGTCACCAGGTGCACGTCGATCATCCCGGCGAGGCGCGCGACCTCGGTGCCGTTGCTCTCCCGGACCGCCTCCCGCCACCGGCTGCGCCGGGACACGCCCACCACGATCATCGTGGCGTTCACCCCGCGCGCGAAGTCGACGACGGCGCTCGGGACGTCCTCCCCGACGACCGTGTGGAACGTGCCGCCGAGGGACTCGACGAGCCTGCGCTGCTCGGCGATCCTGGCGGGCGGGGCGCTCGGCAGCCCGTCGGTGGCCAGCACGTGCACGGCGAGGAGCTCCGAGCCGGCCGCGCGCTGAGCGATCCGCGCCCCGCGCCGCAGGAGGGTGTCCCCCTCCGGTCCGCCGGTGACTGCCACGACGACGCGCTCGCGGGCGGGCCACGGCGACTCGATCCGGTGGTCCCGTCGGTAGGTGGTCAGCGCGTCGTCGACCCGGTCCGCCAGCCACAGCAAGGCCAGCTCGCGCAGCGCGGTGAGGTTGCCGACGCGGAAGTACTGCGTGAGCGAGGCATCGATCTGCTCGGCCCGGTAGACGTTCCCGTGCGCGAGCCGGCGGCGCAGGGCCTCCGGCGCGAGGTCCACCAGCTGGATCTGGTCCGCATCGCGCACGACGTGGTCCGGCACCGTCTCCCGCTGTCTCACTCCGGTGATGGCCTCGACGTCGTCGTTCAGTGACTCCAGGTGTTGCACGTTGACCGTCGTGACCACGTCGATGCCGGCCGCGAGGATGTCGTGCACGTCCTGCCACCGCTTGGGGTGCGCGCTGCCGGGAACGTTGGTGTGCGCGAGCTCGTCGATCATCGCCACCTGCGGCGCCCGCGCAAGGACCGCGTCGACGTCCAGCTCGGTGAACTCGCTCTCGCGGTAGGTCAGGACCCGGCGCGGCAGGACCTCGAGCCCGTCGAGCAGCGCCGCCGTCGCGAGCCGCCCGTGGTCCTCGACGAGGCCGACCACCACGTCCGTGCCACGGGACAGCCGGCGGTGGGCCTCGTCCAGCATCGCGTACGTCTTGCCGACGCCAGGGGCGGCACCCAGGTAGACGGTCAGCCGCCCCCGTCGGGGAGCGGAGCCGCCGTCGGCAGGTCGAGTCATGAGCCCATTGTCTGCAGTGCGAGGTTCAGGCGGAGCACGTTCACCCGGGTCTCGCCGAGCACACCGAGGTCACGGCCGACGGTCGCGGCGTCGACCACCGCCCGGACGTCGTCCTGGGACAGCCCTCGCTCACGTGCGACGCGGGCGACCTGGAGCTGCGCGTACTCCGCAGAGATGTCCGGGTCGAGCCCGGATGCGGACGCCGTGAGCGCGTCGACCGGCACGTCGACCGGGTCGACGGACTCCTCGGCTGCCACGGCTTCCCGTCGTTCCTCGACGGCCGCGAGGAGGTCCGGGTTGAGCGGGCCGAGGTTCGACCCGGCCGACGCCAGGGTGTCGTAGCCGTCGCCGGCGGCCGACGGCCGCGGGTGGAACCACTCCGGGCCGTCGAAGGCCTGCCCGATCAGCAGGGAGCCCACCGCGTCGTCGGGCGACGTGACGCGCTCCCCCGTCGATGACACGAGCGATCCGTTCGCCTGCCAGCGGAACAGCAGCTGGGAGATGCCGGTGACCGCGAGGGGGTAGGCGAAGCCGAGCACGACGGTGAGCACGAGCAGCACCCGCAGCCCGGCCCAGGTCTGACGGGCGAAGGAGATGGTGTCGGAGCCGGTCGAGTAGTGCGGGCGGGTGGCGGTGGTCATCAGGACATCCCCAGGGCAGTGACGAGCAGGTCGATGAGCTTGATCCCGACGAACGGGGCGATGACGCCGCCGAGCCCGTAGACCAGGAGGTTGCGACGCAGCAGCGCCGTGGCCGACGACGGGGTGTAGCGCACCCCGCGCAGCGCCAGCGGGAGCAGCGCCACGATGATCAGCGCGTTGAAGACGACGGCCGAGAGGATGGCCGACTGCGGGCTGCTCAGGTGCATGACGTTCAGCACGCCGAGCTGCGGGAACGTGACGACGAACATCGCGGGCAGGATCGCGAAGTACTTGGCGACGTCGTTCGCCACCGAGAACGTCGTCAGGGCGCCGCGGGTGATGAGGAGCTGCTTGCCGATCTCGACGATCTCCAGCAGCTTGGTGGGGTTCGAGTCGAGGTCGACCATGTTGCCGGCCTCCTTCGCGGCGGTCGTCCCTGTGTTCATCGCGACGCCGACGTCGGCCTGGGCTAGCGCAGGTGCGTCGTTGGTGCCGTCACCAGCCATCGCGACGAGCCGACCGCCCTCCTGCTCGCGCCGGATCAATGCGAGCTTGTCCTCCGGCGTGGCCTCGGCGAGCACGTCGTCCACGCCCGCCTCGTCGCCGATGGCCTTCGCGGTGAGCGGGTTGTCGCCCGTGACCATCACGGTGCGGATGCCCATGGCGCGCAGGGCGTCGAACCGCTCGCGCATGCCCTCCTTGACGACGTCCTTGAGGTGGATGACGCCGAGGACGCGCGCCGACCCGGTGCCGAGCTGTTCTGCGACGACGAGGGGTGTGCCGCCCGACGCGGAGATCGCGTCGACCGTCGCAGCAACCTCGGCGCCCGCGTGGCCACCCGTCGACCGGACCCAGTGCGTCACCGCCGCGGCGGCACCCTTGCGGACCTGCCGAGAGGGCCGGGCACCGGTCGCGGGGAGGTCCACGCCGCTCATCCGGGTCCGCGCCTGGAACGGAACCAGCTCGGCGCCGAGGAGGTCGCCCTCCGGCCGCTCTCGGAGCCCGAACCGCTCCTTGACCAGGACCAGGACCGAGCGGCCCTCGGGGGTCTCGTCGGCCATCGACGAGAGCTGGGCGGCGTCCGCGAGCGCCGCCGGGTCGACTCCCGGCGCCGGCAGCAGGTCCGCCGCCTGGCGGTTGCCGAGCGTGATCGTGCCGGTCTTGTCGAGCAGCAGCACGTCCACGTCACCCGCAGCCTCGACCGCCCGTCCCGACATCGCCAGCACGTTGCGGCGCACCAGGCGGTCCATGCCCGCGATGCCGATCGCCGACAGCAGCGCGCCGATGGTCGTCGGGATCAGACAGACCAGGAGTGCGACCAGCACGATGAGGGGCTGCCGGGCGCCCGAGTACACGGCGAACGGCTGCAGGGTGACCACCGCGAGCAGGAAGATGATCGTCAGGGTGGTGAGCAGGACGTTCAGGGCCACCTCGTTGGGCGTCTTCTGCCGCTCTGAGCCCTCGACCAGCGCGATCATCCGGTCGACGAAGGTGTGACCCGCGGGTGCCGTGATGCGCACGACGATCCGGTCCGAGAGGACCACCGTGCCACCGGTCACGGCGGACCGGTCACCTCCCGACTCGCGGATGACCGGCGCGGACTCCCCGGTGATCGCGGACTCGTCGACGCTGGCGACGCCCTCGATCACGTCCCCGTCACCGGGGATGGTCTCCCCTGCGACGACGACCACGACGTCACCCACCCGCAGCGACGACGACGGCACCTCGGTGGTGTCGTGTCCCACGAGCTTGCGGGCCGTCGTCTCCCGCTGCGTGGCCCGCAGGCTCGCGGCCTGCGCCTTGCCGCGCCCTTCCGCCACGGACTCGGCGAGCGTCGCGAACACGACCGTGAGCCACAGCCACACGGCGATGGACCACGCGAACGCGCTGGGCTCGGCGACCGCGAGAACGGTGGTGAACGCAGCGCCGACCTCGACGACGAACATGACCGGGGACTCCCACAGCCGGCGGGGGTCGAGCCCTCGCAGGGCACCGGGCACCGCAGCGAGGAGCTGCCGAGGAGAGAGCGTCGACGGTGCAGCAGCGACCTTGTGAGGCTTCACCTGCGACGCCTGGAGAGTGGTTGTGCTCATGACAGGGACTCCACGACGGGACCGAGGGACAGGACGGGAACGAAGGTGAGGCCGACCACCACAAGGGTCACGGTGACCAGGAGGCCGACGAACAGCGGCGTGTGGGTCGGCAGGGTGCCGGCGCCCTCGGGCACCCTCCGCTGGCTCGCGAACCGGCCCGCCAGGGCCAGCACGAGCGCGATCGGCACGAACCGTCCGATCAGCATCGCCAGCCCCAGCAGCGTGTTGTAGAACGGCGTGCCGACGGTCAGCCCCGCGAACGCGGAGCCGTTGTTGTTCCCGGCGGAAGCGAAGGCGTAGACGATCTCCGATAGCCCGTGCGGACCTCCCTGCAGCTGCCCGGCCAGCCCGGCCGGCGTCGTGATGGCGATGGCGGAGCCGATCAGGACGACCGCGGGCATCGTCAGCACGTACAGCGCGACGAGGGTGATCTCCTGGCGGCCGATCTTCTTGCCCAGGTACTCGGGAGTCCGCCCGACCATCAGGCCGGCGAGGAACACCGCGACGATGATCAGCACGACCATCCCGTACAGGCCGCTGCCGACGCCCCCCGGCGAGACCTCACCGAGCAGCATCCCCACGAGGGCGACACCGCCTCCCTGGGCAGTCAGCGAGTCGTGCATCGAGTTCACGGCACCGGTCGAGGTCATGGTCGTCGAGGCGGCGAAGAGCGCGGACGCGGCCTCGCCGAAGCGGACCTCCTTGCCTTCCATCGCTCCCCCGGCCGCCGCAGGCACCAGCCCGGGACCGGCCATCTCGGCCCACGTGAGCAGGCCGACGGCCGCAACCCACAAGGTCGACATCGCCGCCAGGATCGCCCACCCCTGTCGACGGTCGCCGACGATCCGGCCGAACGTGCGGGGCAGGCTGAACGGGATGAGCAGCAGGAGGACGACCTCGAGGGCGTTGGTCCACGGGGTCGGGTTCTCGAACGGGTGGGCGGAGTTGGCGTTGAAGAACCCGCCGCCGTTGGTCCCGAGCTCCTTGATGGCCTCCTGGGAGGCGACCGGTCCTCCGAGCACCGACTGCGTTCCACCGGCCAGAGTCGTGATCTCGACGTGCGCGCTCAGGTTCTGGATGGCGCCTGCAGACACCAGGACGATCGCCGCCACGAACGCGAGCGGCAGCAGGACGCGGACGGTCACTCGCACGAGGTCGGACCAGAAGTTGCCGACCCGGCCGTCGGTGCCCGACCGTGCGAACCCGCGTGCCAGCGCCGCGACGACAGCCACACCGACGGCCGCGGACAGGAAGTTCTGCACGGCGAGCCCGGCCATCTGCATGAGGTGCCCGATGGCGGCCTCACCGGAGTACCACTGCCAGTTCGTGTTGGTGACGAAGGAGACGGCCGTGTTCCAGGCGCCGGCCGGGTCCAGCGGCGACATGCCGATGTCGAGCGGAAGGCGGTCCTGCAGGCGCCCCAGCCCGAACAGGAGCAGGACGGACGCGAGGGAGAACCCGAGAAGGGAGAGCAGGTAGGTGCTCCACTTCTGCTCCGCGTCGGGGTCCACGCGCATGATCCGGTAGCCCACGCGTTCGACGGCGAGATGTCTCGTCGAGGTCATCACCCGGAACATGTAGTCACCGAGCGGCCTGTGCGCGGCGGCCAGGACCAGGACGACGATCCCGATCTGACCGACGGCGGTCCACGTCGCGCTCATCGGACCTTGTCCGAGCGCAGCAGCTGGGCGACCAGGTACACCAGGAGTGCGCCGGCGATCACGAGGCCGGCGATGTCGAACCCGCTCATGAGCGGTCTGCCCGGCGGGCGAGGAGCGCGACTGCGGCGAAGAACGCCACGGTCAACGCGAGGAAGGCCACATCGGCCATGGGTCTCACAGCACCTTCGACGGCGGACGGGCGGAAGCCCGTGGCTGCCACCCGGCGACCCGCACCACGGGCCGCATCCGCTGGTCTACCCCTCCGATCGGGGCGTCGCCGGGGGCCTTGACGGGATCTTGACGGCACCGCCGCAACTCTTAGCGCAACGTTGTCGGCGCACATCGCTTCATCGCCGCCATGCTCGAGAGACACCTGGAACGGACCGTCGGTCGACCTCGACCTCCCCAGCCGTTCCTGGGACACGCACAGGAGCAGGAGTGATGGTGGACAGTCCGTCGTTCGTCCGGTCTCATCGACAGGTGGTGCTCGTCTACGCGGTCACCGCACCCCTGATCGTCGCGGCGACCCTGCACGCACTCCGGGACCAGGTGACCTCCACCACGGCGGCACTGGTGCTGGTGCTGCTGGTCGTCACCGCCGCGGCCACGGGGATGCGTTCGGCCGGCATCGTGGCCGCGCTGTCGGCGGGCGTGTGGTTCGACTTCTTCCTCACCGAGCCCTACGGCAGCTTCAAGGTCACCAACGGCGACGACATCCAGGCCACGGTTCTGCTGCTGATCGTCGGTGTGGCCGTCAGCGAGATCGCGTTGTGGGGCCGCCGTCAGGAGGCCCGGGCGAGCAGGCGCGCGGGCTATCTCGACGGTGTCTTCGGCACCGCGGACATCGTCGCCCAGTCCGAGGCCTCGCCGGAGGCTCTGATCAACCGCGTCCGGGAGCAGATCGTGGCCATCCTCGACATCGACGACTGCCGCTTCGAGGCCCGGGGGGCGCTGGGGCGCTCGACGACCCGGCTGAACCACGACGGCTCGGTCACGCAGCGCGGTGCCGAGTTCGACGTCGACCGGCACGGCTTGCCGACCGACGACGTGATCGCGCTGGACGTCAGCCACGGCGGCGTCCTGCAGGGCCGGTTCGCGCTCACCGCGTCGACCCGGGTGGTGCGGCCGACCGTCGAGCAGCGCCGCGTCGTCGTCCTGCTCGCGGACCAGGTCGGCTCCGCGCTTGGCACCCGAGCGCAGGCCCATCGTGCAGACGGAGCGTAGTCAGGCGACCGGGCAGGCTCAGCGCGCCAGCCGAAGGCCGTCCCCGAGGGCGACGACCTGGCCCCTTGATCCCGACTGGTCACGCGTATAGCGTTCTGGTTGTGCGTATAGCCGCGCCGGGCAGCACTCCGGCGTCCGATCTCACCGCGCGGGCCAGGATCCGCGACGCGGCGATCTCGTGCTTCGCCGAGGAGGGCTTCGACGCCTCGTTCCGCACCATCGCTCAGCGGGCCGGCGTCTCCCCCGGGCTGATCACGCACCACTTCGGCTCCAAGGCCGCGCTGCGTGCGGAGTGCGACGCCGAGGTGCTGCGCCACTACCAGGCGCTGAAGACCGACAGCCTCGCCGACCCCAGCGCCTACCTGCTCGCGAACCTCACCGGGCCGAGCGCCGCCGCGCCGCTCGTCGTCTACCTGCTCCGCGCCATCCACGCCGGGGGCAAGCCCGCCCAGGAGTTCCTCGAGCACCTCATCGACAGCGCCCGGGAGGTCATGCGGGCGGGCGTCGAGACGGGCCTGGTGCGCCCGTCGCGTGACGAGGAGGCGCGTCTGCGCTACCTGACCTACCAGACGATGGGCGCGCTGCTCATCCAGTTCCTCACGACCCCCGGCGCCACCCCGGACGAGTTCGTGATGTCGGCCCGGGACGGTCAGCGCGACCAGATCCTCCCGACGCTCGAGCTGTTCTCCGAGGGCCTCCTCACCACCCGACGGATGCTCGACGACTACCTCCTCTACATCGGGGACCCGCCGCGGTCGGAGTCCGAGCCCGACCCTGACGAGCGCAGCGCGTGACGCACTGCACCCCCATCCACGCAAGGAATCGAAGGAACCAGGCATGTCCACCACCGCGATGGCCCTCCAGGTCGAGGGTCTCGAGAAGAGCTTCGGAACCGTCCGCGCCCTGCGCGGCCTCGACCTGGCGGTCCCGACCGGCCAGGTGACCGGCTTCCTCGGCCCCAACGGCTCGGGGAAGACCACGACGATCCGCATCCTGCTCGGCCTGCTGAAGGCGGACGGCGGGCGAGCCAGCCTGCTCGGTGGGGACCCGTGGGCCGACGCGGTCGCCCTGCACCGGCGGGTCGCCTACGTCCCGGGAGACGTCACGCTCTGGCCGAACCTCACCGGCGGCGAGGCGATCGACATCCTGTGCCGGCTGTCCGGCCCGCTGGACCCGAAGCGCAAGAAGGCGATGCTCGAACGGTTCGAGCTCGACCCGACCAAGAAGGCCCGCACGTACTCCAAGGGCAACCGGCAGAAGGTCGCGCTCGTCGCGGCGCTGGCCTCCGACGCAGAGCTGCTGCTCCTCGACGAGCCGACCAGCGGCCTCGACCCGCTCATGGAGGCGGCGTTCACCGAGTCGATCCGCGAGGTGAAGGCCGCCGGACGCTCCGTCCTGCTGTCCAGCCACATCTTCTCCGAGGTCGAGAAGCTCGCCGACCGGGTGACGATCATCCGCGAGGGCGTCACGGTCGAGTCCGGCACCATCGCCGAGCTCCGCCACCTGACGCGCACCCAGGTGAGCACGGTGCTCGAGCGCGGGGCCGACGGCCTCGCGACATTGCCGGGGGTGCACGACCTCCTGGTCGTCGACGGCCGCGTGACGTTCGCGGTCGACGACGCCGAGCTGCCGACCGTGCTCTCCGCGGTGGCGGCCCTGAGCCCGCGTTCGCTCGAGGCCAACCCGCCGTCGCTGGAGGCCCTGTTCCTGCGCCACTACGGCGACGAGCTCGCGGCGCTGGCCACCGGGAGCGAGCGATGACCGCCACCGTCCGGGTGCCGGAGGTCACGTCCACCGCACCCCGTCCGAGCTCGGCGACGCTCGCCGGCGTCGGTCCGATGGCGCGGTTCGTGGTGCGCCGCAACCGCGTGCGGCTCGCGGTGTGGTTCGTCGTGCTCGTCGGCATGTTCGCCTACGTGGCGTCGTACTACACGGAGATGTTCCCGACCCAGCAGTCGCTCGACGACTTCGCGGCCCTCTCCAACACGCCCGGCATCAAGGCCCTGACGGGCCTCTCCGCCGCGGCGGACACCCTCGGCGGCGCGGTGTGGACCAAGAGCTGGATGACGATCGCCCTCGGGCTCGCGATCGGCGCCGCGTTCCTGGTGACCAGGAACGGCCGGGCCGACGAAGAGGTGGGACGCACCGAGCTGCTGCGCTCGCGGATGCTGGGCGTGCACGCCTACTCCACCGCGTCGTGGCTGGTCATCGGCCTGCTCTGCGTCGCGGTCGGGCTCGGCATCGCCCTCGTCTCCGCGTCGAACGGACTCGACCCCGACGGAACCGGGATCGCGGGGTCGTTCGTCATCGGCGCCTCCGTGACCGGCGTCGGCCTGTTCGGGCTCGGCGTGGGCGCGGTCGCGGGCCAGGTGGCGTCGACCTCCCGCGGTGCCAACGCCCTCGCGTCCGCGGTGATCATCGGCTTCTACGTCCTGCGGATGGTCGGCGACCTCGGCAACGGTGCGCTCACGTGGGCCTCACCCATCGGGTGGGGCCAGAACATGGAGCCGTACGCCGGCAACCGGTGGTGGCCGTTCGGGCTGCTCCTGCTGGCCACCGTCGCGCTGCTCGCCGTCGCGACCAGGATCGAGTCGACGCGCGACCACGGCGCGGGCCTGCGTGCCGAGCGCCCCGGCCCGGCCGATGCACCCCCGCGCCTCGCGTCGCCGCTCGGGCTCGGCCTGCGGCTCCAGCGCGGTCCGATCATCGGGTGGACCATCGCGGTGGTGCTCGCGGGGCTGCTCTACGGCTCGGTGATCGACGCGATGACCGAGCTGCTGGACGACGCCGCCGGCGGGGTGAACGACCTCCTGCGGGGCGTGGGCGTCCAGGCGCTGCTCGCCCTGCTCGCCGGGATGATCGCGCTGGTCACCGCGATCTTCGCCACCCAGCAGGCCGTGTCCCTGCGCACCGAGGAGGCGAGCGGGCTGATCGAGCCCCAGCTGGCCGGCTCGCTCTCCCGGACCCGGTGGGCGCTGCAGCGGCTGCTCATCCCCGTCGTCGGGTCGGCGGTGCTGCTGCTCGTCGGCGGCGGGCTGCTCGGTGCGGTCTACGGCTCGGTGATCGGCGACTCGTCGGAGGCCGGGACGATGGCCGGCGCCGCACTGGTGTACTGGCCCGCCGTCATGGTGCTCGTCGGCATCGCCGTCGCGCTGTTCGGCTGGCTGCCCCGCCTGGCGATCCCCGTGACGTGGGGCGTGCTCGCGGCGATGTGGTTCGCGGCGATGCTCGGCGACGTGTTCGGGCTGCCGCGGTGGCTCCTCGACGGGCTGCCGTTCTCGGCGGTGCCCTACCTGCCGCTCGAGCCGATGTCGTGGACGCCGGTCGTGATCATGACCGCCGTGGCGGCCGCGCTCGTGTGGACGGGCGTCGACCGGTTCAACCGCCGCGACGTGCAGACCGGGTGACGCGATGCACCCGCCGCGTTGCCCCGACGGACGTGGTCGGTAGTGTCCGGCCATGGCGCGACGTGGCGAGCTCCAGGAGGTGGAGCTCCTCGACGAGGGCGACGAGGGCGACGGCGGCGATCCTGGTGCCGCACCGGTGCGGCGGCGCCGGCGCACCGCACTGGTCGTCGTCGCACTGGTCGTCGTCGTCACCCTGGCCTGTGTGCAGTGGTTCGTCACCGCCCGTGAGCGCTCCGCGATCGCCGCACTGGCCGCGGTGCCCGGCGTGCTCGCCCCGGTCGACGAGCACCTCGAGATCGAGCGCCGCGTGCCCTCCGACGACGCCGCGGAGCTGTTCGGCTTCGGCGGCGGCTCCTTCGAACGTGCCGCGGACGGGTCGCAGTCGTTCACCTGGGCACCCGCCGGCGACGAAGGACCCACCTGGACCACCGCGCTGGCGGGCCCGTCCCCCGCGCTCGCCCAGCACGCGGCCGACGACGTCATCGCCGGCAGCTACTGCGTGCCCGACAACGCGCCCGGCACGGAGCCGAGCGCTGCGGGCACGATCGTCTGCGTCGTCTCGGACGGCGGCTTCGTCATCGACCACGCCAACAACGACGGCCTCGCGCGCGTGCCGGCCACGACCACGCGGGTGATGGTCCTGTCCGCGGCAGACGGCACGATCGCCTCGACCTGGCCCGTGGAGGCGGGTGACGAACCGGCCGTGTTCGCGGTGCTGGACGACGCCGTCGCGATCGCGTCCACCGCGGCGACCGGCACCACTCTGACCGTCTACGACGTCGTCACCGGCGACTCACGCTGGTCGCGCTCGAGCCCGACACCCGACGGCGCGGAGCGCACCCCGCTCTCGAACGTCGCTCTGTTCCGGGTGGGTGCCGTGCTCGCCTACGCACCGCCGGAGCAGCCGCTGACGCTGATCGCCGGCGACGGCACCGTGGTCCGCGAGCTGGCCGGCTCGATCGGTGACAGATTCGGGTTCGTCACCGACGAGCGCGGCAGGATGAACCTGCAGTCCGCGGTCGACGGCGAGCCGCGCACGATCCTGCTCGCCGACGACGCCGAACCCGCGCACGACGTGACCGTCGACGGCAACGTCGCCTACACCGCGGTGGACGACGGCTCCGTTCCTGACCTGCTCCTGAGCTACGACACCGAGCTGCACGCGTGGGACAGGAACACGGGCGAGCGACGCTGGTCGAACGAGACCGTGGTCAGCGCGTCCGGCGTCCTGATCATGCGAGGTCGCGTCTTCGTGCTGGCCACCGGGTTCGTCGCCGCGTTCGACGGAGTCAGCGGCCGGAAGCTGTGGGCGACGACCCCCGAGGACGCGCTGATGCCGAGCACGATCTCGACCGACGGCCGACACCTGCTCGCCACCCTGGAGCCGACGACGTCCGCGGACGAGCAGCCGACCCTGGTCGCGTACGACCCGGCCAGCGGGACGGAGGTGTTCCGTGCGCCCTACCCCGCGGGGGTCGGCGACGTCTCGCCCGTCAACGGCCGGCTCATCGGGCGCGACACCACGACCGACGGCGCCGACTTCTCCTACGTCCTGCTCCGGTGAGCCGCCCTACCGGGAGCTCGCCGACCTGAGCTCGCCGTCGACCTCGTCGACCCAGCGGGCGACGTGCTCGGCGTCGCGCCAGTCCCCGGCGTGCGTCTTGGCCATCGCGCTCGCCGGGAAGCCCGTGGCGTCGGGCTCGAGGCGGCCGCCGAAAGTCTGGACGCCGCGTGCACCGATCTTCGCCGCCGCATCCTTGACGTGGGGAACCGGCGGGATCTGCCTCGTCGCGGCCGACCCGTCGAGCGGGCCCGTCGCGACGAGCCACACGGGCAACGTGGAGAGGCGATCAGCCTGACGCTTGACGAGCCGCCGCGCGTCCTTGTTCCAGCGGCCCGCGTAGAGGGCGCCCGCGACGATGACCGCGTCGACGTCCTGGAGGTCCGTGACCTCGGCGGCCGGCCGGACGACCGGGTCGTAGCCGCGGCTGCGCAGGTCGTCACCGATCAGCTCCGCGAGGCCTTGGGTGCCTCCCCTCGACGTCCCATAGGCAACCAGCACGTGCGTCATGTTGTCCTCCCACCCGCGAGCGACCCGCGCACCTGCGCGGCCCTCCTCGATGGTCGATCAGGCGCGTCGCGCGCAGCAGGGCCGGAGGTCCCTTGCCTGTGGCCTCCACGAAGCGGCGGACCACAGGAAGAATGAGCCCGTGACGACCGCCGCGCCCGACCACCGACGCGCCGAGGTGCTGCCCGCACCGTGGTCCCTCCCCCCGGAGGAGGTGCTGGCAGGGGTCGCCGGCTCACCCGGCGGGTTGACCGGACGCGAGGCGGAGGCACGGCTCGCCCGGGACGGCCGCAACGAGCTGCCCGAACCGCCGCAGCAGTCGGTCTGGAGGCGCCTGCTGAGCCAGTACGCCGACGTCCTGATCTACATCCTGATCGGCGCGGCGGTGCTCAAGGCCCTCACCCAGGACTGGGTCGACTTCGCCGTGATCGTCGTGGTGATCGTCGCGACCGGCCTGATCGGGTTCGTCCAGGAGGGGCGCGCGGCGTCGGCGCTCGCGGGTCTGCGCAGGATGCAGTCGCTCGACGCGCAAGTGAGACGCGACGGTGACTGGGGGGTGGTCGACGCCGCGAGCCTCGTGGTCGGTGACGTCGTCCGGGTGCGCGGCGGGGACCGCGTGCCGGCCGACGTGCGCCTGCTCGCCTCGGCCCAGCTGCAGGTCGACGAGTCCGCCCTGACCGGGGAGTCGGTGGCGGCGACCAAGTCCGCCGAGGCCAACGAGGCGGACGCGGGCATCGGCGACCGGACGTCGATGCTGTTCTCCGGGACGATCGTGACCGCCGGCAACGGCGAGGGGGTGGTCGTCGCGACGGGGTCCGGTACCGAGATCGGGCGTATCTCCGCGCTGGTCACGGAGCAGGACGCGATCGACACGCCGCTGGCCCGGCAGCTGGCGCACCTGGGCACGCAGCTCTCCGTCCTGATCGGGGTGCTCGCCGTCGTCATGCTGCTGGTCGGCCGGTTCGTGCACGGCCTGGGGGTCGACGAGCTGATCTCGGCGGCCATCGGGTTCGCGGTCGCCGCGGTGCCCGAGGGCCTGCCCGCGCTGGTGACGATCACGCTGGCGCTCGGCGTGCAGCAGATGGCCCGCCACCGCGCGATCACCCGGCGGATGGAGGCCGTCGAGACGCTCGGGTCGACGACGACCATCTGCTCGGACAAGACCGGCACGCTCACCCAGAACGAGATGACCGCACGCACGGTGGTCACCACCGCCGGCGCCTACGACGTGGAGGGCACCGGCTACGACCCCGTGGGCCGTGTCGCCACCGCGGAGGGCACGACGGCGGCGCTCGACGTGCACCGCGACCTCGCCGCCCTGGTGCTCGCGGTCAGCCTGTGCAACGACGCACGCGTCGAGCAGACCGAGGACGGCTGGCGCGTGGTCGGTCAGCCCACCGAGGGCGCCCTCGACGTGCTGGCGACGAAGGCCGGGGTGGACGTCCGCCGGTCCGCGCGCGTCGGCGCGGTGCCGTTCGACTCCGCGCACAAGTTCGCGGCGACCCTGGACGACCTGCCCGGCGGCTCCCGGGTGGTGCACGCGGTCGGCGCCCCGGACCGCCTGCTCGACCGGTCCGGCACCGAGCTCGCGCCCGACGGCGTCGTCAGGCCGCTGGACCGGGAGGCGTGGGACGAGCGGATCGACGCCCTGTCCGCCCTCGGCCTGCGCGTGCTCGCCGCGACCGTCCGCCCGGCCGACGGCGTCCACGAGATCGCCCTCGACGACCTCGACGAGGGCCTCACGTTCCTCGGCGTCGTCGGCATCGTCGACCCGCCGCGCCCCGAGGCCACCGCGGCGATCGCGGAGGCCCACGCGGCGGGCATCCGCGTGAAGATGATCACCGGCGACCACCGGGGCACCGCGACGGCGATCGCCCGCGAGCTGGGCATCGCCCCCGAGCGCGGCATGGTCCGGGCTCTGACCGGCGCAGACCTGCAGGGCATGGACGACGACGAGCTGCGCGAGGTCGTGCGCGACGTCGACGTCTTCGCCCGGACGTCCCCCGAGCACAAGCTCCGGATCGTCCGCGCGCTGCAGTTCCACGGTGAGGTCGTGGCGATGACCGGCGACGGCGTCAACGACGCCCCCTCGATCACCCGCGCGGACGTCGGCGTCGCCATGGGGATCAAGGGCACCGAGGCCACCAAGGAGGCCGCCGACATCGTCCTGGCCGACGACAACTTCGCGACGATCGAGCGCGCGGTCGAGGAGGGCCGGCGGATCTACGACAACATCCGCAAGGCCGTCGTGTTCCTGCTGCCCACCAACGGCGCGCAGTCCCTGGTGATCCTCGTCGCCGTGCTGGCCGGGCTGGCCCTGCCGCTGTCGCCCGTGCAGATCCTCTGGATCAACCTGGCCACCGCGATCACGCTCTCGCTGACGCTCGCGGGCGAGCCTGCGGAACCCGGCATCATGGCGCGGCCGCCCCGGTCGCCGAGCGAGCAGGTGCTGTCCTCGCGCGCCATCGCGGTGGTCCTGATCGCCTCGGTGGTCCTCGGTGCCGCGACGCTCGTCGTCTACCTGCTCGAGCGCGCGCGGACCGGTGACTACGCCGAGGCGCAGACGTCCGCGGTCATGATGCTCGCCCTGGGCCAGCTCGCCTTCCTGCTGAACTGCCGCCTGCTCAGCACGTCCGCCTTCACCACGCGGGTGCTCACCGGCAACCCCAGCCTGTGGGTCTCCGCCGGAGCCCTCCTCGGGCTGCAGCTCGTGTTCACCTACGCGCCCTTCATGAACGCGTGGTTCGGCTCCACCCCGATCGGGCCGCACAGCTGGGCGCTGACGGCGGGGATCGCCGTGGTGGTCTTCCTGGTGATCGAAGCCGCGAAGGCGGTCCTGCGCGCTACGCGTCCGGGGCCTGGTAGAAGTTCCGCTCCCACCGGTGGCGCCGGATGACGTCGCGCTGGGTCTCGGTCAGCCTGCGGCCGTCGCTGGTCGCGGCGTTCCGCTCCACGTTGCGCACGGTGCGCATGCCCGCGATCACGGTGGACACGGCGGGCTGGTCGAGGACGTAGCGCAGGGCGAGGTCGGGCAGCTCGTCGGTGCCGACGCCCAGGTCGGCGACGAGCGCCTCCACGTGCTACTGGACCTGTGCGGGCCGGTCGCCGCCGAAGTACCTGTTCCGGAAGTCGCCCTCGGGGAACGTGGAGTCCGCCGTGATGCGCCCGGTCAGCCCGCCCTCGTCGAGCCCGACGCGCACGATGACCCCGACGCCGTGCTCGGCGCAGGCGGGCAGCAGGTGCTCCTCGGGCTGCTGGTGCCACGCGTTGTAGATCACCTGGACGGTGTCGACCGTGCCGCTGCGGACGAGCTCGAGCGCGTTCTCCGGCTGGTAGTCGTTGATCGAGACGCCGAATAACCGGATCTTGCCCTCCTGGCGCAGGTCGGCGATCGTCTCCAGCCAGTCGCCCCTGCCCACCCACTCGTCGCTCCAGACGTGGAACTGCAGGACGTCGAACGCCTCCAGGCCCGACGCAGCCAGGCTGGTCTCGAGGCTCGCGCGGATGTGGTCGCCGGGGAACGTCTCGTCCGGGTGCAGGCCGTCCGGTGCCGGCCAGATGCCGTTCTTCGGCGGGACCTTCGTGGCGACGAGCACGTCCGGGTGGTCCCGCAGGACGCCGCCGACGATCCGCTCGCTCTCGCCGTAGCCACGCGCGGTGTCGATGAAGGTGACGCCCAGCTCGATGGCGCGGTGCAGCGCCGCCACCGACTCGTCCTCCTGCGCCCCGATCCACGCCGAGGCACCGATGCCCCACGCGCCGTACCCGATCTCCGAGACGGTCAGACCCGTCTTCCCCAGCTGGCGGTACTCCATGCGCACTCCTCGTCAGGTCCGTCCCGGTCGTCGGCGACGCTACCCACCCTCCCTCTCCCCGGACCGCTGCGCGAGCCGCTCCCCGCCGTCCGCTCGCCCGGCCCGCCCGTGCGCTGACCGGGGCCGATGCATGTTCTTCGGTCAGATCGCCGTAATTTCTCACCCGCACGGGGTCCCGTGCCGATAGGACCATGGGGGCAGAGACTTACCGACGCCAGACGGGACCGCTCCCCCAGCGGGCATCGTCGCCGCAGGAGGTAGACCGTGACGAGTCAGTATTTTGCACCGACGCCGATCACGGGCGTCGCCGCCCTGACCACCCGTGAGCGTGTGGTCCTGGCGCACCTGAGCGAGGACATCACGCTGCAGGACATCGCCGAGCGGCTGTGGGTCACCCGGAACACGGTGAAGTCCCAGCTCCGCAGCGCGTACCGGAAGATGGGCGTGTCCACGCGCGCTGACGCCGTGGCCTGGGCGCGGGCGCACGGTATCTGAGCCCCCGCAGGACCCACCGCCAGGGACGTAGTTCCCACCCGTGTGACGGGAATCTCACCTGCGCTGGTACACATTTGACAGTCGCGGAGCGCGTCGGTTTCACTGCCTCCGGGCGTCCTGACGCCCCCACCCCGGCCGTTCGAGGCCCGGGGGGTCGTCGGCTCCGAGCCGACGCACGACGAGAGGTCGACCGATGGACACGCGCATGACCCGCACCCGGACTGCCGAGCCCGCTGGGCCGGCCGTCATGTGTGCCGTGCGCCTGCGTGCCTGTCCGACCTGTTGTCAGCACTGACCTGCTGACAACCCCCCGTGCCCACCGGGCACACCCGTAGCTCCCCTCGCCCGCGCGATCACCTGCGCCTGGCGTCCCCCCACGCAGCCCCGGCCGTCGCCGTGACGGCCCGCACCCAGGAGAACCCATGTCCGAGTCCGTCCCCGTCCTCCCGCCGAAGAGCAGCGGCAACCGCACCGGGCTCATCGCCGGCATCGTCGTCGTGGCCCTCGTGATCGTCGGCGCCATCGTCTTCCTCGCCACCCGCGGCTCGTCCGACGAGCCCGCCGCCTCGGGCGGCTCCACCCCGGCCACGGTCGTCAAGCTGGGCACCACCGACGTGTCGCAGCCCCACTGGGAGATCCTCAAGGACCTCGCCGCCAAGGAGAACATCGACCTCGAGATCGTCGGCTTCTCCGAGTACACGCAGCCCAACCCGGCGCTGACCGAGGGCGAGATCGACCTCAACGCGTTCCAGCACATCCTGTATCTGGCCGACCACAACAACAACACCGGTGACGACCTGCAGCCGATCGGCTCGACGCTGATCGTGCCGCTGCCGCTGTACTCCGAGAAGCACCAGGAGGTCAGCGAGTTCACCAAGGGCGAGCAGGTGGCGATCCCGAACGACGCCACCAACCAGGCGCGCGCACTGTTCGTGCTCGAGAGCGCGGGGCTCATCACGTTCACCGGCGAGCCCAAGGTGCCGACCCCGGACGACGTCGACACCGCCGCGTCGACCGTGGTGGTCCGCTCGGTCGAGGCCTCGCAGACCGCCGGCCTGATCAGTGACCCGGACATCGCGGGCGTCGTCGTGAACAACAACTTCGCCTCCGACGCCGGCTTCGACCTCGACGGCTACGTGTACGCGGACGACCCGTCCTCTGCCGGGGCCCAGCCGTACATCAACGTCATCGCGGCCCGGCCGGACGACGTCGACAACCCGGTGTACCAGCGGATCGTCGAGCTGTACCACGACGCCACCGTCGCCGACTCCGTCGTCGAGTCCTCCGGCGGCACCGCGGTGATCGTCGAGGGCTACGACGCGGCGAAGCTGCAGCAGGTCCTGAAGGACACCCAGGTGAACCTCAAGGCCGCAGGCTGATCCCCCGCCCGGGCAGGGACACCCCCGCACCGTCCCTGCCCGGGCGCACCCTCTGAGAGGCAGTGCGTGTCCCCCATCATCGAGTTCCGCGACGTCAGCAAGGTGTTCGAGTCCCCGTCGGGACCCATCCGCGCCGTCGACGGCGTCGACCTGTCCATCGAGGCCGGCGAGGTCTTCGGCGTGATCGGCTACTCCGGCGCCGGCAAGAGCACGCTGGTGCGTCTCATCAACGGCCTCGAGCGGGTCACGTCCGGGCAGCTGATCGTCGACGGTTCCGACGTGGCGACGCTCAGCGAGCGCCAGCTGGAGCTCAAGCGCCGGGACATCGGCATGATCTTCCAGCAGTTCAACCTCTTCTCCTCCCGCACGGTGGCCGGCAACGTGGCGTTCCCGCTCAAGGTCGCCGGCTGGCCCAAGGCGGACCGCGACCGCCGGATCGCGGAGCTGCTCGACTTCGTCGGCCTCCTGGACCGGGCGCACTCCTACCCCGACCAGCTCTCCGGCGGTCAGAAGCAGCGCGTCGGCATCGCCC
Organism: Cellulomonas sp. P1_G12_2; assembly: GCF_056405535.1. NCBI lineage: Bacteria > Bacillati > Actinomycetota > Actinomycetes > Micrococcales > Cellulomonadaceae > Cellulomonas > Cellulomonas sp. P1_G12_2. The sequence goes on along the minus strand of NZ_JBFUBX010000001.1, from coordinate 1,172,501 downwards.
GCGCGCTCGCGGCGTCGCCCAGGATCCTGCTCGCCGACGAGTCCACCAGCGCGCTCGACCCGCAGACCACGCAGGACGTGCTGCGGCTCCTGCGCAAGGTCAACACCGAGCTGGGCGTCACGATCGTGGTGATCACGCACGAGCTGGAGGTGGTCCGCGCGATCGCCGACCGGGTCGCGGTGCTGGAGGACGGCCGCGTGGCGGAGCACGGCACGGTGTTCGACATCTTCACGCAGCCGCAGGCGGAGGTCACCCAGCGCTTCGTGTCCACGGTGGTCCACGACCGGCCGCGGGGAGCCAACCTGGAACGCCTGCGCCAGACGCACGAGGGCCGGATCGTCACCGCCACCATCGCGGACGGCAGCCGGCTCGGTGCGATCCTCGCCTCCGCCGGTGCGCTGGGCGTGACGTTCGAGATCATCTACGGCGGCATCGGCACCCTCCAGGACCAGTCGTTCGGCTCGCTGACCCTCGCGCTCGACGGGCCCGACGAGGCCGTCGAGACCGTCGTCGGACGGCTGCGCGAGGTCACGACGATCGAGGAGGCGTCCTGATGCGCTCGCTGCTCCCGACGGCCAACGAGTTCGACTGGTCGTTCCACGGCCCGAAGCTGGTCCAGGCGCTCGGCGAGACGCTCTACATGGTCTCGGCGACGCTGCTCATCGGCGGGCTGCTCGGCCTCGGTCTCGGTCTCGCGCTCTACACCACCCGACGCGGCGGGCTGCTGGCCAACCGAGCGGTGTTCGGGGTGGCCAACCTGCTGGTGAACATCTTCCGGCCGATCCCGTTCCTCATCCTGCTCATGGTGATCGCGCCCGTGACCGTCGGCCTGATCGGCACGCGCCTGGGCAGCACCGCCATGATCGTGCCGCTGTCGTTCGCGGCGACGTTCGGCGTGTCCCGGATCGTCGAGCAGAACCTCGTCGCCATCGACCCCGGCATCATCGAGGCGGCGCGCGCGACCGGAGCGAGCCGGTGGCGGATCGTGAGCACCCTGGTGGTCCCCGAGGCGCTCGGTCCGCTGATCCTCGGGTTCACCTTCGTCTTCGTCGCCATCGTGGACATGTCCGCGCTCGCCGGCACGCTCGACGGTGGCGGGCTGGGTGCGTTCGCCCTGGACTACGGCTACAAGCGGTGGAACTACGCCGTCGTGTGGATCACCGTGCTCGTGATCATCCTGCTGGTCCAGGTGGCGCAGGCGATCGGCAACCGGCTGTCCCGACGCGTGCTGCGCCGCTGACGTCCTGAGCGCGTGTGGGTGCCGCGGGCCAGGATGGCGTCGTGCCCCAGGACCTCAGCGCCGTCCCCTGGCCCGTGCGCACCGCACGCCTCTGCCTGCGCCCGGCGACGCCGGACGACGCCGACGCCATCTGGCAGGTCCGCCGGCGGCCTGGCGTCGACGAGTGGCTCAGCCACGACGTCGGCGACCGGGACGCGTACGTCGCCCGGCTCCGTGACCCCGACCGCCTCGCCGTCACGCTCGTGATCGAGCTCGACGGCCATGTCGTCGGCGACCTGATGCTGCAGGTCGAGGACTCCTGGGCGCAGGGCGACGTCGAGCGTCCGCAGCAGGCGACCCTGGGCTGGGTGCTCGACCCCGACCACGGCGGGCACGGCTACGCCACGGAGGCGGTCGCCGAGCTGCTCCGGATCAGCTTCGAGGACCTCGGGCTGCGCCGGGTGCGGGCGTACTGCTTCGCGGAGAACGCACCGTCGTGGCGCCTCATGGAGCGGCTCGGGATACGTCAGGAGGAGCACAGCGTCCGGGACTCGCTGCACCGCACCCGGGGCTGGCTGGACGGCTACGCGTACGCGCTGCTGGCCGACGAGTGGCTCGCGCGGGAGTGAGCCCCGAGCGGTGACCGCGCCAGCGGCTCCCCCGGGGGGTGCGCCTGATCCCGGTTCACCCTCCCGTCCGGCGTCCTGGGGGTATCCCCCGAGGCGGACGGTCCCCTCTGCACACGACCGTGGGTGTGCAGGAACGGACCGGAGGAGCGCACGGTGTCGACGACCACGAGCGGGACGAGCAGGCCGCGGGGGTGCCCGTGAGCCTGTTCGTCGAGCTGGTCGGCTTCCTGGCGTCGGCCGTGTCGCTCGTCCTCTGGTGGCCCCAGGCCGTGCGCGTGTGGCGCTTCCGCCACGACCCGAACGGCCTGGGCGGCGTGTCCGTCCCCACCCAGGTCCTGCTGCTCGCCAACGCCGCGCTCTGGGCCGTGTACGCGCTGCTCACGGAGTCGTTCTGGGTGGGGGCGCCCGGGCTGGTGAACGCGCCCCTGGCGGTCGGCACGATCGCGCTCGTCCGACGATCTCGAGTGCCGCGCGTGTACGAGGAGGCGGTCCGCTAGCGCCCGTCCGGCGCCGGTTCCTCGAACCGCGCGAGCCACCGCCGCAGCACGCGCTCGAGCTGCACGACGTCCTCGGGCTCGAGCGCGTCGAGCAGGCGCCGCTCGTTGGCCATGTGGGCGGCGAAGGCCGCGTCGATGACCTCCACCCCGCGCGGGCTCAGGGCGACGACGCGCCCGCGACCGTCCTGCTCGCTCGGTCGCCGCGTGACGAACCCCGCGCGTTCGAGCCGGTCGATCCGCTTCGTCATGCCGCCGGACGTGACGAGGGTGTTCTCCGCCAGGTCCCCGGGGGTCCGCTCGTAGGGGGCACCCGCGCGCCGCAGGGTCGCGAGCACGTCGAAGTCCCCCTCGCTCAGGCCGTGCGCCCGGTACACCGCGACGAGCTCGTCCGTGAGGTGGCCCGCCACCCGGTGCAGGCGGCCGATCACGCCCTGCGGCCGGACGTCCAGGTCAGGACGCTCGCGCGCCCACGCCTGCTGGATGAGGTCGAGTCGGTCGGTCACGGGGACGACATTACCTTCCAGGCAAGATACTATGTCTTCCATGGAAGATAATCGGTGGCGCTGGTCGCTCCTCACCGCGATCGCACCCGTGGCCTGGGGCACCACGTACGTCGTGACACGCCACGCCCTGCCCCTCGACGCACCGCTGTGGGGGTCGGTGCTGCGCGCGCTGCCCGCCGGGCTCCTGCTCCTGGTCGTCTCGCGGCGAGCACCTCAGGGATCGTGGTGGTGGCGGTCCGCGGTGCTCGGCACGCTGAACATGGGCGCGTTCTTCGCCCTCGTCTACGTCGCGGCGCAGGCGCTGCCCACGAGCGTCGCGTCGACCGTGATGGCCACGTCGCCGGTGGCGATGATGCTCGTCGCCTGGGCTCTGCTCGCCCAGCGACCCCGGCTGGTCGCCCTGGCCGGCGCCGCTCTGGGCCTCGTCGGGGTCGCGGCGATGCTCCTGCCGGGCGGCACGGAGGTGAGCGCCGTGGGCGTCCTCGCCTCGGTGACGGCGATGCTGATGTCGAGCCTCGGCTTCGTGCTGGCCACCCGGTGGAGCGCCGGCGTCGACGTGGTGTCGTCGACCGCCTGGCAGCTGGTCGCCGGCGGCCTCGTGCTGCTGCCGTTCGCCGTGGCCGTCGAGGGCGGACCGCCCGCGCTCGACGGTCGCGCGCTGCTCGGCTTCGCCTACGTCTCGTTCGTCGCGACGGCGGTCGCCTACCTCGCCTGGTTCACCGGGCTGCGGCACCTTCCTGCCAGCACGGTCGGGCTCCTGGGCCTGCTCAACCCGATCGTGGGGGTGCTGCTCGGGGTGCTGTACGCGGGCGAGCGGCTCACCGGGGTGCAGGTGCTGGGGGTGCTGGTGGTGCTCGTCGGGGTGCTCCTCGGTCAGCCCTCCCTGCGGGCGCTGGTCGCCCGGCGCCGCGGCCGAGGGACTGCGGGGGCGAGCCCCGCCGCGGCGCCGCTTGTAGGGTCGCGATGAACCACGAGCCGTCGTGACGGGAGGGGCACGCCGTGCAGCACGTGCACGTCTTCCTGCTGGTCGCCGGGGCTGTCGCGGTCACCGCGGTGTGCCGCAGGAGGGGGTGGCCGGCGCCGCTGGTGCTCGTCGCCGTCGCCATCGTGGTGTCGTTCGTGCCAGGCGTGCCGCGGTTCGAGATCGACTCGCACGTCCTGCTCGAGTTCGTCCTCCCGCCGCTGCTGTACTCCGCCGCGCTCTCCAGCTCGTACCGCGACTTCCGGACGTCGCTGAACTCGATCACCCGGCTCGGCGTGGGGCTCGTGCTGGTCAGCGCGGTCGCCGTCGCGCTGGTGTTCTGGTCGCTGGAGCCGTCCGTCCCGTTCGCGGCCGCGCTCGTCCTGGGCGCTGTCGTGGCGCCGCCGGACGCGGTGGCCGCGGCCGCCGTCGGCAAGCGGCTCGGCCTTCCCCGCCGCGTGATGACCCTGCTGTCCGGCGAGAGCCTGATCAACGACGCCACGTCGCTGACCCTCTACAAGGTGGCCCTCGCCGGCGTGGCCACCGGCGCGTGGGCGTTCGCCGACGGGCTGGTCACGTTCGCGCTCGCCGTCGGGGTCGGCGTCGCGGTCGGGCTGGTGATCGGCTGGGTGGTGCACGCGGTCCGGCTGCGGCTGGACGACCCGGTGGTCGCGTCCGCGATCGGGCTGCTGACCCCGTTCGCGGCGTACTGGTCGGCCGAGGAGATCGCGGGCTCCGGGGTGCTCGCCGTCGTCGCGGCGGGGCTGTACCTCGGGCACACCTCGCCGCGGGCCGGCTACGCGACGCGGCTCTACGAGGAACCGATCTGGTCCACCGTCGACCTGCTGCTCGAGGCGTTCACGTTCGCGCTCATCGGCATGCAGCTGCCGTGGGTGGTGCGCGACGTCATCGCCTCCGACCAGGGCCTGCGCCACGGCGTGCTGGTCTCGCTGGTGGTCCTGCTCGTCGCCGTCCTGGTGCGGCCGGTGTACATCTTCGGCACCGCGCGGTTCGACCACCTGCGCATGCGCGGGAGCCACCGACCACCCCAGGACTCGCTGTCCGCGCGCGAGTCCGCCGTGGTGTCGTGGGCCGGGATGCGCGGCGTCGTGACGCTGGCGGCGGCCGCCGCGATCCCGGTGACCAGCGCGGGCGCACCGTTCCCCGAGCGGGCCACCATCCTGCTCGCCGCCTACACCGTCGCCATCGGCACCCTGCTGGTCCAGGGGCTGTCGCTGCCGTGGGTCATCACGCGGCTCGGCGTCGGCTCGGCGGACGAGACCGCGAGCGATGCCGCGCAGGAGGCCGAGGTCCGGGTGGCGACCGCCGACGCGGTGCACGACGTGCTCGAGCGCCAGCGGGACGACTGGAGCCGGGACCTCGGAGCAGAGCGCGCCGACGAGCTCATCGACCGGCTGTCCGGCGTCTGGCGCGCGCGGGCCACGGCAGCGGCCGGCCTGCTCGACCCGGACTCCGCCGACGAGCGCGTGCCCGACCGGCCGGACGGCACCGGGCCCTCGCGCCGTCTCTCCGCGGAAGAGGGAATGCGCACCCAGCGGCTTCGCCGGGAGATCGTCGCCGCGCAGCGGGAGGTGCTGATGGACCGGCGGGACTCCGGTGACCTGGACGAGGCGGTCATGCGGCGGATGATGCGCGAGCTGGACCTGGAGGACGAGAGCCTCGCGTCGTCATGGCTCACTCGCGTGCGGCCAACCTGAGACGTTCGGCCCATTCATCGGGCATGTCGGTTCCGTAGCGTCGTAGGCAGAGGGTCGCAGAGCGGCCCTGACCGGCCTCGACTAGGAGTTGAACGGTGACCGTGACCAAGCCCGACACTGCGATCGACCAGCTGGTGGCGAACGCCAGCAAAGCCCTCGACGAGTACGCCCGCTTCACTCAGGCGGACGTCGACCACCTGGTGAAGAAGGCGTCCGTCGCCGCCCTGGACAAGCACGGGGAGCTCGCGCTCCTCGCGGTCAAGGAGACCAGCCGCGGCGTCTTCGAGGACAAGGCCGTCAAGAACATCTTCGCGTGCGAGCACGTCACCAACTCGATGTCCACGCTCAAGTCGGTCGGCGTCATCAGCCACGACGAGCTGACCGGCATCACCGAGATCGCGGAGCCCGTCGGGGTCATCTGTGGCGTCACCCCGGTGACCAACCCGACCTCCACGACGATCTTCAAGTCCCTCATCGCGCTGAAGACGCGCAACCCCATCGTGTTCGCCTTCCACCCCAGCGCGCAGGCCTCGTCCGTCGCCGCCGCTCGCGTGGTCCGCGATGCCGCAGTAGCAGCGGGTGCGCCCGAGCACTGCATCCAGTGGGTGGAGTCGCCGTCGATCACGGCGACGAACACCCTCATGAACCACCCCGGCGTCGCGCTCATCCTCGCGACGGGCGGCAACGCGATGGTCCGCGCGGCCTACTCGTGCGGCAAGCCAGCGCTCGGCGTCGGGGCGGGCAACGTTCCCGCGTACATCGAGAAGACCGCGAAGCTCAAGCGAGCGGTCAACGACGTCGTCCTGTCGAAGGCATTCGACAACGGCATGGTGTGCGCCTCTGAGCAGGCGGTGATCCTGGACGACGTCATCTACGACGCCGCCATGGCCGAGTTCGCCATCCTGCACGCCTACCGGGCGAACGCCGCGGAGAAGGCCCTCCTGGAGAACTTCATCTTCGGTGTCGAGGCCGACGGCAAGAACTGCGCGGACGCGAAGCTCAACGCCTCGGTCGTCGGCCAGAGCCCCCAGTGGATCGCCGAGAAGGCCGGCTTCACTGTTCCTGCCGACACCTCGATCATCCTCGCCGAGGTCAGCAGCGTCGGCCCGCACGAGCCGCTGACGCGCGAGAAGCTCGCCCCGGTGCTCGCGGTCCTGCGCGCCGAGTCCACCGAGCACGGCATCACGCTGGCCGAGCAGATGGTGGAGTTCGACGGTCTCGGTCACTCCGCGGCCATCCACACCCAGAACGACGCCCTGACCGAGGAGTTCGGCAGCCGCGTCAAGGCTGTCCGGGTCATCGCCAACGCGCCCTCCTCGCTGGGCGGGATCGGCGACATCTACAACGCGTTCATCCCGTCGCTGACGCTCGGCTGCGGTTCGTACGGCTCCAACTCCGTGTCCAACAACGTCTCGGCGGTCAACCTGGTGAACATCAAGCGGATCGGCCGGCGCAACAACAACCTGCAGTGGTTCAAGGTTCCGGCCAAGACGTACTTCGAGCCGAACGCGATCCGCTACCTGGCCGACATGCCCGACGTCGAGCGCGTCACCATCGTCACCGACGCGACCATGACCACCCTCGGCTTCGTCGACAAGATCATCGACGTGCTCGGCCGACGGATGAACAAGGTCGCGCTGCAGATCATCGACCAGGTCGAGCCCGAGCCCTCCGTGAAGACGGTCCAGGCCGGCGCCGCGCAGATGCGTCACTTCAAGCCGGACACGATCATCGCGCTCGGTGGTGGCTCGCCCATGGACGCCGCCAAGGTCATGTGGCTGCTCTACGAGCACCCGGAGATCCAGTTCTCCGACCTGAAGCAGAAGTTCTTCGACGTCCGCAAGCGTGCGTTCAAGTTCCCCGTCCTGGGCGAGCTCGCGCAGCTGGTGTGCATCCCGACGACGTCCGGCACGGGCGCCGAGGTCACGCCGTTCGCGGTCATCAGCGACCCGGACGCCGGCAAGAAGTACCCGCTGGCCGACTACGCGCTGACCCCGTCGGTCGCCATCATCGACCCGATCCTCACGTCGAAGATGCCGCCCTCGCTCGCGGCGGACTCCGGCTTCGACGCCCTCACGCACGCCACCGAGGCGTACGTCAGCGTCTACGCCAACGACTTCACCGACGGCATGGCGATGCAGGCTGTCCGCCTCATCTTCGAGAACCTCGCGGCGTCCGTGAACGGCGACCCGACCGACCCGGCCACGCAGGACGCCCGGGAGTCGATGCACAACGCGGGCACGATCGCCGGCATGGCCTTCGGGAACTCGTTCCTGGGGATCGTGCACGCCATGGCCCACGTGGTCGGCTCGACCCACCACCTGGTGCACGGCCGCACGAACGCGACCCTGCTGCCGCACGTCATCCGCTACAACGGCACGGTGCCCACCAAGCTCACCAGCTGGCCCAAGTACGAGCACTACGTGGCACCCGAGCGGTTCCAGCAGCTCGCCGCGATGCTCGGGCTGCCGGCGGCCACCCCCGCCGAGGGCGTCGAGTCCTACGCGCTGGCCGTCGAGTCGCTGCGGGCGAAGGTCGGCATCCCGGCGTCGTTCCAGGCGCAGGGCGTGTCGGAGCACGAGTTCATCTCGCGCCTCGACGAGGTGGCGATGGGTGCCTACGAGGACCAGTGCGCCCCCGCGAACCCCCGCATGCCGATGATCGACGACATGAAGGACCTGATGACAGCGGCCTACTACGGCACCTCCCTGGAGGATGTCCGTGCCCGCCGCAGCGCGCAGCCCACCGACGAGCTGGAACCCCTCCCCGCCGTCTGACTGCGCACCCCGACGTCCCGCCCGCGCACGAGTGGGCGGGACGTCGGCGGCCGGCAGCCACTGCGGAACGGGATCCCCCCCCGCCCGGTGAGCGCCCGCCCCCCGACGCCCCGCCCGCTCACCAGCGCGCGGGGCGTCGGCCTGTCTCCGTCGGGCGTGTCGTCGGCCAGGCGGGCAGACTGTGGGACCGAACCTGCCCACGACTGCCACCGGAGGACGACATGCCCACCCCGACCCGCCCGCGACTCGCTCGTGCCGGCGCGCCCGTCATCGCCGCCCTGCTCGCCCTCGGCATGGCGGGGTGCTCCGACGCGGACATCGACGACGCCGCGCAGCAGGCCAAGGACGCTGCGAGCGACGCACGCAGCGCGATCGACGACCTCAAGGCGCAGGTCGACGACGCCAAGGCGGAGGCGGACGCCGCGCAGCAGAAGATCGAGGACGTCAAGGAGCAGCTCGGGTCGCTCGACGAGACGGCCCGGGCGCAGGCCGACACCGCGGTGGCCGACGCGCAGACGGCGGTGCAGGACGCCCAGACGGCGCTCGAGCAGGCGCAGGCCGAGGGCGCCGCCGCCTCGCAGCAGGCGCTGGCCGACGCCCAGGCACAGGTCGCGGACGCCCAGGCCGAGCTCGAGGCTGCCAAGGCGAACGCCGCCGGGTCGGCCGCGGACTCCCTCGACCAGCTGGCGCAGCAGCTCACCACGCTCGGTGACAAGCTGGAGACCGCCGCGGGCAGCTGAGATCGACGGCCGGTGTGACGTCGTGGCGACTCGTCGCCCTCGCCCGTTGCGCGACCACCCTCGACGAGCGACGCGGGCGTGTGCCCGGACGACGATTCGTTGCGTGGTGGTCGGGTGAAATTCACGCTCGTCGGCGCGGGCAGTTGTACGTAGCGCGGTCCGTGCCGATCTTCTAGGTATGGCCGAACGACAGGCGCAGCGGGTTCTGCGGCGACACCACGTGGAGTGGTGGATCGTCGCAGCCTGGGCGTCCCTCGCACTCGTCGTGGTCGCGGGTCTGACCGCCGCGACCGGACTGGTGAGCTGAGCGCTCCCGCTCCCGGACCCGTCACCGACGGGTTCCCCTCGAGGCACCGCCTAACCTTCTGGGCATGACAGCGCGCTGGCAGGACGTCGCCCGGGCGACGGGGCTCATGGGCGACGACGGAGTCCCCCGGGCCACGGTGTTCGCGGAGATGTCCGCGCTGGCCGCGCGCACCGGTGCCGTGAACCTCGGGCAGGGCTTCCCGGACGTCGACGGCCCCGCGTCGGTGGCCCGCGCCGCGCAGGACGCGATCGCGGCCGGCGCCAACCAGTACCCACCGGGTCCGGGCATCCCCGCGCTGCGCGAGGCGGTCGTCGAGCACCAGTCGTCGCGCTACGGCCTGACCTGGGACCCGGACCGCGAGGTGCTGGTGACGGCGGGAGCGACCGAGGCGATCGCCGCGACGGTGCTGGCGCTCGCCGGTCCGGGCGACGAGGTGCTGACGCTCGAGCCCTTCTACGACTCGTACGCGGCCGTGATCGCCCTCGCCGGCGCCACCCACACGACCGCGCCGCTGCGCGCGACCACGGACGGCTTCCGCCTCGACCTCGCCGCGCTCGCCGCCGCGTTCACGCTCCGGACCCGGCTCGTGCTGGTGAACACCCCGCACAACCCGACCGGCACGGTCCTGACGGTCGACGAGCTGACGGCCATCGCCCGGCTGGCGGTCTCCCACGACGCGGTGGTGGTGACCGACGAGGTGTACGAGCACCTGGTGCTCGACGGGTCCGCGAGCGCGCACGTGCCGATCGCGACGCTGCCGGGGATGGCGCAGCGGACGCTGACCATCTCGTCGGCGGGCAAGACGTTCTCGTTCACGGGCTGGAAGATCGGCTGGGTCACCGGCCCCGAGCAGCTGGTGACGGCGGTGCGGACCGTCAAGCAGTTCCTCACCTACGTGTCCGGGGCGCCGTTCCAGCCGGCCGTCGCGTTCGCCCTGCGGGACCCGGACGTCGCGGCGTGGGTGGTCGAGCTGGCCGGTTCGCTGTCCCGGCGCCGCGACCTGCTGTGCGCGGGACTGGAGGACGCCGGGTTCACGGTCGTCCGGCCGCAGGGCACGTACTTCGTGCTCGCCGACGCGGCACCCCTCGGGTACGACGACGGAGCCGAGCTGTGCCGCGACCTGCCCGGGCTGGCGGGGGTCGTCGGCGTGCCGGTGTCCGCGTTCACGCACTCCGGCTCGGACGTCGACCGAGCACTGCGGTCCTGGGTGCGGTTCACGTTCGTCAAGCGCGACGAGGTGCTGGCGCAGGCTGTCGAGGGGCTGCACCGGCTGCACCGCGGCTGACCCCGGCCAAGGAGCCCGCGAGGCGGGCCGACGGTCAGACCGTCCAGGCACCGTCGCGGTGGTACGCCGGCGTGGCCAGCGCGAGGACCAGGAGCGCAGCGACCGAGGCTCCGACCATGACCGCAGCCATGGCGACGGCGTCACCGCCGAGCAGCCCCGACAGCGGGCTCACGAGGCCGGAGACCCCGGCCTGGGTGGCCCCGATGACGGCCGCCGCGGTCCCGGCGACCTCGCCGTGCCTGCTGAGCGCCAGCGCGGAGGCGTTGGGCGGCACGAAGTTGACCATCGCCAGGATGAGCCAGAGCACGACCAGGAGCGCGATCAGCCCGCCCCAGCCGGTGATCGCGATGGCCAGCAGCACGAGCGTCAGCCCCAGCGACACGGGCAGGACGACGCGCACGATCCGGATGGGGGCGACGCGACGCACCAGGGCGGCGTTCACCTGTGCGCCCGCGACGAGTCCGACCCCGTTGACGGCGAACAGCAGGGAGAACTGGTGGGCGGACAGCCCGTACCCCTCGCGGAGCACGAACGGCGACGCGACGACGTAGCTCATCAGCACCGCGACGCCGAGGCCGGGCAGGATGGCGAGCGCGACGAAGTGGCGGTCCCTGAACAGCTTCTTGTACCCCGAGAGCGCGGACTTCAGGCCACCCTGGCGGCGCCGCTCCGGGGGAAGCGTCTCGGGCAGCCGGCGCCACACGACGACCCAGAGGACGACGCCGAAGATCGCCAGCGCCCCGAACACGCCGCGCCATCCCCACTGGCCCGCGATGACTCCGCCGACCGAGGGCGCGAACAGCGGCGCCACCCCGATCACGAGCATGAGCCGGGACATGAGGCGCGAGGCGTCCGCGCCGACGAAGCGGTCCCGGATCACCGCCATCGCGACCACGCTGGCCGACGCGTTGAAGAACCCCTGCATGGTGCGCAGCGCGATGAGCGGCACGATCGCCGGCGCGACCGCGCACAGGATCGACGTCACCACGTGCAGCGACACCCCGACGAGCACCGGCTTGCGGCGGCCGAACCGGTCCGACAGCGGACCGATCACGAGCTGGCCCACGGCACCGCCGATGAGCATCGCGGTCATGGTCAGCTGGGCCGCGGTGGCGGAGGTGTTCAGGTCCCGCGCCACGTCCGGGAGCGACGGCAGGTAGATGTCGGTGGAGATGGCCGGCAGCGCGCACATGAGCCCCAGCAGCAGCACGTACTTGGCGTTGGGGCGGTACTGCGGGGTGGGCGCGGAGTCGACCGTCGGCACCACGCCGGGGGGTACGACGCCCGTGACCGGCACGGGGCCGGTCGGCGCGGGAAGGGTGGGGCGCGAGCTCATCGGAACGATTCTCCCACAAGAAACGAATCGATTCGATCCGGATGTCCGTGATCCCTGGCACGCTGGTCCCCATGTGTGGTCGCTATGCCTCCTTCCGCGAGGACCAGGCGCTGGCCGACGAGTTCGCCATCGCCACGGTTGCGGACGACGTCCGGCTGCTCGGCCCGTCCTGGAACGTCGCCCCGACCGACGGCGTGCGCATGGTCGTCGAGCGTGCCGACAAGGAGACCGGGGAGATCACCCGGCAGCTGCGCGTGGCGCGCTGGGGCCTCGTCCCCTCATGGGCGAAGGACATCTCGGTGGGCAACCGGATGATCAATGCGCGCGTGGAGTCGATCGGGGACAAGCCGGCGTTCGCCCGCCCGTTCGCCGTGCGCCGGGCGCTCCTGCCGGCCGACGGCTACTACGAGTGGAAGAAGCCCGCGCCCGGCGCGGCCAGCAAGCGCAAGCAGCCGTACTACCTGCACCCCGCCGACGGTGACGTGGTGGCGCTCGCCGGCCTGTACGAGTTCTGGAAGGACCCGAGCAAGGCCGACGACGACCCCGCGCGGTGGGTGGTGAGCGCCACGGTCATCACGCGCCCGGCCTCCGACGAGCTCGCGCACATCCACGACCGGCAACCCCTCATGCTCCGGCCCGAGGCGTGGTCGGCCTGGCTGGACCCGGCAGTCGGCGCCGACGGAGCGATGGAGCTGCTCGAGGCCCCGGCACCGGAGATCGTCGCCACCCCGGTCTCGACGGCGGTCAACGCGGTCGCCAACAACGGCCCCTCCTTGGTGGACGAGATCGACCCGGAGGACGAGCCGGCGTAGCGCGCCCTACGCCCCCGCCGCCCGCAACCGCACGGGCGCCACGGACCCGATCCCCGCCAACCGCCGCGCCGGCCGAGGCTCCAGCACGAACCGCGGGTCGGCTGCGAGCACCTCGGCGGTGGAGGCGTCGACCAGCACGGTGCTCGGGTCGGCGATGTCGGTGAGCCGGGCGGCAAGGTTCACGTCGGGGCCGAACACGTCGCCGAACCGCGACAGCACCCGCCCCCAGACCAGCCCGACCCGGACGGGCGTGACACCCCGGGCGCCCTCGAAGAGGCCCCCGGTCGTGGTCTCGCGGTCCACGTCGAGCTCCTTGCCCAACGCGTCCGCCAGGCCGAGCGCGATGAGCGCCCCGGTGGCGGCGCTGTCGGCGACGAAGAGGATCGCGTCGCCGATCGTCTTGACCACGCGCCCCCCGTTCGCGGACACGACGTCGCGCGCGGCTGCCTCGAACCGCTGCACGAACTGCGAGAGGTCGGTGGACCCGAGGCCGGCGGTCCGGCGGGTGAACGAGACCATGTCCGCGAACCCGACGGCGCGGGCGAGCGGGAGCTCGGAGCGGTCGGGGCCGGGGTCGCGGAGCTGGCCGAACTCCCCCGCGTACCGACCGGCGATCGCGGCGAGCTGGCGGCGGTAGGAGTGCACCAGCTGCGCCTCCAGCACGGGCGCCAGGGACGCCAGCCGGTCCAGCACGAGCAGCCGCGCGGAGGTGTCGTCGAGCTCGTACCGCGTCGCCATGTCCTCGACCAGCGCCTCCACCTGCCAGAGCGCGAGGCGGTCGGAGGTGTGGCCGAGCGCGCGGGTGACGGTGATGACCGTGCGCAGGTCGAGCCCGTGCTCGCGGACCAGCGCGGCCGCACGCTCCACGGCCTCGGCGTCGCGCTCGGTGTAGATCGGGTCGTCCGGGTCGGCGTGCGGCAGGCCCATGGTCGTCCAGAACGCGCGGACCACGTCGATCTCGATCCCAGCGCGCTCGGCCAGGTCACGGGCCGTCAGGGTGCGCGGGCCGCCCAGCAGCTCGGCGTCGAGCTCACCCACTGTCGTCTCGAGGAAGTCGAGCTCCTGCGATCGATCGTCCGGCACGGGACGAGGGTAGTTCACGTGGCCGAGCGGACGTGGCGTACGTCACCCGCGAGCACCCGGTGCGGGTCGCCCGCGTCGTCGACGACCACCAGCGCTCCGTCGTCGTCGAGACGCGCGGCGAGACCGCTCACCGAACCGCCGCCGGGCAGCTCGACCCGCACCCGCGTGCCGAGCGTGCTGCAGACGGCCGCGACCTCGTCGGCGAGCCCGGACGCGACCGCGTCGCCGCCGGACTCGCGCCACCGGAGCGCCACCTCCTGCTGCGCCGCGACGAGCGCGACGAGCAGCCCCTCGCGGTCGACGTGCCGCGCACCAGCGAGCGCGAGCGACGTCGCGCTCGGCACCGGGAGCTCGTCGACGGACTGGCTGACGTTGATCCCGATCCCGATCACCACCGCGGGCGGCTGGCCGGCGGGGAGCGGGACCACCTCGGCCAGGATCCCGCCGACCTTGCGCGCGGCCCCCCACCCCTCGACCTCGGTCTCGGCCGGCACCAGCAGGTCGTTGGGCCACTTGAGCGTCGCCGGGACGCCCGCCGTGGCGCGCAGGGCGTTGACGGCTCCGAGGCCGGCCAGCAGCCCGATCCAGCCGAACCGGTCGGCGGGGACCGGGGGGTGGAGAACGAAGCTGCAGGTCAACGCGGTTCCCCGGGGGGTCTCCCACGAGCGCCCCGCGCGCCCGCGGCCCCCTGCCTGGTGCTCCGCGACGAGCACGCTCGCGTCCGGCCACGAGGTCGGGTCGGCGCGCAGCGCGTCGGTGAGGTCGGTGTTCGTGGACTCGGTGACGTCGACCACCTCGACGCGCGTCAGGGGCCCTGCGGGAGCGAGCAGGAGGTCGCGGAGCTCAGCGACGCGCAACGAGGGCATGACGCCCATCTTGACGCCCCTTGTGGGAACCCGACACCCCGACGCGGGCAACGCGGTCATCGCACTGCACGTGCATGGTGGGCATCGACAACTAGCCTCGGTCGGGTGACCGACACCCAGCAGCCCGTCGAGACGGCCCCGCGCACCACCGCCGCCAAGCTGGCGGACCTCGCCTCGCGCTACGAGGCGGGCGCCGCGGCCGAGCAGTCCGCCGTCGACAAGCAGCACGCGCGCGGCAAGCGGTCCGCCCGCGAGCGCATCGAGCACCTCCTCGACCCGGGCTCGTTCACCGAGCTCGACGCGTTCGTCCGGCACCGCTCCACCAACTTCGGCCTGGAGAAGAAGCGGATCGCCGGCGACGGCGTCGTCGTCGGCCACGGGACGGTCGACGGCCGTCCGGTCTGCATCTACTCGCAGGACTTCACCGTCTTCGGCGGCAGCCTGGGCGAGGTGCACGGCCAGAAGATCACGAAGGTCATGGACCTGGCCCTGCGCACGGGCGTCCCGCTGATCGGCATCAGCGACGGCGGCGGGGCGCGCATCCAGGAGGGTGTCGCCGGCCTGACGCAGTTCGCGGAGATCTTCCGGCGCAACGTCGCGGCCTCCGGGGTGATCCCGCAGATCAGCCTCATCCTCGGCCCGTCGGCGGGCGGCGCGGTCTACTCCCCCGCGCTGACCGACTTCATCGTCATGGCCGACGGCACGTCCAACATGTTCATCACCGGCCCCGACGTCATCCGCGCGGTCACCGGCGAGGACGTCGGGTTCGAGGAGCTGGGCGGCGCGACCACGCACAACACCCGCTCCGGCGTCGCGCACTACATGGCCTCCGACGAGGACGACGCGCTCGACTACGTCCGGTCGCTGCTGACCTACCTGCCGCAGAACAACCTCACGGACCCGGTGACGTTCGACCACGAGACGGACCTCGAGGTGAACGAGACCGACGAGGAGCTGGACACCCTCCTGCCCGACTCGGACAACCAGCCGTACGACATGCGCACGGTCCTGGAGCACGTGCTGGACGACGGTGTACTTCTCGAGGTGCAGCCGTTGTACGCCCAGAACGTGCTCATCGGGTTCGGCCACGTGGAAGGCCACCCCGTCGGGATCGTGGCGAACCAGCCGATGTCCATGGCCGGCACGCTCGACATCAACGCCGCCGAGAAGGCCGCCCGCTTCGTGCGCACGTGCGACGCGTTCAACCTCCCCGTGCTCACGTTCGTCGACGTCCCGGGCTTCCTGCCGGGCACCGACCAGGAGTGGAACGGCATCATCCGGCGCGGCGCCAAGCTCATCTACGCCTACGCCGAGGCCACCGTCCCGCTCGTCACCGTCATCACCCGCAAGGCGTACGGTGGCGCGTACATCGTCATGGGCTCCAAGCAGCTCGGTGCCGACGTGAACCTGGCCTGGCCCACCGCGCAGATCGCCGTCATGGGCGCCGGCGGTGCGGTGAACATCCTGCAGCGCGGGGCATTGAAGTCCGTGGCCGAGGCCGGCGGCGACGTCGAGGCGGAGCGCCGACGCCTGACCGCGGAGTACGAGGAGGCGATCGTGAACCCCTGGGACGCCGCCGACCGCGGCTACGTGGACGCGGTGATCGCCCCGGCGAAGACCCGCTCCGAGATCACCAAGGCCCTGCGCCTGCTGCGCACCAAACGCGCCAGCCTCCCCCCGAAGAAGCACGGGAACATCCCCCTATGAGCGAGCACCAGCACGACGAGCACGGCGGGCACGACGACCCGGCGCACGGCCCCGAGCCGCTGGTCGGCATCGACGCCACCGACCTGCACGCCGCCGTCGCAGCGCTCTCCGCTGCCCTGCACGGGTACGTCGACGCCGCGGTGGGCGTCCGCGCCGAGTTCGGCTCGACCGAGGCCGACGAGGACCCGCGCATCCTGGTCCTGGAGTCGGAGATCGGCGGCCTGAACGCGCGGCTGTACGACCTGCTGCACGAGCGCCTGGGCGTGCACGCGGACCTCACGGGCATGTCGTGGGGCGAGGACGAGCACGGCGACGCGGACGCCCCACGCAGCGACGCCGAGATCGACACGTTCCACCTCGGGTTCGTCGTCGGACCTCCGCCCGGCACGTCGGACCTGTCCCTGGAGTCCGTGCTGGACCTGGTCGAGCAGGGGGGTGCCGAGCTGGCGCAGCGCCTGGTCGACGCCGGGTTCGAGGTCGGCGAGTGGGGTGCGTCCCGCGGTGCGGCCGTCGAGTTCGAGGAGGACCTCGAGGAGGCCGACGACGAGGACGACGACGGCGACGTGACGGGGCTGACGTGACGGAGCGCGACGCGCACGTGCAGGTGGTCCGCGGCACGCCGGACGACATGGAGCTCGCGGCACTGGTGGCCGGGCTGATGGCCGCCGCGTCCGAGCGTGCGCGGCTGGCGGAGGTCACCGACCGCGCGGTCGCGGCTCCGTGGGCGGACCGCAGGCGCACCATGCGCGGCTCTCGTGTCGTGCTGCGTCCGGGCCCGGACGTGTGGCGCTGGAGCCTGCGCGGCTGACCCGGAAAGCGCTCCGACCGCGGCGGTACCGACGAGTAGGGTCGTGCGGGTGACAACGACGCCCACCACCCCGAGCGCGCCGGCCGAGCGCGCAGCCTCCCCGATCGACACGATCGCGGAGACCTACATCGCCCAGTACGCGACCCTCGACCCGCTCGGCGCCACCGCCATGGGGATCGCCGGTCACGACGCCGAGATGACCGACCTCTCGCCCGCCGGGCTCGACGCCCGAGGAGCTCTCGCCCGCGACACGCTGCAGATCCTCGACGGCGTGGCCCCGACCGACGAGATCGACGAGATCACGCTCGCCGCCATGCGCGAGCGCCTCGGCCTCGAGGTCGAGCTGCACGAGGCCGGCGAGTTCCTCCGGGACCTCAACAACATCGCCTCGCCCGTGCAGGGCCTGCGCGACATCTTCGACATCATGCCCACGGGCGACGTCGAGGCCTGGTCCAACATCGCCGCCCGCCTCAACGCGCTCCCGGGGGCGGTCGACGGCTACATCGAGTCCCTCCGCCTCGCCGCGAGCACCGGCAACGTCGCCGCCGTGCGGCAGGTCGAGGAGTGCGCCCGCCAGGCCGCCGAGCAGGCCGACCCCGAGAGCTCGTTCTTCACCACGTTCATCACCGGCGAGGCCGTCGACTCCGTGCTCGACGAGTCCGCCGCGTGCTCGCTGGTCCGCGCCGAGCTGGAGCACGGCGCCACCGCCGCGCGCAGCGCCTACGCGACCCTGGCGGCCTTCCTCAAGGACGAGCTCGCCCCGCAGGCCCCGCAGGAGGACGCCGCCGGACGTGCGCGCTACGCCCTGTGGTCCCGCGCGTTCCTCGGTGCCGCCGTCGACCTCGAGGAGACCTACCAGTGGGGGCTCGAGGAGCTCGCCCGCGTGGTGGCCGAGCAGGAGGCCGTCGCCACGCAGATCGCCGGTCCGGGCGCCACGGTCGAGCAGGCCGTCGCCAAGCTCGACGAGGACCCGGCACGCACGCTGCACGGGACGGCAGCGCTGCAGGCCTGGATGCAGGAGACGTCCGACGCGGCTATCGACGCCCTCAACGGCACGCACTTCGACATCCCTGTCCCCGTGCTCACACTCGAGTGCAAGATCGCCCCGACGCAGAGCGGTGGCATCTACTACACCGGTCCCAGCGACGACTTCAGCCGCCCGGGCCGCATGTGGTGGTCCGTGCCGCCGGAGGTCACCACGTTCAACACGTGGCGCGAGAAGACGACCGTCTACCACGAGGGTGTCCCGGGGCATCACCTCCAGGTGGGGCAGGCCGTGTTCGAGCGCGCGACGCTCAACACGTGGCGCAGGCTGGCCTGCTGGACGTCGGGCCACGGCGAGGGCTGGGCCCTGTACGCCGAGCGCCTGATGGCCGACCTGGGCTTCCTCGACGACCCGGGCGACCGGCTCGGCATGCTCGACGGCCAGCGCATGCGGGCGGCCCGCGTGGTCTTCGACCTGGGCGTGCACCTCGGTCTGGAGGCCCCCGAGGAGTGGGGCGGCGGCACGTGGGACGCCGACAAGGGCTGGGAGTTCCTCAAGGCCAACGTGAACATGCCCGAGGCGTTCATCCGCTTCGAGTGGAACCGGTACCTGGGCTGGCCCGGTCAGGCTCCCTCGTACAAGATCGGCCAGCGCCTCTGGGAGCAGACGCGCGACGCCGCTGCGGCGAAGGCCGAGGCCGCCGGTGAGGAGTTCGACATCCGCGCGTTCCACGCCCGGGCGCTGAGCATGGGCTCGCTGCCGCTGGACGTGCTGAAGACCGCGTTCGCGGGCTGACGACCGACGACGAAGGGCCGGTGGCATGCGCCACCGGCCCTTCGTGCGTCTGTCGCGTCAGACGATGAGCGTGGAGCCGTACTTGGCGAGGACCGCGACGGCCAGCAGGACGATGAGCGCGGCGGTGACGAACCAGTCGTTGCCGTGCGCCACGAACCGGCGAGCGGCCGGTCCCCACCGACCCGGGAAGGTGATCACTCCTTCGCGTACGTTCAGCCGGGTCAGCCCGGCCCACACCAGCGTCGTCGTCACGGTGATGAGCAAGCACCACGGGCACAGGGCCTTGATGACGAAGAACGCCTCGAAGAACAGCCACCAGGCGAAGAGGAAGCCGAGCGTGTAGATCGCCTGCGCGCAGAGCATGTACCAGCGCGGGAACCGGACGCCGCCGGCGATGGCCACCGCCACGGTGATCACCACGGCCTCGGCGGCGATGCCGAGGTACGCGTTGGGGAAGCCGAACAGCTGCGCCTGCCAGCTCCTGGCGACCGTGCCGCAGCTGATGACCGAGTTGAAGTCGCACGCGAAGGTGGCGTTCTTGTCCGCCGCGAGCGCCAGTGCCTCGATGGAGAGCACGAACGACGCCAGCAGCCCGAAGAGGCCCGAGACGGCCATCTCGATCGCGGTGCGCGTCCGCCACGTCTGGCTCGGGGGCTCGAGCAGGTCGGGGTCGGGATCGACCTCGAGCTCGTCGAGCTCGTCGAACTCGTCGACGGCGACGTCGCCCACCTCGCTCGACGGCCTCGTCGTGTCAGCCACGGTGTCTCCTTGCGTCCCTCGTGGTCCCGGACCGGCGGTACCGCCCGCCGCGCCCGACCACCCGCGCGCCCATTGTGCCTCGCGGAACTGTGCCACGACCCAGGACCTTCGGACGACCGACGAACTAGGCTCCCCACCCGTGACCCGTCTGCTGCTCGCCTCCGCCTCCCCCGCCCGCCGCGCCACCCTGCTCGCCGCGGGGATCGACCCGCTGGTCGCCGTGTCGGACGTCGACGAGGACGCGGCGCTCGCCGCGGCCACGGCCCGGTTCGGGGCGCTCGACCCGGCCGACGCGGTGCTCCTGCTGGCGCAGGCGAAGGTCGAGGACGTGTCCCGGAACCTGCCCGAGGAGCTCGAGGACGCCGACGACCTGCTGCTGCTCGGCTGCGACTCGATGCTCGAGCTGGACGGCCAGATCTTCGGCAAGCCCGCGGACGCCGCCGAGGCGACGGCCCGGTGGCGGGTGATGCGCGGGCGGTCCGGCGTGCTGCACACGGGGCACTGGCTCATGGACGAGCGGGACGTGCCGGCGATGCTCGGGGCGACGTCGTCGACCACCGTGACCTTCGCCGCGCTGTCCGACGAGGAGATCGACGCCTACGTCGCTACGGGCGAGCCTCTGTCCGTGGCGGGTGCGTTCACGGTCGACGGCCTCGGCGGCCCGTTCGTGGATCGGATCGAGGGCGACCACCACGGCGTCGTCGGGCTGAGCCTGCCCCTGCTGCGCGAGCTGCTCGGCGAGGTCGGAGTGACCATCCCGAGCCTCTGGAACAAGTCCTGACCTAGGTCCCAGGGAGGACCCTGGGGGCCACGTCACGATGTTCACGTGAGCCAGCCCGCAAGGTTCACCGGGTCCGGGTAGGCCGGGACCGCCCAGGGCACCCAAGGACTCATCATGTCGACCGTCTCGAACCCCCGCTTCGTCCGCCTCGCCGGACTCCTCTCGATCATCGCCGGCGCGGTCTTCCTCGTCGCCGGCGCCGTCACCTGGAGCCAGGTGTCCAGCCACCTCGCCGCAGAGAACATCACGGTCTCCGACGACGCAGCCGCCTTCGGTGGCGAGGCAGTGAACACCCCGTGGGAGGCGTTCGCCCAGGCGGACATCATCAACCACCACGCTCTGACCGCGACCGACGGCAAGACCTACGCCGAGCTGGACAAGGAAGACCCGCTGCGCGCCGTCGCGATGAACGGCTCGTTCCTCCGCGCCTCGCTCTTCACCTCGGTGGTGGCCTTCGGTGTCGCCGCCCTGGTCATGGGCATCGGCGTCGTCTTCGGCCTCATCGGCTTCGCACTGCGCCAGGTGGCGCCGGCCACCGCCGCCGTCGTCAAGGACGACAACGCGCTCGCCGCGGTCTGACGACCTCACCGCACACCGAGAGAGCCCGGTCCCCCAGGGGGCCGGGCTCTCTCGCGCTTGTGCCCACCGGACAACCGCGCAGCCGCAGAGCGGTCATCGCGCCCGCGTCGCCTGAGGATCCCTACAAACGACCGCCCTAGACGGTTGGCCGGATCGACAATCTTGGTGAGGCACGGGCGACGGGCGAGGGTCCGGAACGCCCCGGGCGTTACGGTGAGCCGTGCCCGCCATCTCCAAGGTCCTCATCGCCAACCGCGGTGAGATCGCCGTCCGCATCGCCCGAGCCTGTCGCGACGCCCGGATCGGCTCTGTCGCCGTCTACGCCGACACCGACCGGGAGGCGCTGCACGTGCGCGTCGCCGACGAGGCGTTCGCGCTGAATGGTGCTCGCGCGGCCGAGACGTACCTGGACATCGACAAGCTGCTCGACGTCGCCCGGCGCTCCGGTGCCGACGCCGTGCACCCCGGCTACGGGTTCCTGGCGGAGAACGCCGGCTTCGCCCAGGCGGTGCTGGACGCCGGCCTGGTCTGGATCGGTCCCCCGCCGTCGGCCATCGACGCCCTCGGGGACAAGGTCAGCGCGCGGCACATCGCCCAGCGTGCGGGTGCCCCGCTGGTCGCCGGCACCTCCGACCCGGTGGCCGGCGTCGAGGAGATCCACGCGTTCGTCGCCGAGCACGGCCTGCCCGTCGCCATCAAGGCGGCGTTCGGCGGTGGCGGCCGCGGCCTGAAGGTGGCCCGCGAGTCGGGTGAGATCGACGAGATGTTCGAGTCGGCCACCCGGGAGGCCGTCGCGGCGTTCGGGCGCGGCGAGTGCTTCGTCGAGCGGTACCTCGACCGACCGCGCCACGTGGAGACGCAGTGCCTGGCGGACCAGCACGGCACGGTCGTCGTGGTCTCCACGCGCGACTGCTCGCTGCAGCGCCGGCACCAGAAGCTCGTCGAGGAAGCACCCGCACCCTTCCTGACGGACGCGCAGAACACCCAGCTGATCGAGTCGTCGAAGGCGATCCTGCGCGAGGCCGGCTACGTCGGCGCCGGCACGTGCGAGTTCCTCGTCGCGGCCGACGGCACCATCTCGTTCCTCGAGGTGAACACGCGCCTGCAGGTCGAGCACCCGGTCACCGAGGAGATCAGCGGCATCGACCTGGTCCGCGAGCAGCTGCGCATCGCCGCCGGCGAGCCCCTGGGCTACGACCACGTGGAGACGCGCGGCCACTCGATCGAGTTCCGGATCAACGGCGAGGACCCGGGCGCGGGCTTCCTGCCGGCGCCGGGGCGGATCGCCACGCTGCGGTTCCCCTCCGGCCCGGGGGTCCGCGTCGACTCCGGCGTGGTCGAGGGCGACAGCGTGTCCGGGCTGTTCGACTCGATGATCGCCAAGCTCGTCGTCACCGGCGCCGACCGCCCGCAGGCCCTCGCCCGTGCCCGTCGCGCCCTCGCCGAGCTCGAGGTCGTCGGCATCCCGACGGTCGTCCCGTTCCACCGCGCGGTCCTGGACGCCGAGGCCTTCGCGCCCGCCGACCCGGCGCAGCCGTTCTCGGTGCACACCCGCTGGATCGAGACGGAGTTCGCGGAGACCGTCGCGGCCCTCGCCCCCGCCGCCCCGCAGGAGGAGGACGACGAACCCGCGGCGCTGGAGCGCGTCGTCGTCGAGGTCGGCGGCAAGCGGCTCGAGGTCGTGCTGCCCGCGGCGCTCGCGCTGGGCCGCGGCCCGAGCGGTCCCGGTCGCGGCTCCAGCGGACCGGGCGCGCGCCGTCCGGTGCGCCGGACCGCCCGCACCAACGGAGGCAGCAACGGCACCACGCTCGCCTCGCCGATGCAGGGCACGATCGTCAAGGTCGCCGTGGCCGAGGGCGCGCTCGTGGCCGAGGGCGACCTCGTCGTCGTGCTCGAGGCCATGAAGATGGAGCAGCCGCTGGTCGCGCACCGCGCCGGAACCGTGACGGCCCTGACCGCGGGCGTCGGGTCGAGCGTGAGTGCCGGCACCGCCATCTGCGAGATCGTCGGCTGACGATCCACCACCCACGACTCCCCGGCGACGGCTGGGTGGAGTGCGCCTGCGGGCGCCGGCACTGGGGCCTGCACGGTGCGGCGGGGCTGCTGCTCGTCCGGCGGGACGCCGAGGGGAAACCGCTGGCCGTGGTGCTGCAGCACCGAGCGCTGTGGAGCGACCAGGGCGGCACGTGGGGGGTACCCGGCGGCGCGCGGATGCCCGGCGAGACCGCCGAGGACGCCGCCCTGCGCGAGGCGGAGGAGGAGGCGGGCATCGACCGCCAGGGCGTCCGGCTGCGCGAGTCGCGGGTGCTCCAGCACCCCGACTGGTCCTACACCACGGTGATCGCCGACGAGATCCTCCCGATCCACCCCGCGGTCACGGACGCGGAGAGCGTCGAGCTGAGGTGGGTCCCGCTCGACCAGGTGCCCGCCCTGCCCCTCCTGCCCGCGTTCGCCGACGCGTGGCCGCGGCTGCGTGAGCGGATCGAGGCGCTCGGCGGTCGGTGAGCCGCGTCACAGCACCGGCTGGCGGGACACTGTCGCGCCCGGTGCGTCCGCAGGGGTAGTGTCCGGGCGGTGAGGTAAGCCTGTCCTCATCTGACCCAGAGTCAGCCCCCTGCACCCGGAAGCGTTCATGGTCGCCAACTACCTCATCGGTCTGCGCGAGGGCCTCGAAGCCGCACTCGTCGTCAGCATCCTCGTCGCGTACCTGGTCAAGTCCGGGCGCCGCGAGCAGCTGCCGGCGCTGTGGGCCGGGGTCGGGGTCGCGATCGGGGCGTCGCTGGTGTTCGGGGCCATCCTCACGTTCGGCCCGTCCGGGCTGTCGTTCGAGGCGCAGGAGGCCATCGGCGGCACGCTCTCGATCGTCGCGGTCGGCCTGGTGACGTGGATGATCTTCTGGATGGCCCGCACCGCGCGGCACATGAAGGCCGACCTGCACCACAAGCTCGACGACGCGCTCGGCGCCGGCAAGCGCGCCGTGCTCGTGGTCGCGATGCTCGCCGTCGGGCGCGAGGGCCTGGAGACCGCCCTGTTCCTGTGGGCCAGCGCGCAGGCGACCAGCGGCACCGCCGTGAACACCGGCCCGAACTTCGCGCCGCTCGTCGGTGCCGCCCTGGGCCTCGGCACCGCGGTGC
The DNA here is from genome assembly GCF_056405535.1 of Cellulomonas sp. P1_G12_2. Taxonomy (NCBI): domain Bacteria; kingdom Bacillati; phylum Actinomycetota; class Actinomycetes; order Micrococcales; family Cellulomonadaceae; genus Cellulomonas; species Cellulomonas sp. P1_G12_2. Next base: position 1,148,220 of record NZ_JBFUBX010000001.1, on the reverse strand, counting down.
TCGCCGGGTGGCTGATCTACCGCGGCGCGCTCAAGCTCAACCTCCGCGTGTTCTTCGCCTGGACCGGGCTGTTCCTCGTCGTGGTCGCCGCGGGCGTGCTGGCCTACGGCGTGCACGACCTCCAGGAGGCCGGGATCCTGCCCGGCCTGAACACCCTCGCCTTCGACGTCTCGGCGACGATCCCGCCCAGCAGCTGGTACGGCTCGCTGCTCAAGGGCGTCTTCAACTTCTCGCCGGCCACGACCGTGCTCCAGGCGGTCGCCTGGACCGCCTACCTCCTGCCGACGATGTACTTCTTCATCCGCACCACGTGGGGCTCTGCGCCCGCCCGCCCGTCGGCACCCGCCGTCGCGCCGGCCGTGCGCGCCACCGCCGCCTGATCTCGCTGCCGCACCACCCCGCCAGTTCTTCTCCGAGGAGACCCATGTCCCGCCGCACCACCACCGTCGCCGCCGCCCTGGCCGCGCTCGTCCTCCCGCTCGTGGCGGCCTGCGTGCCCAACGGCACCGCGGAGCCGGGCGCGTCGGGCAGTGCGGGGGTGCTCACGGTGACCTCGACCGCCGACACCTGCGACGTGTCCGCGACCGAGGCCGACTCCGGGACGGTCCGCTTCTCCGTGACCAACGCGGGCGACGACGTCACCGAGTTCTACCTGCTCGGCGAGGACGGCCTGCGGGTCGTCGCCGAGGTCGAGAACGTCGGCCCCGGCCTCTCGCGCGACCTCATCGCGCAGGTCAAGCCCGGCACGTACTACACCTCCTGCAAGCCGGGCATGGTGGGCGACGGCATCCGCGCCGAGTTCACCGTGAACGACTCGGGCGTCGAGGTGGGCCCGACGGGTGACACCGCCGACCAGCTGGCCGCTGCCGAGGCCTCCTACGTCGCGTACGTGAAGGACCAGGTCGGCGCACTCATCGCCGGCACGCAGGCCTTCGCCGACGCCTACACCGCGGGCGACGACGAGACCGCGAAGTCGCTGTACGCGGACACCCGCGCGCACTGGGAGCGCGTCGAGCCCGTGGCCGAGTCGTTCGGCGACCTCGACCCGCTGCTCGACCTGCGCGAGGCGGACGTCGAGGAAGGCGCCGCGTGGAGCGGCTGGCACCTCATCGAGAAGGACCTCTGGCAGCCCGCCCCGGACGCGAACGGTGGCGTGACGTACGTGCCGCTCACGCCCGAGCAGCGCGACGCCGCCGCGGCGGACCTGGTGACGTCCACCCAGCAGCTGGTCGACGAGGTGAACGCCCCCGACTTCGCGTTCGAGGCGTTCCAGATCGCCAACGGCGCCAAGGAGCTGCTCGACGAGGTCGCCACCGGCAAGGTCACCGGCGAGGAGGAGATCTGGTCGCACACCGACCTGTGGGACTTCCAGGCCAACGTCGACGGCGCGCGCGTCGGGTACGAGGTGCTCGCGGACATCGTCGAGGCCGAGGACCCCGACCTGGCGGAGACGCTGACCACCCGCTTCGCCGAGATCGACGCGCTGCTCGCCGAGCAGGGCTCGCTCGAGGACGGCTTCACGTACTACGACCAGCTCACCGACGCGCAGGTGAAGGAGCTGGCCGCGGCGGTCGACGCCCTGTCCGAGCCCCTGTCGCGGCTCACCGCCACGGTCACGGGCGCCTGACCTTGGCCTCCCCCACCGACCCGCACGACCAGCCGGGCGGACCTCGCCTGTCGCGGCGTGCCGTGCTCGGCCTGGGCGGCGGCCTGGCCGCAGCCGGGGTCGCCGTCGGCCTCGGGGTCGGGCGTGCGACGGCGCCGGAGTCGTCGGCGGCCGTCACGGCCGCGGGCACCTACCCGTTCACGGGGGCTCACCAGGCCGGCATCGTCACGCCCGCGCAGGACCGGCTCTACCTCGCCGCGTTCGACCTCACGACGACCTCGCGCGACGAGCTGGTCGAGCTGCTGCGCCGGTGGACCACGATCGCCGCGCGGCTGACCCAGGGCCTCTCGGCCGGGCCGTTCGGCCCCGCGTCGGGACCGTACGACGCACCGCCCGACGACACCGGCGAGGCCGCCGACCTGTCCCCCGCGGGCCTGACGATCACGTTCGGGTTCGGGCGGTCGCTGTTCGTCGGCACCCCCGGCCCCGACGGCACGCCCGGCGAGGACCGCTTCGGCCTCGCGGACCGGCTGCCCGGCGGGCTCGTCGCACTGCCGCACTTCGCGGCCGACGACCTCGACCCCGCGCGCAGCGACGGCGACCTCGTGGTGCAGGCGTGCGCCGACGACCCGCAGATCGCTGTGCACGCCATCCGGAACCTCTCGCGGGCGGCGTTCGGCACCGCGACGATCCGCTGGACCCAGCTGGGCTACGGCCGGACCTCGTCCACGAGCACCGCGCAGCGGACCCCGCGCAACCTGTTCGGGTTCAAGGACGGCACCGCCAACGTCAAGGCGGAGGAGACGGACGCGCTCGAGGAGCACGTGTGGGTGCCCGCGAGCGCGGCAGCTGCGGACGACACCGACTCGGCGTGGCTCACCGGCGGTTCGTACCTGGTGGCGCGGCGGATCCGGATGCGGATCGAGACGTGGGACCGCACCTCGCTGCGCGAGCAGGAGAACCTGGTCGGCCGCACCAAGGGCGAGGGCGCTCCCCTGTCCGGCGGCACCGAGTTCACCGATCCCGACTTCGCCGCCCAGGGCCGCGGCGGCGCACCCCTCATCGCGGTCGACTCGCACGTCCGACTGGCCCACCCGGACTTCAACGACGGGGTGCGGCTGCTGCGGCGCGGCTACAACTTCACGGACGGGAACGACTCGCTCGGGCGCCTCGACGCCGGGCTGTTCTTCCTCGCGTTCGTGCGCGACCCCCGCACGCACTTCATCCCGATGCAGACCACGCTGTCGAGCAACGACACGCTCATGGAGTACCTCACTCACACGGGGTCCGGCCTGTTCGCGGTGCCCCCGGGCATCCCCGAGGGCGCGCTGGTCACCGGCCAGGACGGCACGCCGGTGACGACCGACGAGAGCCCGTTCGTGGGGCAGCAGCTGTTCGCCTGACGGCCCCGGTAGTCTCGCGCGCGTGACGACCACCCCACCCGCCGGCACGCCCGTCCGCACCCCGCCCGACGCCGGCACCCCGACGCGCGTGTGGCTCGTCGCCCTGCTCACCGTGCTGTGCCTCGAGCTCGTCCGCGCCAGCGGCCCCCTCCTGGACCGCGCCTTCGCGGCCGGCGTGGTCGAGGCCGCGGTGACCGCGCTCGGCGCGTACGCCGCCGCGGGGGCCGTCGCCGCGCTGCTCCTGCTCGCGGCACGCCGCACGTCCGGCACTCCCGACGCCCGCACCCTGCTGGTCGGCGCCGGGGCGCTCGCCGTGCTGCGGCTGGTCGTCCAGGCGCTCGACGGCGAGGCGCTGTTCGTCGTGGGACTCGTGGCGGTCGCCGTGGCGGTCGCCGTGCTCACTCTCGCGGTCGCGTTCGTCGCCGGGCGTCCCGCGGGTGGTCGCGAAGCGGCGATCGGGCTGGTCCTGGGCTGCGGCCTGTCGGTCGGGCTCCAGCTGGTGCTCGGGACCTGGGACGCCGTGTGGCGCGACGGGTGGACCGGCTGGGTGGTCGCCGTGGTCCTCGCGGTCGGGGTCGTGGTGACGGCCCGCGGGCTGGTCGCGTTCACCGCGTCGACGTCGTCGGAGGCGACCGGGCGGCCCCGGCGGCTCTGGGTGCTGGGCCTGTTCCTCGCGCTCGCCGCGATGATCGTCGCCAACCCCGCGTTCGTCGCCTCGCAGACCGGCGTGGCCCTCGGCTGGGCGGGCCTGGTCGTCGTCGCCGCGAACAGCCTCGGCGCCCTGTCCCTGCTCCGGCCCGACCCGTGGCCGGCCGCCGTCCGCGTGGGTGCCGCCGTCCTGCTGGTCGCCGGCGTCGGGTGCGCGCTCTGGCTCACGGGCATCGCCGCGCTGACGGCCGTCGTCGTCCTGCAGCTCTCCCTCGGCATCGTGCTCTCAGCCGCCCTCAGCGCCCACCGACCGGCGGCGCGCGGGATCACCCGGACGGCCGCGGCGACGCTGGTCGTCGGCCTCGGCACGATCGGTCCGCTGCTGCTCTACATGCTCGACTACGACGTCCCGCTGCCGGTCGACAACGTCTGGGTGATGGTGCTCGCCGCGCTCGGCCTGGCCCTGTCCGGCCTGCGCCGGCGCACCCCCGGCGCGGTGCCCGCACTGACGAGTCCGGACCGGCTGCCCCGGCGGATGAGCTCCGTCCGGCTGCTCGTCCTGCCCGCGCTGGTCCTGGCCGCGCTCGGGCTCGTGCCGTCGACGACGAGCACCACCGGCGCCGACGTGCCGGCACGCGCGGCCGACGAGCCGCTCACGCTCATGGACTGGAACCTGCACTACGGCGTCTCGCCGCTCACCGCCGTCGACCTCGAAGGCATCGCGGCGACGATCGAGGCGGAGGACCCGGACGTCGTCACCCTGCAGGAGGTCAACCGCGGCTGGGTGTTCGGGGGCGGCACCGACATGGCGACGTGGCTCGCGCACCGGCTCGGGATGACCGTCCACTTCTCGCCGGCGGCCGACCACCAGTTCGGCAACGCGGTGCTCGCGCGGTCCGAGCTCACGGACTCCGTCGTCCACGCGCTCCCGTACGGAGCCGGCCCGCAGAGCCGGTCCGCCCTGTCGACCACCCTGACGACGGCCGACGGGACGGCCCTGCGCGTGACCTCGATCCACACGCAGCACCGGGAGGCCAACACCCCGACGCGGCTCGAGCAGCTGCAGGCGCTGGCCGACGCCGAGCCGGTCACGCCGCCCGCGCTGCTCGCCGGAGACCTCAACGCCGAACCGGGCTGGCCGGAGATCGAGCTGCTCGAGTCCGCGGGGTGGGTCCCGGCGGAGTCCGAGCTGCTCACGTCACCCGCGGACGACCCCGCACACAAGATCGACTGGGTGTTCGGACAGGGCGTGAGCTTCGGCACGACCACGGTCTCGATCACCACCCACTCAGACCACCGCCCCGTCGTCGCCGAGTTCACTATCGACTGAGGCCGGTCCCGTCGACTCCCGCACCACGAGCTCGACCCCGAGATGCACGGTCCCGTCGGGCATGCTCGCGCGCAGGTCGGCGCCGTGGATGAGCTGGAGCAGCAGCTCGGCGGCCGCCCGTCCCTTGCCGGCGGTGTCCTGCCGGATCGTCGACAGGCTCGGGCTGACGTAGCGGGCGATGTCGGCGTCGTCGAACCCGAGCACGGACACGTCCTGCGGCACCCGGAGGCCGGCCCGGACCAGCCCCGCCTGGACACCCGCGGCCAGCACGTCGGCCGTCGCGAACACCGCAGTCACGTCCGGGTGCTCGCGCGCGATGCGCTCCCCGGCCGCCAGCCCGTCCTCGTAGGTGGTGTTGGCGTGGAGCGTGACCGGGTCCGCTCCGAGCGCGCCGCGCAGACCCTCGAGCCGAGCCGCGACGACCTGGCTGCGAGCATCCACCGGGCCGCAGAACAGCACGTGCCGGTGGCCGAGCGCGCGCAGGTGCTCCCCCGCCAGCCGCCCGCCGTCGACGTCGTCGGCGCGCACGGCGCCGGCGTGCCCGTCGCCCACCGAGGCGTCGATGACGACCGCCGGGACGTCGTCGGGGATGGCCAGCGACCGCAGCTCGTCGTCCGTGAAGCCCATGACGACCACGCCGTCGAGGTTCCACCGCTGCACCGAGTCCTGCACCTCCCGGGTGCTCTCGACGGCGCGCAGCATGAGGTGGTGGTCCCGCTCGCGCAGTGCCGCCTCGAGCGCGCCGGCGACGCTGACGTCGTGCGGGCTGCCCAGCAGGGCCGTGCCGTCCTGGCGTGCGGGCAGGAGCAGCCCCACCAGGCGGGTGCGACCGGCGGCCAGGCTCTGCGCGGCGCCGCTGGGCACGTAGCCGCGCTCCTCCACGATCCGCTCGACGGTCGCGGCCGTGGCGGGTGACACGCGGCCGAGGTTCCCGTTGACCACGTTGGACACGGTCATCACGGAGACCCCCGCCTCACGGGCGATGTCCTTGAGCGTGACGCGCGGCACCCGGTCCTCCTTCGGCTCTTGACGCCGGATCCTATCTGCGTTTAGCGTTAAACGTATAGCGCTAAACCTTCGTGGACGACGCCGTCCACCCCCCGAACGAGGAGCGACGATGACGTCTTCCGGCAAGGCAGCCGCGCTCGGCTTCGCGGCCGCGCTCAGCCTCGGCACGCTGGCCGCCTGCAGCACCCCGAACGATGAGCCCTCCGACGGCACGGTCGCCATCCAGGTGGCCATGGACACCGGGCTCGACGCACCCGCGATCGCGGCGTTCGACGCCCGCATCGAGCAGTTCGAGAAGGCGAACCCCGGCATCAGCGTCGAGCACGTGGAGTACACGTGGGACGCGACGACCTTCGCGGCCGGGCTCGCGGGTGGCACGCTGCCCGACGTGTTCCCCGTCCCGTTCACCGACGGGCGCGGGCTGATCGCCCACGAGCAGATCGCGGACGTGAGCGCCCTCGTCGCCGAGCTGCCCTACGCCGACAGGTACAACCCGCACGTGTCCCAGGCGGGCGAGGACGAGGACGGCGACATCTGGGCGATCCCGATCGCCGCGTACAGCCAGGGCCTGCACTACAACCGCGCGCTGTTCACGCAGGCCGGGCTCGACCCGGACGACCCGCCGAGCACGTGGGACGAGGTGCGGCAGGACGCCAAGGCGATCGCGGACGCCACCGGCCAGGCCGGGTACGCGACGATGACCCAGAGCAACACCGGCGGCTGGATCCTCACCACGCTGGTGAACGCGATGGGCGGCTCGGTCGAGGAGTTCGACGGTTCCGCGGCCACCGCGACGATCGACACCCCGGAGATGCGGTCGGCGCTCGACTACCTGCGGACCCTGCGCTGGACGGACGGCTCGATGGGCTCGAACTTCCTCTACGACTGGGGCGGCATCAACCAGGCGTTCGCGTCGGGCCAGATCGGCATGTACGTCTCGGGCGGCGGCAACTACGGCAACCTGTTCACGCAGAACGCCCTCGACCCGTCGGTGTACGGCTTGACGGTCCTCCCGCTGGAGGGTGCCGACGCCGGGGTGCTCGGTGGCGGGACGCTCGCGGCGGTGAACGCCAAGGCCACCGAGGCCGAGCAGGCCGCCGCGGTGAAGTGGATCGACTTCTACTACATGCAGAAGCTGTTCGACGAGGAGGCCGCGGTGCTCGACGCGCAGACCTCCGCGGCCGCCGACCAGCCCGTCGGCGCCCCGCAGCTGCCCGTGTTCGACCAGGCCACGTACGCCGAGCAGCAGTCCTGGATCGCGGAGTACGTCAACGTGCCCCTCGAGCAGATGACCGGCTACACCGACCACGTGTTCGAGCAGCCGCTCCTGGCCGAGCCCGCCCGGTCGACGCAGGACCTCTACACCCCCCCCCCCCCCCCCCCCCCCCACCACTGCCCGTTTGTCCCCCGCACCACCCGAGAGGACCCTCGATCACATGACGCCCCGGAAGCCCCTGCCCTCCCGCCCGGTGGCGGACCCTCGCGCGGTGGTCCTGGGACCGCAGTTCCGGATCACGGTGCTCACCGCCGGGCTCGTGCGGCTCGAGCACTGTGCGGACGGCGTGTTCGAGGACCGCGCGTCGACGTTCGCCCTGAACCGCGAGCTGCCGGTGCCGGACTTCCGGGTGATCGAGTCCGACTCCCACGTCGAGGTCCTCACCGACCGGTTGCACCTCGTGTACGACCGCGGTCCGTTCTCCACCAGCGGCCTGAGCGTCTCGGTGCTCGGCGGCGTCAGCGCGTACCACTCGGTGTGGCGGTATGGCGACGACTCCCCCGACTCCGTCGGCCTCGGCGGCACCGCCCGCACGCTGGACCTGGCCGACGGCGCCATCCCGCTCGAGCCCGGCATCGTGTCCCGGCAGGGCTACGCGGTGCTCGACGACTCCCGGTCGATGGTGTTCGACGACGAGGGCTGGGTGGCACCCCGCGACGGGTCCCGGACCGACCTGTACGTGTTCGCGTACGGCCACGACTACCGCGAGGCGCTGCAGGCGTTCTACGCGGTCTCCGGCCCGACGCCCGTGCTCCCCCGGTTCGCCCTGGGCAACTGGTGGAGCCGATTCCACCGGTACACCACCGACAGCTACTCGGCCCTCCTCGACCGCTTCGGCGCCGAGGGCATCCCGTTCAGCGTCGCCGTCATCGACATGGACTGGCACGTCACCGACGTCGACCCCGAGATCGGCAGCGGCTGGACCGGCTACACGTGGAACCGGTCGCTGTTCCCCGACCCCGCCGCATTCCTGTCGGCCCTGCACGACCGCGGCCTGCGCGTGACGCTCAACGTGCACCCCGCCGACGGCGTCCGCACGCACGAGGAGGCCCACCCGGCGATGGCCGCCGCGCTCGGCCGCTCGCCGCACGACCCGATCCCGTTCGACGTCACCGACCGGGAGTTCCTCGACGCCTACTTCGACGTGCTGCACCGCGGGCTGGAGGCGGACGGCGTCGACTTCTGGTGGCTCGACTGGCAGTCCGGCCCGCACTCGCGCGTCGCCGGGATCGACCCGCTGTGGATGCTCAACCACTTCCACTTCCTCGACAACGCGCGCGAGGGCCGTCGGCCCCTCACGTTCTCCCGGTACGCCGGCCCCGGCAGCCACCGCTACCCGGTCGGGTTCAGCGGCGACACCGTCATCTCGTGGGCCTCGCTGGCGTTCCAGCCGTACTTCACCGCCACCGCCTCGAACATCGGCTACGGCTGGTGGAGCCACGACATCGGCGGCCACATGTTCGGCGGCAAGGACGACGAGCTGGCCACACGCTGGCTCCAGCTCGGGGTGTTCTCGCCGATCCTGCGCCTGCACTCGGGGGCCAACGCGTTCACCGCCAAGGAGCCGTGGACCTTCGAGCCGGCCGCGCGCGCCGTGATGACCGAGCACCTGCGGCTGCGCCACCGGCTCGTGCCCTACCTGCACACGATGAACCACCGCGCCGCGATCGAGGGGCGCCCCCTGGTCGAGCCGCTCTACCACGCGTGGCCCTCGGAGGCCGAGGCGTACGAAAAGCCGAACCAGTTCCTGTTCGGCAGCGAGCTCGTGGTCGCGCCGCTGACCAGCCCGGCCGACCTGCGCACCCGCCTGGCCTCCGTGCGCGCCTGGCTCCCGGCCGGGACGTGGGTGGACGTGTTCACCGGCCTGGTCTACGACGGGGGCCGCGAGCTCCTGCTCCACCGCGACCTGTCGACCATCCCCGTGCTTGCACCGGCCGGCGCGATCGTGCCTCTGGACGGCGCCGAGGTGCCCGGCAACGACCCGGTGAACCCGTCGAGCCTCGAGGTCCTCGTCGTCGTCGGCGCGGACGGCTCGTTCACACTGGTCGAGGACGACGGCTCCGCCTCCGGCACCGCCTCGACCCCGCTCTCGTTCTCGCAGAGCACCGGCACGTTCACCGCCGGCCCCGCGGTCGGCGCACTGGACTGCCTGCCCGCCACCCGGTCGTGGACGGTGACGTTCCTGTCGTTCGACGGCACACCGTCGGTCAGCGGAGGCACAGTGCGTCGCGCTGACGGCCGGGTCTCGATCACGGTCGACGACGTCCCCGTAGACGCGACCCTCACCGTCACCGTCGGTCCGGACCCGCAGCTGTCGGCGAACGACGTCGCGGCGCGCCTGTTCGCCCTCCTGGACCGCGCGCAGATCAGCTACGACCTCAAGACGCGCATCCACCAGATCGCGACGTCCGACGCCCCCCTGACGGTCCGGGCCTCGCACCTGCAGTCGCTCGGGCTGGACCCTGCGCTGGGCACCGCGGTCGGCGAGCTGCTCCTGGCCCGCTCCTGACGGCCGACCGAGCCGTGAGTGGCGTCGCGAGAGCTGTGAACGTCACTCGGGCTCGCTCGACACCGCAGAGGGTTCAGGACCGCCCGAGCCGACAAGCTGCGCGAACGGGGCGAGCGCTGCGTCGTCGAACAGGACGAACCGCACCAGCTCCACGCCGCCGTTCGCGGTCGCGTCCCATCCACGCACCGCTGTGATCGCGACCTCCGCGACATCGCGAGGCGACCAGCCGTAGCTTCCGGCACTCACCGCGGGAAACGCGACGGATCGCGCGCCGAGCCCCGCCGCGACGTCGAGCGACCGCGTGAAGCACGACGCGAGCCGAGCGGGATCACGGTCGCCGCGGTTCCAGTTCGGTCCGACCGTGTGGATGACCCATCGGGCGGGGAGCCGCCCCGCGCCAGTGGCCACGGCCTCCCCCACCGGCACACCGTCGGGGAACGAGAGCCGGCGGACCCGTCGGCACTCGGCGAGAAGCTCGGGACCCGCTGCGGCGTGGATCTTCCCGTCGACGCCGCCGCCCCCGACCATCAAGGAGTTCGCGGCGTTCACGACGGCATCGACGTGCTGCCGCGTGATGTCCCCACGACAGGCTTCGATCCACATGCACCTATGGTGCCGCAACGCCAATCCCGGCTTGTCGACCAGGACCGACGCCGACCATGTGGTCATGAACGCGGAACGACCGCAGAACGGAGCCAACGACATGGTCGACGGCCGGATCAGTCCCTGGGTCAGTGGTCGGACCGACCCTCCGGTGCGCTCCGGGTCAGTCCTCCGCGCGGTGGTGGAGGATGCGGGCAACCTCGGCGATCGTGCCCGACATCGACGGGTAGACCGTGGCGGTCTCGGCCAGCTGGTCGGTGGTCAGGCGGTGGGTCACGGCCACGGTCAGCGGGTAGATCGACTCGCTGGCGCGGGGTCCGACCACCACGGCACCGAGCACGGTCCCGGTGGCGGCGTGGGCGAAGATCTTGATGAACCCGTCGCGGACGCCCAGCATCTTGGCGCGCGGGTTGCGCGCCAGCGGCAGCATGCTCACCGAGTACTTGACGCCCTGCTCCTGCAGCCGCGCCTCCGACGAGCCGACGGTGGCGATCTCGGGTGAGGTGAAGATGTTCGCGGACACCCCGCGCAGCGACAGCGGCTTCACGGCGTCGCCGAGCGCGTGCGCCATCGCGAGCCGGCCCTGCATGGCGGCCACCGACGCGAGCGGCAGGACGCCGGTCACGTCACCTGCGGCGTAGATGCCGCGGACGTTGGTGCGGGAGACCTTGTCCACCTCGATGTGCCCGGACGGGGTGAGCCGCACGCCCGCCTCCTCCAGGCCGAGGCCGCTCGAGGTCGGGATCGAGCCGACCGCGAACAGCACGTGCGACCCCTCGATGACTCGGCCGTCGGACAGGGTCACCTCGACGCCGTCGGCGGTGCGGCGCGCGCCGGCGGCACGGGAACGGGACATCACCGTCATGCCGCGGGTCTTGAACACGTCCTCGAGCAGCTGGGCGGCGTCGGCGTCCTCACCGGGCAGCACGCGGTCGCGGCTGGACACGAGCACCACGTCGGCGCCCAGCGAGGTGTACGCACCGGCGAACTCGGCACCCGTCACGCCCGACCCGACGACGATCAGACGCTTCGGCAGCGCGTTCAGGTCGTACAGCTGGGTCCACGTGAGGATGCGCTCGCCGTCCGGACGGGCCTCGTCGAGGGTGCGCGGCGTGGCCCCCGTGGAGACGAGCACGACGTCGGCGTCGAGCGTGAGGTCGTCGTCGCCCTGCGGGGTGGTCACGACGACCTTCGACGGGCCCTCGAGGTGGCCGTGCCCGATCACGATCTTCACGCCCTCGCGCTCGAGGCGGGCGCGGATGTCGGCGGACTGCGCGGCCGCGAGCGCCTTGACTCGCGTGTTGACCGCGGCGAGGTCGATGCGGTGCCGCAGCTGCTCGAGCGTGCCGCCGACCGCGCCGGACAGGAGCGTGCCGTCGAGCCGGATGCCCAGCTCGGGGGCGCGGTCCGCGATGGTCATCCACTCGGCGGTCGCGATGAGGGTCTTGGACGGGACCACGTCGGTGAGCACGGCAGCGCCGCCCATGCCGGCCGCCTCGACGACGGTCACGTCCGCACCGAGCCGACGGCCGACGAGGGCCGCCTCGTAGCCTCCTGGTCCGCCGCCGATGATGACGACGCGGGGTGCGGCCGATTCCTGCGCGGGGGTGCTCACGGTCACCCATTCTGCCGGTCCGGCGGCGAGCGGCCAGGCGGGCGGGGGGCGTTAGCCTTCGACCATGAGCGACGTCACACCCGTCCCCGACCTCGACGACCCCGCGACCGACCCGTTCGACGTCGCCCGCGCCGCCGCCGCGTACATCGCCCAGGCGACCGGCGTGGAACGCCACCACGTCGCCCTCGTGCTCGGGTCGGGCTGGGGTGGCGCCGCCGAGCTGCTGGGCGAGACGGTCGCCGAGCTGCCCAGCCACGACGTCCCGGGCTTCGCCGCGCCGGCCGTCGTCGGGCACGTCGGCACCATCCGGTCGATCCGCATCGAGGGCACCGACCGCCACGCCCTGGTGCTCGGGTCCCGCACCCACCTGTACGAGGGCCGCGGGGTCCGGCGTGTGGTGCACGGGGTCCGGACCGCCGCCGCGGCGGGCGCGTCGACCGTGGTGCTCACCAACGGCTGCGGGGGGCTCAACCCCGCGTGGGGCCCCGGCACCCCGGTGCTCATCAGCGACCACCTCAACCTCACCGCCACCTCTCCGCTCGAGGGTGCGACGTTCGTCGACCTCACGGACCTCTACAGCGCACGGCTGCGCGGCGTCGCGCGGGAGGTGGACGCGTCGCTGGACGAGGGCGTCTACGTGCAGTTCCGCGGCCCGCACTACGAGACCCCCGCCGAGGTCCGGATGGCCGGGACGCTCGGCGGCGACCTGGTCGGCATGTCGACGACGATCGAGGCCATCGCCGCGCGGCACGCCGGTCTCGAGGTGCTCGGCATCTCCCTGGTCACCAACCTCGCGGCCGGCATCAGCGCGGAGCCCCTCTCCCACGAGGAGGTCCTCGAGGCCGGTCGCGCGGCCGGTCCGCGGATCAGCGACCTGCTCGCGCGGGTGGTCCGTCGCCTCTAGGTGCAGGAGGCCCCGCGGCTTGAGTACGTTGAGCCCATGACCGGCGACGACGCATGGGCAGGCCTCGAGGCGCGGGTACAGACGTGGATCGACGACGACCCCGACCCGCAGACCGCGCAGGAGCTGCGCGACCTGCTCGACCAGGCCCGCTCCGCACCCCCGGCGATCACGCCCGGGTACGAGCCCGACCCCACGCAGCGCCAGGCGCTCGACGCACGCTCCGCCGCCCGCGAGGAGCTGGCTGACCGGTTCACCGGTCTCCTGCAGTTCGGCACCGCCGGTCTGCGCGGCCGGCTCGGGGGCGGACCGCACCGGATGAACCGCGCGGTCGTCATCCGCGCCGCGTCCGGGCTGGCCGACTACCTGCTGGGCGAGCTCGACGGGGTGAGCCCCCGCCCGCGCGTGGTCATCGGGTACGACGCCCGGCACAAGTCCGTCGACTTCGCGCGCGACTCGGCAGCGGTCCTCACGGCCGTCGGCATCGAGGTGCTGGTCCTGCCGTCGGCGCTGCCCACGCCCGTGCTGGCGTTCGCGGTCCGCCACCTCGGCGCCGACGCCGGGATCATGGTCACCGCATCCCACAACCCGCCGCAGGACAACGGGTACAAGGTGTACCTGGGCGGCCGCGTGGTCACGGACTCCGGGCAGGGTGCGCAGATCGTGCCGCCCGCCGACGCGGCGATCGCGGCCGAGATCGCGCACGTGCCGTCCGTGGCGTCGGTGCCGCGTGCCGCGAGCGGCTGGACCGTGCTCGGCCCCGAGGTGCTCGACGCGTACGTGTCCTCGGCCGTCGCGCTGGCCCCCACGGACGACGCCACGCGCGCGGCCGCGAAGAACCTCCGCATCGTGCTCACCCCGCTGCACGGAGTCGGCGGCGCGGTGGCCCAACGGGTGCTCGCCGAGGCCGGCTTCACCGACGTGCTGGTGGTGCCCGAGCAGGCGGAGCCCGACGGCGACTTCCCGAGCATCGCGTTCCCCAACCCGGAGGAGCCCGGCGCCATCGACCTGGCGATCGGCCTGGCCAGCGACGAGGGCGCCGACCTGGTGATCGCCCTCGACCCGGACGCCGACCGCTGCGGCGTGGGCATCCAGGACCTGCGCCACCGGTCGTTCCGCGGCCCCGACACCGCGGAGGCGGAGGGCTGGCGCATCCTGCACGGCGACGAGACCGGGTCCCTGCTCGGGGCGCGCCTCGCGTCGGCCCCGCACCCGAACGGGTCCGCGTTCGCCAGCTCGATCGTCTCGTCGCGCCTGCTCGGCAAGATCGCGAGCGCCGCGGGCTACCGGCACGCGCAGACGCTCACGGGCTTCAAGTGGATCTCGCGCGTCGACAACCTGGTGTTCGGGTACGAGGAGGCGCTCGGCTACTGCGTGGACCCCGCGCACGTGCGCGACAAGGACGGGATCTCGGCGGCCGTGCTCGTCGCCGGCCTGGCCGCACGCCTCAAGGCAGAGGGACGCTCCCTCACGGACGCGCTCGACGACCTCGCCCGTGCGCACGGCCTGCACCTGACCGACCAGGTCTCCGCGCGGTTCGCCGACCTGTCGCAGATCGGCGCCACCGTGCAGCGGCTGCGCAACCGGCCACCGAGGTCGCTGGGAGGGTCCCGCGTCACCGAGGTCGTCGACCTGGCGGCGGGGACCGAGGACGACCGGGACGGCCTGCCTCCCACGGAGGGCCTGCGGCTGCTCACCGCGGACGGGACCCGCGTCATCGTCCGGCCGAGCGGGACCGAGCCCAAGGTGAAGTGCTACCTCGAGGTCATCCTCCCGCTCGACCCGGCGGCGGACCACAAGGCGGTCGGGCACGCGCGCGCGGAGGCTCGCACGCGGCTGGACGCCGTGGCGGCCGACGTGCGGACCGCGCTGGGCATCTAGCGCGTCCGGGTACAGCTGACGGCGGGGACCTGGAGGCCCGAGTCACCGGGCGCTGTGAGGTGGAACCCGAACGACGCGGAGTCTCCCTCGCGCAGGGTGCCGTTGTAGCTCATGTTCTCCGCGGTCACCTGGGATCCGCTGACGCCCACCCGGGCGTTCCAGACGGAGGTGATCTGCCCACCCGCCGGGAGCGCCCAGGTGACCGCCCAGCCCTCCACGCCGGTGCTTCCCGCGGTGACCACGACCTGCGCCTGGAACCAGTTCTGCCCCTCCGAGGTCCAGTGATTGGTGACCGTGTAGGCCGCCGTGCACGCGCTCGCCGGCATCGGCTCCGGCGGTTCGACGCCGCCCTCCGTCGGGCCGGGGGGCGGGCTGACGGCGGGCGGCGGCACCACCGGGGTCCTGGTCGGAGCGGGCGTCGGGGTCGGCGTCGCGGACGGTTCGGTCGTGGGTGTGGGCGTGGGGGTGGGCTGAGGTGCGTTCTTGAGGGTCAGGTCAGCGGCGGTGAACGGCGTCGGGGACGGGTTGACGTCCGGCACGCTGGTCCGCCCGTCGCACCAGCGCGCGGGATCGAAGCTGGTGTAGGACCCGGAGGTGCAGGAGAAGTCGACGGCCGCGTCGCCTCCCACGAGCACGGTGCCACCGAGCCGCGCGGACGAGCGGACGAGCGCGACGTCGCGCACGACAGCGCTCCCCTCGACCACCGCACCGGCCTGGACCCAGGCGCGGCCCTCGATCCGCGCGCCGCCCAGCACCTGCGCGTCCCCCCGCACCACGGCGTCCGGGCCGACGAAGGCGGTCGGGTCGACCGTCGCATCGTCGTCCACCCAGCCGCCTCCGTTCGCGTGCCGGTGACCGCCGTCCACGGGGGGATCCGCGGCGTCGTCGGCCACGCTCGCCCCGTGCACGCGGAACTCGTAGGGGTAGCGGGCGACCTCCCCGAACCCGGCGTCGGAGCCGCGCGCGTGGTGTTGCGTCGGCGTACCCACGACGACCAGGTACACCTCGCTCTCCCCGGCGCGGAGCGTGAGCTGCACCTCCTGGTCGAGGCTCTCGGTCACCGGGCTGTACCGGGGCACCCCGTTGCGCAGCACGACGAACCCGAAGCTCAGCCCGGCGTCGGGCGCGTCGTCGTGGCCGCGCAGGCGCAGGTGGATGTCGCGCACTCCCGCGTCCGGCTCGAGGCGGACGATCGTGAAGCCGTAGTCGGACGGTGCGAACCCGTCGAGCACGCGGTAGTGCCCCGGATCGCCGTCGACCGGCTCGACGGGGGTCGTCCGGTCCGCGAGCAGGACGGGGTCGAGGGCGTCGACCGTGGCGGCGATCGCGGTGCGGTCCGTGAAGTCCCACGTGACGGTGCGCAGCGCGTACTCGGCGACCCGCCGGTTCAGGTCCGCCTGCCCGAGGCCGGTGAGCCGCTGGTAGGTGCTCAGCGGATCCTCGCCCTCCTGCGCCTCGCGCCACATGTTCCCGAGCAGCTGCTCGCCGTCGCGCTCCGCCAGGTACTGCAGCAGCAGCCAGCCGCCGTCGCCCAGTCGGGGGCTCGCCCAGTGCAGCTGCGGGCTGCGCACCACGTCAGCAGGGTCCCCGATCCCGCCCGGCGCGGCCACGGTCGCCAGGTAGGCGGCGCTGGCGGACCAGAAGGTGGCGGCGTCGTCGGACGCGAACCCGCGACCGGGTGCGTCGAGGGACGCGAAGCCCTGCACCACCTCGGCGAAGCCGCGGGCGAGCTCCCACGACGGGTCGAACTCCGAGCCGCCCGCGGGCTCGGGCTCACCGGTGGAGGGTGCCGTCGCGGACTCGTGCCCCCGCGCGGTCAGGGACGGCACGTCGACCCGGAGCAGCCCGACGCCGTCGGCCACCGAGCCTGTCGCGCCGCGCAGGGGTTGCGAGAGCCCGCCGACCGAGGGGACGACAACCTCGCTCGACGGCGCGCCGGGCCCGTCGGACCAGGTCCCGTCGACGACGACGACGACCTTGTGCCGAGCGATCGCCCCGTCCTCGTCGACGACGCGCAGGTCGTGCACGTCGAGCGCGTACAGCGCGTCGAGCTGGGCGACGGCTCGGGCCGGGTCGAACCTCAGCTCCGCCGGCGCCGTCGTGGGGTCCGGGCCCGCCCGGTCTCCCCACGCGAGGACGACGTCCTGGCCCTCGCGGACATGAGCACGCTTCCACGACTCGGTCCACGCGGCCGGGACCACGAGGGTCTTGTCGGAGCGGAGGTGTCGCAGGGTCGTGGCGGTCCCCACGCCGGCCAGGAGGGCGACCAGGACCACGACGGCGACGATCCCGCCGCGTCCCCATCGCCCCATCCGTGCTCGTCCCCTCGCCGTGACGCACGCCGTGTGCGCGCACCCGAGGACTCGGGCCCGCCGGACGGCCGCCCCACTGTCGCCGACCGCCCCGGTCGAGTCAATTGGGGGCAGAAGTACCGAACGGGTGATTCTGCCGGCCGGGATCGCTGCCTGCTCTTTTGAGCAAAGATCGCAACAGGTGTTGCAGGGCCCGGTGCCCGTGCCTACCCTGGGACGACATGAGAGGAACGGGATGATCGAGTCGGACGAGCTGCTGTCCATCCGCGCGGCCGAGCTGTACTACGAGGAGGACAAGACCCAGGACGAGATCGGGTCGATCCTCACGCTCACCCGCTGGAAGGTCGGACGACTGCTCGCGCAGGCCAAGGCGAGCGGGTTCATCCGCATCGAGATCGTCCACCCCCGCGCCCGCCGCCTGCCGGTCGAGCGCCGGCTGCGCGAGACCTGCGGGCTCACCGACGCGATCGTGGTGTCCACGGCGGGCGTCGACGACCAGGACGAGCTCCAGGTGCGCACCGCCCAGGCTGCGGCCGACTACCTGGCCTCGCTGCGGCCGGCCCCGCGCACGCTCGGGATCAGCTGGGGCCGCACGCTCGACGACGTCGCCCGGCACCTCCAGGACGGCTGGGCCGCGGGGGTGGACGTCGTCCAGATCAACGGGGGCGTCAGCCTGAACCGGCGCGCCGGCACCGCCGCGTCCACCGCCGTGACCATGGCGCAGAAGGCGGGCGGCCACGCCACCCTGCTGCCGAGCCCTGCGATCCTCGAACGGCTGGAGACCAAGCAGGCCATCGAGTCCGACCGCGCCGTCGCCGCCGTCCTCGACCTGGCGTCCGGCGCCGACGCCTACCTGTTCAGCGCCGGGGCGGCCGATGCCGGCTCCGTGCTCGTCGACAGCGGCTACCTCACCCCCGACGACATCGCCGGGCTCGTCCGCGCAGGCGCGGTCGGTGATGTCGTCGGCCGGTACGTCGACGGCTCCGGCGCCATCGTCGACCCGCGGCTCGACGAGCGGACCGTCGGCCTGTCGCTGGAGCGCCTGCGCGCCGCGCAGCTCAGCATCGCGGTCGTCGCGGGGGCGGCCAAGCACGCCGTCGCGAGCGCCGTCGTCAGCAGCGGCCTGTGCACCGTCCTCGTCACCGACGAGGACACGGCCCTGCACCTCATCGAGAACCACCCATCGGTCCAGGACAGCGAGGAACCCGCATGACAGGCACCCAGATCGTCCCCGGGGAGCGCGCCATCGCGCTCCTGGGCGGCGAAGCGAACGACGCCAACCTGCGTCGCTACCTGCACGGCATCCCCGGCGTCGACGCCGTCGGACTGGAGCAGCGGGCCGCGGGGCTCGGCACACGCTCCATCAAGACGACCTCCAAGGCGTGGGCGCTCGACCGGATCATCGGGCTCATCGACCTGACCACCCTCGAGGGCGCCGACACACCGGGCAAGGTGCGCTCGCTCGTCGCCAAGGCGGTCACCCCGGACCCGTCCGACCCCGGCTGCCCCCGCGTCGCCGCGGTGTGCGTGTACGGCGACATGGTGGGCCACGCGGTCCAAGCGCTGGGCTCCGCGCACGGCGACCCAGACCAGGGCAAGATCGCCGTCGCGGCGGTCGCCACGGCGTTCCCGAGCGGCCGCGCGTCGCGGTCGATCAAGCTCGAGGACACCGCCGACGCGGTCGCCGCGGGCGCCGACGAGATCGACATGGTCATCGACCGCGGGGCGTTCCTCGCGGGGCGGTACGGCCAGGTGTACGACGAGATCATCGCCGTGAAGGAAGCCTGCCGCCGCGCCGACGGGACCTCCGCGCACCTCAAGATCATCCTCGAGACCGGCGAGCTGAACACCTACGACAACGTCCGCCGGGCGTCGTGGCTGGGGATCCTCGCGGGTGGCGACTTCATCAAGACGTCCACGGGCAAGGTGTCCCCGGCGGCCACGCTGCCCGTGACCCTGCTCATGCTCGAGGTCGTGCGCGACTGGCACCGGCTCAGCGGCGAGAAGGTCGGCGTCAAGCCCGCCGGCGGCATCCGCACGTCCAAGGACGCGATCAAGTACCTGGTGACCGTCGCCGAGACCGTCGGGGAGGAGTGGCTGACGCCGCACCTGTTCCGGTTCGGCGCCTCCAGCCTGCTCAACGACGTGCTGATGCAGCGGCAGAAGATGACGACCGGGCACTACGCCGGTCCTGACTACGTGACGATCGACTGAAGGGCCACTGATGTCATTCCTCGAGTACGCCCCGGCCCCCGAGTCGCAGGCGATCCTGAACCTGCGCAGCGAGTACGGCCTCTTCATCGACGGTGAGTTCCGCGAGGGGCACGGCACGCCGTTCGCCTCCATCTCGCCGGCCACCGAGAAGCACATCGCGACGATCTCGACCGCTGACGCGGCGGACGTCGACGCCGCCGTGGCCGCCGCGCGCCGCGCCTACGACCGCACCTGGTCGCGCATGTCCGGTGCCGACCGCGGCAAGTACCTGTTCCGGATCGCCCGCCTGGTCCAGGAGCGCAGCCGCGAGCTCGCCGTGGCGGAGAGCCTCGACAACGGCAAGCCGATCAAGGAGAGCCGGGACGTCGACGTGCCGCTGGTCGCGGCCTGGTTCTTCTACTACGCCGGCTGGGCCGACAAGCTCGACCACGCCGGCCTCGGCGCCAACCCCGCGTCCCTCGGTGTCGCCGCGCAGGTCATCCCGTGGAACTTCCCGCTCCTCATGCTCGCGTGGAAGATCGCTCCGGCGCTCGCCGCCGGCAACACCGTCGTCCTCAAGCCGGCCGAGACCACCTCGCTGACCGCGCTGCTGTTCGCGGAGATCGTGCAGCAGGCCGACCTGCCGCCGGGGGTCGTCAACATCATCACGGGTGCGGGCGCCACGGGCGTCGCGCTGGTCGGGCACGACGACGTGAACGCGGTCGCGTTCACCGGGTCGACGCCCGTCGGGCGGGCGATCGCCAAGTCCGTCGCCGGCACGCACAAGAAGGTGACGCTCGAGCTGGGCGGCAAGGCGGCGAACATCGTGTTCGACGACGCCCCGATCGACCAGGCCATCGAGGGCATCGTCAACGGCATCTTCTTCAACCAGGGTCACGTCTGCTGCGCGGGCAGCCGGCTGCTGGTGCAGGAGTCGATCCACGACGAGGTCGTCGACCGGCTCAAGGCCCGGCTGTCCACCCTGCGCCTCGGTGACCCGCTGGACAAGAACACCGACATCGGCGCCATCAACAGCGCCGCGCAGCTGGACCGCATCCGGTCGCTGAGCGACATCGGCGAGGCCGAGGGTGCCGAGCGCTGGACGGCCGAGTGCACCATCCCGGAGAACGGGTTCTGGTTCGCGCCGACCATCTTCACCAACGTGTCCACCAGCCACCGGATCGCCCAGGAGGAGGTCTTCGGGCCGGTCCTGTCCGTGCTGACGTTCCGCACCCCGGCGGAGGCGATCGCCAAGGCGAACAACACCCCGTTCGGCCTGTCCGCGGGCATCTGGTCCGACAAGGGCAGCCGCATCCTGGCCGTCGCCGACAAGCTCCGCGCCGGCGTGATCTGGGCCAACACGTTCAACCGGTTCGACCCCGCCAGCCCGTTCGGTGGGTACAAGGAGTCCGGCTACGGACGCGAGGGTGGCCGCCACGGCATCGCCTCGTACCTGACGAGCGGTACGGCCGCTCGGCCCGCGGTCGCTGCTGCCGCCACGAAGCCCAAGACCGTCACCAAGGGAGCCACCAAGTGACCCGCCTCGCCGTGCCCAAGACCTACAAGCTGTACATCGGTGGGGCGTTCCCGCGCAGCGAGTCGGGTCGGACGTACGAGATCGTCAGCGCCAAGGGCGCGTTCCTCGCCAACGCGTCGAAGGCGTCCCGCAAGGACGCGCGGGACGCGGTCGTCGCCGCCCGTGCCGCCGTCGGGGGCTGGTCGGGTGCGACCGCGTACAACCGCGCCCAGGTGCTCTACCGCGTCGCCGAGATCCTCGAGGGCCGGCGTGCGCAGTTCGTCGCCGAGATCGTCGATGCCGAGGGCGTCTCCACCGCAGTCGCGACCGCCCAGGTCGACACCGCGATCGACCGCTGGGTCTGGTACGCCGGTTGGGCCGACAAGTACGCGCAGGTGGCCGGCAACGCCAACCCCGTCGCGGGGCCGTACTTCAACATCTCGGTCCCGGAGCCCACGGGAGTGGTCGCGATCATCGCCCCCCAGGACTCGTCGCTGCTCGGGCTGGTCTCCGCGGTGGCCCCGGCCCTCGTCTCCGGCAACACGGTCGTCGTGGTGGCCTCCGAGAAGCTCCCCCTGTCGGCGATCAGCCTGTCCGAGGTGCTCGCCACGAGCGACGTGCCCAAGGGCGTCGTCAACGTGCTCACCGGGTCGCCCGCCGAGATCGCGCCCTGGCTCGCCAGCCACCAGGACGTCAACGCGCTCGACCTGGTGGGCGCCGGCGCCCTGGACTGGGTGGACCTGCAGATCGCGGCGGCGGACACCCTCAAGCGCGTCCTCCCGCCGGAGAACGGCCCGGACGCGGCGGCGCCGACGCTCGGCCGCATCACGGCGTTCGTGGAGACGAAGACCGTCTGGCACACGAAGGGCCTGATCTAGGCGCGACGACGGCCCGCACCCGAGCTCGGGTGCGGGCCGTCGGGCTGCTCAGGCGCGGTGGCGTCCGCCGCGGGCCGCCACGTACGCGGGCCGGATGACCTGGTCGATCAGGGCGGACCGCTCGTCGTGGTGCAGGAACGAGTGCGCGGCGGCGGTGACCGCCACGTCGCGCAGGTCGACCAGGTCCCAACCGGCCTCCTCGACCAGGAGCGTGAGCTCGCGGGTCATCGAGGTGCCCGACTGCAGGCGGTTGTCGGTGTTCACCGTGACGGCGAAGCCCAGGTTCCGCAGCCGCGTGACGGGGTGCGCGGCCACGGACTCCGCGGCACCGGTCTGCACGTTGGACGACGGGCACAGCTCCAGCGGGATGCGCCGGTCGCGCACCCAGTGCGCGAGGGGGCCGAGCTTGTCGCCCAGCTCGTCGGCGGTCACGTCCTCGATGAGCCGGACGCCGTGGCCGATCCGGCAGGCGTGGGCGACGTGCACGGCCTCGGCGATCGACTCGACCCCGGCCGCCTCGCCGGCGTGCACGGTCGCGGGGAAGTCGGCGTTCGCGAGCGTGTCGAACGCGGACGCCTGGCGTGAGGGCGGGAAGCCCGCCTCGGCACCGGCGATGTCGAAGCCGACCACCCCGTTGTCGCGGTTCTCCAGGGCGAGAGCCGCGATCTCGTCCCCGCGGTCGGCGTGCCGCATCGCGGTGATGAGGGTGCCGATCCGGATCGAGCGGCCCTGCGACGCAGCCTCGGCGATCCCCTCGGCGAACCCGGCCTGCACGGCGTCGACCACCTGCTGGAGCGAGAGCCCCTTGCTCAGGTGCTGCTCGGGCGCGTACCGCTGCTCGGCGTACACCACCCCGTCGGCGGCCAGGTCGAGCACGGACTCGCGCGCGACCCGGCGCAGCCCGTCCTCCGTCTGCATGACCGCGACCGTGTGGTCGAACGTCTCGAGGTAGCGCTCCAGCGTCCCCGAGCTCGCAGCCTCGACGAACCAGCGCCCGAGCTCGTCGGGGTCGGTCGCGGGCAGCTCGTACCCGATCTCGGCCGCGAGCTCGATGATCGTCGCCGGGCGCAGCCCACCGTCCAGGTGGTCGTGCAGCACGACCTTCGGAAGGCTCGGGATGAGCGCGACGAGCGCGGAGGTGGCGTCGGCCTCGGACGACTCGGACGAAGCGGGCACGTCAGCGGTCGCAGCCGCCGAGGGCTCGGAGGGGGAGGTCATGCGCTCACCGTACCGGGACGGCCGTTCCTGAGCAGGCTGTCAACTCTCGGCGCCGTCGTCCTCGGGCACCTCGGTGTCCTGCTCCACCACGTCGGCCTCGTCCGCACGCCCATCCCGGTCCGCCCGGGCGAACCCCGGCTCGTACTCCTCCGGGTCGGTCGTGTCCGCGTCGTCGGACGTCTCGTCGGCGAGGCTGCGCGGCCCGTCCGGGTCCACCGGCACCAGGCCGGCATCCCGCCAGGCTTCGTTCCCGGGCACGGTGCTCATCACCCCATCCTGCCCCCGCCGCAGCGCCTCCGCGAGGGTCAGGCGTCGATGCGGTCGATCACCAGCGGGCGCTCGGGCACGGCAGTCCCGGCGGGTGCGACGACGACCTTGCCGACGAGCGCCTCGCGCGCCCGCCCGAACCGCTCGGGCGTGTCGGTGTGCAGCGTCAGCAGCGGCTGCCCGGCCCGCACGACGTCCCCGGGCTTGGCGTGCAGCTCGACACCGGCGCCCGCTTGCACCGGGTCCTCCTTGCGCGCGCGTCCCGCCCCGAGCCGCCACGCGGCGATCCCGACCGCGTAGGCGTCGAGCTCCGTGAGCACGCCGTCGGACTCCGCCAGCACCTGCTCGGTCTCGCGGGCCACCGGCAGGATCGCGTCCGGGTCGCCGCCCTGGGCCGCGATCATGCGCTTCCACGCATCCATCGCGCGGCCGTCGGCCAGTGCCGCCGCGACGTCCTCACCGGGGCGTCCCGCGGCGTCGAGCATCTCGCGCGCCAGCGCCACCGTGAGCTCGACGACGTCGGCCGGTCCCCCGCCGGCCAGCACGTCGACCGACTCCCGGACCTCGAGCGCGTTGCCGGCCGTGAGCCCGAGCGGCGTCGACATGTCGGTGAGCAGCGCGACGGTCTTCACGCCGGCGTCCGTGCCGAGCGCGACCATCGTGCGGGCCAGCTCGCGGGCGCGGTCGACGTCCTTCATGAACGCGCCGGAGCCCACCTTCACGTCGAGCACGAGCGCACCCGTGCCCTCCGCGATCTTCTTGCTCATGATCGAGCTGGCGATCAGCGGGATGGCCTCGACCGTGCCGGTGACGTCGCGCAGCGCGTACAGCTTGCGGTCGGCGGGTGCGAGGCCCGAGCCGGCCTGGCAGATGACCGCGCCGACGTCGTCGAGCTGGGCCATCATCTCCTCGTTGCTCAGGGCGGCCCGCCAGCCGGGGATGGACTCGAGCTTGTCCAGCGTCCCGCCGGTGTGGCCCAGCCCGCGGCCCGACAGCTGCGGCACCGCGACGCCGAACACCGCGACGAGCGGCGCGAGCGGCAACGTGATCTTGTCTCCCACGCCGCCGGTCGAGTGCTTGTCCGCGGTCGGGCGCGACAGCCCCGAGAAGTCCATCCGCTCGCCGCTGGCGATCATCGCGGCGGTCCACCGGGCGATCTCCGCGCGGTCCATCCCGTTGAGCAGGATCGCCATGTTGAGCGCCGACATCTGCTCCTCGGCCACCACGCCGCGGGTGTACGCGTCGATGACCCAGTCGATCTCCGCGTCGCTCAGGCGGTGCCCGTCACGCTTGGTGACGATGACGTCGACGGCGTCGAATGCCTCGGTGCTCATTCCCGTTCCTCCAGGTCGGCGGGCCCGAACGCGTCCGGGAGCACCTCGGTCATCGGCTTGATGCCGTGCGTGGTCTCCACCAGCAGCCGGGCTCCCCCGTGCTCCCAGAGCAGCTGCCGGCACCGGCCGCAGGGCATGAGGACGTTCCCGTGCTTGTCCACGCACGTGAACGCGACCAGCCGCCCGCCGCCCGAGACGTGCAGGCCGGAGACCAGCGCGCACTCGGCGCAGAGCGTCACGCCGTACGACGCGTTCTCCACGTTGCAGCCGACGACCACACGACCGTCGTCCACCAGCGCGGCGGCACCGACCTGGAAGTCCGAGTACGGCGCGTACGCCTTGTGCATGACCTCGGTGGCGGCGGAACGCAGGGCGTCCCAGTCGATCTCCACGTTCTCAGCTCACTTCGTGTAGGGGATGCCCTCGGCGGCCGGCGGGCGCACGCGTCCGACCAGCCCCGCGACGGCGAAGATGGTCACGATGTACGGCGTCATCAGCATGATCTGGCTGGGGATGGGCGTCTGGATGATGCTCAGCTGCAGCTGCAGGTTGTTGGCGAACCCGAACAGCAGGGCCGCCGCCAGCGCACCCTTGGGGCTCCAGCGGCCCAGGATCATGGCGGCGAGCGCGATGTACCCCTTGCCGTTGGTCATCTCCTTGCCGAACGCGAGCCCCGCGGCCACCGTGAAGAACGCGCCACCGAGACCGGCGACCGCGCCGCCCAGCACGGTGGAGCGCAGCCGCGTGCGGTTGACCTTGATGCCGACCGTGTCCGCGGCCTTCGGGTGCTCGCCGACGGAGCGCAGGCGCAGGCCCCAGCGGGACCGGAACACCATGATCTGCAGCACGATCACGACGACGTACATGATGTAGACGAGCGCGGTCTGGCGAAACAGCACCGGGCCGATGATCGGGATCTGCGAGAGCACGGGGATGCTGATGACGGGCAGGCCCGGAGGGTTGTTCCAGGTGTCGGGGTTCTCCTTGAGCACGGTGGAGAACAGGTAGCTCGTCACGCCGATGACCAGCACGTTGAGCACCACGCCGACGATGATCTGGTTGACCACGTACTTGATGGAGAAGAGCACCAGCAGCAGCCCGACGAGCGCACCGGCGATGGGCGCCGCGATGAGCCCCGCGTACGCGCTGCCGGTCAGGGTGGCGACGACCGCGGCGAGGAACGCCCCGCCGAGCAGCTGACCCTCGATGGCGATGTTGATGATGCCCGAGCGCTCGCACAGCAGACCTGCGAGGGCGCCGAACACCAGCGGGATCGCCAGGAACAGGGAGCCCTGCAGCAGGCCCGTGAGCGGCAGCGCGCTGTCCTTGCCGGCGACCGCCCAGACGAGGAACGCGAAGACCATGAGCACGCCGTACGTGATCGGCAGCCAGACGCCGGCCTTCTCACGCCGGCGGGTCTCGTAGAACGACACGCCAGCAAGAGCCAGCGCGCCGAGGCACAGGATGATCGCGGTGAGCTTCGAGGGCACCGAGAACGGCGTGAACTGGACGAAGTCGCGCGACGTGGAGATGCCGAACGTGCTCGTCTCCCCGCTGGGGCCGAGCAGACCGAAGACGACGAGCCCGAACAGGGCGACGACCCCGTAGGCGATCGGCGCGTGCCACCGGATGGGGGGCAGGACCTGCGGGGAGGCGGGGCGTGCCGACGCCGGGGCGTCGATCGTGGGGGCGCTCACGCGCTGACCTCCTTCGCGGTGACGGGCACGACGGGCTTCGGTGCGCGGGGCACACCCGGCGAGGGCAGCCGGAACACCGACCGCACCAGCGGCGGGGCCGCGATGAACAGGACGATGAGCGACTGCACGACGAGCACGATGTCGATGGGCGTCCCGGTACGCGCCTGCATGACCACGCCGCCGGCGCGCAACGCGCCGAACAGGATGCCGGCGAGCACCGTGCCGAGCGGCTTGGACCGACCGAGCAGGGCGACCGTGATGGCGTCGAACCCGTAGCTCGCCGCGACGCCGGCCGTGAGGACCCGCTCCGTGCCGAGCACCTGCGCCGAGCCCGCGAGACCCGCGAACGCACCGGCCGTGAGCATGACCCACACGTAGGTCGCGTTCACCGAGATGCCGGCGGTGCGCGCCGCGTGCGGGTTGGAGCCCACGGCACGGAACCGGAAGCCGATGGTCGAGCGCTCCATGAGCCACCACGTGAACACCGCGGCGGCGATGGCCACCAGGAAGCCGGCGTGCAGGCGGTACCCGCTGCCGAGCAGCAGGGGGTATACCGCGCTGTCGGGGATCGGCGGACTGACCGGGTTGTTGCTGCCCGGGCGCTGGAACGCGTCGAGGCTCAGCAGGTACGCGACCAGGTAGATCGCGATGTTGTTGAGCATGATCGTCACGATGACCTCGTGCGCGCCGGTGCGTGCCTTGAGCACACCGGCGATGCCCGCCCACAGCGCACCACCGAGCGCGGCGCCGATGACGCAGAGCAGCAGGTGCAGCACCGGCGGCAGGTCGAACGTGAAGCCGATGAACCCGGCGAAGATCCCACCGAGGATGATCTGGCCCTGGGCGCCGATGTTGAACAGGCCGGCGCGGAAGCCGATGCCCAGGCCGAGACCGGCCAGGATGAGCGGCGTCGCGACGGTCAGGGTCTCGGTGATGGGGCGGACCGCACGGCCCAGCTCCTCGGCGCGCGGGTCGAAGACCGCCCCGGCGAACAGGGCCGCGTAGGCCTCGGAGACGGCGGACCACGCTGCGGCGAGCAGGTCGCCCGGGCGTGAGAAGAAGTAGCCGGCCGCCTCCTGGACGGCCGCGTCCGCCGCGGCGATCAGCAAGCCGCCGATGAGGAGCGCGAGCACGACGGCGAGCACCGAGACGAGCCAGCTGCTCGTGAGCATCTCGTGCAGGATGCGGCGCCCGCCGTCCGGCTCCTCCGCCGGGGCGACGACGCCGGTCTGCCCGGGGGGCGGCACCTGCGCGTCGGGCAGCGGGGTGGGCGTCGGGCTGCTCACAGCTCCTCCTGGGGGGTTGCCGTGTCAGCGGCTGTCGTGGTCGGTGCGGGTGCGGGCGGGGCGGCCTCGAGATCGGCCCCGCCGAGCGCCGTGTGGTGCTCGGCGGCCTGGCGCACGGCCTCGTCCTCCGGCACGCCCGCCATCATCAGGCCCAGCACGTCGCGGTCGGTCCCACCCGGGACGTCCCCGACGACGCGGCCGCGGTACATGACCAGGATCCGGTCGGCGAGCGCCAGGACCTCGTCCAGCTCGGTCGACACGATGATCACCGGGGTGCCGTTGTCGCGCTCCTGGACGATCCGGGTGTGCACGAACTCGATGGAGCCGACGTCGAGGCCTCGGGTGGGCTGCGACGCGATGAGCAGGCGCAGCGGCCGTGACATCTCCCGCGCCAGCACGACCTTCTGCTGGTTGCCGCCGGACAGGGTGCTCGCGTGCGCGTCGATCGACCCGGTGCGGACGTCGAACTCGGCGATCCGCCTGTCGGCGTTCTCCCGCACGGCCGCGGGCCGCAGCGCGACGCCTCGGGCGAACGGCTCGTAGCGGTGCAGGTCGAGGATGAGGTTCTCCGCGATGGAGAAGTCGGCGATGACGCCGTCGGTCGACCGGTCCTCCGGGACGAACCCGACGCCGGCATGGAGCACGTCCCGCACCGAGCGGCCGACCAGCTCGACGCCGTCCAGCTGCACCGACCCGGCGACCGGCGACTGCAGGCCCAGCATCACCTCGGTGAGCTCGGTCTGACCGTTGCCCTGCACGCCTGCGATCGCCAGGATCTCGCCGCGGGCGACGTCGAACGAGACGTCGTCGACCTGCCGGATGCCCGCCTCGTCGATGACCGTGAGGTTGCGCACCTGCACGGTGGCCTCGCCCGGCACGGCGACGGAGCGGTCGACGCCCAGGTCGACCGAGCGGCCGACCATGAGGGACGCGAGCTCGGTCTCCGACGTCGAGGGCTCCGCGGTGCCGACGACCTTGCCCCGGCGGATGATCGTGATGCGGTCCGCGACCGCGCGCACCTCACGCAGCTTGTGCGTGATGAAGACGATCGAGGTCCCCGACTCCTTGAGCTGGCGCATGATCCCGATGAGCTCGTCGGTCTCCTGCGGCGTGAGCACGGCGGTGGGCTCGTCGAGGATGAGGACCTTCGCGTGGCGGGAGAGCGCCTTGATGATC
Source organism: Cellulomonas sp. P1_G12_2 (assembly GCF_056405535.1). Taxonomy (NCBI): domain Bacteria; kingdom Bacillati; phylum Actinomycetota; class Actinomycetes; order Micrococcales; family Cellulomonadaceae; genus Cellulomonas; species Cellulomonas sp. P1_G12_2. Next base: position 1,119,563 of record NZ_JBFUBX010000001.1, on the reverse strand, counting down.
TCCACGCGCTGCTGGACACCGACGGGCAGGTCCTCGATGTACGCGTCGGGGTCGACGTGGAACCCGAACTGGTCGGAGATCTCCTTGACCCGGCGGCGTGCCTCGGGAAGGTCGATCAGGCCGGCGCCGCGCACGGGCTCGTGGCCGAGCACCACGTTCTCCGCGACGGTGAAGACCGGGACGAGCATGAAGTGCTGGTGGACCATGCCGATCCCGGCGGCCATCGCGTCACCGGGCCCGACGAACCTCACGGGCACGTCGTCGACGAGGATCTGGCCGTCGTCGGGGTCGTACAGGCCGTACAGCACGTTCATCAGCGTGCTCTTGCCGGCGCCGTTCTCGCCCAGCAGGGCGTGGATCTCGCCGGGCTCGACCACGAGGTCGATGTGGTCGTTGGCGACCAACGGCCCGAAGGTCTTGGTGATGCCCTGCAGCTCCAGCTTCACCGGTGGTCTCCTTCGACGTCACGAGCGTTCCTAGACACTACTCATCTGCGTGGCGCGGGTGCGCCGGACAGGCCGACGGCCCGGGCATCTCGCCCGGGCCGTCGTGCTGTGTTCGTGCGTGCTTCGTCCTGCGTCAGATCACTTCGGGGAGGCGTCGGACTCGACGACGATGTCACCGGAGATGATCGCCGCCTTGAGCTCGTCGACCTTGGTGACGACGTCCGCGGGGACCTTCGACTCGAAGTCGTGGAACGGCGCCAGGCCGAGGCCCTCGTTCTCCAGCGTGCCGACGTACGGGTCGGAGCTGAAGCTGCCGTCGACGGCCTCGCTGATCGTGTCGAAGACGGCCGGGCCGATCTCCTTCATGACCGAGGTGAGGACGAGGGAGCCGTACTCCGTGGTCTCGAACCAGTCGGCGTCGACGCCGATGATCGCGACGTTGCCGGCCGTCTGCGCGACGGACGCGGTGCCCAGTCCGACCGGACCGGCGACGGGCATGATGATGTCCGCGCCCTGGTCGATGAACGACTGGCCGATGTTCTTGCCGTCGTCCTGGCTGTCGAAGTTGCCGGCGAAGACGCCGGTCTGCGCGGCCTTGTCCCAGCCGAGGAGCTGGACGGAGCCGCCGTTGTCCTCGTTGAACTTGGCGACGCCGTCGGCGAAGCCGTCCATGAAGATGGTGACGGACGGGATCTGGATGCCACCGAAGGTCGCGACCTTGCCGGTGGTCGTCGTCGCCGCGGCGACGTAGCCGGCGAGGTAGGCCGCCTGCGCGGTGTCGAACAGGATCGGCTTGCCGTTCTCCAGGGTGACCGGCGCGAAGTCGGCGTCGGAGAAGGAGCTGTCGACGAGCGCGAAGTTCACGTCCGGGTTCGCCTCGGCGGCGGTCTGGATCGGGTCCTCGAGCAGGAAGCCGACGCCGATGATCAGGTCGCAGTTCTCGGCGACGAGGCTGTCGATGTTCGGCGTGTAGTCGGTGTCCGCGGCGGACTCGACGCTGGCCACCTCGATCCCGAGCTCGTCCTTGGCCTGCGTGAGGCCCTCGAAACCGGCCTGGTTGAACGACTTGTCGTCGAAGCCACCCGCGTCCGAGACCATGCACGCCTTGAAGTCGACGCTCGCCGCGGACGACTCGCCGCTGCCGGCCGTCTCGTCCGTGTCCTCCGGAGCACTGCCACACGCCGCAAGCGCGAGGGCGACCGCCCCGCCGAGCACGGCCACTCGAATGATCTTCTTCACGCGACTCTCCTGAATCTCGTCAGCAGCCGGTCCGGCTGGGCCGACCGTGCGGTTGGCACGACGGTGTACCACCACAAGGTCTGGGGCTGCCCGGCATTGATTCTCGGACCATAACGAGCAAGAGGTGTCGGGCAGGTTACCGGCGGGTATCCGCGCAGGTTCCGTTACCGACTTGGTATGTCCGCCCAGGTGACGGACGGGGTGTCTCAGCCTGCGAGAAGGGCGGTCCGCGCCAGGAGCAGGGCGCCGACCTCGACCGCGCGCTCGTCCACGCGGAGGTCGCCCTGGTGGATGTCGTAGGTGTGGCCGCCCGGCGTGCGCGTGCCCAGCCGCGCCATCGCCCCCGGCACCTTGGTCAGGTACCAGGCGAAGTCCTCGCCGCCCAGCGACTGCTCCGTCAGCAGGACCGACCCGCGGCCGAGCACGTCGTGGGCCGCGGCCTCGAGGATCCCGGTCGCGTGCGCGGCGTTCTCCACCGGCGGGACACCGCGGTGGTGCCGCACCTCGACCTCCACTCCCAGGGGAGCCAGGACCTGCTCGACCGCCGAGTGGAACACCTCCGACGCCTTCTCCCACGCGCGGACGTCCAGGCACCGCAGCGTTCCCTTGACCGTGCCGGTCGACGGGATCGCGTTGTGGGCCGACCCCGCCTGCACGGCGCCCCACGTCAGGTTGACGCCGGAGCGCGGGTCCAGGCGGCGGCCCAGGATCGCGGGCACCTGCGTGATGACCTGACCGAGCGCGAACACGACGTCGCCGGTCAGGTGGGGCCGGGACGTGTGCCCGCCCGGCCCGGTGACCGTCACGGTGACCTCGTCGCTGGCGGACGTGATCGGGCCGATGCGGGTGCCGACCTGGCCGACGTCGACCTTGGGGTCGCAGTGGAACGAGTAGATCTCCCCGACGCCGTCGAGCCCGCCGGCGGCCACCACGTCGAGCGCGCCCCCGGGCTGCACCTCCTCGGCGGGCTGGAACACCAGCCGCACGCCGGTCCGCAGCTCGTCGGCCAGCTGGGCGAGCACGAGCCCCGCACCGAGCACCGCTGCGGTGTGCACGTCGTGCCCGCACGCGTGCGCGACGCCCCGGACGGTCGAGGCCCACGGCAGACCGCTGGTGTCCTGCACGGGCAGGCCGTCGAGGTCGGCGCGCAGGGCGATCCGCTTGCGCCCGCTGGTGGCCGGGCCGGGCCCGATGTCGCAGACCAGCCCGCTGCCCGGCAGGAGGTGCGGCTCGAGGCCCGCGGCGCGCAGCCGCTCGGCCACCAGCTTGGTGGTCCGCACCTCCGTGCGCCCGAGCTCGGGGTGGGCGTGCAGGTCGCGGCGGACGGCGGCGAGCTCGTCGCGCAGCTCCGCGACCAGGGCAGCGAGCCGGGCCGACACGGGATCGGTGGGGTCGGGTCGCAGGCTGGTCAGGGGGGCGACGACGGGATCGGGGTGAGCAGAGGACACGCTTCGACCCTAGCCGCGACCGCCCGGACCAGCGGCGGGTGTCCGCGTCAGAGCAGGTCCTCGCGGCCGCGCGCCCGCCAGGCGTCCACCGCGGACTTGACCGCCTGGGCGTGCGCGAGCGTGGTCACCAGCACCGCGTCGGGGGTGTCGACCACCACCGCGCCCGGCAGCCCGACCACCGACACGGTGCGGCCCGTCCGGGGCACGACGAACGCACCGTCCGAGTCGATGCGCAGGACGACGCCCTCGTCGCCGAGGGTGTCGCCCGGCAGCAGCGCGGCGAGCGACTCGAAGTCGCCGACGTCGTCCCACGAGAAGTCCCCCGGCACGACGGCCACTCCCCCGGCGGCGGCGACCGGCTCCGCGATCGCGTGGTCGATCGCGATCTTGGTCAGCCCCGGCCAGACGCGCTCGAGCACCTCCGCGCGGCCCGGCCCGTCCCACGCGGCCGCGATCTCCTGCAGGCCGGCGGCGAGCGTCGGCAGCTGCGTCGTCAGGTGGTCCAGCAGCACGCGCGCCCGGACCAGGAACATGCCGGCGTTCCAGCGGTACTCGCCGGTGGCCAGGTACGCGGTCGCGGTCTCGGCGTCGGGCTTCTCGGTGAACCCGGCGGCGTGCGCGACGCTCGGAGCCTCGTCCAGGCCCAGCGACGCGCCCGACCGGACGTACCCGAAGGCGGTCGACGGACCGGTCGCGGCGATGCCGATCGTCACCACGTACCCGGCACGCGCCGCGACGACGCCCTCGCGCACCGCGCGCTCGAAGCCCTCGGTGCCGGCGATGACGTGGTCGGCCGCGAACGACCCGAGCACGACGTCCTCGCCGTGCCGCTCGAGCAGGACCGCGGCAGCCAGCCCGATCGCCGCCATCGAGTCGCGCGGCGAGGGCTCGGCCAGCACGTCGTCGGCCCCGACCTCGGGCAGCTGTCCCTCGACGGTCTCCGCGTGCCGCGCCCCCGTCACCACGAGCACGCCCCCCGCCCCCGTGAGCGGGAGCAGCCGGTCGACCGTCGCCTGCAGCAGGGTGCGCCCCGAACCGGTCAGGTCGAGCAGGAACTTCGGGTGGCCGGCACGGGACAGAGGCCACAGGCGCGTGCCCGCACCGCCCGCCGGGACGACGGCGTGGAATCCGGGGATCGCGCGGGCCAGGGTCGACATGGGGGTCAGGGTAACGAGGCCCGGGTTGTGCAATACCTCACAGCAGGGGCCTAAGGACCCTTGCCGAGCGGTTGCGTACTGATCGGTTCACTACAGTTGGGGCGACAAGGACGCCGTCGTCCGAACCTCTGATCCGCCAGGAGGCCCCCAGTGCCTGCAGCGCCCGCTCCGAGCGGAGTGCCGGCCACCCGCAAGGTGCCCGCCGGAACGCTCTACCGAGGGCGCGAAGGCATGTGGTCCTGGGTCGCCCACCGCGTCACCGGTGTCGCGATCTTCTTCTTCCTCCTCGTGCACGTGCTCGACACCTCGCTCGTGCGCGTGTCGCCCGAGGCCTACAACGACGTGATCGGCACGTACAAGAACCCGATCATGGGGCTCGGCGAGGCCGGGCTCGTGGCCGCCATCGTGTTCCACGCGTTCAACGGCATCCGGATCATCCTGGTGGACTTCTGGGCCAAGGGCCCCAAGTACCAGCGCGTGATGCTCTGGGTGGTGATGGGCCTGTTCGTCCTGACCATGGCCGGCTTCCTGCCCCGTCACCTCATGCACGTGTTCGGAGGCGAGTGATGACCACGATCGCCGACCCGAAGGCCCCGCGTCCCCCGAAGCCCCGCCCGGCCCGCCTCACCACCCGCGGCAACACCGAGCTCTACGGCTGGGTGTTCATGCGCGCGTCCGGCGTGATCCTCGTCGTCCTGATCTTCGGGCACCTGTTCGTCAACCTGGTCGCCGGTGAGGGCATCTCCGCGATCGACTTCGGCTTCGTCGCCGGCAAGTGGGCGTCACCGTTCTGGCAGATCTGGGACCTGCTGATGCTCTGGCTCGCGATGATCCACGGCACCAACGGCGTGCGGACGATCATCAACGACTACGCGGAGCGCGACGGCGTGCGGCTCGCTCTCAAGGCGTCGCTGTACCTCGCGTTCGTGGTGGTCGTCGTGCTCGGCACGCTCGTGATCTTCACGTTCGACCCGTGCCCGGCGGGCTCCCCCGCGGACCTGCTGCCCTCGTTCTGCACCACGGCCTGACGCTCTCCCCTCAGAAACAGGAAGGCATCGACCCCGATGCAGACCCACCAGTACGACGTCGTGATCGTCGGCGCGGGCGGCGCCGGCATGCGCGCGGCCCTGGAGTCCTCGACGCGCGTGCGCACGGCCGTCATCTCCAAGCTCTACCCGACGCGCTCCCACACGGGCGCGGCGCAGGGCGGCATGTGCGCCGCGCTGGCCAACGTCGAGGAGGACAACTGGGAGTGGCACACGTTCGACACCGTCAAAGGCGGTGACTACCTGGTGGACCAGGACGCCGCCGAGGTCATGGCCAAGGAGGCCATCGACGCGGTGCTCGACCTGGAGAAGATGGGCCTGCCGTTCAACCGCACGCCCGAGGGCAAGATCGACCAGCGCCGGTTCGGCGGGCACACGCGCAACCACGGCGAGGCGGCCGTGCGCCGGTCCTGCTACGCCGCGGACCGCACGGGCCACATGATCCTGCAGACGCTCTACCAGCAGTGCGTGAAGAACGACGTCGAGTTCTTCAACGAGTTCTACGTGCTCGACCTGCTGGTGGACCACGACCTCGCGGCCGGGCACGTGCCGGACGGCGAGGAGGTCAACGTCTCGGGCGTCGTCGCCTACGAGCTGGCCACCGGCGAGATCCACGTGTTCCAGGCCAAGTCCGTGGTCCTGGCCACCGGCGGCGCCGGGAAGATCTACAAGACGACCTCCAACGCGCACACCCTCACGGGCGACGGCATGGCGCTGGCGTACCGCCGCGGCATCCCGCTGGAGGACATGGAGTTCTTCCAGTTCCACCCGACCGGCCTGGCCGGGCTCGGCATCCTCCTGTCGGAGGCCGCGCGTGGCGAGGGTGGCATCCTGCGCAACTCCGAGGGTGAGCGCTTCATGGAGCGCTACGCCCCGACCATCAAGGACCTGGCGCCTCGCGACATCGTCGCCCGGTCCATGGCCAACGAGGTGCGCGAGGGCCGCGGCGCCGGTCCCAACAAGGACTACGTGCTGCTCGACCTCACGCACCTCGAGCCCGCGCACATCGACGCCAAGCTCCCGGACATCACCGAGTTCGCGCGGACGTACCTGGGCATCGAGCCGTACACCGAGCCCGTGCCCGTCTACCCGACGGCCCACTACGCGATGGGTGGCATCCCCACCAACATCGAGGCCGAGGTGCTGCGCAACTCCACCGACGTCATCCGCGGCCTGTACGCGGCCGGCGAGGTCGCGTGCGTGAGCGTGCACGGCTCCAACCGCCTGGGCACCAACTCGCTGCTCGACATCAACGTGTTCGGCAAGCGCGCCGGGATCTCGGCCGCCAAGTACGCCCTGACCGCGTCGTTCCAGGAGCTCCCCGAGGATCCCGCCGCCACGGTCGTCGCCGGCCTGGAGGAGATCCGCACCCGTCCCGACGGCGAGCGCGTGGCGGACATCCGCAAGGCGCTGCAGGAGTCGATGGACCTCAACGCGCAGGTGTTCCGCACGTCGGAGTCGCTGATCCAGGCGCTCGACGACATCAAGGACCTGCACAAGCGGTTCCGCCGGGTGTCGGTGCAGGACAAGAGCACGATGTTCAACACCGACCTGCTCGAGGCCGTGGAGCTGGGCTTCCTGCTCGACATCGCGGAGACGGTCGTCGTCGGCGCCCTCAACCGCGAGGAGTCCCGCGGCGGGCACTTCCGCGAGGACTTCCCGGACCGCGACGACAAGGGCTACATGCGCCACACCATGGCCTACCGGCGCCCGCTGCCCGTCAAGGGGCACCGCCTGTGGGGCACCGAGGGCGACGGTGACCACAAGGGCTCGTTCGCGCACACGACGCTGTTCGAGGACTACCAGCTCGTGCTGGGTTCCAAGCCCGTCACGATGACCCGCTACCAGCCGATGGAGCGTAAGTACTGATGACCGCCACGCTCGACGCGCCCTCGGCCGCTCCCGTGATCCCGTCCTTCGACGTCACGCTCAAGATCCGGCGCTACCTGCCGGACGACGGCGCCGGCGCACCGGAGCCGTACTGGGACGAGTTCACAGTCCGCGCCCACGGCACCGACCGCGTGCTCGACGCGCTGCACAAGGTGAAGTGGGAGGAGGACGGCTCGCTGACGTTCCGCCGCTCCTGCGCCCACGGCGTCTGCGGCTCCGACGCGATGCGGATCAACGGCCGCAACCGGCTGGCCTGCAAGACGCTCCTCAAGGACCTGGACCCCAGCAAGCCGATCATCATCGAGCCCATCAAGGGCCTCCCGGTGATCAAGGACCTCGTCGTCGACATGGAGCCGTTCTTCGCCTCCTACCGCGAGATCATGCCGTTCCTCATCACCACCGGGAACGAGCCCACCAAGGAGCGCCTGCAGAGCGCCGAGCAGCGCGAGCGGTTCGACGACACCACCAAGTGCATCCTCTGCGCCGCGTGCACCTCGTCGTGCCCGGTGTTCTGGACCGACGGTCAGTACTTCGGCCCCGCCGCGATCGTCAACGCGCACCGGTTCATCTTCGACAGCCGCGACGAGGGTGGCGCCCAGCGCCTCGAGATCCTCAACGACAAGGAGGGCGTGTGGCGCTGCCGCACGACCTTCAACTGCACCGAGGCGTGCCCGCGTGGCATCGAGGTCACCAAGGCGATCCAGGAAGTGAAGCGCGCGATGATCACGCGCGCCTTCTGATCCCCTCGTGACCTCCGACGGCACCGTCGACGAGATCCCGCTGCCCGGGGGCAACGTCGGCGGGGCCGTCCGCGTCGGGGACACCGTCCGCCGCCCGACCGGCCCGTGGACACCCGCGGTGCACGAGCTGCTCGACTTCCTGGCCGCCGCGGGACTCCCCCGCATCCCCCGGGTGCTCGGCATCGACGAGCGCGACCGCGAGATCCTCACGTTCCTGCCAGGCCGCGTGCTGGACATCGGCCGCGAGACGCTCAGCGACGCCCAGGTCCGGTCGGCCGTGCACTGGCTGCGCGAGTACCACGCCACCGTCGCGGGCTTCCCGCGGGACAGCCGTCGGTGGCGGTTCGTCGAGCGCGCGCTCGAGCCGGGCGAGATCGTCTGCCACCACGACTCCGCGATGTACAACATGGCGTTCGACGGGGACGAGCTGGCGGGCGTCTTCGACTGGGACGTCGCCGGCCCCGGCATCCCGCTGGACGACGTGGCGATGTTCACCTGGAACAGCGCGGTCCTGTTCCCCGACGCCGACGCCGGCGAGGTCGCGCACGTCCTGCGCACGATCGCGGACGGCTACGGCGACCTGGACCCGCACGCGGTCCTCGACCACGTGATCACCCGCATGACGGACGCGGCCGACCGCATCGCGGCCGCGCAGGCGGCGGGAGACCCGGGGATGCTGCGGCTGGGCGAGGTCGGTGAGCCCGCGAGCACCCGCGCACGCCTGAGGGTGCTCGCGTCGCGTCTGCCGGAGCTCCACGCCGCGCTGGACGCCGCGCGCTGACGGCTCAGGCCGGCGTCCCCGGGGGCTCGACGTACGGAGGATCCGCGGTCCAGGCGGCCGCGAGCAGCATGATCCGCGCGATCAGGTTGACCCACACCAGGAGCGTGACGAGCACGGCGACCGAGGTGAACAGCGGGTTCTTGCTCACGCTCCCCGCCACGACCGTCGTGCCGAGCGTCCGCACGACTCCGAGGCCGGTTGCCGCGATCAGCGCGCCCCGGAACAGGTCGCGCCGCGGCGGATGCTCCGCGGCCAGCACCGTGACGACGAGCACGAAGAGCGCGACGTCGATGGCGAAGGCGACGAGGATGCCGAGCGCCCGGACCACGACGGTGGTCAGCCCGTCCCAGCCGAGGGCGTCGAGGATCCAGGACGCCACCGTCCCGAGGCCTGTGGTGAGCGTCGCCGACAGCAGCACGGCGAACGCCATCCCGACGAACCCGCCGAGGTCGCGCGCCTTGCCGAGCATCGGGTTGCCGCCGAGCTCCGTCGCGAACATCGCGCGCACCGACCTGCGCAGAGCCGTCATCGCGGCGATCGCGCTGAGCAGCAGCACCACGACGGCGACGATGCCCGCGACGGTCAGGTTGGTGGACAGCTCGAGCACCTCCGGGTCGATCGCGCCCTGGCCGTCCCCGGTGTCGAGCAGGTGCGGGTACGTGGTGTCGACGGCCTTCAGCACCCTCTCGCGCAGCTCGTCGTTGTCGCCGAGCACCGCGACGAACGCCGTGTAGCTGATGGTCAGCGCGGCGAACACGGAGAACAGCGCCGCGTAGGCGATGCCGCCCGACAGGACACCGCCGCTGCGGGCACGGAAGCGCGCATTCGCCCGACCGGGTCGGGTGTGCTTCCACCACACGAACAGCGCCCTGCCCCGCGCAGCCGGCGACGGTGCACCGACCACTCCGCCTGCGACCTCGTCGGCTGCCATGCGCCGACCCTAGGTCGGCGCCACGAGGCCGGTACAGGCCGCACCGCCGCGTCCAGGGGGTCGCGTCAGGCGGGTTCCTCCGCCGCCGGGTCGACGAACGGCGGGTCAGCGGTCCACGCGGCCGCCAGCAGGACGATCCGGGCGATCAGGTTGATCCAGACCAGCAGCGTGACGATGACCGCGACCGAGGTGAACAGCGGGTTCTTGCCCACGCTGCCGGCCACCACCGAGGTGCCGAGGATCCGCACGATCCCGATGCCCGTGGCCGCGATGACCGCGCCCCAGCGCAGGTCCCACCACGCCGGGCGCTCGCCCGCGAGGACCCACACGATGAGCAGGAACGTCGCCGCATCGATGACGAACGCGACGAGGATGCCCAGCACGCGCGCCACGACCGTCGCCGCGCTCCCCCAGCCGAGCGAGTCGAGGATCCACGACGCCGCACTGGCCACGCCCGTGGTCACGAGCGCCGAGAGCAGCACCGCGAACGCCATGCCCGCGAAGCCGCCCAGCTCGCGGGCCTTGCCGAGCACCGCGTTCCCGCCCGCGCCCACCTCGGCGAACATCGCCCGCACCGCCGTGCGCAGGGCTGCCATCGCCGCGATCGCGCTGAGCAGCAGCACGACGACCGCCACGATGCCGGTGACGGTCAGTCCGCCGCTGAGCTCGAGCGAGTCGGGGTCGATCATCCCGCTGCTGCCGTCACCGGTGTCGATGAGCCCCGGCAGGGACGCGTTCACCGAGTCGAGGACCTTCTGCCGCAGCTCGTCGTTCCCGCCGAGCACCGCCATGAACACCGTGTAGCCGATGGTCAGGGCGGCGAAGACCGAGAACAGCGCCGCGTAGGCGATCCCACCGGTGAGCACACCACCGCCCCGGGCGCCGAACCGGGCGTTCGCGCGGGCCGGTCGGGTGCGCTGCCACCACGCGAGCAGCGCCTTCGCCTTCTGGATCAACGACTGCTTCGGCCCCCGCTCCACCGGGTCCGGCGACGTCGCCACGGCGCGGGCGTGGGCGGCTCCGGCACCGACGGCGGGGCTCGTCTCGTCCGCCTGCGCGGAGGTCCCGTCGGCTGCCATGACCCGACCCTAGGTCGCGGTGATGACCCCGGCATCCGCGGGAGAACCGGTGAGGCTGAAGTCACGCGCGGGCCGCCACACGCCGTCGTCGCCGTGGGCGTAGCTGTGGAAGCTGTCGACGACGAACGAGGCGTCGAAGTCGGCCATGCCCTCGAACGCGGCGTCCAGCTGCTCGTCGGGCACCTCGTGCGCGACGGTCACGTGCGGGTGGTACCGGAACCTGAGCTCCTGGGTCAGCACCCCCGACCGCACGCTGCGCTCGAGCGCCTCGCACCCGTCGGCACCCTCGGTGACCTGGACGAACACGACGGGCGACACCGGCCGGAACGTGGCGGTGCCGCGCAGGCGGAGGACGAACGGGGCATGGTGCTGCGCGATCGTCGCCAGGTGCTCGTCGACCGGCACGATCTCGCCGTGATCGATCACGGTCGGCCCCAGCAGCGTGATGTGCGGCGGGATGAACTGCGCCCACGGGTCACCGAACCGCGCGCGGGCGGCCTGCAGCACCGACCCGTACGGCTCGGGCACCGTGATGGCGACGCCGATCCGGACCTGGTCGCCGGACCGTTCCGGCAGCCTCACGCGCCCACCCGGGCGCGCGTGCGACGCGGCAGCAGACCGCTGCGGTCGTAGAGCCGCTCGAGCGTGCCGGCGGCGAGCTCGCTGGCGCGGTCCGCACCGTCCGCCAGGACGTCGTCGAGCGTCGCGGGGTCCGACAGGTAGCCGTGCACGCGGGCCTGGAACGGGGTGAGGAAGTCGACCACCACGGTGGCCAGGTCCACCTTGAGGTCGCCGTAGCCCTTCCCCGCGTAGTCGGCCTCGAGCGCCGGGATCTCCCGGCCGGTCAGGGCCGAGTAGATGGTGAGCAGGTTGGAGACCCCGGGCTTGTGCTCGGGGTCGAACCGGATCTCGCGCTCGGCGTCCGTGACGGCCGACCTGATCCGCTTGGCCACCACCTTCGGGTCGTCCAGCAGCTCGATGAGACCGTTCGGGCTCTCGGCCGACTTGCTCATCTTGGCCGTCGGGTCCTGCAGGTCGTAGATCTTGGCGGTGGCCTTGACGATGTGCGGCTCCGGCACGACGACCGTGTCCGGGCCGAACCGCGCGTTCAGCCGCTGCGCCAGGTCCCGGGTGAGCTCCAGGTGCTGGCGCTGGTCCTCACCCACGGGGACGAGGTTGGTGTCGTAGAGCAGGATGTCCGCCGCCATGAGGACCGGGTAGGTGAACAGCCCGACGGTGGTGCCCTCGGTCCCGTGCTTGCCGGACTTGTCCTTGAACTGCGTCATCCGGTTGGCCTCGCCGAACGCCGTGTGGCACGAGAGCAACCAGGCCAGCTCCGCGTGCTCAGGCACCTGCGACTGCACGAACAGGATCGAGCGCGCGGGGTCCACGCCGGCCGCCAGGTACTGCGCGGCGGTGCGACGCGTGCGGTCGCGCAGGACGGACGGGTCCGGGCTCACCGTGAGCGCGTGCAGGTCGACGACGCAGTAGATGGCGTCGTGCTCCTCCTGCAGGGCGACCCACTGGGTCAGCGCACCCAGGTAGTTGCCCAGCTGGAGGGAGTCGGAGGTGGGCTGCATCCCGGAGAAGATGCGCGACTGCTGCGGCGCCAAGACCATCGGACCATTCTGTCAGGGCGGGAGGACCCGTCGTGCCGGGTGCCGTCCCGGTGGAGGGGGGCGAGATCGGGAGCCGGCGTCAGGTGGCCTCGTCGTCGTACGGCGTCGGCTGGGGCGGGGGCCCGGAGGCCGCAGCCCCGCCGGTGGCTGCGCGGGCTGCGGCGGCGCCGGTCACCGGGCGGGTGGCCGGCGTGCTCACGCGCCGCACGGGCGGGTCGTCCTCGAGGAGCGCGTCACGCACGATCCGGCGGGGGTCGTACTTGCGGGGATCCAGCGCGGCCCAGTCGACGTCGCCGACCTCGTCGCCCAGCTCCTCGTCCACGCGCGCTTTCGCGTCTCGCACGAACTGGCGGCCGCGGCGCACCCACTGACCGAGCTGCTCGGCATAGCCGGGCAGCCGCTCGGGGCCGATGACCAGCGCGGCGACGACGAGCAGCACCAGCAGCTCACCGCCGTTGATCCCGAACACCGGGTCAGAGTACCCCCGCGCGCTGAGCCCCCCGGGGTCAGTCCGTGGGCGACTCGTCCAGCTTCACGCGGACGTCGCGCTCGCTGGAGCCGCTGCGCACGTGGAGCACGATCGTGTCTCCCGGCGTCCGCGCGCGGATGGCCACGATCAGCTCGTCGGGGTCGGTGACGGGGCGTCCGTCGATGGCCAGGATGACGTCGCCGGGGTGGATGCCGGCGCGCTCGGCAGGACCGTTCGCCGTGACCGGCTGCCGGTCCTCCTGCGCGTCCGACGAGACCTGGACACCCTCGCCCGTGTACCGCTGGTCGAGCAGCACCCCGATGATCGGGTACGTCGCGCGCCCCGTCTCGATGAGCTGGTCGGACGTGCGCCGCACCTGGTTCGACGGGATCGCGAACCCCAGCCCGATGCTCCCGCCGACGAGCGACGTGGACCCCGGGGGCTGCGCGATCGCCGAGTTGATCCCGATGACCTCGCCCGCCGCGTTGACCAACGGGCCGCCGGAGTTGCCCGGGTTGATCGCGGCGTCGGTCTGGATCGCGTTGATGAACGCCTGGTCGTCCGGGTCCTCGGAGTCGCCCGCCGAGACCGGCCGGTTGAGCGCGCTGACGATGCCGGTGGTCACGGTCCCCGCCAGGCCGAGCGGCGCCCCGACCGCGACGACGGCGTCGCCGACCACGACCTGGTCGGAGTCACCCAGGAGCAGCGGCGTCAGGCCCTGCACCGCCACCTTGAGCACGGCGAGGTCGTAGTCGGCAGTCCGACCGACGACCGACGCCTCCTGCTCGCTGCCGTCGACGAACGTCACGGTGATGGTGGTGGCCGCGTCGTCCGCCTGCGCGATCACGTGGTTGTTGGTCACCAGGTAGCCGTCGCCGCGGAGCACGAACCCCGAGCCCGTGGCGCTGCCCTCCGGACCGTCGACCTGGATGGAGACGACGCTCGGGAGCACCCCGGCCGCGATCCCCGCCACCGACTCGGGCGACCGCACGATGGTGTTCGAGCCCGCGGCGGCGACCGGCAGCCCCGCGTCGGCCAGGTGGTCGTCCTCGCCCAGCCGGGAGCCGACGACCCCGCCGATCGCCCCGGCGGCGAGCGCGAGCACGAGGAGGGGCACCAGCCAGGCGGCCGAGAGCGTGCGGCGGCGCTTGCGGTGCAGGACGACGGTGTGGGGCACGCCGCTCGTCCCGGGTGCGGGCTCCTGCGTGGGAGGCGTCATCGCGTACGGGACCCCCGCCCAGTGGTCCGGGGCGGGCTGCGGCGCGGGCGTGCCGTACGGGTTCGGCGGCGCGAAGGGCGAGGTCGGCACCGAGCCGTGGGGCACCGACCAGTGCGTTCCCGGGGGGTGGACCTGCTCGGGGGCCGCGGCGGGGCGCGGGCTGCTGGTCGGAGCCGCCTCGGGCTCGGCCGGGCTCGGCGCTCGGTCCTGCGCGGTGGGCGTGCCGGGCGTCGGGGGCAGCGGTCGGCGGCCCGACGGCGACGCGAACGGGCTCTCGGTCCGGTCTGCCGGCGCCTCTCCGCCGGGCACCGCGACGGGCTGCGCGTCGTCGGGGGTGGTCATGGCCGTTCGAGCGCTCCTGTCACCGTGGCCCAGCCGCGCGTGATGCGCGCCGGTACGCCGTCGTCGAAGGCGCCGCCCGGAAAGGCTCCCACAAGTGTCGCGGTGGAGTCCGAGGACTGCGAGCCGACCACCTGCACGACCGTCCCGTCCGCCTGCCACACGACGTGCCACGGCTCGAACGAGAGCACGTAGACCTCACGTCCACCGACCTCGGCGGTCGGCGCACCGGCCAGCGCGGTCGTGTCGAGGCGGCCCTGCTGCTCGGTGACCACGAGCGAGGTGTCGTCCGGTCCGAGCACGTCGATCTCAAGCACCCGGGAGTCGTCGCCGGACCAGCGCACCGCGGTGACCGACCAGCCGTCGGGCAGCTCGGACGGGAACGACCAGGCGTGCGACCGCAGCCACGTGACGGTGTCGCCCGCGCTGTCGGCGACGGGCACGGTCGACGAACCCAGGTCGCCTGCCGAGGACGGGTCCACGGTGATCGCCTGGCCGAGCAGGCCGAGGTCCACCCCGGGGTGCATGGTGGGCACCACGTCGGGACGCTCGCCGAGCACGAAGAGCATCGCCGCGACCGCACCGACGCCCGCCATCGAGCCAGCCGCGATGCGCACGGACGACCGCCGGTGCCCCACGTCACCGCGCAGCGAGCCACCCGAGCGCCAACCCCGGCTGCCGAGGCCGCCGCTGGCGACGCCGTAGGACGCGAGCTCGTCGCGGGACTGCCGCACCGGGGGCGCGAAGAGGTCCGACGCCACCGGGTCGGTGCCGCACCCGAGGGAGAGGAGGCGCGCGGTCAGGTCGGGCGCAGGGGCGACCTCGTCGGCGGAGGCGAGGGCACGGCGGGCTGCGCGGGATGCGGTCAGCTCGGCGGAGCACTCGGGGCAGACGGCGACGTGCGCGAGGGCCTTCTCGGTCTCCGCCACCGAGAGCTGCCCGTCGACAAGCGCGCTGATCCGCGACCCGAGGTGGCTCATCCGAGGACCGTCAGCGGGGACTCGTCGGTGAAGGCGTGCGGCGCGCGGTGCTCGAGGGACACGCGCAGCCGCGCGCGGGCGCGGTGGATGCGCGAGCGGACGGTGCCCAGCTTGATGCCGAGCGTGACGGCGATCTCCTCGTAGGAGAGGCCCTCGATGTCGCAGAGGACGACGGCGGCGCGGTACTCCGGCGCCAGGTCGTCGAGGGCCCGCTGGATGTCCAGGTCGAGGTTGCCGTGCTCGAACGCGCGCTCGGGGGCGCCCAGCTGGTCGCCCGAGGCGTACCGCTCAGCGTCCTCGCCCATGGCGTCCATGCGGATGCGCTGCTTGCGGCGTGCCTGGTCGAGGAAGAGGTTGGTGGTGATGCGGTGCAGCCAGCCCTCGAACGTGCCGGGCGTGTAGGAGTGCAGCGAGCGGAACACCCGGACGAACGTCTCCTGCGTGAGGTCCTCGGCGTCGTGCTTGTTGCCCGTGAGCCGGTAGGCCAGCCGGTACACCCGTGCGGAGTGGTCGCGGACGATCTCCTCCCATGACGGTGCCTGCCAGGCGGCGGGCTGGGTGCTCATGGGGTCGGTCTCCTCGGTGCGTGCCATCGTGCTCCAGTGTCCCAGGTGGAACTGTGAGCCTCGAACGGTAGGAACGCCCACGGCGGGCGAGAAGTTCCGCCGGTAGCGGAGGCGCCCGCCTCCCGCATCGGTCGCGAGGGCGCGACTACGCTTGCCGACGACCGCCGGACCACCTTCGTCATCCGCCCCAGGAGGCAGCCATCTCCACCGACAAGGCCCAGAGCTGGGTCTACTGCGAGGAGTTCCTGCAGGAGGACGACATCGTGCTGCGCGCCCGCGAGCGCGCCGCGCAGCTGGGGTGCACCCCCGTCCTGCCCGGGTCCGGCGCCGCCCTGAGCGTGCTGGCGGCCGCCGTCGCCGCCCGCGCCGTCGTCGAGATCGGCACCGGCGCCGGCGTCGGCTCCCTGTACCTGCTGCGCGGCATGCCCGCCGACGGCGTGCTCACCACCATCGACCTCGAGGTCGAGCACCAGCGCGCCGCCAAGGAGGCGTTCGCCGAGGAGCGCGTCAAGCCCACCCGCACACGCACCATCTCCGGCCGCGCCCTCGACGTCGTGCCCCGCCTCACCGACGGCGGCTACGACCTCGTGTTCATCGACGCCGACAAGGAGAACTACCCCGGCTACGTCGAGCAGGCCGTGCGCCTGCTCCGGCCCGGCGGCGTGCTCGCGGTCGACAACGCCCTCTGGCACGACCGGGTGGCGGACCCCGCGCGCCGCGACGAGACCACGACCACCATCCGCGAGGTCGGCCGGATCGTCCGCGCCGACGACCGCCTGCTGCCGGCGCTGCTGCCCACCGGCGACGGGCTGCTGGTCGCGGTCAAGCGCTGACGCGGTACGGCCGGAAGAAGTCGCGGAGCTCCTGCGCGTAGAGCTCGGGCTCCTCGATCGGCGCGAAGTGCCCGCCGCGCGGCGGCTCGGTGACCCGGACGACGTTCGCCGTGCGGTCCAGCCACGCCCGCGGCGGCCGGACGAGGTCGCCGGGGAACAGCGAGAACCCGGACGGCACCTCGACCCGTCGGGCGTGCTGCTCCACCGGGATCGCCGAGTTGGCGCGGTACATCCGCATCGACGAGCCGATCGTGCCGGTGAGCCAGTAGATGGTCAGGTTGGTGAGGATCTCGTCCGCCGTGAGTCGGCGGTCGCTCCAGGACCGGAGCTTCTCGACGATCCACGCGGCGAGCCCCGCCGGTGAGTCCGTGAGGCCGACGGCTGCGGTCTGCGGCTTGGTGCGGTGCATCGCCGCGTACGCGCCCTCCGACCCGCCCCACGCGGCGGCACCCGCGAGGAAGTCGCGCTCCTCGGGCGTGAGGATCGACGGGTCTCCGGTGAAGACCGGCAGGCCTCCGTCGGTGCGGTGGACGGCGACGACACGGTCGGGATGGTCCAGTGCGAGGAAGCGGCTCACCCCGCTGCCGATGTCGCCGCCCGCGGCCCCGAACCGCTCGTAGCCGAGCACCGTCATGAGCTCCGCCCACAGGCCGGCCACGGCGACCGTGTCGAGCGCCGGACCGGTCGGGCGGTCGGAGTAGCCGTAGCCCGGCATGTCCGGGACCACCACGTCGAACGCGTCCGCGGGGTCGCCGCCGTGCGCGCCCGGGTCGGTGAGCAGCGGGATCACCTGGCTGTACCGCCAGAACGAGTCCGGCCAGCCGTGGCTGAGGACCAGCGGTAGAACAGGCCCGGTCGGCGCGACCGCGCGGGCGTGCACGTAGTGGATCCCGAGCCCGCCGATCCGGACCCGGAAGTGCGGCAGCCGGGCGAGCTCCGCTTCCTGCGCCGGCCAGTCGAAGCCGTCCGGCCAGTACGAGACCAGCTCGCGCAGGTACGCGACGTCGGTCCCGAGCGCCCAGCCCGCGTCGTCGGGTGCATCCGGCCAGCGCGTCGCGCGCAGGCGGGTGCGCAGGTCCGCCAGCGCGTCCGGGGCGGTGTGCAGGGTGAACGGCTCGGGGCGGGGCGTCACGTCCGGCATGCCGTCAGCCTAGGGCGGCGATCCGCAGTGCTAGGGGATGTGACACGAGCAAGAGGAGCGCGATGCCAAGTGGCGTCGGCCGGTGCTACCGTGGCAAAACCGACCGGTCGGTTTGTACGCTCACCACCTGCGGGTCTCGTCCGTCCGCGGGCTCCATCCAAGAGAGGACACACCGTCGTGACATCTCTGAGCTCGTGGCGCCGAGCCGTCGCCACCGCACTCCTGACCACCACGCTCGTCGCCGGGAGCATCGCCGCTCCGGCCGTCGCCGCGGACAACCCGTACCAGCGGGGCCCGGAGCCCAGCAGGACCAGCATCGAGGCCGCCCGCGGCCCGTTCGCCGTCGCGCAGACCTCGGTCTCCCGGTACGTCGTGACCGGGTTCGGCGGAGGCACCGTCTACTACCCCACCGACCAGTCCCAGGGCACGTTCGGCGCGGTCGTCGTCTCGCCCGGCTACACCGCGCGGCAGTCGAGCATCGCGTGGCTCGGTCCGCGTCTCGCGTCGCAGGGCTTCGTCGTGTTCACCATCGACACGACGACCGTCTACGACCAGCCGGCCTCCCGCGGCGACCAGCTGCTCGCCGCCGCCGACTACCTGACCCGGCGGAGCTCCGTCACCGGTCGTGTCGACGCCGCCCGGGTGGCCGTCATGGGCCACTCCATGGGCGGCGGCGGCACGCTCGAGGCCGTCAAGGACCGACCGTCGCTCAAGGCGGCGATCCCGCTGACACCGTGGAACGCGGACAAGACCTGGCCGGAGGTCACGACGCCGACCCTGGTGATCGGCGCGGAGAGCGACTCCATCGCCCCTGTGGCGTCGCACGCGCGGCCGTTCTACCAGACGCTCCCGGCATCCACGCCGCGCACCTACCTCGAGCTGCGCGGGGCGAGCCACTTCGCCCCGAACTCCGCGAACACCGCGATCGCGTCGTCGTCGATCTCCTGGCTCAAGCGGTTCGTCGACAACGACGCCCGGTACACGCAGTTCCTCTGCCCGGGACCGTCCGGCTCGGCGTACTCCGCGGTGAGCACGAGCTGCCCGTTCTGACCCGCAGGGCCGTGCACCCCGTGCCGTGACGAGACCCGTCACGGTGCGGGGTGCCCTCAGCGCAGGTCGTCGAGGTACCGCAGCAGGAGGCGCGCCCCGAAGCCGGTCGCGCCCTCGGTGACCTCGTGCTTGTCGGAGGTCGAGCGCGCGGGTCCGGCGATGTCGAGGTGGGCCCAGGTGCGCGCCCCGACGAAGTGCCGCAGGAACAGCGCCGCCGTGATCGACCCGCCGCCGATGTGCTTGTCGACCGGCACGTGCCGCAGGTCGGCGACCTCGGAGTGCACCGCCTCCTCGTACTCCTCGACGAGCGGCATGTGCCACGCCAGCTCGCCGGAGGCGTCGGCCGCCGCGAGGAGCGAGGAGACCAGCTCGTCGTCGGCGGAGTAGAGCGCGGCGTGCTGCTTGCCGAGGCCCAGGGTCGCGGCGCCGGTGAGCGTGGCGACGTCGATGAGCACGTCGGGGTCCAGGGTGGCGTCCGCCCAGGCCAGCGCGTCGGCGAGGACCAGCCGGCCCTCGGCGTCGGTGTTGGCGATCTCGACGGTCGTGCCGCCCCACATCGTCAGGACGTCACCGGGGCGGTACGAGGCTCCACCGAAGTGGTTCTCGGCGAGGGGCAGCACCGCCGTGACCCGGTGGGCGACACCCGCGGCGGCCGCACCGAGCACCGTGGCCAGCGCGACGGCGGCACCGGTCATGTCGGTCTTCATCGGGACCATGCCCTCGCGCGGCTTGATCGATAGGCCGCCCGTGTCGAAGGTGATCCCCTTGCCGACGACGACGACGTGCTTGCCGCCGGCGTTCGACGGCGTGTACGAGACGGTGACCAGCCTGGGCGACGACGCCGACCCGGCGCCGACCGCGAGGATGCCGCCGAAGCCCTCGGCCGTCAGCTCGCGCGGGCTGCGGACCGTGACCTCGAGGCCGGCCTTCGTCGCCAGGCGCTTGGCCTGGTCCGCCAGCCACGCCGGGGTCTTGGTGCTGGCCGGGGTGGTGGCCAGGTCCCGGACCAGCCACGTGGCGGTCGCCGCAGTGTGCCCCTCCGCGACCGCGGCGGCGGGTCGCATGCCGTCGCGCCCGAGCAGGACGAGCTCCGCCGCCCCGCGCGCCGGGGTGTCCGAGGTGGCCGCCGTCGGCGGGACGTAGGCGGCGAGCAGGTAGCCCTCGGCGACCGCGCGGGCAGCCGTGGCAGCCGTCGAGTCGTCCTGGGCGGCCTCGGCCCCGAGGGTCGTGACGACCCGCCGCAGGCCGCGCGTCGACCGGGCGAGCGCCGCACCGGCCCGGCGCAGGTCGGCGGGACGGCCGGAGCCGACGCCGACCAGCACGAGCCGCGGCGGGAGGCCCGACCACGGCAGGGTCACCGACGAGCCGACCGGCCGGGGCAGCTGCAGGACGTAGATGTCCCCCGCTGCGCCCGTCAGCCGTGCGCGCTCGCCGATCTCCGCGAGGTCGACCCCGTACCGCGCTGCGGCCTCGGCGGTCCCCTGGAGCGGGCGCAGCGCGTCGTCGCCCGCACGCGCCGGTGCCACCGGAACCGCGACCGCGTCGGTCGAGCCGTCGGTCAGCAGCGTCGTCGTCGCGATGCTGCCGCCGTCGACGGTCACCGCCGGGGGCGTGCGACCGATCGAGGAGCTCGTGCTTGCCCGTGCCATCGTCAGCTGACGACGGACGTCAGGGCCTCACCCAGCTCCGCGGCCTCGGTCGCGTTGAGCTCGACCACCAGCCGTCCACCGCCCTCGAGCGGCACGCGCATCACGATGCCGCGCCCCTCCTTCGTGACCTCGAGCGGGCCGTCACCGGTCCTCGGCTTCATCGCGGCCATGCGGGGCCTCTCCTTCAGCTCGTGCGTCCGGTGCGCGACTCGTGGGGGCGTTTTCACGCACCCCACGTCGGCCTCGTCTACCGGTTGTCCGCGGTCCATCCTAGTTCACCCGAGGCCCCTCACCTGTCCCGATGCCGGTCAGGCCACCGATCGGACGAACGTCCAGCAGCCGCCGCGGGCCGCCGGACCCGTCACGGGGGCCAGTCGGCCACCGGGTTGGCGTGCCACATCTGCCGGACCCACAGCACCTGGAGGCCGAGCATGAGGACGACGACCGCGCCGAACCACCACCGCCGGGCCGCGGGGGGCCGCGTGACGACGCCGGCGGTGACCGCCGCGAGGGGGAACGCCAGCAGGAGGAACCGCGCGAGGCTGCTGCCCGGCTCGACGACCGCCGCGATGTAGACGACGTAGGCGGCGGCCCACGCGTGCAGCTCGTTGCCCAGGCGCCAGGCGGCGGGCACGACGAGCACCGCGACCACGAGCGCGAAGCTGAGGACCACCACCAGCAGCGCGCGCGATCCGAACCAGAACTGCGGTACGTAGAACCAGCCACCGAACGGGGCGACCTCCCGGACGCCGCGCCACGCCTCCTGCGTCTGGAGGTACCCGTCCGGCACGCCGGTGACCCAGCCGCAGATGGCGGGCCACAGGAAGCCCGACGCGGCGGACAGGACCGCCAGCGCCCCCAGCCCCACGCCCGTGCGCCAGGTCCACGTGTCCGTCTCGCGCCGCGCGGACCACCAGCGGACCGCGGCGTGCACCACGACGACCGCGGCCATCGGCAGCGCGACCGCCCGCGTGAACCCCAGCGCGACGACGACGAGCGCCATCCACCCGTAGTCGCGGCGGATGAGCAGGAGCAGCGCGCCCGCGATGAGCAGCAGGGCGAGCGCCTCGGTGTACGCGACCTGGAGCACCGCCGCGGTGGGGAACACGCTGACCAGGGCGACCGACGCGAGCGGGAGCCCGGGCCGTGCGGCGACGGCCCGCGGTGCTCCCCGGACGACGGTCTGGTGGATCGCCAGGACCGCACCCGCGCCGAGCACCAGCGCCAGCAGGGGCGCGACGACGTCCCACGAGCCACCCGTCAGCTGCATCAGACCCCGCGCGAGCATCGGGAAGAGCGGGAAGAAGGCCCAGGCGTTCTGCTGGACCAGCCCGTCCTCCCCTCGCGGAAGCTCGGCGGGGTACCCGTTCTCCGCGACGGTGCGGTACCAGGAACCGTCGAACATGAAGCCGACGTACGGGAAGTAGTCCGGGTGCTCGGCGGTCCAGGGGTTCTGCTCCTGGACGCTCGCCACCCAGAGGAACACCACCGTCGTGAACACCCGCGCCGCGGCGTACACGGCGAGCACCTGGACCCACCAGGGCCGGCTCACCATCCACGCCCAGGCGCCGCTCGTCGTGCGTTCCGAGACGACCTCCTGCACCTCGCTCACGCCAGCCCCCTGACCGCCCGGGCGGGGGGTCGGTCCCCGCGGATGGACGCGACCATATCGAGGGTGCGCCGGGTCGCGCGCACGTCGTGAGCCCGGAACACCCGGGCGCCGAGCCACGCGGCCACCGCGGTCGCGGCGAGCGTGCCCTCGAGGCGCTCCTCGGCGGGCAGGTCGAGGGTCTCCCCCACGAAGTCCTTGCGCGACAGGGCCATGAGGACCGGGAAGCCGAGCGCCACGAGCGCCTCGGTGCGCCGGACCAGGTGCAGGGAGTGCCACGTGTTCTTGCCGAAGTCGTGCGTCGGGTCCACCAGCACGCTCGCGGGGTCGATGCCGAGCATGACGGCCCGGTGCGCCGCGGCGGACACCGTGCGGACGACGTCGTCGAGCACGCCGTCGAGCGGCACCGGACCCGGGTACTCGACCCGGAAGGGGTCGGTGCGGGGCCGGGCGCCGCCGGTGTGCGAGCACACGATGCCGAGACCGCGCTCGGCCGCGACCTCCATCAGCGCCGGGTCGTGCCCGGCCCACGTGTCGTTGACCAGGTCGACGCCCTCGTCGGCGGCCGCGCGCGCCACCTCCGCGCGCCAGGTGTCGACGCTGACCAGCAGGTCCGGGTGCCGGGCACGCACCCGCCTGACCAGGGGGATCACGCGCGCGATCTCCTCGTCGACCTCCACCCGCGGTCCGCGGCCGGCCCGCACCCCGCCGAGGTCGACGATGTCGGCGCCCTCGTCGACGGCGCGAGCGACTGCCTCGTCGGCCGACGCGTCGTCGTGCCGGGCGGGGGCGTAGAACGAGTCCGGCGTCCGGTTGACGACCGCCATGACGACCGGCCGGTCGGGTCCGATCTCGCGCCCGCGGAGGCGCAGGACGGCGCCGGCCGGGGGCGTCGTCACCGGCCCGAGTCCTCGGCAGCCCGTTCCGCGCGGGCGTTCGCGACGGCGGCCGCCTCCTCCGCCGCCCGCAGCTCCGCACCGCGCTCGAGCACGATCTTCACGGCCTCCTCGGCGGTGTCGACGACCTGCAGCAGCTCGAGGTCGGCGGCCGAGATCATGCCGCGGTCCAGCACCGTGCTGCCCACCCAGTCGAGCAGGCCCTGCCAGTAGTCGCGGCCGACCAGCACGATCGGGAAGCTGATCACCTTGTGCGTCTGCACCAGGGTCATGGCCTCGAAGAGCTCGTCGAACGTGCCGAACCCGCCGGGCAGCACCACGAAGCCCTCGGAGTACTTCACGAACATCGTCTTGCGCGCGAAGAAGTACCGGAAGTTCACGCCGAGCTCGACGTACTTGTTCATGCCCTGCTCGAAGGGCAGCTCGATGCCGAGCCCGACCGACAGCCCACCCGCCTCGAGCGCACCCCGGTTGGCGGCCTCCATGATCCCCGGACCGCCGCCGGTGATCACCGCGTACCCCGACTCGACCAGCAGCCGGGCGACCTCCGTGCCGAGCGCGTAGTCGGGGTGGTCCACGGGCACGCGAGCAGAGCCGAACACGCTCACCGCCGGACCGACCTCGGCCAGCGCGCCGAACCCCTCGACGAACTCGCTCTGGATCCGCATCACGCGCCACGGGTCTCCGTGCACCCAGTCGGCGCTGCCGTGGCCGCTCAGCAGGCGCTGGTCGGAGGTGGTCTTCGGGATCTGCTCGCCGCGCAGCAGGACCGGACCCTTCCGGTAGCCGTGGCCGGGCGCGGACACACCGTCGTCGCTCATGGCCCCGACTCTAGGTCGGTCGGGGCGCCGCTGCGGACGAGTCGCCCGACGTTCACCTCATGCGGTCAGCCACGCCCGCAGGGCCGCGTGCGCCAGGGTGATCTGGCCGACCGGGCAGTGCTCGTCGTCCTTGTGCGCCAGCAGCGGGTCACCGGGGCCGAAGTTCACCGCGGGCACCCCCAGCTCGGAGAACCGGGCGACGTCCGTCCAGCCGTACTTCGCCGCGGGCACACCGCCCGTCACCCCGAGCACCGCCCGCGCGAAGTCCTGCGCCGCCGGGGCGTCGAGGCCCGGTCGCGCGCCCGGGGCGGCGTCGACGATCTCGACGTCGTACCCGTCGAACAGCTCCCGCACGTGCGCAGCTGCCTGCTCGACCGAGGCCGACGGGGCGAACCGGTAGTTCACCGTGACGACACAGGCATCGGGGATGACGTTCGCCGCGGTGCCGCCGGAGATGAGGACCGCGTTCAGGCCCTCGCGGAACACGAGCCCGTCGACCTCGACCTCCGCGGGCGTGTACGCCTCGAGCCGCCGCAGCACCTCGCCGGCGGCGTGGATCGCGTTGCGGCCCATCCACGCCCGCGCCGAGTGGGCGGCCACGCCCGCCAGCCGGACCTCCGCCCGCAGGGTGCCGTTGCAGCCACCCTCGAGGCCTCCGTTGGTCGGCTCGCACAGGACGGCGAAGTCGCCCGCCACCCAGTCAGGGTGGTTCTGCACGAGCCGCCCGAGGCCGCTGAGGTCGGCCGCGACCTCCTCGTGGTCGTAGAACACCCAGGTGACGTCGTGCGTGGGCTCCGTCAGCTCGGCCGCGAGCGCGAGCTGAACGGCCACCCCGGCCTTCATGTCCACGGTGCCGCGACCCCACAGCTCGGCCAGCGCGCCCTCCCCGATGAGCCGCGTCGGCAGGTTGTCCGCGATGGGCACCGTGTCGAGATGCCCCGCGATGACGACGCGCGACGGACGTCCCGTCTGCGTGCGCGCGACGACCGCGTCGCCGTCGCGCAGCACCTCCAGGTGGCCGTACCGGGACAGCGCGTCCTCGACGGCGTCGGCGATCGCGCGCTCGTCGCCGCTGACGGACGGCAGGTCGCACAGGGCGCGGGTGAGGGACAGGAGATCGGTACCGAGGTCGAGGGTCGCCACGTCGCGACCCTAGCCCGCTCCGCCGTTGACCTAGGGTTGTCGCCATGACTGCACGGACGGCCTGGGGCTTCGGCCTGGCCACGGTGACCGACGACGGCACGACGCTGGACGTCTGGTACCCCTCGCCGGCCCTCGGTGCGCCCGACGACGACGCCACCGCACCGCCGTCGCTCACCGCGGCCGAGCGCGTCGACGAGGCCCGCGGCGTCCGCGTCGTGGTGGTGCGCACCGTCTCCGACCTGGACGCCCCGCTGGTGGACACCGCCGACGCCTACCTGCGCCTGCACCTGCTCTCGCACCGCCTGGTGCAGCCGCACGGCCAGAACCTCGAAGGCCTGTTCGGCGTCCTGCCCAACGTGGTCTGGACCGACCGCGGACCGTGCGCGGTCGACGGCTTCGAGGAGACGCGCGGTCGCATCCGCGCGGCCACCGGCGTGCCCCCCACCGTGCTCAGCGTCGACAAGTTCCCGCGGATGGTCGACTACGTGCTGCCGTCGGGCGTGCGGATCGCCGACGCCGACCGGGTCCGGCTCGGCGCGCACCTGGCGGCCGGCACCACCGTCATGCACGAGGGCTTCGTCAACTTCAACGCCGGCACGCTGGGCACGTCGATGATCGAGGGCCGCGTCTCCGCGGGCGTCGTCGTCGGCGACGGCTCGGACATCGGCGGGGGCGCCTCGATCATGGGCACCCTGTCCGGCGGCGGGCGCGAGGTCGTCTCCATCGGCTCGCGCACCCTGCTCGGCGCGAACGCCGGTATCGGCATCCCGCTCGGCGACGACTGCGTGGTCGAGGCCGGGCTCTACGTCACGGCCGGCACCAAGGTGTCGCTCGTCGGCTTCGAGGACGCGCCCCGCGTCGTCAAGGCCCGCGACCTGGCCGGACGCGACGGCGTGCTGTTCCGCCGCAACTCCCTGACCGGCGGCGTCGAGGCCGTCGCGCGCGCCGGGTCCGGTGTGCAGCTGAACGCGACGCTGCACGCCAACGAGTGAGCGCACGACGCCGGCGCCGCGCACGGCGGGCCGGGTTCGCCGTCGCCGCGGCCTCGGCCGTGCTGGTCGCGGGCATCGTCGGCGTGGTCGTCACGCTGAACCGCATGCACCCCGGACCGCCCACGGTCGAACGGTGCGTCGCCCAGCTCGACGGCACGGCGTGGTCCCTCAGCCCTGACCAGGCCCAGAACGCCGCCCTCATCGCCGCGACCGGCGTGCAGCGCGGACTGCCCGCCCGGGCCGTGACGATCGCGCTGGCCACCGCCCTGCAGGAGTCCAGGCTGGTCAACATCACCTACGGCGACCGCGACTCCCTCGGGCTGTTCCAGCAGCGCCCGTCGCAGGGCTGGGGAACCGCCGAGCAGGTGCAGGACCCCGTCTACGCGACCGGCCGCTTCTACGACGGCCTCGTCACCATCGACGGGTACGAGGACCTGCCCATCACCGAGGCCGCCCAGGCCGTGCAGCGCTCCGGCTTCCCCGATGCGTACGCGCAGCACGAGACGCGGTCGCGGGCGTGGGCGTCGGCCCTCACGGGATGGTCCCCGGCGACCCTGACCTGCGACCTGCACGACCCCGACCCGGCGGCCTCGTCGGCCGACGCGGTCGTCGCACGGGTGCAGCGCGACCTCGGCCCGCTCCCGGTCACCGCCGACGCCACGGGCGCCCTGGTGGTCGACACCTCGATGTTCGGGGCCGCGCAGGACCGTGCCCGGCTCGACTGGGCGGTCGCGCAGTGGGCGGTGTCCGTGGCCCAGCCGCTGCAGCTGACGTCCGTGACCGTCGCCGACCGCACCTGGGACCGCGACAGCGGCACGTGGGAGCCGACGACCGGCGAGCCGCTCCCCGCGGGGACCGTGCGGCTCACCCGCGCGAGCTAGCGGGCGTCGGCCTCGACGTAGTCACGGGCCGTCGCACCCGTGTAGATCTGCCGCGGACGGCCGATCTTCGTCTGCGGGTCCGTCATCATCTCGCGCCACTGCGCGATCCAGCCGGGCATCCGGCCGAGCGCGAAGAGCGGCGTGAACATCTCCTCGGAGAAGCCCATCGCCTTGTAGATGAGGCCGGTGTAGAAGTCGACGTTCGGGTACAGCTTGCGCGAGATGAAGTAGTCGTCGGAGAGGGCGATCTCCTCCAGGCCACGGGCCAGGTCCAGCAGCTCGTCGTTGTGGCCGAGGGCCTCGAGGACGGAGTCGGCGCTCTTCTTCACGATGGCGGCGCGGGGGTCGTAGTTCTTGTAGACCCGGTGCCCGAAGCCCATGAGGCGGACCCCGGGCTCCTTGTCCTTCACGCGCTTCATGAAGTCGGTGGCGTCGCCGCCGTTGGCCTGGATCTCCGTGAGCATCTTCAGCACGGCCTCGTTGGCCCCGCCGTGCAGCGGCCCCGACAGGGCGTTGATGCCGGCCGCGACGGACGCGTACAGGTTGGCCTGGCTGGAGCCGACGATGCGCACGGTCGACGTCGAGCAGTTCTGCTCGTGGTCGGCGTGGAGGATGAGCAGCTGGTCGAGGGCCGACACGACGACCGGGTCGGCCTCGTACTGCTGGTACGGCACGGCGAACGTCATGCGCAGGAAGTCCTCGACGTACCCGCGGGAGTAGTCGGGGTACAGCAGCGGCTCGCCCTTGGACGCGCGGTGCACGTAGGACGTGATGGTCCGCGTCTTGGCCAGGATCAGCACGGTGGCCAGCTCGACCGTCTCCGGGTCGAAGGGGTCCAGCGACTCCGGGTAGAACGTGGACAGCGCGTTGATCGCCGACGACATGACGGCCATCGGGTGCGCGTGGCGCGGGAACGTCCCCATGAACGTGCGGAAGTCCTCATGCACCAGCGTGTGGCGGTTGACCCGCTCCTCGAACGCGTCGAGCTCCGCGGGCGTCGGCAGCGCGCCGTGGATCAGCAGGTACGCGACCTCGAGGAACGTGGAGTGCTCGGCCAGCTGCTCGATCGGGTACCCGCGGTAGCGCAGGATGCCCTCGTCGCCGTCGATGTAGGTGATCTTCGACTCGCAGGACGCCGTGTTCATGAACCCCGGGTCCACGGTGACCAGGCCCGTGTCGCGCAGCAGCGAGGAGACGACGATGCCGTCGTTGCCCTCGGATGCGGTCACGATCGGCAGGTCCTTCGACTGTCCGTCGACGATCAGCTGGACCGGCGCGGTGACGACGTCCGACATGGTGTTCCTCTCCTGCGACGTCCGTCCTTGCGGGGGGTCCCGCGCGTCCGGTCATCAGCGACGACGGCCTGATGGGCGTGCGCGTGCGCGCCCTCGTTGGCGTGGATCGACGGTACCCGCGCTTGGCCGGGCGTGACCAATCCTCGATGAGACGTTGGTGCTGGTGTGACCACGATCACACGTTCGAGCTCACGCCCCCGACAGCCGGGCGGCCGCCTCGGCGATCCGCTCGTCCGGCGCCGTCAGGGCGACCCGCACGTGGACCGGATCCCCGTAGAACGCGCCCGGCGCGACGAGGATTCCGAGCCCCGCCAGGTCCGCGACCGTGGCCCAGCTGTCCTGGTCACCGGCCTCCGGGCGGACCCAGAGGTACAGCCCGGCGTGCGAGCGGTCGACCGCGTAGCCCGCGCTCTCGAACGCCGCCCGCAGCACCCGGCGCCGACGCCCGTAGACGGTCCGCTGCGCCTCGACGTGCGCGTCGTCGGCCAGCGCCGCGGTCATGGCCGCCTGCACCGGGCCGGGCACGATCATCCCGGCGTGCTTGCGGATCTCGAGCAGCCGGGCCACCAGGGCGGGGTCGCCGGCGACGAACGCGGCCCGGTACCCCGCGAGGTTCGACTGCTTGGACAGCGAGTACACCGCGAGCAGGCCCGTGAGGTCGCCCCCGGTCACCCGGGGGTCGAGGATGCTCGGCACGCCCGACGACACCCACGGCTCGTCCCACCCCAGCTCGGCGTAGCACTCGTCGGAGGCGACCACGACCGGGTGCGCCGACGCCCGCGCGGCATCGACGACCGCGCGGAGCTGGTCCACACCGAGCACCGAGCCGTCCGGGTTGCCCGGGGAGTTCAGCCACACCAGCCGGACGTCGTCGCGCTCCGTGAGGCGCACCGCGGGGTCGTCCGTCGGTGCGGGCGTCGCGCCCGCCAGGCGGGCGCCGACGTCGTACGTCGGGTAGGCGGCCGACGGGTGCAGGACCACGTCACCCGGACCGAGGCCCAGCAGCGACGGCAGGAACGCGACCAGCTCCTTGGACCCGACCGTCGGCAGCACCGCGGCCGGGTCGAGGCCAGGCACGCCGCGTCGACGTGCGAACCAGTCGACGACGGCGTGCCGCAGCGCGGGGGTGCCGTGCGTCGTCGGGTAGCCCGGCGAGTCCGCCGCGTCCGCCAGCGCCTGCTGCACGACCGCGGGCGTCGGGTCGACGGGCGTGCCGACGGAGAGGTCGACGATGCCGCCGGGGAACGCGCGGGCCACCTCACCGAACGGGGTCAGGGTGTCCCAGGGGAAGTCGGGCAGGGACCCGGTCTGCAGGCCCACGGGGCGGGATCAGTCGCCGTGCACGCGCAGCGGGAGGGTGGCGATGATCGGGTGGTCCTTCTGGATCTCACCCATCTTCGCGGCGCCACCCGGCGAGCCGAGGTCGTCGAAGAACTCGACGTTCGCCTTGTAGTACTCGGTCCACTGCTCGGGGACGTCGTCCTCGTAGTAGATCGCCTCGACCGGGCACACCGGCTCGCACGCGCCGCAGTCCACGCACTCGTCGGGGTGGATGTACAGCGACCGCTTGCCCTCGTAGATGCAGTCCACGGGACATTCCTCGATGCACGCCTTGTCCTTGACGTCCACGCAGGGCTCGGCGATCACATACGTCACGGTCGGTCCTCCACAGGCCAGGGGTCCTCTTAGTATCGCTCACATGCACATGCCCGCGACGCGCTGTCCACGGCTGGGACACGGGCGCCTCCCATGACCACCGCCGAGTGGCGCACCTGGTCACCCGGGGTCCGCGTCGTCGTCCGCCGGCTGCGCGACGACCTGCCGGCGCCGCACACCGCGCGACCTGGCGAGCACGTCCCCCAGCACACGGACGTGCTCGGGGACCTGCTCGCGGTCGACGACGACGGCGTCCTGGTGCGCACCCGACGCGGTGACGTGCGGGTCCCCGCGGCCGACATCGTGCTCACCAAGCTGGTCCCGCCCGCCCCCGTCCGCGGGCGTCGCCGGCCGACCGACGCCTAGCTACGGCGTCGCGGGCGGCGTCGCGGTGGGCGGGGCGCCACAGATGATCTTGTTCTGCGGCTTGTAGCGCCACGAGTTGGACTCGGTCTTCTCGAGCGTGCCGTTCAGGTACGTCCGACGCGTGACGGTCACCGAGAAGCCCGGGTTCCCCGCACCCTGCGCCTCGCACGTGGGCGACTGCGAGTACACGGTCGTGGGGGCGACGACGCCCGAGCGAGGGCTCGTGCTCGACTCGACCGTCCAGTACTTGGTCCCCCACACGCGGACGTAGACGCGCCCGCCCGACACCCAGGCCTGCACCAGCGCGCCGTGCGGGGTGTTGTTCTTCCAGCGCATGTCGAGCGTGCCGGTGAAGATCGTCGCCTCGCGACCCTCGGGGTACCGCGCGAACCACTCGCTGTGCGGGCGGTGCTCGATGTCCTCGAAGCCGGCCAGGTAGCCGGCGTTGTAGGTGGTCGTCGAGACCTGGCTCAGACCGCCACCCCACGCGTCGGTGTGCTCGCCGCTGACGATCGCACCGGCCTCGACGTAGCCGTGCGCCGCGTCGATCGGCCCGAGGGCCTCCGTGAGGCTGAACGTCTCGCCGGGGCGGATCAGCGTGCCGCTGATCTTGCTCGCGCCGTTGGTGATGTTGATCGTGCGCCGCGGCTCGCTGTTCAGCGGCGTGGAGAACTCCGAGACGATCTCCTTGACGCCCAGCGCCTCGAGCTCCGCCGTCGACTGGGACGGGTCGGCCTGGACCAGCTCCACGGGTGCCGTGCGGTCGCTCCCCGTGGCGGCGGTCGCCACGCCCGCGGCCAGCGCCGCAGGATCCAGGGACGTGCCCGGCGTGCCCGGGATGATCACCGGGGCGTCGTTCACGAACTCGAAGTGGGCGTCGGCTGACTGCGTCAGCAGGTCGGGCAGCTGCGCCAGGACGACGGCGGCGAGGCCCTCGCCGTTCATCTGCAGCGCCAGGTTCCCGTCCGTCGGCACGAACGAGGCGTTCGCGGCGAGGGTGGCCGCATCGAGCATCGCGGTCCGCCCCTCGACCGCCACCGACACCGGCGACGACGTGACCTTCTGCGCCGTCGCGAGGGTGGCGTCCGTCTCCGCCTGCGTGATGTCCGGCTCGACGGTCGCCGTCGGCAGCTCGATCGGCCGGGCCGCCGCCAACCAGTCGGACGCCAGCACGTCGGCCGCCGCCGACTGGTCGAGGTCCCACCCGTCCACCGCGTCCGTCGACTGCGCGGTGGCGTCGACGAACACGACGGTCCCGTCCACCGGCGCGAGGGCCAGCGACGTCCCGAGGTCGCCGATCGCCGCCGCCAGCGCGTCGTCGTCCACCGACGTGACGGGGTCCTGGGCGCCCACTCCCACGAGGTGCGCCCAGAGCCGCTGCGGCTCGGCCAGGTCCACCCCGGTCAGCGTGTCGACGGTGGCCGCGGCGTCGAACGTGAGGCCGGCGGCGGTGGGGTCGATGGTCGCCTGCACGTCGTTGGCGACGACCTCGATCGGCTGGGTCGTCGCGTCGGCGAGCTCGTCGTCCAGCCGTGCGACCGCGTCCTCGGACGGCAGGCCGCCGATGTCGACGCCCGCCACCGACGCGCCGCGCGGCACCCGGTCCGCGAACGCGTACGACGCCCCGACGTACACGGCGCCGAGCACCAGGACGATGCCCAGGACGATCAGGAGCCGCCGCGGCCAGCGCCGCTTGCCGTCCTCGGCCTCGAACACGTCGAGGGGGGACTCCTTGCGCTCCGACGTCGACTGCGGCACGGGGCCGGACGGGATGGGTCCGCCCGACGGGCGCGCGTCGGCACCTGCCCGCGCGGCCGTGCTCGGCGGCACGGGGCCCGACGGGATCGGTGCCGTCGGCGCAGGAGTGGGCGTCGGTGCGGCAGCGGTTGTCGGTGCGGCTGCGGCT
Organism: Cellulomonas sp. P1_G12_2; assembly: GCF_056405535.1. Classification (NCBI taxonomy): domain Bacteria; kingdom Bacillati; phylum Actinomycetota; class Actinomycetes; order Micrococcales; family Cellulomonadaceae; genus Cellulomonas; species Cellulomonas sp. P1_G12_2. Next base: position 1,087,376 of record NZ_JBFUBX010000001.1, on the reverse strand, counting down.
GTCGGTGCGGGGGCGGCTGCCGCTGCGGCGGTTGCGGCTGTCGGTGCGGGGGCCGCTGCAGGCGCGGCGGCTGCTGCAGTCGGTGCGGCGGTGGATGCGGCAGCGGCAGCTGCGGCGGCTGCCGCAGCGGTCGTGGAGACGACCGCCGGGGCGGATCCCGCCTTGGCCGGCACGGTGCGCGTCACCGGGGCCACGAGCGTGCCTATCGGGGCCGGCGGTGCGGCCGGCGGTGCGGCCGGGGGTGCGGCTGTCGGCGGCGTCGCCGCGTTCGCAGCGGCTGCCGCGACGACCGGCGCGATGACCGCGGTCGCATCATCGCGTCCTGCAGCCGGAGACTCCGGCGCGCCCGGAACCGGCGCGGTCGGGGTGGTCGGTCCAGCGGGGGTCGGGTCCGCGTCCGCCGGGTTCGCGGACTGCTCGGCCGTGGTGACGGACTCCCGCGCTGCAGCGTCGTCGGGTGCGGCCGCGGCCTCGTCAGCGACCGCGTCGACGTCGTCGTCGGCGTCGGTCTCGTCCAGCGCGACCTCGTCGGCATCTGCCTCACCGGGTGGGAGCGCGTCGTCATCGGCCGCGCTGGGCGCCACGTCGACGCCGTCCGCCTCGACCAGCGCGACGTCGTCGTCCCCGTCGACCAGAGCGACCTCGTCGTCGTCCACGGCGACCTCGTCGTCGTCCCCGTCGACCAAGGCGATCTCGTCGCGGTCCGCTGCCCCGCCCAGGGTGGTGGCCTCGTCGGCACCTGTCTCACCGGGCACGACCGCTGCGTCGTCAGCTTCAAGTAGTGCGACGTCGACGCCGTCCACAGCGTCCGGGGCGACCTCGTCGCCGTCCGCCTCGTCGAGCGTGACCTCGTCCGCGGGCGTCTCGGCTGCCACAAGACCGGCCTCGGGAACCTCGACCTCGTCGGCGACGGCCGTGGGCTCGTCAGTCACGTCGGCGGCGCTCTCAACGCCGGCGGAAGGGGTCTCGACGACCGCGGGATCGTCGAGCTCGGCATCCTTCGCGTCCACCTCGACGGAGTCGTCCACACCGACCGGAGCGGACGCCTCGGAGGACTCGACCGGGACGTCGACGGGCTCGTCGGCGCCGGAACCGTCGCGCTCGTCGACGACCACAGCGGAGTCGGGGTCCTGCGTCGTCTGCTCGTCGGCGCTCACAGTCTCGGAGGCATCGCCGGCGACCGGGTCCTCGGCGACCTCGGCGGTCGGCTCGTCGGCCGCAGTCTCGGCACTCGCCAGCTCGTCGGCGGCGAGCCCGTCCGGCTCGAGGTCGGGGCCAGCCTGCTCGTCGTCGGCCCCGTCGACCGCCACGTCCGCGACCGGCTCCCCATCCGTCGGCTCGCCAGCCGCGATGCCGTCAGTGGCGGGCTCGTCGGCGGCGGGCTCCTCGGTGGCGGGCTCGTCGGTGGCGGCCTCGTCACCTCCGGCCTCGACAGGGGCCACGTCGTCAGGGGCCACGTCGTCAGCGACCGGCTCGGCGGCGCTCTCGTCCGCAACCTCGTCGGCAGAGCTCTCGGCCGCAGGGGTCTCGGCCGCAGGGGTCACGGCACCCGCTCCGCCCCACACCGGCCAGACCGGGTCGGACGTCGGACGGCTCGCATCGGCCGGGGCGGGCGTCTGCTGCTCGTCCTCGCTGCGCTGCCCGGGCTCGTCGCGGTTGGTGCCGTTGCTCATCCTGCTCCCCTGCTGCTCCACACGCGCACAACGCGTCCGCGCGAGTCTACGGGTCCAGGCTGAGCCGCGAGCCCGCGCCGCCACCTGCGACGGGACTTCTCACCCGGCTGCGCGCCGTGACCACAGCGCCGCGCGTCCGGCGCCTGCCGTGAGCGTCCGAGCGAGCCGTGCTTGGTGCTGGTGGTGCGGAGGGGGCTCCTGAGGCGTCCGGGCCGACCCGTGCGCCGTCCGGGTCACCAGTGCGCCCCGTTCGGTGGGGGGCACGGGCGGCCGCGCGGATCGCCGACGGACTGGGGGACCTGCCAAGACTGCGCTGACAGACCCCTCAGCGGACGGGGCGGAGGCGTCCGCGCAGGTGAACGAGCCCGCCCGCGTCGGCCGACCCCTGCTCCGCGGCGAGCACCGACCCGACCACCACGTCATGGTCCCCGGCGCGGTGCACAGCCGCCGTCCGGCAGTCGAACCAAGCGGCCGCGCCGTCGACCCACACCGCGTCGGCGACCGGGGCCGACCGGTGCGGGACGCGCGCCAGCTGGTCGATCGCGGGGCGCCCCGGGGAGGCGAGCCAGTCGGCGGCGTGCGCCTGGTCGTCGGCGAGGACGCTCACCGACCAGGTGTCCACGTCGTCGAGCGCGTCCCGGAACCGGGCGTCGGTGTGCACGCAGAACAGGAGCATGGGCGGCTCGAGGGAGACCGACGTGATCGCGCTGGCCGTCATCGCGTGCAGGGTGCCGCGCCACCGCAGGGTGATCACGGCGACCCCGGCGGGGAGGCGTCCGACCGCCGCCCGGAACACGTCGGGGGTCACGGCCTCGCTCACGGCGCCGCGTCCGCCCCGTCGGTGTCCGCCACAGCGGGCCGCGGCCGCGGTGCACGCGGCCGGTCGTCGAACAGCCCGCTCGGCAGGACGCCCACCAGGATCGTGACCGCGATCGAGCCCAGCACCCACACCCAGCCGATCACCTGGCCGTCCGGCACCAGGACGTCTCCCCCGGGACCCTTCTGGGAGAGCACCTGCACGGAGACGACGAGGCCGAGCGCGTAGCCGGCGAGGGCCCCGAACCCGGCCCAGGCCCGAGCGGTCACGGCACCGGCGAGTGCCAGCGCCAGGCAGAGGATGACGCCCCAGGGTTCGATGCTGCGGTGCATCACGGTGCCGAGCGCGCCGACGACGACACCGAGCACCAGTGCCAGGGCGGCTGTGCCGAGGGCACCGGAGGAGAGGCGTTGCACGCGCGTCAGGCTACCGGCCGCACGCCGTCGGGCCAGGCGACGTCACCTGAGCCACCCGGGCCCCGACGGTACGTCTCGCTCGGCAGCACCGGCGCGAGGATGCGGTTGCTCAGCGCGTAGCAGGCGACGAGGGCACGGTCGTCGTCGATGGCGCGCACCGCCTGCACCTGCGTGACGTGGGCACGCAGGGCATCGAGGACGCGGGCGCGCACGGGCAGCACGTCGACCTCGACCTCGATCTCGTCGTCCGGCACCGCGACCGACGGCAGCTCCGCCGTCGGGTCGGGCAGCTCCAGGTCGTCGCGCAACGCGCCGAGGGCGGCGAGGACCGCGTCGCCGCCGAGGGCGCGCATGCCGCGCTGCAGGGCGAGCCGTCCCTGCACCGACCAGAGGACGACCGGCACGTCGAACGCCGGCGACGCGTCGTCCGTGCGCGACCGTGCGAAGTCGACGGCCCACTGGGTCACCTCGTGTGCGCGGACGTGGTCGGGGTGCCCGTAGCCGCCGTCCGGCTCGTACGTGACGACGACGTCCGGCCGGCGGGAGCGCAGGACGCGGGCGAGGCGCTCGGCGGCCTCCTCGAGGCCCACGCCGACGAACGCGCCGGGCGGGATCTCGTCGGGACGGCCGGCCCTGCCGGTACCGACCCACTCCATGCCGGAGTCCTCGAAGCGCTGGTCGACCGACCCGCGGACCATGTCGAGATAGCCGCGATCGACGACGCCTAGCGCGGCCAGCGCCCGGCCCAGCTCGTGGTCACGGTGCTCGGCGAGCGCCGGCCCGTCCCCCTCGAGGTGGGCCAGGCGCTCGCCGATGACCTCACCACGCTCGCCGCGCGTGCAGGTCACCACCGTGACGGGACGACCGGACGCTGCCCAGGTGGCCAGCAGCGCGCCGGTCGTCAGCGACTCGTCGTCCGGGTGCGCGTGCACCGCGACGAGCCCGCCGGAGGTTGCCGTCATGCAGGGATCAGGAACGCTTGGAGCGTGCCGTGATGCGCGCGCGCTCGGTCTGGTCGAGCACCACCTTGCGGATGCGCACCGTGGTCGGCGTCACCTCGACGCACTCGTCCTCGCGGGCGAACTCCAGGGACTCCTCCAGCGTGAGCTTGCGCGGCGGGACGAGGTTCTCGAAGTTGTCCGCGGTGGCGGAGCGCATGTTGGTGAGCTTCTTCTCCTTGGTGATGTTGACGTCCATGTCCTCGTTGCGCGAGTTCTCGCCGACGATCTGGCCCTCGTAGACCTCCTGCGTGGGCTCGACGAAGAACGAGCCGCGCTCCTGCAGGTTGATCATGGCGAAGGGCGTCACCGCACCGGCGCGGTCCGCGACGAGCGACCCGTTGATGCGGGTGTCGATCGGACCGGCCCAGGGCTCGTAGCCCTCGGCGATGGACGACGCGATCCCGGTGCCGCGCGTGTCGGTGAGGAACCGCGTGCGGAAGCCGATGAGGCCACGGGCGGGGACCAGGAACTCCATGCGGACCCAGCCGGTGCCGTGGTTGGACATGGTCTCCATGCGGCCCTTGCGCTGCGCGAGCAGCTGGGTCACGGCGCCGAGGTACTCCTCGGGGACGTCGATGGTCATGCGCTCGACCGGCTCGTGCACGTGGCCGTCGACCTTCTTGGTGACCACCTGCGGCTTGCCGACGGTGAGCTCGAAGCCCTCGCGGCGCATCTGCTCGACCAGGATGGCCAGCGCCAGCTCGCCGCGGCCCTGGACCTCCCAGGCGTCGGGACGCTCGGTGGGCAGGACGCGGAGCGAGACGTTGCCCACGAGCTCCTTGTCGAGGCGGTCCTTGACCTGGCGGGCGGTGACCTTGTGGCCCTTGCCGCCGCGACCGGCCAGCGGGGACGTGTTGATCCCGATGGTCATGGAGATGGCCGGGTCGTCGACCGTGATGAGCGGCAGCGGGCGCGGGTCGTCGGGGTCGGTCAGCGTCTCGCCGATGGTGATGTTCTCGATGCCGGCGACGGCGACGATGTCCCCGGGGCCTGCGGACTCCGTGCTGACGCGCTCGAGCGCCTTGGTCTCCAGCAGCTCGGTGATCTTGACGTTCGCCAGCGTGCCGTCGGCCTTGGCCCAGGCGACGGTCTGACCCTTGCGGATCGTGCCGTTGAAGACGCGGAGCAGGGCGAGGCGGCCGAGGAACGGCGACGCGTCGAGGTTGGTGACGTGCGCCTGCAGCGGCGCGCCCTCGGTGTAGGTGGGCGCGGGAATCCGCTCGAGGATGGTCTTGAACAGCGGCTCGAGGTTCTCCGAGTCCGGCAGGCCACCGTCGGCGGGCTGGTTCAGCGACGCGCGGCCGGCCTTGGCGGCGGCGAAGACGACGGGCACGTCGAGGATCGCGTCGAGGTCCAGGTCCGGGACGTCCTCGTGCAGGTCGGACGCCAGGCCCAGCAGCAGGTCCGTCGCCTCGTGCACGACGTCGGTGATCCGCGCGTCGGGACGGTCGGTCTTGTTCACGACGAGGATGACGGGCAGCTTGGCGACGAGCGCCTTGCGCAGCACGAAGCGCGTCTGGGGCAGCGGGCCCTCGGACGCGTCGACCAGCAGGACGACACCGTCGACCATGGACAGGCCGCGCTCGACCTCGCCGCCGAAGTCGGCGTGGCCGGGGGTGTCGATGACGTTGATGGTGATGCCGCCGGGCTCGCCGATCTCCGCTGCCGCGGGACCCGTGTACCGGATCGCCGTGTTCTTGGCGAGGATCGTGATGCCCTTCTCGCGCTCCAGGTCACCCGAGTCCATCGCGCGCTCGTCCACGTGGGCGTGGGAGCCGAAGGAGCCGGACTGCCACAGCATGGCGTCGACGAGCGTCGTCTTGCCGTGGTCGACGTGGGCGACGATGGCGACGTTACGCAGGTCGGCACGCACGCTCGTTCCGGCAGACGACGTGTGCGCTGCCGGCGCAGTCGTGGGCTCAGACATGGGGGAACTCATCTCAGAAGGTGGGGAGCGCGCCGAGTCGTCGGCCGCGCCGATCGATTCTACCCGCCCACCCGTCCGCGTGCGTCAGAAGGTGACCGGACGCACGTCAGGCCGCGGTGCGCGCCCAGGACCACCAGTCCGTGAGGTCCGCACGGCCGAGCGCCAAGGGCTGCACGTCGGGCGCGGCGGGGGTGCTCCCCGCGGTTGCTGCCGCGGACCCCCGGGTGGCGACGACGATCGGCTGCCGGACCAGCGAGAGCGCCGCGCCACCGGCGTCGAGGCTCTCCGCGACGGCGGCGAGCTGGTCGTCGACTGCCGCGGGGTCGAGGGTCTGCGCGAGGGTGGCGGTCGCCGCGTCCGTCGCGGCGTCGGTCCAGCCGGTGACGTTCGTCGCGCCGCCCGTCCGCCACCGTGCGACCACCGAGTCGACCGGCAGGTCGGCCTGCGGCACCGGGACGAGCGCCGCGTCCCACGCGTCGGGTGCCCCGGCCAGGTCAGGACCGAGTCCCTCGACCGGGGTGTACGGCTCGACCTCGAACCCGACGTCCGACGCCGAGGCGGTGATCAGCGAGAGCATCGCCGCGCGCACGGGATCCGTGGTGTTGGCCAGCACCTGCACCGTGACCGGCGCGGTCACCCCGGCCTCCGCCAGCAGCCGGCGCGCCCCCGCGATGTCCGCCGGACCGCTCGGCGCGACGTCACCTCCGGCGTCCGGGCCCACCGTCGGCAGCACCGCACCGGCCACGACCGCCTCCGGCCAGAGCGGGGCGACGACGGTGGCGACAAGGGCGTCCCGCGGCACGGTGAGCAGGAACGCCCGGCGCACGGCCGACGCGACCGCCGCGTCTCCCCCGTACGTGGCGGGATCGAACGCTCCCCCGCCGGCGGACTGGAGCTGGAGTTGGAGCGTGCTGTCGCCACCCGTGCGCACCTGCGCCCCGGTGACGTCGGCCAGCGCGTCGAGGACGTCCGTCGTGTCCGCGGGCGTCACCACGTCGACCGAGCCGGCGGCCAGCGCCTCGACCTCCTCGAGCGGGTCCAGGTCGCTGCGGACGACCACGCGCTCGTACCGCGCGGCGTCGTCGCCCTGGTACTCGTCGTTGCGGACCAGCTCGACGCGCTCCCCCGGCACGATCAGGTCGACCGCGTACGGCCCCGTCGAGACCGCCTGGTCGACGTGCTGCGCGAGCGCGTCGGCGTCGAAGTCCGCGCGCCAGGTCTTCGAGATCGAGCTCAGCGCAGCCTTGTCCTGCTCGGCGATGGCCCTGGACACCGCCGCGGCCGCCTCCGTCGGGTCCTCCACACCGAGCGCCACCTGCCCGACCACGTGCGCCGGGAGGTTCACGTCGAGCGCCACCTCCCAGTCCGCCACGGGCGTGGCGTAGGTGAAGGTGAGCGTCGCGCCCTCCACGGCGGGCAGCTGCTGCGCCTGCACGAGCGCGGGCGACGCGGCCGCGAACGCCACGCCGGCGTCGAGCTCGTCGTTGTTGACGATGCCCCCCTGGGCGTCGAGCTCGGGCGTCACGTCGTCGAGCTGGCCGCTGCGCGCCGCCCACTCCAGCAGCAGGTCCGCGGTGGTCACGGCCGTGCCGTCCGACCAGGTCGCCGCCGGGTCGATCGTGTACCTCACGGTCAGGGGTGCGTCGCTGACCTTCTCGACGGTGCCGAAGCCCTCGTCGCGGACCGTGGAGCCGTCCTGGTCGAGCGAGACGAAGCCGGCCTGCACGAGCGACCGCACCAGGGTGCTGCCCGGACCGCGGCCCTCGGCGGTCCCGCCGTTCAGGGAGGTGAACGGCGCCGCGACGGCGACCACCACGGTGTCCGTGCGCGTCGGCTCCGGCGTCTGCGAGGTGCACGCCGCCACCATCACCAGCGCGACCACGGCCCCCGACCCTGCCAGCCACCTACGCCGCACCACGACCTCCGCTCCGGACGAACCACCCATGCGAGCGATATCGGTCGATCACACCCGCAACTGAACTCTCCCGGACATCTCGTCCACGTCGCGGACGCCACGCGGGCCCGGCCGGAGCGATCCGACCGGGCCCGCGAGTCCGTCACTGCACCGGCGTCAGGACCGGTCGAGCAGGAGCGCCCGCAGCTCGCGGCGCTCGCGCTGCTTGTCCGGGTCCGGCAGGGGCACCGCGGCGATGAGCCGCTGCGTGTAGGCCTCCTGCGGGTTGCGCAGGATCGCGTCCCGCGTGCCCTGCTCGACGATCACGCCGCGCCGCATGACCGCGATGCGGTCGGCCAGCACGTCGACCACCGCCAGGTCGTGCGTGACGAACAGGCACGCGAACTTCAGCCGCGCCTGCAGGTCCTGCAGCAGCTCCAGCACCGTGGCCTGCACCGACACGTCCAGCGCCGACGTCGGCTCGTCGGCCACCAGCAGCTCCGGCGACAGCGAGATGGCACGAGCGATGCCGACGCGCTGCTTCTGCCCGCCCGACAGCTCGTGCGGGTAGCGGTTGCGGTAGCTGCGCGGCAGCTGCACCTGGTCGAGCAGCTCCTCGATCCGCTTCTGCAGCGCGTCGCCCTTGGCGACCCCCGCCAGGTACATCGGCTCGCCGATGCTCTCGCCGACCGGCAGCCGCGGGTTCAGCGACGACGACGGGTCCTGGAAGACCATGCCGACCTTGCGCCGCAGGGAGCGCAGCTTCTTCGAGTCCCGCTTGGTCAGCTCGACGCCGGCCACCGTGAGCGTTCCCTCGACCACGGGCAGCAGACCGACGGCCGCGCGCCCGATGGTCGTCTTGCCGGAGCCCGACTCGCCGACGAGACCGACGACCTCACCGGGCCGGATCACCAGGTTGGCGCCCTCGACCGCGCGGAAGGCCGGGATGCGTCCCTGCTTCGGGTACTCGATGGCCACGTCGACCAGCTGGAGGATCGGGGTGGTGCCCTCGACCTCGGCCGCGCGCCGCGCCCGCTCGGAGACCTCCAGCGCCCGCTTGTTCGCCGCCTCCCGGCGCGCGAGCTCCTCGGCGTCCACCGCGATGGCGTCCTCGTTGCCGGTCGCCGCCGCGAGCGCCGCCGTCAGGTCGATCTCCTCGCCAGTGGAGTCCGCGGCGCCGAGGTGCGGCACCGCCGCGAGCAGCTCCTGGGTGTACGGGTGCTGCGGGTTGGAGAAGATCTCCCGCGCGGTCCCCGTCTCGACGATCAGCCCGCGCCGCATGACGGCGATGCGGTCGGACAGGTCCGCGACCACGCCCATGTCGTGCGTGATCAGGATGACCGCGGAGTGCAGGTGGTCGCGCAGGTTGCGCATGAGGTCGAGGATCTCGGCCTGCACCGTCACGTCGAGCGCCGTCGTGGGCTCGTCGGCGATGAGCAGCACCGGGTCGTTGGACAGCGACTGCGCGATCATCGCGCGCTGGCGCTGGCCGCCCGAGAGCTGGTGCGGGTAGGAGTTGAACGCCTTGACGGGGTCCGGCAGCTCCACCATCGTCAGCAGCTCGAGCGCCCGGTCCTTGGCCTGCGTCGGCGACATCATGTTGTGCAGCCGCAGGGCCTCGATGATCTGCGCACCGATCGTGTAGACCGGGTTCAGCGCCGTCATGGGCTCCTGGAAGATCATCGCGATGTCGTTGCCGCGGATCTCCCGGACCTTCGACGACGACATGTCGCTCATCTCCTGGCCCATCAGCTTGATGCTGCCCGTGATGCGCGCGTTCTTGGGCAGCAGGCCCAGGAGGGCCATCGAGCTGACGGACTTGCCGGAGCCCGACTCGCCCACGATGGCGAGGACCTCGCCGGCGTGGACCTCGTAGCTCACGTCGATCGCCGCGGGGATCCACTTCTTGTCCACGGCGAAGTCGACGGACAGGTCCTTGACCTGGAGGACGGGTGCGTCCTGGGAGGTCGTATCGGTCATCGTGTGACTCCTGAGATCATGCGGGCATGCGTGCCGAGAGTGGCGACCTGACATACAGGCCGCGCAGCAGATATGTGACCACGATCGCCTCGTGGGCGGTGATCGCGGGTCTGACGGCCGCACGGGGGTTCGAGGATGGACCGGTCGCGGTGCTGCAGGCCCTGCCGCTGGCCATCGCGCTCGGTCTGTTGGCGTGGCTGGTCTTCTGGCACCCGCGGGTCGATGTCACCGGGGACGGCGTGACGCTGGTCAACCCGCTGCGCACCGTCACGGTGCCGTGGGCTGCGCTCATCAACGTCGAGACGCAGTACTCCCTGACCCTGGTGACCCCCACCGGCCGCTACCGGGCGTGGGCGGCACCGGGTCCCGGACGCCACCACGTGATCACCGCGGGCAACGAGGAGCTGTCCGGCGTGTCCCGCCTCGCACGCGACTCGCGCGGCGCCGTCGCCATCGGCGACCTGCCCAGCGCGCCGTCCGGCCACGTGGCCGGCATGGTCCGCCGCCGCTGGGAGCAGCTGGCCGAGAACGAGCAGCTGCCCATCGGTGTCGCGGACGACACCCCGGTGGAGACTCGCTGGAACGTCCCTGCGATCGGTCTGCTGAGTGCGGCGACGGTCGGTGTTCTGGTCGTGGCGCTGACCTGACGTCACCGCCGGCCCTCGCCGTCGTCGTTCTCGTCGCCCATGTCGGCCGGCCGGTCGAGCGACTCGTAGAGCCCGCCGGAGGCGATCGTCGTCGAGCCACCGGTCGTCAGGTGGTCCGGCGCCTTGCTGCCGCGGTACAGGTCCGGACGATCGCGCGTCTCCTTGACCCTGCGCAGCGCGAACTTCTTCTGGCGCGGGTCGAACGCGTCGCGCAGACCGTCACCGATGAAGTTGATCGTCAGGCAGATCACGACGATGAAGATGCCGGGCCACCAGAACAGCCACGGGCGCGTCGCGAAGGCCGCCTGGTTGGCGCTGATGAGAGAGCCCAGCGAGACGTCCGGGGACTTCACACCGAGTCCGACGTAGCTCAGCGCAGTCTCCGTGAGGATGGCCGCGGACATCAGCAGCGTGGTGTTCACCGTGATGACGCCGACCGCGTTCGGCAGGATGTGCTTGAAGATGATCCGGCTGTTCGACGCGCCGGCCAGGCGGGCGGCGTCCACGAACTCGCGCTCGCGCAGCGTGAGGAAGTCACCGCGCACCAGGCGAGCCATGCCGGTCCACGACACGAGGCCGAGGAACAGCGCGAGGGCGATGACGCTCTTGGCCGAGTTGGCCACGACCGCCGCCGCGATGAGCGCCGGGATGATGATGATCATGTCGGTGAACCGCATGAGCACGGCCTCGGTCTTGCCGCGGAAGAAGCCCGCGCTCGACCCGATGAGGACCCCGACGAGCGCAGCGATCGCGCCGACGAGCACCATGATGAACATCGAGATCTGGGTCCCGCGCATGGTCATCGCGAACAGGTCGCGACCGACGCGGTCCTGTCCGAACGGGTGGTCACCCAACGAGAACGGGAAGACCTGCAGAGTGGGCCGACCACCGTCCACCAAGGGCGGCGTCTGCAGGTAGCTGTACTTCCACCATCCGGGGATCGGGCCCAGCCCGATCGCGGAGACGGCCAGGATCAGCACCCCGAGCAGCACGATGATGCTGACGACGGCTCCGGTGTGGCCGAAGAACCGCTTCAGGACGATGCGTCCCTGGCTGAGGCCCTTGACGTCCTCGCCGCTCTCCGGGGCTGTCGGGTTCGGCGGGACGTCCGCCGTGTTCTCCAGGATGGCGGTCATGCCTTCACCCTCACTCGCGGGTCGAGGGCCGAGTACGTGAGATCGGCCAGCAGGTTGAACGTCACCGCGGTGATGCCTGTCACCAGGAACACACCCATGACCGGGTTGGGATCGATGTTGTGCAGTCCGGTGAGGAACAGCTGTCCCATGCCCTTGAACGAGAAGACGTTCTCGGTGATCACCGCACCGCCGATCAGGCCGCCGATGTCGATGGCGACGATCGTCGCGAGCGGGATCATCGCGTTGCGGAACGCGTGGCGCGTGACCACGACGCGCTCGGAGAGGCCCTTGGCGCGCGCCGTGCGGACGTAGTCCTGACCCATCACCTCGAGCATCGACGCGCGGGAGTAGCGCGTGTACGAGGCGAGCGAGATCAGGATCAGCGCGATCGTCGGCAGGATCAGGTGCGTGTACTTGTCGAGGCCGGTGATCCAGAAGTCACCGTTGAGGTTGGGCGTCTCGGCACCGATGGTCGCGATCGGGCGGTTCCGGATGCGCGGGTTCGCCATGTACGCCGGCCACGACTGCATGTAGCGGTCGAGCAGGATGAGGAACGCGACCGTGAAGCTGGTGAGCGCGGCCGCCTTCATCGACTGGCCTCGGTCGTAGCCGCCCATCAGGTAGCCGACGAGGATGCCGACGCCGATGGCGAGGATCCCGAGGCCGATGATCATCCACAGGTTGGCGTTGTCCAGCAGCGGCTGGATCGCGAAGTACATGACGAGCCCGATGCCCACCGTGATGAGGGCCGAGTAGAGCGCCCTGCGGTTCTGCAGGCCGGCGAACAGCACCGTGAAGCCGTACGCGGCCGCGATCCCGGTGACCGCGACGATCACGACGCCCAGCTGCGGGGTCGTGAACCAGCGCGTCACCGACAGGTAGTAGAGGACCAGCACGGTGACCAGGAAGGCGACGCCGAAGGTCAGCAGCCGACGCTTGAAGGTGCCCGCGATGATCACGGTCCACACCGCACCGACGATCAACGAGATCACGAGGATCGTGCCGTTCGCGATGAACGGGTCTCTCAGGAAGTCGTTGAAGCCGATGGCCCCGAACTCCTTGAGCAGCACCGCGACCCAGAACACGGGGAGCGAGAAGAAGAGGAACGTGATGAAGGTGACCGAGTAGTCCAGCGTGCTGTACTGCCGCAGCGCGGTGATGACACCGATCGTCACGCCGAGCAGGATCGCCAGGAGCGCCGCGGTCGTCACCAGCTGGAGCGTCGTCGGGATGGCGCTCGACAGGGCTGCGGTGACCGGCTGGTTCTGGAGCGTGACGCCCAGGTCGCACTGGCCGGCGAAGGGTACGACGCACTTCACGGCGCCGCTGAGCCAGATGAAGTAGCGCAGCGCGGGCGGCACGTCGAGGTGCAGCAGCTCCGTGCGTCGGGCCATCTGGTCGGCCTTGCTCGGCGAGTTGCTCGACCGGATCTCGGCCAGCGGGTCGCCCGAGTAGGCGATGAGCATGTAGACGATGAACGACGCGCCCAGCAGGATCAGCAGGGACGCGAGCAACCGTCGAAGGATGTAGGTGGTCATCGTTTCTCAGGTGTCGGTGTCGGGGGCGGCACGTCGATGGGCGTGCCGGGAGTAGTCAAGCGTAATTCAGTCGCCACCCGTGCACCGCCACGAACCCCGTCGTCCCTGGCCAGCGTGCTGTGGGCGGACCCGAAGGTGCCGGGCCCCCCGCGCGAGGCGGGCGACCCGGCACCTTCGGTCGTTCAGGCGACTGTCACACAGTCGTCCGGTGAGGCGCTACTGCGGCCAGGATCAGCCGTCGTTGACGCTCCAGTTCCAGACGTTCCACCAGACACCGTTCTGGTTGGGGTTGTACGCGTCGATGCCCTCGACGCGCTCGGCGACGGCGTCGACACCCACGCTCTGGAAGAACGGCAGGCCGTAGTCGGCGGCGAAGATCTTCGCGTCGATCTCCTGCTGCAGGCTGGTCTGCTCGTCGACGTCCGTGGTGGTGATGAGCTGGCCCATGAGCTCGTCCGCGGACGGGTCCGTGAAGCCGTTGAAGTTGGACGCAGCGCCGGTGCCGAAGATCTGCGGCACGCCGCTGACGCCGACACCCGAGTTGATCCAGCCGAAGATCGACGCGTCGTACGAGCCGTCGCCGAGGCGCGAGCCCCACTTGGCGTCGCCCTGGTCGTCGATGATGAAGCCGGCCTCGGAGGCGGACTGCTGGATCAGCGTGAACGCGTCAACGCGGTTCGGGTTGTTGACGTTGTAGAGGATGCGCACCGTCGGCGTGGCGCCGGCGAGGAGCTCCTTGGCACCCGCGATGTCGGGCTCGGCGAAGTCGGCCGAGCCGTTGTTCGCGACCGCGTCGGCGTAGCCGTCCTGGGCCGGCACGAACAGCTGCGAGTCGAGGACCTTGGCCTCGGGGTCCAGCGGCGTGATGATCGCGTCGAGGATCGCCTGGCGGGGGATCGTCTTGAGGAACGCCTTGCGGACGTTCTGGTCGGCGAAGACACCCGAGAAGTTCAGGTCGATGTGGTCGTACGCGAGCTGGTTGCCCTTGTGGACCTCGACACCGTCGAGACCCTCGAGCGCGGCGAGCGTGTCGGCGTTGGCCTGCGGCGAGATGACGTCGACCTCACCGTTCTGCAGGGCCTGGACCATGGCGGACGGGTCCGCGATGGTGCGGACGGTGATCTCGTCCAGCTTCGGACCGAAGTCACCCTCGTACTTGTCGTTGGCGACCATCGTGACCGACTGGCCCTCGACGACGTCCGAGACGATGTACGGGCCGCTCGACAGGTACAGCGACGGGTCGCTGGGCAGCGTGCGGGAGTCGAAGCCGGTGTTGTAGAAGTCGGCGACGGCCTTGAGGGCCGTGTCCGTCGCGACCGGCGCCGCCGCGTCGCCGCGGGGCTTGTCCTTCAGGAGGTCGATGAGCGCCTGGCCGTCGGCGAGGCCGCCGCCCTTGGCGACGACGTGGGCCGGGCGGTCGAGACCGAACGACACCTCCCAGTCGGAGAACGGCTTGGAGTACGTCAGCGTGATGCTGCGGCCGTCGTCGCCGATCTCGGGGAACTCGGTGAGGCTCAGGCCCTCCGTGGAGCCGGCGTAGCTGAAGTAGCTGGTGCCGGTCGTGGGGTTGCCCTCCTCGTCCGGGTTGCCACCGTCGTCGTAGAAGCCGGAGTACACGGCCCACGCGAGGATGAGGTCGTCAGCGTCGATCGGCTCACCGTCGGACCAGGTCTCGCCCTCGTTGACGGTGTACTTGACCGTCAGCGGGTCGTCGCTCGTCTTCTCGATGGTGCCGAACGACTCGTCGCGCTGAACCTTGAGCTCACCGTCGATGTAGTAGAAGTTCGAGTTCGTCGCGAGCGAGATCTTCGAGTTGATGTCCGTGTTGCCGTTGGCCGTCGAGGAGTTGAACGAGAAGAACTCGTTCGTCTCGGCGACGACGATGTTGCCGCCCGTCGTCGCGGCGGCCGACTCCGACGGAGACGCGGTGTCCGTCGGGGTGTTGGAGCACGCGGTGAGCACCAGGGCGCCGGCTGCGAGGACCGCAGCCGCGGCGCTGATTCGCCTGATCTTCAATGTTCCTCCTGGGAAGGGGTGGACGCTGACCTGCGCGCCTCAACCGTGCGATGTCGCTGCGGGCTGAGGCGGTCCGGCGTGAAGCGCGTCCGCCGTGAGTTGAGAGACAAGGTAAGTCACGGTGGCTCGGACATATCGGCCTGGTGTAAGCCTGACGCCGGATCGTTACCTGATTGATACTGGCCAGTACCGTCCAGGATGCGAGATGGCGACCCGCGGAAACATCACCGTAACGTGTCCGATCCTGGGGCCGGAGGGGTGGTGTGACTCCTGCGGCGGCGCGAGCGACGCGCTGGTCTGCTATAGGGGTTCATCACGCGCGGCAGGGGTCCTCACCTGCTGAGACGTGGGTCACAGACGGTACCCGTCGGTCACACTCGTCCGATGGATCTCACCTCGGCCGTCCGCCGGCTCGGCCGCACCCGGTGGTTCGCCCGCGCGGGACGCGCGACGTCCGGCCTCGACCGGCGGTTGCAGAAGGCGTCGCGCGGGCGGTGGAGCATCCTCGGCAGGCCGAACCTCCCGCAGCTGATCCTCACGACCACCGGCCGCCGGTCCGGGGAGCCCCGGGAGGCCGTCCTGCTGTACGCCGTTGACGGCGACGGCTGGGCGCTCATCGGCTCCAACTGGGGTCAGGAGCACCACCCCGCGTGGTCGGGGAACCTCCTGGCGGACCCGCGGGCCACCGTCACGATCGCCGGGGTGACGACGCCGGTCGTCGCAACCCTGGCGGACGACGCCGAACGCACCCGCCTGCAGCCGGCCCTGCTCGCGGTCTGGCCCGGGTACGCGGACTACGCCGCACGCGCCGGCCGGGAGCTCAGGGTGTTCCGCCTGGCACCGGCATGAGCCCCTACTGGCGCGAGCGCCGGCGGTAGGCGCGGGCCTTCATCACGTCGCCGCACTCGGTCATCGAGCACCAGCGGCCCGAGCGGTTGCGTGAGCCGTCGTAGTAGACCCACTGGCAGTCGGGGTTCGCGCACGCCTTGAGCCGGGCCCACTCCCCCGCCGCGTGCGCCCGGTGCACCTCCGCGAGCAGTCCGGCCACGACGGCGTCGTGACCCGCGGGCGCGAGGGCTTCCCCACCGCCGAAGCTGACGACGAGCGGGTGCTCGGCCGCGAGCACGTCCAGCTCGGTCGCGTCACCGGAGGACAGGTAGCGGCGCAGGGTGTCGCGGAACGCCACGAGGCCCGCGGGTGCGCCGACCAGGTGGTCGACGCCGTGGAACCGGTCGTCGGTGTTCAGCAGCGCGCGGACGCGCTCGACCGAGCCGGGGGCCACGCCGGGCTCGCTGTCCAGCTCGACCCATCGCAGCAGCTGGTCGGGCACGGGAACCTCCTTGACGTCGTCGACGGCTCGCCACCATAGTCATCACCAGCGTACTGGTTTTACTGGTGACGCACGCACGACCCGACGAGCCGACGCACGAGAGCGAGACGCACGATGACCACCGTCACCAGCACCGAGAAGCTCGGCTGCGACACCTCCGACATGCTCACCATCCACGCGCTGTTCCGGCGCGCGTTCACCGACGTCCCCGGTCTGGTGCGCGGCGTGGCCGACCGCGACACCGACCGGATGCTCCCGGTGGCCGACCACGTGCGTGAGCTCGCCGGCGCTCTGCGCCACCACCACGAGGGCGAGGACCTGCTGCTCTGGGACACCCTCGAGCAGCGAGCGCCGTCCTGCGCCCTGCACGTCGGCCTCATGCGCGCCCAGCACGCAGCCACCGCCGCCCAGCTGGATCGGCTCGACGACCTCATGGACGCCTGGGAGGCCGCCGCGGGTGCCGCCGAGCGCGAGGCGGTCGCGGAGCTGCTGGACGAGGTCCGCGACACGCTCCTGCAGCACCTCGGCCAGGAGGAGACGCAGATCCTGCCGACCGCCGCGACGGTGATGTCGCAGCGTGAGTGGGGCCTGCTGCACGAGCACGGGATGTCCGCGATCCCGAAGGACCGGCTGTTCCTGCAGCTGGGCTGGATCCTCGAGGTCGTCCCTGCCGACGAGCGGGCGGGCTGGCTCCGCACCAACCTCCCGGCGCCCGCGCGCGTGCTCTGGCGCCTGATCGGGAAGCGTCAGTTCGCCGCGCACCGCGCCCGCATCTACGGCTGATCCGTGGCGTCGGTCACGCAGATTTCTCTTGCAGGGCGGATTCATGCGGCGAATGCTCGGGAGGGCGCAGCCTCGCCGTCCGGGTGACGGACAGCGGCGGGGCGACTTGTTACCGACTGGTAACCAGGGGGTGGGCCGCACACGGCCCCGTTCGTCGAACCACCGCAAGGAGATCCATCGTGAAGCGCGCTGCCACGTTCCTCGTCGCCGTCCTGACCGCCACCACCCTCGCCGCCTGCTCCGACAACGGCTCCGACTCGAGCGGGGACGCCACCGCGACCTCCTCCGCCTCGTCGTCGCCCACCGCGAAGAGCAGCGCGGCACCCGCCGAGCCGAACGCGGCCCTCGCCTGCGGTCGCTACTTCAACGGCGGCGAGGGCTCGCTGAACGCGCGCGTGGCCGCGGCCGTCCCCGTCCTCGAGGCTCAGGACGCCGGGACCGCGCTCGACGAGGACCAGACGGAGGAGCTCGCCGCGATCACCTCGGCGCTGGCCGACGCGATCAAGGTGTCCCCTGAGGAGCTGGCCGCCGCCTACACGTCGATCCAGGACCGGGTGCAGGGCGCGCTCGACGCCGCGGAGGCCGGTGGCGCCAACGCCGCGACGCTCGACTACCCGACCGTGTCCGCGACGATCGCCAGCGCGTGCACCGCGGCGGGCTTCCCCGTCAGCTGACGCCCGAGCGGGTCGCGACGAGGGTCGCGACCCGCTCCGCCGTCATCGGCGGGCGACGAAGACCATCTCTCGCCCGGGCCGGTCCGGCGCCTCCCGCACGTCGACCGGCGCGAACCCGGCCGCCGCCAGAGACCGCTCGACGGTCCCGCGGTCCCGGAACCTCAGCGTCGAGTCGGAGGTCAGCACGGCGCCGTCGGACGCGAAGACGTAGGACGCGCGGAAGGTCACCAGGTCGCCGACGACCTCGGTCGCGTCGACCCACGTGTCCACCCGGCCGACCCCGTCGACCTCCGTCGACTCGTACGTCGCGTCGCGGGTCCACTCCCGCCACGCCGCACGCTCGGGGACACGGGTCTCGAACACCAGGTGGCCGCCGTCCGCGAGCGCGGCGCGCACGCCCGCCAGCGTCGACGCCCACTCCTCGTCGGTCACGAAGACCTGAGCGACGTTGCCGGTCATCGTCGCGAGATCGACCTGCAGCGGTGGCAACGTCGTCGCGTCGCCCTCCAGCCACCGGACGCTCTCCGCTCCGGCCTTCCGGCGCGCCACGTCCAGCGACGCCCGCGCCGGGTCGAGCCCGACGACGTCGAGCCCGCGCGAGGCGAGCATCAGCGCGAACGTGCCGGTGCCGCAGCCGACATCGAGCACGCTGCGGGCGCCCAGCTCGTCGACGATCGCGGCATACACGTCGAGATCGCCGCGGTCCGGGTCGAGCGGGGCGTACAGCTGCGCGAGGCGGGGCACCTCGAACCCGTCGTCGGCCATGCGCGCGACGCTAGGTGCGACGCGGCCGTCGGTCACGTCGTTTTCAGACCGGGGCCGGCCCTGGCGGGTCGAAGCGGTGCTCGTCGGACCAGGGGCTCAGCAGCCCGATCTGGTGGCCGTCGGGATCCGCGAGGACGGCGTACCGGGATCCGAAGAACGCGTCGAACGGCCGCTGCCGGGACTCGTGTCCGAGGCCGGTCATCCGCGTCCACACGGCGTCGACCTCGTCGCGGCTCGCCAGATGGATCGACAGGACCGTCGCCGCGGCGTCGTCGTCGGGGTTGCCACTGTTCCAGTAGGCCACCGACGACCGCTCGTCCAGCTCGACCTGCAGCCCGTCGAACCTGATCTCGGCGTGCGGGTCGACGGGGTCGCCGACGTCCCAGCCGAGGTCCCGGTAGAACGCTCCGGCCCGAGCCACGTCGGCGACGACGAGGTTGATCTGCGTGGGACCCGGCAGCGAGTGCCGCCTCGGCTCGTCCTGCGGCGTCTGCTGGTGGAGCAGCAGCCGCCACCGTCCGGAGTCGTCACGCGTGTAGGTCGACGAGAGCGTCGCGCGGTACGTCGTGCTCCGCCGCCTGCCGACGAACGGATACACCACCGTCGCGGTCGCCGTCGACTCGACCAGGCGCGGCTCGCCGAGCTCGACCTCGTCCCACCCGGGCGACGCGTCCATCGCGCGCACGCACTCGTCGCGGGTCAGCACCGCGCCGGGCACGACGACCAGCGCGTCCCCATGGAGCGCCCGCTCGTACTCGGCTCCGCGACCCTGTGCGAGGGTGCTCTCGATCGCCATCAGCTCGTCCACCACCGCCATGCGTCCAGGCAACCACCGTGGCCGCCTCCAGGTCGAGAGGGTGGCTCCCGGTGCCAGACTGCTGGGCGTGAGCGACGATGCGATCCCCCGCACACCTCCCTCCGTCGGTCGCGCCGTCCAGTCCCGCATCTACCGCGCCGGGGTGTTCGGCCGACGGCCAGTGGTCCCCGTCGAGCCCGCCGCTCTCGAGTCCGCCGCCCGACGACGGATGAGCGACGTCGCCTGGGCCTACGTCGCCGGGAGCGCCGGTCGCCAGCGCACCGCGCAGGCGAACCTCGACGCGTTCGACCGGCACCGGATCGTGCCCCGCATGCTCGTCGACGTCGAGCACCGGGACACGTCGACCGAGCTGTTCGGCCGCCGGCTGCCCGCACCGCTGCTCTTCGCGCCGATCGGGGTCCTCGAGCTGGTTCACCCCGACGCCGACCAGGCGGTCGCGCGAGCGGCACGCGCGCTGGGCCTGCCGATGGTGATCTCGTCGCAGGCCTCGGTCCCCATGGAGGACGTCGCGCGGACGCTCGGCGACGCCCCGCGCTGGTTCCAGCTCTACTGGAGCAAGGACGACGGCGTCGTCGACTCCTTCGTCGACCGGGCAGAGGCCATCGGGTGCGAGGCGGTCGTCGTCACGCTCGACACGCACGTGCTCGGCTGGCGCACCCGCGACCTCGATCTCGCATACCTGCCGTTCGCGCGCGGCGAGGGCATCGCCCAGTACACGAGCGATCCCGCGTTCCGCCGCCTCGTCGAGGCTCGCGCCGCCGCACCCCGACCGGCCGACGAGCCGTCGCCGCGCCCGACCCCCTCCGCGGTCCGCGCCCTGCACTCGATGGCCAGCCACTACCCCGGCCGCCTGCGCGACAACCTGCGCTCCCCTCTCCCCCGAGCCGCCGTCGAGACGTTCCTCGACGTCTTCTCGCGCTCGTCCCTGACATGGGACGACCTCGGCCGCCTGCGCGAACGCACGTCGCTGCCCCTGGTGCTCAAGGGGATCCAGCACGCGGACGACGCCCGCCTCGCGCTCGACCACGGGGTCGACGGGATCATCGTGTCCAACCACGGCGGGCGTCAGATCGACGGTGCGATCGCCTCGCTCGACGCCCTCCCGGCCGTGGTGGACGCGGTCGACGGCCGCGTCCCCGTGCTCTTCGACAGCGGGATCCGCAGCGGCGCGGACGTCGTGACCGCCCTCGCGCTGGGCGCGCGCGCCGTCCTGGTGGGTCGACCGTGGGTCTACGGGATGGCCCTCGCCGGGGCCGAGGGCGCGCGGGCCGTGATGCAGCACCTGTGGGCCGAGCTCGACCTGACCATGGCGCTGTCGGGGGTGCGGTCGGTCGACGAGATCGGACCGGACCTGCTGGCCCCGGCCGCACCGTGACGAGTCGACCGACGCTGTTCCTGACCGTGGGGCTGCCGGGTACCGGGAAGACGACCGAGGCGCGGCGGATCGAGGCGGAGCGGGGCGCGCTCCGCCTCACGAAGGACGAGTGGATGAAGGCCCTCTACGGGCTCGAGAACCCGTCGGCGGCCTCGGACGTGATCGAGGGCCGGCTCGTCGACATCGCGCTGCGCGGGCTCGAGCTCGGGATCGACGTCGTCGTCGACTTCGGCCTCTGGGGACGGGACGAGCGCTCCGCCCTCCGGCACGCGGCAGCCGCCCGGGGTGCGGGGGTGGAGATGCGCTACTTCGAGCTGGCGCCGGCCGAGCAGAGGCGACGCCTCGACCAGCGGCACGCCGAGGAACCGCACACGACGTGGCACATGTCCGACGAGGAGCTGACGACCTGGGCCGCCGTCATCAGCGTCCCCACGCCGGAGGAGCTCGACGGCAGCGAACCTCTCGATGCCCCGCCAGCCGGGTTCGTGTCCTGGGACGAGTGGCGCACGCACCGGTGGCCTCCGTCGGTCTCGTCACCCTCGGGCCAGGTCAGCGGGTGATGTGGCGCGCCGAGGCGTGGGAGTAGCGTTCGCCTCGCACCGCGACGACGCCGATGTCGAAGATCGGGTGGTGGAGACCGATGGCCAAGACACTGCCTCCCCCGGGACCCCTGCCTGCGGGGGAGCACGCCGGCTGCGACACGTCGGGCATGCTCCTCGTTCACCGGATCTTCCGCTGGCTGTACCGGGAGCTCCCCCAGCTGGTGCGTGAGGTCGAGCCCGGCGACACGGCACGCTCGGCGATCGTCGGCCGCTACGCCCACCTCGACTTCTTCGCCCTGCACATGCACCACGAGACCGAGGACATGGTGCTCTGGGACAGGCTGGAGGCGCGCGAGCCCGCCTGCTCCTTGCACGTCGGTCAGATGCGGGCGCAGCACGCCGAGGTGGCGGTGCGGCTCGCGCGGATCGAGCCGCAGCTGGAGCCCTGGGTGGTCAGCGCCGATCCCCGGCTTCGCGACGCCTTCGCCACCGATATCGAGGGTCTGCGCGACCTGCTGACGGCACATCTCGGGCAGGAGGAGGACGACATCCTCCCGGTCGCGGGCGAGGTGATGTCCCAGCAGGAGTGGGACTTCATGGAGGAGCACACCCGCGCCACCCTCATGGCGCACCGCAAGGAGCTCGGGAAGGACGTCATGTCGCTGCAGGTCGGCCTGCTGATCGCGAGCGTCCCCGAGGCCGAGCGGGAGGACTGGGTCCGCGCCAACGTGCCCGCCCCGATCCGGCTCCTGTACGCCCTCCTCATGAAGCGGAGGTACGACAACGCCATGAGGGAGCTCTACCCGGACCGTCCCGTGCCCTCGATGGTGTGACGACAGATGTGGCGACGCGTGGTCCTCGACGTGCACCTCGATCACCCGCCGTCACGCGTCTACCCGTACTTCGCCGATCCCGGTCTGTGGCCCGAGTTCGCGCCCGCGGTCGACTCCCGCCGTCCGCTGGACAGCGGTCCGCTGCAGGTGGGGAACCGGTGGGCCGGTGTCGACCGCATCGGGCCGTTCCGGATCCATTTCACCGACGTGCTCGAGGTCCTCGAGCCCGAACGGCGGGTCGTCTGGCACTCGACGTCGCCGTGGAACTCCCGCGTCGAGTACGCGCTCACGCCCGACGCCGGGGGCACGCGCATCCACGCCGACTACGGCGGCGACGTCGCCGACTGGCTCCGGCTGGTGGCGCTCCTGCCGACGTTCGTGCTGGCGCGGATCCTGCTGCGCGACTTCACCGGCCTCCGCCGGGTGCTCGAGGCGGAGGACCGGGCTCGCACTCCCCGGGCGTGACGCTCCGGCTCAGAACCTCACGCGGTCGAGATAGTCGAAGCCTTCCTGGGCCGCCTCGAAGGGGTCGAACGTCGGGTCGCCGAACCGCGGGTCGTGCTCGACGACGTAGTACTTCGTGCTGCCGCCGGCCGCGGCGAAGATCGACGGGAAGTCGATGATCCCGTCGCCGACGATCTCGATCCGACCGGGGAACGGGCCGTCCGCCATGTCCTTCACGTGGAACAGCTTGATCCGGTTGCCGTACCGCTCGATCACGGCGAGCGGGTTGTCGACGCCGCCGCCGTTGGTCGCCCAGTAGAGGTCGAGCTGGAACACGACATTCTTCGGGTCCGTGTGGGCCATGAGGATGTCGAACACCGTCCGGCCGCCGAAGACCGTCTCGAACTCGATGTCGTGGTTGTGCACCATCAACCTCTGGCCGTGCCGACGGGCCACGGCGCCGAGCTCGTCGAGGTACTCCGCGTACGCGATCCACTCAGCCTCGGTGGTGTAGACCGGCGGGAAGATCGGGGTGGCTCCGGAGCCGAAGTACGTGATCCCCAGGACCTTGTTCTCCGCCAGGATCTGCCCGATGTCGGCCGGGTTCTGCGGCGTCCCGACGTCGACGTGCCGCGCGGAGGCCTTGAGCCGGTACTTGTCGAGCAGCGCGCGGTACTGCTCTGCGGTCAACCCGCTCAGCGTGAACGGCTCGACGTTCCGGTACCCCATGTCCGCGAGGCGGCCGAACACCTCGTCGGTCCGGGCGATCGTGGCGGCGTCGGTGCCGAAGCCGATGTACTCGGCGAAGGTCCAGAGCTGGACCGAGATCTTGCTCGTCGGCACCCCTCTGCCGTGCCGGTCCGGCGGTGCTGCAGACGCGGTACCGATACCAGCGACGACGAGGCCGAGAACGACCACCGTCGCGACGATCACGCCGCGCACTGTCCGGGTCAAGGATCGATACATGGCTTCCATGGGTGCCTCCCCAGGGCACGACCGAGCCTCGTTGCCCGGTTCGAGTTCGAGCTCTCTGCACGGTAACCCGCGCCGAAGGGGAGAGCATCTGGCGAGGAAGCAGGCGGTCAGGCGTTGAAGCGGACCTCCACCACGTCGCCGACGGCCATCACGTCATCCTTGCCCTCGATGCGGCGATCGTCCCCCCAGCGACCTACGCGCTGAACCACGTCGGCAGGACACCGCGCCGCTCGAGCTCGAAGATCGCGAGCTGCCGGCGCTGGTGCAGGTTGATCGAGTACACGAATGTCCTGTCCAGGGCCTCGGCCTCGAACGCGCGGGCCGACTCGGCTCGGGCCTGGAGCTTGGCCTTGTCGGCGTCCACCTGCGCCTGCATCTCCTGGAAGGCGTCGCTGCCCGGCCACTGGTTCGCGAGGCCCGCGAGACCCGCCGTGACGGACTCGAACAGGGCGGCGTGCTTCTGCGCCTCCGAGGAGGACGTGACGGGCCCGCCGATGCGCTCGATCTCCTGTCGTACCCGCTCCGAGAGCGTGTCGATCAACGGCAGGAGCGCCAGGAGCGCGCTCGTGTCGAGCGTTGCATACAGACGTTCCACATTGGCGAGCTCCTCGGCCTTGTTCATGTCTGCGAGCCTATGGCGCCCACGTCAGGGCGGGCCGGGTCGGCGCGGCGTCCCAGGGATGTCACCCGCCCGAACCGGGGCGCACCGGGACAACCGTCCGAGGTTCACCCGCTCGGCGTGCCCGACGGCGTCACACGTTGAAGCGGAACTCCACCACGTCGCCGTCGGCCATCACGTAGTCCTTGCCCTCGATCCGGGCCTTGCCGGCGGCGCGCGCTGCGGCGACGGACCCGGCGGCGACGAGGTCGTCGAACGAGATGACCTCGGCCTTGATGAAGCCCTTCTGGAAGTCGGTGTGGATCACGCCGGCGGCCTGCGGGGCGGTCCAGCCCTGATGGATCGTCCAGGCGCGGGACTCCTTGGGGCCGGCGGTCAGGTACGACTGCAGGCCGAGCGTGTGGAAGCCGACGCGGGCCAGCTGGTCCAGGCCGGCTTCCTCCTGGCCGTTGTCGGCGAGCATCTCGCGGGCCTCGTCGGGCTCCAGCTCGACCAGCTCGGACTCGAACTTGGCGTCGAGGAAGATGGCGTCGGCGGGGGCGACGAGCGCGCGGAGCTCGTCCTGCATCGCGGTGTCGGCCAGGCCGGCGTCGTCGGTGTTGAAGACGTAGATGAACGGCTTGCTCGTCATGAGCTGGAGCTCGTCGAGGTGCTCGATCTTCTTCCCGCTCTGCGAGAGCGTCTGACCCTTCTCGAGGATCGCGAACGCCTCCTGCGCGGCGGCGAGCAGACCGGCGTCCGCCTTCTTGGCGCGGACGTCCTTCTCGAGGCGCGGGATCGCCTTCTCGAGGGTCTGCAGGTCGGCGAGGATCAGCTCGGTGGCGATGATCTCGATGTCGTCCTTGGGGTTCACGTCACCGGAGACGTGCACGACGTCCGGGTCGGCGAACACGCGCGTGACCTGGCAGATGGCGTCGGCCTCGCGGATGTTGGCGAGGAACTTGTTGCCCAGCCCCTCCCCCTCGCTCGCGCCCTTGACGATGCCCGCGATGTCCACGAACGACACGGTCGCCGGGAGGATCCGCTCGGAGCCGAAGATCTCGGCGAGCGTGGTCAGCCGGGGGTCGGGCAGCGGGACGACACCGACGTTGGGCTCGATCGTCGCGAACGGGTAGTTCGCCGCGAGGACCTGCGCGCGGGTCAGCGCGTTGAAGAGGGTGGACTTGCCGACGTTGGGCAGGCCGACGATGCCGATGGTGAGTGCCACGGGGGGGAAGTCTACGGGGGTGCCGTGGCCGCCCCGGTCAGGCGAACGCCACGATCCGGCGCAGCAGGTCCGGTCCCGTGCGGTCGAGGGTGCGTCCTCCGATGCGCACGCCGAGCGCGAGCAGCACGGACCCGAGCACCAGCCCGACAGCCAGCGTCACCCAGCCGAGTGCCGCGGACCCGCCGCGGACCGCGATCACCCCAAGCACGATCTCCGGCAGGCTCAGCGCCATGACGGCGAGCCAGCCGGCGAACTGGGAGACCACGCTCGCCATGGACGCGCCCTGCCTCGTCTGGAACGGGTTCTCGCCCGGGAGCTGCACCGGGTAGACGACCAGCGCGGACAGCACGCTCGACCCGCCGAGCGCGGTGAGCAGCACGCCGAACGAGAGCCCGAGCAGGGCAGGGATGACCTCCGGCTGCCCGGTCAGCACCGCGGACCCGATCGAGAGCACGACGACCGCCGGCCCCGCGATGGCACCCGCCGCGATGACCCGGCCCAACCGGTCGGCACTGCCGCGCAGGGGTGCGGCCACGTGCGTCCAGAAGGCCGTGCCGTCGTACGCGACGTCGGCCGAGATGCCCCAGCCCATCAGGTATCCCGCGATCGGGCCGATCAGGAGGACCAGGCCGCCGTCCGGGCTGACGACGTAGAACACGATCGCGAGGACCGGGACGATCGCGACGGCGAGGGCGTACCGGGGGTCCCGCGCCCAGTACGTGAGGCAGCGTGCGGTGACGGCACCGAGCGGGGTCGCAGGGAGCCGGTCGAACCATCCGAGGCCGTGACCACGGGTGGAGACCTTCTCGTGGGCGGGGTTCACGAGCGCGTGCGCGAAGGCCCGGTCCCACACGACGACCACCACCAGCAGCGTCACGATCGCGATCGCGAACCGTGCCGCCGCCGTCGCCCACTGACCGTCGGCGACGTCGCCGGGAACCGCCCAGGCGGCACCGAGGGGCGTCCAGGACAGCACCTCCGCGATCTGCTCGACGGTCTGCGCGGTGAACGCCGCGCTGTCGGACAACCGCCCGAGGACCGGTCCGATGACGACGAGCGGGAGCACCACGACGCCGGCCATCACCTCGCGGAACCGCCGGCTCGCCACGAGCGTGGAGGCCGCCGAGGTGGTCGCCCGCGCGCCGATGACGCAGGTGGCCAGCCCGACGACCGAGCAGACGATGCCGACGGCGAGGGCCGCGGGAGTACGCCACCACACGCCCGCCAACGCGAGCGCCGAGCCCGCGCTCACCACACCGGGGATGCCGATCAGTCCGGCCAGCGCCAGCCCGGTCAGCAGGGACCGGCGCGGGATGGCGAACGTGACGAACCGCGCCGGGTCGATGGTCGAGTCCAGCCCGAACGCGAGCAGGGGGACCAGCCACCAGCCGAGCACGAGCACGGACCCGACGAGCACCACCACCAGCCCGCGGATGTCCGGCTCCTGCACGCTCAGCACGGCCATGGACACGACCACGACGGCGAGCGCTCCGAGGCCGTAGAGCGCCGCCACGACGAGGCCGATCACCTGCCACGCGCTGCGCCGCAGGCCGTTGCGCAGCAGGGTCAGCTTCAGGCGGACGAGGTGCGCAACCACGCGAGACCCTCCCCGCTCACCCGGCCGCCGACGAGGTCGACGAAGCGGTCCTCGAGGCTGCTGTCGCCGCGGACCTCGTCGACCGTCCCCGCCGCCAGCACATGACCAGCGGCGATGACCGCGACGTGGTCGCACATCCGCTGCACCAGGTCCATGACGTGCGAGGACACGATGACCGTGCCGCCCGAGCGGACGTACGAGGCGAGGATGTCGCGGATGTTGGCGGCGGACACCGGGTCGACCGCCTCGAACGGCTCGTCGAGCACGAGGAGGCGCGGCGCGTGCACGAGCGCGCAGGCCAGCGCCACCTTCTTGGTCATGCCCGCGGAGTACTCGACGACCAGCTTCTTGGCGTCGGTGGTCAGGTCCAGAGCCGCCAGCAGGTCGGTCGCACGCGCGGCGACGGTCTCCCGGTCCAGGCCCTGCAGCAGACCCGCGTACGTGATCAGCTGCTCGCCGGTGAGCCGGTCGAACAGACGGACGCCGTCGGGGAGCACACCGAGCATGCCCTTGACCTCGACGGGCGACGCCCACAGGTCCTGCCCGTGCACCAGCACCGTGCCGAAGTCGGGCTGAAGGAGGCCGGTGGCCATCGACAGGGTGGTCGTCTTGCCGGCGCCGTTGGGGCCGACGAGCCCGTAGAACGATCCGACCGGGACGACGAGGTCGATCCCGGCGACGGCGATCTTGTCCCCGAACTTGCGCCACAGTCCGCGCAGCTCGAGGGCGGGTGCGTTCGACATCGGACCACCGTAGTGGCGCCGGGGCCTCGGATCCTCCCCCTTCCCGCGGATGTCAGTGGGTGCTGTCAGCCTGCACCCATGGACACAGGACTGCTGCTCGGACTCGCGATCGGTGCCGTCGTCGGCGCGCTCGTCGGCTGGACGTTCGCGTCGGCCCGCCTGCGGGCGGCGGACATCGAGGCCGCCCGGACGCGGGCGACGCTCGAGGCCGAGCGGCGGACCGCTGCCGACACCGGTCGGCTCGCCGACCAGTTCCGGTCGCTGGCAGCCGACGCCCTGGCGACGAGCTCCGACCAGTTCCTCGCCCTCGCGCACCAGCGGTTCGCCGCCGACCACCAGACGCAGGTCGGCGAGCTGGCCCAGCGGGAGCAGGCCGTGCGCGCCATGGTCGAGCCGCTGTCGCGCACCCTGGACCAGGTGCGCGTCGAGCTGTCGACGGCCGAGCAGGCGCGGGCGGCCGGCCAGGCGGCGCTCGGCGAGCAGGTGCGCGCGATGCACCTGGCCTCCGAGCACCTGCGCGGGGAGACCGCGCAGCTGGTCACCGCCCTGCGGTCGTCGCAGGTGCGCGGGAAGTGGGGTGAGCTCCAGCTCAAGCGCGTGGTGGAGGCCGCGGGGATGCTCGCGCACGTCGACTTCGTGGAGCAGGACCAGGTGCGGACCGACGACGGGCTGCTGCGGCCGGACATGGTGATCAAGCTCGCGGGCGGGAAGAACGTGGTGGTCGACGCCAAGGTCGCGTTCCTCGGGTTCCTCGACGCTGCGCAGGCCACCGACGAGCGCGTCCGCACCGAGCGGCTGGCGGCGCACGCCCGGCACGTCCGGGCCCACGTCGACGACCTCTCCGCCAAACGCTACTGGGACCAGTTCGCCCCGGCGCCGGAGTTCGTGGTGATGTTCGTGCCCGCCGAGTCGTTCCTGCACGCGGCAGCGGAGCAGGACCCGCTGCTGATCGAGTACGCGTTCGAGCGCAACGTCGTCATCGCGACGCCGACCACCCTGCTCGCGCTGCTGCGGACGGTCTCGTACGCCTGGCGGCAGGACGCGCTGGCCAGCAACGCGCAGGCCGTGCTCTCACTGGGCAAGGAGCTGCACGGGCGGCTGGCCACCATGGGATCCCACCTGGCCAAGCTGGGCCGGGCCATCGACTCGGCGGCCGGCGCGTACAACCAGACGGTGTCCTCGCTCGAGACCCGCGTGCTGGTCAGCGCCCGGCGGTTCGCAGACCTGCACGTGGTGGACGCCGACCTGCCGACGCCCGACCCGGTGAACCCGCAGCTCTCGGCGGTCAGCGCCCCCGAGCTCGTGGCGTCCGCGGAGGAGCAGATCGTCATGTTCGACGGACGCGCCGACCGGGACGAGCGCGCGCTGCGCGCGGAGGCGGTACGGCCGACACCGGACGCGTCGACCGCCTGACGTGTCCGGCGCCGCGGCCGGCGCGACCATGTGGTTGGCATCGGGATGCAGCCCGATCCGGATCCAGGGACATGGTCGACGCCGGACGGTGCGGTCCGGGCGGCAGCGTCGGGCGGACGCGAGCGGTCAGGCGGGCTGGACGTCCAGGGACCGGCGGCCGTCGCGGCGCGGGGTGACAGGAGCCTTGCCGGCGGCCTTGAGGTCCGCGCGCAGCTCGCGGGGCAGCGAGAACATGAGGTCCTCGGTAGCCGTGCGGATCTCCTCGACCTCGCCGAAGCCGTGCTCGGCGAGCAGCGACAGGACGTCGCGGACCAGGATCTCGGGGACCGAGGCGCCGGACGTGACTCCGACGGTCGTCACCCCGTCGAGCCACGCGAGGTCGATCTCGGAGGCCTTGTCCACGCGGTAGGAGGTGCGGGCGCCGGCATCGAGGGCCACCTCGACCAGCCGCACGGAGTTCGACGAGTTCGCGGAGCCGACCGTGATGACCAGGTCGCACTCCGGCGCCAGCTTCTTGACCGCGACCTGCCGGTTCTGGGTGGCGTAGCAGATGTCGTCGCTGGGCGGGTCCTGCAGGTTCGGGAACCGCTCGCGCAGGCGGCGGACGGTGTCCATGGTCTCGTCGACCGAGAGCGTCGTCTGCGAGATCCAGATGAGGCGGTCGGGGTCACGGACCACCACGTCGGCGACGGCGTCCGGGGAGTTCACCACCTGGATGTGGTCGGGTGCCTCGCCGTAGGTGCCCTCGACCTCCTCGTGCCCGTCGTGGCCGATGAGCAGGATGTCGTAGTCCTCGGACGCGAACCGCACGGCCTCCTTGTGCACCTTGGTGACCAGGGGGCAGGTCGCGTCGATCGTCTGCAGGTTCCGCGCGGCCGCCTGCGCGTGTACGGCCGGGGACACGCCGTGCGCGGAGAACACGACGCGTGCACCCTCGGGGACCTCGTCGGTCTCGTTCACGAACACCGCGCCGCGGGCTGCGAGCGTCTCGACGACGTACTTGTTGTGCACGATTTCCTTGCGCACGTACACCGGGGCGCCGTAGTGCTCGAGGGCCTTCTCGACGGCGATGACCGCGCGGTCCACGCCGGCGCAGTAGCCGCGAGGGGCAGCCAGCAGGACGCGCTTGCGGGGAGCGGTCGCGGTGCTGGGCGTGCCGGTGGTGGAGACGGTCGGGGAGGTCACGGGTCCGAGTCTAGATCGGCGGCTCGCGACGCCCCCTGCGGGGAGGCGCCCAGCGGGTGTGACCTGCACCCGACCCGCACGGCGTCGACACACGCCGGTCGCCTCCGACGGGCCGGGGCGACCGGCGTGACCGAGCCTGTCGGTGGGATGGGGCAGGCTGGGCGCGTGAGCACCGGCCCTCTGAGCACCCCGGCGACCGCCGGCCCGCCCCCGCTGCGCGCCGCGGACACCACCCCGGACCGCCCGTGGCCGGTCCGGCACCTGGCGCCCAAGATCGCCGACTACATCGCGAAGATGCCGCCGGTGTGGGTCGAGGGACAGGTGCTCAACCTCAAGAGGTGGAACACCCTCTACTTCCTCACGCTCCGGGACACCGACCTGGACATGTCCCTGTCGGTCACGGCTCCGGCCTTCGCCATCGACAAGCTGGCCGACAAGCTCGCCGACGGTGCGCACCTCGTGGTGCACGCCCGGCCGCAGTTCCACGCCAAGAAGGGCACGCTGACGTTCGCGGCCGACGACGTCCGCCTGGTCGGCCTCGGCGAGCTGCTGGCCCGGATCGAGCACCTCAAGGGGATCCTCGGAGCCGAGGGGCTGTTCGAGCCGTCGCGCAAGCGCGCGCTGCCGTTCCTGCCCACGGTGGTGGGGCTGATCGTCGCGCAGCAGGGGGACGCCGAGCACGACGTGGTGTCCAACGCCCGCGCCCGCTGGTCGGCGGTGCAGTTCGAGATCCGCCGCGTGACCGTTCAGGGTCCGCGCGCGGTCCCCGAGGTCAGCGCCGCCATCGCGGAGCTCGACCGGGACCCGCGCGTCGACGTCATCGTGGTCGCGCGCGGCGGCGGCTCGTTCGAGGACCTCCTGCCCTTCAGCAACGAGTCGCTCGTGCGCGTGGCGGCGGCCTGCCGGACCCCGCTGGTCAGCGCGATCGGGCACCACCTGGACACGCCGCTGCTCGACCTGGTCGCCGACTTCCGCGCGTCCACGCCGACCGATGCCGCCAAGCGGATCGTGCCGGACGTGAGCGAGGAGCGCGCACGCGTGTCCCAGGCCCGCCTCCGTGCCCGAGCCGCGCTCACCATGCGGCTGACCCGGGAGCAGACCGGCCTCGACCACTGGCGCAGCCGACCGGTGCTGGCCAACCCCACCACGCTGGTCGACGTCCACGAGCACCGGGTCGTCGCCCTGCGGGAGAGCGCCCGGCGCTCGCTGCACACCGCGCTCGTGCACGGCCGGGCGGAGGTGGCCGGGCTCGCGGCCCAGGTGCGCGCGCTCTCGCCGGCGGCCACGCTCGACCGCGGGTACGCCGTGGTGCGGCGGACCGACGGGCACGTCGTGCGCGACCCGGAGGAGGTGACCGCGGGCGACGCCTTGCGCGTCCGCGTGGCCCGCGGAGAGATCGCCGCCCAGGTCGTCGGTCCCTGAACCCGGTCGTGCGGTGCGCGGCGCGGTCCGCGCAGCCTTCGACCTCTTCTGACCGCGGCACCCTGGCGGCGTGGCCGCCCCGCCCGACGGGTTGCCGACGGTGTGGGCACATCCTGGTTGACTGTCCCCGTGCCGAAGCCGTCCCAGTCCCCACCGTCCGACCCGAACGCCGACGTGGCCGCCCTCGGCTACGAGGAGGCCCGCGACGAGCTGGTGGCGGTCGTCGCCCGGCTCGAGGCCGGCGCTGCGACCCTCGAGGAGTCGCTCACGCTCTGGGAGCGCGGCGAGGCGCTCGCCAAGCGCTGCCAGGAGTGGCTCGACGGCGCACGCGAGCGGCTCAGCGCGGTGCGTGACACCGCCGTGACCACCCCCGACGAGGAGTCCTGATGACCACGCCCACCGTCGACCGCGCACTCGTCCTCGGCGAGGCGCTCATCGACGTCGTCACCCGGCCGGACGGCAGCCGCGCGCAGCACCCCGGTGGCAGCCCCGCGAACGTCGCGCTCGGGCTGGGGCGCCTCGGCCGGCGCGTCGACCTGCTCACGTGGCTGGGGCACGACACCGACGGCGACCTCGTCCGCCGCCACCTGCGCGGCTCGGGAGTGAACGTCCTGCAGGGCAACCGCTCGGCCCTGCGCACGCCGGTGGCGACCGCCCACATCGACGAGACCGGCGCGGCGACCTACGAGTTCGACCTCGAGTGGGACCTCCCCGAGACGTGGGATGAGGACCCGGGCGACCCGGTGGTCATCCACACCGGCTCGATCGCGACGGTGCTGCAGCCCGGCGGGGCCGCGGTCGCCAACATCGTCGCGCGGCGCCGCGCGACGTCGACCATCACGTACGACCCGAACCTGCGCCCGGTGCTCATGGGCTCCCCCGCGCAGACGCTGCCCGTGGTCGACGCGCTCGTCCGGCTGGCCGACGTGGTCAAGGTCAGCGACGAGGACCTCGCCTGGCTGCACCCGGGCGTCGCGCCCGCGGAGATCGCCGAACAGTGGAGCCGGTCCGGGCCGTCGCTGGTCGTCGTGACGCACGGGGGCGAGGGGGCGTTCGCCAGCACGTCGGCCGGCGCGCGGATCTCCGTGCAGGCACCCAAGGTGCAGGTGGCGGACACGGTCGGCGCCGGCGACTCGTTCATGGGCGGCCTGATCGACGGGCTGTGGTCGGCTGGGCTGCTCGGGGCGGGTCGTCGTCAGGCGCTCGCCGACGTGGATGCGGCCACCGTCCAGGCAGTGCTCGAGCGGTGCGCGCGGATCGCGGCCATCACGGTGTCCCGGGCAGGCGCCAACCCGCCGCGTCTCGCCGAGCTGGCCTGACCCGTCAGGCGCTCGCCCTCTCCCGGGCCTGCGCGCGCTCCAGCGACGCCTTCCGGTCGGCCTCGTTCTCGCGGTCGAGCGCCTCGGCGGCCGCGCCGTCCCAGGTGAGGTTCTCGCCGCTCTCGGGGTCGAACACCATCATCCGGGCGGGGTCGAACCACAGGTCCGCGTCGACGCCGTCCCGGATCTTGGTCTCCGACGGGAGGGCGACGATCAGCTGGGTGCGCAGTCCCTCGCCGTCCAGGTCGCGGTCGAGCTCCTCGAGCGTCGTCGCGACGTCCGGGTTCGTGTCGAACGGGATGTAGGCGTAGAGCTCGGAGCCGAGCCACTCGGTGACGTCCACGGGCGCCTTGAAGGTGACACCGGCGTCCTTCTTGGCGTCCTCGACGAGCGCGGCATCCTCGAAGTGCTCAGGGCGGATGCCGACGATGACGATCTCCTTGCCCTGCAGCTTGGGGGCCAGGTCCGCGGAGATCGGGACCTCGGCGAACGGCAGCGTCATCGTCGACCCGCTGATCTCCCCCGGCAGGAAGTTCATGGGCGGCGACCCGATGAAGCCGGCGACGAACAGGTTGACCGGCTGCTCGTACAGACCCCGCGGGCTGGCCACCTGCTGGAGCTCCCCCTTGCGCAGGACGGCCACCCGATCGCCGAGGGTCATGGCCTCGGTCTGGTCGTGGGTGACGTAGACGGTCGTCGTGCCCAGTCGGCGCTGCATGCGCGCGATCTCGGTCCGCATCTGCCCGCGGAGCTTGGCGTCGAGGTTGGACAGGGGCTCGTCGAAGAGGAATGCCTCCGCCTCGCGGACGATCGCGCGGCCCATCGCGACACGCTGCCGCTGACCGCCGGACAGGTTGGCGGGCTTGCGCTCGAGGTGGTCCTGCAGCTCGAGCGTCTTGGCGGCGAACTCGACCTTCTCGCGGATCTGGGCGTCGGTGAACTGCCCCTTCTGCAGGCGCAGCGGGAACGCGATGTTCTCGAAGACGGTCAGGTGCGGGTAGAGCGCGTAGTTCTGGAACACCATCGCCAGGTGCCGGTCGCGGGGGGCCTTGTCGTTGACCCGCTTGCCGCCGATGTGCAGGTCGCCCGCCGTGATGTCCTCGAGGCCGACGATCATGCGCAGCAGCGTCGACTTCCCACAGCCGGACGGCCCGACGAGGATGACGAACTCGCCGTCGGCGATATCCAGGCTGACGCCCTTCACGGCGAGGAAGCCGTCGCCGTACTGCTTGACGATGTCCTTGAGAGTGATGGCGGCCATCGGATCTCCTTCGTGGTCAGCCCTTGACGGCGCCCTGGGTCAGGCCGGACACGATCTGGCGTTGGAAGAGCAGGACGAGGATGACCACCGGGATGGTCACGATGATGGCGGCGGCGGAGATCGACCCCGTGGGCTCCTCGAACTGCGAGGCGCCGGTGAAGAACGCCAGCGCCGCCGGGACGGGACGGGCCCGGTCGGTCGACGTGAGCGAGATGCCGTAGACGAAGTCGTTCCACGCGATGAAGAACGCGATCAGCGCCGTGGTGAACACACCGGGCGCCGCCAGCGGCACGATCGCCTTGCGGAAGGCCTGCCACGTGGTCGCCCCGTCCACCTGCGCGGCCTGCTCGAGCTCCCACGGGATCTGGCGGAAGAACGCTGCGAGGGTCCAGATGGAGATCGGCAGCGTGAGCGAGAGGTACGGGATGATCAGGCCGAGCCAGGTGTCGTAGAGGCCGATGTTCCGCCACAGGTTGAACAGCGGCGTGACGATCGAGATGACCGGGAAGATCGAGACGCCCAGCGCGGTGAGCAGGACCATCCGCTTGCCCGGGAAGTCGAGCCGCGCGATCGCGTAGGCGGCGAGCGTGGCGAGCACAACCGCGATGGCCGTGGCGATCAGCGAGATGCCGATCGAGTTGCGCAGCGAGGACAGGAACAGGGTCTGCGCGGACCCGCCCGGCGCGAGGATCTCCTCGTAGTTCACGGTCGTCCAGGTCTTGGGCCAGAACAGCCCGAGGTTGAGCTGGCTCGGCAGCTTGAACGACGTCGCGAAGATGGACACGATCGGGAACAGCGCGTACGCGAGGACGAAGATCGTGATGAGGGCCCAGGCGATCTTGGCCCTGGTCGACAGCTGCTTCATCAGCCCGCCCCCCTCGCGCCGCCGGCCAGATCGACCTTGAACAGCTTGACCGCGACCCAGCAGATCAGGATCACGCACAGGAAGAGCAGCACGGAGATCGCCGACCCGAGGCCGATCTCCAGCCGTCCGATCGAGGTCCGGTACGCCAGCAGCGACAGCACCTCGGTGCCGTTGGCCCCGTTGGTCATGATGAACACGTTGTCGAAGATGCGGAACGCGTCGAGGGCACGGAACAGGACAGCCACCATGATCGCGGCCTTCATGTTCGGCAGGACCACCCGTGTGAGGCGCTGCCACCAGGTCGCGCCGTCGACCTCGGCCGCCTCCTCCAGCTCGGTCGGCACCTGCGAGAGGCCCGCGAGGAGCAGGAGCGAGATGAACGGCGTGGTCTTCCAGATCTCCGACATGATGATGACGAAGAGGCTGGTGCCCTGCTGGGCGAACCAGTTGAGGTCCGTGCTGATCCCGGGCACCCACGCGAACCAGTGGTTGACGTACCCCGAGTTGATGTCGAACGCGTAGAACCACGCGAAGGCGGAGACCACGGTGATGATCCCGTACGGCACCAGGATCGCCGTGCGGAGCAGGCCGCGGAGCTGCGTGATGGCGCGGTGCATGACGAGCGCGAGCCCGAACCCGAGGAGCAGCTCGACGACCACGGTCACCACGGTGATGAAGACGGTGACGCCGAGCGCCTGCCAGAAGAGCGGGTCGGACAGCACGACCGAGTAGTTGGTCAGACCGGCCCAGCGCTTGTCGTCCGGAGCGGTGAGGCGGAAGTGGAAGAGGGAGTCGTAGAAGGCCTGCAGGATCGGGTACAGGGTGACGGCGAGCATGACGACGAACGCGGGCCCCGCGAGCAGCCAGCCGAGGCGCGCCTCGGACTTCGCTCGATCGCTGCGGCCGGCCTTCGCTGCGGCGTCGCGCAGATCCGGTCTCTTGTCGGCGACCGTGGTCATAGCAGCTGCTCCCCTCGAAGCACAGCGGTGATCAAGTCCGTCGACTCGGTCGGCGTCGTCTCCGGGCTGACCGCGCTCGGCGGGTGCCAGGTCTGCTGCAGGCCGGTGGACACCTCGTTGTAGTACGGCGTCTGCGGCCGCGGGACGGCGAGCTCGAGCGACTCCCGGATGACGTCCGCCATCGGGAACGCCTCGGTGACCGCGGGGTCGTCGTAGGCCTCGGTGTTGGACGGCGGGTTGCCGTTGGTCGCGAAGTACTGCGCCTGGTGCTCGGGCGTGACGATGCACTCCGCCGCCTGGTAGGAGAGGTCGACGTAGTTGCTGAAGGCCCCGATCCCGAGGTTGATCCCGCCGTACGGGGGTGCGCTCGGCTGCCCCTCGGTCACCTGCGGGTACAGCGCCCAGCCGATGTCGTCGAGCAGCGCCTGCTCGAACGTGCCGTCCTCGACGCCGGCCTTCGTGGCGGACCAGACGAACGGCCAGTTGACCATGAACGAGCCCTTGTCGCCCTGGAAGATGGACAGCGACGCCCCCTCGTCCTCCGTCGGCAGGGCGGGACCACCCAGGCCTTCCTTGCCGATGGTGCCGATGATCGTCGCGGCGGCCTCACCGGCCGGGCTCTCCAGCCCGAGCGTCAGCTCGTCCGCCGGCGCCTCGGGGTTCTCGAGGATCGTGCCGCCGGCGGACGCGACGAGCGCGTTGATCCACACGGTGAGCGACTCGGCCTTGGTGCCCTGGACGGCGAGGTACTTGTCCTGGTCCTTCGACGCGGTCATGATCTGGTCCCACGTCACCGGTGCCTTGGCCGGGTCGAGCCCCGACGCTGCGGCGACCGACTTGCGGTACCAGAGCAGCTGGGTGTTCGCCCAGAACGGGACGGAGACGAGCTTGTCGTCCCACGTGRCCCCGGCCAGGGCGCCGGCGACGACGTTCTGAGTCACCCGCTGCGCGACGTCGTCGGGCACGGGGGCCAGGAACCCGGGTTCGGCCATCTCGGGGACGAACGGCGGGTCCAGGCTCATGATGTCGATCGACGAGTCCTTGGCGGCCAGGCGTCGGGCCAGCTGCTCGCGCTGGGCGCTGGCGTCGCGCGGCAGGACCGACGTCTCGATCACGTACTTGCCCTCTGCGGCCTCCGTGCACTGCTTGGCGATCTCGGCCTGGCCGCCGTCGTCCGGGTTGATGTACCAGGTCAGCACGGGAGTTCCGGACCCGGATCCTGCGCATGCGGCCAGCGGGACCGCCACCGCCAGCCCGGTGACGAGGGCCAGAGCACGTCTGCGTCGTCCCACGGAACACCCCCCAAGGCTGAGACGTCGGCGTCTCACCCCCTTGGCTACACCCTCCGGGTGAAGACCCGCCACCGGAACGGGTCGCCCGACTGCTGGAACGCGCCCTGCGGACGGTCCGCGGACCTGCGAGCATGACGCCGTGACCCGACCCACGACGCCTGCCGAAGCCTGGTCCGCGCTGCGCGAGGGGAACGAGCGGTTCGTCCGCGGCGAGATGCTCCACCCGTCGCAGGGCATCGACCACCGCTCCGAGCTCAGCGTCGCGCAGTATCCGTTCGCGGTGATCTTCGGCTGCTCGGACTCGCGCGTCGCCGCCGAGATCATCTTCGACCAGGGCCTCGGTGACGTGTTCGTCGTCCGCACCGCCGGGCACGTGCTGGACACCACCGTCATCGGCTCGATCGAGTACGGCGTGGACGTGCTCGGCGCCTCGCTCGTGGTGGTCCTCGGGCACGACAGCTGCGGCGCGGTCGCGGCCGCGACGACCGCGCTCACCACCGGCGAGCTGCCCACCGGCTTCGTGCGCGCCATCGTGGACCGGGTGATCCCGAGCATCGTCAACCTGGCCGGTGGGGGGTTCGGCGCCCTCGACACCCTCGACCCGGCGGTCCTGGGTCACGAGCACGTGCGGCACACCGTGCAGATGCTCCAGGGCTACTCGCGCTCGCTCGCGGAGGCGGTCAAGGAGGGGCGGGTGGCGATCGTCGGGCTCGAGTACACGCTGGCCGACGGGACCGTGCACCTGACCGAGTCGCTGGGGGACGTCGAGGTCTAGACGTGCGGCAGGATGGCACGCATGACTTCTGAGTACCGCATCGAGCACGACACGATGGGTGAGGTGCGCGTCCCGGTCGACGCGCTCTACCGCGCGCAGACGCAGCGTGCCGTGGAGAACTTCCCCATCTCCGGCAGCCGCCTCGAGCGCAGCCACATCGAGGCGCTGGCCCGCATCAAGAAGGCAGCGGCCCGCGCGAACGCCGAGCTGGGCGTGCTGGACCAGGACATCGCCGACGCCATCGTCGCTGCCGCCGACGACGTCGCGAGCGGGGCGCACGACGGCGACTTCCCGATCGACGTCTACCAGACGGGCTCAGG
This sequence comes from Cellulomonas sp. P1_G12_2, assembly GCF_056405535.1. NCBI lineage: Bacteria > Bacillati > Actinomycetota > Actinomycetes > Micrococcales > Cellulomonadaceae > Cellulomonas > Cellulomonas sp. P1_G12_2. The sequence goes on along the minus strand of NZ_JBFUBX010000001.1, from coordinate 1,048,816 downwards.
GACGAGCTCGAACATGAACACCAACGAGGTGCTGGCCACGCTGGCCACGCGGCGGCTCGGCCGCGACGTGCACCCGAACGACCACGTGAACGCGTCGCAGTCCTCCAACGACGTGTTCCCCACGTCGGTGCACGTGGCCGCGACCGCCGGCGTCGTGCGCGACCTGATCCCCGCGCTGGGCCACCTCGCGGAGGCGCTCGAGGCGAAGAGCGTCGAGTGGGCGCAGGTGGTCAAGTCCGGCCGCACGCACCTCATGGACGCCACGCCCGTCACGCTCGGCCAGGAGTTCGGCGGGTACGCCGCCGCGGTCCGGTACGGCATCGAGAGGCTCGAGTCGGCGCTCCCCCGCGCGGCCGAGGTCCCCCTCGGCGGCACCGCGGTCGGCACGGGCATCAACACCCCGGCCGGCTTCCCGCAGCGCGTGATCGAGCTGCTGCGCGAGGACACCGGGCTGCCGCTGACCGAGGCGCGCGACCACTTCGAGGCGCAGAGCTCCCGCGACGGGCTCGTCGAGCTGTCGGGCGCGCTGCGCACCATCGCCGTCAGCCTCACCAAGATCTGCAACGACCTGCGCTGGATGGGCTCGGGCCCGAACACCGGCCTCGGCGAGATCGCGATCCCCGACCTGCAGCCGGGCTCGTCGATCATGCCCGGCAAGGTCAACCCGGTCATCCCCGAGGCGGTGCTCATGGTCGCCGCACGCGTCGTCGGCAACGACGCCACGGTCGCGTGGGCCGGCGCGAGCGGCTCGTTCGAGCTCAACGTGCAGATCCCCGTGATCGCCGCGGGGGTGCTGGAGTCGGTCCGGCTGCTGGCCAACGCGTCACGGCTGCTCGCGGACAAGACGGTGGTCGGCCTGGTCGCCAACGTCGAGCGCGCCCGTGCGCTGGCGGAGTCGTCGCCGTCGATCGTCACGCCGCTCAACCGGGTGATCGGGTACGAGGCGGCGGCGAAGATCGCCAAGCACGCCGTCAAGCACGGGATCACGGTGCGCGCCGCCGTGATCGACCTCGGCTTCGTCGAGCGGGGCGAGGTCACCGAGGAGCAGCTGGACAGCGCGCTCGACGTGCTCAGCATGACGCGCCCGCCCCAGCGCTGATCCCCTCCCGGTGACGTGGCCCTCCCGGGCCACGTCACCGTTCGGTCACGTTCTGCGGAATCGCTCCCACACCCACGGCCTGCTCGTTTACGCTCTCTGGACCGCGCGCACCTGACCGGTACAGGAGCGCGTCCACGGTCGGACGACGAGGTCACGAGGGGGGTCGGATGGGCTGGAGCCTGCGCGTGCTGCGCCATCGCGCCGCCGCACAGCGGACCCTTCTGGCAACCGTCCTGGCCGTCGCTCTGGTCGGCGCCTGCCTGCTCGGCACCTTCGCCCTCCTGCTGTTCACCAGCGAGCACCACGCGCTGGACACCGCGCTCGACCAGGCCCCGGCCACAGCGACCGACGTCGACGCGGTGCTCACCCTCGACCAGTCCAGCCCCGCGCCGGCCATCGCGTCCGGGGAGGCGTTCCTCGACGAGCTGCTCGGCGACGTCCCGGCCGAGCGGACGCGGTGGCTCACGTCGCCCATGTACCGGCTGCCGGGCGACGGCCCACCGATCACGGCACCCCTGGCCTACCTCGCGGTCTACCCCGACGTCCCGGAGCACGCCACGCTGCTGGCAGGCGCGTGGCCGACGGCGGGCGCCGACCACCAGGGTCGTGTGCAGGTCGCCATCCCCCAGGTCGCAGCGGAGCGCTACGGGTGGACGGTCGGCACCGAGCTGCCCGTGCAGAACCTCGGCTCCTACACGGACGGCACGGTCGTCGTCGTCGGCATCCACGAGCTGTCCGGGCCGCGCAGCCTGTGGACGCGTGACCTGCTGCAGGGCGCGCAGCACGACCCGGCCTATCCGGTGCCCGGCAGCTTCGGGTTCGTCACCACCAGCGCGTGGGGTCCGTTCGTCGTCGCCCCGGAGGCCATGACCACCGCCGGGACGGTCGCCACCGCCGCCCTCGTCGCCTCGCCGCGGCTCGCCGACAGCCCGCCGGGTGCGGTCGAGGGAGTGCGAGGGAGGCTGGACGACGCGCAGGCCACCCTGGTCTCCCGGTCCGAGGGCGGCGTGCTCTCCGCCCAGTTCCGCTCGCGCCTCGAGTCCACGATCGACGTCGCGCAGGGCAACCTGGCGGTGACCCGTGTCAGCCTCGTCATCGTCGGTCTGATGCTCGTCGTGCTCTCGGTCACCGTGCTGCTGCTGGCCGCGCGCCTGCTCGCCGAGCGTCGCGCCTCGGAGCAGACGCTGATGTCGTCGCGAGGCGCCTCCGGGCGGCAGCTGCTGGCGCTCGCGGCGCTCGAGGCGACCGGCGTCGCGCTGGTCACCACGCTCGTGTCACCGTGGCTGGCCGGCCTGCTGTTCCAGGGGATCACCTCCGTCGGCCCCCTCGCGCGGGCGGGCCTGCACCACGACCCGGGCCACCCGCCCATCCTGTGGATCACGTGCGTCGTCTCGTCGTTCGTGCTCGCGACCGTGCTGCTGGGGCCGCTGCTGCGGCGCCGCGGCAGCGCGGTGGACGCCGAGCAGCGACTCGTGCGGCAGGACGGTCGCGGTGGGCTCGCCCGCTCCGGCGCCGACCTCGCGCTCCTGGTGCTCGCGGGGCTCGCGGTGTGGCAGCTCAGCTCCTACCGGTCGCCCGTCGACCAGGCGGGACCGGGACGGCTCGACCCCGTGCTGGTGGCGGCGCCCGCCCTGCTGCTGCTCGCCGGCGCCGTCCTGACGCTCCGGCTGCTGCCCCTGGTCGCGCACGCGGGCGAGCGCCTGGCCGCCCGGAGCACGTCGCTCATCTCCCCCCTCGCCGCGTGGGAGGTCGGCCGCCGGCCCGGCCGGGCGGCCGGCGCGGTGCTCCTGCTGACGCTGGCGCTGGGCGTCGGCTCGTTCTCGCAGTCCTTCCTCAGCACGTGGCGGACGTCGCAGGGCGACCAGGTGGACCTCGCCGTGGGGACCGACGTGCGGCTGGACCGCCTGGAGGGCTCCGGGATCGCGCAGGCGGGCGCCGTCGGCGAGCTCCCCGGCGTGCAGGCCATGAGCCCGGTGACGAACCGGACGGTCACCCTGGGGCAGCCCGCGGAGTCGCCGGGCGAGAGCCGGGGACGTGCGGTGAACCTCCTCGCGCTCGACACCACCCAGGCCGACGCGCTGCTGCGCGGCAGGATCACGCCGACGTGGGGCACGCTCGCGGAACCGCTCCGGCCGGCGACACCCGCCGTCGGCATCCCCCTGCCCGGTGCACCCACCGGGCTCCTGGTGGACGTCGAGAGCTCCGTCTCCCCCGCGCTGGCCGGGGTCGTGCTGCTCAGCCTGGTCGTCGAGGACCCGAGCGGCACCCGGACCCCGCTCGAGCTGGCGCCGCTCCCGCTCCTGGGCAGCTCGGACGACGTGGCCGTCACCCTCCCGGCCACCGCCCCCGGGCTGCGACTGGTGGGGGTGCTCGCGCAGCTCCTCCCCGAGTCCACGGACCCCGGCGACCTGTTCGGGCTCGGCCAGGCCGACGTGCGGCTGGATGTCCGCGTAGGTGACCTGCGCGTCGTCGAGCGGCCCGAGGGGGCCACCGCGGACCAGGTCACCGCGGTCCCGCTCACCACCGCCTCGTGGACCGTGCAGGGCGCCCTCCAGGACAACAACAAGCGGCCGCTGCTGTCGGTGCGGACCGACGACGACGTCCTGCGCGTCACCGGCGGGATCGACCCCTTCGAGCTGCTCTTCGGCCGCTCCGGGTTCGCCGCCGCCACGTTCCCGGTGCCCGGCCCGGTCCCGGTGGTCGTCACCGACACGCTGGTCGCGGCGTTCTCCGCGGCGGTGGGCGACGAGCTCGAGCTCGACCTGGGCGACGTCCGGGTGCCGGTGACCATCGAACGTGTGGTCCCCTACCTGCCCGGCCTGCCCACGGGGTCCGCGCTGCTGGCCGACCGCGACCTGCTCACGCGCGCGGCCCTGCTCGGTTCGTCGACGAGCCCGCTCCTGGACGAGTGGTGGCTCCAGGTCCCCGATGCGAGCGCACCCGCGCTGGTGGAGGACGTCCGTCAGACCGACCTCGGCGTCGCCGTCGACCGGGCGACCGCACGAGAGGTCGCCACCGACGGACCGCTGCGGGTCGGTGTGCAGGCCGCGCTGTGGATCGTGACGGTGGCCGCGGTGGCGCTCGCGGTGGCGGGCTTCGGGATGAGCGCGACGGTGTCGGTGCGCACCCGCCGGCTCGAGCTCGCCCGGCTGCAGGCCCTCGGCGCCCCGCGCTCCGGCCTGGTCCGCTCGGTGCTCGTCGAGCACGCGATCCTGGGCGTGCTGGGCCTGCTCGCGGGGCTCACCCTCGGTGCCGTGCTCGGCCAGGTGGTCGCTCCGCTGGTCACCGTGTCCGTCCAGGGCGGCCGGCCCGTCCCCGGCGTGATCGTGCAGTGGCCCTGGCCCACACAGGCGGCCCTGGTCGCCGTCCTCGTGGTGCTGGTCGGCGGAGCGGTCGCGCTGACCACGAGCTCGCTGCTGCGCCGGGCGTCCGGCGAGCTGCTGCGGCTGGGGGACGAGCGATGACGATCACCGAGCTCCGCGCGCGGACCACCGTCGGTTGGCGCTCGACCACGGGCGATGCGGTCCTCGTGGCACGCCGGCGCAGCCGGCAGGACGCCGGCCTGCTGGCGCTGGCCGCCGTCGTGCTGGCCGTCACTGTGCTCATCGCGCTGGCCGTCCCCCGGATCGTGCTGCGGACCGCGGACGCGGGGGTGCAGGGTGCGGTCCGGGATGCCGGACCTGCGGCGGACGTGGTGATCGTCCTGGGCAGCGGGCCCGGGGTGGGCACGTTCACGGCCACCGGGCAGCCCGCCCGCGTCGAGAACGCGTCGACCCTGGTCGCGAACTCGGCGACGACCACGCGGTCCTCGCTCCCGGAGTCCGTCCAGGCCGTGGTCGGGCCCGTGGTGACCGCGGTCCAGAGCTCCCCGCTCACCGCCCGGCTGGGCGACGACCTCGTGTCCACCCGGCTCCTGCACCTCGGCACCCCGACCACCTCCGACCCGGTCGTCCGGTGGGTCACGGGGATCGAGCCGCGGATGTCCCCCGAGCACCCCGCCGGCTCGTCGGAACCGCGCGTGGTGGAGGTCGGGATGTCGGCCGCCGCCGCGGACGAGCTGGGTCTGGTCGTCGGCCAGCGCCTGCCGCTCACGGGGCCGACCCGGGGCGACGTCGTGGCGGTCGTGACGGGCCTGTTCGAGCCGGCCGACCCCACGTCGCCGGTGTGGTCCGGCTACGCGGACCTGCTCGATCTCCAGCCCCCGCCGGCCGGCGGCACCGTGGTCGGCCGCGCGGGACTCCTGGCGTCGGACGCCTCGCTGCCCGACGCGCTGCTCGCGATGCAGACCGCGCGCTCGGTCTCCACGGCGTTCCGCTTCCCGGTGGAACCGGATGGCCTGCGCGCCACCGACTCCCGCGCGGTCGCGCGCGCGGTCGCGCAGATCATCGCGCTGCCCGGTCCGTTGACCGGGTCCGACGGGCGCACCCCGTCGGTGGTCAGCGAGCTGGACACCGTGCTGCGGGCGGCCGACGTCCGCCTGCTCGCCGGGACGGCCCAGACCTCGGTGCTGCTCGTCGGGCTCGCCGCGGTGGGCTCTCTGGCCCTCATCCTCGCGGCACGGCTGCTGGTGGTCCGGCGCGAGACGTTCCTGCTCGCGGAGCGCGCTCGGGGGGCGTCGACCGCCTCCGTCGCCCTGCGCGCCCTGGTCGAGAGCGTGCCCCTCGTCGCCCTGGCCACCGCGGTGGGTGCTGCCGGTGCGTGGCTGGTCGCACCCGATCCCCGCGGGACGTGGGCGATCGCCGCGGCGATCGTGGCGGTGGCCGCGACAGCTCCCGCGATCGCGTCGGCGGTGGTCGTCGCCGGCGCCTGGACCGGCCGTCGGCTGCCCGCCAACCGCGTGGACCGCGAGCGCGTGCTCGGCCGGCGCCGTGTGCGCCGCCTGACCGCCGAGCTCGCGCTCGTCGCGATCGCCGCGGCGGCTCTCGTCTCGGCGCGGGGGCGCGGGCTCGTGCAGACCGCGACCGGAGGCGTCGACCTCCTGCTCGCCGCCACCCCCGTCCTGCTGGCCGGTGCCGCGACCGTGCTGGTGGCGCGGGCGCTGCCGCCCACGCTGCGCGGGCTCTCCGGCTTCGCCGCGCGTCGGCGGGGGCTGGTACCCGTCGTCGCGACCGCCCGCGCGGGCCAGACCGCCGGCACACGCATCCCCCTGCTCACCCTCACGATCGCGATCGCCCTCGTCGTGTTCTGCGGCACGACCGCCGTCACCGTCACCGCAGGGCAGGACGAGGCCGCGGACCTCGTGGTCGGGGCCCAGGTCCGCGTGGACGGGGACCTCGACCCGCTCGTCGTCGCGCAGCTGCGGGACGCTCCGGGCGTGACCGCCGTCGCGGGCGCCACGACCCTCAGCTCGCGGACCTTCGGCCGGTCGAGCGGCGTCAAGGCCCAGGTGCTGCTGGTGGACTCGGCCGCCCTGGCGCAGATCCTGGCCGCCCACGACCGCCCGGTGGACCCGGGCCTGAGCACTCTCGGTTCCGCCGTCGACGACGGTGTCCCCGCGCTGATCTCGCCGTCGTTGCTGAGCACCGCCGAGCTCATCGCACCCGCCCTCATGGGCGAGGAGGACTTCGTCGACCTCCGGGTGGTCGGCACCGCGGAGAACCTGCCCGTCGTCCCCCAGAGCTCCTCGACCCTGGCGGGCACCGCGGGCGTCGTGCTCGTCGACCGCGAGGCGTTCGCCGCCGTCTCGGGGGACGAGGTGGCCGTGACGACGACGTGGGTGGACGGGCCGGGTGCCCTGACCGCCGTGCGGGCGGCGGGACTCGCCGACGAGGCCGGCACGACCGTGACCGAGCGTGACGAGTGGTTGAGCACCTGGCGGGCGTCGCCCCTCAACGCGGGCCTCCTCGCGCTCCTGGTCGCGACGGGTCTGATCCTCGCGGGGTACGCGGCCCTCGGGCTCGTGCTGACGGTCGTCGCCACGAGCCGTGAGCGCGGCCGCACCCTGTCGGCCCTGCGCACGCTCGGCCTGGACGCGCGCACGGCGCGGGCGATGACGTTCGGGGAGCTGGCGCCGCTGGCGCTCGCCGCGGTGCTGACGGGGACGGCCATCGGCATCGTCGTGCCCTGGCTGCTCACCGGCGCGCTCGGGCTCGACCTGCTCACCGGCCACCCCGCGGCGACGTCGTTGCAGGTCACCTGGGTCCCGATCGTCGGTGCGGCGGCTGTCGTGCTCGCCGCCCTGGCGATCGCGGTGGCGGTGGAGTCCGCCGTGCGCCGGCGGGACCGGCTCGGCGAGGTGCTGCGGGTGGGCGAGAGATGAACCGGACGACACGGTGGAGGCACCGATGACAGTCACGCAGGACGAGCCCACCCTCAGCGCGCTCGAGGAGCGCGCCCGGCAGCGCACGGGGGCGTTCGGCGAGCACGCGCTCATCGTGTGCGATTCGCTGGTGCGCATCTACCAGTCCGAGGGCGTCGAGGTGCAGGCCCTGCAGGGCCTGGACCTGCTGGTCGAGGACGGCGAGCTGGTCGCGATCGTCGGGGCCTCCGGTTCCGGCAAGTCGACCCTGCTGTCCGTGCTGTCGGGCCTCGACGTCCCCACGGCGGGCAAGGTGCGCGTGGGGCCGTGGGACCTCATGGCGATGTCCAGCGCGCAGCGCGTGGAGTACCGGCGCTCGATGGTCGGGTTCGTCTGGCAGCAGACCGCCCGCAACGTGGTGCCCTACCTGACCGCCACGGAGAACGTGGCCTTCCCCATGGCGCTCGCCGGGGTCCGCCGCAAGGAGCGCGACCGCCGGGCCGCCGAGCTGCTGGACGTCCTCGGCGTGGGCTACTGCTCCGACCGCCGACCGGGCCAGATGTCCGGCGGTGAGCAGCAGCGCGTCGCCATCGCGGTCGCCCTGTCGAACGCCCCGCGGGTGCTCTTCGCCGACGAGCCGACAGGGGAGCTCGACTCCGCCACCTCCCACGACGTCCTGGAGGGCCTGCGGACCGTGAACCGCGAGCTGGGCACCACGGTCGTCGTCGTCACGCACGACCCGGGTGTCAGCGAGCACGTGCAGCGCACGGTGGCCATCCGCGACGGGCGCACCAGCTCCGAGACCGTGCGGCGCACGCACACCCGGGAGGACGGCAGCGAGCACGTGGTCAGCGAGGAGCTCGCGGTCCTCGACCGGGCGGGCCGGGTGCAGCTGCCTCGCGAGTACCGGGAGGCCCTGAACCTGGTGGGCCGGGTCCGGCTCGCCCTGGAGGAGTCGCACGTCTCGCTCTGGCCGGACCGGCCGGCACCGCACACCGCCCCCCGGGCACCGGGCCGGCACTCCGTTCGCACGGACGAGGACACCCCATGACCGTCATCAGCACCGAGCCCGTCGTCCGGGTCGAGGGCGTCAGCCGGACGTACGGCTCGGGCTCGGCCGCGGTGCACGCCCTGCGGGACGTCTCGTTCACGATCGCTCCCGGAGAGCTGGTCGCGCTGGTGGGTCGCTCGGGCTCGGGCAAGACCACGTTGCTGAACGTGGTCGGGGGCCTGGACCGGCCCGACGAGGGCCGCGCGGTCGTCGACGGCCGCGAGGTCTCGTCCCTGGACGAGCGCGGGCTGGTGGAGCTGCGCCGGGACGTCGTCTCGTTCGTGTTCCAGACGTTCGGGCTGGTGCCCGTGCTCTCGGCCGCCGAGAACGTCGGGGTGCCCCTGCGTCTGCGCAAGCTGCCGGCCAAGGACCGCGAGGCCCGGGTGCAGCTCCTGCTCGACCTCGTGGGTCTGGGTCCGCACGCGCTGCAGCGCCCCGGCGAGCTGTCCGGAGGCCAGCAGCAGCGCGTGGCGATCGCCCGGTCGCTGGCCAACTCGCCGCGGCTGCTGGTGGCCGACGAGCCCACCGGTCAGCTGGACACCGAGACCGGCACCGCCGTGATGGCCCTCATCCGCGCGGTGGTCGAGGCCGAGGGGATGACCGCGATCGTGTCCACGCACGACCCGCTGATGGTGTCGCTGGCCGACCGCGTGCTGCACATCGCCGACGGGCGGCTGGTCGAGGGCTGACGCCGACAGGTCAGGCGGGACGCAGCACGAGGCGACCGACGGGGTTCAGCCACGACGTGCGGGCGAGCCGCCGCTCGCGCACGACGGACGTGCCCGTCCCGAGCGACGCGGCCACGGACTCCTCCTGCGGGAGCGCCCACCGGACGTCGTAGACCCACGCCTGCCCGCCGGGCCGGAGAACCCGTCGAACCTCCCGCAGGCCGGCGTCCACGTCGGCCCAGTGGTGCTGGCTGAGGGTGGACACGACGACGTCGAAGGTGGCGTCGGGCCAGGGCAGCGCCGCGACGTCGGCGACCGCGAAGGTCACGCCAGGGGTCGCCGTCTGCTGCGCCCAGGCGATCATCTCGGGCGAGACGTCGATCGCGTCGATCCGGAGCCCCGGAGCGGACTCGGCGATGCGACGCGGCATCGTCCCGGGTCCGGTGCCGACGTCGAGCACGCGCGCTCCGTCGGGCAGCCGCAGGGAAGTGACGTCGCGGGCGACCCGACGGTAGAGCCGGCCCGACAGGTGACCGGAGACGCGCTCGTACCGGCCCGGGTCGTTCATCGGCCCCATCCCGTGGCCGTGCGGGGTCAGGCGGCCGTGCAGACGGCCACGCCCGTGCTGGTGGCTGGGGTGCTGGTCGGTGTCGGTCATGGAGCTTCTCCCCTACAGTTGTGCGTCACAACTCTTACGACGACAGTAGGCGAAACAGTTGTACAACACAACCTTTCCCGACGACGACCTGAGCCGGTTCTTCCAGCAGCTCGCGCGCTCGAGCGGCCTGCTGGAGACGGTCCAGACCCCGCACGAGCACGCCGGGGTGCGGCTCTCGATGTCCGAGACCTTCGCGCTCGGCGAGCTGGCCGCCGCCGGGCCCCTGTCGCAGCAGGAGCTCGCCGACCGGATGGGGCTGGAGAAGAGCACGGTCAGCCGCCTCGCCGCCGGGATGGAAGGGCGTGGGTGGCTGCGCCGGGAGCGCCAGGCCGACAACCGTCGCCTGTACCGCCTGGAGCTCACGTCGGAGGGCAGCGACGTCGCCGAGCGCGTGGGCGCGGAGCTCCGGGAGCACCACGGCCGGCTGCTCGCGCGCCTGACCGCGCAGGAGAGGCACGCGCTGGGCGTCGGGCTCGGCGCGCTGGTCCGCGAGCTGGACGCGGCGCACAGGCGCAGCTGAACGCCCGGGCTCCCGGCGTGCGGGGAGCCCGGGCGTCCAGGGTCGATCAGACCTCGATGCCCTCCAGCAGCTCGGTGACCAGCGCGGCGACCGGCGAGCGCTCCGAGCGGGTGAGCGTGATGTGCGCGAACAGCGGGTGGCCCTTGAGCGCCTCGATCACCGCGGCGACCCCGTCGTGCCGGCCGACGCGCAGGTTGTCACGCTGGGCCACGTCGTGCGTGAGCACCACCCGCGAGCTCTGCCCGATGCGGGACAGCACGGTCAGCAGGACGTTGCGCTCGAGCGACTGGGCCTCGTCGACGATGACGAACGCGTCGTGCAGCGAGCGTCCGCGGATGTGGGTGAGCGGCAGGACCTCGAGGATGTCGCGGTCCATGATCTCCTCGACGACCTCCTTGGACACCAGCGCCCCGAGGGTGTCGAACACGGCCTGCGCCCAGGGGTTCATCTTCTCGTCGGCGCTGCCGGGCAGGTAGCCCAGGTCCTGGCCGCCGACCGCGTACAGGGGCCGGAACACCATGACCTTGCGGTGCTGCCGACGCTCGAGCACCGCCTCGAGGCCCGCGCACAGGGCCAGCGCCGACTTGCCGGTGCCCGCCCGGCCGCCGAGCGAGACGATGCCGATCTCCTCGTCGAGCAGCAGGTCGATCGCGATCCGCTGCTCCGCGCTGCGGCCGTGCAGGCCGAACACGTCCTGGTCACCTCGGACCAGCTGCACGTGCTTGTCCGCGGTCACGCGGCCGAGGGCCGACCCGCGCGGGCTGTGCAGCACGACGCCGGTGTGGCAGAGCATGTCGTTCGGGGACTGGTTGCCGCCGCTGAAGCCGCTGGCCACGTCGGCCAGGGGCACCGACTCGTGCTCCCAGAGCGCCGCCATCTGCTGCTCGGCCAGGTCGAGGGCGTCCATCCCGGTCCACCCGGAGTCGACCGCCAGCTCGGCGCGGTACTCCTCGGCGCACAGCCCGACGGCCGACGCCTTGACGCGCATCGGGAGGTCCTTCGACACGACGACGACATCGCGCCCCTCGGCCGCCAGGTTGGCCGCGACGGCGAGGATCCGGGTGTCGTTGTCGCCCAGGCGGAAGCCGTCCGGCAGCACGGAGGGGTCGGTGTGGTTGAGCTCGACCCGCAGGGTGCCGCCGTCGTCGTTCAGGGGGATGGGGGTGTCGAGCCGGCCGTGCTCGATCCGCAGGTCGTCGAGCATCCGCAGCGCGGACCGGGCGAAGTAGCCGAGCTCGGCGTGGTGCCGCTTGCCCTCGAGCTCCGTGATGACGACGACGGGGAGGACCACGTCGTGCTCCGCGAACCGCAGGATCGCCCGCGGGTCTGAGAGGAGCACCGAGGTGTCGAGCACGTGGGTCTTGCGGCCATCGGCCGTGTGGACGTCCAGCTGGTCGGTCGTGGACTGGGGGTCGTTCTGCGCCTTGCTGACCACGGCAGGCTCCCTCCGGCGCTACGTGCGCCGTGACGGGCACCGGACACCGGCGTCCTGCCAGAGCAGGACCACGCACCGACGTACGGCGACGGGACGGGGGCGGTCGGCCCCTCCGGGAACAGAGGGCCGGATCCGGCCCTCCTCCCGGAGCGGATGCTCCATGGGCTGGCCTCCCGGGGACAACGGTCGCTGTCCTCTACGGCGGAACATAAGCCCGGGGTCCGAGGTCTCCGGCACGACACGCGAAGTGGTTACACGCTGTTCACCTGGCAGGTTCGGCCGCCGATCGGCGACACATGGCAGAACCCCAGGTGAGGGCGGCTGTCAGGGCCCAGGGGGGCTCGTCGGCCCCCGACACAATTAACCCGGACGGAGTCAGCGACCGCCGCGACGCTCCCGGGCGGCGTAGGCGCGGACCGCCCGCAGGAAGTCCACGCGCCGGAAGTCGGGCCAGTAGGCCTCGCAGAAGTAGAACTCCGAGTGCGCGCTCTGCCAGAGCAGGAACCCGCCGAGCCGCTGCTCCCCCGAGGTTCGGATCACCAGCTCGGGGTCCGGCTGCCCCTTGGTGTACAGGTGCTCGGCGATGTGCTCGACGTCGAACGCCTCGGCGAGCTCGTCCAGGCTGGACCCGGCATCCGCGTGCTTGCGCAGGAACGACTTCACGGCGTCGGCGATCTCGCGCCGACCCCCGTACCCGACGGCGATGTTGACGTGCAGACCGACGACGCCGGCGGTGGCGTCCTGGGCCGAGACGAGCGCCTTGACCGTGTGGTCGGGGAGCAGGTCCAGCGCGCCCACCGCCTGGATCCGCCAGCGTCCGGTGGCGGCGAGCGCCCCGACCGCGTCCTCGATGATCGCGAGCAGCTGCTCGAGCTCGTCGGCGCCCCGGGAGAGGTTGTCCGTGGAGAGCATCCACAGCGTCACCACCTCGACGCCGATGTCCTCGCTCCACTCGAGCAGGTCGGCGATCTTGTCGGCCCCGGCCTGGTGCCCGTGCCGCGTCGACTCGCCCACGCTGCGCGCCCAGCGCCGGTTCCCGTCGAGGATGACCCCGACGTGGCGCGGGAGTCCGTCCTTGGGGAGCGACGCAGCGAGCTGGCGTTCGTACAGCCCGTAGAGCGGACGGGGCAGACGCACGCGCACTCCCTTGGATCAGGCGACCGGAACCCGCTCACCGTACTCGCCGAGCGGGTCGTCCGGGCCCGGTCGGCCGTCCCGGAAGGAGTGCGCCGGGTAGGTGGACGCGGCCGTGCGCGGTACGTTCAGGAGGGTGCCGACGAGGTCCGGGATCGACCGCGTCACATCGAGCCCCACGCGGTCGACACCCTTACCTACGGTGTCGTAACCTACGGAGTCGTAGGTTCCCCGCTGACGAAGAGAGTCCGGCTCATGAGCTCCACCCCCGCGTCCGCTCCGGGACAGAAGCCGGGAACGGTCCTGGGCGGTCATGACGAGCCGGACGGCGTCGTCGAGCGGGTCGCCGAGAGCATCAAGCCGCACCTGCGGGGCTGGATCCACGCGGGCGTCACGCCGTTCGTGATCGTCGCGTCGATCGTGCTGGTCGTGCTCTCGCCCACGCCGATGGCCAAGTGGTCCACCGCGGTGTTCGGCCTCACCGCGATCATGCTCTTCGGCACCAGCGCCGTGTACCACCGGGGCCACTGGTCCCCGACGACCGCAGCCGTGCTGCGCCGGCTGGACCACACCAACATCTTCCTGATCATCGCGGGCACCTACACCCCGCTGTCGGTTCTCCTGCTGCCCGCGGACACCGCCCGCACGCTGCTGATCGTCGTGTGGACCGGCGCCCTGATCGGGACGCTGGCACGCATCTTCTGGCTGGGCGCACCGCGGTGGGTCTACGTGCCCGTGTACGTGGCGCTCGGCTGGGTGGCCGTCTGGTTCTTCCCCGAGTTCTACCGCTCGGGAGGGCTCGCGATCGTCCTGCTCATCGCCGGCGGCGGGCTCGCGTACACGGTCGGCGCGATCGTCTACGGCACCAAGCGGCCCAACCCGAGCCCGCGCTGGTTCGGGTTCCACGAGATCTTCCACGTGCTCACCGTGGTCGGGTACGGGTGCCACTACATCGCGGTGTCGATCGCGTCGTACGGCTCCGCCTGAGCCTCAGGCGACCGGCACCACCGTGTAGCGCCGGTTGGCCAGCGACGGGTTCTGCTCCCGGACGCGCAGCAGCGCCGCACCGTCCAGGTCCACGGTCCGCACCTGCGGCGTGTCGTCCATCTCCAGCCCGACGACGCCGTCCGGCGCGACGACGAGCGAGCGACCGGTGACGCCCTTGCCTGCCTGCCCGACGGCCACCACGGCGGCGGTGTTCTCGATGGCGCGCGCGATCGCGAGCGTGCGCCAGTGCATGGCCTTGAGCTCCCCGGCGGCCCAGGCGGCGGGCACGACGAGCACCTGCGCGCCCGCGTCGACCAGCCGGCGCGCCGACTCCGGGAACCGCAGGTCGTAGCAGGTCAGCACCCCGAACGTGAGGCCGCCGATCTCGAGCACCAGCGGCGGGGCGTCCACGGGACCGGGCACCAGCCGGTCCGACTCCCGCTGCCCGAACGCGTCGTACAGGTGCACCTTGCGGTAGACCCCGGCCAGCTCCCCGGCTCCGTCCACCGCCACGACCGCGTTCACCGCGCGGCCGTCGTCGCCGTCGCCGGGCAGGGTCGTGCCCGCCAGCACCGCCACGCCCGTCGCCCTCGCGCGACTGCGCAGCATCGTGACGAACGGTCCGTCGAGCGGCTCCGCGTGCTCGGCGCCGACGCCGCGGGGGTCGAAGCCGGAGGCGTACTCCGGCACCACGAGCAGGTCCGCCCTGGTCCGCGCCGCGGTGCGGAACGCGTCCTCGACCACCTGGCGGTTGGCCGTGTGGTCGTCGCTGACCTGCAGCTGCGCCACGGTCACCCGCACCGACGGGCGCTGCGGCGGCTCGGGCACGGTGCTCACCGAGAGGGCCTTCCCGGCTCGTCGTCGGGGTGGACGTCCTTGGGCGCGACCTCGACGTCCGCGTCGACCTCGAGGTCGGGGCCGGCCGCACCCGCGTCGACCAGGCCGAGGTCGGCGTGCGGCTCGCTCGACGGGTCGTCCTCGTCGTCGTCGAGCCCCAGGGCCTTGGCCCGTCGGTCGACGATGCGCAGCTGCTTGGTCAGCGAGAGAAAGAGGAACACGACGGCGATCGCGAGCGCGAACGTGAACACGAAGCCGAGGAACCCGGGCGACCCGACCGGCGTCCCGTCGATGGTGACGTCCGACGGGGTGGGGCTCGGCGCGACGAGCAGCACGGCGATCATGACCGCAGCCCGGCGAACAGGTCGTCCTCGGGGAGCCGGACGGGCACGCGCGAGCCGGCCAGCTCGTACTCCTCGGTGGGCCACTGGGCGACCTCGAGCTCACGCGGCACCGCGAAGAAGAAGCCGTCCGGGTCGATCTGGGTGGCGTGGGCCCGCAGGGCGTCGTCACGCTGGCCGAAGTACTCGGAGCACTCGATCCGGGTGGTCACCTCGCGCTCGGGCACCTCGCGGGCCTGCCGCGAGTCGAGCCAGTCACCGAACGGGGACTCCCGGCCGGCGGCGACGATCGCGTCGTGGACCGCCCGCATGCGCGCCAGGGAGAACCCGTGGTTGTAGTAGAGCTTCGCGGGCGCCCACGGCTCACCGAGACCGCGGTAGCGCTCGGGGTCGCCCGCCGCCTCGAAGGCCTCCTTGGAGACCCGGTGGCACATGATGTGGTCGGGGTGCGGGTAGCCGCCCGACGGGTCGTACGTGGTGATGACGTGCGGCCGGAACTCGCGCACCAGCTGGACCAGCGGGGCCGACGCCTCCTCCAGCGGGACCAGCGCGAAGCACCCCTGCGGCAGCGGCGGCAGCGGGTCGCCCTCGGGCAGCCCGGAGTCGACGAAGCCCAGCCAGCGGTGCTGCACGCCGAGCGCGGCCGCGGCGGCCGCCATCTCGTGGCGCCGGTACTCGCGCATGCCGTCCAGGCCGCCCTCGACGGGCGGGTGCTGCGGGTTGAGCACGTCGCCGCGCTCCCCACCGGTGCACGAGACGACGAGGACCTCGACACCCTCGGCCGCGTACTTCGCCGTGGTCGCGGCACCCTTGCTCGACTCGTCGTCGGGGTGGGCGTGCACCGCCATCAGACGCAGCCGCTCTCCGGTCACCTCGGGCCTCCCGTCGGTCGCCCGCCGATGGCCCGCCGGGATCGCGGAGTCGCGGTCCGCTCGGCACGGGCGGGTGGTTGGACGAGAGACAATGATCGCCTACCCGGCGCCTTCGTCGCGCCACCGAGCGCGCGCCGCGCCTGCCAGCACGAGGAGCTCCGTGACCGAGTCGCCCACCACCCGCCCACCGGCCGGGCGCTACGGCCCCGAGCCCACGGCGCGGTCCGTCCGGCGGGGTCGCCTCGGGCTCGTCGCCGCCGGGGTGCTCGGCGTGGCGCTGGTGATCTGGGTCGGGCTGAACATGGCCGGTCAGCCGGTGTCCTGGAAGGACGTCGGGTTCCACGTCGAGGACGCGCGCGCCATCGAGGTGACGTTCGAGGTGACCAAGCCCAAGGAGTCGACGGTGGAGTGCACGGTCACCGCTCTGTCGGAGTCCTACGGCCAGGTCGGCGTCCGGACCATCGAGGTGGGACCGGCCGACTCGGCAACCCGACGCGTGACGGCGACCGTGCAGACGACCGAGCTCGCGGTGAGCGGGACCGTGGAGCCCTGCGAGCTGGTCGAGGAGCCCTGACCCCGCCGTTCTGCGGCGGAACGGGGCCTGCGTCTGCCCGTCCTTGCTATCCTGTTCGTTTCACCGCCGCCCCGGTCCGGCGCCACGACTGGCGTCCAGAACGAGCGGGGAGCGGCGGTAGCACCCCTCAGTACCCGCACACCGGACGCGTCCCTCGATGCGTCCGCCCGCTCGGACTGCCGTGCGCTGCTCCCCCCGGGGCAGCGCGGACCGGCACGTCCGGCACACGTCAGGAAAGGAGCGATCGTGACCGATACGACTGCGGCCACATGGTTGACCCAGGAGGCCTACGACCGCCTCACGGCCGAGCTCGCGCACCTCGAGGGCGAGGGCAGCGCCGAGGTCATCGAGCGCATCGCCGCAGCCCGCGACGAGGGCGACCTCAAGGAGAACGGCGGCTACCACGCCGCTCGTGAGGAGCAGGCGAAGCAGGCCGCTCGCATCCGAGAGCTCAAGGAGAAGCTGCGCAACGTCCAGATCGGGACCCCGCCGGACGACGGCGTCGTGGAGCCCGGCATGGTCGTGACCGCGCTCGTCGCCGGCGACGAGATGGTCTTCCTGCTCGGCTCGCGCGAGATCGCCGGGACCTCGGACATCGAGGTCTTCTCCCCCACCTCGCCGCTCGGCGCCGCGATCAACGGGTCCAAGATCGGCGACTCGACGACGTACCTCGCACCCAACGGGCGCGAGATCCCGGTCGAGATCACCGACGCGAAGCCCTTCGCGGGCTGACGCACGACGCTCACGAGGCGCCACCCCGCAGGGGGTGGCGCCTCGTTCGCGTCTCAGCCGTCGGTCAGGCGGTAGCCGGCCTCGCGCAGGTGCTGGAGCACGTACTCGCAGTGGTCCGGGCCCTTGGTCTCCACCTGGACCACGATCGCGACCTCGTCGAGCTGCAGGTCGCCCACCGTCCGTGCGTGCGACACGTGCATGACGTTCCCGCCCGTGTCGGCCAGCGCGCGCAGCAGGTCCGCGAGCGCACCGGGTGTGTCGTCGATCCGGACCTGCAGCTGCAGGAACCGCCCGGCGGAGGCCAGCCCGTGCCGGACCACGCGCATGAGGACCAGCGGGTCGATGTTGCCGCCGGACAGGATCGCGACCACCGGGCCGGTGAGCGGCCCGACCCCGGCCATCAGGGCCGCCGCGGCAGCAGCCCCGGAGGGTTCGACCAGCATCTTGGCGCGCTCCGCGAGGAGCAGGAGCGCGCGCGAGAGGTCCTCCTCCGAGACGCACTGCACCTCGATGTGGTTCGAGGCGAGGATCTCGAACGGCACCGACCCGGGCATCCCGACGGCGATCCCGTCGGCCATCGTCCGCAGCTCGGGCGCCGGGATCGGGTGCCCCGCGGCGAGCGACGCCGGGTACGCCGCCGCGCGGGCGGCCTGCACGCCGATCACCCGCACGTCGGGTCGCAGCTCCGCGAGGGCGGCGACCACGCCGGCGGCCAGCCCACCACCCCCGATCGGCACGATCACGGTGGCCACGTCCGGCACCTGCTCGACGATCTCGAGGGCGATGGTCCCCTGACCGGCGACGACGTCCTCGTGGTCGAACGGGTGGATGAGGACGGCGCCCGTGCGCTCGGCGAACTCGCGCGCGTGCACCAGGGCCTCGTCGACGGAGGCGCCCACCAGCTCGACCTGGGCGCCGTAGTCGCGGGTCGCGGCGATCTTCGGCAGCGCCGCGTCGGCCGGCATGAACACGACCGCCGTGAGCCCGAGCATCCGGGCTGCGAGCGCGACGCCCTGCGCGTGGTTGCCGGCGCTCGCCGCGACGACCCCCCGCGCCTGCTCCTCCGGGGACAGCCGCGCCATCCGCACGTAGGCGCCGCGCAGCTTGAACGAGCCGGCGCGCTGCAGGTTCTCGCACTTGAGCCAGACCTCGGCACCGCACACCTGCGAGAGGGCACGGCTCAGCTGCACCGGCGTCCGGTCCGCGACGCCGGCGAGGAGCTCGGCCGCGGCGCGGACGTCGGCCAGACCGGTCATCGGGGGTCCGGCGGCGAGGTGGGGCCGCCCGGTTCGCCGGCGTCGTCGGCCTCGACGCCGACCACCGGGGCGGGCGGGTCGTCGTCGGCCCGGTCCGCGGCCTCCGCCTGCGTGGCGACGCGCTCCGACGTCGCCTCGGCCACCTGCGCGATCGCGCGGTCCAGCACCGGATGCCCTCGGCCGCGGACGGGCACGTGGTCGTCGATCCCCAGCTGCGGGAACTTGTCGTGCCCGTGCAGGTACAGGAGCACGGTGTTCAGGGTCGCCGCGATCGGCACCGCGAACAGCGCACCCACGATCCCGGCGACGAACGACCCGGCGGCCACCGAGAGCAGGACCGCGACCGGGTGCAGCGAGACGGCGTGGCCCATGAGGAACGGCTGGAGCACGTGGCCCTCGAGCTGCTGCACGAGCACCACGACGGCGAGCATCCAGATGGCCGATGCCGGCCCGTTCGACACGAGCGCCACGAGGATCGCGACGGAGCCGGTGACGACGGCGCCCACGATCGGGATGAACGACCCGAGGAACACCAGCACGGCCAGCGGCAGGGCGAGCGGCACCTGCAGGATCGCTGCCCCGAGGCCGATGCCGACGGCGTCGACGGCGGCCACGAGGATCTGCGTCCGCGTGTACGCACCGAGCGTGACGAGCCCGCGACGGCCGGCCTGGTGCACGTGCTCGCGGGACCCGCGCGGGAGCAGGCCGACGACCCACGCCCAGATGGTCCGGCCGTCGAGCAGGAAGAAGAACGTGCAGAACAGCGCGATCAGCGCGCCGGCGGCCACGTGCGCGACGGTCGTGGTCGCGTGCAGCGCCCCCGAGACCAGCTCGGAGCTGCCGCCGCTGAGCGACCCCTGGATCCGTTCCATCCAGCCCGAGATGTCGGCGGTCGTCAGCTGCAGCGGACCCTCGGCCAGCCACGTGGTCAGCTTGTCGATGCCCTGGGCCGCCTGGTCCCACAGCTCGCCGAAGCCCTTGACGATCGACCGTCCCGCGAGCGTCAGCAGGCCGGCCACGAGGGCGACCAGCCCCACCAGCGCGATCCCCACGGCCGCGACGCGCGGCATGCGGGTCCTGCGCTGGATCCAGCCCACGAACGGCGCCAGCAGCACGGTGAGCAGCAGGGCCACCGCGATGGGGACGACGACGACCTTGAGCTCGCTCAGCAGCCAGAGCAGCACCGCGAGCGCCGCGCCGATGAGCAGCAGCCGCCACGACCACGCGGCGGCGTTGCGCACCGACGGAGGGACGGACTGGTCGCCGGAGGGCCTGGCGGTGTCGACCGGGGCGCTCACGCGTCGCGCCCGGCGGCCAGCGCAGCGTCGAGGTCGGCGATGAGGTCGGCGACGTCCTCGATGCCGACCGAGAGGCGCACCAGGTCGTCGGGCACCTCGAGCTCGGTGCCCGCCACCGACCCGTGCGTCATCTTGTGCGGGTGCTCGACCAGCGACTCGACGCCGCCCAGAGACTCGGCGAGCGTGAACACGTGGGTGGCGCCGCAGAACGCCAGCGCCGACGACTCGCTGCCGGTGCGGAACGACACCATGCCGCCGAAGCCGCTCATCTGCCGCGCGGCCACCTCGTGCCCGGGGTGGCTCTCCAGGCCCGGGTAGATCACGGACGTGACGGCGTCGTGCCCCTCCAGGAACTCCGCGACCGCCCGCGCGTTGCTCTGGTGCCGGTCCATGCGCACCGCGAGCGTCTTGAGCCCGCGCAGGGTCAGCCACGCGTCGAACGGCCCCGCGACCGCGCCCGACGCGTTCTGGTGGAACCCGACGGCGTCCGCGAGGTTCGTCGTCCCGGTGGGACCGTCCAGCCCGACGGGGAGCTGGGCACCGTCCGCGACGACGAGCGCACCGCCGACCACGTCCGAGTGCCCGCCGATGTACTTGGTGGTCGAGTGCACGACGACGTCCGCCCCGAGCGCCAGCGGCTGCTGCAGGTACGGCGTCGCGAAGGTGTTGTCGACGACCAGCAGCGCGCCGGCCGCGCGGGCGTGGGCCGCGAGCACCGCGATGTCGGCGATGCCGAGCAGCGGGTTGGTCGGCGTCTCGACCCAGACCACCTTGGTGCGGCCCGGCTGGATCGCGGCCAGCACCGCGTCAGGGTCGGACAGGTCGACCGGCGTGTGCTCGATGCCCCACGGCCCGAAGACGCGCGCGATCAGGCGGTACGTGCCGCCGTAGGCGTCGTTCGGGACGACGACGTGGTCGCCCGGGCGCAGGGTCGCGCGCAGCAGCGTGTCCTCGGCCGCGAGGCCCGACGAGAACGCGAAGCCCGCCGCTCCCCCCTCGGCCGCGGCGAGAGCCGACTCCAGCGCGGTGCGCGTGGGGTTGGCCGAGCGCGAGTACTCGTACCCGCCCCGCAGCCCGCCGACGCCGTCCTGCTTGTACGTCGAGGTCGCGTAGATGGGCGGGACGACCGCCCCGGTGGTGGGGTCCGGGTCCTGACCTGCATGGATGGCGCGGGTCGAGAAGCCTGCGGAGGCCCAGTCGTCGTCGTGGGGGTGCGCGTGGTTCGTCACGGGTCCCAGGCTAGGCGCTCGCGTGGGAACCGCCCCGCTGGGCGCTCCCGGTGCGGTCCTGGTGCGGTCCCGGTCATGCGAGGGTGCGCTCTAGGTCAGGTATTGGTTCGGTCAAGAGATTCCCACGCTCGCGGGAACACGGACCGCATGCGTGCCGTTGCAGATCCCGGGAGGACCCAGGTGACCAACCGGGCTCCCGGAGAGGATCACGACCATGAACTGGCTGTTTGGATCTGCCCTCAAGACCACGATGGTGGCCCCCGAGAAGGCTCTCGCCGGACGCGACCACTACGCCTACATGATCCCCACGACGCACACCGTCCTCGGCACCCCGCTGCAGGGCCCGTGGCCCGACGGCACCGAGGTCCTCTACGTCGCGATGGGCTGTTTCTGGGGCGCCGAGCGCACCTTCTGGAAGATCCCCGGCGTGGTGACCACGGCGGTCGGCTACCAGGGCGGCTTCACGCCCTTCCCGACCTACGAGGAGACCTGCACCGCCCTGACCGGGCACACCGAGATGGTGATGGTCGCGTACGACCCGACGGTCGTCTCGGCGGGCGACCTGCTGCGCACCTTCTGGGAGTCGCACGACCCGACGCAGGGCTACCGGCAGGGCAACGACGTCGGCACCCAGTACCGCTCGGCCGTCTACACGACGACGCCCGAGCAGGAGCTCGCCGCGCGCACCACGCGCGACGAGTACCAGCCGCGGCTGACCCGGTCCGGCTTCGGTGAGATCACCACCGAGATCCGGTCGGCCGAGGACGCCGGCACGTTCTACTACGCCGAGGGCTACCACCAGCAGTACCTCGACAAGAACCCGAACGGGTACTGCGGACTGGGCGGCACGGGCGTGTCCTGCCCCCGTCCGACCGGCGCCTGACGTGGTCGCGTCCCGCTCGCCGGCTCCGCTCGCGAGCGGGACGCACTCGTCGGTCGGTGCGCGGGTGGGTGGCCGACGTGCCCCCGCTGTCGGCCACCCACCCGCCACGGGGCCGGCCAGGGTCCCCGTCGTCCCGGCCAGCCGCCCTCGGCGTCGTCCTTGGCGGACCGACCGGGTCGCTCCCCCTGTCGGTCCGCGGCGAACGTATCGACGCCCGCCGCGGGCCGTCTACGACTGTCCACCTGGTGCTGGACCCCGGTCCACCTGCACATATGTCCAGGTATGACCGCCGGGATCACCCCTCGGAGTGCCCCAGCGGCTTGTCCGGCGCGACCAGGTCCCGCACCAGGCGCTTCAGCTCCGGCAGGTCGGGGAAACCACCCCGCTCGCCCCGGTCCCACACGAGCGCACCGTCCACCTCGACGCGGAACACGCCCCCGGTCGCCGGCCGCAGCGCCACCTCCCCGAGCTCCCGGTGGAACGTGGTCAGCAGCTCCTGCTGGTACCAGGCGGCCCGCAGGAGCCAGCGGCACTGCGTGCAGTAGGTGATCGCGATGCGCGGGAGGTCCATCGCGCAAGTGTCGCCCAGCGCGGGGTGACCAGACAGACTTCAGGTCGACCCTCTGGAGGCTGACCGTGCACGACGCAGTTCCCGCCGTCGACATCCCGAAGCCGACCCTCCACACCGCTGGACGCGTCGCCGCCGCGGTCCTCGTGTGCGGCGCGGCGGTCCTCCTCTTCGCGGTCCACGTGCGACCGCTCGGTTATGTGCCCCTCGTCCTGGGCGTCGCGCTCGGGCTCGCCGTCGATCGGCGGCTGGGCAAGGACCTCGCCCTCATCGCCCTCGGCCAGACGATCATCAGCACGATCTCGCTGAAGGCGGACCTGTCCAACGTCGGCATGCTCAAGTTCACCGTCGCGCTCGGGCTGGCTGTGGTCGTCCCGACGCTCCTCTCGCGCAGGGCCTTCCACGACGACAAGATCCACTTCCCCGTCCGGACGGGCCGACGATGGGACCGCTGGCAGGCGCTCTACCTGGTGGCGGTCGCGATCGCGGCGTACCTGATCCTGCCCGCGTACTTCCTCGGCTCGGGAGTGTGGCAGAACTGGCCCGACCTGGACGGGTCCGGGGACATCGCGCGGCTGTTCGTCGGGGTCAACGCGGTGGGCATCTGGGACGAGCTGTTCTTCATCTGCGTGGTGCTGGCGCTGCTTCGGCCGCACTTCCCGTTCTGGCTGGCCAACGTCCTGCAGGCGACCGTGTTCGTCTCGTTCCTGTGGGAGCTGGGCTACCGCGAGTGGGGTCCGCTGCTGACCATCCCGTTCGCCCTGATCCAGGGCTGGATCTTCCGCCGGACCGCGTCGCTGAGCTACGTGGTGGCCGTGCACCTGCTGTTCGACCTCATCGTGTTCCTGGTGCTCGTGCACGCGCACGACCCGAGCCTGTTCGACATCTTCGTCACGGGCGGGTCGTAGGTTGGACCGGTGACACTGACCAACTGGGCCGGCAACTACACCTACCGCGCGGGGGTCGTGCACCACCCGAGCACGGTCGAGGAGCTGCAGGAGCTGGTCGCGGGGTCGGCCCGGATCCGCGCCCTGGGCACCCGGCACTGCTTCAACGACCTGGCCGACGATCCCGCCGCCCTCGTCGTCCTGGACGGCCTGGAGTCGGCCCCCGAGATCGACACCGACGCGCGGACCGTGACGGTCACCGGCGGCACCCGGTACGGAACGCTCGCGCAGCACCTGCACCCGGCGGGCTGGGCCGTGCACAACCTCGCGTCCCTGCCGCACATCTCCGTCGCCGGCGCGGTCGCCACGGCCACGCACGGCTCGGGCGACCGGAGCCGGAACCTCGCGGCCGCGGTGGCCGCCCTCGAGCTCGTCGGACCCGACGGCACGGTTCGGACGGTCCGCCGCGGAGACGGCGACTTCGCCGGTTCCGTCGTCGCGCTCGGGGCGCTCGGCGTGGCCACGCGCGTGACGCTGGACATCGAGCCCACGTTCGACGTCGCCCAAGAGGTGCATCTCGACCTGCCGTGGGCGGCCGCGCTGGACCACCTCGACGAGGTGACCAGCAGCGCCGACTCGGTGAGCCTCTTCACCGACTGGACCGGCGACACGATCGCGCAGGTCTGGCGCAAGACGCGCGTCACGCCCGGCTACCAGCTGCGCACCGAGCTGTTCGGCGCGACCCCGGCGGACGGCCCCCGCCACCCGCTGCCCGGCATCGACCCTGTGAACTGCACCGCGCAGCTGGGCGAGCCCGGCCCGTGGCACGACCGCCTGCCGCACTTCCGGATGGACTTCACGCCGAGCAACGGCGACGAGCTCCAGTCGGAGTACCTCGTCCCGCGCGCTCACGCGGTCGCGGCGCTGGAGGCGGTGCGGGCCCTGGCCGACCGGATCTCGCCGCTGCTGCAGGTCACGGAGGTCCGCACGATCGCCGGCGACGACCTGTGGCTGTCCACGGCCGAGGGCGGCGACCGCGTGGGCCTGCACTTCACCTGGCAGCCGCGGCAGGCCGAGGTCGAGGCGCTCCTGCCGACGATCGAGGCGGCGCTGGCCCCGTTCGACGCGCGCCCGCACTGGGGCAAGCTCTTCGCCGACGACGGCCGCGACCTCGCGCGCCTCTACCCGCGCTGGGACGACTTCCGGTCACTCGTCGCCCGCACGGACCCCGACGGCGTCTTCCGCAACGACTTCCTGGACCGGCACGTGCTCTAGGACGTCCGAGGATGAGCGCGCCGGGGCGCTCGGTTCCTCGGACGCTCGGCGGATCAGGACCGCCAGCGGTTGACCTTGGCCTTCAGGTCCGCGTCGCCGACGCGCCCGGTCGGCGAGAGGGTGACGACGGAGGCGCCCGGCTGCAGCCGGGGATCGCTGTCGTACCGCTCCGCCAGCTTCACCTCCGCGGAGACGTCCCCGGCGTCCGCAGCCACCAGCAGCTCCGCGACCTCGTCGGCGAGCCGGTCGAGCTCGTCGGCGGGCGTAGGCGTCTCGGGCAGGGTGTCCCCCCACACGTCCCACAGCAGCAGTTCGTCGCGCTCGCGGTGCGCGAGCTCGGTGACCACGTACCCCCGCACGAACTCCGGCCCGCACAGGAACGGCAGCGAGGGGTCGACGCCGTAGGTCGCCACGTCGAGGCCGTCGCGACGGTGCGCCAGCCAGACCTCCGCCGCGGTCTCGAACGGCGCCCCGATCCCGTTCGCCATGTCGTGCGAGTCGAACCCGAACCAGTTCTCGGCCATGTCGAGCTCGGGGTCGAACCGGACCCAGCGCGACCCGTCCCAGTACTCGCCGACCACGTGGTCGTGGTGGAACCCGGGGCGGAAGTAGCCGGAGAACCCGACGCGGCTGCGCGCGGGGATCCCGTGCTCGCGCAGCACCGCGATGGCGACCAGCGTGTGGTCGCGGCAGCACCCGGCGAGCTGCTGGGCGGGCTCCCGGGCGCTGGTCAGCGGGCCGGAAGAGCGCCGCTGCGACTCGTCGAGCAGGTCGGAGAGCCACCGGAGGTCGATGTCCGCGTCCTGCCCCGGCACCAGCTGGTCCGCCGCGCCCCGGTAGTGGATGACCACGGAGCAGGCGGCCGCGTGCAGCGACCCCGGGTCGGTGGCCACGGCGGCGAGCAGGGGCGCGTGCCGGCCGGGGTCGGAGTAGCGGCTGTGGGTGGCGTAGTCGGCGAGCTCAGGCATGCCGCCAGCCTGGAGCCTGCCCCAGGGGCAGGGTCAAGGGACGGGCCGGGCGACGCGCACGACCACGCCCTCGTCGGACCACGGCACGGGGTAGATCTCGCGCTCCGGGCCACCGTGCGCGTGGCCGCGGGACACGAACCACGTCTCCAGCGCGACGTACGCGCCGATGATCTCCGGGTACCGGCAGTCGGCGGCGGTCACCGGGACGGACGCCAGGGTCTGCGCGGGCTCCTCGCGCAGCGTGACGGCACCGGCGGGCGCGATCGCACCCTCGTACGGCACGCACGTCTCGATGGGCCCGTCGCCGTCGAAGCCCACCGCGCCGTGGAACAGCACCCAGAACTCGGGCCCGTACGCGGCGCCGCCCGCGTCGAGGAACGCCCGGAGCTGGAGCACGTCCGACGTCAGCGACGCGACCAGGTCCTCCTGCAGCACGTGGTGCCGGACCGACGCCACCGTCCGCGGACCCACCTGCTCGACCACGACGTCGTCGACCCCGAACCGGCCCCTCCGTGCGGGTGCGTCCGGCTCGCCGAGGACGTGCAGGACCAGGTCCAGCTCGGGCCCGCGCTCGGTGAGCTCCCGCTGGCGCCCGTCCCACCAGGACCGGATCGTGGCCGCCTGCCCGTTCTCCGCGGCGAGCACGTCGGCGATCGACCCGAGGGGCATCTCGAGCCGCCGGAGCAGCGAGATCGTGTGCGCCCTGCCCAGCTGGTCGAGGTCGTAGTAGCGGTACCCGCTGTCCGGGTCCACGCGCACGGGCTCGAGCAGCCCCCGGGCGTCGTACAGCCGCAACGCCTTGAGCGAGAGCCCCGACCGGCGAGCGAACTCGCCGATGGTCACCACACCGTCCGCCACGGGCCGAGGATAGCGACGGCCCCCACGTGTGGGCTCAGTCGGGGGCCGAGGGGGCCGTCGCTCTGTGACCTAGTTGCTGGTGCCGACGATGTCGACGACGAAGACCAGCGTGTCCCCGCCCTTGATGCCGGCCTGCGGGACACCGCGGTCGCCGTAGCCCAGGTGCGAGGGGATCGAGACGAGCACGCGCGACCCGACCTGCTGGCCGACGAGCGCCTCGTCCCACCCGGCGATGACAGCGCCGACGCCGATCGGGAAGCTGATCGAGGAGCCGCGGTCGTACGAGTTGTCGAAGATCCCGCCCTGCCAGGACTGGCCGAGGTAGTGCACCTCGAGGTCGTCCCCGGCCTCGACGAGGGCGCCGTCGCCGCGGGACAGGACCAGGACCTCGAGCTCACCCGACGCCGGAGCGTCCGGGAAGGTCAGCGTCGGCTTCTGGCCGAAGGAACCCGAGACCTCGGGCAGCGCTGCGGACATGACGTACTCCTTCAGTGGATGACAGTGCGCGCCCATCTTGCCAACCTCGACCGACAGACGCCGAACCGAGGGGTTGACGCGGTTGGCTAATAGCATTAGCTTTCTGTCCATGACGACCATCCAGCACCTGCAGCGCCCCGAGGGGCGGATCGCCTACACGGTCGACGGGCCCGCGGACGGCCCGCTCGTCGTCCTCATCCCGGGCATGGGTGACCTGCGCAGCACCTGGCGCGAGCTCACCGGCCCGCTCGCCGACACCGGCCACCGCGTCGCCGTGATGGACCTGCGCGGCCACGGCGACTCCGACACCACGTTCTCGACCCACGGCGACGTCGTGACCGGCCAGGACGCGCTCGCGCTCGTCGAGCACCTCGGCGGCCCGGCGGTCCTCGTCGGCAACTCCATGGGCGCCGGGGCTGCCGGCTGGGCCGCCGCCGAGCGACCCGACCTCGTGGCCGGCCTCGTCCTGACCGGACCGTTCCTGCGCGAGCGCCCGATGCCGGCGATCGCCGTCGCGGTCATGCACGGCCTCGAGCGGGCGCTCTTCTCGCGCCCGTGGGGTGCGTCCGTCTGGGCGTCCTACTACCGCGGCTACCTCAACCGCGGCACCAAGGCACCGTGGCTCGACGAGCACGTCGCCGACCTGCGGGCCGCGATGAAGGACCCCGCCCACCTGCGCTCCTTCCGGCACCTCACCGTCCAGCTCACGCACGCCCCGGTCGAGGCGCGCGTGCCGGAGATCGTCGCGCCGGCGGTCGCGTTCGTCGGCGCGATCGACCCCGACTTCCCGGACCCCGCGGCGGAGGCCGAGTGGCTGCGCAGCGTGCTCGACGGGGAGGTCGTCGTCATCCCGGACGTCGCGCACTACCCCCAGAACCAGGCCCCCGAGGTCGTCGCCCCGCGCACGCTCGCGTTCCTCGCCGGCCTGTCCCGCGACGCCGCCGGCCGGTTCCAGGTCCGCGCGGACGCCCGTGCCTAGGGCGGGCCTCGACCGGGCCGTCGTCGTCGACCTCGCCCTCGCGGTCGTCGACGGCGGCGGACCCACCGGCTTCGCCGACCTGACGCTCGCGGCCGTGGCCGCCCGGGCCGGCGTCGCGGTGCCGAGCCTCTACAAGCACGTCGCCGGCCTGCCCGCGCTGCGCCGGGAGGTGGCGCTCGTCTGCGTCGTCGACTTCGTGCACACCCTCGAGGCGGTCCGGGAGCGGCACGGCGGCGCCGACCTGCTCCCGGCCATGGCCCACGCGACCCGAGACCTCGCCCGGCGCTCCCCCGGCCGCTACCAGGCGGTCCAGGGCACCTCGTGGGTCCGCGACCCCGACGCGGGCGCCGTCCAGCAGGCGGGCGCCCGGGCGGTCGCCGAGCTGTCCGCCGCCGTGGCCGCCCTCGGGGTGCCCGACGAGCGACGCATCGACGCCGTCCGCGCGGTCCGCGCCGCGGTGCACGGGTTCGTCGTCCTCGAGCTCGAGGGCGGCTTCGGCATGCCCGACGACGTCGACGAGAGCTTCGACTTCCTCGTCGCGGGCCTGGTCGGCGGTCTGGAGCGGCTGACCGTGCCCTAGCCGGGGGCGGACGTCCGGTGCTGGGATGGGTGCATGAAAGGTGTCCGCACCGGCTACGGGCTCGCGTACCGCGTCGGGTTCACGCCGTGGGAGCACTACGGACGAGTCGCGGAGTCCACGATCTCGGCGCTGCTCGACCGCGAGGAGGCGGACCGGCCGACCCCACCGGGCAGGGCGCTCGACCTCGGCTGCGGCCGTGGCCAGAAGTCGCACGAGCTCGCCCGCCGCGGGTGGGACGTGGTCGGCATCGACACCGCCGCGCCCGCGATCGAGTCGGCCAGCCGGAGCGGCCAGTCGGACGCGAGCTTCCTGGTGGGCGACGTGACGCACCTGGAGCCCGCCGTCCTGGGCACGTTCGACTTCTTCCTCGACGTCGGCTGCTTCCAGCACCTGGACCGCGACGAGCGGGCGGCCGCCGGGCGGGGCATGACCGCACTCGCCCGCCCCCGCGCGACCGTGCTGATGCTCGAGTTCGGGGAGACCCGTCTGCGCTCGCTGTTCGGAGGCGTCTCCCAGGCGGAGATCGAGGCGGCGTTCGCAGGCTGGGAGCTGATCGCCGTCGAGCCCGCCGACACCACCGGGCTGGGGTGGCCGCTCACCCGGACCGCTCCACGGTGGTACCGGCTCCGCCGGGGCTGAGCCGGGTCAGACCCCGAAGACCGCCTCGGCGGGGACCGCGTGCGGCGCGACGAACCCGCGCAACCAGCGCAGCTGGCGGTCGAGCTGGAACGCCTGGCCGCCCTCGTGCTGGTTGTAGGCGTAGACCTCGATCTCGGTCTGCGGCCGGGCAGCCGCCAGGCCCGCGTAGTGGTTGTACGCCGCGAACACCGTCGACGGCGGGCAGGTCTGGTCCCGCAGGGCCACGGAGAACAGCGCCGGTGCCGACGCGCGCCGGGCGAAGTGCACCCCGTCCAGGTACGACATGGTCCGCAGCACGGTGGCCTCCTGGTCACGGTGCACCGCGAGGTACTGCACGAGCTCGCCGTACGGGAAGGCGTCCGTGATCGCCAGCGCCCGCGGGTAGTGGCACAGGAACGGCACGTCGGGCATGACGGCCACGAGTCCGTCGGCCAGCCCGCCCACCGCGAGCGCCAGCCCGCCGCCCTGGCTGCCCCCCGCGACCGCCACCCGGGACGCGTCGACGCCCGGCAGCGCGCGCACCGCGTCGACGGCCCGCACGGCGTCCGTGATGAGCCGCCGGTAGTAGTGCTCGTGCGGGTCGAGGACCCCGCGCGTCATCACGCCCGGCGACGCCGGCCCTGAGCCCGCCGGGTCGGGGGTGTGACCTCCGCCGCCCCAGACCGACCCCTGCCCGCGCGTGTCCATCACCAGGTGCACGTACCCCGCGGCCGCCCACGCGAGCCGCTCGTGCGCGAACCCCCGACCGCCGCCGTACCCGACGAGCTCGACCACGGCCGGCAGATCACCGGACGTGCTGGCCGGCCGGGTCACCCACGCCTTGATCGGGTGCCCGCCGAACCCGGAGAACGTGACGTCGAACGCGTCGATGACGGTCAGCCCGGTGTCCACCGGCACCACGGTCAGCCCGAGGTCGAACGTCCGCGCCTCGGCGAGGGTGCGGGCCCAGAACGAGTCGAAGTCCTCCGGCTCGTCCAGCTCGGGCAGGTAACGCTCGAGCTCGGGCAGGGGCAGGTCGAACAGGGCCATCGTGCTCCTTCGCAGCGACCGGTGGGACAGCGTTTGCCGGGCAGCAACCTACCGCGCGAGGAACCCCAGCAGGTCGTGTCGCGTGAGCACGCCGACCGGCGACCCGTCGTCGACCACCATGAGCGCGTCCGCCTTCTGCAGCGCCGATCGCGCCGACTCCACCGACTCCCCGGACCCGATCAGCGGCAGCGCCGCGGACATGTGCCGGTCCACCCGGTCGGACAGCTCGGCCTCACCCGAGAACACGGCGTCCAGGAGCTCGCGCTCGCTCACCGCGCCGGCCACCTCGCCGATCTTCACCGGCGGCTCGGCACCGACCACGGGCATCTGCGAGACGCCGTACTCGTGCAGGATCTCGATGGCGTCGCGCACCGTCTCGTTCGGGTGGGTGTGCACCAGGTCGGGCAGCTCGCCGGTCTTGGTGCGCAGCACGTCGGCCACGGTGGCGCCCTCGTCGGCGGCCAGGAACCCGTACGACCGCATCCAGGAGTCGTTGAAGATCTTCGACAGGTAGCCGCGCCCGCTGTCGGGCAGGAGCACGACGATCACCGCTGCGGCCGCCGCCTCCGGATCCTCCTCCTGCAGCCGACGCGCATACCGCAGGGTCGCCTCGACGGCCATGCCGCACGAGCCGCCGACCAGCAGCCCCTCCTCGCGCGCCAGCCGTCGCGTCATCGCGAAGGAGTCGGCGTCGGAGACCGCGATGATCTCGTCGGGGACCGTCGGGTCGTAGGCGGCCGGCCAGAAGTCCTCGCCGACGCCCTCGACCAGGTACKGCCGCCCGTCGCCGCCGGAGTACACCGAGCCGGCGGGGTCGGCGCCGATGACCCAGACGCGGCCCTCGGAGACGTCGTGCAGGTAGCGGCCGGTACCCGTGATGGTGCCGCCGGTGCCGACGCCCGCGACCAGGTGCGTCACGCGCCCGTCGGTGTCCGCCCAGATCTCCGGGCCGGTCGACTCGTAGTGGCTGGCAGGGCCGTTCGGGTTGGCGTACTGGTTCGGCTTCCAGCCGCCCGGGATCTCCTTCGCCAGGCGGTCCGACACCGAGTAGTAGGAGTTCGGGTGGTCGGGGGCCACGGCGGTCGGGGTCACGATGACCTCCGCGCCATAGGCCCGCAGCACGTCGCGCTTGTCCTGGCTGACCTTGTCGGGGCAGACGAACACGCAGCGGTAGCCCTTGCGCTGGGCGACGAGGGCCAGGCCGACGCCCGTGTTGCCGCTGGTCGGCTCGACGATCGTGCCGCCGGGCCTGAGCTCTCCGCTCGCCTCCGCGGCCTCGATCATCTTCAGGGCGATGCGGTCCTTCACCGAGCCGCCGGGGTTCATGTACTCGACCTTGGCGAGGATCGTCGCCGTCAGGCCTGCCGTCACGGACGTGAGCTGGACGAGCGGGGTGCCGCCGACGAGCTCCGAGATGTGCTTCGCGTACTTCACTGTCCTGCGCTCCCATGGGTGGCGGGGTCGGGCCGACGTCAGTCAGTTCAGGCCGGGGTCAGTCGCCACGCAGGATCGCGAAGATCCGCAGCAGCTCCAGGTACAGCCAGACCAGCGTCACGACGAGGCCGAACGCCGCCGTCCACGCGAGCTTCGCCGGCACGCCGGCCTCCACGCCACGCTTGATGGAGTCGAAGTCGACGATGAGCATGGCGGCCGCGAGCACGACCGCGATGAGGCCGACGGCGACGCCGAGCCACCCGGACCGCAGCGGGCCGTAGTCGCCCCCGCCGACCCCGAACAGCATGGCCACGACGTTGATCAGCGAGAACACGAGGTAGCCGACCATCGCGATGAGCAGGGTGCGCTGGAACTTCGGCGTGACCCGGACCCGGCCGGACTTGAAGAGGAACAGCGAGACCGCGAACACCGAGAGCGTGGCGAGGACGGCCTGGCCGACGATGCCGTCGTAGAACGACTCGTAGAACTGGCTGATGCCACCGAGGAACACGCCCTGCGCCGCGGCGTACAGCACGATGAGCGGCGGGCTCGGCTCCTTCTTGAACGCGTTGACCAGGCCGAGGACCAGGCCGACGATCGCGCCGAGGACCCACAGGCCGGGCGCGAGCACCCAGGTGGCTGCACCGGTGACGACCAGCACGGCCAGCAGGCCCGCGGTCTTCATGATGACGTCGTCGTACGTCAGGCGGCCCGTCTCGCGCGTCGTCGCAGCGGGGGCGTCGTACATCTGGTCGAGCGTGGCGGCGTCGGTCACCTGGGCTCCGGCGGTGCCGTAGGAGACCGTCGACGCGGGCGACTTCTGGCCCCGGCGCTGGACGGGGTCCTGGAAGACCGGACTGTTGTTGAAGATCGGATTGGCCATGGCGTCCTCCTGGACGGATCGGGCGCTGTCAGACAAGGCTGTCACCGTAGCGAACGTGGACAGGGGCGCGTTCGTTCCCGGGTCTTCTCCCCCTCGGCCTTTCGGCTGGGCCGCGATCCCCCCATGGTCCGATGTATGA
Organism: Cellulomonas sp. P1_G12_2; assembly: GCF_056405535.1. Classification (NCBI taxonomy): domain Bacteria; kingdom Bacillati; phylum Actinomycetota; class Actinomycetes; order Micrococcales; family Cellulomonadaceae; genus Cellulomonas; species Cellulomonas sp. P1_G12_2. The sequence goes on along the minus strand of NZ_JBFUBX010000001.1, from coordinate 1,016,288 downwards.
GGTTGCGACGCACCCCTAGGGTCGTCTCGGCTCCACTCCCGACGACGAGGACAAGCGATGATCGAGGCCCACGACCTGACGAAGAGATATGGCACCAAGCTGGCGGTGGACGGGATCTCGTTCACGGTGCAGCCCGGACGGGTCACCGGCTTCCTGGGCCCCAACGGCGCCGGGAAGTCGACGACGATGCGGATGATCATGGGCCTCGACCGGCCCACCCGCGGCACGGTGACCGTCAACGGTCGCCCCTACGCCGAGCACCGCTCCCCGCTCACCGAGGTGGGAGCGCTCCTCGAGGCCAAGGCCGTCCACACCGGCCGCAGCGCGCGCAACCACCTGCGCGCCATCGCGGCGACGCACGGCATCGGCGACAAGCGCGTGAACGAGGTCATCTCGATGACCGGGCTCGACACGGTCGCCAAGCGGCGGGTCGGCGGGTTCTCGCTCGGCATGGGCCAGCGCCTCGGCATCGCGGCCGCCCTGGTGGGCGACCCCCAGACGCTGATCCTCGACGAGCCGGTCAACGGGCTCGACCCCGAGGGCGTCCTGTGGGTGCGCAACCTGGTCAAGTACCTGGCCGCCTCCGAGGGCCGCACGGTCTTCCTCTCGTCGCACCTGATGAGCGAGATGGCCGTCACGGCCGACCACCTGATCGTCATCGGCCGCGGCAAGATCATCGCCGACGGCCCCGTCGACACGGTGATCTCGCAGGCCACCAAGGCCAGCGTCCGCGTCCGGTCGCCGCAGGCCTCCGACCTTGCGGCGCGCCTGGCAGGCCCGGCGATCACGGTCACGCCCAGCGAGGACGGGCTCCTCGAGGTGCACGGAGCGACCGCCGCCGAGGTCGGCGAGATCGCCGCACGGTCGGCCATCGTCCTGCACGAGCTGACCCCGCTCACCGGCTCCCTCGAGGACGCCTACATGTCCCTGACGTCCGAGTCCGTCGAGTACCACTCGGCCGCCCTGCCCGGCGAGCCGTCCCGGTCGACGGGCGCCCACGCCGCCGTGCCCGCCCCGGCACCCGTTGCCGCACCTGACGAGACCACCGGAGAGGACGCCCGATGAGCACCGCCGTCGCCACCGAGCCCCACCGCCACGCCACCGCCCCGACCAGCTACAAGCTGAGCTTCGGTCACCTGCTGCGCGGCGAGTGGATCAAGTTCTGGTCCGTGCGCTCCACCACGTGGACGCTCTCGATCTTCCTGATCGCCACGGTCGGGCTGGTCGTCCTGATCAGCCTGGCCTTCGTGAACGTGCCCAGCCCGGCGGAGGGCGGCCCGCCGGAGGGCACCGCGGGCAACCCGCTCGACCCGCTGAGCATCGCCGTGACGCTCGCCCAGCTGGCCGTCGCCGTGCTCGGTGCGCTCACCATCACCAGCGAGTACAGCACCGGCATGATCCGTTCGAGCCTGACGGCCGCACCCAAGCGGCTGCCGGTGCTCTGGTCCAAGGGGATCGTGCTCGTCGTCTCGGTGTTCGTCGTCGCGCTGGTCGCTGTCGCGCTGTCCGTGGCGCTCCAGTGGCTGTTCTTCGACAGCCAGGACTTCTCGATCGACGTGACCGACCCGGAGATGATCCGGCCGCTGGTCGGGACCGCGGTGTACCTGGCGACGATCGCGCTGTTCTCGTACGCCCTCGGCGCGCTCCTGCGTCACTCGGCGGCCGCCCTGGCGACCGTCCTCGGGCTCCTGCTCGTGGCGCCGATCCTGTTCAGCGCGATCCCGTGGAAGCCGTTGCAGTACGCCAACCCCTTCCTGCCGGGAGTGGCAGGTCAGCAGTTCACGCAGACGACCGAGCAGCTCGAGGCCGCGGCCTCGTTCAGCGACGTCGGTGTGGACCTGACCGCCTGGCAGGGCTACGGGGTGCTGGTCCTGTGGATCGTGCTCGTGCTCGGGGTGGCCGCGGTGCTGCTGAAGCGGCGCGACGCCTGACCCCAGGCACACCGACGGGGACGGTCCGGAGGGGGCCGTCCCCGTCGTCGTGCCCGGGGGGACGCGCCTGACAGCGGGCTCGGCTAGCGTGGGCGGCCGCACACCCGCCCCCGGACGAAGGACCTCGATGACCGACGCACCGGCCCGCCCTCGCCCCGCCCCGCTCGTGGCGCACGTGGTCCGGACCGAGCACATCGCCGCGACGATGGTGCGCGTGGTCGTCGGCGGCCCCGGTCTGGCCACCTTCACGCCGTCGCCGCACGCCGACTCCTACGTCAAGGTGCTCTTCCTCCCCGACGGCACGCCCCGTCCGCTCCGCCAGGACGGCCGCCTCGACCTGGACGCCGTGCGCGCGAGCCTCCCGCCCGAGGACCAGCCCCGCCAGCGCTCCTACACGGTCCGCGACTTCGACCCGGTGGCCGGTGAGCTCACGCTCGACTTCGTCGTCCACGGCGACGAGGGGATCGCCGGGCCGTGGTCGGCGAGCGCCGCGCCCGGTGACGAGGTCCTGCTCAGCGGCCCCGGAGGCGCGTGGTCGCCGGACCCGACCGCGGCGTCGTACCTGTTCGCCGGCGACGCGAGCGCCCTGCCGGCCATCGCCGTCGCGCTCGAGCGGCTCCCCGCCGACGCCGTCGGGCACGCCGTGATCGAGGTGCACGGTCCCGAGGACGAGATCCCGCTGGCCCGACCCGCGGGTGTCCAGGTCCTCTGGGTGCACCAGGGTGTCGCGGTGGCCGGCCTGGCCCTCGTCGACACCGTCGTCGCCCTCCCGGAGCTCCCCGCGCCGGTGAGCGCGTTCGTGCACGGCGAGGCCGGGGTGGTCCGCGAGCTGCGCCGGCACGTGCGCACCGACCGCGGGGTCGGCCGGGAGCAGCTGTCGGTCTCGGGCTACTGGCGCCTCGGCACCGACGACGAGGGCTGGCGCGCGACCAAGCGGGACTGGCTGGCGACGATCGAGCAGGCGGAGGCGGCGGAGGGCCTCGCCTGACGGACGAGCCGGGCCTTTCGTCATGCTCGGGGCGACGATCCCGGCGAGACGATGGACACCATGCAGACGACGTATCCCGAGGGCTGGCTGCGACTCACCCAGAACGACAAGCAGCAGCACTTCTTCCGGGACGGCATGAGCATCTGCGGCGTGTTCGTGACGCCGACCACCAAGTTCCCCGAGGACGACGGCCCCGACGGTGGCGAGTGCCCCGGCTGCCGCTCGATCTTCGACAACGAGCGAGGCGCCGCCCGCTACTGAGGCCCGGTCCGCTCCGTCGCGATCGTGCCCCCGCCGGGGTTCGAACCCGGACTGTGCCGGGTTTAAGCCGGCTGCCTCTGCCAGTTGGGCTACGGGGGCCGCGCCACATCCTGCCAGGGCCGGCGAGGCGCGCCGTCGACCTGCGCGCCTCACCGCGTCACGGCGGGCCGGGCGTCAGCTGACCGGCGCCTGGCTGAGCAGGCCACGCAGGTGGGCCAGCAGCTCGCCGCGGGAGTGCAGGTCCAGCCGCTGACGCATGCGCGCGACGTGGTGCTCGACGGTCTTCGGGGAGATGTACAGCCGCTCGGCGATCTGCCGGTACGTCTGGCCGTCCACCACCAGACGCGCGACCTCCAGCTCGCGACCGCTCAGCAGCGGCTTCGCCGCGGGGGTCGACACCCGGGCGCGACGCCGTGCCGGGGCCGGCGGTTCCTCGCGAGCGGGCCGCATCGACCGGGCGGTCTGCAGCAGGCCGACCATCGACGCGCGGTCGGGCGTGCGCGCAGCCGCGTGCCCGACGAGCCGGGCCCCGTCCCAGGCCATGCCGACGGCGACGAGCCTCCGGGCGGCCCGTTCGACGGCGGGCGGGTCCACCCGTGCGCCCAGGACCTGGAGCCAGATCCGGGCGGCATCCGACAGGACCTCGGCGTAGTGGCTCTCCCGGGCGGCGGCGGCGAGGGGCCTGGTGTGGCGCTCGAGCCAGTCGGGCCGCTCCGCCACGACCGCGACCTGGATCCCGTACCAGTGGTGCGGGACCGACCAGAGCACCGGGTGGCCCAGCCCCCCGAGCAGCACGGCGGCCTGCTCGAGGTGTGATGCCACCCGGTCGGCCTCGCTCAGCCGGGCGGCGGCCACGGCGATCTCGCCGAGCGGCAGGAGCCCGAACAGGTCCGGCGGCCGCCGCACCAGCGCGTCGAGCGCGGTCGGCCACACCTGCACCAGGGCAGCCAGGTCGTTGGACCGGCGAGCGAGCCCCACGTCGATCGCGCGGGCGAACAGCTCGTCGCGCGTGCCGAACCGACCGCCGGCCGCACGCTCGGCGAGGGACGCCGCCTCCGCCGCCTCGTCCAGGCGCCCGTCCAGCATCGAGGACCACGCGAGCAGCAGGTGGTGGCGCGGCTGCGCCACCGGGCCACCGAGCCCCGCGGCGATCGCCTCCCGCAACGTCGTCACCGCGTGCACGCTCGCGCCGCAGTGCAGGGCCACGAGCGCCGCGAGCGCCGCCGGTGTGTCGGGGAGCAACGCCCCGCGTCCGCGCGGGCGCAGCATCGCCGCGGACTCGAGCAGGGTCGGGAGCGCGACCATCCCGTCGCCCTCGAGCGACTGCTGCACGCCGCGCACCATGGCTTCGCGCGACCCGTCCTCGAGGCTCGGCGGGTGCCCGTCCGCGGGCCAGTCGGGGCGCTGCCCGGCGGCACGCCCGGTGGCGAGCGCGGCCAACGACCACAGCTGTGCCGCGGCGACGTCGCCGGCGTCCGCGAGCGGCCGGTACACCGCGGCGGCGTGGCTCTCCAGCCCCTCGAACGCGAGCGCCGCACCGAGCACGCGGGCCGCGTCGGCGGCCCGGGCGCCCGTGGCGTGCGCGAGAGCCTCGTCGGCCAGCCTCGTCGCGGTCTGCACGTCCCCGGCCAGCGCGGCGCTGCGCGCACGGTCGACGGCGAGGGCCTCGCCGTCCGCACCGGCGGCGACGGCGTCGGCGAACAGGCCTGCTGCGCGCGCCGGGTCCTGGTCGACCTGCTCGTGCGCGGCGCGCGTGCGCAACGCGGCCAGCCGGGCGTGGTGGACGGTGACGCCCGCGGTCCGGCCGACGATCTCGAGCACCGGGGTGCCGTGGTCCTCGAGCGTGGTGAGCACGCTCGCCAGGACCGAGTCGCTGCGCTCCGGCGAGGTGGTGGCCAGCGCGGCGTCGCGCACGGCGGGGACCACGGAGCCGTCGGGGCACAGCAGTCCGCTGACCCGGACGTGCTGGAGCGCCTCGGCCACCTCGGTCGGCCCGCACCCGAGCACCGTGGTCAGCGTGCCGGGATCGGACGGAGCGCCGAGGCACATCGCCAGCACCACGTCCCGCATGAGCGGGAGGTCGGCGTCCCCGACTCCCGCGAGCCGCCTGACCGGGTCCCAGGCGGCGAGCACGCCAGGACGGTCCCACGGCTGCGGCCCCACTCCGTCGGCCCCGTCGAGCACCGCGTCCACGAGGCACAGGACGCCACCGGTGAACGCCGTGAGCGCGTCGACGGCCGCACCGTCCAGGTGGTGGCCGAGGCGGTGGCGCGCGCGGGCCTCGACCTGGCCACGGTCCAGCGAGTCGAGGCTGACCGTCGTCCCGCGCTCTCCGATGAGGTCGCGCAGCTCCCCCAGACCGCGCTCGACGGGCCACGGACGGAACGCCACGGTCACCTGCGCCCCGGGGCGGTGCGCCGCGGCGACGATGCGCCGCACCGCGTCGTCACCGAGCTCGTGCACGTCGTCGACGATCAGCGGACCCTCGTCGAGGTCGTCGCGCGGACGGCCCCGACCGTTCCCGTCGCGCGCGTAGAGCGTCTGCAGCGACCGGAGCGCGAGGGTCTTGCCGCTGCCCCCCGGACCGGTGACCGCGACGAGGCGGGGCGCCCGCGGGTCCTCCTCGATAGTCCGGAGCAACCGTTCCACCTGAACCACGCCGGTGGCGCCCACATCGTCGGAGTGCATGCCGTCGTCCCCCACTGCGCCGACCGCGCGCTACTGCACGGCTCGTCGGTACGTTCGGTGCGGGCCTGGCCACGTCGCCGGGCCCCCTCCCCCTCGCATGATGCTCTCCGGCCGGGCGAAAAGCACCTTCCGTCCCGATTGCCCCTAATGCCCGGGGTCCTGCGCTCTCCGCGGGGGGCGGGCGTAGCCGCTGGTCAGACCTCTCCCGTGAACCCCCGGTGCCGGGTCGGCCTCGAGTGCGGACCGGACGATTTCACCCCTGCCGGCACGGGCCCGGAACCCCCCGTCGTCCGGCCACCAGGCGTCCGGAGCCCCCAATGCACCGGTCGCGCGAGGGGGGAGGCCCCCGATGGACGCCCGCCACGGCCTCCCTAGCGTCGACGTGAGCCGACCGGGATCGGCACTCCGACCGAGAGGAACACCATGTCCAGCGTCGCGAGCACCCTGCTCGACTTCATCCTCAACCTCCTGCGCGACCCGGAGACCGCCGCGGCCTTCGCCAGAGACCCGCAGGGCACGCTCGAGGACCACGGCCTCGGCGACATCACGTCCGTCGACATCGAGGACATCATGCCGGTGCTGATGGACGCGTCGCCGTCCAGCTTCGACCGCGACTACACCACGGGCGGCAACACGCTCGGCGCCACGCAGTCGTCCACGGGCGGCGGCGGATCGGCCGGCGGTGGCGGTGGCGGCGCGAGCGACGGAGGGTCGTCGGCGGCGCTGGCCGGAGGCGGGAGCGTCGGGGTGAGCGCCGCGATCCCCGCGCTCCAGCAGGTGTTCCAGACGTACACGTACAACACCACCTCGATCGACGACCGGGACACGATCGTCGACTCGTCGGTCAACCAGAACATCTGGGCGGACGGCGACGTGCACCAGATGTTCGACCTCGACACGGTGGTCGCGTCCGGCGGCGGGGTGGCGGCAGGGCGGGACATCTCCGGCACGGTCGTCGTCGGCGACGAGAACGTGGTCGGCGAGGGGAACTCCGTCGGCAACACCGACAACTCGAACCAGGGCAACACCACCGACTCGTACAACCCGAGCGACTCGTACAACGACAACTCCGACAACTCCGACGACGACGGGGTCGACAACGACAACTCGCACAACGACAACTCGACGGACGACCACACCGACAACTCCGTCGACGACCACAGCGACAACTCGGACGACGACGGCATCGACGTCGACAACTCGCACAACGACAGCTCGACGGACGACCACTCCGAGACCGACAACTCCGTCGACGACCACTCCGAGACCGACAACTCGATGGACGACCACTCCGAGACGGACAACTCCGACGACGACGGCATCGACGTCGACAACTCGGGCAACGACAGCTCGACGGACGACCACTCCGAGACCGACAACTCGGTCGACGACCACAGCGAGGTGGACGACCACAGCGACAACTCGATCGACGACCACACCGACAACTCCGACGACGACGGCATCGACGTCGACAACTCGGGCAACGACAGCTCGACCGACAACTCGGACGACGACTTCATCGACGACGACAGCTCGTACACGGACCAGTCCGACGACGACTTCGTCGATGTCGACGTCTGACCCGACGCACCACCGACCGGTCCCGGGGCGCCAGGCCCCGGGCCGGTCGGCCGCGCGCTGTGCACCCGCCCGTGCGCGCGGCGACCTGGAGGAGCTGCCGTGCTGCCGCTGATGGATCTGCTGGACCGCGCCGAGGCGCTGTCCGGCGACGCCGACCGCGCCGACCTGCTGGAGCGCCTGCGCCACGCCCGCCGGCGGCTGCACGACCCGCACGTCCGCGTGCTGGTGGTCGGGGAGCTCAAGCAGGGCAAGAGCCAGCTAGTCAACGCGCTGGTCAACGCCCCGGTGTGCCCCGTGGACGACGACGTCGCGACGTCCGTGACCACGGTCGTCGGCTGGTCGGCGGCACCGACCGCGGTGCTCATCGGTCTGCCCCCGTCCGCGGACGGCACGCGGGACGTGGATCCGGCGCGCCTGCGCAGGACGACGATCCCCATCGACGCGCACGCGCGGTGCGTCGCGGAGCGCCGGGCCCCGGACGGCTCGCCCGTCGACTGCTCGGAGGTGGGCCTGCCCCGGCACGTCCTCGCCGGAGGCCTCGTCCTCGTGGACACGCCGGGCGTGGGCGGGATCGGCTCGGCCGAGGGCGCGGCGACGATGGCCGCGCTGCCGTCGGCGGACGCCGTCCTCCTCGTCTCCGACGCCGGGCAGGAGTACTCCGCACCCGAGATCGAGTTCCTCCAGCAGGCGCTCGCGGTGTGCCCGAACGTCGCGTGCGTGCTCACCAAGACCGACCTGTACCCGCACTGGCGGGCCGTGGCGGACCTCGACCGTCGCCACCTGCAGCGGGCCGGCGTGCGCGCGCCGCTCATCCCCGTGTCCTCGAACCTCCGGCTGCTCGCCGCGCGACGCCAGGACCGCGACCTGCACGACGAGTCCGGCTTCCCCGAGCTGGTCCGCTACCTGCGCGACGAGGTCGTCGACAACGCGGGCGTGCTCGCCCGGCGCTCGGTCGCCCACGACGTGCTGACGGTCACCGACCACCTCCTCATGGCCGGCCGCGCGCAGCTCTCCGCGCTGGAGGACCCGGCCGGCGGCGAGACGCTCATCGCCGGCCTGCAGACCGGGCGGCAGAACGCGGGTGAGCTGCGCCGGCGCAGCGCCCGCTGGCAGCAGGTGCTCCAGGACGGCGTGACGGACCTGACGGCGGACATCGAGTACGACCTGCGCGACCGGTTGCGGCGGATCGGGCGCGAGGCCGAGGAGGCGATCGACGAGACCGACCCCGGACCGGTGTGGGACGAGTTCGACGACTGGCTCGGCCAGCGGGTGCGGGCCACGGTCGCGGCGAACTTCGTCTGGGCTCACGAGCGCGCGCAGTGGCTCGCCGCGCAGGTCGCGGCCCAGTTCGACGCGACCGACGTCGCCCTGCCGGAGCTCGTGGCGGGCGACGACGACGAGGCGCTGGAGCTGGTCGCGCGGCTCGAGCGCGTCGAGGTGGACCGGGTGTCCCGCACCCAGAAGATCATCGTGGCGCTGCGTGGCTCCTACGGCGGCGTGCTGATGTTCGGCATGGTCACCGCGATCGCCCTCGGCATGTCGCTGATCAACCCGATCTCGGTCGGCGTCGGCGTCATCCTGGGGGGTCGGGCGTACCGCGAGGACAAGGCCAACCGCGTACGCAAACGCCAGGCCGAGGCCAAGGTCGCGGTGAAGCGGCACCTCGACGAGGTCGTCTTCCAGGTCAGCAAGGACTCCAAGGACCGGCTGCGGCGGCTGCAGCGGGTGCTGCGCGACCACTTCACCACCCGTGCCGACGAGCTCGTGCGGTCCCTGGACGAGTCGATCCGTTCCGCGCGCGAGGCCACCCGGACCGGCCCCGGTGAACGTGCCGGGACCCTGGGCGAGCTGCGCGCCCGCGTCGCCGACCTCGAGCAGCTGCGCGCCGACGCCGAGCGGTACGCGCTGCCCGCGCTCGAGGCGGTGCCGGCATGACCGACGAAGACCTCCGGGTGCGGACCACGGGCCGCCGTCGCCGGCAGGGGGACCCCGGGGACCTCGACGGGCCGCTGCGCCCGACGGCTCGCCGCACACGCGAGCTGCTGCAGGCCGCCGCGGACGCCTGCGCCGGCGACCCGCTGGTCGCCACGGAGCTGCGCGGGCTGGTGGAGCGCTTCGAGCGACCGCTGACCGTCGGGTTCGCGGGACTCATCAAGTCGGGCAAGTCGACGCTGCTCAACGCGCTCGTGGGTGCGCGGGTGGCGGCGTCGGACCTGTCGGAGTGCACGCAGACCGTCACCTGGTACCGGTACGGGGAGACGCCGCGCGTCGCCGTGCACCCCCGGTCGGGCCGCTCGTGGGAGAGCCCCGCGATGGCGGGTCGGACCGGGCTCCAGCTCGACCTGCGCGGAGTGCCCGTGGACGAGATCGACCACGTCGACGTGTGGTGGCCCGCGCCGGTGCTGCGCGAGCGCACGCTCATCGACACCCCGGGGCTCGACGCCCTCTCCGGGGTGGCGTCGCGCCGGTCGCACGAGTTCCTCGCCACGGACGCGGTCACGTCGGCCGTCGACGTGGTCGTCTACCTGGTGCGCCAGGTGCGGCGCGCGGACGTGCGCTACCTCGAGGACCTGGCGCGGCTGCGCGGCGAGGGTTCCGTCGCCAGCACGATCGCCGTGGTGGCCCGCGCGGACGAGGTCGGCGCCGGACGGATCGACGCCCTGGTGTCCGCGGAGCGCCTCGCCCGGCGCCACCGGGAGAACCCGGACGTGACCCGGCTGTGCGGGGTCGCGCTGCCCGTGGCCGGCCTGCTCGCCGAGACCGCGCAGACCCTGCAGCCGGACGAGGCGGCCGACCTGCGCGCGCTCGCCGCGCTGGACCGCACGGTCGTCGAGGAGCTGCTGCTGTCCGTGGACCGCTTCCGGCGCCCGTCCCTGTCCGTACCGGTGTCCGCGCACGCGCGCGCCGAGCTGCTGGACCGCCTCGGCATGTTCGGTGTCCGCACCTGCCTGGCCCTGCTGCGCGGCAACCAGCTCGACACGGCCGAGCTGACCACCGAGCTGTCCCGGCGCAGCGGCGTGGAGGAGCTCCGCAGGTCGCTCGACGTCGCCGTCGAGGGCCGCGACCGGCGGCTCGCGCAGGACGCGCTCGCCCGGATGCTCGACCTCGTGGGCGACGACCGGGTGCCCGAGGTGGCTCGCGCGGCACGCCGGCTGCTCTCCGCGACGCGTCCGCTGCACTCCGACAGCCCCACGGTCAGCGCCGGCGCCGCAGCTCCCTGAACCATCGGCCCGAGGGTCGGGAGGCCAGGATGACCGAGCCGATCAGGGCGAGCCCCGCCTGCGCGAGCAGCGCCACCCGGTTGAGGTCGCGGATCAGATAGACGTCGGAGTCGGCCAGGACGTCCTGCACGAGCAGGACGATCGCCGCGCCGAGCAGCCCGAGCAGGACCAGGCCCCAGCGGGCTCCCCCGTGCCCACCGGCCGTGCGGAGCACCAGCACCAGGTGCACCAGCCACACCAGGACGAGACCACCGACCATGATCCAGACGAGCACGCTGGCGGCGTCCTGCGCGGTGGCGAGCGTGGTCGTCGGGTCCCGCTCGACCACCTCGGCGGCGAAGCGGTCGCGCAGCTGCGGCTGCGAGCGCACGATCGACCCGGCCGCGAGCAGCCCCGCCGCGAGGCTGCCGACCCAGAAGCTGATCCCGGTCGAGACCGCCCCCGGCATCGGCGGCGGCGCGCTCGTCGCGACGAAGCCCACCCCGCCGACCTCGGGACGAGGGGGCGGCTCGGCGCCCACGGGCGGGCGCTGCGGCTCCTCGTCGGTCGTGGTGGACTCGTCGACGGCGGCGTCCTCGTGCGCCGGCGGGGTCGCCTGGCCCTCGGGCTCGCGCGCTGCCGGCGGTGACATGCTCCCCACGCTAGTCGCGACCCCGGTGGCACCGCCGGGGTTCGGACGGGAGGGGTGCCGCCCGTCCGAGAGACGACACGAGCCCCCGACCCGGCGGGGGTCAGGGGCTCGCTCGCGGGCGGTCAGGCGCTCTTGGTGCCCTTCGCGGCCTTCTTCTCGGCAGGCGACCCCGCCTCGGCCTTGATCGCCGGCAGCGCCGGGTCGGCCTCGCCGGGCTCGACCGCGCGGGGCTTCGCCGGCACCGACGCGGCGCGGAACTCGGCCCGCGGGTCGTGCAGGGTGCCGAGCGCGACCACCTCACGGCGGAACAGCAGGGAGCCGGTCCAGCCGGCGGCGATCTTGATCTTGCGGTTGAAGGTCGGCATCGCGGCCACGTGGTACGTGCGGTGCAGCACCCACGCGAGGAACCCGCGGACCTTCAGGCGACCGAACATCTGCGCGACGCCCTTGTACATGCCGAGCGACGCGACCGCGCCGATGTTCTTGTGCTTGTACTCCGTCACGTCGGCCGAGCGCAGGACGCGTGCGAGGTTGTCGCCCAGGTGGTTGCCCTCGCGCAGCGCGTGCTGGGCGTTCGGCGGGCAGAACTGGCCCGGGTTGTACAGGTCCGGCACGGCGGCGCAGTCGCCCGCGGCGTACGCGTCCGGCACCGGCGTGCCCTCGGCGTCGACCACCTGGAGGAACGCGTTGCAGGTGACCCGGCCCAGCTTGTCCAGCGGCAGGTCCGAGTTCTGCAGCACCGGGTTGGCCTTGACGCCGGCCGTCCAGACGATGGTCTCGGCGTCGAACTCCATCTTGTTCGAGAGGACCACGTGGCCGTCGACGCAACTGTTGAGGAAGGTCGACAGGTGGATCTCGATGTCCCGCTTGCGCAGCTGCTCGAGCGTGTAGCCGCCGAGCTCCTCGCTGACCTCGGGCAGGATCCGCGGGGAGCCCTCGACCAGGACGAAGCGGACCTCCTCCTGCTCGATCGCCTTGTAGTACTTCACCGCGGCGCGGGCCATGTCCTCGACCTCGCCCAGCGCCTCGATGCCGGCGAAGCCGCCGCCGACGAAGACGAACGTGAGCATGCGCTTGCGCAGGTCCGGGTCCCAGGTGCTCGCCGCCATGTCGATCCGGTTGAGCACGTGGTTGCGGACCGCGATGGCCTCTTCCACGTTCTTGAACCCGATGCCCTGCTCCGCCAGCCCGGGGATGGGCAACGTGCGCGCGACCGAGCCGAGCCCGACGACCAGGTGGTCGTAGGTGATCCAGTAGGGGTCGCCCTCCTCCGGGGTGATCTGCACGGTCCGCCCGCCGTGGTTGATCTCGCTGACCTTCCCCTGCAGCACGTCGACGCCCTTGAGGGCGCGGCGGTGCGGGGCGACCACGTTGCGCGGGTCGATCGAGCCGGCCGCCGCCTCGGGAAGGAACGGCGCGTACGTCATGTACGGCCGCGGGTCGACGACGACGATGGCCGCCTCGCGCTTGCCGAGGCGCTTGCGCAGCCGCCGGGCCGTGTACAGACCGACGGTGCCGCCGCCGAGGATCACGACGCGGGGCACCTTGCGGGGCTTGCCCGACCGGGCCGTGGCGCCCGCGGCGGCTGGCGTGGTGGCGACGTCGGAGACAGGCGTAGGCATGCCTCAACGGTAGCCGCGCGGGGATGGTGCCGCCCTACGGGGAGCCGGTGACCCTGGGCACAGTGCGGCTCAGGACGGCGCCACCGCGTTGGCGCGGACCATCGTCGAGTACCACCGCGCACTGTCCTTCGGGGTCCGCTCCTGCGTCTCGAAGTCGACGTGCACCAGCCCCCACCGCTGGCTCAGGCCCTCGGCCCACTTGAAGTTGTCCAGCAGCGACCAGGCGTAGTACCCGGTCAGCCGCACTCCGTCGCCGATCGCACGGGCGGCCTGCTGCAGGTGCGCGCGCAGGAACTCCAGGCGCTCGGCGTCCTCGACCGTGCCCTCCGCCGTCGGGTCCGGGATCCCGTTCTCGGTGATGACCAGCGGCGGGGCGTCCGGGTAGTCGATGAGCAGGTCCATGAGCTGGTCGTACAGACCCTCGGGGTGCACCTGCTGCCAGGTGGCCACCGAGGTCGGGTAGAGCGGGACCTGGTTGCCGGCGTCGTCGACCCCCGTGACCCCGTAGTACTGGATCGCCAGGAGGTCGAGCGGCGCGGAGATCACCTCCAGGTCGCCGTCGCGGACGAGTCCCTCGAACGCCTCGGCGTCGGCCGGCAGCTGCCCCGCCAGGGTGCCGATCGCGTCCGTCGGGTACCGCCCGAGGAGGACGGGGTCCAGGAACAGCCTGTTCTCCACCGCGTCGACGCGCACCGCGGCCGCGTCCGCCCCGCGGTCCACGGGGTAGACCGGCAGGAGGTTGAGAGCGATGCCGATGCCACCCGCCGCGCCGCTCGCCCGGAACGCCTGGACGGCCCGGCCGTGCGCGAGCAGCTGGTGGTGGACGGCGGCCGCCGCCTGGTCCACGTCGGTGATCCCGGGCGCGTGCGCACCCCACCGGTAGCCCACGTAGGCGGTCGTCTTCGGCTCGTTGAGCGTCAGCCACGTGGCGTCGACGTCGCGCAGGGCCTCGAACACGATCGCCGCGTAGTCCGCGAACCGGTCCGCGGTGTCGCGCGCCGCCCAGCCGCCGGCGTCCTGCAGGGGTTGCGGCAGGTCCCAGTGGTACAGGGTGATCGCAGGGTGGATGCCCCGCGCGAGCAGGCCGTCGACCAGCCGGCGGTAGAAGTCGACCCCGCGCTGGTTGACCGCCCCGGACCCCGTCGGCTGGATGCGCGGCCACGCGACCGAGAACCGGTACGCCGGCAGACCCAGGTCGGCGAGGAGGTCGAGGTCCGACTCCCACCGGCGGTAGTGGTCGGCCGCGGGGTCGCCCGTCGCACCGTCGGCGATGCGTCCCGGCTCGGCGGCGAAGGTGTCCCAGATGGACGGCCCGCGGCCGTCGGCGGTGGTGGAGCCCTCCACCTGGAACGCCGACGTCGCCGCGCCCCAGACGAACCCCTCAGGGAAGGCCATCGGCTCGGCGGGCGGCTCCCAGCCGGAGTCCGTCGCGGTGGGCTCCGGGACCGACGGCGCCCGCGAGCAGGCGGCGAGCACACCCGCGGCCGCCCCCAGCTGCAGGAGCAGTCGTCGGTCCAAGACCGGACCGGCACCGTGGTCGGGCACGCTGTCAGGGAGTCGCGGTCGGCGAGGGGATGACGCCCTCGGCCCCGATGGAGACATCCGCGGGGGCGTCGAGGGCCGGGGCCTTCGCGAACGGCCACGGCGGCGTGGACGCGTTGGTCCCGACGGGGAGCACCTGCACCCCGTCGTCGCCGTAGACGAACTGCGACGTGGGCGCACCCCGCAGCGGGTACACGTTCCAGCGCGCACGGCCGTCCGCGTCGGTCCGGCTGACGAACGACCACGGCTCGGTGCCCTCGGGGAACCAGTACTGCTCGTAGCCGTTGTCGTAGGTCGTCCGCACCGGCCGGCCGCGGTCGTCGTAGACCTGGACGTCCGTGAGCGGGTTGCCCTCGGCGTCGTAGACGAACAGGTTGCTCACCTGCATGCCGTCGACGACGACCCCGTCGATCGCCTTCTCCTGGAAGATCGTCCGGGTGCCGTCGCCGCCGAACGCGCCGGCGACGTAGGAGTCGTAGACCTCGTCGCGCTGGTGGGCCTGGTCCTGCACCGTGACCAGGACCGGGAGCACCAGGACGACCGCCGTCGCGTTCCCCAGCACGGCGACCCAGGAGACCGACCGCGACTGGAACCAGGCGCCGCGACCCCACTGCACGCTGAGCAGCACGCACAACGCGAGGATCAGCCACAGGGCCAGCTCGGTGGGCAGGAACCGGAGCCGCGCCCCACCGAGCACGTACACGAGCGCCGAGTAGGCGACCCAGCCGCGCGCGATCCACCAGACCGGCCGCAGCGCGACGAGGAACGCCTCCACGGGCGCCCACCACATCAGTGCGCGGAGGCGTCCCAGGGCCCAGCGCCCCAGCCGCCGGGCGTCCTCGACCGGGTCGCCGAGCACCCGCACGCGGCGCGCGCCGGTCGAGGCCGGTGCCAGGCCGGCGGCCGCGCGCAGCTCGGCGGCGTACGCCTCGGGTGGGCCGAACTGGTCCAGCAGCCCGCGCCCGTGCGCCACGTGGCGCTCGTCGTCCAGCGCCTCGGCCAGGTCCGCCTCGAGGTCGTCCGTGAGGTCGTCGACGAGCTCCGGCCCGAGGTCGACCAGGCTCCGGCGCACCGCTGCGGCGTACCCCGCCACGTCCAGCACGTCCGTGGTGTCCAGCACGCTCATCGCACGACCTCCGTCTTGAGCAGGCGGCCCATCGTGCCTGCGAACTCCTGCCAGTCCTTGCGCTGGGCCTCGAGCATCGCTCGGCCCTGGGCGTTGATCCCGTAGTACTTGCGGTGCGGACCCTCGTCGCTGGGCACCACGTAGGACGTCAGCGCGCCCGACGAGTACAACCGCCGCAGCGTCCCGTACACCGACGCGTCGCCGACCTCCTCGATGCCCGCGGCGCGCAGCCGGCGGACGACGTCGTACCCGTACCCGTCCTCGTCGGCGACGACCGCGAGCACCGCGAGGTCGAGCACGCCCTTGAGCAGCTGTGTGGTGTCCATCCGTCCTCCGGTCGACGTCCCTGCCGCCGAGCGCCCCACCTGGGCGATCGACCGTACCGGGCCGGGAAGCTGGTGCGGGAGCCCCCTCCGGCTCCCGCAGACGCGACGCTATTACACAGTGCGCACTACCGTCCAGAACGCGGCAGGCGTGTCGCGGACTGGCACCCCCGGCAACGTCCGCACTCGTGCAGGCTGGAACCCACGGGAGTGCGGACGTCCCGCCGAGTGCCTTCGTAGCGTCCGCGCTCGTGCGGGTTGGGGGACGCGGGAGTGCGGACGTCAGTCCCTGGGCCTGCCGGAGGCGCCGGTCAGCGGGTGGCGATGCTCCACGCGATGCCGTCGAGGATGTCGTGCTCGGACGTGACCACCTCGGTGAGCAGTCCCCCGGCGGCGGCGACCTCGTCGCGCACCCGTCGGACCACGTCCGCCCAGACCAGCGCGCCGGCGCCGATCACGTCGACGCGACCGGGGTGCATGAACCCGAGGGACGCACGCTCCGCCCGGGACCGGGTCAGCAGGTCGTCGCACGCGGCGAGCACCACGTCCACCGGCAGCACCGACCCGTCGATGACCGCGGGGTCGTAGGCGGGCAGGCCCAGCCCGTGCGCGGTGACCGTGGTGACCGTCCCGGCCAGGCCGACGAGCGTGACCGTCTTGCCGAGCGGCACGACGGCCGACGCCGTGTCCAGCGCCGCGGCGACGTCGGCGTGCGCGGCGGCGATCTCCGCGGCGGTCGGCGGGTCGCTGCGCAGGTGGCGCTCGGTCATCCGCACGCAGCCGACGTCCATCGAGTAGGCCGCCTCGGGCGCGGTGGTGCCCAGCACCAGCTCGGTCGAGCCGCCGCCGAGATCGACGACGAGGAACGGTCCCGGGTGCCTCGCGCCGAGCACGCCGGTGGCCCCACGGAACGAGAGCTCGGCCTCCTCCTGCCCGTCGACGACCTCGGGCTCGACGCCGAGCGCCGCGTGCACGCCGGCGACGAAGTCCGCGCGGTTCTCGGCGTCGCGCGACGCCGACGTGGCGACGAACCGGATCGCCTCGACGCCCAGCTCGGTGCACACGTCGTTGTACCGGCGGGCCGCGTCGAGCGTGCGCTCGAGGGCCTCGGGGGCGATGCGCCCGGTCCGGTCGACCCCCTGACCCAGGCGGACGACCTCCATGCGACGGTCCAGGTCCACCAGCGTCCCGGCGTCGGGATCCACGTCGGCGACGAGGAGTCGGATCGAGTTGGTCCCGCAGTCGATGGCAGCCACACGCGTCACGCGGACCATCCTCGCACCGGTCAGCAGGTGCAGCGGTCAGGGCGCCACTCGTCGCGGATCAGGGCCAGTGCCTCGTCGCCGATCGGGTTGACCCCCGGGCCTGCAGCGAGCGCGTGCCCCACCAGGACGTGCAGGCACTTCACGCGCGTCGGCATCCCCCCGGCCGAGATGCCGGCGATCTCCTCCACGTGCCCGAGCGCCTCGCGGTCCACCAGGTAGGCGTCGTGGGCGCGACGATAGGCCGCCGCCAGCTCCTCGTCCTCCCCCAGCCGGGCCGTGAGCTCCTTCATGAGACCGCCGGCCTCGAGCGTGCTCACGGCCGCGACCGCGGGCGGGCAGGTGAGGTAGTACGTCGTCGGGAAGGGGGTGCCGTCGTCCAGCCGCGGGGCGGTGCGGACCACCAGGGGACGTCCGCAGACGCAGCGCGCGGCGATGCCGACGACGCCGCGCGGAGGGCGGCCCAGCTGCTCGGCGAGGACGGCGAGGTCCTGGTCGGACACGGCATCGAAGGAGGGAGGCACTGAGAGGTCCGTTCGTGCGGGTGGGTCAGCCGCCTGCGGGCGCAGCGGGCGTCCCATTGTCGCCCGCGACCGGCGTCTGACCCGCCACCTCGACCGACTCCCAGACGTTCGCGTACCAGGGCAGCGTCGAGCCCGCGTCGAGCACCGGCGCAGAGCCGTCGGTGGCGGGCGGGGCGTCGGGGACGGTCTCGGGGTCGACGACGCGGAACGCCTTCTCCCCCGGCAGCACGAACGAGAGCCGCTCCCGCGCCTGTGCCGTCACGTACGCGGGGTCGTCCCAGCGTCGCAGGTCGGCCTGGAGGTCGTCGTTGCGCTGCCGGGCCGCCTCGACCTGGCTGCGCAGCTGGTCCACCTCGACGCGCTGCTGCAGGTAGGAGTGCAGGGTCGGGTAGACCAGCACGAAGGCCAGCAGGAGCACGCAGGAGAACACCATCGCGCGCACCGTGAACAGCCGGGGCACGCGCACCTGCACCCGCTCCGCGCGGGGCGTGCCGCGCGGCGGCGTCGGGGCTCCCCGGGTGGCCGGACGGGACGCGGCGGGCCGCGACGAGGAGGGCCGGGCGGACGACGAGGGCGTCGGGCCGACGCGGGGTGTCGCGCCGGATCGGGGGGACGACGACCGTGGCGCCGCGGGGCGTCCGCCGGTGTTCCCGCGCGGCACGTTCGCCGCGGGCGTCGGCGCCCCGGGACGCGGGACCGCCGGGCGCCGACCCGGGGCGCTCGGGGACGCCGGGCGTCGGGGGGCGGACATGCGTCGATTCTGCCCCGGACCGTCCCGACCTGGGCGGAGGTCGCTCTCCGTGGCGCGCCGGACGCCGTTGACAGGTTCCATGCGTCACTCGCTACCATGCGACACATGGAACCGGAAGGATCGGACGCGCACGCGGTTCTCACCCAGCTGCGCCGCGGCACCCTCGAGTACTGCGTGCTCGCGCACCTCGACGGCGGGCCCTCCTACGGTCAGGACATCGCCCGCGCGCTCGGGGGCGACGACATCCTCTTCGGCTCCGAGGGCACGCTCTACCCGCTGCTCACCCGGCTGCGTCGTCGCCGCTGGGTGGACACCACCTGGCAGGAGTCGCCCACCGGCCCGCCCCGCCGGTACCACGCGCTCACCGACGAGGGCCGCGAGGCGCTGCGCGCCTTCGTCGCGGTCTGGGAGCCGTTCCGCTCCGGCGTCGACCACCTCATGAAGGGAATCGCCTGATGCGCACCGCCTCGCCGCTCGTCGCGGCCTACCTCGCCGACCTGGACCGCAGGCTCGCGGGCGCCGACCCGGCCGAGCGGGCGGACATCGTCGACTCGATCCGCGAGCACATCGACGCCGCCGTCCAGGAGCTCGGCCACGAACCGACTCCCGAGGACGTCCACCGGATCCTGTCGGACCTCGGCCCGGTCGACGACGTCGCCGCAGCCTGGAGCCCGGAGACGGCTCCCCCGGCCGCGCCCGCCCGTCGGTCTGCCACCGACTCACCGCTCGGAGTCGTGCTCGTCGCGCTCGGAGGCCTGGTCCTCGGGCTCCTGCTCGCACCGCTGAGCGTCGTCGCCTGGCTCGCCGCGCCCGCGGCGGTCGCGCTCGCGGTGGCGAGCGCGATCCTCTGGCGGCGCGGCGGCCCGCACGGTGCGGCCTGGCGGACCACGTTCGTCGCCACCGTCCCCGTGGCCGTCGTCACGTCCCTCGTCGCGGTCGCGGCCTCGATGTTCTTCGCCGTCGTCTCCGACGAGGTGGCGCCCGAGCCCGTCGTCTCCGTCCACGCCACCCCCTGACCCCGGGCACGCCGACGGCCGGCCACCCGTGCGGGTTACCGGCCGTCGAGGTGTGTCAGGCCGTGAACCGCGGGAAGGCGGAGCGACCGGCGTAGCGTGCGGCGTCGTCCAGCTCCTCCTCGATGCGGAGCAGCTGGTTGTACTTGTTGATGCGCTCGCCACGGGCCGGGGCACCGGTCTTGATCTGGCCGGCGTTCGTGGCCACCGACAGGTCCGCGATCGTGGTGTCCTCGGTCTCGCCGGAGCGGTGCGAGGTCATCGTGGTGAAGCCGCTGCGCTGGGCCAGCTCGACGGCGTCGAACGTCTCCGTCAGCGTGCCGATCTGGTTGAGCTTGACCAGCAGCGAGTTGGCGGCCTTGAGCTCGATGCCCTTGCGCAGGCGCTCGGGGTTGGTGACGAACAGGTCGTCGCCGACGATCTGGACCTTGTCGCCGATGGTGGCGACCAGGTGGGACCAGCCCTCCCACTCGTCCTCGGACAGCGGGTCCTCGATGGAGACCAGCGGGTAGTCCTTCACCAGCTGCTCGTAGTAGGCGGACATCTCCTCGTTCGACAGGGCCTTGCCCTCGAACTGGTAGGCGCCGTCCTTGAAGAACTCCGTCGCGGCGACGTCGAGCGCGAGGCCCAGGTCGACGCCCGGCGTGAAGCCGGCCTTCTCGATGGCGATGAGGATGAGGTCGAGCGCCTCGCGGTTGCTGCCCAGGCTCGGGGCGAAGCCGCCCTCGTCGCCGAGGCCCGTGGACAGGCCCTTGCTCTTCAGCACGGACTTCAGGGAGTGGTAGACCTCGACGCCGGTGCGCAGCGCCTCGCGGTACGTCGTCGCACCGATGGGGGCGACCATGAACTCCTGGATGTCGACGTTGGAGTCGGCGTGCGACCCACCGTTGAGGATGTTCATCATCGGGACCGGCAGCACGTGGGCGTTCGGGCCACCGAGGTAGCGGAAGAGCGGCAGGTCGGCCGAGTCGGCGGCGGCCTTGGCGACCGCGAGCGAGACACCGAGGATCGCGTTGGCGCCGAGCTTGCCCTTGTTGGGCGTGCCGTCGAGGTCGATCAGCGCACCGTCGACCAGGCGCTGCTCCGTGGCCTCGAAGCCGATGAGCTCGGGGGCGATCTCGTCGATGACGGCCGCGACGGCCTCCTCGACGCCCTTGCCCAGGTACCGGGCGGAGTCGCCGTCACGGCGCTCGACGGCCTCGAACGCGCCGGTCGAGGCACCGGAGGGGACCGCGGCGCGGGCGATGGTGCCGTCGTCGAGTGCGACCTCGACCTCGACAGTGGGGTTGCCGCGCGAGTCCAAGATCTCGCGGGCGCCGACGGCCTCGATGCTGGCCATGGGTGCTCCTTCTGAAGCGGGTGGGTTTACGACCTCACCCTAGTGGCGTGGCCGAACGGCCGCCCTAGGCCCTTCGACTGGTGGACGTTCTCCGTCAGAGGGCGAGCATGATGTGCTCGACCTGGTCCTTGGCGTCCCCGAACAGCATCGAGGTGTTGTCGCGGAAGAACAGCGGGTTCTGCACGCCCGCGTAACCCGTGGCCATCGACCGCTTGAACACGATGACGCGCGCGGCCTTCCACACCTCGAGCACCGGCATGCCGGCGATCGGCGACGACGGGTCGTCCAGCGCGGCCGGATTCACCGTGTCGTTGGCGCCGATCACCAGGACGACGTCGGTCTCCGCCAGGTCGCCGTTGATCTCGTCCATCTCGAGCACGATGTCGTACGGCACCCTCGCCTCGGCGAGCAGCACGTTCATGTGCCCGGGCAGCCGGCCCGCCACCGGGTGCACGCCGAACCGCACCTCGATGCCCCGCGCCCGCAGCTTGGCCACGAGCTCGGCCACCGGGTACTGCGCCTTGGCCACGGCCATGCCGTACCCGGGCGTGATGATGACCGTGCGGGCCTCCGTGAGCAGCTCCGCCGCCTCCGGGGCCTTGATCTCGTGGTACTCCCCCAGGTCGACGTCGGACGCCACCACGGTGCCGCCCTCGGCCCCGTACCCGCCGAGGATCACGGAGATGAAGGACCGGTTCATGGCCGTGCACATGAGGTAGGACAGGATCGCACCGGAGGAGCCGACGAGGGCGCCCGTGACGATGAGCAGGTCGTTGCTGAGCATGAAGCCCGCCGCAGCGGCCGCCCAGCCGGAGTACGAGTTGAGCATCGAGACGACCACCGGCATGTCCCCGCCGCCGATCGAGGCGACCAGGTGCCACCCGAGCAGCAGCGCGACGGCCGTCATCAGCAGCAGCGGCAGCACGGCACCGGTGCCCAGGAACCAGGCCATCAGCCCCCCGGAGACCACGACCATGCCGAGGTTCAGCCAGTTGCGGCCCGGGAGCATAAGCGGCGCCGAGCTGATCCGCGTCGAGAGCTTGAGGAACGCGACGATCGACCCGGTGAACGTCACGGCGCCGATGAGCACGCCGAGGAACACCTCGACCAGGTGCGCGGGGTCGGCCGGCTCGGTGAGGAACGAGTTGTACCCGACGAGGACGGCCGCGAGACCGACGAACGAGTGCAGGATCGCGATGAGCTCGGGCATCTGCGTCATCTCGACGCGACGCGCCTGCCACGTGCCCACGGTGGAGCCGACGAGGAACACCACGAGGATGAGCACCGCGGTCACCTCGACCGGACGCTCGGAGCGTTCCAGGGCGAGCGCGACGGTCGCGGCGAGCGCGAGCCCCATGCCCACCATGCCGGCGAGGTTGCCGCGGCGCGCGGTCTCCTGCTTGGACAGCCCCGCGAGGCTGAGGATGAACAGGATGGCGGCGCCGAGGTAGACGGCCTGGGCCAGGGAGGTCAGCACGAGCTCAGGCGTCCTTCCGGAACATACGGATCATGCGGTTGGCGACGAGGAACCCGCCGAACACGTTGATGCTGGCGACGGCCGCGGCGACGACCGCGAGCACGGTCACCAACCAGCTGTCGTCGCCGATCTGCAGCAGCGCGCCGACCAGGATGATCCCGGAGATGGCGTTGGTCTGGGCCATCAGGGGCGTGTGCAGCGAGTGGCTGACGTTGGAGATGACGTAGTAGCCGACGATCACCGCGAGGACGAACACGGTGAAGTGGCCGAGGAACGCGGCCGGCGCGAACGAGATCCCCAGCAGCACGACCACGGCCAGGAGCGCGAGGATCACCGACCGGCGCTGCCGACGACGGTTCTTGTCCCCGAGCGCGGCGGCCTCGGCCTGCGCCCGCTCCTCGGGGGTCGGACCGGCCACGGCGGCCGGCGCCGCGGACACCTGCACGGGGGGTGGCGGCCAGAGCAGGTCGCCGTCGTGCGTCACGGCCATTCCGCGCTGCACCGGGTCGTCCAGGTCCAGGACCAGCTGCCCGTCCTTGCCGGGGGTGAGCAGCTGCATCAGGTGCACGATGTTGGTGCCGAACAGCTGGGACGTGTGCTGGGGCATCCGGCTGGTCAGGTCGGTGTACCCGATGACCGTCACGTCGTTGTCGCTCACGACGACCTGCCCGGGGACGGTGAGCTCGCAGTTGCCGCCACCCGACGCGGCCAGGTCGATGATCACGCTGCCCGGCCGCATGCCCGCGACCATGGCCGCGGTGATCGTCGTCGGCGCCTGACCCCGGACCAGCGCGGTCGTGATGACGATGTCCGCGTCCGCCGTCTCGGCGGCGTACATCTGCGCGGTCAGCCGCTCCTGCTCCTCGGTCAGCGCGCTCGCGTACCCGTCCGAGCTGACCGCCTGCTGCGCGGCCTCGGCCTGCACGAACGTCGCGCCCATCGACTCGATCTGCTCACCGACCTCGGGCCGCACGTCGAACGCGCGGACGCGGGCTCCCATGCTGCCCGCGGCCCCGATCGCGGCCAGTCCGGCCACTCCCGCACCGATGACGAACACGCGCGCCGGCGGCGTCTTGCCCGCCGCGGTGACCTGCCCGGTGAACATGCCGCCGTAGACCTCGGCGGCCTCGACGACCGCGCGGTAGCCCGCGACGTTCGACATGGTGCTGAGCACGTCGAGCGCCTGTGCCCGCGAGATGCGCGGCACGGCGTCCAGCGCCAGCGCGGTGACGCCCCGCGCGTGCAGGCTCTCCACCAGGGCGGGCGCCGCCGCGGGCGCGAGCATGGCGACGAGCGTGGCGCCCGGGCTCAGCGCGGCGACCTCGGCCTCCGTGGGCGGGTGGACCTTGGCCACCACGTCGCTGGACCAGACGTCGGCCGCGTCGCCGACGGTCGCGCCCGCGGCCTCGTAGGCCTCGGCACGGAACGTCGCCGCGTCACCGGCTCCACGCTGGACGACGACCTCGTAGCCGAGATCGACCAGCTGGCCGACCGTCTTCGGGGTCGCGGCGACGAGCCGTTCGCCGGCTCGGCTCTCGGTCGGGATACCGATGCGCATCGCTGCGGTCCTCCGTCGGATCGTCTGTGGTGGCCTGTCGCGGGGGGACGACCGGCCGCGCCCATCATGGCGGGCACCGGAAGGTTATGGGGTCGGACCGACTCTCGGCAAGCGCTTTCCTTCCCTCTGTCGGATGATCGCCCGAACCTTCATAGCAACTGCGGGCGGCCGCGTCCCTGGTCCAAAGTCCTGGGGCACCGGCTGCACAGCCGACGAGGAAGGGCGCACGTGGCGCCCTTCCTCGTCCGGCGGATGACGGTGGGGACGGTCAGTAGGCGGTCGGCGTGGCGAAGCGGACCACCGAGCGGGCGAGCTACCTGTCCGAGCTCGGGCCGCGTCGCGACACCTGCTCGACCGCCCGCACGGAGTCCTCGAGCTGACGCACCGCACCGCGCAGCGCCGCCTCGGCGTCGACGCCGTCCGCCTCCGCGTCGACGAGGACGGCGAGGAGCCGCCGACCGACCTCGTCGGCCGGGTCCACGTCGCGAGCGAGTCCCGCGGCGTCGATCCCGGCCCGCTGCGCACGCGCCAGCACCTTCTGCCCGCGCGCGAGCGCGCCGATCGCCAGCGGGATCCCGTCGAGTGCCGACCCGCGCTGCTTCTCCGCGTTCTTCAGCCGGTCCCACTGCACGTGCACGTCGCCCTCGACCGGAGCGCCCTCGAAGACGTGGGGGTGCCGGCGCACCAGCTTGGCGGCGAGGTCCGCGGCGACGTCGTCCACGTCGAACGGGTCGGTGGGGTGCTCGGTGGCGATGCGGGCGTGGAACACCACCTGCAGGAGCAGGTCACCCAGCTCCTCGCGCAGCCCGGCGCGGTCGTCGGTCTCGATCGCCTCCGCCAGCTCGTGGGCCTCCTCGAGCACGTACGGCACCAGCGACTCGTGCGTCTGCTGGGCGTCCCACGGGCAGCCGCCCGGCGAGCGCAGCCGGTCCATCACGCGCACGAGGGCGCGCAGGGGGTCCGGCTGCGGGTCCGTCACGACGCCGAGGGCGTCGGCTCCGGCGTAGGCTCCGTCGACTCGTCGTCGGGAGCCGGAGCCGCGGAGGTGACCAGCCACGGGGCGGGGACGGGTTCGGCCACCTGGTTGCCGTCCGCCAGCGAGGCGAACCGCGGGTTCACCTCCACGTCGAGCTCACGCAGGCGCGCGTCGATCTCGTCGCCGATACCCTCGTCCTCCGGGAGCCCCTGCAGGTTGGTGTACGCGATCGAGTAGCGGGCGACGGCCAGCGACGGGTCGGTGAACGTGGCCGTCGCGCCCTGCACCTTCTGCTGCACCACCTGGGCGAGCAGCGCCTCGGCGTCCTCGTCCGAGACACCGACGCCCTTCTCGGCCGCGAGCTCGACCACGGTGGGCTCCTGCACGAGCACGGCGAGGACGTTGGTCGTCGTCACGCCCTGGAACCACGGTGCGAGCTCCTCGAGCGCCGCGCTCACGTCCGCGGTGGGGATCGCCGTGCCGTCGACCACCGCGGCCGCGCCGGGCKGCCCGGCGCACCCCGCCAGACCGGCCGTCGTCGCGAGCGCGACGAGCACACCCGCTGCCCGCACTCCCGCACGCCACTGCACCGCCACCTGAGACCTCCTGCGTCGTCGCTCGTCGATCGGGGTCATCGTAGGGCCCTCACCTGCGCGCGGCGCCCACCGTCGCCGCCGCCGAGACGTCGCCCCGCACGATCGCGTCGATGAACTGCCTGGCCCAGAGCATGACCTCGCGGCCCTGCACCGGCTTGCCGCCGATGCGTGCCGTCATCGGCCAGGGCACCAGCACCGTCCGCACCGCGGGCTTGAGCACCGACCCTGGGTAGAGCCGCTTCAGGCGCAGCTGGGCGGACTCGGGCAGATCCACCGGCGCGAACCGGATGAACTTGCCCTGCGCGGTCACGTCCGACAGCCCGCTGTTGCGCACGTGCTGGCGGAACTCGGCCACCTCGAACAGGTTGTCGACCGCGGCCGGCACCGCGCCGTAGCGGTCCACCAGCTCGGCCCGGACCTCGCCGAGGGCCGCCGAGTCCGCCGCCGCCGCGATCTTCCGGTACGCCTCGAGGCGCAGCCGCTCGTGCGCGATGTAGTCGTGCGGGATGTGCGCGTCGACCGGCAGCTCGATGGTGACGTCGGGGACCTCCTCCTCCACGTCACCGCGGAAGTTGGCCACCGCCTCGCCGACCATGCGGATGTAGAGGTCGAAGCCGACGCCCTCGATGTGCCCGGACTGCTCGCCGCCCAGCAGGTTGCCGGCGCCGCGGATCTCGAGGTCCTTCATCGCGACCGCCATGCCGGCGCCGAGGTCGGTGTTCGCCGCGATCGTCTGGAGCCGGTCGTGCGCGGTCTCCGTCAGGGGCTTCTCCGGCGGGTACAGGAAGTAGGAGTACGCCCGCTCGCGCCCTCGGCCCACCCGGCCGCGCAGCTGGTGCAGCTGAGAGAGGCCCAGCAGGTCGGCGCGCTCGAGGATCAGGGTGTTCGCGTTGGAGATGTCCAGGCCGGTCTCGACGATGGTCGTGCAGACCAGGACGTCGAACCGCTTCTCCCAGAAGTCGACGATCACCTGCTCGAGCTGGTGCTCGTTCATCTTCCCGTGCGCCACCGCGACCCTCGCCTCGGGGACCAGCTCCATCAGGCGCGACGCGGTCTTCTCGATCGAGTCGACCTTGTTGTGCACGTAGAACACCTGGCCCTCGCGCAGGAGCTCACGCCGGATCGCCGCGCTGATCTGCTTCTCGTCGTACGCGCCGACGAACGTCAGGACCGGGTGCCGCTCCTCGGGCGGGGTGGCCAGCGTCGACATCTCACGGATGCCGGTCACCGCCATCTCCAGCGTGCGCGGGATCGGGGTCGCGCTCATCGCCAGCACGTCGACGTTGGTGCGCAGAGCCTTGAGCGTCTCCTTGTGCTCGACGCCGAACCGCTGCTCCTCGTCGATCACCACCAGGCCGAGGTCCTTGAACCGCACCTCGCCGGTGATGAGCCGGTGCGTGCCGATGACCACGTCGACCGTCCCGTCGGACAGGCCGGCGACGACCTCCTTCGACTCCTTCGGCGACTGGAACCGGCTGAGCGCCTTCACGGTGACCGGGAACGCGCTGTACCGCTCGGAGAACGTGTCGAGGTGCTGCTGCACCAGGAGGGTCGTCGGCACCAGGATCGCGACCTGCTTGCCGTCCTGCACCGCCTTGAACGCGGCCCGCACGGCGATCTCGGTCTTGCCGTAGCCGACGTCGCCGCAGACCAGGCGGTCCATCGGGATCGGCTTCTCCATGTCGGCCTTGACCTCGTCGATGGTCGCGGCCTGGTCCGGGGTCTCCACGTACGCGAACGCGTCCTCGAGCTCGCGCTGCCACGGGGTGTCCGGGCCGAACGCGTGCCCCGCCGTGGCCATGCGCGCGGAGTACAGCCGGATGAGCTCGGCGGCGATCTCCTTGACGGCCTTCTTGGCCCGGCCCTTGGTCTTGGCCCAGTCGCCGCCGCCCATCTTGGACAGCGACGGCGCCTCGCCGCCCACGTACTTGGTGACCTGGTCCAGCTGGTCGCTGGGAACGAACAACCGGTCCCCGGGCTGGCCGCGCTTGCTCGACGCGTACTCGATCACCAGGTACTCGCGCGTCGCCGCGTTGGCACCGGTGCCGATGGTCCGCTGCACCAACTCCACGAAACGGCCCACGCCGTGCTGCTCGTGCACCACGTAGTCGTGCGGGCGCAGCTGCAGGGGGTCGACCACGTTGCGGCGCCGGCTGGGCATGCGGCGCATGTCGCGGGTGCTGGTCCCGGCACGGCCCGTGAGGTCCGACTCGGAGAACACCGCGAGGTGCAGGGGCTCGGCCACGAAGCCGGGGCCGACGGGGGCGGGCACGACGAGGACGACGCCGCCCTCGGGCTCCTCGGTGATCGTGCCGACGAGCCGCGCCGGGACCTCCGCGGCACGCAGCTGCTCGACCATGCGCTGCGCGGGACCGTGCCCCTCGGTGGCCAGCACCAGCCGCCAGCCGGACTGCTGCAGCACGCGCACGTCGGCCACCGCGCGGGCGACCTCCCCGCGGTAGCGCTCGACGTCCCGCGCCGCGATCACGAGGGTCTGCGCGGTCGCCGCGAGGTCGTCGGCCATCGGCTGGATCTCGCCGGGCGCGAGGTTGCGCGCCGCGGTGTGCCCCGTGCCGGTCGCGCCCTCGTAGAAGTCGTCGGGCTTCGCCGCCTCCGTGGCGTCGACGTCCAGGGAGAACGGCGACAGCGTCCACCAGCCGAGGCCGCGCACGGCCGCGAGCCCGCGGATCTCGGCGAACGAGGCGAAGCTCGCCGCCGAGAGGTCCAGCGGGGTCGCCGCACCGGCCGCGGCGGACGTCCACGCGGCCTCGAGGAACTCCTGCGTGGTGGCC
Organism: Cellulomonas sp. P1_G12_2; assembly: GCF_056405535.1. Taxonomy (NCBI): domain Bacteria; kingdom Bacillati; phylum Actinomycetota; class Actinomycetes; order Micrococcales; family Cellulomonadaceae; genus Cellulomonas; species Cellulomonas sp. P1_G12_2. The sequence goes on along the minus strand of NZ_JBFUBX010000001.1, from coordinate 988,086 downwards.
ACGAGGTCGTGCGCCCGTCGCCGCACGCGCTCCGGGTCGACCATGACCAGCAGGCTGTCGTCGCCCACCAGGTCGAGCACCGGCACCATCGACTCCACCAGCGCGGGCGCCAGCGACTCCATGCCCTCGACCGCGATGCCCTGCGCCAGCTTGTCCAGCATGTCGACCGCGCCCGGCAGCTGCGGGATGAGCTCGGTGGCCCTGGCGCGCACGGCGTCGGTCAGCAGGATCTCCCGGCACGGCGGCGCCCACACGCCGTGGTCGGCCACCTCGAGGCTGCGCTGGTCGGCGATCGAGAACCAGCGGATCTCCTCGACGTCCTCACCCCACAGCTCCACGCGCAGCGGGTGGTCCTCGGTGGGCGGGAACACGTCGATGATCCCGCCGCGCACCGCGAACTCGCCGCGCTTCTCCACCATGTCCACGCGCGTGTAGGCGGCCGCGACCAGCTTCTCCGCGAGGTCCGCCAGGTCCACCCGGTCGCCCGTGCTGATCGAGACCGGCTCCAGCTCTCCGAGCCCCTCGACCACGGGCTGCAGCAGCGCGCGCACGGGCATCACCAGCACCCGGACCGGACCGGCGTGGCCCTCGGTCTCCGGGTGCGCCAGCCTGCGGAACACCGCCAGCCGGCGGGCGACCGTGTCGCTGCGGGGCGAGAGGCGCTCGTGCGGGAGCGTCTCCCACGACGGCAGGACCGCGACGTCGTCGGCCGGCAGGTAGCACCGGACCGCGGCGGCCAGCTCGTCGGCGTCCCGGCCGGTGGCGGTCACGACGACCAGGGGCCGCCCCGACGCCAGCGCGGCGAGCAGCGGCGGACGCACGCCGGCGGGGCCGACGACGTCGAGCTCGCCGCGGGCGCGGACGTTCTCCACCGCGGCGGCGGCGGCCGGGTCGGCGAGCAGGGCGGGCAGGAGGCCGGTGAGGTCCATGGAGTCCTTCACATGGTCGGGGGCGTGCGCACAGCACGACCGCCCCGGATCCAACGGACCCGGGGTGCTGCGCCAGTCTACGAGCCGCCGCCCACACGCGACCGCTAGCCTGCGCGCAGGGACGCCGATGCGAGGACCAGGAGGAGCCGTGCACGTCGTGGTGGTCGGGGCCGGGATCGTCGGTCTGGCGGTGGCGGCGCGTCTGACGCGCGACGGTCACCACGTCACGGTCGTCGAGAAGGAGCCGGCCGTCGCCGTGCACCAGACCGGCCGGAACTCGGGGGTCATGCACTCCGGCCTCTACTACCCGCCGGGCAGCCTCAAGGCGCGCATGTCGGTGGCCGGCCAGCGCAGCATGACCGACTACGCCCGCGAGCACGGGGTCGACGTCGAGATCACCGGCAAGCTCGTGGTCGCGACCGCGCCCGACCAGGTGCCCGGCCTGCACCGGCTCGCCGAGCGCGCCCGGGCCAACGGGGTCCCCGCCCAGCTGGTGGGGAAGGCCGGCGCCCGCGAGCGCGAGCCGCACGTCGAGTGCGTCGACGCGCTGTGGGTGGAGAGCACGGGGATCGTCGACTACACCGGCATCTGCCGGGCGCTCGCCGCGGAGGTGTCCGACGGGGGCGGTGTGGTGCTGCTCGGCGCCTCGGTCGCCGGGGCGACCGAGACCGAGGACCGGGTGCACCTGCGGATCGAGCGGGGTGACGCGTTCTCCGAGCTGCGGGCGGACGCCGTGGTGGCCTGTGCCGGCCTGCACGCCGACCGCGTCGCGCGGGCGTGCGGCCTCGAGCCGAGCGCGCGGATCGTGCCGTTCCGCGGCGAGTACTTCGAGCTGTCCGCCACCGCCGCCGAGCTGGTCAACGGGCTCGTCTACCCGGTGCCCGACCCGCGCTTCCCGTTCCTCGGCGTGCACCTCACGCGGATGATCGGCGGCGGCGTGCACGCGGGCCCGAACGCCGTGCTCGCCCTGGCCCGTGAGGGCTACTCGTGGCGGGAGGTGAACGTCCGCGACGCGGCCGACGCCCTGACCTGGCCCGGCCTGTGGCGGATGGGCGCGCGCAACCTCGTGCCGGGCGCGCGCGAGGTTGTCCGGTCGCTGTCCCGGCGCGCGTTCGCGCACAGCCTGGCGCAGCTGGTGCCCGCGATCGTCCCGGACGACCTCGTCCCCTCGCCCGCCGGGGTGCGCGCGCAGGCCGTGGCACGCGACGGACGGCTGGTCGACGACTTCCTGCTGCAGCGCACCGCGCGGCAGGTGCACGTGCTCAACGCCCCCTCACCGGCGGCGACGTGCGCGCTGGAGATCGCCGACCACGTGGTGGACGAGCTCGCCGTCGCCTGACGCACCCTCTGGACCGAACGTGTGACGGCACCCTTCTGACCCGGGTGAAAAGGGTCGCGCACGGTCGGAACCGGGTCTCTGCGTCGGTACCGTGAGCACCTTCCACCTGTCCGCTTTCTGGCGCTTTGGTCGGTCGTCGATCCGCTGGACCCCACCCTGCCGAGGTCGCCGATGTCCACCCCGCACAGCCCGTCCCGGGCCACCGCCGCAGCCGCCGGTCGCGGCCGCGCGCTGGTGCTCGCGGCCGTGCTCGTGCTGGGCACGACGGCGGGGTGCACCTCACCGAGGTCGGAGCCGGACGCCACCGCCTCGCCGTCGTCGAGCGCCACCCGCGACCGCGCCGGTGCCACCGCCACGGACCGACCCTCGGACGACCCCTCCGCCCCCGACTCGGCGAGCACGGGGACTCCGGGGAGCGGCGGTGCGGAGGTGCTCGCGGGCGAGATCCTGCCGTCGCAGCCGCCCGGTCCGTCCGGGCTGCCCGACACCACGGCACCGGGTCCGTCGCTGACGGGACCGCTGCCCGCGACCGGCGCGGCGAACGGCGCCGTCGTGAAGGGCTTCCCCACCGGGGTCGTCCCGATCCTCGACGGGCTCACCGTCGTCTCCAGCTCGGTGTCCGCGTCCGGCGACCGGCTGCAGGTCGGGCTCCAGGCGAGCAGCGACTCCGCGCCCACCGACGTCCAGGCCGCGTACGTCGCCGCCCTCAGCGCCGCCGGCTTCACCGTCGAAGACTCCCCCGCCCTGCCCGGCTCCCTCGCCACGTCCTTCACCCGCGGGCCCGACGCCCTGGTGCTCACCGTGCGCGACCGCCTCGGCGGCGGCACCGAGCTCTCCGTCGCCGGCGCGCTGACGACGGCCGGGTGACGCGCGGTGTACCTGTCCCTGCGCGACCGTCCCGCCCGCTCCGACGCCGCGTCACCCGAAGAGGCGCGCGCGGTCAGGGCCGCCAAGCGCGGTCGGGTCTCGTCGGTGGTCATCACGCTCGGCGTGGTGAGCATGCTCACCGACATCTCGTCGGAGTCGGTCGCCGCCGTCCTGCCCCTGTACCTGACCACCGCCCTGGGTCTCTCGACGCTCGCGTACGGCTTCGTCGACGGCCTCATGCAGGGCGCCAGCGCACTGGTCCGGATCGCGGGCGGCTGGGCGGCGGACAGGGGCGACCACCCCAAGTGGGTCGCGGTCGTCGGGTACGGGCTGTCGGCGGTCACCCGGGGAGTGCTCCTGGTCGCCAGCAGCTTCGCGGCGGTGACGGCGATCGTCGCGATCGACCGCGTCGGCAAGGGGATCCGCACCGCGCCGCGCGACGCGATGATCACCGCCTCGTCGGACCCGCGCACGCTCGGTCGGTCGTTCGGGGTGCACCGCACGCTCGACACGATCGGTGCCGCCCTCGGACCGCTCCTCGCGTTCGTCGTCCTGTGGGCCATCCCCGACGGCTACCAGACCGTGTTCGTCATCTCGTTCGGCTGCGCCGTCATCGGGCTCGCCGCCCTGGTCCTGCTGGTGCCCGACCTGCGCCCGCGCCGGGCGGCCTGGCTCACGCAGCACCGGTCCCGCGAGGCCCGCAAGCTGCCGAAGTGCAAGGGCTGCACCTGCGACATCCCCGGGCTCGAGCCGGCCGGCCGGCCGTTCAGCTGGTCGTTCCTCACCGAGCCGGGGCTGCGGCGGATCTTCGTCATGGCCGGCATCCTCGCGCTGCTCACCGTGGGTGACGGCTTCATCTACCTGTCCCTGCAGGCCCGCGACGGGTTCGCGACGCAGTGGTTCCCGCTGCTGTACGTGGGCACCAACCTGGCCTACATGTCGCTCGCCATCCCCGTCGGTCGGCTGGCGGACCGGGTCGGCCGGGCGCGGGTGTTCGTGTGGGGTCATGCCGCGCTGGTGGTCGCCTACGTGTGCGCCGGCGTCGCGACCGCCTCGGCCGTGACCACCGTGGCGGCCCTGCTCCTGCTCGGGCTCTTCTACGCCGCGACGGACGGGGTGCTCGCCGCGCTCGTCGGGCGCCGGGCCGCCCCGAACGCCCGGGCGTCCGCGATCGGCACCGCCCAGACCGTGGTGGCCGTGGCCCGCATGGCCTCGTCCGCACTCTTCGGCCTGCTCTGGTACACCGTGGGCCGCGGACCGGCGATCCTCTCCGTCGCGGTCCTGCTCGCGTGCGCCGTGCCGGTCGCGTGGTACGTCGTCCGCGGGCTCGACGCGGCGCCCCAGGACGCCGACGCGGGACCCGAGCTCGTCGACGCCGAGGACGGCCGGTGAGGCGTGTGCCGCCGCGCGTGGCGATCCTCGTCGCCGTCACGGTCGTCGTCCTGGTCGGCGTGGGCGCCTACGCCGTCGCCGCCTGGCGCGCCAACCAGGCCGCGATCGAGTCCGCGCCCGCCGTCGAGTCGACCGACCTGGACGCCGTGCTCGCCGCGCCGCACATCGTGTTCCGCTCGACGCTGCCCGGCAACGAGTACGGCCTGGTCTCGGCGGTGCCCCTCGACGACCCCGGCGGCGCACGCGCGTTCACGGACGTCGCCTGCGACCGCGTGGACGTCGCCGGCCCTGTCGCCTCGTGCCTGCGCACGATCGCCGGCATCGCCACCCGGTGGGAGGCCGAGGTGCTCGACACCGACTGGCAGCCCGTCGAGACGTGGGGCCTGCCGGGCATCCCCAGCCGCACGCGCCTGTCCGACGACGGCACCCTGGTCGCGACGACCTCGTTCGTCACCGGCCACTCCTACGCGACGGTCGGGTTTTCGACCCTCACCGAGATCCACCGCGCCGACGGCACCTCGCTGGGCAACGTGGAGGACTTCGCGCTGACGGTCGACGGAGCCCCGTTCACCGCCGCGGACCGCAACATCTGGGGCGTGACGTTCGTCGACGACGACGAGTTCTACGCGACCGCCGCCTCGCAGTCCGTCGGCACCACCTGGCTGGTGCGCGGCTCCGTCGAGGACCGGACCCTCACGTCCCTGCGCACCGACGCCGAGTGCCCGTCGATCTCCCCGGACCGCACGCAGGTGGCCTACAAGAAGGTGGTCGACACCGTCGGAGGGCAGCCCGTCTGGTCGCTCGCCGTGCTGGACCTGGCCGACGGCACCGAGACGTTGCTGCCGGCCACCCGCGGGGTCGACGACCAGGCCGCGTGGCTCGACGACGACACCCTCCTGTACGGCCTGCCGCGGGCGGACCTGCCCGGCACCACCGACGTGTGGGCGGTGGACACGACGCCCGACGCGACCCCTGCCGTCCTCATCCCCGGGGCGTGGTCGCCGGCGGTGGTGGAGTGATCGCGGCGGGGGGCGAGGTGCGGTGCCTGGTGTACGCGCCGTACTCGTTCAGCGGACGCGGACCGGCGGAGAGCTGTGCGCAGATCGCCGGTGGGATGGCGGCCGCCGGCGTCCGCACCGAGGTCCACGCGGGCCGCAGCAGGACCGCGCTCCCCGAGGGGGTGACGGTGCGCACCCCCGTCCCGCCGGTGACCAGCCGGCTCCCGTGGCGCCGGGTCGAGCGGCCCGCGCTGCGCCTGCTCGACCGCCGGTTCCGCCGCACCGTGGACGCGGCGGACCCCGGGTCGACCGTCGCCCACTTCTGGCCCGGCACACCCGGTGCCGCCGTCGAGGCCGCACGCGACCGGGGCATCGTCACGGTGCGCGAGATGATCAACTCGGCCTGCGCGACCTCCGGACCCCTCCTGGACCGGGCCTACGCCCGGTTGGGCATGCCCCCCACGCACGCGGTGACCCGGGACGTCATCGAGGGCGAGACGGCCGAGCTGCGGCTCTACGACTACTACTTCGCGTCGAACCCGGAGGTCGAGAAGTCCCTCCTCGCGCTCGACGTCCGGCCCGAGCAGATCCTGCGGACGTCGTTCGGCTGGCGACCCGAGCGGTTCGCGCTCGGTGCCCCGGTCGAGCGGGGGCCGGGGTTCCGGGCCGTGTTCGTCGGCCGGATCGGCGTGCGCAAGGGAGTGCCCGAGCTGCTGGAGGCCTGGGCGTCCCTGGACGTCGAGGGCGAGCTGGTCCTCGTCGGCGCCGTCGACGACGAGATCCGTGACCTCGTCGACGCGCACGCGCGGTCGGGCCGCGTCCGGCTGGCCGGCTACGTCGACAACCCCGCAGTGCTGTACTCCGGGTCCGACGTCTTCGTCTTCCCCACCTGGGAGGAGGGCGGGCCGCAGGTGACCTACGAGGCGGCCGCCTGCGGCCTCCCGGTCGTCACGACGCCGATGGGTGCCGCCCGCCTGGTCGAGCAGGGGCGCACGGGTGTGGTGGTCGAGCCCGGCTCCGCGCCCCAGATCGCTGCTGCGCTCCGGCTGCTGGCCGAGGACGCCGAGACCCGGCGCGCGTACGGAGCGGCCGCGCGTGCGGCCGCCGACCGGTTCACGTACGGCCGGGTGGGCGCTCAGCGCGCAGAGCTGCTCCGCGGGGTGCTCGGCGGCTAGTCCCCGCTCACTGGTCGGCGCCCGGGCGGCGGCGGTCGATGTTCGCCGCCGGTCCGGACGCGACCACCTTGGCGTCGTTCGGCGCCAGGTCCTGCGGCGGAGCCGGTCGCTTCCCACGCGGCGGCGGTCCTCCCGGCTGGGCGCGTCGCCGGCCCGCCCCCGGCGCCGACCGGCGTCCGTGCCGGGGTCCTGCTGCTGCGCTCGGCGCCGCGGGGACCACCCCCGACCACGGCTGGCGGGCCGAGCGCGGCTCGAGGATCTGGATCGCGGCGAGCACCCCGACCCCCACCAGCACCCAGATCATCGCGAGCGCGCGGACCTTGCTGCCGTGCATGTAGGAGATCGACGGGGTAGCCGGCACGACCGCCGTGGTGATCAGGTCCGACGGTGCGACGCCCTCCTGCAGCCCCGCGAGCTCGGCGTCGATGCGCTCGATGAGCTCCGCCCGACGCACCCGGACAGCGTCGGCCGTGGGGCCGCTCACCTGGATGTCGAGCACCTGGCGGGGGTACACGCGGGACCACTGCCCGCCGTGGTCCGGCAGCTTGACCTGCCACCCGTCGAGGATGCCCTGGCCGACGATCGTCGCCGCCGGGTCGGCCATCTGGTTCCACGTCGCGTTCCCGTTCACGCGCTTCGCGACGGCACCGGCGGCGATGATGAGATCGCTCGAGGTGGTCCGCAGGGCGTTGGGGTTGATCGCGCTGGTGGGCGCCAGGAACGTGACCTCCGCGTGGGACCAGTACGCGCCCTCGGCGGTGACGGCGACGTAGCTGGCGAGCACGCCGATGAGGACAGCGCCGAGAAGCACGTACCACCGGCGGACGAGCGCTTGGAGCGCGTCCCAGATCGTCATCGCCCGCCACCTCCTGCCACCTCGTCGAGTCTGGCATGCAGACCCGGGCGGACCGCTCGGCGACCGGATGAAGATATCGTGACGAATCGGACATGATTCCGAGTGCCTGTGCCACCAGCGCGGGACCCGGCACTAACCTCGAAGGACCGCCGCCAGCCCGTCCGCTCGCGGGTCGATCTGGACAGGAGCAGCCATGGAGTTCACCGCTGTCGCTGCTGCACTGCTGCGGCGGTGGTACGTCGTGCTCGTGGGTCTCGCCATGACCGTGGGACTCGTGTACGTCGCCAACGACGCCGTCCCGCCGACGTACAGCGCGACCGGCAGCGTGCTCCTCCTGCCGCCCGGCGCGTCCCTCGAGGACGGCTCGAACCCCCTGCTCCAGCTGGGCGGGCTCGAGCAGCCCGCGGCGCTGGTCGTCGCGTACCTCGCGGGTGACGAGGCCCGTCAGGTGTTCGCGAAGGACTTCCCGAACACCACCTATGACATCGTGCTCGACCCGCTGTCCCGCGGCCCGCTGGTCCTGATCACCGTGGAGGACCCCTCGAAGGACGACGTGATGGAGGCCCTGAACTCGGTCCTCGCCACGCTGCCCGAGGCCCTGTCCATGCTGCAGGACCAGGTCGACGCCCCGGCCGACTCGCGGGTCACCTCGATGCCGCTGTCGGTCGACAGGGAGCCCACCACCGAGCGCGGCGACTCCCTGCGCGCGCTCATCGCCGCGGCGGGGTTCGCCCTGGTGCTCACGCTCGTCGGTGCGATCGCCTTCGACGCGCTGGCAGCCCGGCGACGTGAGCGCCGCCGTGCGACGGTGCGCGCCGACGAGCCCGAGGCACCCGCCGCCGCGGCCGTCGAGACGGAGCCCGTCGAGGCGACCGCCCCCGAGGACGCCGCGCCCGACGTGACGCCCGTCGTGGTCCCCGAGCTCGTCCCCGACGTCCCCGAGGTCGCCCCGGAGCCGGCGCCGGGCCAGGCGGAGCGCGGGGCGCTGTCGGACGCCGCCAAGACCTGGCCCGCCGGCGTCCCGCACATCGAGTCGCGCGACTTCGCCCGGTCGGAGGAGCAGTACGGCTCCGAGTGGCCGCCGCGGGCGCTGGACGGGCCGTCCCGCGACGACGAGTCGCGCGTCGCGCGTCGTGGATAGCTCGACCGTCTCGACCGTCACGACCGCGCGGTCGCGCGACGCCCTGCGCACGACCGGCGTCCTCACGTGGCTGACCGTCTACCTCGTCCTGCTGTTCGGCATCCCGTCGCGGCTGGTGTTCCACCCGCTGGGCAGCGCCGGCGCACCCTCGACGCTGTTCGGGCTCGCGAGCGCCCTCGTGTGGTTCCTCGCGCAGCTCTGGCGCTCGGCGAGCGTGGCCGGCCCTCGTCGACCGGTCCGGATCGCGCTCACGTACTTCCTGGTCACCGTCGGGATCAGCTACGTCGCGGCGATGACGCGGCCGATCGACTCCGACGAGGTCAGCCCGGCCGACGTCGCGGTGCTCGTGGTCATCTCCTGGTCCGGCGCGCTGCTGACGGCGCACGACGGCCTGACCAAGCTGCGGGACGTCGAGGTGCTGGTGCGCCGGTTCGCCTTCATCGGCGGGCTGATGGCCCTGGTGGGGCTCGCCCAGTACGTGACCAAGCAGCCGCTGGTCGACCGCATCGCCATCCCGGGCCTGACCGCGGTGAGCGATGTCAGCGCGGCCTTCCGCAACGGTCTGGTGCGCATCTCGGGGACGGCGACCAGCCCGATCGAGTTCGGCGCGCTCCTGTCGATCCTCCTGCCCCTCGCCCTGCACGGGGCGCTCCACCCCGCCGGGCGCGGGTTCGTGCGGCGCTGGTTCCCGGTCGCGACGATCTCGCTGGCCCTGGCCCTGTCGATGTCCCGCTCGGCGTACATCGGCCTCGCGGTCTGCATGCTCGTGCTCCTGGTGGGCTGGCCGCCTGCCCTGCGCTGGCGGGTGGGCGGGTCGTTCGTCCTCGTCGCCGGCGTGCTCGCGGCCGGCGTCCCCCGCCTCTTCAGCTCGGTCCGCGGCATGTTCAGCGGGGTGAAGGACGACCCGAGCATCACGTCACGGACCGACAGCTACGCGGTCGCCTGGCAGTTCTTCACCGACGCGCCCTGGTTCGGTCGCGGCCTCGGCACCTTCCTGCCCAAGTACCGGATCTTCGACAACAACTACCTCGGCCTGCTGGTCAGCGCCGGGATCGTCGGGACGGTCGCGTTCCTCGCCATCCCGGTCACCGCGATCGTCGTCCTGGTGCGCCGTCGGCGCCGGTGGGCGGACCCGCAGTCACGCGACCTCGCGCTCTCCCTCGTCGCGGGGATCCTGGCCGGTGCGGTCTCGCTCGCCTTCTTCGACGGGTTCGGGTTCCCGATGACGATGGGGACGCTGTTCCTGGCGCTCGGCATCGCGGGGGCGCTGATCCGGCTGCATCCGAGCGACCGCGACACGGGCCGACCACCGCCGGCGGTGGACGTGGAGCCGGCACCCGCCCTGCCCGCCCCGCCGCCCGCGGTCACGCCACCTACCGAGCCGCTCGACACGCGCCGAGCCCGGCGTGTGGGCTCGGCCGACGCACCGCGCTGACGGCTCCGGCTCAGCGCGCGGGGCCCCGGGACCGGACGAACGACTCGAGCTCGCCGGGCGTCTCGAGGTCGATGTACGCGCGTCCCCACGGGTCTGCGGGGTCGGGCGCGGGGTCGTCCGACGGGACCCTCGAGCGGAACCCGAGCAGGCCGTCGAACACCCCGAGGTACCGGCGCCGCTGCGGACGCCAGTCGAGCTCCGCGACGGCACGCTCGCGCGCGGCCAGCGACAGGGCGACCCGCCGGTCCTCGTCGTCCAGGAGCTCCTCGACCGCGTCCGCGAAGGCGCCGACGTCCCCCGACGGCACGATGACGCCGGTGTCGCCCGCTGAGAAGCGGGTCTCGGTGAGGTCGAACGAGATGGCCGGCACGGCGTAGGCCATGTACTCCATGGTCTTGTTCATGGTCGACGCGTCGTTCAGCGGGGTGTTGCGGTCCGGCCCGACCCCGATGCTCGCCGCGCTCAGGTAGTCGCCGATCTCCCGCGGACCGACCCGGCCGGTGAACTCCACCACGTCGTCGAGCCCGAGCGCGGTGCACTGACGGCGCAGGTCCTCGAGGGTGTCCCCGAAGCCGAGCAGCGCCGCGCGCACGTCACGACGCCCGCGCACGCGGACCAGCTCGTCCATGACCTCGAGCACCACGTGCACGTCGTCCTGCGGGCCCATGATCCCGAGGTAGGCCAGGAGGTGCCCGCCGCGCGCGCGATCCGACTCGGGCACCACCGGCCGCATCCTGCGGGTGTCCGGGCCGCTGCGCACGACCTCGGTGTGCTCACGCGGCACCCCGCCGCGCTCCAGGGCGACGCGGCGGTACGACTCGTTGGTCGAGATGACCCGGTGCGCCGCCCGGAACGTGCGGCGCTCGAGCCAGAGCAGCCCGGCGTACTGCGCGCGCGCCCCGGCCGAGCGCGGCTCACCGAATCGCGACCGGAACAGCTCGGGGTTGAGGTCGTGGTGGTCGAACACGAAGCGCACCCCGGCGACGCGCCACAGGAGGGCCAGGAGCCAGTAGGTGTCCGGCGGGTTGCACGCCTGGATGACGTCGAACCCGCGCTCGCGCCGCACCACCACCGACAGCCACGCGGTGCGCAGCCACGAGTACGCGAACTCGACGACGAACCCGAGCAGGCCGTTCGCCTCGGGCGCCGGGCGGTACTTGTAGATGCCGACCCCGTCGAGCACCTGCCGGGCGGGATCGTCCGGCCCCTTCGGGCAGATGACGCTCACCTCGTAGCCCGCGGCGGTCAGGGCCTGGGCCTCCAGCCACACCCTCCGGTCCAGCGGGACCGGCAGGTTCTGGACGATGATCAGGACGCGTGGCGGGCGCATCAGGCCGACGGGAGCTTGCCCTCGACGAACTGCGCGAGCGCGCCCAGGGTCTCGAAGATCTCGCCGGAGAACTCCTCGTCGTCGATCGTGATGCCGAAGTGCGACTCGAGGTTGGTGACCACCTCGAGCACGCCGAGGGAGTCGAGCTCGGGCACGGCGCCGAAGAGCGGGCTGGTCGCGGTCAGGGTCGCGGCCCGGTCCTCGATGCCGAGGGTGGTGACGACGATGCCCTTGACACCCTCGAGTGTTGCGTCGGTCATGAGGCTCCTTGGTGGTGGGTCAGACGAGGATCTCGACGGGTGCGGGGTGGCCCAGGAACGCCGTCGGGCTGGCTGTCAGGCCGTACGCGCCGGCCTGGAAGACGACGACGAGGTCGCCGACGTCGGCCCGCGGCAGCTCGACGCGGTCGCCGAGCAGGTCGAGAGGGGTGCAGAGGCAGCCGACGACGGTCGCGGTCTCCTCCGGCTCGGCCGAGATCCGCTCCCCGACCGCAAGCGGATAGTTGCGGCGGATCACCTGGCCCAGGTTGCCGGACGCGGCGAGCTGGTGGTGCATCCCGCCGTCGACCACGAGGTACGTGCTGCCGCGCGACACCTTCCTGTCGACGACCCGCGTGACGTAGACGCCGGCCTCGGCGACGAGGTAGCGGCCGAGCTCGATGACGAACTCGGCGTCCGGGAGCGCCGGCGCGAGCCGCGTCTCCACGAGCTCGGTCAGGTGGGCGGCGACCGCGACGACGTCCAGCGGCTGGTCGGTCGGGAAGTACGGGACGCCGAACCCACCGCCGAGGTTGACGTACCGGACCGGCTGCGGCGCGTCGGCGCTCAGGGCCAGCACCAGCTCGACCGTGCGCGTCTGCGCCTGCATGAGGAGGTCCGCCGAGAGGTTCTGCGACCCCGCGAAGACGTGGAACCCGACCAGGTCGACTCCCGCCGCGTCGAGCTCGCGCAGGAGGTCGGGCACCTGCTCGGCGTCGACGCCGAACTGCTGCGGACCCCCACCCATCCGCATCCCGGAGCCGCGGACGGCGAAGTCGGGGTTGACGCGCACAGCGACGCGCGGTCGCACGCCCAGCTCGGCGCCGGCGGCGACGACGCGGCGCGCCTCACCCTCCGACTCGATCTCGATCGTGACGCCCGACGCGACCGCCTGCTCGAGCTCCGCGGTGGTCTTGCCCGGGCCGGCGAAGCTCACGCGGGACGGGTCGGTCCCGGTATCCAGGGCCACCCGCATCTCGTAGGCGCTCGCGACGTCGAGCGAGTCGACCAGAGAGGCGAGCAGATGCACGACGGCGGGCATGGGGTTGGCCTTGACGGCGTAGCCGAGGCTCAGCTTCTCGGGGAGCACCGAGCGCAGCAGGGCGACGCGCTCCTCGATGAGCTTGCGGTCGTACGCGAAGAAGGGGGTCGAGCCGACGCGGCGCGCGAGCCGGTCCACGCCGATCCCGCCCACGGTCAGCACGCCGTCGACCTCGCCGAACGAGGTCACGGTGGTCGAGGCCGTCACGACGCGTACTCCGCCCGGACGCGCGGTCGGTCGTACTTGCCGTTCGGCGACCGGGGTACCGAGTCCCGGACCACGATCTCGGCGGGGACCATGAACGTCGGCAGCGCGCTGCGCAGGGCGGCGAGGAGGGTCGCCGGATCGAGCGTCGCGCCCGCCGGCGGGGCCACGACCAGCACGATCCGCTGCCCGAGCCGGTCATCCTCCACGCCGAAGGCGACCGCGTCGACGGCGAGCTCGGTGCGCAGCGCCGCCTCCTCCACCTCCGACGGGCTGACCCGGTAGCCGGACGTCTTGATCATCTCGTCGGCACGCCCGACGAAGTAGAGGAAGCCGTCCTCGTCGGACACGACCGTGTCTCCCGACCACACCGCGAGCTCCGGCAGCCGGTGCCCGGTGGTGGGCCCGGGGACCGGGCGGAACCGCTGAGCGGTGCGCTCCGGGTCGCCCCAGTACCCGAGCGAGACGAGGGCGCCACGGTGCACGAGCTCGCCGGGCTCCCCCGGGTCGCAGCGGGTGCCGTCGGGCCGGACCACGAGGATCTCCGCGTTCGGGATCGCCTTGCCGATCGAGTCCGGCCGACGGTCCACCTCGGCGGGATCCAGGTAGGTCGACCGGAACGCCTCGGTCAGCCCGTACATCAGGTACGGGCGCGCGTCCGGGAACAGGGCGCGCAGCTTGTCCAGGACCGTCTTCGGCATCCGGCCCCCGGTGTTCGCGAAGTACCGCAGCGACTCGCGCGCCTCCGCCGACCAGTCGAGGCCGGCGATCTGGATCCACAGCGGTGGCACGCAGGTCAGCCCGGTCACCTTCCACCTCGCGCACGCGCGGGCCACGTCGGCGGGGACGAGGTAGTTGAGCAGCACGACGTGCGCGCCGACGGCGAGGGCCGTGGTCACCTGCGACAGACCCGCGTCGAAGCTGAGCGGCAGGACGGAGAGGATGACGTCGTCGGCGGTGTTCTCGAGGTACTGGCTGACGCTCTGCGCCCCCACCACGAGGTTGCGATGGCTGAGGACGACGCCCTTCGGCAGGCCGGTGCTGCCGGACGTGTAGAGGATGGCCGCGACGTCGAGGTCCACCCCGGAGGCCAGCGGCTCGACCGTCGCCCCGCTCAGGAGCGAGTCCCAGCCGTGCACCGCGATCCCGTCGGGCGCCGCCCCGGGCTCGTCGACCACGACGACGTGCTCCAGGGCGGGGCACTGCGCGAGCACGTCCGTGAGGAGGTCGAGGCGCGCGGCCGACGTGACCAGGACGCGAGCGCCCGAGTCGGTCAGGATGTGCCCGACCTGCGCGGGCTTGAGCAACGGGTTCACGGGCACGAACGCACCACCGGCGACCGACGTCCCGAGGAACGCCGTGACGGTCTCGGGGCGCTTCTCCAGGAACACGGCGACGCGGTCCTCCCGCGCCAGGCCGAGACCGGCGAGCGCGGAGCCGCAGCGACGTGCGGCGGCCCACAGGTCCGCGTAGGTCAGCGTGTCGTTCTTGAACGAGAGCGCGGGTGCGTGTCCGGCCAGCTGGGACCGTGCCGCGAGGAGTTCGTGCCAGACCGTGACCACGGCGTCAGCGTAACGACCGCTCCTGCCCGGATTCGGGGCACAAGGGGTGAAGTCACCACGGCACGGAGGTGATCTCGCTGTAGAGGTCGTCGATGTCGCCGGCCTCGACGTCGGCCCCGCGGAACAGCTTCGGCCGCCCCGTGACCGTGCGCGACAACCCGACCGGGCCGCCGACGATCCGCCGCTCGGCGAGCAGGACCGGCATGCCACGGACCAGCAGGTGCGCGCCGAGGCGGCCTACCCCGCGCAGGAACAGGGCGGTGTCGCCGACGTGCACCAGCGCGGCGAACAGCGGCAGCCGCTTGCGGCGCACCCGCCGGTACATCACGTAGCAGGGCCGGTCGTCGACCAGCAGGACGACGTGCCGCACGGCCGCGGCGCCCACGTGGTCACGGAAGATCTCGGCGTCGCGCCCCGTGAGCAGCGCGGCGATGCGCCGCTCGTCGGTGACGACCTTCACCCGCGCTCGCCAGAGGGGGAGGTTCGGGCGGACGTCCGTCGTCGTGTCGAGCCTCTGGAACCCCAGCCGCAGGTCGATCGGCACCACCGACCCGCTGGGCGAGAGGTCGGTGAACACCTCGGCGCCGCTGGACAGCAGGGCGCGCAGCAGCCGGAGGCCCTGCGCTCCGTACCCGTCGAGGACGCACCAGGCCGCGAGGTTGCAGACGCGTCTCTCCCGGCCGGCGACCACACGCTCCGAGAAGAAGGCGGCGTAGACGCCGACCAGGACGCCGTCGGCCCGCAGGCAGTAGCCGTGGGTGGTCTCGGCCGTGCGCCAGGAGGGCACGAGCGCACGCGCCCACTCGTCCGCCGACAGCCCCTGGTTGAGGTTCTCGTGCAGGAAGCGAGCGATCTCGGGGAGGGAGTCGTCGTCGACCGGGCTGAGGCGCACGGGGGTCGTCACGGTCGTGCAGCCTGCCATGACGTGCCTCGCGTGTCACCGCGCCCGCGCCGCCGCAGACCGTCACACGTCCGGGTGAGGCTTGTCCGAAGATGCCCGGTTTCATGGGGCAACCGGTGCAGTTCGTCTCAGATAGTGAGACAAAGTCCATAACGAGTTTTGTTGGACGTTCTTCCAGTTCAGCCCAAGATCAGGGGTTTACACCCATTGCTCCATCCGGGTGAAGGTTTGTCGGTAAGTTCACCCATGCGAGCATGAGGGCCGCTTCGTTATCCAACAGTGACAAAACGGCGCCCCTCCGCACGGAGGCATGAGATATCGGCCCACCCGGGTCTCTCGCGGCGCCGCGATGGTAGGGAGACACACCTCGTGAATCGATCGAGCACGCACAGAGCGCCCATGCGGCGCGCGCCCTTGGCGCGAGTCATCGCGACCGTCGCAGCAGCAGCGGTCGTGGGGGTCACTCTCAGCATCGCCAGCTCCGGGGCCACCCTGACCCCGGCCCAGGCTGCGGCCGCGATCGAGCCCAAGGTCACCGTGTGGGGCGACTCCGTCCCCGCCGGCGGCACCGTCGACGCCGACCAGGACAGCGTCGAGCTCGGCACCCCGTTCACCCCCGCGAAGGACGGCGTCGTCCTCGGTGTCCGGTTCTACAAGACCCCCGAGAACTCCGGCGCCCACGTCGGCAACCTCTGGGACGCCTCCGGGAAGCGCCTCGCGTCGGTCACGTTCAGCGCCGAGACCTCGCGCGGCTGGCAGACCGCCTACTTCGACCAGCCCGTGAAGCTGAAGGCCGGCTCCGGCTACGTCGCCTCGTACCTCGCCCCGAAGGGCCGCTACCTCCAGACGCAGCAGTTCTGGTCCGGCTCGCAGACCGACCTCCTGTCGGTCCCGCGCGGCAGCTCGGGCGTCTACTCGTACGGCAAGTCCAGCTCGTTCCCGAAGCAGACCTGGAACCGCAGCCAGTACTGGGTCGACCCGGTGTTCGCGCCGTCGACCGGCTCGGGCAGCACGCCGACGGCATCGCCGACCACGAGCCCCACCGCGACCCCCACCAAGACGCCGACCCCGACGCCCACCGTCACGCCGACGCCCACCCCGACGGCCACGGCGACCCCGACGCCCACGCCGACGGCCACCTCGACGCCCACGCCGACCCCGACGCCGACGGCCACCCCGACGCCGACCCCGCCGCCGGCCACGGGTGCCTACCCGAGCGCGTCGACCACCGGTGTCCCCGCGGGCGTCGCCCTGACGCCGTACACGGGCCCGTCCCGCATCACGCAGCCGGGCACGGTCATCGACTCCAAGCTGATCACCACGCCGCTGGTCATCACCGCCACGGCGAGCGACGTCGTCATCCGTAACTCGGTCGTCCGTGCGAGCGGCTTCTGGCTCGTCCTGAACGACGAGGGCGCGAAGAACCTCCAGATCGTCGACACGGAGCTCGACGGCAACGGCAACACGAACAACGACGCCGCTGTCGCCGGACGCAACTACACGCTCACCCGCGTGAACATCCACGGCACGATCGACGGCCTCAAGATCGGCGACAACGTCACCGTGCAGGACTCGTACATCCACGACCTGCTCATGACGTCCGACTCGCACAACGACGGCATCCAGTCGCTCGGGTCCGACAACGTCAAGCTCGTGCACAACACGATCCTGGTGGCCAAGGGCTCGACGTCCGCGATCATCCTGTCCACCGGCTCGGCCGACTCGATGAAGAACATCCTCATCGACCGCAACCTGATGGGCGGCGGCGCGTACACCGTGTACGGCGGCTACCAGCAGGGCACCGACGTGCTGTCCCGGGTGAACAACGTGGTCATCTCGAACAACCACATCACGACGACGATCTTCCCCAACGGCGGCGCCTACGGACCGTTCTCGTCCGTCAACGCCCCCGCCGTGACCCTCTCGGGGAACGTGTGGCACGACGGCCCCAAGGCCGGCCAGCCCGTCGGCTGACCCCAGCACGCAGGGCATGACCCGCACCGGACGTGATCCCGTAGTCTCGGGCTCGCGTCCGGTGCGGCTCTGTCTCCCCGCCTGACGGTCCGTACCGGCAGGACGAGGAGGAGCGGCCCGATGACCAGCGTGATCATCGCCGCGTACAACGAGGCGGCGGTCATCGGTCGCAACCTCGACCGGCTCCTGGCGGGGACGGCACCCGGCGAGCTCGAGGTGATCGTGGTGGCCAACGGGTGCGTCGACCAGACGGTCGCCGAGGCGAGCGCCCGCGACGTCCACGTGCTCGACCTCCCGGCACCCGGCAAGGCGGCCGCCCTCAACGCCGGGGACGCGGTCGCGACGAGCACCCCCCGGGTCTACCTCGACGCCGACATCGCCGCGACGCCCGCCACGGTCCGCGCCCTCGCCGCCGCGCTCGAGCAGCCCGGCCCGGACGGCGCCCCGGCCCCGCTCGCGGCGGTCCCCGACCGGCACCTCGTCCTGACCGGCCGCCCCCTCGCGGTCCGCTGCTACTACGCGATCCAGTCACGGCTGCCGGCGGCGCAGACAGGCCTCTACGGCCGAGGGATGATCGCGCTGTCCGCCGCCGGCCGGTCCCGCTTCGCGCGGTTCCCGGACCTCCAGGCCGACGACCTCTTCCTCGACTCCCTCTTCTCCGCCCAGGAGCGGGTGGTGGTGAGGTCGGTGGCCACCGAGGTCGAGACGCCCCGCAGGACGCGCGACCTCGTCGCCCGGCTGACCCGCGTGCGCCGCGGGAACGTCGCCCTGCGCGCCCGCGCGGCCGCGGAGGGCCGGGCCGGGGTGCGCCCGTCCAGCCGCACCAGCTGGTTGTCGGACGTCGTCCTGCGTCGCCCGTGGCTCGCGCCCGCAGGCGTCGTCTACGCGGTGCTCACCCTCGTCGCCGACCGCCGCGCACGCCGGGGCGGGGACCAGTGGGAGCTCGACGCGTCGTCGCGCCTGGCAGGGGGCACGCGCTGATGGGCCGCCGGGACGTGCGCAACATCTGCTTCCACGGCATCGGGACGCCGGGCCGGACGATCGACGACGACGAGGCCCGGTACTGGATCACCGCGGACGAGTACCTGCGGATCCTCGACGAGATCGCGACGTGGCCGTCGACGGTGATCTCGTTCGACGACGGCAACGCCTCGGACGTGGAGCTCGGCCTGCCCGGGCTGGTCGAGCGCGGTCTGACCGCCACGTTCTTCGTCCTCGCAGGCCGGCTGGACACCGCCGGGAGCGTGACGACCCCGCAGGTCGCCGAGCTCGGTGCCGCGGGGATGCGGGTCGGGTCGCACGGCATGGACCACGTGTCGTGGCGGGCCATGTCCCCCGCCGTCCGCCACCGCGAGCTCGTCGAGGCCCGCGACGTGATCGCGGCCGTCGCGGGCGACGTCACGGAGGCCGCCCTGCCGCGAGGTCAGTACGACCGCGCGACGCTGCGCTCGCTGCGGCAGCTGGGGTACACGGCCGTGCACACCTCCGACCGGCGCCTCGCGACGGCCGGCGCGTGGCTCCAGCCGCGGTTCAGCGTGACGCGCGACGACACTCCGCAGACCCTGGCCCGAGCGGCGCTCGTCCCCCCGCCGGTCCATCGCCGTGCGGCCCTCGAGCTCAAGGGACTGCTCAAGCGCTGGCGGTGACCGGCGCGATGCTGTGCGGGCCCGGCGTCTCACGCAGGTAGCGCGGGCTGAGCAGTCCGCGCAGCGCCGCCCGGCTCGTCTGCTTGCCGAGCAGTGCGCGGCTGCCCTCGCGGCCCACCAGCACCACCCAGAAGGCGGCGGTGGCGACCGGACCGTGCCGACGGCTGTACAGCCGGAGCCGGTTGGCCACCAGCAGCCGCCACAGCGCGGGGTTGCCGGCCGAGCCCCCCTCGAGGTGCACGGCGTGCGCGGTCGGGACGAACCACGTGGGGTACCCCGCGTCACGGGCGCGCAGGGCGAAGTCGGTCTCCTCGGAGTACAGGAAGTACGACTCGTCCCACGGGCCCACGGCGTCCCAGCACGCGGCGGAGACGAGCTGCGTGGACCCCTCCGCCCAGTCGGTGGGCGACTCGGCCTCGTAGTCGCGCGGGTCGGTGATCACCTCACCCAGGTCGGCGACCGAACCCGCGCGCTCCGCGCCGAGCACGGCGTCCGCCACGGCCCGCCGCAGGGTGGGTTCGCGGCGTCGGGACGAGATGAGCTTGCCGCGGGCGTCGTCGAGCCTCGGGACGGCGATCCCAGCACCGGTGCGACCGAGGGCGGCGACGAGCTCGGGGACGCAGCCCGGGCCCAGCCGGACGTCCGGGTTGAGCACGAGGACGGCGGACCGGTCCGGCACCTGTGCGGCACCCAGGTTGATCCCGGCCGCGTACCCCCCATTGCGGCCGGACCGCACCACCACGGCGTCCGGCGCGAGCTCCCCGACCACCTCGACCGTGCCGTCGCTCGAGCCGTTGTCGACCACGACGAGGGTCCAGTCGAGGGGTCCCAGCCCGGCCGGGAGCGACTCCAGCAAGCCCGGCACGACGTCCGCGCTGTTGTACGTCACGACGACGACCGCCACCCGACCGGGGGCGCCGCGCGGATCAGCAGGCACCGTGGTCATCCTCGGGTCGACGGGCTGGAGCGGGCTGCGGGCATCGTTGCACGCGACCCGATCGAGCCGCATCACCCGTCCGCGCGCGGGCCCGGCGGATGCTCGCCACCACCCGGGTGAACCTCGCCGCCAGGTGTCCAACCTGCCCCTTTCGTCCCCTATCGTCGACACGTCGATGCGACGCACGAGCGCTCGGGGGGAGGTCACGATGCCAGGCACGCAGCCGCGCCGCACACCGGTGTCCATCGTCTGCGTCTTCAACGACCTCGACGTCCGCACGACGTGCCTCGACGCCTCGATCACCGCGGGGATGCCGGACGCCCCGGACACCGAGTACCTCCCCGTCGACAACCGCGAGGGCCGTTTCAGCTCCGCCGGGGCGGCGCTCAACGACGGGGCCCGCCGCGCGCGGCACGACGTCGTCGTCTTCGTCCACCAGGACGTCTACCTGCACTCCCTCGTCGCGCTGGAGGTCGCCGCGGCCGCGCTGCAGGACGACCCGGACGCGGGCCTGGTCGGCGCCGTGGGCATCACGTCGTCCGGCTCGGTCGCCGGCGTCGTGCGCGACCGCGTCGTGATGATCGGGGCGGCCTCGTCACCGTCGGTCCAGGTGGACAGCGTCGACGAGGTCCTGTTCCTGATCGAGCGCGAGCGTGTGCTCGCGGAGCCGCTCAGCGAGCACCCCGACCTGGCGTGGCACGCCTACGCGGTCGAGTACGGCGCGCGCGTCCGCAGCCAGGGACTGCGCGTGCGGACCGACGACGTCGTCCTGACGCACAACAGCATGACCACGAACCTCGACCGGCTCGCCGAGGCGCACGCGCGCGTGGGGCAGGCGTACCCGGACCTGCTCCCCCTGCGGACCACGTGCGGCGTCGTGCGCGCCGCGCAGCACCGCGGCCGGTGGAGCACCGCGTGGCGCCGCCGGCACGGGGTCGCCACCTGGCTCCGGGAGTCCCTCGCCGCGGCACGGCTCGCCCGGCTCGACGGCCGTGGCATCCGGGACGTCGTGATCGGCGACATCCGGCTGACCGTGGACGACGTGCTGGACCTCGGCGACGTCGGGCACCTCGACGTCGTGAACCTGCTCCCGAGCCGCGCGGACGCGCAGCCGTGGACCCCGGTGTCGGTCTCGCGTCGAGGCCGCGACGTCTCCGCGGCCGCCATGACCGTCGACGAGCTCGCCCGGTCGGTCGTCGCGCCCGAGCCCGGCCGGGCGCTCCTCGTCGCCGGCGTCGACGAGGGCGCGCTGCGCGCACTGGCCCCCGCCCTGCGCACCGTCCCGCACCTCGTCGGGCTGGCCCAGGACACCGGCGCCTGGATCCTGGTCGGCTCGGCCGTCGACCAGGTCCGCGCACCCTGGCCGACGCGCCGCAACGCGCCCTTCGGGCTGCGCCCCCGTCCTGCCACCGCCCCGGAGAGCTCCGCAGGTGCACCCGCGGAGCTCGCCCGGTAGCGGGGTCCCGATGTCGGTGCACGAGTCGATGCCGCGCCCGGTTCGCGGTGCCGCCGGGCGTGCCGCAGCCCGCGTCGCCGCCGGTGCGCTCGGTGTCGCCGTCGGGCTCGTCGACCTCACGTCCCCCGGTCTGCGCTACGGCTACGTCCACCCGCTCGCGCGCGCACTCCTGCGCCGTCCGCTGGTCTCGCTGCCCGCGGTCGACGGCGCCGCGTTCTGCCCGCTGCCGACCGGCGACGCCGCGCGCGAGACCGACCTGCGCTGCGGGCTCGTCGCCGACTCCCTCGACGTGGGCGGGATCGGACGCGTCGTCGAGATGCTGGCCGAGGGGCTCGCGGCGGAAGGGATCGAGCCGGTCGTCGTGTGCCCGGCCGAGGGGCTGCGGACCGCACGGCTCCGGGAGCTCGGCATCGAGGTGATCGTCGCTGCCGACGCCCGGTCGGCGGTGCAGGCCCTGGCGGCGGCGCGGCTCGACGTCGTCCAGGTGCACAGCGCACCCGACCACCTGGTCGCCGCGGCCGACGCGGCAGGGGCGCCCCTGGTGCCGGTCCTGCACAACACGGAGATCCACTACTCGCCCGAGAAGTGGCGGAGCACCGCGGAGCTGTTCGACCGGGCCGACTCGGTGATCGCGGTCAGCGCGCTCGTCCGCCAGTTCCACGTGGAGCGCGTGCCCGCGAGCGCCGGCGAGAAGATCGTCGTCGTCGCCAACGGGGCCATGGCGCTGCCCGCCGCGACCGAGCAGGTGCGGGCCGCGGCCCGCGCCGCGCTGGAAGGAACGCTCGGCACGTCGCTGACCGGCGAGGTGGTGTTCGCGTGCCTCGCGCGGTACGACGCGCAGAAAAACATCGCCGGGACGGTCGCCTCGTTCCTGGCCGCGGCGCACGGTGCGCGCGCGCACCTCGTGGTGGCCGGCGACCCGTCGGACTGGCTCGAGTACCGCCGCGCCGACGCGATCCGGCGCAGCCACCCGCACGGCGACCGCGTGCACCTGCTGGGCACCTCCGACGCCGCCACCCTGCTGTGCGCCGCCGACGCGTTCGTCCTCGACTCGTTCTTCGAGGGCTGGCCCCTGGCCGCCACGGAGGCGGTCTCTGCCGGGCTGCCGCTCGTCATCAGCGAGGCCGGCGGCGCAGCGGAGCTCGTGGCACGCGCGGCTCCCGGGTCGACGCTGGTCAGCAACGCGAGCGGTGCGGCGGCGGCGGTCACCGACCGGCGGGCGTCCGCGGCGCGCCGGCGGGCCACCCGGCAGTCGAACGCGGCGGAGATCGCGGCCGCCGTGGCGCACGTCGCCGAGACCGTCCGGGTGCAGGGCCGCTCGACGCCGCCTGCCGACGACAGCTTCGCCGCCATGGTCGCCGGGCACGCCGGTGTCGCCCGTGCCGCGGTCGCCCGCCGTGCCGACGCCGCGACGCACGACAGGGCGGCGCGATGACCGCGGACCAGGGGCAGGTCGCTCCGCCCGCGCCCGAGGGCGACCAGCCGTCGAGCAGCCTCGGCCGTGCGGCCGCGTCCGGCGCGGCCTGGCTGACCGCGCAGAAGTGGATCGTCCGCCTCTCCGGGCTGGTGACGATCGCGGTCCTGGCCCGCATGGTCACGCCGGAGGAGTTCGGCGTCGTCGCGGTGGCCTCGGCGGTCATCCCCTTCGTCCTCCTGCTCTCCGACCTCGGCCTGTCCACCTACCTGGTGCAGGCCGACGACCCCGACGAACGCATGCTGAGCACGGGGTTCTGGTTCTCGCTCGTCGCGGCCTTCGTCATCGGCGGAGCCCTGTTCGCCTGCGTGCCGCTGGTGGTCACGGTGCTGGACGCACCCGAGGCCGGACCAGTCCTGCGCGTGCTGCTCGCGTCCGTCCCCCTGGTGGTCGTGGCCGCCGTGCCGACCGCGCTGCTGCGGCGCCGGATGGCGTTCCGCAGGCTCGCGATCCAGGGCACGGCCGCCGCCGCGCTCGCGCAGGTGGTCGCGGTCGTGATCGCCCTGGCGGGCGGTGGGGTGTGGGCCCTCGTCGCGCAGGCGATCACCACCACGCTGGTGACCACGACCGCCGCGTGGCTCGCGGCCGGCTGGCGACCGACCCGGTCGTTCTCGCGCAGCGAGTTCGGCACCATGGCGCGGTTCGGCTACAAGGTCGTCGGCGTCGAGCTGGTCGCCGTGCTGCGGAACTGGGCGGAGACGGCGATCATCGCGGTGTCGCTGGGGACGGCCGCGCTCGGGTACCTCACGATCGCGCAGCGGCTCGTGCAGGTGGCCCAGGAGCTGGGCGGGTCCGCGGTCGCCCCCGTCTCCGTGGTCGTGCTCGCCCGCGTGCGCGACGTGCCCGAGCGGCTCCGCCAGGCGTACCGGCGCGCGTCCTCGTTGACCTACGGCGCCGTGACTCCCGTCCTCGTCTTCGTCGCGGTCGCTGCCCCGGTCGTCATCCCGCTCCTGTTCGGGGCTCAGTGGGACGAGAGCGTGCCGGTGACCCGCGGCCTCGCGGTGGCAGGGATCCTGACCATCGGCGCCCTGCTCGACCACGGCCTGTTCTACGCGCTGGGCCGCGCCGGCAAGTGGTTCGTGTACGCCACGATCACCGACGTCATCACCGTCGCGGCGACCGCCCTGGTGGTCTCCCAGGGCCTCACCGCGGTCGCGTGGGCGTTCGTCGGCGTCGCGGTGGCCGCGACCGCGGCGCGCTGGGTGCTGGTGTCGAAGGAGATCGGGACGACCGTCGGCGAGCTCGCCCGGTCGTTCGGGTCGGTCGCGGTGTGCGCGCTCGTCTCCGGCGGCGCCGGCCTGCTCGTCCTCATGCTGGTGCCGGGTCCGCTGGTGGTCCGCACCGCGCTCGTCGGCGTCACGGTCCTCGCGACCCACCTGCTGCTGCTGCGGCTCGTGCTGCGGGACACCTACCGGGACGCGCTGGTGCTCGCTCCCCTGCCGTCGGCGGTGCGCGGTCGTCTGCAGCGGTTCTCGAGGCTCGAGACCACCTGAGCCGTCAGCGGGCTCCCGCGACGCGCGCGAGCTTGTCCGGGACCCGCCGTGCCTCGACCGGCAGGTCCGACCACCACGAGCGGGCCGTGTACGAGGTCAGCGCGGTGTCGTAGAGGCCGACGAGCTTCTCGGCCATCGCCGTGAGGCCGAAGCGCTGCTCGGCGAACGTCCGGCTGAACTCCCCGAGCCGTCGCCGTCGGGCCTCGTCGTCCACGAGCGTGAGCAGGTTCTGCGCCAGCAGCGCGTCCGGCTCTGCCACGGCCTGAGGGCTCCAGTAGCTGCTCCGCGCGAGCAGGGCGGCGTTCTCGGGCTCGAGGACCGCGCTCCAGCCGGCCTCACCCTGGACCACGAGCGGCTTGCCGTGGGCGAGCCCGCGGGCCGCGGAGCCGCCCATCCCGAGCACGATGTCCGCGCGCGCGTAGGCCGGCCGGGGGTCGGACATCGCGCCGAGGAACCGGACGGCAGGGCGACCGAGGTCGGCGTTCGCCTTCTCCCCGAGCGTCCGCAGCCGCGACTCGGCCGCGCCCGTGCCGACGATCTCGAGCACGAGGTCGTGGTCGGCGAGCCGCCGGACCGCGCCGATCGCGGCCTCGACCGGCACCGACTTCATGTCCTCCTCGAGCCGGGACACGATGACGATCGTCACGCTCTCGTTCGGCGACGCGTCCGCGGACCGGGGGCGGTCCCGCAGCATGTCGACCGGCGGGCTGATGAGCACGGTCGGTCCGGGCCGGTCCTCGCACTCCTCGAGCAGGTACTCGGTCCCGACGATCAGCGGGTGGTGCCGGTGGACCGAGTGGTGGAGCTCCATCTCGTACATGGTCTGCACCCACGGGAGCCGGCCGAACCTGCTCGGCCCCCAGTAGAACGCCCGAGCGGCACCCCAGGTGCCGTAGGCGTGCAAGAGGTCCGCGCCGATCTCGTCGGCGGTCCGCCGCAGCACCCGGCTGTAGGCGAGGGCCGTAGACGGCTCGCGGTACGGGGTCACGCGGACCCCGCGCTCGGCGGCGACGTCGAGCAGGTTGGCGCCCGGGCCGGTGGGCTCCGGGCCGATGAGGTGCGACTCGTACCCGAGGGGCACGACGGCGGCTGCCAGGTCCACCGCGTTGATCTGCGTCCCGCCCAGCTCGAGGCTGTTGAGGTGCACGAGCACGACGCGGGGCCTGGCGGCCATCAGACCGCTCCGGCCAGCACGTCCACGACCCGCTCCTGCTGGGCCGCCGTGAGGTGCGGGAACATCGGCAGCGACAGGATGCGGTCCGCCGCGGCCTCCGTCACGGGAAACGCACCGGCGTGCAGCCCGAGGCCCGCGTAGGCACCGGTCAGGTGCACCGGCGTCGGGTAGTGGATGCCCGCACCGATCCCGGCCTCGTTGAGCTCACGCAGCACGCGGTCCCGCTCGTCGACCTGGACGACGTACAGGTGCCACACGTCCTCGTTGCCCACGGCGCTCACCGGCACGCGCACACCCGGCACCCCGGCGAGCAGCGCGGAGTACCGCGCCGCGGCGGCACGACGAGCGGCGTTCCAGCCCGCGAGCCGGCGCAGCTTCGCCTCGAGCACCACGGCCTGCACGGTGTCGAGACGCGAGTTCATGCCGATGGCCTCGTGCTCGTACTTGCGCGCGGAGCCGTGGGCCGCGAGCACGCGCACGGTCCGGGCCACCTCGGCGTCGGACGTGGTCACCGCTCCCGCGTCTCCCGCCGCGCCCAGGTTCTTGCCGGGGTAGAAGCTCGTGCCCGCGGCCAGCCCGAAGGAGCCGGCGGCGCGACCGTGCCGCAGCGCGCCCTGGGACTGGGCGGCGTCCTCGATCATGGGCACGCCGGCGTCGGCGGCCAGCTTGCTGATCTCCTCCACGGGCGCCACCTGGCCGAACAGGTGGACGGGGACGATCGCCTCGGTCCGGGGACTGATCGCCGCCCGCACCGCGGCGGGGTCGATGAGCAGGTGCACGGGGTCGACGTCCACGGGCACCGGGACGGCGCCGATCCGGGAGGCCGCCTCCGCGGTCGCGATGAAGGTGTTCGCCGGCACGATGACCTCGCCGCCCGGCCGCACCCCCGCCGCGCGCAGGGCGAGCTCCAGCGCGTCGGTGCCGTTGGCCACGCCGACACAGTGCGTGACCTGCGAGAACGCTGCGTACGCGGCCTCGAACCGGCCGACGGCGGGTCCGCCGACGAACGCCGTGGTCGCGAACACCTCGTCGAGACCGGCGCGCACCTCCTCGGCGATCTCGGCCTGCTGGGCCACCAGGTCCACCAGCGGGATCGTCGTCATGCCCGTGCTCCTTCGTCGATGTGCTCGGTGAGGCCCGCGGTCGCGGGCCACCCGTCGTTGCGGTGCCGGGCGATCCCGGACGGGACGCCGAGCGGTCGCGCGGGCACCCCCGCCCACGTCTCGCCGTCCGGCTGGTCCACCAGGAGCGCTGCGCCCATGCCGAGCGTCGACCCCTCCCCCACGCGCACGTTCTCGCGCACGGAGGCGTTCATGCCCAGGTAGGCGGCTCGTCCGACGACCACGCCACCGCCGAGCGCCACGCCCGCGCACACCGTGCTGAAGTCCTGGAGCACGCAGTCGTGGGTGAGGGTCGCGTTCGGCATGACGACCACGTGCGAGCCGACCGTGACGGCGGCGGTGAGCGCCACGCCGGCCAGCACGATCGAGCCGACGCCGATCTCGCACCCCGAGGGCACGTCGACGCCCGGGTGCACGACCGTCGCGTACCGGATCGGGAACACGCCGAGCTGGTCGAGCCGGTCCACGATCTGCGCGCGGACCGTCCCCTTCCCCGCGCAGACCAGCAGCTCGGCGTCGGGGTGGTCGGTCACGGCGTCGAGGCTGCCCAGCACGGGCAGACCGTCCAGCGTCGTGCCGTGCCGCGCGACGTCGTCGTCCAGGAAGCCGATCACCTCGTGCCCGCCGTGCTCGCGCACGAGCGCCAGGACCTCCCGGGCCAGCCCGCTCGCCGCGACGAGGATCAGGGGCGTGGCCACCTCAGCCACCCGCCGAGCGCAGCGCGTCGACGACCCGGGACTGCTCGGACTCCGACATCTGGTGGAACACCGGCAGGATCAGCGTCGTGTCGGTGAGGTGCTCGGTGACCGGCAGCGGGGCGTGCGTCGCTCCCGCGTAGGCGGGCTGGCGGTGGGTGGCCATGATGCCGCGGCGGGCGGAGATCTCGGCGTCGGCGAGGTGCGCCAGGAGCCCGTCACGGTCGAGCGGGAACTCCGGTCCGACCTCGACCCAGAACGACTGGAAGTTGCAGGTGCCCCAGTCCGGGTCGGCCACGGCCCGCAGGCCGGGCAGCTCGGCGATCTGCTTGGCGTAGGTCGCGGCGATCTCGCGGCGCCGGGCGACGACCTCCGGGAGCCGGCCCAGCTGGACGATGCCGACGGCCGCCTGCAGGTCCGTCATCCGGTAGTTGTAGCCGACCTCGAGGTACTCCTCCGGGGGCGCCAGCACGCTGGCGTGCCGGGCAGCGGCCGAGACGCTCATCGCGTGCTCGCGCAGCCGGCGCGCCCGCTCGGCCCACTCGGCGTGGGGCGTGGTGAGCATGCCGCCCTCACCCGTGGTGACGATCTTGCGCGGGTGGAACGACCACGCGGCGACGTCCGCGCCGGCACCGACGGGCCGGCCGCGGTAGGTCGAGCCGGCCCCGCACGCCGCGTCCTCGACCACCACGATGCCGCGCGGGTCGGTCACGGCGCGGATCGCGTCGAGGTCCACCGGGACCCCGCCCTGGTCCACGACGATCACCGCGCGGGTGGCGTCGGTCAGCACGGCCTCGACGGTCGCGGCGGTGAGGTTGCCGGTGACGGGGTCGACGTCGGCGAACACGGGCCTCGCACCCACGTACACGGGGGCGTTCGACGTGGCGATGAACGAGAACGACGGCACGACGACGTCGTCACCGGCCTGCACGCCCGCCACGATCAGTGCGAGGTGCAGCGCGGTCGTGCAGGACGACGCGGCGACGGCGTGCTCGACCTGCATGGCCTCGGCGAACGCGGCCTCGAACGCCGCGACCCGCGGTCCCTGCGCCACCCAACCGGACGCGATGACCTCGCTGACCGCGGCGATCTCCTCCGGACCGAACCACGGCTGCATGACGTTGACACGGCTCACGGGCGTGCACCCGCACTGCTCAGCGCCCGACCCGCCGCGATCTCGCTGCGCAGCGGGCGCCACCAGGCGACCAGCTCCCGCAGGCCCTCCTCGAGGCCGATCTGCGCCTCGAAGCCCAGGTCGATGCGCGCGGCGGAGGTGTCGGCCAGTCGGCGCGTCACGCCGTTGACCGCACGGTCCGGACCGTGCTCGACGGACAGGTCGGAGTCCATGGCCCGCAGCAGCGCCTGCGCCAGGCCCAGCAGGCTGGTCTCGGTGCCGCTCGCGATGTTGTAGACGCCGTCCACCACGTCGCTGGTCGCCGCGAGCAGGTTGGCGC
Organism: Cellulomonas sp. P1_G12_2; assembly: GCF_056405535.1. Lineage (NCBI taxonomy): Bacteria > Bacillati > Actinomycetota > Actinomycetes > Micrococcales > Cellulomonadaceae > Cellulomonas > Cellulomonas sp. P1_G12_2. The sequence goes on along the minus strand of NZ_JBFUBX010000001.1, from coordinate 959,234 downwards.
GGGCGATGTCGGTGGTCACCACGAAGTCCATGGTCTGCAGCCCGTCGCCGAAGATCAGGGGCGGCTGGCCGTCGGCGATCCGCTCCATCCAGCGCACCAGGACCTCGGTGTACAGGCCGTGCACGTCCATGCGCGGGCCGTACACGTTGAAGTAGCGCAGCAGCACGTAGTCGAGCCCGTACATCGCCCGGAAGCTGCGCGCCATGCCCTCGTTGAACGACTTGGCGGCCCCGTAGAACGTGTCGTTGTTGTGGTGGTGGTGCCGCTCCCCCGTCGGGAACTGCTCCGCCAGCCCGTACACCGACGCGCTCGACGCGGCGATCACCTTGTCGACCTTGTGCTCCGCCGCGGCCTCGAGGACCGTGAACGTGCCGTCCACCAGCACCTCGAGCGCCAGGCGAGGCTCCTCGGCGCACTGCGTGATGCGGATCGCCGCCTGGTGGAACACCAGGTCCTGCCCGCGCGTGACGTCGTGCACCAGATCACGGTCGCGCAGGTCACCCTCCACCAGCTCGACCTTGCCGGTCGCGAGCGCGTCGGCGAGGTTCTCGCGCCGCCCACGGACCAGGTTGTCGAGGACGACGACGTGGCCGGCGCCGGCGTCGACGAGCTGGTCGACGATGGTCGAGCCGATGGTGCCGGCCCCGCCGGTGACAAGGACGCGTGCCCCCTGAAGCGTGCTCATGCGACGGTCTCCAACGTAGGTGCGGACGAGGCGACGGGGGTCAGACGACCGCCGTCGGCGAGGCTCAGTGAGGCGGACTCGAGGACGTCGAGCACGCGCAGGCCGGCGTGCCCGTCGGTGCGTGGCGCACGACGCTCGCGGATGGCCGACGCGAACTCGGCGACCATGACGCCGAGCGCCTCCTTCTCCGGGAGCGCGGGCGCCCAGGCGTCGCCCAGGCGGTACGAGATGTTGGCGGTCGTCTTGTCCGGCAGCGGCTGCCCCAGCTCGACGCCGCGGTCGTACACGGTGAGCCGCTGCTGCGGGGACAGGTCGTCCCAGACGAGCGTCCGCTTGCTGCCCCCGACCACCATCTGGCGGATCTTGGTGGGGCTGAGCCAGTTGACGTGCACGTGCGCGATGGCACCGCCCGGCAGCGGCAGGGTCAGGTACCCGACGCAGGACTGCCCGGTGCCGAGCGGGTCGGCGCCCTGGGCGGCCACACCCGACGGCACGAGCCCGCCCGGCAGGATGAAGTCGAGGATCGACAGGTCGTGCGGGGCCAGGTCCCAGAACACGTCCACGTCCGGCTGCACGATGCCGAGGTTGATCCGCACCGAGTCGACGAACAGGATCTCGCCGAGGTGGCCCTCCGCGATCAGCTCGCGCATCTTCAGCACCGGCGCCGTGTAGCAGAACGTGTGGTCGACCATGAGCACCCGGTCCAGCTCGGCCGCACGCGCCACCATCGTCCGGGCGCCCGCGCCGCGGTCGGCGATCGGCTTCTCGACGACGACGTGCTTGCCGGCCTCGAGCGCGGCGAGCGCGATCGGGGCGTGGGTGCGGGCCGGCGTCGCGATCGCGACCGCGTCGACGTCGTCGCGGGCGAGCAGGTCGCTCACCGACGTCATGACGTCCACGGTGGAGCGCGCCCCGACCACCTTGCGGGCTCGGTCGGCGTCCAGGTCGCACACGGCGACGAGGTCCCAGTCCGGGCTGTTCCGGAAGTTGCGGGCGAGGTTGGGGCCCCAGTAGCCCGCCCCCACCACAGCCGCACGCAGCTGGTCGGTCATGTCATRCCCCTCACGTCTCGGTGGGCTCCAGTGTCACGAACCCGAGGGGGCATGTCCGTAGAAACCGGACATTTTCACCCCGCTGCGACAGGGTGAACACCCGAACGGCGGCATCCCGTAGCAGGACCCGCGACCGCGGACGCCGGGGGGGACGTCTCACGGCCGCGGGCCGTGCGGCGGCTCAGCCTGCCGGGACGAAGACCAGGTCGACACCGAAGAACGTCGAGGTCGACGATGCCGGGAAGGTCGTCCCGTACACGTACGCACCACCCGTCGCGATGGTCGACAACGGACCGACGGTGCGCACCGCGGCGAGGCCGTTCGACGTCACCGCGTACCGGCCCGACGTCGAGTGGTAGGCGGCCGTGTAGACCTGCCCCGGCACGAGGACGGCCGGGCTCGTCAGCGGGACGGTCTGCCAGCCGGACGCCGACTCCGCCGTGGAGGGCCCCTCCGCCACCTTGGCGCCCGCCGCGTTCCACAGGCTGACGGTGTGCGTGCCGGTGTTGGTCGCGCCCTTGTAGAAGCGGATGGCGGTGACCGAGCCCGCGACGCTCGCCGTGAACCGCGTGCCCACCATGACCGGGTCGGGGTCGTTCCACGCGGCGACCGTCGGTATCTCGGAGTCGGTCCACAGCGACACGGCCGATCCGGTCGCCGCCGCCGTGCCGAACGTCCACGCGCCGCCGGAGAGCGGCGTGCCGGCCAAGGTCGTGGCCACCGAGATCGTGCTCCCGGCCGGGAGCGCGGAGCTCGGGGTGAACGCCACGCGCCGGGTCGCCGGGTCGTAGGAGCTGGCGCCTGCGATCGCCCCGAACGGGCCGGACAGCGCCAGCGTGGGCGTGCCCGACGCGGGTGCGGCGGAGAGCGTCGCCGCGACCGTGGCCGTGGTGGAGATCCCCGTCGCCCCTGCGGGCGGTGCCTGCGCCGAGACGGTGGGCAGGTCCGGCGCCGCCGTGGCGAACACGACGTCGACGAAGTAGTTCGTCTGCTGCCACGTCTCTGTCGGGGCGACGCCTCCGCTGCCGTAGCGGTAGCGGCCGTTCCCGACGGCGGGCGTGGTCAGCGGCCCGACGGTCCGGTTGACCGTGAAGTCGTTCGCGGTCGCTGCGTAGTGGCCCTGGGGTGCGTAGTAGGACACGACGTAGCTGGTCCCGGGCGCGACCTGGTACGGGCTGGAGAACAGTGCGGTCTGCCACCCCGAGGCCGACTCGTCGGCGAACGTCACGGTCCGCAGCTGCTCACCGGTCGAGCTCCACAGCGATCCCGTGTGGGTCCCCGTGTTGCCGGCTCCCTTGAAGAACCGGACGCCGGTGACCACGCCCCAGGCGGTCGGGCTGAACGAGACCCCCAGCTCGACCGCGGACGGGTCGTTGACCGAGCTGCTCGCCGGAGTGAGCCCGCTGAACAGCGTGCAGGGGCACCCGTCGGAGCTGGCGGTGGTGAACGACCAGACCACGTCGGCCAGGGTGCTCCCCTCGGTGGAGACCAGCCCGCTCGCCGTCGCGGTGTACGCCGTGGACCGGGCGAGCGCCGCGGACGGGGTGAACACCAGCGTGCGGTTGTCGGTCGAGCGCGTCGCGGTGCCCGGCACCGTCGTCGACCCGGCCTTGAGGCCCAGCGTCGCGCCGGCCGCGAGCGGGGCGTTGAACGTCACCGTCACGGGTGCCGAGATCGACGCGCCCGGGTCCGCCGACGCCGGGGTCCGCGCGGTCACGGCCAGCGCCTGGGCGTCCTGCGTGAACACGACGTCCACCAGGTAGCTGGTCGAGCTCGTGGACCCCGGGTAGCCGGTGCCGTAGGTGTACGCGCCGCTCAGCGACTCGGTGCGCAGCGGCGCGCGCTGCAGCCCGGTCCCCGAGAAGGCCCCGGCCGTCGACGAGTACCGGCCGACGGGCGCGCGGTAGGCGACGACGTACTCGGTGTCCTTGGAGATGCGCACCGGCGTGGTGAACAGGACGGTCTGCCAGCCGGACGTGCTCTCAGTGCCGAACGTCGCCTGCGCGAGCGGCGCCGAGCCGCCCACGGCCCACAGCTGCCCGACGTGCGTGCCGGTGTTGTTGGGGCCCTTGTAGAACCGGACGCCCGTGACGGAGCCGTCGACGCTGCTGGCGAACCGGGTGCCGAGCGTCACGGCGTCGGTGTCCGGGTCCTGCAGCGTGGTGGGCACGGCGGAGTCGTCGTAGAAGCTGACCGTGCGTGCACCAGGCACCTGCGCCGGTGCGGCCGTGGTGAAGGACCACGTCGACGGGCCCGAGATGCTCTCGCCGTTCGCCGACGCGCTGATCGCGGCCGTATACACCGTCGACGCCGCGAGCGCCGCCGACGGGGTGAAGGTGGCGCGACGGGTGGTCGCGTCGTAGCTCGTCGCGCCGGCGACTGCCGCCCCGCCCTGGGCGGTGAGCGTCATGGCCACCGAGCCCGCGGTGACCGCCTTGTTCAGGACGGCGCTGACCGTGGAGCCGACGGGCACGCTCGACGACCCGCCGAGCGGCGACTGGCCGCCGACGGTCAGGGGCGTGGTGTCGGCCGAGGAGAAGACGACGTCCACGTAGTAGTGCGTCGACCGGTAGCTCTGCGCCGGGAACGTGCCGGGCGCTCCGAACGTGCCCGAGCCCGAGGCCCCGAACCCGCCGGCGACCTCGAGGGGCGGTGCGGACACACCGCGGTACCAGAACGCGTCGTCCTGCACCGAGTAGTGCCCGGCCGGAGCGGTGTACGACACGACGTACGTCGTGCCGGCGGCGATCTCGACGGCGGGCGACAGCGTGGCCGTCTGCCAGCCGGCGGCGGTCTCGTTCTGGAACGTCGCGGTCGCGAGGCGCGCACCGGTCGCGCTCCAGAGCGCACCGGCGTGGGCGCCGGTGTTCCCCGTGCCCTTGTAGAAGCGCACGCCCGTGACGAAGCCGTTGCTCGTGGCGGAGAACTTCAGCCCCAGCTCGACGGGGTCCGGGTCGCTGGCGGCGGGCACCTTGGGCACCGCCGTGCCGAAGATCGAGCACGGGCACGCCACGGTGAACGACCGCGTGGCGACCGCGCCGATGTTCGCGCTGTCGTCGACCGCGCGCACGCGCACCGGCGTCGACCCGGTGCCGGACTGCACGTAGGTGTAGCTCCACGCGGTCGTCCCCGTGGCCGGGTGCCAGGACGCACCGGCGTCGATGGACACCTCGACGCCCGCCACGCGCCCGCCGACGTCCGTCGCCGAGCCGCTGACCGTGACCGTCGTGCCGTTGGCGATCGCCGCGCCGGACGCCGGCGAGCCGATCGTGGCCACCGGGCCGGTCGTGTCGGTCGAGGCGCTCGCGGCGACCAGGCCGGACATCAGGGTCCCCGGCTGAGCCTTCATGTCCGCGAGAAGGTTCACCGTGGCCTGCTGCATCCGCGGGTCCGCCGCGGCGCCGTCGCCGTCGTGCTCCTGGTCGAGTCCCCACGCCCACTGGATCGAGCCTGCCGAGAACACGAGCGCGCCGCTCGCGGCGCGGTAGAGCGTCAGGTGGTGGTTCGTCGTGCCCGCCGCGACCACGTTGCCGAAGTCCTGGAGGTACTCCGGGACGGCACCCGTGGTCGTCGACAACCGGACGAGGCCCTGCGGGCGCGCCCCGTTGTCGACGTCTTCGTTCGACTCGTAGCCGATGGTGTGCGGCGCGAGCGCGGCCTTCGTCCCCGTCGCCAGCGACGTCAGCGAGGTGTTGCGCCACAGCCGGTACTTGCCCTCGTCCGCCGAGACGGTCACGGGCAGGTCGGAGTAGTTCGCCACGTACATCGTGCCGGTCAGGGCGTTCTCCGGCCGGCCTCCGCCGTTCGCAGGCGACGCGAAGCGCGGGTCGCGCCACGTCCCGGTCCACTCCGGGGAGCTGTCGTCGACCTTCTGGTTCGACCAGGTCTCCTTGTACGACGTCAGGGTCCGGTACGCCGTCGCGGTGCCCGCGATCGAGTTCTCGTAGCGCGTGCGCCAGTACGCCTCGTTGCCGCTGAAGAACGCGAGGCTCACGCCGGCGTCGCGGGCGGCCTCGATGTTCGCCCGCTGGGCGCCCGACCAGTACTCGTCGTGGCCGACCGACATGAAGACCTTGTGGTTCTTGATGAGCGCACCGCGGCGGTCGGAGTCGACGCCCGACATGTAGCTCACGTCGTACCCGTTGCGCTCGAGGAACCGCACCATCGCGTACTCGGAGCTCATGTAGAAGTCGCGCCCCTGCACCCAGTTGCGCGTGGCGAACGGCCGGTTGTAGCTGACCTTGTACGCGCGCCCGACGGCACCGCCCTGGTAGAAGCTCGAGCCGCCGTAGGTGTTGTACGCGTGCCAGGTGGTGTCGGAGGTCTGGAACACCACGTTCGAGGTGCTGGCGTCGTTGCGGACGATGAACGTGATGTGGCTCGTGTCGTCGGTCACCGGGTCGGTGAGCTTGGCCAGGTAGACGCCGGACACCGCGGTCGCCGGGACCGCCCAGCTGGCCGAGACCGCCCACGCCCCGCAGTCGTAGTTGCCCGTGTCGTCGTCCGAGGTGCAGCCGGGCTGCACCTGGCGGACCGAGGGCGACGGCACCGACGTGATGAACCGCGCGCCGTCCCCGCCGTACCAACCGGTCCGGTAGATGTCGATGTCGTAGTTGATGGCGGTCGTCTTGATCTTGAACTGGACCGTGCTGCCCACGTTCACCGAGATGTCGGTGGCGAACCCCTGGATCCCGTCGTCGCCGGCGCCGGTGATGTCCCACACGTCAGGGTCGGTGCCGGCCTTGGAGTTCTCGCAGACGACGGGGTTGCTCCCGACCGCGCACGGGTCGGCGGCGGCACCGGGTGTCGCGGCCACGACGACGAGCGAGACACCGGTCGCGAGCGCAGCGATCAGCCCGACGAAGCGGCGGTGGGCGGGACGGGCACTCATGGGACGCTCCGTGGGAAGGGGATCGGGCTACGGTCGAGCGCAGCTGCCCGCATGCGCTCTCGTCGACCAGGGAGTCTCCGGGAGCACTCCTGATACCGGACGATAAGGGACATCTCGGACTCTCCGGGCGTTCGCGGGGAGATATCACCCGGCGTGACACGGATGGCCCAGCGCATGACGCCCCGACCGTCGACGCGCACGCCCGGAGCGCGACAGAATCGCGGTCGACGCCTGACGACGAGGAGCCCGCCGTGCCCGACACCACCCCGACCGTGGCAGCCACCGCCGACGTCGACCCGCGCGCGAGCATCGGCCCCGGGACGCGGGTCTGGCACCTGGCCCAGGTCCGGGAGGGCGCGCGCGTCGGAGCGGACTGCATCGTCGGCCGCGGCGCGTACATCGGCCCCGGCGTCGTCGTCGGCGACCGGTGCAAGATCCAGAACCACGCGCTGGTGTACGAGCCCGCGGTGCTCGAGGACGGGGCCTTCGTCGGGCCGGCCGTGGTGTTCACCAACGACTACTACCCGCGCGCGGTCAACCCGGACGGCAGCCTGAAGTCGGCCGACGACTGGCACGCGGTCGGCGTCACGGTCCGCACGGGCGCCTCGATCGGGGCGCGGTCCGTCTGCGTCGCACCCGTCACGATCGGCCGCTGGGCGCTCGTCGCGGCCGGCTCCGTGGTGACCAAGGACGTCCCGGACTTCGCGCTCGTCGCGGGCGTGCCCGCGCGGCGGATCCGCTGGGTCGGCCGCGCGGGCGCTCCCCTCGACCCCGACGGCGACCACACGTTCGTCTGCCCGACGACCGGCGAGCGGTACGTCGAGCAGGACGGCGAGCTCCGGCTGGCTCAATAGGCTCCGGAGCCGCCGAACACCGCGCGGCCCGTCTTCCACAGGATCATCAGGTCCATCGCGACGGACCAGTTGTCGACGTACCGCAGGTCCAGCCGGATCGACTCGTCCCACGAGAGGTCGGCGCGGCCGCTCACCTGCCACAGGCCGGTCAGTCCCGGACGCACCCGCAGCCGGCGGTAGACGGCGTCGTGGTACTCGTCCACCTCGGCGGGCAGCGGCGGGCGGGGCCCGACCAGCGACATGTCCCCGCGCACGACGTTCCACAGCTGCGGCAGCTCGTCCACGGAGTAGCGGCGCAGGAGCTTGCCGACGCGGGTGATCCGCGGGTCGTCGTGCATCTTGAACATCAGCCCGTCGCGGTCGCTGCGGGCCAGCAGGGCCGCCTTGCGCTCCTCCGCGTCCGTGTACATGCTGCGCAGCTTCCACATGGTGAACTCGCGCCCGTCGACGCCGATGCGCCGCTGCCGGAAGAACGCGGGTCCGCGGCTGCTCAGGCGCACCGCCAGGGCGGCCACGGCGATGACCGGGGTGGCCGCTAGCAGGATCATCGCGCCGAGCGTGCGGTCCAGCGCGGACTTGGCGAACATCCGGCGACGCGGCGACGAGGTCTCCACCTCGAGCAGGGACAGGCCGGCGGTCGGGCGCAGGTGCACCCGCGGACCGAGCACCTCGACGAGGCCGGGAGACACCACGAGATCGACCCCGGCGCGGCCGAGCGCCCACGAGAGGCGGCGCAGCGCGTCCCCCGACAGCTCGCTGCCCGAGACGATGACGACGTCGACCTGGTGGTCGTAGGCGACCTGCGGGATGTCGGCGAGCGCGCCCAGCGTCGGGACGCCGTCCTGCGGGGGCCGGTCGGTGATGGCCGGCAGGCACACGCCGATCACCTGGTAGCCGTGGTAGGTCGCACCGCGCAGGTCGTGGATCAGGTGGTGGACCGAGGTGGCGTCGCCCACGACGAGCGTCCGCGACATCGCGACCCCGCGGCTGCGCCGCCCGTGCAGCGATCGACGCAGCGCGTGACGACCGACGGCGGTACCGACCGACAGCAGCACGACCGTCGCCGCCACCTCGAGCCGCGGCAGCGGGACTGCCAGGGCGACGCTGGCGAGAGCGACGATCGCCGCGGAGCCGAGGCCCGCCCGGAGCACCGCTTGGAACTCGACCGGTCCGTCACCGAGCGTCTTGCGGTCGTACCCGCGGCCGAACGCGACGACGAGCAGGAAGACGGCGGCCGCGACGGCGGGCCATCCCGAGGAGGCACCGGCGACGAGGACGACGCCCGAGACGACCAGCGCCGCGACCACGGCGTCCAGCGCCATGGCCTGCCGGACGTAGTGCCCGGCCACGGAACCCCAGTGCTCGGCGTCGAACGCGGCCAGCGCCTTACGGGGGTGGGTGACGAACGGTTCAGCGGATGCCCACGACCGCCGCGGCCCGGTGGCCGCCCTTCGCCGGTCGAGGAGAACGTCCATGTTCTCTGCCGGATCCTCGAGGATCGTCATTCCGATAACCGTCCGCCCCAGGTGTTCGACTGCATCTGGCTTGGAGGCTATGCGGGGGCATTGGTAGGAGATAGACCCTTTTGTCCGTTTTCACCCACAGTTCACCCTCTTGGGCTGCTTTGCGGCGTCAGCCCTTCGTGTGGAACTTCAGCTGCGCCGCCTCGAGCCCGTCGAGGACCACCAGCTCGATCGCGTCGGCCGCCTGGTCCAGCAGCCAGGGCAGATCCTTCAGCTCGTTCTTGGCGAAGTCGCGCAGCACGTAGTCCGCCGGGTCCATCCGACCGGGCGGTCGACCGACCCCGACGCGCACCCGCACGTAGTCCTTGGTGCCCAGCGCCTTGGTGGTGTCGCGCAGGCCGTTGTGGCCGCCCTCGCCCCCGCCGCGCTTGAGCCGGACGTCGGCGAACGGGATGTCCAGCTCGTCGTGCACCAGCACGGTGCGCTCCGGCGGCACGTCGTAGTACTTGGCCAGCGCCGCGACCGGACCGCCCGACACGTTCATGTAGGTGGTCGGCTTCGCGAGCACCACCCGCGGGCCCGGCGCGCCGCCCGGCAGCACGCCGAGGCGCGCCTCGGCCACTGCGGCCTGGGGCCGGCGCGAGAGCAGCCCCGAGGCGCGGGCGCCGAACGTGGCACCCGTGCGGCGGGCCAGCTCGTCCAGCACCATCTGGCCGACGTTGTGCCGGTTGCCCGCGTACTGGGTTCCGGGGTTGCCCAGGCCGATGACGAGCCAGGGTCCGTCGCTCATCGGGTCTCCTCTACGGGTGGGTGCGGGAACGACGACGCCCGGCACCGTCAGGAACGGTACCGGGCGTCGCGCAGCGTGCAGCTGGGTCAGCCGCCCAGCGTGGTCTCGGCGGCGGCGGCGGACGCAGCGGACTGCGACGCGGCGAGGTCCGCGGCCGCGGCGTCGGCGGCGACGTCCTCGGCCGAGGCGTGCGGGACGCTGATCGCGATGACGGTGAGGTCCGGGTCGCTGAGCAGCGTGGCGCCCTCGGGCAGCGTGATCTCGCCGGCGGTGATGGTGGAGCCGCCGGTCAGGCCCTCGATCGAGACCTGGACCTCGGAGGGGATGTGCGTGGCCTCGACCTCGAGCGACAGCGCCTGCGTCTCGAAGATGTGGATCGTGCCGGGGTAGGACTCGCCGACCACCGCGACCTGGACGTCGACGGTGACCTTCTCGCCGCGCGTGACGATGAGCAGGTCGACGTGCTCGATGGTGTTCTTCACGACGTCGCGCTGGACGTCCTTCGTGATCGCCAGCGTGGTCTTGCCGTCGAGCTCGACGGAGAACAGGGCGTTGGCCTGCTTGACCGCGAGCATCGTGGCGTGGCCCGGGAGGGCGACGTGCAGCGGGTCGGAGCCGTGCCCGTAGAGGACGGCCGGGATCTGGTCGGCGCGGCGCAGGCGGCGCGCGGCACCCTTGCCGAACTCGGTACGGGTGGTGGCGACGAGCTTGACCTCGGACACGTGTACTCCCCAGTGCTGACGTCGGCGCAGTGTCGCCGACGTGACGGTGTGATGGCGTGGCGTGCGCGGCCAAGGAGCCGTGCGACGCGGATCTAGACAGGTGTGGTGGCCTCGACGCGGGACGCAGGACGGGCACGCGGAGGCGCTCGCCCAGTCGATCACGGAGCGCAGGTGGTCGTGGAACTTCGTCGACCGTCCTTCGTCCCTCGCCGAGGCAACCTGGAGAGCCTACCCGGTCGAGCGGGCAGAGCCCAACCCGCCGGTCAGACGGACGGGTCGGCCCAGCCCCAGCGGACGGTCACGTCGGCGGACACGGTCTGCTGACCTGCCTCAACTGGCACGGACATGGCCTTGGCGACGCCCATCGCGCGGCCCATGCGCAGCGGCACCGCGTCGGACCCGCCCTCGGTCACCCACTGGACCTCGCCCAGCCGCCGACCGGACAGCGTGGCCCAGTGCGTGGCGCGCGCGACGGCGTCCGCCCAGGCGGCCTCGCGTGCCTGCTCACGCGGCTGCGTGGGATCGCTGACCTCGAACCGGATCCCGTCCATCCGTGCGGGCTCCCCGCCCGCCACGACCGCGGCACCGACCACGTCGCCCGCGACCGCGACGTCGTGCAGCGTGACCTGCAGCCCCAGTCGCGCCACGACGCGGGAGGACCCGCGCGCGGACCCGTCGGTCCAGGTGCTCGACTGGGTGGTCCGCAGCCAGCGGTCGTCGACGCCGGCCTCGCGCAGCACGGCGCGCATCCGGTCCAGGCACTCGCCGGCCTCGGCCAGCGCACGCTCGGCGTCCACCGCCCGCGCCTCCGCGCCCAGGTCCGCGATCGCGACGTCCGGCACGGCCTCGGCCTCGCCGAACCCCGTGACGGTCACCCCGCCCCGCGGCCCGCGACGGCCACCGTGCTCGTCGTCGCGCCCGGTCATGGGGTCAGGCCTGGCCGTCGAAGAGGGACGTCACCGAGCCGTCGTCGAACACCTCGCGGATGGCCCGCGCGATGAGCGGCGCGATCGACAGCACGGTCAGCTGCGGGAAGCGGCGGTCCTCGGCGATCGGCAGCGTGTCCGTGATGACGACCTCGCGGGCGCCGCAGTTCTGCAGCCGGTCGACCGCGGGGTCGGAGAGCACTCCGTGCGTGGCGGCGACGATGACGTCCTTCGCCCCGGCCTCCATGAGCACGCGGACGGCCCCGGTGATGGTCCCGGCGGTGTCGATGAGGTCGTCGACGAGCACGCAGCTGCGGCCCTCGACGTCACCCACGACGCGGTTGGCGACCGTCTTGTTGGGGCTGCGGATGTCGCGCGTCTTGTGCACGAAGGCCAGCGGCCCGCCGCCCAGCTTGGCGGCCCACTGCTCGGCGACGCGGATGCGTCCGGCGTCCGGCGAGACCACCGTGACGTTGGACGTGTCGACGCGGCTGCGCACGTACTCGGTGAGGATCGGCATGGCCCACAGGTGGTCCACCGGCCCGTCGAAGAAGCCCTGGATCTGCGCGGCGTGCAGGTCCACGCTCATCAGGCGGTCGGCGCCGGCCGTCTTGAAGAGGTCCGCCATGAGCCGCGCGGAGATCGGCTCGCGGCCGCGGTGCTTCTTGTCCTGCCGGGCGTACCCGTAGAACGGGGCGACCACGGTGATCGTCTTGGCGGACGCACGCTTGAGGGCGTCGACCATGAGCAGCTGCTCCATGATCCACGTGTTGATGGGCGACGAGTGCGACTGCAGCACGAACGTGTCGGCGCCGCGCACGGACTCCCCGAACCGGGTGTAGATCTCCCCGTTCGCGAACTCGTAGGTGGTGGTCGGCAGCAGGTCGATGCCGAGGTGGGCCGCGACGCTCGTGGCGAGGTCGGGGTGCGCCCGCCCCGTCAGGAGGACGAGTCGCTTCTCGCCGTCCGAGGAGATGATCCCGGTCATCGTGCGGAGTCCTTCGGGTTCGAGCCGGCAGAGTCCGGCAGTGCAGGCGGCGGGGTCGGCGGTGCGTCGGCGGATGCTGCGGCGGCACGGTCGCGCTCGGCGCGGGCCTGCGGGGAGAGCTCGGGGTCGTCGCTGCCCGGCCGGCGCACGACGGCGTCGGCGGCCGGCGTCCCGGCGCGGGCGCGCGCGACCCAGCCCTCGATGTTGCGCTGGGCGCCGGCGCTCACGCCGAGCGCGCCCGAGGGCACGTCGCGGCGGATCACGCTGCCGGCACCCGTGTACGCACCGTCCCCGATGGTCACCGGGGCGACGAACATGTTGTCCGCGCCGGTGCGGGCGTACGAGCCGATGGTGGTGCGGTGCTTGTTGACGCCGTCGTAGTTGACCGTCACCGAGGCCGCGCCGATGTTCGTGTGCTCGCCGATCGTCGCGTCGCCCACGTAGGACAGGTGCGGGATCTTCGACCCGGTGCCGATCTGGGCGTTCTTGGTCTCGACGAACGTGCCGATCTTGCCGTCGTCGCCGAGCACGGTGCCGGGCCGCAGGTAGGCGAACGGTCCGACGCTCGCACCGGTGCCGATGACGGCCAGGCTGCCGTGGGTGCGCACGACGCTGGCCCGGGGACCGACCTCGACGTCCGTCAGGGTGGTGTCGGGGCCGACCGTCGCGCCCTCGCGGACCACGGTGGCGCCGTGCAGCTGTGTGCCGGGCAGGAGCGTCACGTCCCGCTCCAGCTCGACGTCGACGTCCACCCAGGTGGTCGCCGGGTCGATGATCGTGACGCCCTCGCGCATCCAGTCCTCGAGGATGCGGCGGTTCATCTCGGCCCGCAGCACCGACAGCTGGACCCGGTCGTTGACGCCCTCGACCAGCACCGGGTCGTCGGTCCGCAGCGCGCGCACGTGGCCACCGTCGGTGCGTGCGATCGCGAGCACGTCGGTCAGGTACACCTCGCCCTGGGCGTTGTCGCGGCCCAGCCGGCCGAGCGCGCCGCGCAGCACGTCGGCGTCGAACACGTAGATGGAGGAGTTGATCTCCGCGATCGCGCGCTGCGCGTCGTCGGCGTCCTTCTCCTCGACGATCCCGAGCACGTCGCCGGTGCCGGGCTCGCGCAGGATGCGGCCGTAGCCGGTGGGCTCAGCGACCTCCGTGGTGAGCACGGTGACCGCGTTGCCGTCCGCGTGGTGGGCCGCGAGCAGCTCGTGCAGCGTGGCCGCGTCGAGCAGCGGGACGTCGCCCGCGATGACGACGACCGCACCGGAGACCTGCGCGTGCGTGGCCGAGCCCGCCGTCGGGTCGTTCGCGGCGTCGGCCTGCGCGGCGGCGTCGAGGGCGCGCATGGCCACCTGGACGGCGCGGCCGGTGCCGGGGATGTCGTCCTGGTCGGCCAGCAGGGCCTGGGGGTCCACCTCGCGGACGTGGGCGGCGACCCGCTCGCGCTCGTGCCGGACGACGACCAGCACGCGGCCGGGGTCGAGGGCGCGGGCGGTGGCCAGCGCGTGGCCGACCATGCTGCGGCCGGCCAGGGTGTGCAGGACCTTGGGAGTCGCCGAGCGCATCCGGGTTCCTTCACCTGCGGCGAGGACGACGACGGCGGCCGGGCGGGGGAACGTCACCTGCGGGTGCTCCTCGCGGATCTGCCCGGGTCTCGGGCGGTGGATCTCGTGCGCACCGTGCACTCTACCCGGGGACGGAGGTGGCTCCGGCCGGACCATGGTCCTCCGGCACCTCCTCGGGTGCCGGGGTGATCAGTCGCGGCACGGGCGGCGGGATCCGTCGCCGGCGGGCGATCAGCACACCGGTGACCGCGGCACCGACAGCCGCCACGGCGATCACACCGGTCCGCACACCCACCTCGCTGGCACCTGCCAGGAGGTCGACGATCTGGGACACCACCGCGAACAGGAACAGCCCGAGCACGAGGTACAGAGCACGCGTCGAGCGCGTCGTCGCCATGGACGCACCGTACCGCGTGGCTCCGCCCCCAGGATTCGAACCTGGACTGCACGGCTCCAAAGGCCGGCGTGCTGCCGTTACACCAGGGCGGACCGACACCTGACGCGTCGTGGCCGCCAAGTCTGCCAGGCAGGACGCACGCCTCACGGCATGATGGGCGCGTGGCCCCCGACTCCAAGCGTGCAACCCGCTCCCGCATGACGGGGACGCAACGGCGCGCGCAGCTGCTCGACGTGTCGCGTCGCCTGTTCGCCGAGAAGGGCTTCGACGGCACCAGCGTCGAGGAGATCGCTGCCCGCGCCGAGGTGTCCAAGCCCGTCGTGTACGAGCACTTCGGCGGCAAGGAGGGCGTCTACGCCGTCGTCGTCGACCGCGAGATCCAGGCCCTCACGAGCGCGCTGACCGGCGCGCTCGAGGGCGGCGGGCACCCGAAGGTGCTGGTGGAGCGGACCGCGCTGGCGCTGCTCGGCTACATCGAGGCGTCCGAGGACGGGTTCCGGATCCTCGTGCGCGACTCCCCCGTCGCGCAGGCGACGGGCACGTTCTCCAGCCTGATCGGGGACGTCGCCACGCAGGTGGAGCACCTGCTGGCGGACCAGTTCAAGAAGCAGGGGCAGGACCCGAAGACGGCGCCGATCTACGCGCAGATGCTCGTCGGCATGGTCGCGCTCACCGGGCAGTGGTGGCTCGACGCCCGCAGCCCCAGCAAGAACGTCGTCGCGGCGCACCTGGTCAACCTGGCGTGGAACGGGCTGTCGGCGCTCGAGCGGCGGCCCACGCTCACCCGCACGGTGTGAGACGGATCTCTGTCGACGTCGAGTAATCTCGCGTCATGGTGACACGCACCTCCTCGGACGCCCCGGGGGCCCGCGACGAGGTCGATCGCATCGTCCTCGCCTGGGAACGCGAGCGCCCCGACCTGGACGTGCGCCCCCTGACCGTCCTGTCCCGCGTGAGCCGGCTGGCGCGGCACCTGGACCTGGCCCGGCGCTCCGCGTTCGCGCGGCACGACCTGGAGACGTGGGAGTTCGACGTGCTCTCCGCCCTGCGGCGGGCGGGCGCCCCGTACCGCCTCTCCCCCGGCGCGCTGCTCACCCAGACGCTGGTCACCAGCGGGACCATGACCAACCGGATCGACCGCCTCGCCGAGCACGGCCTCGTGCAGCGGCTGCCCGCCCCCGACGACCGCCGCGGGGTCCTGGTGCAGCTCACCCCGGCCGGGCTGGAGCGCGTCGACGCAGCATTCTCCGACCTGCTGGACGTCGAGCGTGGCCTGCTGGGCGACCTCGACGAGGCCGACCGCGACAAGCTCGCCGACCTGCTGCGCGAGGTGACCGCGCCGTTCGACGCGTCGTGAGGGCATGACGGCGGCACGGTCCGCCGCCCGGGGTCTGCTCCTCGCCGCCGTCCTCCTCTACGCCCTCAACCTGCGGGCGCCGATCACGGCACTCGCGCCCGTGGTCGACGACGTGCGCAGCGACCTGGGCCTGAGCGCCGCCGGTGTCGGGGTGCTCACGGGCGTCCCCGTCCTCTGCTTCGCCCTGGCCACGCCGTTCATGGCCGTGCTGCTCGGGCGCCTGGGCACCGGGCGCGTCGTCGCGGCGTCGCTGGTCACCGTGCTGGCCGGGACCCTGCTGCGCTCGGCGGACGGGTTCGGCACCGCGCTCGTCGGGACCGTCCTCATCGGGGTGGCGATCACCGCGGGCAACGTCGCCGTCCCGGTGGTGATCGGCCGCGACTTCCCCGGGCACGTGCCCCGCGTGACCGGCCTGTACACCGCCGCGCTCAACGGCGGCAGCGTGCTGACGACCACCCTGACGGCGCCCCTGGCCGACCTGGTCGGCTGGCGATGGGCGCTGGCGTCCTGGGGCCTGCTGGCCGTGGTCGCCCTCGTGGTCTGGCAGCGGGCGTACCCGTTCGGGCGGCCCGAGCCGGCCGTGGTCGTCGCCACCTCCGCGGCACACGACGTGTGGCGGCGGCCCGTCACCTGGTTCCTGGCGGTCGCGTTCGCCGGGCAGGCGTTCGGCTACTACGCGGTCAGCGCGTGGCTGCCGTCCCTCCTGCACGACACCCTCGGCCTCGAGCGGGCTGCGTCCGGCGGTGCCGCGGCGCTGTTCCAGCTGTTCGGGATGGTCGGCGGCATCGCCGTGCCGATCGCCCTCGGGCGGCGCGCCCCCGTCGCTGCCGTGTCCGCGGCGATCACCCTCGGATGGGTGGCCCTGCCCGTCGGCCTGCTGCTCGCGCCGTCCTGGTGGCCGGTGTGGTGCACGTTCGCGGGCGTGGCGCAGGGCGGGAACTTCGCGGTGATCTTCACCGTCATCGCCTCGAGCGCCGGGTCGCCCGCGGCCGCACGGCGCATGTCCGCCACCGTGCAGAGCATCGGCTACGGCTGCGCCGCCCTGGGTCCGAGCGTGCTGGGGGCGGTGCACGCGTCCAGCGGCGGGTGGACGGCGCCCCTGCTCGTCGTGCTCGCCGCGGTGCTCACGATGGGGGTCTCGTCGGGCCTCGGGCTGCGGAGCATGCGCCGGAGCGGCTAGCCGACGATCTCGGCGGCCTCGAGCCAGGCGGCCTCGAGCTCGTCCTTCTCGGCGGCGAGCGCCCGGAGCTCCTCGTCGAGCGCGGCCACGGCCTGGTGGTCGGTGGCCTGGTCGGACATGCGCTGGTGCAGGGCGGTCTCCTGGTCGGCGATCCGGGACAGCCGCCGCTCGATCCGGGCGATCTCCTTGCGGGCGGTGCGCAGGTCCGCGGTCGAGACCACCGCGGGGGCCTGCGTGCTCGCCGGGCGGGCGTCCAGCGGGGACGACACCGTCGACTCCGCGGCGCGGCGCAGGTCCAGGTACTGCTCGACCCCGCCGGGCAGCTGGCGCAGCAGGCCGTCGCCGAGCAGGGCCATCTGCGTGTCGCACACCCGCTCGAGCAGGTACCGGTCGTGCGAGACGACGATCAGCGTGCCCGGCCAGCCGTCGAGCAGGTCCTCGAGCGCGGCCAGGGTGTCGGTGTCGAGGTCGTTGGTCGGCTCGTCGAGCAGCAGCACGTTGGGCTCGCCTACGAGCAGCCGCAGCAGCTGCAGCCGTCGACGCTCCCCACCCGACAGGTCCCGCACGGGGGTGCGAGAGCGTTCGCGGTCGAACCCGAGCCGCTCCACCAGCTGGGCCGCGGTGAGCTCCTTGCCGCCGACGACGACCGAGCGCTTCTCGCTCTCGATCACCTCGATCACCCGCAGGCCGGCCAGCTCGTCGAGGTCCTCGACGTCCTGCGTCAGCTCCGCCACCTGCACGGTCTTGCCACGCTTCACGCGTCCGGTGGTCGGCTGCTGGCGGCCGGACAGCAGTCGTAGCAGGGTGGTCTTGCCGGCGCCGTTGACGCCCACGAGGCCCACCCGGTCGCCCGGGCCGAGCCGCCAGGTGATGTCGTGCAGGAGCGTGCGGTCGCCGTAGACCACGGACGCGTCCTCGATGTCGAGCACGTCCTTGCCCAGCCGGGCCGTGGCCATCCGGGTGAGGCTCAGCTGGTCGCGCGGCGGCGGCTCGTTCTCGATGAGCGCGTTCGCGGCGTCGATCCGGAACTTGGGCTTGGACGTGCGCGCCGGCGCCCCCCGGCGCAGCCAGGCGAGCTCCTTGCGCAGCAGGTTCTGCCGCTTCTCCTCGGTGGTCGACGCCGTCCGAGCCCGCTCGGCCCGCGCCAGCACGTAGGCCGCGTAGCCGCCCTCGTACTGGTCGACGTCGCCGCCGTGCACCTCCCACGTGCGGGTGCAGACCGCGTCGAGGAACCAGCGGTCGTGGGTGACCACCACCAGCGCGCCGTTGGACCGGGTGTACCGGTCGACCAGGTGGGCGGCCAGCCACGCCACGCCCTCGACGTCCAGGTGGTTGGTCGGCTCGTCGAGGACGAGCACCTCGTCGTCCCGGACCAGCAGCGCGGCCAGGGCGACCCGGCGGCGCTGACCACCCGACAGGGTGGCCACGTCGGCGTCGAGCGCGACGTCGGCCAGCAAGCCCGCGTGGACGGACCGGATGCGGGAGTCGGTGGCCCACTCGTGCTCGTCGGCGGACCCGTGCACGACGTCGAGGACCGTGCTCCCGGCCAGCAGGTCGTCACGCTGGTCGAGGATCGCGACCCGCACGCCGCCGGCACGGGTGACCCGACCGTCGTCGGGCTCCTGCAGCCCGGACAGCACGCGCAGCAGGGTGGACTTGCCGGCACCGTTGGGGCCGACGACGCCGATCCGCTGGCCGTCGTCGAGTCCGAGGGAGACGCCGTCGAGGAGGGTGCGCGTGCCCAGCGTGAGCGTGACGCGGTCCGCGCCGAGAAGGTGAGCCATTTCCTGTGAAGGCTACCCGCACACCCGCACAGGTCCTCCACGCAGACCGCCGGTACCGCCACTGACCTGCGCACTAGCGTCCGGAGCATGACGCAGCACGCGCGTGCCCACGGGCGGACCTGGCCCCGGGCGGTCGGCCTCGCAGCCGTCGGCGTCCTGGCGTTCGGCGTCGCCGGCGCAGCCGCGGTCTACCTAGAGCTCCAGTCGAACATCGGTGAGGTCGACCTGACCGGCCTCGTGGGCGACGACAGTGCGCGGCCCGAGGTGACGGAGCCGCCGCCCGGGGACGCCCGCGCGGGATCGCCCGTGAACCTGCTGATCATCGGGTCCGACGACCGCAGCGGCGAGAACGGCACGATCGGCGGTGCGGAGGAGGGGATGCAGTCCGACACGACGATCGTCGCGCACGTGGCGGCGGACCGGTCCCGCGTCGAGCTGGTCTCCATCCCGCGGGACCTGCTGGCCGACCGGCCGTCGTGCACGATGTCGGACGGCAGCACGACGCCGGCACGCGAGGCCCGGCAGTTCAACGAGGCGTTCCGGATCGGCTGGGACCACGGCCACGACGTCCGGTCCGCGTCGGCGTGCACGTGGAAGACGGTGGAGAGCCTCACGGGGGTGCGCCTGGACGGTCTGGTGCTCGTGGACTTCGTCGGTCTGCGCGACATGGTCGACGCGATCGGCGGCGTCCCCATGTGCCTGGCGACGGACCTCGACGACCCCGAGTACACCGGCCTGCACGTCAAGGCCGGCCCGCAGGTGTTCGACGGCCCCACAGCCGTGCAGTTCGCCCGGGCCCGGCACAACATCGGCGACGGGTCCGACACCGGACGGATCGAGCGCCAGCAGGACCTCATGGCGGCCATGGTCCGCTCGGTGCTCAGTCGCGACGTGCTGACCAGCCCGACCGCCCTGTTCCAGTTCGCGCAGGCCGCGACCGGCTCGCTGACGGCGAGCACGGGGTTCCGGGACCTCACCGACCTCACCGGGTTCGGGCTCTCGCTGCGCGGCGTGCAGGCGGACCGGATCGTGTTCGTCTCGATGCCCACCGTCGCGTCGACCAGGCAGCGCTACCGGGTCGAGGCCACCGCCGAGGCGGCACAGCTGTGGGCCCGGGTCGCGGCCGACCAGCCGGTGGCCGAGGCCCCGGCGACCGACGACGCGCCACCGGCGGACCCCGCAGCCCCGGCTACCCCGCCCCCGACCGTCGAGACCCCCTGGACCCCGCCGGGCGACGTGCTCACCTCGGCGGACGACTCGTCCACCTGCGCCTGACCGGCGTCAGCCCGCGAGGTACTCCGCGAGGGTGTCGAAGATGCCCTGGAAGCCTGCCTCGCGCTGGCTGCCGTCCTCCTGGCCGTCCAGGAACACGCCCTGCTCGGTGTACGTGAGGCGGGTGCCGCCCTCGACGGCGGTGAGCTCCGTCGTGGTCAGGGACGTGGACAGGTGCGTGCCGCCCACCCACATGTCGTAGGTGGAGACGATCCGTGCGCGCTCGACGATGTCGGTGTAGGTGGCGACGTACCGGCTGGTGGGGCCGTCGTGCCACTGCCCGTCCTGCACCGCCTGGCCGCCCACGCGGAAGTCCTCGGAGGCCTCGGTCTCGGTGAAGCCGGGGTCGGAGCCGAACCACCGGGCGTGCTGCTCCGGGTCGGCGAACGCGTCCCACACCCGGTCGAGAGGCGCGTCGAACGTGCGGTCGACGACGAAGGTCGCGTGGGCGACGGTGCTGGTCGCGGTGGTGTCGGTGGACTCCGTGGTCATGGTCAGGCTCCTGTCGTCGAGGTGTCGGTGGCGAGGAAGTCGCCGAGCCGGTCGAGCCGGCGCTCTGCCGGGAGTCGTTGGCGGCCCATCCACTCCCCGGCGCCGGTGAGGGCGTCGGGGGCGAGCTGGACCGTGCGGACGCGGCCGATCTTGTGCGAGGTGACGATGCCGGCGTCCTCGAGCACCGCGAGGTGCTGGTGCACGGCCGGGAGCGACATCGCGAACGGTGCGGCGAGCCCGCTGACCGAGACCGGGCCGCGCACCAGCCGTTCGACCATCGCGCGGCGGGTCGCGTCGGACAGGGCCTTGAAGACCTTGTCCAGCTCGCCATGGTTAAGCATGTACTTAAGTATTGCCGCGAGCCCGCAGATGTCAAGGGGGCAGGACGAGGTCAGTCGGTCGAGCTGACCACGCGTGCGCCGGCGACCGGGCCGGAGGCGGTCAGCACGCGGTCCGCGACGCCCGAGGCCGTGAACGCGGCCGCGAGGACGAGCGCGTGCTGGCGGCTGCGGCCGAGGGCGGCGACCGTGGGCCCGGAGCCGGACACGACCACGCCGAGCGCCCCGGCGTCCTGCGCGACCGCGAGCGGCTCGGCGAGGCCCGGGTCGAGCTCGAGCGCCGCCATCTGCAGGTCGTTGTGCAGCGCGGCACCGAGCGCGCGAGGGTCCCCCGCCCGCAGCGCCTGCATCAGGGGCACGTCGTCCTCCGGGTCGGGCACGATCGCACCCGCGTGCAGGTCGTCGAAGGCGGCGTACACCGCGGCGGTCGACAACCCGCGGTCCTGCACCGCGAACGCCCAGTGGAACTCGCCCCGGCTGAGCGCGGCCGTCAGCAGGTGGCCGCGGCCCGACCCGACCGCCGTGTGGCCGGCGAGCGAGAACGGCACGTCCGACCCCAGCTGGGCCGCGAGGTCGAGCAGGTCGTCCCGGCTGAGCCCGGTGCGCCACAGGGCGTCGCACGCCACCAGCGTGGCGGCCGCGTCCGCCGAGCCGCCCGCCATGCCCCCCGCGACCGGCACGCCCTTGGTCAGGTGGAGGTGGACGCCGTCGTCGATGCCGGCGTGCTCGGCGAGCAGGTCCGCCGCGCGCAGGGCGAGGTTGGTCCCGTCCGTGGGCACCAGCTCGGCCTGCGGGCCGCTCACGGAGAGCGTGCGGCCCTCGGACGAGGTGGCGACGACCTCCTCGAACACCGACACGGCCTGGAAGATCGTCGACACCGGGTGGTACCCGTCGTCCTCCCGCGGGCCGACCCGCAGCGAGAGGTTGACCTTCCCGGGCGCGCGGACCCTGACCTCGTGATCGGGCAGCGGGGCCACGGGGGTCAGCGTCACGGCTCCACTGTGCCAGGTCGGGCGCCGCCCGGCCCGAGGGGCCCGAGGTGCTCGGCGATGCGCGCGAACCCGGCGATGTCCACCCGTTCGCCGCGAGCCTGCGGGTCCACACCGGCCGCCTGCAGCGCCGCCACGGCCGCATCGGCCGAGCCGGCCAGGGTCGACAGCGCGGACCGGAGCATCTTGCGGCGCTGTGCGAACGCGGCGTCGACCACGGCGAACACCGCCTCCCGCGACGCGTCGGTGGCGGGCGGCTCGCGGCGGTCGAAGCGGACCAGCGCCGAGTCCACGTTGGGGGCGGGCCAGAAGACCGTGCGTCCGACCGTGGCGGTGCGGCGGGCCGACGCGTACCAGGCCGCCTTGGCGGACGGCACGCCGTAGGTGCGGCTGCCGGGGGGCGCGGCGAGGCGGTCGGCCACCTCGGCCTGCACCATCACGAGCACCCGTTCGAGGGAGTCGAACCGCTCGAGGAACGTGAGCAGGACGGGGACCGAGACGTTGTACGGCAGGTTGGCGACGAGGGCCACGGGCGGCGGCCCGGGCAGCTCGTGCAGGTCCAGGGCGTCGGACAGCACGATGGTCAGACGGTCCCGGCCGGCCTCGTCGCGCAGCACCACCGGCTCGTCGTCGGCACCGTCGTGGATGGTCAGCCCGGGCACGTGGCGGGCGACCGTGCCGGGCAGGAGCCGGGCGAGCGTGGGGTCGATCTCCACGGCGACGACGTCGGCACCGGCCTCGAGAAGCCCCAGGGTCAGCGATCCCAGGCCGGGGCCGACCTCGACCACGCGGTCCCCCTCGGCGACGTCGGCCTGCCGCACGATCTTGCGTACGGTGCCGCCGTCGAGGACGAAGTTCTGGCCGAGGGCCTTGGTCGGGCGCACGCCCGCGCGCTCGGCGAGCTCGCGGATCTCCGCAGGCCCGAGCAGCGTGGTGGTGGTCGGCATGCGCACGAGCCTAGGCGAGCACGACGAGACCCCCGCCCAGGAGGCCTGGACGGGGGTCTCGCGTGTGATCAGCTGAAGAGGTTCTTCCCGCAGACCGGCCACTGACCGGCGCCCGAGCGGTTGTAGAGCATCTTGGCGCGGGCGGTCTGCTCGTCCGGCGAGGCCGCCGAGGGGAGCCCCGCGCCGCCGACGCCCTTCCACGTGGACAGGGAGAACTGGTACAGGCCGTAGTAGAGGCCGTTCGACGACACGATGGTGGGGTTGCCACCGGACTCGCAGCGCGCCAGGGCCGCCCAGTTGAGGGAGTCGGCACTGCCGCCGGCGGCAACCGGCGTGCCGGTCGCGGCGGGCGCCGCCGCGGTGGGGGTCTTGACGACGACCGGACGCTTCTTGGTGCCGACGCTGAGGACCTCGTCGACCGGGACCTGCGTGACGGCGTCGGAGACGGTGACGCGGCCGGACTCGACCCCGTCCACCGTGGTGACGCGCTCGACGAGCGTGCGGACGCCGGGCACGCCGGCCGTCAGCGTGCGCTTCTGGTCGGTGTAGCGCGAGGCGTCCTGCTGCGTGGTCGACGCGAACGCGACCTCGTGCGTGGTCGTGACGTCCTGCACGGCCACACGGTTGACGACCACCTGGACGCGCCCGGTGTCGCTCTGCACCACCGAGACGCGGTCCAGCGGGTTCAGCGTGATGCCCAGCTCGCCGAGCACCTGCGCGACGCGGGCGTCGGCGTCCGGGACGGCGAGCGTGGTGCCGTCGACCAGGACGTCGGCCGGGCCGTGCAGCGCCAGGTCCAGGGACAGCTCCGGGCGACCGCCGGCGGCGGACCGGGACGCGACGAGGGCCACGGCCTGACCGCGCGCGGCGAGCGAGTCGAGCGCCTCGTCGGCGGACAACGCGGTCGTCCACACGGACGTCTCCTGGCCGTCGATGCTGACCGCCACCTGGTGCGCGTGGCGCACGACGATCTCGGCGCCCTCGGGCAGCGCGCCCGTCAGGCTCACCTCGTCCCGGGCTCCGACGACCACACCCTGGTCCTCCAGGAGCCCGTCGACCGAGCCGGCGAACGTGCTGAGGTTCGTGATCTGGCCGTCGACGTCGAGCGACACCGACTTCTGCGCGTGCGCGAACGCTGCCGAGCCGCCCGCGAGGACGAGCGCGACCGCCGCGGCGGTGATCGGGAGGATGCGTGTCCGACCGGACCGCTGGTCCGTCGGGGAGAGCTCGTCCGGGGTGTCAGGCTCGGACGTGGCGCGGGATCGCGCGGACAGACCAGGGATCAGGGTCGAGAACTGCACGGGGCTCCAGCCGTCGAGGTGCCCGGGCACGGGGTGCGGAGCGTGCCGCTAGCGGCACCCGACGGTGGGCCTCTGGTTCGAAGCTCTGCGGACACCCGGAGGGGGGTGGCTCCCGTCGGTCCCGGATCCCCGATCCGGCCGTCACGGCGGCCCGCCTGGAGCGGGCGCCGACCACCCGGCAGGAAGGACAGCGGCACAGGTGGGCCACCGTCCAGATCGCCGAGCGTGACCGACCGTAACCGGATCGTGACCGAAACGCCAGGCGCGCCTCCCGCGCGATGCGCTAGAAGCGTGGCCCGTTCAGCCGTTCTCGCACGTCAGCGGCGTGAGCACCGTCACAGGGGCAATTGCCCCCGGAGGCGGACAGATCAGTACCAGCCCTTGGCCTGGCTGTGCGCGTAGGCACCGCACGGATCGCCGTAGCGGCCGCCGATGTAGTTCAGTCCCCAGGTGATCTGGGTGGCCGGGTTGGTCCGCCAGTCGTCGGCCACCGTCGCCATCTTGGTGCCCGGCAGAGCCTGCGGGATGCCGTAGGCGCCCGACGACTTGTTCTCGGCGTTCACCCGCCAGCCGCTCTCCTTGTTCCAGAGCGCGAGCAGGCACGCGAACTGGTCGTCGCCCCACCCGCGGGCCGCCGCCATCTCCTTGCCGAGCGCCTGCGCGGTGCCCGGCTCGACCGCAACCACGGACGGGTCCGGAAGCTCGGCCGTGCCGACCTTCGTGATCTGCGTGACGGGCGCGACCGTGACCACCGAGGCGATCGGCGTGCGGCCGGTGACGACGCCGCCGACCACCTGCAGCTCGTACGTCGTGGTGCGGACGCCGGCCTTGCCCTTCGTCGCGATGACCGTGTTGCCCTTGACCATCCCCGGGTCCTCGACCTCCTGGGACTCGAACGGCATGGCCTCGGTCACGGTCTCGCCGCCGGTGCTCGCGCGGGTCACCAGGACCACGAGCCCGTCGACCGCGGTGGCGTCGAGGGAGACCGACACCTGGTCGCCGTCGCCCAGCACGAGGCCGATGTCGCGCAGCGAGTCGCGGACCGTGGCAGCGCTGCTCACGCCGTCGATGACCTGGCCGTCGACCACGAGGTGCAGGGTCTTGAGCGTCGAGACGCGCAGGGTGTCGCGGCCGAGCGACGCGGACCGGGACGCCGACAGGCGCACGTCGTCGCCGCGCAGGCCGAGTCCGTCGACCGCCTCGCCGACCGTCAGCGCCGTGGTCCACACCGAGCGCTCGGAACCGTCGACCTCGACCGCCAGCTCCCGCCCGTGCCGGACGACGATCTGGCCGGACCGCGCGATGGGCTGGTCGACGGCGGGGGCGACGAGGTCGCGATCCCCCACCTCGATCTCCGCGCTGGCGAGCATGTCGCCGACCGTGCGACCGAACGCCTCGACCTCGACCGAGGTCCCGTCGACGTCGACCGTGACCGTCTTGTGCAGGACCGCGAACGCGCTGGTCGCTGCGGCGACGACGGCGAGCACGGCCGCCTGGGCCACCACGCGCGCGGCACGTCGACCACGGAGTCCGCGACGCTGGGTCGCACGCTCCTGATCGGGCCTCACGCGGTGGGTCCTCTCGACACAAAGGATGCGTCCGTCCTGGACGCAGGTCCGACCGTAACCGATCCGTGACCGAGGCGGTAACCCGAGGTCCGGCCTCCGGGCCCGGGATCACCCGACTGTCCGCCGACAGACCGGGTCAAACCGCTCACCACGAGCCGTAGACGGCCTCGGACGTGGCCGCGAGCGCGGTGCACACGTCTTCGAGAGACCGGCCGGTCACCTCCGCGACCGTCCGGACCGTCCCGGGCAGCAGGTAGGGCGCGTTCGGGCGGCCGCGGAACGGGTGCACGGTCAGGTAGGGCGCATCGGTCTCGACCAGCAGCTGCGACGGCGGGACCTCGCGCAGGGCGGCGCGCAGCTCGTCGTTGGCGCCGAACGAGACCGGACCGGCGAACGACAGGTACCAGCCGTGCGAGACCGCCAGGCGCGCCAGCGACGCGTCGCCCGAGAAGCAGTGGAAGACCGTGCGGTCCGGGGCACCGTCGGCCAGGAGCACCTCCACGACCTCGTCGTGCGCGTCTCGGTCGTGGATCTGCAGCGCGAGGCCCAGCTCCTTGGCCAGCGCGATGTGGGTGCGGAACGCCTCGCGCTGCACCTCACGCCCCTGGGGACCGGCGCGGAAGTGGTCGAGGCCGGTCTCGCCGATCGCGCGGATACGGGGGTTGGCGCGCGCGACGAGCTCGACGAGGTGGAAAGCCTCCTGGAAGCGCCCCATCGCTGCGAGGTCGTCAGGGTGCTCGGGCAGCTTCCCGTCGGGCGCGATCTCGCGGACACCCTCGTGCAGGACGGCCTCGTTCGGGTGGATCGCCACCGCCCCGAGCAGCTCGGGGTGCTCCTGCACAACCGCGTGGGTCCACCGGATCGCCTCGACGTCGCACCCGACCTGCACCATGCGCGTCACGCCGACCGCCGCCGCCCGCGCCAGGTGCGCAGCCAAGTCGGCCGAAGGACCGTCGACCGCCGTGCCGTCGTCATCGCGGGTCCAGCCGGGCGCTTCCCACGTCACCACCGAGTCGAGGTGCGTGTGGTTGTCGACGACCGCGAACGGCAGCGGCTCGGGCGGCGCGGGCCAGCCGCGCTCCCCCTTCGACCTCGCCATCACGCCTGGCGCAGCCGCTCGAGCTCCTCCTCGACGATCGAGTCGTCGAGCTTGGTGAACACCGGCACCGGCTTGGCCACGGGGGTGCCCGGCACCACCTGCTCGGAGCGCCACGGCGCGACCGTGCGGCCGAGCTCGTAGTCGCCCGTGATGATCGGGTAGTGGCGCGAGTCGTCGTCCAGGTCGGTGACCTCGTCGATGCGCGGCAGCGGCGAGAACGTCCCCGTGCGCCCGAACGTCTCGTGCACCTGCTGGGCCGAGTGCGGCAGGAACGGCGACAGCAGCGTGTTGGCGTCGCTGACCGCCTGCGCGGCCGTGTGCAGCACCGTGCCCAGGCGGTCGCGGTCCTGCGTCAGCTTCCACGGCTCGGTCTCGGAGATGTACCGGTTGGCCTCCTGGACCACGCGCATCGCCTCGCTGACCGCGGCCCGGTTGCGGTGGGTGCCGAGCAGCTCGCCGACCTTGCCGAAGCCCGCCGACGTCGTCGCGAGGAGGCCCTGGTCCACCGGCTGCAGCTCGCCCGGCGTCGGGATCTCGCCGAAGTTCTTGGCGATCATGCTCGCGGTCCGGTTGACCAGGTTGCCCCAGCCGGCCACCAGCTCGGAGTTGGTGCGCGTCTTGAAGTCCGCCCACGTGAAGTCCGAGTCCTGGTTCTCCGGCCCGGCGACCGACAGGAAGTACCGCAGCGCGTCCGGCTGGTACCGGGACAGGACGTCGCGCACGTAGATGACGACGCCGCGCGACGAGCTGAACTGCTTGCCCTCCATGGTGAGGAACTCGCTCGACACCACCTCGGTCGGCAGGTTCAGGGTGCCGAACTGCCCCGGCGAGCCGCCCTTCGTCCCGCGACCGTCGTAGGCCAGCAGCTCGGCCGGCCAGATCTGCGAGTGGAACGTGATGTTGTCCTTGCCCATGAAGTAGTAGCTCAGGGCCTCGGGGTCGTTCCAGAACGGGCGCCACGCGTCCGGGTCGCCCTTGCGGCGCGCCCACTCGATCGACGCCGACAGGTACCCGATGACCGCGTCGAACCACACGTACAGGCGCTTGTTCGGGTTCTCCTCCCACCCGGGCAGCGGCACCGGGATGCCCCAGTCGATGTCCCGGGACATGGCCCGCGGGCGCAGGTCGTCGATGAGGTTGAGCGAGAAGTTCAGGACGTTGGGCCGCCAGTCGGTCCGCGTCTTCAGCCACGCCTCCAGGGCGCTCGCGAACGCCGGCAGGTCCAGGAAGAAGTGGTTCGACTCGACGAACTTCGGCGTCTCACCGTTGATCCGGCTGTGCGGGTTGATCAGGTCGATCGCGTCCAGCTGGTTGCCGCAGTTGTCGCACTGGTCGCCGCGCGCGCCGTCGTACCCGCAGATCGGGCAGGTGCCCTCCACGTACCGGTCCGGCAGGGTGCGGCCGGTGCTCGGCGAGATGGCGCCCATGGTCGACTGCTCGATCATGTAGCCGTTCTTGTGCACCGTGCGGAACATCTCCTGCACGACCGCGTAGTGGTTGCGCGTCGTCGTGCGCGTGAACAGGTCGTACGACAGGCCCAGGTTGGTCAGGTCCTCGACGATCACGCGGTTGTACCGGTCCGCCAGCTCCTGCGGGCTCACACCCTCCTGCTCGGCGAGCACCAGGATCGGCGTCCCGTGCTCGTCGGTGCCGGAGACCATGAGCACCTCGTTGCCCGCCATCCGCATGTACCGGCTGAAGATGTCGGAGGGGACACCGAAGCCGGCGACGTGACCGATGTGGCGGGGGCCGTTCGCGTAGGGCCACGCGACGGCCGAGAGGATGCGAGACATGCGCCGATCCTAGGTGAGCGGCGCGACGGCTTTCAGTCGACCACCACGCGCAGGATGCGGTCGTCCCCCGGGCGGATGCTGCCGCGGCCGTCGGTGTTCCCCGTGACCACCCACAGTGACCCGTCCGGGGCGGGCTCGACCGCACGCAGCCGGCCGCGCTCGCCGTCGAGCAGCGCGTGCGGGGTGCCGACGCCGTCGTCGGTCAGCGGGACCCGCCACAGCCGCTCGCCGCGCAGCCCGGCCAGGTAGACGGCGTCGGCAGTGACGGCGAGGCCGCTCGGCGACGCGTCGTCGGTCCCCCACACCGCCACGGGCGCCACGAAACCGGAGCCGTCGCCCATCCCCTCGACCTCCGGCCAGCCGTAGTTGCCGCCCGGCTCGATCAGGTTGAGCTCGTCCCACGTGTTCTGGCCGAACTCCGAGGCGAACATCCGCCCGTCGGGCGCCCAGCCGAGCCCCTGCACGTTGCGGTGCCCGAGGCTCCACACCGGCGAGTCCTCGTCCGGGTTGCCGGGGGCAGGGTCGCCGTCGGCGGTGATGCGCAGGATCTTGCCGTTGAGGCCGTCCGGGTCCTGAGCCGAGGGCGGGTCGCCCGCGTCGCCGGTGGTCACGTACAGGTACCCGTCGGGCCCGACGGCGAGCCGGCCGCCGTCGTGGTTGCCGGCCTTGGCGATGCCGGTGAGGATCGGGCGCAGCTCGCCCAGGGTCGACCCGTCGAGCGTCCCCCGCAGGACCCGGTTGTCGTTGGCTGCGGTGGCGTACAGGGCCAGATCCACTGCGCCGTCCGACGACCCGAGCACGGCGACCCCCAGCAGCCCGCCCTCCCCGCCGGGGACGACGACGTCGGCGAGCTCGTCGGCACCCGGACCGGTCACGTCCGTCGCCGCACCGTCCGGCCCGACGAGGACCAGCCGCGCGGCGTCCCGCAACGTGACGACGGCCCGCTCGTCCGGCAGGAACGCGATCCCCCAGGGGACGGCGAGGTCCCCGACGATGTCGTCGACCTCGCTCACCTGACCGGTGGGCGGGCTCGACGCCGACGGGCTCGCGGAGCTGGCCAGGCTCGGCGTGGTCGTCGGGTCCGGGCTCTCCGCCGGGGACGTGCAGCCCGCGAGCGCCACGACGGCTGCTGCCAGCCCGACCCACGCCGTCCGTCGCACAGTCATGCCTCAGCCGATCACGCAGCGGGCAGCCGCGCACTCCGGGATCGCCCTGACCAGCCGTTCGGCGGTGGTCCTCGACCCAGGTCAGCCGGGCGTCGCTGCCGACCGGGACGGCTTCGCCGCCAGCGCGGCCGCGTACAGGTCACGCTTCGGGACGCCGGCCGCGGTCGCCACCTCGGCGACCGCGTCCTTCAGTCGCTCGCCGCTGTCCGCGCGGGACAGCACCTCGGCCACGAGGTCCGCGGTCGACAGCTCCACCGCCTTCAGCGCCCCGCCGACCACCACGACGATCTCCCCGCGCACCTGGTCGGCGGACGCCCAGGCGACGAGGTCCGCGAGTGGTCCCCGCACGATCTCCTCGTACGTCTTGGTCAGCTCGCGGCACACCGCGGCGGGACGGTCGCCGCCGAACGCGTCGGCCATCGCGGCCAGCGTGTCGTCGAGCCGGTGCGGCGCCTCGAAGAAGACCATCGTGCGGCGCTCGTCGGCGAGCAGCTCGAACGCCCGCGCGCGCTCCCCGGGCTTGCGCGGGGGGAAGCCCTCGAAGCAGAACCGGTCGGTGGGCAGTCCCGAGAGCGCGAGGGCGGTCAGCACGGCGCTCGGTCCCGGCGCGGCCGTGACCGGGAGGCCCGCGGCCACGGCGGCGCCCACCACCCGGAACCCCGGGTCGGAGACGGCGGGCATGCCGGCGTCGGTCACGACGACCACGGTTCCCCCGCCGGCGACGACCGCGAGGACCTCCGCGGAGCGCTCGACCTCGTTGTGCTCGTGGAAGCTGAGCACGCGACCGCCGATCTCGACGCCCAGTCGCGCCGCCAGCGCGCGGAGCCGTCGGGTGTCCTCGGCGGCGACCACGTCGGCCTCCGCGAGCAGCCGGCGCAGGTGCGCGGACGCGTCCTCCGTGTTGCCGATCGGCGTCGCAGCCAGCACGAGGCGGCCGGGGGTCTGCTGCTCTGCGGGGCTCACGCGGTCAGCCTGCCACCTCCCACAGCACAGTCGTCGCCCCTACGATGACCGCGTGCCGCCCCTCGACGACGACGCCTCGACCCTGACCGCCCGTCGGGGAGACGCCGCCCCCACCCAGGATCCCGACGAGCTCGGCGCTCCTGAGGAGCTGGTTCCCCCGGGGGAGCCGCGCGAGGTCGAGGGGCCGGTGGAGTCGCACCACCGCCGGTTGCTGCGGCGGCTGGTCGGCGACGACTCGCTCGCCCTGGACGCCACCCCCGGCGCGCGCCTGACGGGCTGGCTGTGGCCGCTCGCGGTGACGGCGCTCGCGGCGGTGCTGCGGTTCTGGGACCTCGGACGCCCGCACCACCTCGTGTTCGACGAGACGTACTACGTCAAGGACGCGTTCTCGCTGCTGGTCAACGGCTTCGAGGCCACCTGGGGCGAGGAGCCCAACCCGGCGTTCGAGGCCGGCGACACCAGCGGCCTGACCACGACGGGCTCCTACGTGGTGCACCCGCAGGTGGGCAAGTGGCTGATCGCGCTCGGGATCCACGTCGGCGGCGGGGTCGGCAGCTCGGCGGCGTGGCGGCTGGCGGCGGCGGTCTGCGGGGTGCTGGCGGTCCTCATGGTGGCGCGCATCGGCCGGCGGCTGTTCGCGTCCACCGCGCTGGGCACCCTGGCCGGCCTGCTGATGGCGGTCGACGGCGAGGCGATCGTGATGTCGCGGATCAGCCTGCTCGACCCGTTCCTCATGTTCTTCGTGCTGGCCGCGTTCGGCGCGCTGCTGCTGGACCGCGACCAGGCCCGACGACGCCTGGCGGACCGGACCGCCCGGATCCTCGACGCCGGAGACGACCTCGGCGACGGCCCGCGGCTCGGCATCCGCTGGTGGCGCCTCGCCGCGGCCGTGCTGCTCGGGCTCGCGCTGGGCACCAAGTGGTCCGCGATGTACTTCCTCGCGGTGTTCGGGCTGCTCAGCGTGGCGTGGGACCTCACCGCCCGCCGCGGCATCGGGGTGCGGCACTGGTGGCGCGCCGGGATCCTCAAGGACGGGGTCGTCGCCGGGATCTCGATGGTCGGCATCGCGGTCGTCGTGTACGTCGGCTCGTGGTGGTCGTGGTTCGCGCACCGGGGGGCCTACGGCCGGCTGTGGGCCGAGCAGAACCCGGACCTGGGCGTCCAGTGGCTGCCGCCCGCGCTGCGCTCGTTCTGGAAGTACCACCAGGACATGTGGGCGTTCCACAACGGCCTGGAGACGCCGCACTCCTACGCGGCGCACCCGCTGGGCTGGATCGTGCAGTGGCGGCCGACGTCGTTCTGGTACCCGACGGAGGTCTCCGGGCTGACCGGACAGGCGGCCCAGGACGCGTGCGGTGCGGACAGCTGCTCGCAGGCGATCGTCGCGCTCGGCAACCCGGTGCTCTGGTGGTGCGCCGCAGCGGCAGTCCTGGTGGCGGCGGTCTGGCTGTTCCGGTACCGGGACTGGAGGGCGGGCGCCGTGCTGTCCGGCATCGTCGCCGGCTGGCTGCCCTGGTTCGCCTACGCGCACCGCACGATCTTCACGTTCTACTCGATCGCGTTCACGCCCTGGGTGGTGCTCACCCTGGTCTACGTCATCGGCCTGGTGGTCGGGCCGAAGTACGTCGACGAGCGCGGCCGGCGCTGGGCGATCGTGGGGTGCGGAGTGCTCGTGGCCCTGATCCTCGGGGTCAGCGCGTTCTTCTACCCGGTCTGGACGGCGTGGATCGTGCCCTACGACTTCTGGCACTCGCACATGTGGCTGCAGACCTGGGTCTAGCCGCTCAGCGCTGCGGCCAGTCCACCTGCGGGCTTGCGTACCAGGACAGCCCGAGGCGGTCCCAGAACGGCGCCTGCTGCGCGACCCGCGTGCGGAAGTCCTCCCAGTCGCGCCGCTCGGGCGCCGACCAGGCCACCTCCGCGATCGCCGCCAACCGGGGCAGGAGCATCTGCGTGAGGGCGGGCAGGTCGCGCAGCGTCTCGGTCCAGATCGCCGCCTCGACGCCGATCACCGCGTCCGCCGGCACCCCCTCGACGAGCGTCGACGGCTCCCAGTCGTAGGCGTCGCGCAGCTCGATGTGACCCGCCCACTCCAGGCCCAGCTCGGTGCTCGCGTCGTACTTCATGTCGAGGTAGGCCTTCGACCCGGGAGACATGAGCAGCAGCGCGCCCGCCTGGGCCGCCGCGACGAACGGCGCCGCGTCCACCCGCGTGTCCCAGTACTGCACGACCGTGCCGGGCTCCAGCGGGGTGTGCGCGATCTCCTGCCAGCCGACCACCTTCTTGCCGGCGGCCCGGACCGCGGCGGACGCGGCTGCGACGAGCGTGGCGTACTCGTCGGCCTCCATGGTGAGCACCTCGTCGCCGCCGATGTGCACGTAGTCGCCCGGCGTCATCGCGGCGACGTCACCGAACACGTCGGTGAGGAAGGCGCCCGTGGCGGGCAGGTCCGCGTGGAGCCGGCTGAACCCGACCTCGATGCCGGTGTACGTGTCGGTCGGCTCGCCGGACGGGGTGAGCTCCCCGTACGCGTGGGTGGCGGCGTTGACGTGACCGGGGACGTCGATCTCCGGCACCACCCGCACCCCTCTGGCCGCGCCGAAGCCGACGATGTCGGCGAAGTCCTCCGCCGAGTAGAAGCCGCCCGGGTCGCCGTCGACCGACGTGCTGCTGGACAGCCGGGTGAGCAGCGGACGCGACGGCACCTGGAGCCGCCACCCCTGGTCGTCGGTGAGGTGCAGGTGCAGGACGTTCAGCTTGTAGTGCGCCATCACGCCGATGACGACCTTGAGGTCCGAGACGGTGACGAAGTGCCGCGCGACGTCGATCGACAGGCCGCGCCAGTCATAGCGCGGCGAGTCCTCGATGCGCACCGCGGGCACCCGCAGGACGCCCCCGGGCGCGGACACGATCAGCTGGCGCAGCGTGACGATGGCGCGGACGAGGCCGGCGGTGGTGCGGGCCTCGAGGTCGATGCGGCCGTTCCGCGAGATCAGGCGGTACGCCTCGTCGCCCGGCGGCAACGACTCCACGAGCCGCAGGCGCACGATGTCGGACGCGCCGCTCTCGGCGTACCGCACCTCGACGGCCCGTCCGCCCACGCGGCCGAGCAGGTCGGCGACCAGCACCGCGATGCCGATCAGGTCAGGGCGGCCGTCGGCGACCACGGTGGTCGCCTCGGTCAGGACGAACGGGGCGTCCCCGGTCCGCTCCAGCACAGCGGGCTGCGGGATGACGGCGATCACGTCGGGCACGGGGCTCCTCGGCGGGGACGGGCGGTGGACGACCCTGATCGAATCGTTCCGGGGAGACGCTACTCGACCTGCGCGGCGAGGCGGCGCGCGAGCACCGCGCACGTTGCCAGCTGCAGCTGGTGGAACGCGATGACGGGCAGCGCGACGCTGGCCGCGAGCACGGGGTCGAACAGGACGGCGGCCATCGGCAGGCCCGTGGCCAGGCTCTTCTTCGACCCGCACATGAGCAGCGCGATGCGGTCGCCGCGCTCGAGCGAGAGCCACCGTCCGCTGTTCCACGTGAGCAGGAGCATCGCCGCGAGCATCACCGCGCACACCACGAGCAGGACCACGAGGGCCACCCAGGTGACGTGCGACCACGCACCCGACACGGTCGCCTCGCTCACCGACGTGTACGCGACGAGCACGAGGGTGCTGCGGTCGGTGACCCGGGTGAGCTGCGGCCGGGCACGCAGCCACGGGCCGATCCAGCGCTGCACCAGCTGCCCGAGCGCGAACGGCAGCAGCAGCTGCAGCAGGATCCCGCCGACGTTGCTCCCCGACACCGCGGCGGTGCGGACCATGAGGAGCGCGACGAGCAGCGGCGTGAGCACGATGCCGACGACGTTCGAGATCGTGGCGCCGGTGATCGCGCCCGCCACGTTGCCGCGCGCGATCGACGTGAACACGACCGACGACTGCACGGTCGACGGCAGCAGCGACAGGTACAGCAGCCCGGTCTTGAGCTCGGGCGAGACGACCGCGTCGGGCAGCAGCTGGACCAGCAGGCCCAGGACGGGGAACGCCACGTACGTGGACGCGAGCATCGACCCCTGCAGCCGCCAGTTGCGCAGCCCGGCCCAGACGTCGCCGGTGGCCATGCGCGCGCCGTACAGGAAGAACAGGACGATGATCGCCGCCGTCCGGACCCCGTCCAGGACGTCCGCGACGGCACCCTGGGCCGGCAGCAGGAGCCCCAGCAGCAGGGCCGCCAGGATCATCACGACCAGCGGGTCGATCCAGGACCGGACCCGGTTCCAGCGGCTCTGTGCAGCGATTCGGGCGGGCACGACAGAAGGCACGGCGACAGTGTGCCACCGCGCTCAGCGCGCGGATCCGACGGATCCCCCCTAGATTCATCGGTCGTACCCGATAGAACCCCTCGAAGTCAAGGAGTTCCACATGACACCCGAAGGCATCATCTCCGCCATCATCATCGGCGCCGTGATCGGCATCCTGGGCCGTCTCCTCGTGCGCGGCCGTCAGCGCATCTCGCTCCTGCTGACCATCGTGATCGGGATCGTCGCCGCCCTGATCGGCACCTACCTGGCGTCGCTGGTCGGCGTCCAGGACACCGCCGGCGTCGACTGGATCGAGCTGCTGTTCCAGGTGGTGCTCGCCGCGATCGGTGTGGCCGCCGTCTCGGGCAACCGCAGCCGCCGCCGCAGCCTGCTCTGAGCCTGCGCGCACACCCCCGTACACGACGAAGGCGGCCTCCCGATGGGGGGCCGCCTTCGTGCTGCGGGTGGAGCTGAGGGGATTCGAACCCCTGACCTTCTCATTGCGAACGAGACGCGCTACCAACTGCGCCACAGCCCCGCGAGCGGGCTAAAGACTAACACCAGCGCCCGGTGGATCGCGAAATCCGGCGGGTCACTCCCCGGCGACGCGACGCTTGGCCAGGACCGCGTTGAGGTCGATGCTGCCGGTCGTCTCGACGGGGGGCTCGAGCGGCGTGCGCTCGGCGTCGGCGGGGTTCTCGACGTCGGCGGTGCGGGCGGCGGTCGACCCCTCGAGGTTCTCCAGCGGGACCGGCTCACGACGCGGCGCGGACGCCTTCATCGTGTAGGTGGGGCGCGGGACGGGCACGGGCGACCAGGCCTCGTCGTCCGCGGAGCCGGACTCTGCGGTGCGGTCGCTCACCGAGCGGCGGACCACGGGAACCTGGCCGGTGGACGCGTGCCGCGCGGGGCCCTCGGACTCGCCCTTGTCCTCGACGATGCGCGCGAACACCTCGGTGCTGGCGTCGGACGGGTGGACGGCGCGGCCGGTGACGAAGGGCATGGGCGCCTCGAGCGGAGCGACCTCCGCAGGGGCTGCCGCGGGCTTGGCGGTGGGCTTGGCGGTGGGCTTGGCGGTGGGCGCGGTGCGGGACGCGGTGGCCACCGCGCGCATCGCACCCGTGCGAGGACCGGAGGCCACCCGGCGCTCGTCGGCGATCTTCTGCGCCCAGGCCTCGTCGGCCTCCCGCCCGGCCAGGACCGCACGGCGGCCGAGCACGAGGACGGAGCCGAGCAGGACCGTGGGCACGGCTCCCGCGACCCAGGTGACCAGCGGGTTCAGCCCGACGAGAGTCCAGCCGACCACGGTCGCGACGACCAGGAGCCCGGCCAGGAGCGCGCGACGGCGCGCGGCGGCGCCACGACGGGCGACCGAGGCCGCTCTCGCGGCACGTGCCTGCGCAGCGCGGCGCGCCGCGTCGGTGGTCATCCGGTCCTGGGTGCCGTGCGGTCGGTCCACGGTGGTGCCTCCTGTCGCGCTCCCGGTGGCCACCGGGAGCCCCTTGCCCGGGGTCAGCAGCCCCGCGGTACTGCTCGCCGTCGGCCCGCACTCCGCGGACGAGGCCTCCTGGCGGATGCGCCGGTCGCTCACCGCGACCACGCGCAGCGCCTCGGAGAACCGGTCGTCCGCCCGGGACTCGAGCAGCTGCTGCCGGTGCCGCAGCTTGTGCGGTACCAGATATGCCACCCACAGGCCGACCAGCGCGAGCGCGACCGGTCCTGCGAGATCGTTCACGTCACGACGGTAGGCGTCCCGACCGCGCCCACCCGGGACCAGCGCGGCGTGTCGGCCTCTGCGTCACCCGTTCCGGGCTCGCCACCGCTCCAGCAGCCCACCCGGCACGTCCTCGACCGTGAGCGCGAACGAGCGGTGGTCGCACCAGCGGTCCTGGATGTGCAGGTACCGCTCGCGCAGCCCCTCGTCCCGGAACCCCAGCTTCTCGACGACCCGCAGCGACGGCCCGTTCTCCGGGCGAATGTTGATCTCCACCCGGTGCAGGCCGAGCGCGTTGAAGCAGTGGTCGGTGGCCAGCGCGACGGCCGTGGGCGTGACGCCCAGCCCGGCGACGTGCTCGGACACCCAGTAGCCGACCGCCGCGGACCTCAGCGACCCGTAGGTGATCGACGACACGGTCAGCTGCCCGACGAGCCGACCGTCGAGGTCGATGGCGAACGGCAGGGTCACGCCGGCGCGCGCCTGCGAGGACAGCGACCGCACGAAGGTGCCGAACGACGGCCGGGGGCCGGTGACCGGCACCGGGCTCGTGGCGTCCCAGGGCTCCAGCCACGCGGCGTTCTGCGCCCGCAGCGCCATCCACGTGTCCTGGTCGCGCCGGCGCAGGGGGCGCAGCCGGACGTTCCCCTCGACCAGGACCGCGGGCCACCCGGCCGCCATCAGCCCTCCAGGACCAGGCAGTGGACCACCTGTCCGGGGTGCACGGTCAGGTCCTGCTCGCCGACGACAGCGAGCGCGTTGGCGTGCGCGAGGGCGCTCACCGTGGGGGCCGAGGGGTCTCCGAGCGGCGTCACGCGGTAGCCCTCGTCGGGCGAGCCCAGCACCGTGGCCGGCACGAACTGGCGCAGCCCCGGCGGCGAGACCCAGCCCTCGGCGACCTCGGCGGCGACCGAGGGGCGGAACAGCTCGGCGTGCCCGGCCATGGCCCGCAGCGCCGGCCGGACGAACACCTCGAACGACACCTGCGCGGCGACCGGGTGGCCCTGCAGCGCGAAGATCGGCACGGACTTGTCGCTGGCCAGGTCGTCGGCCACGGTGCCGAACCCGTGCCGCTGGCCGGGCGTCATCGCGATCTGGTCCAGCCGGACGCTGCCCATCGGGGCCAGCACGTCCTTGACCGTGTCGTGCGTCAGCTCGGACAGCCCGCCCGTGATGACGATGAGGTCGGCGCGCACCAGCTGGTCCTCGATGGCCTCGCGCAGGATCGCGCGGTCGTCGCCGAGGATGCCGACCCGCACGGCGGCCGCCCCGGCGTCGCGGACCGCCGCCTCGAGCGCGTGCCCGTCCGCCTCGAAGACCTCGGCCCCCGTGCGGTCCGCGTGGGTGCCCGGCTCGATCAGCTCGTCGCCGACCGACAGCAGCACCACGCGGGGCGTCGGGTGGACGCGCAGCCGTCCCCGGCCCATCGCGGCGGCCAGAGCCAGCTGCCGGGCGCCGAGCCGGGTGCCCGCCTCGAGCACCACGTCGCCCGCACGCACGTCGGAGGCCGCCGCGCGCACGTGCTGGCCGGCGATGGCCGGACGCTGCATGGCGACCCGAGCGGTCCCGCGGTCGGTCTCCTCCAGGGGCACGACGGCGTCGGCACCCAGCGGCAGCGGCGCGCCGGACGCGATGCGGACCGCGGTGCCGGGCACCAGCCGCAGCGGGCCGCCGGAACCCGGGCGGACGTCGTGCGCGACGGGGAGCGCCTGCGCGCTGGCGTACCCCGCGCCGGCCGTCTCGTGCGCGGCCACGGCGTACCCGTCGCGCGCCGCCACCGCGAGGGCGGGCAGGTCGTGCGTCGCCGTGACGTCGGCCGCGAGGATGCAGCCGACAGCGTCGCGCAGCACGACGTCGAGCGGTGCGACCGGTCCGACGGCGGCCAGCACGGCCGCGAGGTGATCCTGGACCGATCTCATGCGCGCATTCTGCCCCGCCCGGGGGGTCAGTCGGTGAGGGTCTGCGCGAACTCGCCCAACCACGTGCGGAAGTCGGGGCCCAGATCGGGGCGGTCGACCGCGATCTGGACGACGGCCTTGAGGTAGTCGAGCCGGTCGCCGGTGTCGTAGCGCCGTCCGCGGAACACGACGCCGTAGACGCCGCCGCCCTCGCTCGCCGGCAGGCCCGCCAGCGTGGCCAGCGCGTCGGTCAGCTGGATCTCGCCGCCGCGGCCGGGGGCGGTGCTCTCGAGCACCTCGAACACCRCGGGGTGCAGGACGTAGCGCCCGATGATGGCGAGGTTGCTGGGCGCCTCGTCCGCGGGGGGCTTCTCGACGAGCCCGGTGATCTTCACCTGGTCCACGTCCGCCGCGCCGTCGAACGCCTCGACGGCGGCGCACCCGTACATCGAGATCTGCGCCGGGGGCACCTCGAGGAGGGCGATGACCGACCCGCCCGTGCGCTCCTGCAGCGCGAGCATGGTGCTCAGCAGCTCGTCGCGCTCGTCGATCAGGTCGTCACCGAGCAGGACGGCGAACGGCTCGTGCCCGACGTGGTGCTTGGCCTGGAGCACGGCGTGGCCGAGGCCCTTCGGCTGGCCCTGGCGGACGAAGTGCACGTGGCCGAGGTCGGTGGACTCGCGGACCTTGGCGAGCCGTTCGAGGTCACCCTTCGCCTCCAGCGCCGCCTCGAGCTCGGGCACGGCGTCGAAGTGGTCGGCGAGGGTGCGCTTGGAGCGGCCCGTGATGAGCAGGACGTCGTCGAGCCCGGCCCGTACGGCCTCCTCGACGACGTACTGGATGGCCGGCTTGTCGACGACCGGGAGCATCTCCTTGGGAGTCGACTTCGTGGCGGGCAGGAACCTGGTCCCGAGGCCCGCGGCGGGGATGACTGCCTTGTGGATGGTCATGTCCGGACGATAGCCGCGGGTGCGGGCGGTGCGCAGTGGCGTCCGTCACCACCTGGACGAGGAGACAAGTCATACCCCGGTCGGTCGTGGGCGGCCTCCGGGTTTGCGACACTGGTCCCATGAGCAGCGTCGCCCAGCCGTATCCGCGCGTGTCCGAGGGAGACGAGGTCGAGGACGTCAAGGAGCGGCTCCGCGTAGCCATCCGCAATGCCCGCAAGATCCGCTCCGTGCGCCTCCGCGAGGCAGCCGCCCAGCAGCTCGCCGACGTGGTCCTCACCATCCCCGCCGTCGCCGACGCCTCCTGCGTCTCCGTCTACGCCGCGCGGGCCACCGAGCCCGGCACCGGTCCCCTCCTCGAGGCCCTGGCGGCCCGCGGCGTCCGCCTGCTCATGCCCGTGCTGGGCAGCGGCCTGCAGCGCGACTGGGCCGAGTACTCCGGTGCCGACGACCTGCGCGAGCGCGCCCCCGGCCGTCCCCCGGAGCCGGGCGGCCCCACCCTCGGTGCGGCGGCGCTGGCGGAGGCCGACGTCGTCATCGCCCCGGCGCTGGCCGTCGACACCACCGGCGCGCGGCTCGGTCAGGGTGGCGGCTGGTACGACCGGGCGCTGGAGCACATCCGGCCCGGTGCCCCCGTCATCGCCCTCGTCTTCCCCGAGGAGCTCTACGACGCCGACACGCGCCCGCTGCCCCGCGAGCGGCACGACCGGCTGGTCGACGCCGTGGCGACGCCCGAGGAGTGGCACCGCATCACGGAGTGAGCGTCAGCCTGTCCCGGGCGTCCGCCTCGGTGGCGACCTGGGTGAACGGCCACGGGAACGTCTCCCCGCGGGACCACGGGCCCAGCTGGTCGGCGTAGTGCACGCTCGCCGGGTGCCCCGAGGTGCCGGTGAAGGTCACCCACGTCGAGGCGTCGAGGTCTCCGAGGTCGACGACCATGCGCATGGACGGCGCGGCGGTCACCCCGAACGACTCGGAGCTGGCGTCCCAGGCGGTGGCGTTCACGATCGAGGACCCGCCGCCCACCGCGACCGGGTCGGGGTTGACCAGGTTGCGGATCGCGCCGGGCAGTGACGCACCACCCAGCACCGGGTGCTCCGGCGCTGCGGTGTGCACCAGGCCCCACCGCCAGTCGGACGCGTCGCGGCCCAGCTGCGCGGTGAGCTGACGACGCGCCTCGACCATCGCGCGGGTCAGCACCTCGTCGCGGCCCTCGACGACACCTGCCGTCGTCTTGTCGTCCCACCACGGTGACGCCGGCTCCTCGAGCAGGCGCCGGACCACCTCCAGCCAGCGCGACCCCCCGTTCGGGCCGTAGCCGTCCGGCAGGTCGTCTGCGAACGCGGACGAGAGCACGTCGACCCACACGGCCGCGAAGTAGGCCGCCGCGGCCGAGTCGGACGACTGCACCCGGTCCCACGTGCGGAGCAGCTCCTGGCCGTCGTCGTAGAACGAGTCGTCGATGTCGAGGGTGAGCAGGACCGGGACCAGCACGTCCGCGAACGGGCTGTGCTCGTCACTCTGGATCCTGCCCATGTCCGCCACGTCGACCTTGTCGTCGGTGGTCGCCGCCGTGAGCAGGGTGCGGATCCGCTGCGCGCGGTAGCCGTAGTCCCAGTCGTCCGTGAGGAACGGGCCCACACCGGCGGGGGTGACCGCCTGGTTGGCCGTCACGATGAACCCCTCGACCGGGTCGAGCGCGCGCGGCATGGCGGCCGCGTCGACGAAGCCCTGCCAGTCGTACCGGCTGTCCCAGCCCGGCCGCGGCCACGTGCCGTCGGACGGGACCGGGCCGTCGGAGACGTTCGCGCGGACGGGGATCCGCCCGGGTGCCTGGTAGCCGATGTGGCCGTCCGTCGTCGCGAAGACGATGTTCTGCGAGGGCACGTCGAACAGCGCGGCGGCCGCCTGGATGTCGGCGGCGGACCGCGCGACGTTGATCGCCAGCACGGCGTCCATGGTCCGGCCCGGCTGCAGGGCGGTCCACGCGAGCGCGACCTCGAAGGTCCGGCCGGGAGCACCCTCGGGCACGGGGGCGGTGCCGACGCCCACGAGGTCCAGCACGTCGGACACCAGCGGGCCGTGCACGGACTCCCGCACGGTCAGCCGCACGTCCTCGCCGCCGTTGACCTTGATGACCTCGGTGCGCTCCGCGATCGGTGCCGACGCGCCGTCGAGCCGGGTCGTGTCCTCGTCGACCCGCTCGAGGACGAAGTCGGTGACGTCGGCGCCCAGGTTGGTCAGACCCCACGCGAGCGAGGCGTTGTGCCCGATGACCACGCCCGGCATGCCGGCGAACGCGAACCCGGAGACGTCGTACGGGCACGCGGCGGAGACGTCGTCGCACCGCAGGCCGATCTGCTCCCAGATGCCCGGCGCCGAGATGCCGAGGTGCGGGTCGTTGGCCAGCAGGGGCTTGCCCGACTCGGTGAGGGCGCCCGAGACCACCCACGAGTTCGAGCCCACGCCCTCGCCGTCGCCCATGAGGTGCGGCACCGCCGCGAGCGCCGCGGACGCCGACGCCATCGCGTCCTGGAGGTCCGCGCTGTCGAGGTCGAGCGTGGTGGTCCTGGACGCCGCCTGCTCCACCGCGGTGACGGGCAGGTCCGCTGCGGTGAGGATCGGCAGGTTGAGGTCCTGCGGGTAGGTGGGGAAGAGCTCGTCGACGCGGGCCACGTCACCGATGGTCGAGTACGAGGCCGCGCGCTCCAGCTCGGCGTCGTAGTTGCCCCGCAGGTCCCAGGCCATCGCCTTGAGCCACGCGAGCGAGTCGATCGGGTCCCACTCCTCCGGCGCCGGGACGTCCACCTGCAGGCCGAGGACGCTGTACTCGACGGCAACAGCGCCGGGGTCGCGGTCGGCGAGGTAGTCGTTGACCCCGTCGGCGTAGGCCTGCAGGGCGTCACGCGTGGCGGGCTGGAGGAGGTCCCACTCCTGCTGGGCCACGCGGCGCCAGCCGAAGGTCCGGATCACCTTGTCGGCCGCGAGCGCGTCCTCGTTCTCCCCCACCAGCTCCGACAGCCGGCCGGAGGTCACGTGCCGGCGGTAGTCCATCTCGAAGAAGCGGTCCTGCGCGGCGACGTAGCCCTGGGCGCGGAAGAGGTCCCGCGAGGTCGTCGCCGTGATCGTCGGGACGCCGCGGTCGTCGCGGGTCACCGTGACGTCCGCGTCGAGGCCCGTGAGCTCCTTCTCGCCGGAGACCTCCGGGAGCGGGCGCCGCACCACGATCACGGCGGTCACCATGACGGCGACGAGCGCGACGACGACCACCGCGGCGACGGTGACCAGGGAGACACGGAGGAGGCGACGACGAGACACGCTTCGGAGGGTACTTCGCCGCCACCGGTCCGGCTGGCGTGGCGCCCGGCGCGGACGGTCGGAATGTCCCGAGCGGCGCAGCGGTTACGATTGGCACTCGGACGACGCGAGTGCCAGACCGTCAGACCCGCTCGATGAGCTGCCAGGAGAACTTCAGTGCCCACCTACGCCTACGCCTGCACGGCATGCGGTCATGCCTTCGAGACGGTGCAGTCGTTCAGCGACGACTCGCTGAGCGTCTGCCCCGAGTGCGACGGACGCCTGCGCAAGGTGTTCTCCTCGGTCGGTGTCGTGTTCAAGGGCTCCGGCTTCTACCGCAACGACGCGCGCGCCGGTGCGAAGTCGTCGGCCCTGAGCCCGGCCGCGAGCACGCCGAGCCCCGCCGCGGCGGCGTCGTCCTCGTCGTCGGACTCCTCGACGTCCTCGACGCCCGCGCCGGCAGCGAAGCCCGCCGCCTCCGCCTGACCGACTCCTCCTGAGCCTCGGCGCCGTCACCTGCGGGTGGGGGCGCCGATCTCGTCTGTCGAGCCGCCCGCAGCCCCGGGCTCGCTGGCGCTCTCCACACCGTCGCCGTGCTGAGCCTTCCGCGCCCGCGGCCGCTCTACCGTCGGCCGTCATGCACCCCCACCTGCTCGCCGGTCGCCCGCCGCCGCTCCCCCACCGTCGCCGCCCGTGGCAGGTGACGTTGCGGTCCGCCCTGTGGCGAGCCCGGTTCGCGGTCGCCGCGGCTCTCCTGGGCGTCGCCGCCGCCTGCACGGCGCAGTCACTGCGCCCGCCGGACCCACCGACGTCCGCGGTGGTCGTCGCGGCGCGAGAGATCCCGGCCGGGACCACGCTGACCAGCGCCGACGTCCGCGTCAGCCGGTTCCCCCGGTCCGTCGCCCCCGACGGAGCGGTTGCGGACCCTGCGGACGTGGTCGGCTCCGCCGCCGCCGTCCCGCTCGCGGTCGGTGTCCCCGTGCTCTCCGGTCTGCTGGCCGACGACGAGGTGCGCGGACCGCCCGGCACCGTGGTGGCGACGGTCAGGTTCGCCGACCCTGCGGTCGCGGGGCTCCTGTCGCCCGGCGTCCGGGTGGACGTGCTCGCAGCAACTCCCGAGGGCGGCCCGGGCGGGGTGGTGGCGACGAGGGCGCTCGTCCTGCCGGTCGCCCGCCAGGACGGCCCCGGCGGTGCGCTGGGTCTGGGCGGCTCCGGCGACGCCTCCGTCCCGGTCCTGCTCGCCGTCTCCCCGACCGAGGCACCCGCTCTCGCGGGAGCGGCCGCTTCCGCCTTGCTGTCCGCGGTCGTCGTGCCATGATCGTGCACTCCGGGCGCGTGCCGCCGACGGAGCACGACAGAACCCCCACTGACGACTCTCCTCAGTGGCTGCAGAAGGCGGCCACCGACCGAAGGGAACCGTGACGATGCTCCAAGGATTCAAGGACTTCATCTCGCGCGGTAACGCGATCGAGCTGGCCGTCGGCGTCGTGATCGGTGCCGCGTTCGGCCAGGTGGTCGCGGCGCTGGTGGCCGGGTTCATCGGGCCGCTGATC
Organism: Cellulomonas sp. P1_G12_2; assembly: GCF_056405535.1. Classification (NCBI taxonomy): domain Bacteria; kingdom Bacillati; phylum Actinomycetota; class Actinomycetes; order Micrococcales; family Cellulomonadaceae; genus Cellulomonas; species Cellulomonas sp. P1_G12_2. Next base: position 914,955 of record NZ_JBFUBX010000001.1, on the reverse strand, counting down.
GCGGCCATCCTCGGCCAGACGGACCTGAGCGCGGTCTGGACCTTCGAGATCAACAACGCGGTCTTCTCGTTCGGACTGATCCTGCAGGCGCTCATCCTGTTCCTGTTCACGGCCGCCGCCGTGTACTTCTTCATCGTCGTGCCGATGAACGCCCTGGCCGCACGTCGCAAGCGTGGCGAGGAGGCCGAGCCCGAGGCGCCGGCCGAGGACATCCTGGTCCTGCAGGAGATCCGCGACCTGCTGGCCCGCAACCTCACCCCGGCGATCGTCAACGACGCGGGCACCGGCGCAGCAACGCGTCCGACCACGCCGCCGCCGTCGATCCCGCCGACCGCCTGAGCTGACCGTCGCGAACGCCCCGGGTGAGCATCACCCGGGGCGTGCGCGTTCCTACCGGAGCGCGGCGAGGAACGCGAGGGTGCGCTCGGTGAGCAGCTGCGCCGCCGCGGGGTCGTACGAGGACAGGCTGCTGTCCGCGAAGAGGTGCTGGTCGCCGGGATAGACGAAGAGCTCGGCCTGGTCGGTCTCCTTCACCAGCGCGCGAGCCGCGTCGATGTCCCCCTCGCCCGCGAAGAACGGGTCGGCGTCCATCCCGTGGATCTGCACCGGAACACCCGCCGGCCACGGGCTGTCGAACTCCGCCGTCGGCACGCACGAGTGGTAGAACAACGCCCCCCGAGCTCCGGGGCGCGTCTGGGCCAGCATCTGCGCGGGCAGCACCCCGAGGGAGAACCCCGCGTAGACCAGCTCGGCGGGCAGCGTGTCCACCGTCTGCTGGCCGCGGCCCATCACGGTGCCGAACCCGACCTCGCCGGCGTACGCGAGCCCCGCCTCGAGGTCGTCGAACACGTGGCCGTCGAACAGGTCCGGGACGTGCACGGTGTGCCCGGCGGCACGCAGCGTCTCCGCGAACTCCTGGACGCCGGGCGTCAGACCCTGGGCGTGGTGGAACAGCAGGACCTCGGCCATCGACTTCTCCTTCGTGGGTGCATCTGGTCGGCTCGGCGATCCTCCCGCACGGGTCCGACACGCGCGCGCTACCAGTGCGGTGGCTTGTCCTGGCTCAGCCGGTCGTCGTTCGAGCCGGTCTCGCGGTCGCCCCAGCCGACGTCAGAGTCGTCGACGCTCCGCCGCGCGACCACCGGCTCGGGCGCAGGTGCCGGCGGACGTGCCGGGGCGGGCGGCTCGTCAGAGGGCGCGGGGTGGGTGGACACGAGGTTCGCGTCGTCGCCGCCGACCGTGCCGGCGTGACGGACCGCCCGGCGTGGGCGACGTGCAGGATTCTCGGACGCGGTCACGCCCCGATGATCCCACCCCGGTCGGTCAGCGCATCGCCCGGGTGATCGCGCTGCGCACCGCGGTGTCGATCCGGTACGACCGGCGCGTGATGCCCAGCTCGTCCCGGAGGGCCGCGGCGAGCTGCTCACGCGTCCGCTCCTGCTCGTCGGACTGCAACCACGTCACCAGCTCGTCCAGCTGGTCGTCGCTGTAGGCGCCGATCGGCAGACCGCGTCGCACGTCGGGCCGCTGACGTGTGGGCACCGCGAGCGCGAGCTGGCGGGCACGGCTGGGCGGTTGCGAGTCCTCACCTGGCTCGTCGGCGACCTCGGAGACGGTCCCGGCTCCGCTGTCAGCAGGCCCAGCAGGCGCAGCGGGAGCGGCAGGCTCCGCGTCGGCGGCCTCGATGACCTGGACCGTGGACCACACGCCCGTCGCAGGACGCGGCTCGTCCGGGTGGGCGGATGCCCGCGCTGCCGCCCGAGCAGCAGAGGACTCGGGCGTCGGCAGCTCCTCGGCGTCGTCTGCCTCGTCGAGCAGCCCCAGCTGGAGCGGTGCGCTGCGCGGCGCGGCCGGGGCGGGGACGCGCGCGTGCACGGCCCGGCGGATGCGGTCCACCTCGGCCTGCGGGTCCATGAACGCGGCCGCGGACCAGACGCGGATGACGCTCCAGCCCACGCGCTCGAGGCGGTCGGCGGTGAGTCGGTCGCGGACACGGACGCTGCGCTCGGCGGTGTACTCGGCGTCGTCGGTGAGGACGGCGACCAGCATCTCGCCCGGCAGGTCCGGGTGGCCGACCACCAGCGGGATCCGGTCGCCGCCGGGGATGCCGTGGTCGGCCTCGACCAGCAGCCCGTGCTTCCAGAGGCGCTCGGCGAGATCGAGCAGCAGGCGGTCGGGCTCGGCCGCGGCGGCGAGGGCCGCGTCCGCGGCAGCCGTCGCGGCCGCCAGGCTCCGCAGCAGCGGGTCGGTGGGCTCGGGCGGCGTGACCAGGTCGGTGACGTCCTGGCCGGCACCGCGGCGGGCGGCGAACGCCAGCAGGTCGGCCAGCAGCCGCGGGCCCGGACCGCGCAGCCGCTCGGCGTCGAGGTCGTCGGCGCCGAAGCACGCGACGACGGTCAGCCGGTGCCGCGTGGAGCCCAGTGCGTCGAGCAGCAGGGCGTCGCCGCCGGGCGCGGAGATCGGCCCGAACGTGTGCAGCACCCGGCGGTGGGGGGTCCGCCCCAGACCGAGCGACAGGATGATCGCCTCGCGGCGCAGACCGGCCACGTTGGGCAGGTCGGTGACCACGAACGGGTCGACTCGGCCGGAGTCGAAGAACGCGGCGAGCGCCGGGTTGCCGCGGACCTCGGACAGGACCGCCTCGCGCACGGCCTCGGCGTGGGTGGAGGTGGCGGTGATGACCGCGAGCGACTCGTCCGGACGCAGCAGCGCGTGCGTGAGCACCAGCTCGACGACGTGCTCGACCTCCTCGCGCGTCGAGTCCACCGACCCGGTGTCGCGGTCGGGCATGCCCGTGCCGTCCACCAGGTCGAGGCCGACCAGCGGCCGGTACTGCGGCAGGGGCGTCGCGCGGAGCACGCCGGCGTAGCCGTGGGCCGCGAGGAACGCCGTGAGGTAGGGGTCCCGGCGGGACGTGTCGGCGCGCAGCGCCACCGACGGCAGCACGTCGGCCAGCTCACGGACCGCGGAGCCGGAGGCGCACCGGGCGTCGCCGACGACGACCACCTGCCGCCCGCGCGCGACCGCGGCGAGCGCGACCTCGACGGGCAGGTGCGCGGCGGAGTCGATGACCACCAGGTCGACCGTGCGTGTCGGCGGCAGCACCTGCGGGACCAGCATGGGGCTCGCTGCGATGACCGGCCGCAGCCGCCTCGCCACCTCGGGGTGGCGCACCACCGTGTCGCGCAGCGACGTGAGCCGATCCTCCACCAGGTCCGCGAAGAGCGCCTCGGCCTGCTCGCGGTGCTGGCGCAGCGCGTGCGAGACGTGACCGACGACCGCGCCGAGCACCGGTCCGGACAGGCTCTTCACGTGCGCGCGGTCGAGCGTCGCGTACTGCGCGGACATCGCGCCGAGCGCGGTGCCGTCGTACCCGGCCAGCGCGGGGTCCTCGGAGAGGATCTGCTCGATGACGGTGCTCCACCAGGCCAGGTCGAGCTCCGCCGGGGCGAGCGCGGGGTCGATGCGGCGGGTCGCCAGGTCGTCGACGAGCGCGCCGAGGCCGGCCGAGCGCAGGCGGTGCAGGAGACCGGTCCGGTCGGGCAGGTCGGAGAGGGCGTCGGTGTCGGAGCGCAGCCGCGTGAGGCGCTCGGTCAGCGCCGCGAACGGCAGGCTGGACAGGCCGGCTCCGCCGGGGGTCGTCGCGAGCACCTCGTCGAGCGCGTCGAGGTCGGCGCGCACCGCGGCGAACTCCTCCTCGATGTGCTCGAGGCCGTCGGGCAGCCGCGGCCAGCCGCCGGACGGGCAGTGCGCCTGCCAGATCTCCCGCTGCGCCTGGACCTCCAGCAACCCGGCGTGCAGGTCGGCCACCGGGCGGCCGGGGCGGACCATGTCCTTCGACTGCTTGCGCAGCCGGCGGCGGAGCCAGTAGCCCATCTCCATCCCGCGCTCGGCCCGCCACTCCTTGGTGGCCGTGGCGGCGACGAGGTCGGCGGCGGTGCGCTCGAACACGATCGGCTGGAACACGTCGAGCGCTGCGCGGACGCCGTCGAGCATGGTCAGCTGCTCGGCCCACGCCACGACGGTGGTCGCCTGCGTCAGACCGGTCTCGGCGGCCACCTGCGCCGTGCGCTCGACGAGCGACGGGAGGGTGGAGTCGAGCACGCGAGCCAGCCGGCGGACGACGTTGTCGGCGTCGGCACGCGTGCGCAGGTCGGCGCCGTACCAGGGGGTGTCCGTGGGCCGCAGGCGGAACGCGCCCAGCTCACCCGCGCGCACCAGGTCGGCCGTGAGGTCGGCGCGGCGCTCCGCGTCGAGCACCCGGGCCACGTCCGGCGACAGCCGCACGGTCGTCTTGGGAGTCGGGCGCGTGGAGGTCAGCCGGGCGAGCTGTTGCAGCGCGTCGTACGCCGAGACGCCCCAGGGGGCACGCTCGGCGTGCAGGGCGTCCACGTACGCCCGAAGGCGTTCCCGCGTGGCGACGAGCTCGCCGCGCAGGGCCACGACCCCGTGCGCGTCGACCGCGGGCGCCTCGAGCGTCATCGCGCCGAGCAGGCGTCGCGCGATCGCGGACCGCCACCCCGCATCGGGTGCGACGTCGAGCAGCAGGTCGCCCAGGCCCAGCGCACCCAGCCGGTCGGCGAGTGCGGTGGCCGCTCGGCGGTGCCCCGGCACGTACAGGACGGTGCGACCGCTCGCGGCGGCATCCGCGACGAGCGCGGCGAGCGTGCCCGTGACGTCCGCGCCGGCGGGGGCGTCGACGAACAGGTGCGTGCCCGTGGCCACCACGTCCAGAACGTGCTGCTGCGCGGGGTCGAGGTCCCCGACACCGCGCTCGTGCCCGGGGTCCCGGTCGCCGCGGACCGGGACGGGCAGCACCCGGCGCAGCCGCGTCCGGGACTCCTCGACCCCTGCGAGCGCGGAGACGACCTCGTGGCGCTCGAGCGTGCCGGACAGGTTGTCCAGGTCGTCCACCAGGATCTGGCCGGGGTGGACGAAGGTGCCGACGACGACGCGCTCGCTCAGGGAGAAGTCGTCGAGCACGGCCTCCCCCAGCGACGTGAGCCGCTGGAGCGCCCCGCGCGGGTCGAACCCGTTCGACGTGAACGTGCCGCGTGCGACCGCGCCCGGGTCGAGCAGCGCGCCTCGTGCCCGCAGGGCCCGTGCGAGCACCGGGTTCACCTCGAGCGACGGCTCGAGGGCCAGCTCGTAGTCACTCTCGCCCGAGCCGCGGGCGCGCAGGGTGACGGGCCGCAGGAGGACGGGTGCGCGGACGGTGCGCGGGGCGGCGGCGTCGTGCTGCTCGCCCTCCCCCGACCGCTGGCGCGTCACCGAGGCGAGGGCGGCGACGTCGTCGCTGGCGATGTCCGGCGTGGTGCGCTCGGTCCAGGTGGCGACGCCGATGGCCAGCGACGTGGGCGCGATCCCGTAGCGCTGCGCGTAGACCGCGGCGCGCGCGCTGACCGCGCGGGCGCGGCGGCGGGCGGTCGACAGGGCCGACCCCTCGCGGATGAGGTTGGACAGGCGCGTCTCGCGGCCGGCGAACAGCTGCGAGATGCCCGACGGGTGCGCGGCGGACAGGTCGAGCGCGGCGTCGCCGAGCAGCTCGACGTCGACGAGCGTCGACCCACCTGCGGCCTCGACCAGAGAGGCGCGCCAGGTGGCGACCGCTCCTTCGAGGAGCTCGGCAGGCGTGGGGGGCTCGACGAGCACCGGGCGGTCGGCTGGGTCTGCGCCGGTCTCAGGAGCCTGGTCGGGTCCCGGGCCGGAGGCGCGCACGGGGACGGTCACGCTGGAACGCTAACCGCGCTGCCGCGTGATCTCGGGCATGGCGCGCCGTAGGCGCCCGACCCGGACACACAGAGAGCGGGACGGGTCAGGGGACCCGTCCCGCTCTCCGGACGCGAAGACGGTGCGCACCGCGCAGGGGGCAGGCGATGCGCACCGTCATGACGAGTGTGCGGCACGAATACGGTGCTGGTCAAACGTCCAGGCCGCCCGTGCGGGTGAATCCCGCGGGTGGATCTGCCAACCTGGGAAGACCCTGAGATGCACCCCGGTGGGCGCGAGGTGGCGCCCACCGGTCCGTGTGACGCGCGTGGGCGTCACCGCACCGTGGTGGAGGCGTCGGAGGCCTCAGGTTCCGCTGGTCACGAGCCACCCTTGCAGCACGGCTGAGCGAGCACGGAGACGCCGGCCGCGTGCGGCGTGGCTGCTCCGGCGACACCACCCGTGAGGGCGGCGACGGCGAGGACGAGGGTCAGGGCGATGCTGCGCTTCTTCATGAGAGACCTTCCCGAGTGCGTGTCGTACCTCTCGCGCCGCCGCATCAGAGGGCGGGTGCGGCGACGCGTCCTGGCGGTGGTGTCAGAACGTGCCCTTGCAGCACGGCTGAGCGGTGACGGGGGCGTCGGCGGACGAGCCCGTGGCGCCTGCGACCCCCGCGAATGCGGCGAGGGCGATGGCCAGGGCGATGCTGAGCTTCTTCATGAGGGTGCCTTCCCGAGGACGTACGGGGCTGTCCCGTACACCTGGAATGGTCCCTACCCCGTGTCTGGACCGCAATGACGCAGGACAGCGGGGGGGTAGACATCGGCTGGAGGCCGGGTTCAGACCCGTCTGGGCGGCGGGAGGACCCCGCGGATGCCAGCCGCAGCGAGCGCTCGGCCGTACGCCTCGACCACGCGCTCGTCCTCGTCGCCGGCCACGCGGAGGCGATCGCCGATGCGGCGCCAGAGCACCGCGGCGGACCGTCCCGACGAGATCATGTCCAGCAGCTCGGCGGCGGAGCGGTACTGCTTGACGGCCTCGGTGCGGGCGCTCTGCGCGAGCATCGCGTCGCCCAGGGCCTCGTGCGCGGACGCGGCGTCGCGACGCACACCCTCGCGGAGCAGGTCGACCGACTGCTTGGCGTACTGCTGGGCCCGCACCGGGTCCTCCAGCAGCAACCACGCGCGGGACCGGACCGAGTCGGCGCGGGCCAGCTCGATCTGCGACTCCCCCACCTCGAGCGCGGTCTGCGCGGCGTCGAGGTCGGCGAGCGCCTCGGCCGGCCGCGGCGGGTCCACGGAGACGAGCAGCAGCGCCCGGTCGAGCCGGAGGCGCGGCAGGTCGCGGTCGATCTCGTCGGCACCCGCGAGCGAGATCGCCGACTCGAGCTGCGCCAGCGCGGCGTCCGGCTCCCCCAGGGCGTCGTCGACGAAGGCCAGGTTCCAGTGCACCGACGACACCGCACGCGCCGAGCCGTGCCGGCGCGTGTGCTCGAGCAGCTGCCGGCCGCGGTAGCGCGCGTACGTGGTGTCCCCCCGGGCGATGTAGGCCCAGATGATCGTCGACTCGAGGCGCACCACCTCGTCGGTGCCGGCCACCGACTCGGGCAGCTGCGCCAGCAGGGCCTCCCCACGTGCGACGGCCCGGTGCAGGTCCGCGAACTCGGTCAGCGCCATGACGATCCGCATCGCCGCGTAGGCGGCCTGGGTGTACCGGTGCGCCTCCATCAGCTGCGCGCAGACGCCCTCCAGGGCCTCGACGGATGCCTCCAGGTCGCCCGCCAGGTCGAGGGCCTCCGCGTGCGCGAGCCCGACGCGCGCGGCGGTGTCCACGTCGAGACCGGACAGCTGCACCTGCGCGAGCGCGTCGGCGGCCTGGCTCGCCTCGCCCATGCGGGACAGCCGGCGTGCCTCGACGAGCGCCCCCTCGGCGGAGCGGTACTCGGGTGCCTCCTCGCCGTCGAGCAGGAATGCCACGGACACGCCCAGCACGTCGGCCACCCGCGCCAGGGCGTCCTCGCCGAGGGTGCGGCGGTCGCGCTCGACGTGGGAGATGTAGGTGGGGTGCACGCCCGCCCGGCGCGCGAGCTCGCCCTGGCTCAGCCCGGCCTTCTGCCGCGCGTCGCGCACACGTCTGCTCAGCGGGTTCACGTACTCACGATAGGGACCGTCGCCGCGACGGGCTACATCGTGATGACCACCTTCGCCCGTGCGTGGTCGCTCTCGAGGTACCGCAGGGCGTCCGCCGCGGCGGGCAGCGGGTACGTCCGGTCGATGGCGGGCGTGATCGTCCCGGCCTCCGCCAGCTCGCGCAGGGTGTCGAGGTGCTCGGCGCCGGGCCTGGTCGACAGGGAGACGATCCTCTGCGGCCGCGCGAACGGTGCCGCCAGCCGGCTCCGCAGCAGCAGGACGATCGGGCCGAGGACCGAGCCCCCCTCGAACACGCCGCCGCCGGACAGGACGAGGGTCCCGTCGGACGTCAGCGCCCGGCGCAGGTCGCGCAGGGAGCGGTTGCCGACGAGGTCGAGGACGACGTCGTACCTGCGGTCGCCGCGGAACGCGTCGTCGCGGGTGTAGTCGACCACGTGCGCCGCGCCGAGCGACCGGGCGAGGTCCACGTTGCGGGTGCTGCACACGGCTGTCACCTCCGCGCCCCACCCGTGCGCCAGCTGCACCGCGAACGTCCCGACGCCCCCGGACGCGCCGTTGATCAGCACGCTCCGACCGGGCTGGACCAACCCCTGGAGCCCCTGCAGGGCGGTCGTCGCCGCCAGGGGGACGGCCGCGGCCTGGTCGAACGTGAGGTTCGCCGGCTTGCGCGCCACGAGCCGCTCGGGGGCGCTCACGTACTCCGCGAGCGCTCCGTCCGACTCCCCGTACACCTCGTCGCCGACCCGCAGGCCGGTGACGTCCCGGCCGACCGCCTCGACGGTGCCGGCGAAGTCGGAGCCGCGGATCGGCTCCTTCGGTCCTCGTCGGCCGAACTCCGGGGACAGCCGTGCGATGTACGGGTCGCCCCGCATGAGGTGCCAGTCGCGGGCGTTCAGTGACGCCGCGCGCACGCGGACGAGGACCTCGTCGGCCGCGGGCGCCGGCTGGTCGACGTCCTCGAGAGTGAGCATGTCCGGGGAGCCGTAGCGGCTCTGCACGATCGCCTTCATGACGGTCCTCCTTACGTCGTAAGGGAAGACTGTCTTACAACGTAAGGTTGGTCAAGACCCCGCGCGCCGACGCTCCAGACCGTCGAGCAGCAGGTCCAGCCCGAACTCGAACTCCGTCCGGTCGTCGCACCAGCCGATGGTCGAGTCCGGGTCGTCGTGCGCGACCTCCGCCAGCATCGCGGTGAGGAACGGGAGGTCGGCGGCGAGGTGGGCCGGCACGGGCGCGGCGGACTCGCCGGCGCCGGGGTCGAACAGCTCCTGGGAGAAGCCGAGCGCGCGGCTGCCGAGGGCGTGCAGCGCGTGGTGGATGAGGTCGTAGGACAGACCGCCCTCGTGCAGGACGCCGACGAGCCGGTCGTGGTAGCGCACCACGTTCGGGCTCACCGCCGAGCCCGACTCCAGCACGCGCGGGGCCCAGCGGTGCCGGAGCAGCACCCCGCGGGCGGTGAGGATCCGGGCACGCACGGCGGCCTTCCAGTCGTCGCCGCGATCCAGGGCGTCGACGGCCTCGTTGATCTCGGCGACCACCAGGTCGACCGCGCCGTCCAGCAGGTCCGACTTGCTGGCGACGTGGTGGTAGAGCGACATCGCCTCGGCGCCCAGCACCTCGCCGACCCGGCGCATGGTGACCGCGTCGATCCCGTGCTCGTCGGCGATCGCGACCGCCGTGCGCAGCACGCGCTCGCGGCTGAGCGGGAGGCGCTGCTCAGGCACCTGGACCGGATGGGCCGACACGCGACATCACCTCTCTCCTCAGCGGATCGTACGAGGTGCGGGTCGGGTCAGTGCGAACGGACCCGGCTCCGGACGCGTGCCGGCACGCCGCGGCGGCGCACGCGCGTGATCCGCCGCGGTGCCCCGGCGCCCCGCACCACCGACAGGTCGCCGGCGGCGAGCCGGCGCTGCGCGGCCGCGTAGGCGGGCACCAGCAGGACGACCGCCCCGATCCACGCCAGCGGGTTGCCCCAGACCACGCCGCTGTACCCGTAGGCCGCCCCGAGCACGCCCGCGGCGCCGACGCGGCAGACCAGCTCGATCACGCCGGTCATCGTCGGGACCACCGTCTGTCCGAGGCCCTGCAGCGAACCACGCAGCACGAACAGCACGCCCAGGACCACGTAGAGCACCCCGTTGACCAGGAGGTAGTGCGCGGCCATGTCGACCACACGCTGCTCCCCCTCGCCGACGAAGACGCCGATGATCGCGGCACCCCCGGCCACGAGCACGACGCCGAGGACCGCCGAGCCGACGACCGAGATCCACATGCCCTGCACGACGCCCTCCCGGATGCGGTCCGGCCGGCCGGCGCCCAGGTTCTGCGCGACGAACATCGACATCGCGATGCCGAGCGACGACAGCAGGGCGACCGCGAGCCCGTCCACCCGCGCGGCCGTCGTGTACGCGGCGACCGCGTCGGACCCCAGCGCGTTCAGGCGCACCTGCACGGCGAGCGTGCCGATCGCGATGATCGACGCCTGGAACCCCATGGGCAGGCCGAGCCGCAGGTGCTTGCGCAGCTCGGCGCCGCTCACCCGCCAGTCGGCACGCTGCACGTGCAGGACCGGGACCCGTCGCCGCACGAACTCGAGGCAGAGGGCCACCGAGACCCCCTGCGAGAGGATCGTCGACGCCGCCGCACCGGCCACGCCCATGCCGAGGCCGGCCACCGCGCCGACCACCAGGACGACGTTCAGCACGCAGCTGAGCGTGAGGAAGATCAGGGGCGTGCGCGAGTCGCCGATGGCCCGGATGACCGCCGACAGGAAGTTGAAGAACATCATCGTGCTGGCGCCGAGGAAGCTGATGACCGCGAAGGTCGTCGCCTCCGGCAGCAGCTCCTCGGGCGTGTGCATCAGCCGCAGCGCCGGACCCGCGAGCAGGGGCGCCGCCACGGTGAGCACCACGCTCGTCGCCGCCGACAGGACCGCGCCGGCCGCGACCGACCGGCGCACCGCCGCGTGGTCCCCCGCGCCGAACGCGTGCGCGGTCGGGATCGCGAAGCCGTTCGTCATGCCCCACGCGAAGCCGAGCAGGAGGAACAGCAGCGCGCCCGTGGCGCCGACGGCGGCCAGGGAGTCGACGCCGAGAACGCGACCGACGACGACGGCGTCGGCCGCCTGGTAGAGCTGCTGGACGACGTTGCCGACGAGCAGGGGGACGGCGAACAGGAGGATGACGCGCCAGGGGCGACCGGCGGTGAGGACCTTGGGCACAGCGGAACCTTGAGACGGAGGGGCGGGGGTCGTACGTCCGCGGGGGTCGGGGTTCCGGGTCGCGTCGCACGCCGATCGTATCGATACGATCCCGCGCCGACGAAGCTAATTGATGCAGGTCACAGCATGGACCGCCGGGATCCGGGCATCTCGGACGCCGGACACGGCTGCGGGCGTCGGCGATGGTCGCCGACGCCCGCAGTGGTGATGCCCTCCGCGCCTAACCGGCACGGTTCCGCAGGCTCCTCGCGTGGCTGTACGCGTTGACCAGCGCCTGGTCCCAGATGCCGGTCGGCGCGCGGCCGAGCGCCCGCTGGATCGCCGCGGTGGTCTGGTCGTGAGCCGCGCGGGACTGGTTGCCCCACACGCCGTCGTCGCCGACGCCGACCACGCGCTGCGTGAACTCGATGCCGAACGGGAAGGTGACGCCCATCAGGTTGCTGGCCGCCCTCACCGCCTCGGCACGCATGTCGGTGTCCGCACCCCACACCTGGTCCGCGCCCGCACGGACCGCGCGCTGGACCGCCTCCGTCAGCACGTCACCGCCGCCTCGTGGCGTGAACGAGCTCTGCCCCAGGTGGCTGAACGGTCCGACGTCCACGTGCAGGTGGTTCTTGTGCTGGCCGGCGATCCCGTTGACGCCGTCGCGTGCGTAGATGACGCCGAGACCGAGCTCCTGCGCCCGGTCGACGGCCGCGATGAGCTGTTCGCGCTCGTCGGGACCGTTCTTGTTGATGTCGGCCGCCTTGCCGAAGCCGCCATCGCTGTCGAAGTGCCACGAGCCGTGCGTGTGCACGGGGTGGACGGCGGAGAAGCCGTGCATCTCGCCGACCGAGTAGCCGTTGCGCCGGGCCCACAGGCAGAACGTCACGAGCGTCTGCGTGGGCGACAGCTGATTTCCGAGTGCCATGAGAAGACCGTCCCTTCCGGTTGACGCGCCATGGCGACGCGCCGTGATGTAGAGGAAGGGAGGGCCCGGAGGGTCCAGATACGTCAGTCGGTGGATGCCGCCCGGATCGTGTCGAGGTCGCGCACGGCGTAGCGGTGGTGCTCCCACTCCTCCTCGAGGATCGTGTGCAGGCACGACAGGACGGTCTCCGGGTACTGCGGCGCCCACGGGTTCGTGCGCGGCGCCGCCAGCTCCTGCGGCGTGACGGTCGCGAGGAAGTCACGCACCATCGCGACGCGCTCCGCCCGGACCGCGAGCACCTCGCCGTACGACGGCCGCTCGGTGACGAAGATCGACAGGTCCAGCCCGTCGCCCCCGTCCCCCGTGTTCGGTTGACCGATCGGGTGGTACGGCTGGTCGACCTGCAGGATCGCCCTGCGCAGCCAGGTGTCCGTGGCCATGACCAGGTGCCGCAGCGTCTGCGCGAACGACCACTCGCCGTGCACCGACACGTCGACCGAGCCGGCCGGCATCGCGTCGACCCGCGCGAGCGTCGCCGCCCAGGTGCGCTGCAGCACCTCCCAGGCCGCCCGCAGACCGGCCGGGTCGGCGGCGCGCTGGTCTGCCCGCCCGGGGAACCGGCGGTTGAGCTCGGCCTCCACGAACGGCACCACGTTCACCCCGTTGACCAGGAGCACGCCGTCGCCCTCGAGCAGCCACGGAGCATCGATGTCGACACCCGCCGCGTCCACCCCGCGCATCACGACGCCGGACAGGTCACTGCCGACGAACCGGGCTCCACTCAGGTCCGCGCCGCGGAACTGCGCGCCCTGCAGGTCGTCGGACCCGGTGAAGGTGGCCACGCGCTCCAGTGTCGTGGCGACCGCTCGGGGCTGTCCACGACCTACGCTGATCGCGTGGAGTCGACAGTCAGCGGCGTGCTCGCCGAGCTCGCGGCGTTGGAGGACCCGAAGATCCGGGCGGTGAACGAGCGCCACGGCGACGACCACGGGGTCAACCTCACCAGGCTGCGGGCGGTCGCCAAGGAGCTCAAGATCCAGCAGGACCTCGCCGGCGAGCTGTGGAAGACCGGCGACACCGCCGCGCGGCTCGTCGCGATCCTCATCAGCCGCCCCAAGCTCTACACCGCCGCCGAGCTGGACGCGATGCTCCGCGAGGCCCGCGTCCCCAAGGTGCACGACTGGCTGGTCAGCTACACCGTCAAGAAGAGCCCGCACGTCGAGGAGCTGCGCACCGCCTGGTTCGCCGACCCGGACCCGGTGGTGGCGAGCGCCGGCTGGGCACTGACCAGCGACCGCGTGGCCAAGTCACCCGACGGGCTCGATCTGGACCAGCTGCTCGACCTCGTCGAGGCGCAGATGAAGGACGCGCCCGACCGGCTGCAGTGGGCGATGAACGAGTGCCTGGCCGGGATCGGGATCCACCACCCCGCGTACCGCGCTCGCGCACTCGCGATCGGTGAACGGCTCGAGGTGCTCAAGGACTACCCGACGCCGCCCGGGTGCACCTCGCCGTACGCGCCGATCTGGATCAACGAGATCGTGCGGCGGCAGACGGTGGCCCAGTAAGTCCAGGCGCCGACGACCCTCGCATCTGTAGGGTCCCGGGCATGTCCAGGCCCGAGGTCACCCGACACCCGTCGACGGCGATCCGGCGCAAGCTGAGCGCGGCGGCCGACTCGACGTCGCTCGTCCGGATCGAGCGGAGCCCCCGTCACGCCGACCGGCTCTACGGCTTCGTCGTCGGGATCGGGAACAAGTGGGTCCTCGTGGCGAAGACGATGGACGGCGGCTACTTCGACGGGTACGCGGCGATCCGGCTGCGCGACGTCCGGCGAGTCACCCGCGACCGGTCCTTTGCGAGCGCCTTCGCCCGCACCCAGCCGGAGTGGCCACCCACACCGCCGCCGGGGGGCATCGACCTCGACTCCACGAAGGGGATGCTCCGCACGCTCGGAGCCACCGCACCGCTGCTCGGTATCGAGAAGGAGCGGGAGCGCTCCGCGACCTGGATCGGGACGTTCGTCGGCCTCAGCCACGGCGCGGTGGGACTCCACGAGGTGCACCCGGACGCCAGCTGGTACGAGCAGCCCCTCTGGTACGAGCGTCGAGCGGTGACGATGGCGTCGGTCGGCACCCACTACCTCACCGGCCGGACGGCGGTCGCCGGCACACGGGCGCGACCGTGACCGTGGAGCGGACCCTGGGGAGGGTCGACGAGGACCTTCGCAAGGGCGACGTCGCGATGGCGCGCAGGCGCCTGCTGAGCGTCGTCGAGAGCCTGCCGCACGCGCTCGACGCCCGTGAGCGTCTCGCCGAGATCTACCGGGGTGACGGAGATCGGGTCGAGGCAGGGCGCTGGTCCTACCTCAGCGCACAGCGCGACCCCGCCGAGGTCGACGCGTTCGAGCGCGCCTGCGGCCGCAACCCGGTCCGGATCATGCGCGGACTCCGATGGCGCGGGCCTGAGGCGCAGGCGGCCACCGAGCTCGCGCAGCAGAGACTGCTCGACGTCCGCGCGCGTGCGGAGTCCACCGCACGCAAGACGCTCGACTGGTCGGATCGCGGCCGCGACGTGGCCGGGCCCTGGTGGGAGGACCTGCCTGCGATCGGCTGCGCGATCGTCGGCCTGATGCTTGTCGGGTTGGTGGTCGTCGGCGCAGTGACGGTCGTCGGCTGGATCTTCTGAGCCACGCTGGCTCAGGAACGCGCGCCCTGCCTGTTCGGCTCCTCGATCGGCGCCGCGTCGACGAAGGTCCGGGCGTGGACCACGTCGGCGTCGTCGACCAGCCACAGGTGCAGGCGCGCGGCCGGGACGTCTCCGGGTGCAGGGACCTCGAGCCGCACCGCGCCGGAGAGCACGAACGGTTCGGCCTTGACCTGCTCCGACTCCACGGCGAACGCCCGCTCGACGTCGGGCCGCCCGCCGGGCGTCGACCACGCCGCTCGCACCCGCCCTGCCAGCGGCGCCGAGCCGTGGTGGGACAGGTGCACGTCCAGCGCGAGGGGGCCGTCGGGGCGGTGGTCGACGCCGGGCTGCGCGTGCCGCAGGACGTGGCCATCATCGGGGTCGACGACATCGAGGAGGGGCGGTTCTCCCGGCCCTCACTGAGCACCGTGTCGCTGGACACCCCCTTCATCGCGAGCCAGGCGGTCGCGCGGATCACCGCACGGATCACGGACCCGGACGCGCCCGCGGTCGAGATCACGGCACCGCACCAGGTCCTGGCGCGCGAGAGCACGGCGACGGGCGCCGGGTAGAGCCCCCGCAAGGTGAGCGACGATGCGGCCGCTCAGCGCGGGACGTCTCGCAGCAGCGACTCGGCAACTCTCTGCCAGCGACGGGCGAGCCGTCCGCCGGGGCGATGAGAGGTCAGTTGCCACGCGCCACAGGGGACGCAGAAGTGGACAGCCACGGGGCCAGTCAGCCCACGCGCCGCTCGGTGGTGGGTGATGGACTGGAGTGCCTTCGCCGCGTCGTAGAGGTTCGCGTACGGGACCTTGGAGCAGTCGGCCATGAGGATGACTTCGTGCGGGGTGCGCGCTGGGTCAAGTCCAGTCCGCACCTGGGTCTGCCTCATATGCGCGACGCCGGTGATGGCTATAAGCCGTGACCCGTCAAGACTATCCGGACGGCCTCGGAAGCGGGCTTGATCGGCAAGGCAACTGCTCGGCCGCTGAGGGCGGGGGGCATGTCGGAGGTCGCTCCTACCGTGAGCCAATGACCGTCCGACCGTTCACGATCGACGTGCCTCAGCCGGTTCTCGACGACCTGCGCGACCGCCTGTCTCGCACGCGCTTCCTCGACGACTCCCCTCGTCGGCCCGCCTCGGGCATGACGGCGGCGTACCTGAGGGAGCTCGTCTCCTCGTGGCAGACCTTCGACTGGCGCGCCCGCGAGGCGTGGCTGAACGCGCACCCGCAGTTCCTCGCCGACGTCGACGGCACCACGCTGCACTTCGCCCACCTGCGGTCGTCGACCCCGGATGCTCCGGCGCTCCTGGTGATGCACGGCTGGCCGCACACCTTCGCGCTGCAGCTGGACTTCGCCGACCTGCTGCCGGACCTCGACGTCGTGGTGATGAGCCTGCCCGGCTTCACGTTCTCTCCCGCCCTCGACGAGCCGACCACCGAGCAGCGCCTCGCCGAGCTCGGGCACGCGCTGATGACGGACGTCCTCGGGTACTCCAGCTACCTCACCTACGGCGAGGACGCCACCGCGAACGTGAGCGACCTGATCGCCGCGACGCACCCCGAGGCGGTCGCCGGGATCGTCGTCACCCACGCGCACTTCCTGTCCCAGGACGAGCGCGAGGCGACGACCGACCCGGCCGAGCGCGCGTTCTACGACCGCATGTCGGCGGGCTGGTACGAGCAGGCGGGCTACGCGCACCTCCAGGGCACCCGGCCGGACACCCTCGCCGCCGGGTTGAACGACTCGCCGGCCGGGCTCCTCGCGTGGATCACGGAGAAGCTCGTCGAGTGGAGCGACACCCCGGCCGGAGACCCCACTCTCGTGGAGCGCCACATCTCGCGCGACCGGATCCTCACCGAGGCGACCCTGTACTGGGTGACGCAGAGCATCGCCACGTCGTTCCGGACCTACTACGACGGGGAAGACGCCGTGATCCCGCCCGTCGAGGTGCCCGCCGCCGTCTTCATCCAGCGACACGAGCACGACAACCCGGAGTCGGTGGCGCGTCGGTTCTATCGGGACCTGCGGGTGTTCGAGGTGCTGCCCGAGGGTGGCCACTTCACGGTCGCCGAGGTTCCGGAGGCGATGGCGGAGCGGGTGCGACGGTTTGCGCGCGAGCTGTGATCCTCCGGAGCCGTTGACGCGGGCGACGGCCATCCCCCATGGTCGGGCGATGCACTCGTCCATGGCGCTCTCCGACGATGCCGACGACCTCTCGCAGGCGAGGTCCCGGTTCGCTCCTCCCGACAACGAGGCTCCCGGCGTCGTCGGCGTGAGCGGTGTCATCGGGCGGTCCGCCGACACCGCGATCCTGCTGGGCAGCCTCGCTCGCTACACCAACGGGCTGCATATCGACCTGGCAATCCGCCGTCGCCTCGACCCCGAGCAGCCTGATCACCTGCACGCGATGTTCAACGCGGGGTTGCTCGTCGGCGTCGAGCTGTCCGACGGTCGCGCCGTCGTCGGCGGGTACAACGACTGGAACAGCCTGCCCGCCGCGGACGAGCCGGTGCTCACCCACCGGGGCGGCGGTGGCGGCGGTCGCGAGTGGTCGAGCACCCTCTGGCTCACCCCCGCGCCGCCGCCCGGGGACCTGGTGATCGTGGTCGCCTGCCTGGCCCTCGGCGTCGACGAGTCGAGGTTCACGGTGGACGCCGCGGCGCTCCAGGCCGCGGCCGACAAGGCCGAGGTCCTGTGGCCCCGCGAGCCGGACCAGGTGCATCGGCACATCGAGCCGCCGCCGGTCGACGTGCCGCCGGGCGGCTGGTTCGAGAGGGCGTTCGCCGCCCTACCGACCGACGGACCGGCCGGCTGACCCGGCCGACCACTCGTCCTCGAGCACGGCGTACACGTACGCGTCGTGCCACAGCGGCGTGCCGTCGGCGTCGGTCGCGAACGACGCGGCCCGCGTGATGTGCCCCTCGCGTCGCATCCCGAGCCGCTCGAGCAGGCGCCACGACCGGGTGTTGTCGGGGTTGCACCGCGCGGTCACGCGCTGCGCGCCCCAGCTGCGGAAGCAGACGTCGAGCAGCGCGGTGGCCGCCTCGGTCGCGTAGCCCTGACCCCACTGACCGGGGTCGAAGACGTACCCCAGGGTGTACGCGTGCGGGTCGTCCCGGTGCAGATACAGGTTGCCGATCAGCCGGTCGTCACCGGTGCGGCAGACGGCCCAGAACGACTCGTCGCCTTCGCGGTCGAACGCGAGCTCGTGGCACTGCAGGCGACTCTGCACGCCGTACGGCTCGAAGCGCACAGCCTCCGGTTGCGACAGGTAGGCGTGGAGCGCGTCGCCGTCGGTCGCGGTGAAACGCCGGATCGTCAGCCTGTCGGTGCGGATCTTCTCGAGGGCGCCGGCGCCCTGCTTGGTGATCACGCCCACCAGCCTGGCCTCGGCGAAGGCGCGCTGGGGTGGACCTAGGTCACCGTCGGGACGAGCTCAGGACGGGAAGTGCCTCCAGTGCCCTTCCGAGACGACCTCGACGGCGCCGTCGACCACGGTGATGGCCGTCGCGTCGTCCATCGCGTACGCCGGACCCCCGACGCGGGCCGCCCAGCGCTCCGCGGCGGCCATCGAGTTGCCCGGCATGCCGTCGGGCGCCAGGTGCGGGCAGATCGAGAAGTCGACGAGCCCCAGCGTGCTGTCGTCGCCGGTCGGCGGCTTCCAGCCCACGAAGTCCTCGCCGATCCGGGGGGTCATCACCATGCTCCCGGCACTCAGCCCCACCCAGACGGTCTCGCGCAGCGACGGGATCAGGTCGGCCAACCCGGACTCGCGCATCCAGTGGCACAGGTAGAGGGCGTCGCCGCCGGCCACCAGCAGCACGTCCGTCTCCCGGACCAGCGGCACCCAGCGCTCGTCGTCGATGCTGGGCAGCGCGGTGAGCTCCAGCACGCCGACGGACTTCCAGCCCAGATCGACCATGGGGTTCTCGGCGGTCCCGCTGATGAACTCCCAGGCCTTGACGCCCGGACCGACCCACGGGTGCCCGTACTGCGCGGTGGGGATGCACAAGGCGGTGGACTCGGAGATCGGCTTGCCGAGCAGGCCGACCAGCGCGTCGCGGATGCTCGGGTTGGTGACGCCGCCGGAGGTGAGGAGAAGCTTCACGACGCCCACCGTATCGACGCTCACCGACGGACGATGCCCAGCCAGCGCGGCACCCGCCGCCGGTAGTCGTCGTACGGCGCACCGAACTGCTCGTGCAGGAAGCGCTCCTCGGGAAGGATCGCGCCCCAGAGGACAAGCAGCGCGGCCGCCGGGAAGTGCACGAGCCCCCAGAACGTCGGCACCAGCAACGCCACGGCGAGGTAGAGCACGAGCAGGCCGACGTACAACGGGTTGCGGGAGATCCGGTACGGACCCTCCTCGATCATCGCGCGCGTCGCCTGCCCCGGCAGCAGCCCCGTCTCGTGCCGGCCGAACAGCCACAACGACCAGCCGTTCCACGCGACGACGAGGACGACCAACGCCCAGCCGACCGGGGTCCGCCACCCGCCGAGGACGAGCGGGTCTCCCCAGGCCCGCGTGGCCAGCCAGCCTGCGAGCAGTGGCGCGCCGATCGCGACAGGCGGCCAGAGCCGGAACGCCACGACGCCGTCAGGACCGCTCGCCATGACGTCAGTCTCGTCCGGCTACCGACGCGCGGCCCAGACCAGCACGCCGGACCCGTCGACCTCATGCAGGTCCACGACGTCACCGCCGACGCCCGCCGTCAGCACGTCACCGGGCTGCGCGGTGCCGACCTCCCACGTGCCGTCGGGCTGCTGGTAGGTGAGCGCGGGCCCCGGCCCCGCGTCGTACGGCAGCGACGCCGTGCCGCCGTCGGCCACCAGGCACACCGACCCGTCGCGGCCGGCGTACGCGCTGGCGCCGCCCGGCAGCACGGTGATCGCCCCGGCCGGCGACTCGTCGCACGCGTACACGACCTCGCGCGCGGGCGGTGTGGTCACGGTCGCGACGACCGCCCACGCCACGAGCGCCACGGCCAGCCCACCGGGCACCAGCCGCCGGGCGGGCGGCAGCGACGGGCGGCGCACGACTCCCAGCACGGTTGCCGCGAGGGCGAGCCCGAGCAGCCCGCCGATCGTGTTGAGCAGCAGGTCGTTGACGTCGAACGCGCGCCACGACCACCCGACCGCCGCCGACACCAGCAGCTGGACGGTCTCGATCACGAGCGTCACGACGACGCACGCGAGCACGAGCACCTCGTACCGCCACCGCACGACCAGCGGCAGCAGGAGGCCGAACGGCACGGTCATGAGGACGTTGCGCTGCACCTCCCACCCGCCGAGCAGGTCGGGCCGCCGCAGCGCCAGGTCGTAGGAGGGCCCGGTGCCGCGCTCGAGTTGCATGGACGGCAGAGGCAGGAAGGCCGCGCCGGCGAGCACGACGAGGTAGAGCACGAGTGCCACGGTCGCGGCACGGTGGAGGGCGGGAGCGCGCTGGTCGATCACCGCACCAGCCTGGTCGGGCGCGTGGACCCGCGCGTCAGCCGAGGGCCGGACCGTCAGTCAGCCCACGGTCGGACCCTCGCGCTCAGCCCACGTCCTGCGCGGCGAGCGCGTCGGTGAGCAGCCCGACCAGCGCTTCGAGCTGCACGTCCGTGGACGACACGTCCTCGTCCCCGGCACCGTCCAGCGCCCGTGCCGCCAGCCCCGCCTTGCTGTCGATCAGCTCGGCGATCTTGGCGTCGATGGTCTGCGCGGCGATGATCCGCCACGCGGTAACGGGCTCGTCCTGGCCGATCCGGTGGATCCGGTCGATCGCCTGCGTCTGCTCGGCGTCGGTCCAGGACAGCTCGGCCAGCACCAGGTTGGAGGCGACCTGGAGGTTCAGCCCGACGCCGGCGGCCATCAGCGAGCACACGACGATCTGCACCTCGGGGTCGTCGGTGAACGCGGCGATGTTCTTGTTGCGCGTCCTCGTCGTCTGGTCGCCGCGGATCGACGCGTACTTGATGCCGCGGTCGGCGAACGTCTGCTCGGCCTGGTCCATCACGTCGATGTGCCTCGCGAAGAACACCACCTTGCCGACGTTGCGGGCCAGCTGCGCGGCGTAGTCGGCAGCCAGCCCGGCCTTCGCCTGACCGATTCGACGGACCATCGTGAACACGTTCTCGCCACCGGTCTGCGAGCTCGAGTCCTTGAGCTCCGCGGCCGCGACCCGGCGCACGAGATGGTCGTCGATGCCCTCCACCACGGCCCCGCTGCTGGTGTGCCACTCGACAGCAGCCCGGTAGCGCTCCACCAGCCGGTTCGCGAGGGCGGCCTCGGCGGCGCGGATCGAACGGCCGACCGCTCCGTCGAGCTCGACCGGCAGGTCCGCCACGCGGCGTGCAGGGATGTCGGCGACCACGTCGATCTTGCGACGACGGACGATGCCCATGTCGATCACACTGGCCCGCGCGGCGGCGGAGAACCCTCTGTCGGCCGGCGTGAGGCCGGTCTCCTCGAGGGAGGCCATCAGCGCACCCAGCGGCTTGGTGTCGTCGATCCAGCCCAGGAACTGCCAGATCGCCCGGAAGTCCTCGATGTCGTTGATCAGCGGGGTGCCCGTGAGGGCCATCAGCAGCGGCCGGACCGTGCGGGCGCGGATCCGCTCGGAGATCGCCAGGACGTGCTTCGAGCGCTGCGAGGACTTGTTCTTGATGAAGTGCGCCTCGTCGACGACCATGCCGCGGAACCCGTGGTCACCGAGCCAGCCGACGTGCCGGTCCAGGAGCTCGTAGTTCACGATCACGACGTCCGCGAACCCGTCCATCCGGTCGCCGTCGCCATGGACCACCGTGGGCCTGCGGAACGGCGTCCACATCCCGACCTCGTGCGCCCAGTTGGTCTTCACCACGTTGGGCACCACGACCAGCAGCGGGAAGGCGTCGGCCGCCTGCGCGGCGAGCAGCGCCTGGGCGGTCTTGCCGAGCCCTGGCTCGTCGGCGAGCAGGAACGTGCGGTGACCGTTGGCAGCGGCCGTGACGACCCGCGCCTGGTGGGGCATCAGCTCCCGTCCCGCGGAGACGGACACGGGCCGGGCCTCGGGCAGCGCCATGCAGGCGGGGGCACCCGTGGCGGCGACCTCGAAGGACCGGAAGAGCGGCTCGAGCAGCTCCCAGCCGGCCAGACGATGGGTCCGCGGAGCGGTCCGCTGGGCCGCGGCCTCGTAGTCCGGGGCGAGGAACGGGTTCGACAGCTGCCGCGCGATGACCGACCGCGGCACCACGCGGTTCTCGACGCCGGGCGCCGGCGCGGCAGGCGCCGCGGGAGCGGGCTCCTCCGGCGGCTCCAGCCCTCCCTCGCGCATCAGGGTCGCCTTGTAGGCGTGCGCGGCGTCGGAGACCTTGGCGTCCTCGGCCAGCAGCGCGAGCAGCGAGGTGTCCCTGGCGGCCGTCCTGGCCAGCATCGTCGCGACCCCGTCGAGCCGCTTGAGCTGCTCGGCACGCTTCGCCGTGGTCAGGCCTGTGTCGGCCTTCACCCGGGCCCGCTCCTCGCGCACCAGCAGCGCGACGACCTGGAACTTCGTGCGCATCGCTGGGCGCGTCGGCGGCCGCTGCACCGCGCGGTCGACCTCGCGGGCGACGTCGGCGAGCACCGGGATGATCCCCTGCTCGGCCGGGCGCTGTGGGGCGCGGCGGCGCTGGGTGCCCGGATCAGTGCGCGCGCGACCGGACCCGCGTTGGCCTGGTCGAGCCACATGTCCTCCTTCTCAGCACCGCGACTGCGGTGCAGCGCGCCGCTCAACGCTCGCGTCGGACCCGTCCGGGCCGCAGACGATTCCGGCCAGGGCGCTCGGATCGGCCGACCGGGTCACCGGGCATCGTGTCCGCCTGCGCCGCCCGCCGGTCGTCGCTCACGCCGATGGTGGCACGCCGCCCGGGGCTGATGAACCACCGAGGGGCACTGTCGCGGCCGTGCTTGAGCGTTGAACAAGCGGAGCCTACCGCCGGACGCCGCGAGTCGTCCGACGGCGGCACTGGTGTCCGCCAAGAAATCCACCCCGCTGCCAGGCGATCATCTCGGTAGGGTCCCGGGTCATGTCTGAGCAGCTGGTCACCCTCTGGCGACCGACGGGCCCCCGCGAGCTCGAGCTCGTCCAGGCGACCGACTTCCGGCGCTGGCCCCCGCGCCTCCCCGACCAGCCGATCTTCTACCCCGTGCTGAACGAGGACTACGCGATCCGGATCGCTCGCGACTGGAACGTCGCGGCCTCGGGCGTCGGGTACGTGACGCGCTTCGACGTGCGACGCGGCTTCCTCGACCGGTACGACGTCCAGCAGGTCGGTGGCGAGACGATCCTCGAGTACTGGATCCCGGCCGAGGACCTCGAGGAGCTCAACGACAACATCGTCGGCACCATCGAAGTGGTGCACACGTTCCGATGACCTGGAGGCGAGCTCGACCGGAGGACGTGGCGACGGGCTCGAACTCGCGGAACCGCCAGGTCTGCTCGAACCGGGGCCCGAGCGGTCCGTAGAGCTGGAAGCGCCCCCGAGTCCGTATACGCCGATGGCGCGTGGGCCGGTCCGGGCCCACGCGCCATCGACGCCTCAATCGAGTGGCTCTACTTGTTCAGTCCGGGCGGCGTGCGCGGGGACTTGCCGGGGGTGGCGTCGGTGAGGGACTCGAGCAGCGCGTAGTACGCCGGCTTCTTCTCGAAGTCCTCGGTCATGATCGTCGCGTACCCCTCGGGGAAGACGCCCGGGACCCAAGAACGCCCGTCGTCGAAGCCCCAGACCGTGAAGCTCGTGCAGGCGGGAACGTTGAGGCACGCCTCCAGCATCTTGTCGTACCGCTCGGCCTGGAGCGCGATCTGTGCTGCGTCCGGCTCCCCGTCCTCGCCGAGCGGCATGCGGACGTCGGCCTCGGTGACGGCGACCTTCAGCCCGAGCGCCGCGAACCGCTCGAAGTTCGCCTGGATCGACTCGTCGAAGCCGTACATGAGACTCAGGTGACCCTGAGCGCCGAAGCCCTGCAGCGGCGCGCCGTCGGCGAGCAGCTCCTGCGCCAGGGCGTAGTACGCGTTCGTCTTGTTGTTGATGCCCTCGGCGTTGTAGTCGTTGAGGAAGAGGACCGCCTCGGGGTCTGCCTCGTGCGCCCACCGGAAGACGTCACCGATGAGGGCGACCGGGTCCTCGGCGCATGCCTTGAGGAAGGGGTTCGCCT
This sequence comes from Cellulomonas sp. P1_G12_2, assembly GCF_056405535.1. Classification (NCBI taxonomy): domain Bacteria; kingdom Bacillati; phylum Actinomycetota; class Actinomycetes; order Micrococcales; family Cellulomonadaceae; genus Cellulomonas; species Cellulomonas sp. P1_G12_2. The sequence goes on along the minus strand of NZ_JBFUBX010000001.1, from coordinate 891,113 downwards.
CGGTGCGCAGACGTACACCGCCGGCGTCCCAGTCGTCCTGGAAGATCTCGTTGGCGACGTCCCACTCGTAGACCTTGCCGGCGTAGCGGCCGACGACGGTGCGGACGTGGTCCTCGAGAACGTCACGCGCCTCCTCGCAGGTCCAGTCGGCGCTGGCGTCGATGACCCACTGCGGGTTCTGGCTGTGCCAGAGCAACGTGTGGCCGCGGACCTCTTGGCGGTTGGCCCGTGCGAAGGCCACGACGGCATCCGCGCCGGAGAAGTCGTAGACGTCGGGCTCCGGGTGGACCTCGGCCCACTTCATGTCGTTCTCGGGGGTCAGCGAGCTGAACTCGGCGCCAAGGATGCGCTGGAACTCGGTGGGGTGCTTGCGGTCGTAGTCGAGCAGGTCGCGCTGACCCCACACGGCGCTGCCGATCTCGAGATCACGCGGGGCCTCGGAGCGCAGGGTTGGCTCCGGGGGTGAGGCCTGGGCAAACGGGGCCGAGAGGGCGAAGGCGGTGATCGCCGACGCCGCGACGGCTGCTGCGCGCCTCATGGTTGTGGAATGGGACATCGTTGTTCCTCTCCGATCAGGGTCCGACGGCTGTGGCACAGGCGTCGGATTCCGGACGTTTAGCACGATAAGGATATCGATAACGATTTCGCAACCCGTAGGCGTCGGGCTTGTCCCCGCTGCGCCCGATAGCGAATGAGCCCAGCCAGCTCCAGCCAGCCGCGACCGAGCCTTCCGCGAGCGCGTTGCGACGTAGGTGCCCTGCGCGACACGACGCACATGGGTGGACGGCGATCTGGTCAGCCGCGCACCAGCGCGAGGACGACGAGGCCCGCGACGGCCACCGAGGCGCCCGCGTAGTAGCCGCGAGGGGGCCGGTAGCCCTCGAGCCAGCGCGCGAACGGGATGGCCACGAGCGGCGCGGTCGCGGCGACCGCCTGGGCGACGCCCGGCTGAAGGGTCTGGAGCGCCCACACCATCGACGTCACGCCGAGGACCGGTCCGAGGAGCGCGTTCGTCGTGATCCAGAACGAAGCGCGGTCCGGCAGCGCGTTGCCCAGCCGCCCGAGGTCCTGCGAGCGGGGGACGTCAGGCCTCCCGGACGCCCCGGCCCGCCGCACAACCACCACGACCAGGGCCACCAGGGCCACCAGCAGGCCACCCACGAGACGATCGAACGAGGCCGAGCTCACCACGTCGAACCGGCCCGCCACGGGGCCGCTCGGCGCACCGGAGGCGGCGCTCGCGGCCTGCTGGAGGGCCAGGAGCGACTCCCGGCTGATCACCGCGGCCACCGCCTGGGCGACGCCGGCGCCGACCGCGAGCGCCACCCCGAGCACTGCCCGGGGTGTCCGGCCCGTGCCGCGGACGTACGGGRGGAGACCGAGGACCACCCCGCCGAGGATCACCAGGCCGCACCCCACCTCGGCCACGGTCAGCGCGTCCGCGAACCACACCCAGGCGAGGACCCCGGCGACGACCGCTGCGGTCGTCTCGACCACCAGGGAGGTGAGCGGCGCCCCGATCAGCGACAGTGCGCGGAACACGCCCAGCCCACCCAGACCGAACCCGACGACCCCGGCGAGGGCGAACATCGCGGACCGGTCGGCCGAGGCCCTCCCGAGCGCGAACGCGGGCACGGCCATCACGGCCGTCGCGACGGCAAGCCTGCCCGCGTTAGCGCGGACGTAGCCGACCAGTCGGATGGCACGGCGGGCGCACACCGGCGTCACGCCGTAGAAGAGCGCCGCCAGGAGGGCCGCGGCGAGGCCCGTGGTCATGTCGGCGGCACTCCGTCGTCGCGCAGGCTCGCCACGAGGGAGGCCGCGTCGGCCGGAGTGACGTCGTCGAGCGCGCGGTCGTCGACGAGCATCGCGGGTGCGTGGTCACAGCGACCGATGCAGTGCACCCGCTCGACGACGACGGCTCCGTCCGGGGTGGCGACGCGCGCGGGCGTGCCCAGCTCGCGCTCCAACCGCGCCCACACGTCCGGCGCGCCGGCGAGCTCGCACGCGAGGGTGCGGCACACGCGCACCACGTGCCGCGCCGAACCACCCCGCAGGAACGAGTAGAACGTGACGACCCCGAGCACCTCGACGGGAGGTATCCCGAGGCGTGCGGCGAGGAGCTGCATGGCCGCGTCGCTGATCTCGCCGTGACGACGACGCAGCTCGGCGAGCACCGGTAGGAGGGCACTGCGGTCGGCGCCGTGCTCGGCCAGGAGCGCGTCGACGTCGGCGACGAGTCCCGGGTCCGCGACCGGTGGCGCCAGCACCGCGATCACCTCCCTGCCTCGACGTAGGTCCCGCGTCCCGTGTACGTGGTGTGGAGCAGGCGGTGGCTCGTCGGCCCGCCCGGCCCCTCGGTCAGCAGGTCGCGGTAGAGGCGCAGGACCGCCGGGTTCTCGTGGCTCTTGCGCGCGCGGCCGGTCTCTCCGTAAAGGGCGTCCTCGGCGTAGATCGCCCGCGCGCGGGCAGCCCGCACCTCGGCGCTCGTCGGCACAGGCTGGCCGCCGCCGCCCAGGCACCCGCCGGGGCAGGCCATGACCTCGATGAAGTGGTACGTGGAGAACCGCCCGCCCGCACGGATGTCCTCCATCACCGCGTGGGCGTTGGCCGTGCCGTGCGCGACGGCGCACCGCAGCGTGGTCCCGCGCAGCCACTCCAGGTCCGGCAGCAGGTGGGCCAGGATCGGCGGCACAGGCCCTACCCGGTCCACCGTCACCTCGACCGACCGGACGCCCTCGAACCCCCGCACCTGCGTGACGTCGGCGTGCGAGAAGTAGTCCTCCGCCGGGTGCCCCGTCACGAGCTCGATCACCGTGCGCAGGGCGGACTCCATGACGCCACCGGTCACCCCGAAGATCACGCCCGACCCGCTGGCGGTCCCGAACGGTTCGTCGAAGTCGCTGGCCGGCAGGTCCGCCAGCTCGATGCCGCGCACGCGCAACATCGTGGCCAGCTCCCGCGTCGTGAGCGCCATGTCGACGTCCGGCCGCCCGTCGTGCGTGAGCTCGGGGCGCGTGGCCTCGAACTTCTTCGCCGTGCACGGCATGAGGGAGACGGACACGACGTCGGCCGGGTCGAGTCCCTGCTGCTCGGCGTACCAGGTCTTGAGGAGCGAGCCGAACATCTGCTGCGGGCTCCGGCACGAGGACAGGTGGGCCAGGTGGTCCGGGTCACGGTGCTCGAGGTCCTTCACCCACCCCGGGCTGCAGGAGGTGAGCAGCGGGAGCGGGTGCGCCGAGGAGCCCAGCACGAGGTTCTCGTAGAGCCGCACCAGGAGCTCGGCCCCTTCCTCGATGACGGTCAGGTCCGCGGCGAAGCTGGTGTCGAAGACCTTGTCGAACCCGAGGCGCCGAAGCGCGGTGTTGAGCTCCCAGGTCAGCGGGGTGCCGGGCTCGAACCCGAACTCCTCGCCGATCGCGGCACGGGGCGCCGGAGCGGTCTGGATGACGACGTGCTTGGTGGGGTCGGCCAGTGCCGCGAACAGCTCTGCCGTCCGGTCGACCGGGCGCAGCGCTCCCGTCGGGCAGCGGTTGATGCACTGGCCGCAGGCGATGCAGCTCACCTCGGTCAGCGGGAGGCCGAGGTACGTGGAGACAGCCGTGGACGAGCCGCGTCCGACAACGCCCAGGATCCCGAGGTCCTGCAGCTCGGCGCACGTCCGGACGCAGCGCAGGCAGCCGATGCACGAGTCGAGGTCCACGGTGACGGCGGGTCCGAGGAGATCGATGAGCGGGAGCGGGCGAGAGACGCGCGCCGAGACAGGCCCGACGCCGTACTCCGTGGCCAGCGCCTGCAGCTCGCACTCCCCCGTCCGCACGCACTCCGGGCACCGGTCCGGGTGCTCCCCCATCAGCAGCTCCAGCACACCCCGCCGAGCGTCGACGACCCGGGGGCTGTCGGTCCGCAGCCGGACGTCGGCCGTGACCGGGTAGGTGCACGCAGCCTGCAGGCCTGCCTGCCCCTCGACCTCGACGACGCACAGCCGACACGAGCCGACGTCGCGCAGGTCGGGGTGATGACAGAGGGTCGGGATCCGGACGTCCGCGGCGTCGGCCGCGTCCAGGACCGTCGTTCCGGCCGGGACCGTGACGCTGCGTCCGTCGATGTCGACGGCGACCTCTGCCCGGGGGGCGGTCATCTCACTCACCTCCTGGCACCGCGACGGGGACCCGCATGTCCGCGGGGAAGTGCTCGAGGAGCGACAGGAACACGTTCGGGCTCGACTGGCCCAGCCCGCACTTCGAGGTGAGCCGCATGGTCGCGCCCACACGGCGCAGGCGCGCGACGTCGTCCGGTGTGCACGTCCCGGCACGAAGGCGGCGCACCCCGTCGAGGAGGGCCGCGGTCCCAAGCCGGCACGGCGCGCACTGCCCGCACGACTCGTCGGCGAAGAACTCGGCGACATTCTCGGCGACGTCGATAAGGTCGCGGTCCGGCCCGAGCACGATGAACGCGCCACCCGTGGCCACGTCCTCGTAGCTCACCGTCCGCCCGAACTCGCTGGCAGGCACGCAGCTGCCCGCGGCACCCCCCGCGACGACCGCCTTCGCGTCGGTGCCCCCGGCGGCGCGCAGCACCTCGGCGATCGGCACCCCGAGGGGGAACTCGTACACACCGGGACGCGCGACGTCACCCGAGACGCTCAGCAGCTTCGGACCCGTCGACCGGTGGGTACCGATCGCCGCGAACCAGTCCGGCCCGCGCGCCAGGATGGCGGTCGCCCAGGCGAAGGTCTCGACGTTGTTGACCACGGTCGGCGCACCGTGCAGCCCCCGCACGACCGGGTACGGCGGGCGGTCACGAGGCTCACCGCGCCGACCCTCGAGGCTCTCGAGCAGCGCGCTCTCCTCCCCGCACACGTAGGCACCGGCGCCCATGTGCACGCGGATGTCGAAGTCGAAGCCCGGCCCCACCTCGCGGCCGAGGAGCCCCATGTTCCGGCGCTCCCGAAGGGTCTCCAGGAGCGCGTCGCGCAGGTATACGTACTCCGCGCGCAGATACAGGAGACCCTCGCACGCGCCGATCGCGTAGCCAGCGATCGTCATGCCCTCGAGCACCAGGTCCGCGTGCTTCGCCAGCAGGACACGGTCCTTGAACGTCCCCGGCTCGCCCTCGTCGGCGTTGCACACGATGTAGCGGCGGCCCGCGGGAGCATCCGCCTCCGCGGCGAGACGCCACTTCAGACCAGTCGGGAAGCCGGCGCCGCCGCGCCCCCGCATGCCCGAGGCGACGATCTGGTCGACCACCTCGGCGGGCGACCGGTCGAGGGCCGCACGCAGGCCTGCCCCCGCCTCGACGGCGGCGAGTGTCATCGGCGTGCGGACCGTCATGAGGCACCTCCCACCGACCCATCTCGGCCGGTCCCTCACATCCAGGCTAGGGACGCCGGGGAGCGGAGAACCGGGCCGTTGGACCCCAATCCGGGGGTGACGTCCGGCGACGACGCGCCCCTGTCGGCGCGGCCGCAAGGCACCGCAAGAGCCAGCGGTCCATAGCCACGTCGAAAGCCTTTGACCCGCTGACCGATGCGGACGAGGGTCGGGCTCATGTCTTCGGCCCTGCGCTCCTTCGGCGACGCGAACGACGTCGCCCAGGGAAGGTTCCGGTTCGGACCGCCCCACAACGACGCCCCCTCCTCTGTGGGCGTGAGCGGTGCCCACGAGGGGTCCGAAGGCGCGGGGATCCTCCTGGTCGGCCTCGCTCGCTACACGACGGGGCTCCAGATCGAGCTGGCAATCCGGTGTCGTAGCGATCCCGACCTCGGCGATCGCACGCACTCGACAGTCGACGCGGGACGGTTCGCCGGAGGGGAGTTCGGCGATGGACGTGCCGCCGCCGTGGCCGAGCGCCACGGCTGGAACAACGGGCCGACAGCAGACCAGAAGGTGCTCACCCAGTGGGGCGGTGGTGGTGGACGCGAGTGGTCGAGCACCCTGTGGTTGACCCCGGCGCCGGCGCCCGGAGACCTGGTCCTCGTCGTCGCCGACCCGGCCTCGGCGTGGACGAGGCGAGCCTCACTGTGGATGCCGGAGCGCTTCGAGCTGCGGTCAAGACGGTTGCGGTCGTGTGGCCGCGCGAGCCTGATCAGGCGTCTCCGACCATTCAGCCACCGCCGCTCGACGTACCGCTCATGGGCTGGTTCGCACGGGCACTTCCGGCGGTGAAGACCGGCGAGCCAGGTTGCGGCGTTCTCCTGACAGTGACCCGGCGATCGCTCAGCCGTTCTGCGCACCTCTGCCCACCGGCCCTGCCGGCGCGGTAGACATCTCCTCGACCGTGGTGGCTGGCCGGCGGAGACGTCGCGCCACGTCCGGGATGCCGAGGGGTGTCCTGGCCGAGTGATGAACAGCGCCGCGACCCCTCGAGGAGGTCTCTGATGAGTACCCCTGTGCGACGCCTGTCCGTTGCGATCCTGACAGGTGCGGCACTCCTTGTCGGCGCGTCCGCGTCGGCCGGATTCGCCGCCAGCTCGCTCCCACCGGCCAACGGCCAGTTCGACTACCAGATCGGCGGCGCCTACACACCGTCCTCGACGGTGGCGATCGTCGACCGCGACCGGCTCGAGACGCCGGCAGCCGGCAAGTACAACATCTGCTACGTCAACGCCTTCCAGACCCAGCCCGACGACGCGACCTGGTGGAAGACCAACCACGACGACCTGCTCCTGAAGAAGGCGAACGGGAAGTACGTGATCGACAGCGGGTGGGACGAGATGCTGCTCGACACGTCGACGGCAGCGAAGCGGACCGCCCTGCTCGCGATCGTCGGCGGGTGGATCGACGGCTGCAAGGCCAGCGGCTACCAGGCCATCGAGCCGGACAACCTCGACAGCTACAGCCGCAGCTCCAAGCTGCTCACCAAGCAGAACAACATCGCCTTCGCCAAGCTGCTCGCGGCCCGTGCGCACGCGGACGGTCTGGCCATCGCGCAGAAGAACGACTCGTCCATGGCGTCGAGCGGCAAGGCGATCGGGTTCGACTTCGCCATCGTCGAGGAGTGCCAGGTCTACGACGAGTGCGGCGACTTCACGTCCGTGTACGGCGCGCAGGTGTACGAGATCGAGTACACCGACAACGGCGGAACGTCGAACTTCACCAAGGCATGCACGGCGCGGGGCGCGACGACCAGCGTCATCTACCGTGACCGCGACGTCGTGCCCAAGGGCTCGAGCGGGTACGTCTACAAGTACTGCTGACGCGCGGCGGCGGGTGGGTCAGGTCGACCCACCCGCCGATGCGCTACTTCGTTCCCGCTGGCCTGAAGAGCAGCCCTGTCGGATCCGCTGGGACTTGTCGGGTGACCCGCTCGCGCGGGAAAGGATTCCGCCCTGGTTGTCGGTCGGATTCCGCCTAATGATGTCGGATCCCGACGGGGCCGGCTCGGCTGTTCTGTCAGAGCCATCCTCACGATGTTCGACCTGGTCGACGGCGCGATCGGCGGCGACGTGGGTCCTCAGAGCGTTGCTCAGGGACGGCTGCTAGTCGTCTCCGTAGTAGCGGGCTAGGTCGCGTCCGAGCGCGGTCGCATGGATCCGCACTCGTTCGCTTGCCCAGTCCGTTGGGGACTCACCGCGTTCAGCAGCGTTGTCCCGGACGTTGTGGGCGAACCCAACGCATCGGGAACACCAGTCTCGGTTGATCACCTCCTCGGCAGGGAGTGGATCGCCGTACACGTATGCGGCAAGCGGACCGATGTACGGGCTACCCGTGCCGTCGTCGACCGCAATCGAACTCTTCACGGCTTGGCAACCGAACGGGCTGCCCCAGTGCTTAACGTGGCTCTGCCCTCCGGAGCCGACCACGGCATAGGACGGCACCTGCACGCAGTACAACTCGGGCTCGCCGAGGAGATTCGGTGCGATGAAGTGCAGTCGCGGTTCTCGCAGGCCGCAACGCGAACAGGTCCAAGTTGTTTGCGGCTGACACACCTGCGAGGCGAGCGCGACCGCGGCTGCTCGGTCCGGCTCAGTAGGGGCGTCCGGGCGACCGTGGATCTCCTCGGGCACCTCCGCCCAGCGGCCTCTCGAATAGGGCGACCAGTCCTTGCTCCTCAGCCATCCCCCGTGCTCCGGCGACCACCGAACGCGATATCCGGAGCCAACGCTGTGATGGAGCACCACGGCGTAGAGGTTGGAGAACAGATCAAGCGTGCCCGACCACGGTGGCAGTCCCATGTCGTTGAGTATCGGGCCGAACAATCCGGAGCGTCGCGAGTGCATCAGGTGAACCTCCTGGCTTGGGAGATCTGAGGTTCAAAGCGCTTCTGCCGACTCCCTCGGGCGGCGCCGCGCTTCCACGACCCTGCTGACGTTGGCCACGCCGGCCGGACCGAGATGTTGGAAGATGAAACGCTCGCTGACACCGATCCGGGCGGCGATGTCAGCGACTGTCCGATGTTCGTCGTCGTACATGCGACGGACGACTTCCAGATCGACTCGGCGGTCCTTGCCTGCCTTCCGACTGACAGAAGGAAAGGTGTCGACCACCCGCCCCACGGCGCGAAGACTCATGTCGAGGAGTGCGACTTCGCCGATCGAGTACCTCCGATCGATGTAGAGCTCGCGGATGAGGTCGACGTCCGGGGTTGGGTGGACGCGCTTGCGGGACTGGACATCCGCCTTCCTCGTGGCGGCCCCGATGCGTTTGTGGTTCACGCCGAGCTCGTTCGCGATCGCGTCGTAGCTCCAGCCGAGCGCATACAGCCGGACGATGTGGCGGTCAACTGGGTTCAACGTGGACAAGTTCGAAACCGGTCGCGGTGCGGAATCAAGATCGAAAGCCTTGATGACGCGGACGACCGCGCCAGGTTGACACGCTCGACCTCAGCTGAGGACTGAGGCGCTCTCCCGTTCGGGCTTCTCGTGGTCGACGAGCCGATGCCGTGGCCGGGTGTGATCAATCGGCGCTCTCCTCGACGGCGGCCCAGCCGGGACCGGCCACAAACCGAACGGGCTCGCATGGGTCGTTGTCGATGAGGACATCAGCACCTGCGTCCGTCTTCCCAAGAAGGACCCCGCTCATCGGCTTGTCGAGGTCACATCCGGTGCCAAGTGACTCTTCCAGTGCTTCCCGGCCCTGATCGGTGAGCGTGACGGTCACGCTCGTTGCCTTTCCCACGACTGCCGGGTTTGCTGCTGTGCCCTTCGCATCCTCGGGTGGATTCGCGGCCCACGCGAAGGCGCCCACAGCGATCGCAGCCAGGACGCCGAGTCCTAGTGTCCATTTGGCGGCGTAGGTCCATCGCCCTGCGACGTTGGCGTAGCCAACAACCTCCAGCAGGTGCTCGCCGGCATCACGCACGAATCTGACGTCAGCGTTTGCTTGGTTCATCTCGGACTGCGCACCCGCCAGGGCGGTCTTGGCCGCAGTGGCCGCCTGCGCCTGCGCCTTCGCCTTCGCAGGGTCCGTTGCCGACTCCGCCTCAGCTTGGACGGCCGACTGCGCCGCTTGGGCGGCCGTCTTCAGCACTTTACCCGCGCGGGTTTGCTCGGCCACTGCGGCCGCCCATGCACTGTTGAGGGCCGCCAAGCTCGCGTATGGAGCCAGATGCGTCTTGGAAGTCACCACGTGCTCGGCACCGCGCGGCGTTGATCGTGTGAGTCCGTCGAGATCCCTCGCGGGCGTCGTGGCGACCCAGATCACGAAGCCCAAGATCGCGACCGTGACCCCTACTGCCACGGCCGCCGACCCGACGGCGAGCCAGAATCTCCCCGAGCCGGGTGCTAGGTCACCAACGCTTGAGAGCTGACTTCCTGCTACGAGGATCGCGCCCAACGACCCGAGGCTGACGGTGAGCCACTTCGCCGTCTCACGAATGCGATCGGCAGCGTCGGTGAGGGGGCTCGGATCCGCGTCGTCAGCCACTGAAGTCGCCCAGCTGACTGCCCTTGAGCCGGGCTATGTGCAGGTTGGGGCCATTGGCGCCTTGCAGCCCGACGACAAGTTGGCCGAAGGCGGCCTGATCGACGGACTCCACATTCACCCGGATATGCCCAGGGTTCTCCCGCAGAAACTCGAGAAGCTCGTCGGCGCCATCGACGCCTTCCACCGGCTCGGTGATGCGCATCGGCGGTCGGGGGTACTCGGGCCCGACCACGGGAGGGAGCAGATCGATCGGCTTTGGCCCGACCGGCGGCGGATCCGGGAAGAACACCGGAACACTCGCGGTGACATGCACATACACGACCACGTCACCCAGAGAAAAGACGTAAGGGTCGGCACCGTTCGTATTGAGATGAAGCTCGTTCGGCATCGTCCACCCCTGCCTTCTCGGTGCCCGCCTCAAACCGTTGGACGATTAGGGCCGACGGGCAAGGACCCCAGGCGCCCCCACAACTTGCCTGACCGGCCAACCTGAACTCGGACACGCAGCCATTCGACACTGCCTCACGTGTCCCAGGCCCATCTTGAGATGCTCACGTGGGGCCGAGGCCGACCTGGCCAACCGCCAACGTCGCTCGAGTTAAGTGCAAATGGCCGCAATCCTGAATATATGGAGCGTGCCGCTAGAACGTTGTCGCAGTCAAGGGCCCGCGAAGGCGGACGAGAGGCTGACTCGATTGGCCACCCCGCCGGCCAAGAGCCCCACATGGGAGTCGCCCTTCGACACTGCACGGTTGCCCACAAAGAGCGTAAGTAGAGCGCTCACGAAGACCGGCGCTCATTGCCACACGCGCGGCCGGCCGTCTAGTGCGCCCATGCAGTCTGGTCCGCCGCCTCTTGCTGGCTTCGATGTCGTGTTCTCGTGCTGAGACCGCGAACGAGTAGGTGTGGGTCGGGTGCTCGGCCATAGGTTTCGTGCCATGACATTCACGGCTCTGCACCGCGAGCTCGGCGCCTCGCCCGGCCCCCTGACTGACGACCTGCTCGCCCGCGCGGTTACCACGGGTGTGCGAGAGACCGACGACCTGGATTGGAAGTCTGAACTGCCGCCGACAAAGGGCATCACGCAGACCGACTATCCGAAGGATGTGGCCGCGATGGCCAACAGTGGAGGTGGGCTCATCGTCTACGGCGTGACCGAGTCGCAGAAGGCCGCGACTGGTCGCCAAGACGTCGGGGAGTTCGATGAAGGCTACGAACGCACGCTCCGCAGCGCGGCGATCACCGCAATCTCACCGCCCGTGTTCGGCCTCACCATTCATCGTCTCGGAGACGATCCAAGCCGGGCAGTCATCGTCAAGGTACCCGGCGGTCTCGACGGTCCGCACTTGATCTACAGAGGCGAATACTTCGGTGCACCCGTCCGGAACGACGCCGACACAGTCTGGATGAAGGAACGCCAGATCGAGGCGATGTATCGGGCCCGCTTCGACGAGCGGAGGCACGCCCGCGAAGCACTCGCCTCCTTGTACGAGGAGGCGAGCGCTGGCCGCGGCACCGCGGCCCGTGCGTGGCTCGTCGCGGTGGCACACCCACGGACCCCGCAGCTCAGTAGCCGACTTAGCCGAGATGATGCGCGCCAGGTGCTTTCCAAGGCTAGGTCGCTCGCGCTCGGCTTCGCGGACCGATCTGCGCAGCATCCGCTAGAGAGCGTGGACAGCTCGAACCCGCGTCCGGGACTGCGGCGGTGGGTCGCGGTTAACACCGAGACGAGCGAACGCAACATGTGGAAGGAGTCATGGGCGAGCATTCACCACGACGGCTCGGTAACCCTCGCGGCCGCAGTCGGCGGGGCGCGTTTGAGCGCGGACGGGTTCCTCAAGGGAGAAGAAGTCCGGGCCTCTCGTATCGAGTGCGCAGTTGCCGACCTCATGGCCCTCGTGCGAACCACGGGGGAAGCAGTCGGCACGACCGAGTACGACATCCGGATAGGCATCGAGAGCGAGACAGTTCCGCTGACGATCCTGACGATCGACAACTTCGGGCAGATGTTCGGGGGCGTCTCCACTCCGCTGCACCGCTATACCCCTGTTGAGGTGACATCCCGCGCGGACACGGCGCCGGCAGCGTTCCACCGGCAGGTCTTTGAACTGGCCGAGGACTGTGTCAACCAGGGCGGCATGTCTCAACTGACAGCCATACGGCCGCCCGAAGAAGCACCTTGAGATGTGAGGAGTCGAAACACCTCTCGAAGTGCATTGCGCGTCACAGACCAGCCGCGAGAGCTTGGTCGCCTCTGATCCTCGGGGGCCCGACCACATCACCCCGGCACCCGGCTCACCGGCGCGCCGCCACCCCCACCAGAAGTCCGAAGACTCAGTGAACTCCAGTCTTCGCGACGTCCGGTCGCCCCTCGCCCCATGTCGCGCGCGGGGGGGACGATGAGGATATGGATGCCCCGCGGAGGTCGTTCGAGTTCGAACAAGCGGACGAGCTGGCGCGCTTGCGACGGCGCGCCTGGGGACCGAATGCTGACATTGTGGGGGATGCGGCGGCTCAGGCTCGGCTCTCCGAACTGGAGGCCGCCCAACGTCGACAGGCGACTCCGGTCGGCGATACCGCCACAGGGGTCCCCCCTCCGATCCCCGAACGCATCCCGGTCGCCGAGACCGTCGAAGGGTCGCGTTCTGCTCCGACGTCGGTCCGTCAGCCTGTCGGCGGGGTGTTCGCCGCGCATGAGCGTGCCGGAACGTCGGTCATTGAGCAAGACACCGCCGAGGGGTCGACCGCCGCAGACGCGATCAACCGAGCCCCCGCGGCACCGTGGTGGCGCCGCCGCTCGTTGATCGTCGCCGGCGTCATCGCGACCCTCGCCCTGAACGTGGCCGTCACCGCGACGATGTCGCGGCTGCTTGCTGATCAGTCCACTCCCATCCCGTTCGAGACAGCGACCGAGGAAACGCCGCCGGTCCCTGATGGGCAGGGAGGTGGGTACTACGTGCCCGCACCAGATCATGTGCTCGCACTGAAGTCGGACGGTGCCGCCGCCGATCAGCCGCACGATCCGGGGGGCAAACTCGACGCTCTAGGGATCAGTCCCGGAGAGCTGAAGCGCTACGAGGACTTCCACGGCCCCGAGGTCTACAGCCTCGCCGTCTGGAGTGGAGAGTCTCGCTACGGCATGACCTGCCTGCTCCTCTCCCACGCCGGCCAGCCCATCAGCGACGGGGGGGGCGCCGCCGAAGGGTGTTCTTTGAAAGGCCTCGACACCATCGCGGACATCGGGGGGAGCGTCAGTCTCACCCGATTGGTGCTCAAGGGCGACCACATCGACGTCTACGTGTACGAGGGGGGCGCTGATCCGAACGCGTCGCAAGGCTAGCTGGTGGCGCCGCACCACTGACCTGGTCGACGAGACGCTGGCGCGCCATGGCGCTGTACCCCCCCGGCAAACGACGGACTCGCCGGAGAGTTGACGACACCCCGGCGACGGACCTACGCACCGGAGGCGGGCTCGGGGCGACCAGTGACCGAGGCCGCGCAGCCGGCAATCGCGGAGGTGGTGCAGTCAGCGCGAGGGTGGGAACCGCCGCCGCCGACCGCCTCAGTCGGAAAATGCGAGCGCGCAGGGTACCTCAGCGGGACTATCGCCGTCACGATCGTAGGTGGTGCGCGGAACTGGACGCTGCAGCGAACTGATCCTCAGCGGTCGCTTGGATCGAGATCCACGAGCAACTCTCTCTCCCCTGGGTCCAACCAGTCCGCAAGTCAGGGGGCGAGCTCATCGATCCACTGCTCATGGCGCGCCTCGGGGACCTCGACCACATCACCCCGGCACCCGGCTCACCGGCGCGCCGCCACCCCCACCAGCAGTCCGAAGAGCCCGTCAAACCGAGGCGCTCAACAGCCGCCCTCGTCAGCCTTCATCAACTAGCCATGTTTTCGTCAGGTCTGACGGTGCTCAGCACCATCCCCTGGCGGACCTCGCGGTTCTCCGTGCGCACGCCACTACCCCCGAACGCGACGACTTCTGATCTGCAGCGCATCGGATCCCAGCCGCCGTGAGGCGCTCAACACCACGTTCCTGTCCGCAAGAGCGCAACGACCCGCTGGTTGGTGGCATAGGCGTGGAGTCGCACTCCCCATTGGCCTGATGATCGGCTTCACCGGGCTGATCGGCTGGTGCTGCTCAGGATCCTGGTGACACCGAGGACTGTGCGGCTCGACCAACCGCCCCCCGCGTGCCTGGCACACCTGCTGAACGCGACGCAAGCAACCCGCTGCAGAGACGATCAGCCGTATGACTAGCCAGACAACCTGCGCCCACTCGACTGTCATCGCGCAGACGTAGGCGCAAACGGCTACGACTCGACGATCTGCACGTGCGTGCTGTGCGGGCGGGTAGTCAGGCGATGGGACTTCCTGRGCTGACAACCGGACACCACGCTCTTGCCCACAAGAGCGCAGTGTGGTGGGGCCGTGCGCGGCGGGTCGGTCGCAGTTCGAAGCAGCAGGGGCCCGCCGGTGTAGCCGCCGCGAGTCGGGCAAGTCGGCGCAGCCTTCCTGTCCGAGGCGTTGAGGGGTTCTCGAGTCTGCACTTACCCCGTTGTCGCTGTGTCTGGTGGTTGGAATCCGGCATCAATCGCTGCTTCGACGAGCGGCGCGCAGACCGCAGCCCCGAGGGCTGCGGTTAGGTCAGAGAGGAGCTTGCGCACAGCGAACGACGCGGCCCAACCGGCTGGAGTCGAGTTCCGAATCCGCTCAGCGAGGTGGCCAACGAGTGCCGGTCCGTTGCTGGCCAGCAGCTCTGCGGGCCAGTCAGGCGGGTGATATCCGTCGCCGAGGCCGATCCCGCGCCCGGCCAGCATCGAGTACGCGTCCGGGCTGCGGTCGCCAACGAAGGGGGCGATGTCGGCCCATCGCTCGAGTTCGCCGGGGTGGGCGTTTCGCGGAAGTCCCTGGAGGCGCGCTGCCAGATGGTCGCGCGCCCAGAGATTCCAGAGTTCGGCCCCGTTGACTGCGTCATCCTGGAAGAACCGAAGGTTCGAACTCGCGAACTCGGCCGCGTGGTCGCCATCGTCAGCCAAGACCGATCGGTCGAGAAGCACTTGGCGTTGCTCTGGCGTGATGCTCGCCTGGTTCACGATGGACGCGACGAGCGCGTAGAACTGGCCGACAAGCCCGTGCCCTCCGAGCTCACCGAGGCGGTCCCATTCGGCGACCACACTCTCGAGGAAGCCGTCACCAAGCATCCGGTCGTTGCATCGAGGGTTGTAGAGATAGGCCTCCCAGGCTTGCGAAGCATGCGGCCCGTTGAACAAGGGCAGGACCACTTCCCCCGTGAACGTCGCATCCGCGACGAATAGGAAGTGTGCCTGTCCGCCAAGCGCGGGTCGAATCGCGTCGAGTTCCGGATCGGGCCCGGCAAGCAGCGCCTCGAACGCCTGCCGCTCATCCCCGTTTAGGCCGCTCCAGGCATCGCCCAGATCGCGCCACCGGCGGTTGACCTCCAGAGTCCAGTAGCGAGCGAGGTCCCCTGGCCAGGAGTTGAGGGCGAGGAAGCTCGGGTCAGAGCCGGCCTGGGAGTCAAAGGATCCCTTCTGAAGGTTCCAGACTGTGCGCGCTAGATCGCGCATCGCTGCCGTCGCATCTCCCTCGGGAGTATCGAGGTGCTTCTCGATCTGGGTGACGAGAAACCGAGTGATCGCGCGAGTCGCCTCGGGGGCACCGGTCCGTTCGGCGACGAGTTGGACAACATCGCTAAGAAGCTCCGAGAGATCCGCCTGCTCCCAGCCCTCGACGATCGCGTCCTGCAACTCATCCGCCTTAACACCAAGGTTCGGCCGGCCGTCGATCGCGCTCCAGAGTCGATGCGCGAGGTCCGGGCGCCGAGCGGCCGCTTGGCGGACGAGCGCGACTGCGCTGTGCCAGGTAGGGCCGTCGATTCGCTGCTCTGAGTAGTCCACGGCCAGGAGCGTGGTCAGGGCGACCTGGGCATCAGAGTCGAGATCCTGCAAGAAGTCTTCGACGTCCATTGGGAACGCCTGTCCCCAAGTCGCGGTACTCGACCACCTGTCGAGATCCGGGAAGTCCCGCGGACCAAACGTCGGGTACTTGTTCTGTATCCGCTCGAGCTCATGCTGCGCCTCGAGCCACGCAGGTGCGGACTGAGTGAGCCAAACGAGCAGGTTGTAGGTGGAGTACGCCCGGTGGCGTTCCATGTCTGGAAAGCCGTCCGGTAAGTCCACGCCGTCCATTGCAGACGCCAGGAGCCTCGATCGAGTGTCCGCGCTTGCGTTGGGTACGACGATTGCGAGGACACGAAACACCTCGTGTTTGAAAGGCGACTCGAACAGAACCTCCTGGTCGAGTACCCACCGAAGTTTCTCGTCGTCCGTGAGGTCGTGGCTAAGTGCGAAGAGATGCAGCGCGAGCCGGCGGAAGAGCCTGGCATCACGCTTCCACCACCGGAGGGGAAGGTCCGGCTGCACGCCAAGTGCTTTGGTTCCGTAGTCGCGGAGTCCGTCGATCAACGCGTCCACGGGATCGCGGTAGTCGTCCTGGGGGTGCGGTTCGATCGCGGAACGACGGGAACTGAGGCTGTCATACCCGTGCTCGCCGCCGTATGCCACCAGAAGTTCGTAGGCGCTTCCGAGTGCATCCTCCAGAACCGCACCGAGCGCCGGATCGCCAGGGACGCGGTCCTCGACAAGTTTCAGAACGTGCCGGGCGAGGACATCGTCTGACGCATGCCACGCGGCCTCCGCTTGGGGTGGGGTCGTGGGGTCGTCCCCGCTCAGTGTCCACCGGGGTTTGAGAACGAGGAACGGACGTAACGCGACCCGGACCAGGGCCAGCTCCTCGGCCCTCTCGTCTACTTCGTAGGGCAGCAACATCCCGAGGTCCGGAGGCGCGGAGATGCCGTCAACCGATGTGGCAAGGAGCACTTTCCAACGTCGACCGGCATCAAGGTCGGTCTTCGCAAGCGTGTCCGCAGCCCAGCTCAACGACTGGTAGAGCGACGGCGCGAAGCGACGTCCAAGCCGCTGCACCACCCGGAGTGCCGCGCCGTGCAGCTCTCGATCGGCGACATAGACCTGCCCGAACCAGCCGCTCAGGACTGTGGAAGCCTCAGTGTCAGACCCTCCTGTGAACAGGCGTTGGAAACTCTCGACACCCTCAATCCATTTAAGCCACGGGACCCCATGGGCGAACTGGGTGAACTCCCGCACACCATCAGCAGTCTCCAGGCGTTGCCGAACGTAGTCCTCGTCGACCGGGTTGAGCTGCTGACCATCGTCAATGATCTCCTTCATCCTGGTCTGGTGATCAAGGCGTCCCATCCTCGCTCGTCGGTCCCATGCCTCGAGAGC
This sequence comes from Cellulomonas sp. P1_G12_2, assembly GCF_056405535.1. NCBI lineage: Bacteria > Bacillati > Actinomycetota > Actinomycetes > Micrococcales > Cellulomonadaceae > Cellulomonas > Cellulomonas sp. P1_G12_2. The sequence goes on along the minus strand of NZ_JBFUBX010000001.1, from coordinate 873,916 downwards.
GGCAACCATGGCGGAGTGATCGTCCTCGACCGCTGGATAGGGCACAGGGACGATGCGGAGGTGGTTCCATTTGTCGTCGCCAGGGCGATGTGTCAGCACGTAACGGCGGCTCTTCGACGTCAGGCCAAGGGCGAGATACCGCATGATCGGGTCGTCGTGGCTGTAGCCGACGAACAGCACGGTGAACTCGTCGAACATTCGCTGCAGGAACCTCGTCGCCCAGGCGTCGGTGAGGTAGGCCCGGCCGAAGTCGCGATCCGTCAGCACCAGTTGCGCGGGTGGGCGGTCGACCGAGCCGTGCAGGTGCACGACACCCGAGAAGGCATCACCGAGGGGCAGTGCCGGACCAACCCATACGTCGCCTTCCGAGAGCAGGGCCGACGCCGCAGCAGTCGAAAGGAGACTGTCAAAGTTGGTCGTCACGATCCGCGGCATGCCCGATGCCCATGCGAGCCGGACCAGCGCGGAGTGGGTCGGATTGAACCTCGTGTCTGGCCGCGCGATGATCCGCCGGGCGTGGGTGTGGGTCTCGAAATCGGCTGGCATAGAACCAAGGAACAAGTCGAGAGCCATGCCTTCGTCGAACGGCACGCGCGCCGCCTGGGCGAGCATACGAGCCAACTCTCTGAATGACGGCAGGTTCGATGGGTCTCCCATCGACGCGCCTGCGCCCACGAACAACACCAGGTTGCCGTCCGAGTGGGCCTCGATGAGCTCAGTAGGGAGCTCGACATCGCTAGTTATCCACATCTTGCCTCCCGCTCTCTGATTGAACTGTCGAGCGGGTGTCGGGCGTGACGCCCCAACTCGTATTGATGGGGCACACCAGCGGACGCGCGGATTTTCGCTGCCGACCGACGGGCGGCTGATCGCAATCGACCATGACACCCAACTGGAGCGAATCTAGATCCGAACCGGTGCTGCCGTCGGCAGCGCCGGCGCAGACTCAGTCCTCGCCCGTGTGGTCGACATACTTTGCGTCACCGCCGTGGGCATGAACGAGGCCCATCGAATGCTTCGCGTCGGCCTTCGAGGCGTAGTTTTCACTCGTGCAGATGATCTCGCCGTTTCCTGTTGAAGTTAGCGTCCAGTGATACGGCTGCTGGGCTGTCGACTTCCATAGGTGGAACTGCAGTACGCCCTCAGCCATCGGATTCCCCCCATCGAGTCCACTCTGGGCCGTCTCGGCGGCCGGGAGTCGCTGGCGTAAGCACCACCGCCAACTCGGCGTTCCGGCGGGCAAGCGTCGTCGCAGTCCCAGTTTCGTCAAGTCAGATGCCCTAGCAGGGCAGTGCCTCAACAACGTCCCATCCCGGGGCTTACGAGGGAAGCGCTCCAACCGGTGAATGATCGCCCGACTACGTGGGCGCACGATCACCACCACCTCGCCAACCCGTCACTTGGTCGATGGCACGGCGTCAGCTGCCGTCGTGGCGAACGGAGCGGATCCGGAGGTCCAGTCAATCGCCGGTGGGGTGGGCATTGCCGAGTCCGTACGCAGCCAGAGCTTCCTCGACGATGGACGTCACGGAGCGATGTTCGCGCTCGGCGCGAGACTCGACGAACACCCGTGTCCTCGGCGTGAGGCTGGCGAGGAGCCCGTCGCACTCGACACCTGCGGGGCATGCCGCGTGATCGTGGCTACCGCCGTTCCTCCCGGGCACTGGGCTACCCATACGCGAAGGTCAATGAGGTCGGCCTACCGCACGCCGCACCGAGTCCTGGGTATCGCCTCACGAGACGATCAGGCGGTGCCCGCCGACCAACGGGCGAGGGTCCCCCTCGCGCCCTCCCCATCGACACGATGGTTGCGGCCCGTACGGGAGCTCGATCGTGGCCGGAGCGCAGCAACGCCAAGTGCACGAAGTCCTGCGCGGTGAGCCGATGCCCCCGCGGCGCGACCCCACATCGTCGACGCTCAGTCGCCCTCGACACCTTCGCGCCACGTCGCTTCCTGCTATCCCACCAATCCAGCGATGAGGAACGCAATGATGGCCAGTGCGCCGCTGACCAACGCGCCACGGACGCACCAATACTTAATGCGCACGATCTGAGCGAGGCGCCAAAGCTGATGCAGCGTGCGTTCGCGGTCGGGCGGGGGTTGGTCGTCGAGCGCGATCGTCAAGGCCGCCGCGGTCTTGTATCGCGCAACGTGCGCCCAGTAGGTTACAAGTTCGTCTTCATCCTCGGTGGTGAACCGCGGCCACAACGCCGCCGCCGCGGAGGCGACGACGCCGAATGCGAGCGTTGCCGCGATCCACCAGACAATCTCACCGTCGGTGCTGTAAGCGCTCGGTCGCCAGTCCCCAGCGAGCAGGCCCCCGAGAACGGCACTGAATCCGATACCTGCAGCTGCAAGCACGATCCCGGCCTTCTGATCCGCGATGGAGATCTCGGCACGTGCCTCAGCGAGCATCTGTGGCTCGATGCTTGAACGTCTGCCCATGTGGCTACCTCCGGGCCGCAGAGTACCCGGCCATCGGCCGGCCCTTGGGCCCAACGGCGGATCAAGAATCGATGAAGAGCGTCGTCAGGCGATGAGCCCTGGCCCGTCGCGGCGATGTCGGTGGTGCCCCGTAGCCTGACTTGGGACGGAAGGAGCTCTCGGTGGACCTCGCAGAACTGCTCGAGGATCTCAACGGCAAGGCCGCGGAGGCACTCAAGACGGTGCCGGACGTAGTCGAGATCAAGGACCCGGGGCTCGATGAAATCCCGAGCCAGGGATCAAACAGGTGGCTCAAGATCCCCTCGGTCGTCGCTGTCATGTTTGACCTGAAGGATTCCACTCACCTTGGAACGGGGCGCCATGACACGTCGACCGCCCGGATCTACAAGACGGCGGTTGAGTCCGCTGTGGCTGTGCTGAACGAGTTCGAGGCGAACTTCATCGACATCCAGGGGGACGGCGGCTTCGGCCTGTTCTGGGGGGACCTTGCGTTTGAGCGCGCGCTCTGCGCCGCGATCACGGTTCGGACTTTTAGCGATGATCTAGTCGCGCAGTACGAGACGAAGTGGGATGACGGCAAGCTCCCGGCCACTGGGTTCAAGATCGGCATCTCCTGTGGCCGGGTACTCGTGAAGCAACTCGGAACACCCCGTAACGTCGATGAGCAGGAAGCCGTTTGGGCCGGCAAGCCCGTCAACTACGCCGCGAAGGCCGCACAGTCGGCAGACCGGCATGAGATTGTCGTCACCGGGTCCATTTGGGACCACTTCCAGGACAACGACTACGTTGCGTACTCGTGTGGGTGCGGTGGCGCTCCGAGTTCGACTCTTTGGAGCGACTTCACGATCGACCGACTGAATGACGAGTACGAAAGGTACGGTCGTATAGTCACCGTTCCATGGTGCGCCTCATGTGGGCCGTCGTTCTGCGCGGCAATCCGTTCCGGCGGGAAGAAGCGTGACGACATTCCCGACCACGTCCGGACACATCTCGCCAAGACGCAAATGGCCTCCGCGCTTGCCTCCAAGGCCCAAGAGTCGCGTGAGCGCAAGAGGCTGCTTGCGAGTCTTCGCAGGTGATGGCACCCGAGCAAAGCACCCTGGCTGATCGGCGGGCGATCAACGCTGGGGCGCAGGCCGCATGTTTCGGCAAGGGTAAGCCTCGCGAAAGAAGCCGTGGAACCCCGCTTTGCGGTCCGGTCGGCGGAGACGACCAAGGGCGGACACGATCTGGTTACATTCGTCGGAGCGAACGAGCAGGTCGGCTCGTGTAGAGGAGCGCGTGTGTACCCAAGCATCGAGGCCACAGTTGGAGACATCATCTCCACTCCGTGGCAGATCACCAACGGCGCAAAGGTTCCCGAAACCGATGACGTGGTCCTCAAAAACGGTGGGCGCCTAGTAGACGCGACGTACCTATACGCCGATCTTGCCGGCTCGAGCAAACTGGCTCAGAGCCTGAATAAGGAAGCAACCGCGAAGATTGTTAAGGCCTATATCAACACCGCGTCGCGAATCCTGAGGAACTTTGACGGTCAGATTCGCAGCTTCGACGGCGACCGCGTGATGGCAATCTTCATGGGCGAGAACAAGAACTGGAATGCCGTGCGCGCGGCTCTAGCCATCAACTGGGCCGTGCTCGAAGTGATTCGTCCGGCGATCAAGGATGGATGGACTGACGGGGCCAACTTCTGCGACATAGGACACGCTGTCGGAGTCGACACGGGCGAGGCGCTCATCGTACGTGGTGGGGTTCGGAACCACAGTGACCTGATCTCCATCGGCGCAGCGCCCAACGTCGCCGCCAAGCTCAGTGACCTTCGCAACCACCACTCCCTGTTCATCACTGATCGCGTCCACATGACCCTCTCCGAGGACCTCCTGACCGACGACACGGGACGTATCAAGTTGTGGTCCCGGATGTCGAACAGCGTGCAGATCGGCGGCACATACACCACAGTCTTCGGCTCCTCAGCCCACTGGGGGGTTTGAAGCCATGACCAGCATCTCGGCGGCCGATGATTCGCTGCTGCCGCTCGCGTTCTCTCTCCACGCGAACCCGGGCGCGTACGCGGCACTGCTTGGCGCCGGCGTCTCTGCCGCTAGCGGTATCCCCACCGCCTGGGGCGTACTGCAGGATCTCACGGCACGCGTCGCAGACGTTTCCGGTGAGGACCCTGGCGGCGATTCGATCAGGTGGTACGAAGATCGGTTCGGCGAGGAGGCGCGGTACGAGACTCTCCTGGAGAAGCTCGCACCCACGCCATTGGCCCGTCAAAACCTGCTGCGCGATTACTTCGAACGGTCTGACGACGACAAGGACACGGACCGGAAGTTGCCGACCGCTGCGCACGTCGCGATCGCTCGTCTGGTCTCCGCCGGAACGATCAGAGTGATCGTCACGCTGAACTTCGACCGCCTGATGGAGCAAGCACTCCGGTCCGAGGGTGTCGAACCCACGGTCGTCGCATCCCCGGCGGACGTCCACGGCCTCGCGCCTCTACACACCCTGAACTGTTGCGTCATCCATCTACACGGTGACTATCTCAACCCGACGTCCATGCTGAACACGACGACCGAACTCGGCACGTACGACCCCGCGACCCTGCACCTACTCACCCGCGTCCTCGAGGACTACGGCCTGATCGTGGCAGGGTGGTCATCCACATACGACCCTGCGCTACGGGCCGCCATCGCGGAGCACTACTCCGGCCGGCTGGCACTTGCGTGGATTGAACCATTCACACCATCTCCCGAGGCCGTTGAGCTACGGACGCTCAGGGGCGGTCTGCTGCTCGAGACCGACGCAGACCGAGGCTTCGGCGCGATCGCGGATGCTGTTGACGCGTTAGCCACTCGTTCGGCCCGCCATCCCCTGACCGTTCCGGTCGCCGTGGACACCGCGAAGCGGGAACTGTCGGGCCGTCGCGTGGCAATCCACGTTCACGACATGCTGAACCGTGAGTTCATCCGTCTTCACGATCACCCGGACTTCAACCTGCCCAACCACCAGGACGACCTCCCGTTCGGCGGGTACGCGGCCATGCTCGCGAGGACTGAAGAGGTATCCCGCGTAGCGGGCGCCCTGATTGCCACCCTGGCCTACTGGGGCGACGCCGCGACAGACCAGTGGTGGCTCGCCGAGCTGGAGCGGTTCGCCGCCCAGCCGCGAGATGGCGGAATGGTCAAGCTGCTTCAGTTGCGTCGGGTGACCGGATCTGTGTTGTTCTACGCCGCCGGCGTGTCGGCGATCGCGTGCCGCCGATTTGAGTTACTTAGTGAGCTCTTGAAACTGCAGCACACCGCTGCGTTTTCGAACCGCAGCGAGCCGTTGTTCACTCTGCTCGACGCTGACCTGACGTACATGGAGACGCCAGGCGGCTCAGCAAGACTCCTGGGAGTCGTTCGACCGCTTCTACGTGAGGCTCTGACGATCACCGAAGCCGCGATCGATGACGCCTGGCAACTCTTCGAGGTCCTTCGCCTTGCGAGGTCCACGCTCGACCACAGGTCGTTCCCGGGCCGAGCCGTCACCCTCAACGAGAAGGAAGCCGAACTGCGCGACACGCAGCAGGCATTCGACACGGGGGAAGCAAAAGGCGGTGACACGGCAAGCGCGCAAAACCAACGAGCGGACGCGTGGCAACAGCGAGACCGTGCGCTGGGTGCGATCGCGAACCTCGTACCCATACAGCGACCACACGTTCTCGCTGTCGACGACGGCCCCGATGATCGCTACCACAACCCCTTGGCTAAGCGCCTCGCGTATGACCTCGACGTTGATGCGGCCAACCACCCGCTCATCACTTCGAACTTCGCCCCGGACTCACGCGAGCTCTCCATAGCTGTGAGTGCAGTCAGCGTCGCGATTGGAAGAGTCGGGAACGAACTCGCGTGGAATCGCCTGCCTCCCGGTGGCGGTGCCGTGGTTCAAGAGGTCTGGCTGGACACCAACAAGACCCCGAACGAAGTGTCGGGTCAGGCTTAACACTGGCAGTTTGAACGTCGTAGGCCTCGTCCTCTACCCGCCAGGTTGGCGATTCATTCGCGACTGCGGCTCCAGCTCAGTGCCACCCCGAGGACGCGGGCGCGACGCTCATCGGGCAGCAACTCGACCCGAAACGCGCCGTTCGCCTGCAAGGGCCCAATCAGGACCTCATTTCCGTCGACGTGTTCCTCGAGGACGAGAAGATCGTGATCGCGCCGGCGAGCCATGGCGACGGAGACGTCGTTCACCCAGCCACTCACCATGAGGAAGACCTCATGCCTCGCGACGAGCACGCGGGATGTGCTGTCAGCGGTCTCGTCGTTGGCGACCGCGGCCAGCGCCAGCGCACCGGCCGCCTCGATCTCTCCCTCGCTCAACCACGGAAAGGGGCAGGGGAGTCCGGCGTCTTCAACCGCGACCGTCGTAAGTCGCTCCAACAGCCAGTCGTTGACTGTGGCGGTAACCAATCGACAGGTCGCGGACGCGAGCAGGGCAGCCGGGTCTGGTTCGCCACCTTCTCGCCGACGCACCCTCGCGGCATTGTCGGCATCGACGATCCGAAGTGCACGCATGTATGGAATGTCTAGCTGGGCTTGGAGCCTGCGCGCAGCCTGCCTTCGCGCGCTGTTGTTCGTCACGGGTCGGACTCCTCTCGCCTTAGCCGGCGGCCCATCACCGAGAAGGCCCGACTGCAGGGCCGCACTTCGGCTCCTCGTCGGCGAGAATCAGTTGCCATTCGATTGTGGCAACCTGACCTTGGGCCGCCTCGAGAGATGAGCTTCTGCCTCGCGAAGCGCCCACAACGCCGCCGTACGCTCGGCAATCAACTCGTCGCGTCGGAGACGAGCTTTCGCGCCAATGCTCAGCAGTTCAGCTTGCAGCCCGGCTTCGTCGACCGGCGCTGCAGGACTGGCTTCGACCGCTCGCAGGCTCACGCTGATCTCTTCGATCGTGAGCTCAACTACGACCACGGCACCCTCGGCCGGCACAGCCAAGCCGGAGGCGTCGTGCTCCGTCCGCGTCGTCCTGACCCGTCGCCCGACAACACGCGTCGGCTCCCAGACAGCCCCCCACCGACCGTCGCTCGGAGCGCTCATGCCGGGAGTGTGGATCAGCTCCTGCTGGGAATCTAGGTACTAGACGTTGTGGCATCCTTGCCCATCCCGATGAACGAGCAGGTCACAAGAGCGCGTCTCAAATGAGATCGAGAAGCGTCTCAAAAGTGTGCGGCGGGAGCGACCAAGGCCGCCCGTGCGACCACCAGGGAAGGTAGCCGCCACCACTGGCGCGGCGTCGCCTCAACCGGCGTGGACCCTGCCGTACCTCACCACACAACTAAGCCAGCGCACGTGCGCCGACCTCGGTGAACGCCGAACCGGCGCCGCACCCCGAGGGCCGGCGTCCGACAACCGTGGACCGAATCCGCCATGTCCCAGCGGAACCGACACCAGTCGCACCGGAGAGCACGCTGACCTGCACCAACACTTGTGCGCCTGGGCAGATTCGAACTGCCGACACCCGCTTTAGGAGAGCGGTGCTCTATCCCCTGAGCTACAGGCGCGCGATCCACGGGGAACGCCCGAGAGCCTACCGAACGCGCGGGCGAACGACCGAAGGCGAACGCCTCACCGGCGCCACCGCAGAACGTCGCGAACGGGCCGCAGGTGCACACCCTCGGCCGCCAGGTCGGTGCGGGCGTGCCGGCGGTGGTGCAGCACCCCCGCGAGCCCGACGAGCCACGGCAGCAGCAGCACCGCGAACGCGACCCGGTAGGCATCGAGGGTGTAGATCGAGGCCCCGGGCGGCGAGACCAGCTGGAGCACCAGCCCGACGGCGAGCACGCCCAGGATCGTCGAGGTGAAGCCGCCCATGTTGACGAACCCCGTCGCCGCCCCGAGTCGGTCCGGGGGCGTGAAGGTCCGCGCGAAGTCGACGCCGACCAGGGAGATGGGTGCCCCCGCGCCGAGGACGACGACGAACAGCAGCAGCTGCCACAGCGGCCGTGGGGTGTCGAAGGCCAGCAGGACCGACCAGGCCACGAACGTGGCGCCGGCCGTCGCGAGGACCGCCCAGCTGCGGCGCAGGGGGTGGCGGGCGGTGAACTGCCCGGCCAGCGGTCCGGTGACCATCGCGGAGACGGTGAGGACGATGAGCAGGAGGCTGGCCTCGCCGGGCGTGCGGTTCTGGGCGGTGACGAAGAACGGCACACCCCACAGCAGCGCCACCACGTTGGCGGAGAACGGGCACAGGAAGTGACTCCAGAACCCCAGTCGGGTGCCGTGCGGGCGTGCCGCCGAGCGGACCGCGGAGAAGAAGCGCTCGGGCGTGGGCGACGACGACACCGCGGAGCGGATGCCGACGAAGGCGACGGACGCCGCGACGACCCCGAGACCCGCCAGCGTCGCGAACGCGACCGTCCAGCCCCGCGAGTGCAGCAGCCACGCCACCGGGATCGCGGAGGCGAGCTGGCCCGCCTGACCGATCAGGCCCGTGGTCTGCACCATCACCGGCACGCGGCGCGGGGGGAACCACTCGGCGACCAGCCGGCACGCGCCGATGAAGATGGGGGCGTCGCCGGCACCGATGAGCACGCGGGCCACGAGGGCCCATCCGACCTCGTCGGAGAGCGCCAGCAGCAGCTGTCCCGTGGCCATCACCAGGGATCCGCCGACGAGCACGGACCGGGCTCCGAACCGGTCGAGCAGCTGGCCCGCGGGGAGCTGCATGCCCGCGTACGCGGTGAGCTGGACCACCGAGAAGAGCGCGAGCATGGTGGCGGACAGCCCGAACCGGTCGATCGCGTCGACGCCCGCCACCCCGAGGGCTGTGCGGTGCATGACGGCCGTGAAGTACACGACGACGGCTGCGGCGAACACGACGCCCGCGGTCCGGGGGGTCCCGGCTGATCGCGTCGTTCGCACGCGGCACGGTACCCCGCAGCGAGCGTCGGCCCGTCGCCGCGCTCACCGAAGAATCACCCCGAACACCCATAGACCTGCACATACCGACGGCGGGACGATCGCGACAGGGGAAAGCTCAGCGGAGGGGGACCGCGATGGCTGCACCGCGCGAGGCCGATCGGGCACGGGAGACGTACCGGCACCTGAGGATGATCCTCGTCGCGCTGGCCGCGTTCCTGCTCATCGGCTCGATCTTCGGGCTCGTCTTCTTCGGCAAGTTCGAGGGCTCCATCAGCGCCAGCTACCTGGGCCCGCTGCGCGACGTGTTCGTGGGCTCGTTCGTCGGCATCGCGGTGTGCCTGGTGGCGTACCGGGGGCGGACGCTGGAGGACTTCGCGCTGAACCTGGCGGGCTTCTACGCGCTGTTCGTGGCGTTCGTCCCCACCGACCTGCAGGACACGCTGCGCGGGATCGACGACGCGGCGGTCCGCGAGCAGATGGTCAACGGCATCCGGGTGTCCACGTGCTCGGTCCTGGTCGCGGCGGTGGTGCTGGTGATCGCCGAGAAGCTGACCGGCAACTGGCCAGGGGACGCGCTGGGCTCCAAGCCGAAGAAGGCGAAGGCGTTCTACCGGCTGTCGTGGGTGCTCGCGGCGGCGTTCGTCGTGCTGCTGCTGTTCCGCATCTGGGAGGGCGACGAGTTCGCCTGGATCCACTACGCGGCGACGTTCCTGCTGATCATCAGCATGGCGGTGGCGGTCGCGTGCAACGGGTGGCCGAAGGCGGCGGGCGAGGACGATCTGCCGGACCAGCCGCTGTACAAGTGGATCGCGGTGGGCATGACCGCGGGCGGGATCGTGGTCGTCCTGGTGGCGCAGTGGCTGTTCCGGGGGTACCACGTGGCCATCGCCGAGTGGTTCGAGATCGCGCTGTTCCTGGCGTTCTGGGTGCGCGAGACCGTCCGCAACTGGGACTTCCCCGCCAAGGCCGCGGTACAGGCACCGCAGGTCCCCGCCGTCGACGCGTGACCTCCAGCCCCGCGTGGCAGGATCGCGGGATGACGACGGAGCAGAAGCCAGCGCCCGACATCACCAAGAACGCGGGCGACACCGAGCTGTGGGTCGAGCGCACGGGCAAGCGCCTGTACACCGGCCGCAACTCGCGCGGGGCCGAGGTGCTGATCGGCAGCGTGGGCGTGGAGAACGTGTTCAGCCCGGGTGAGCTGCTGAAGATCGCGCTGGCCGGCTGCAGCGGGTTGGCGGCGGACGCCAAGCTGAGCCACTACCTGGGCGACGACGTCGACGTGACCATCAAGGCCTCGGGTATGAGCGACACCGAGGAGGACCGGTACCCCGCGATCGCGGAGGAGCTGGTCGTGGACCTGAGCGCGCTCGACGTAGCCACCCGCGAGCGCCTCATCAACCTGGTGCACCGGGCCATCGACTCGCACTGCACGGTGGGTCGCACGCTCGACGCCGGCGCCACGGTGCAGCTGACGGTCACCGGAGAGCGCTGATGCCGGCCCTCGTCGAGGCGGCGCTGGCCAAAGCGGTCACCATCCCGTCCGCCACCATCCACGCGCACGTCGACTCGTTGCGCCGCCGGAACCCGGAGGCGACGCCCGAGCAGCTGGTGCGCCTCCTGGAGAAGGAGTACCTGCTGGTCGTGCAGGGCGCCGGCGGTGCGGTGGGCGCCTCGGCGGCGGCTCCCGCTGTGGGCACGGGCGTCGCGCTGGTGCTCACGGCCAGCGACGTGGCCACGTTCTTCGCGGCGTCGGCGGCGTTCTCGCTCGCGGTGGCCAGCGTGCACGGCATCGAGGTCGAGGACTCCGACCGGCGTCGCGCGCTCCTGCTGACCACGATCCTGGGCGACTCCGGCGGCAAGATCATCACCGACGGCGCCGAGCTGACCAGCGTGAGCGTGGCGCGCGCGTTGCTGACCCGGATGCCGATGGCGACGGTCCGCAAGGTGAACACGACGATGACGCGCCGGCTGGTGCGCACGCAGCTGACCAAGCAGACGGGCCTCGCGGTCGGGCGGCTGATCCCGTTCGGCATCGGCCTGGTGGTCGGGGTCGCGGGCGCTCGGGCGCTCGGCAAGAACGTCATCGAGGGGGCGCGCAAGGCGTTCGGTCCGCCGCCGCTCACGTTCCCGAAGGTGATCGAGATCGCCGGCCCGAACGACGTGCCCGTGATCCTGCCCGCCGAGCCCAAGCGGCTGACGGGCAGGTTCAAGCGGATCGGCTCGAAGAGGTAGGTCCTACCAGCGCGCGTGCACGTGCTGGCGGATCCGGCCGTCGTAGATTCCGCGGAGCCCGCCGAGGGTCTCCTCGTCGACCGGCTCCAACGCCGCGGCCGCGGCGTTCCCGACCGCCTGGGCGGCTGAGCGCGCGCCGGGGATGACGACGGACACGCCGGGCTGGTCGATGATCCAGCGCAGGGCCAGCTGCGCGGTGGTCCAGCCGGGAGGCGTGAGCGACGCGACCTCGCGCGCGGCCGCGACGCCGACCTCGAACGGCACCCCGGCGAACGTCTCGCCGACGTCGAACGCCTGGCCACCGCGGTTGTAGCTCCGGTGGTCGTCGGCCGCGAACTGCGTGTCCTCGTCGTACTTGCCCGACAGCAGTCCCGACGCCAGGGGCACCCGGGCGATGATCCCGACGCCCTCCTTCTGCGCCAGCGGGAGCACCTGCTCGAGCGGCTTGCGGCGGAACACGTTGAGGATGATCTGCACGGTCGCGACGTGCGGGCGGACGATCGCCTCGAGCGCCTCGTCGACGGTCTCGACGGAGACGCCGTAGGACGCGATCCGGCCCTCGTCGACCAGCACGTCGAGCGCGTCATAGGTGGACTCGCGGCGGAACACCTCGGTGGGCGGGCAGTGCAGCTGCACCAGGTCGAGGGTGTCGACGCCCAGGTTCTCGCGCGAGCGGTCGGTCCAGGCGCGGAACCACGAGAGCGTGTAGGCCTCCGCGGTGTGCGGGTCGGCGCGGCGGCCCATCTTCGTCGCGACCGTGATGCCATGGTCCGGGCCGCGGGAGCGCAGGAACGTGCCGATGAGCTTCTCGGAGCGGCCGTCGCCGTAGACGTCGGCGGTGTCGAGGAACGTGACGCCGGAGTCGACGGCGGCCCCCAGCACCGACAGCGCGGCCTCCTCGGTGACCGATCCCCAGTCCGCGCCGAGCTGCCAGCAGCCCAGCCCGACCACTCCGACCGACCGACCCGTACGTCCCAGAACCCTCGTCTCCATGGACAGCGACGTTACCCGCGCGGACGATGGCCAGGTGACGAGCATCCCGATCGACGCGGTGGTCCGTTCCTTCCCGGTCGACGCGGCGACGGCGTGGGACCTCGTCACCGACCTGCGCAACCACGAACGGTGGATACCGCTGACCCGGGTGACGGTGGACGGGTCGAGGGTGACGGCGGTCTCCGGCCCCCTGGCCCGGCGCGGGTTCCCCGGCCTGAAGGACGTCATGACGATCGACCGGTACGACCCGCCGAGCGTCGACGAGCCCGGCATCGCCACGTACACCAAGGTCGGACGCGTGCTCAAGGGCCACGCGAGCATCGTCGTCGTGCCGGCGGGACCGTCGTCGAGCCGGGTGCTCTGGAGCGAGGAGGTCTACCTGGCCGGCCCGCTCCCCCGGCGACTCACCGGCGCCGTGCTCAAACCGTTCCTCGGCGTCATGGTGCGGTACGCGTTGATGCGCGCACGGAACGAGGTCCGCGCAACAGATCGCAACTCGTAGCCGGATCTGCGCAACGGATCGTGCCCCAGCGCGCAATCCGAGATGAACGGTCTGGGCCGTACCGACTCGTACCCTCGTGGGAACGACACGCCACGAGGAGCCTTCATGACCCCGACCGCCCCCGGACGTACCGATCGCCGCTACCTGATGTGCGAGCCCGTCCACTACACGGTGTCCTACGAGATCAACCCGTGGATGGACAAGACCCGGTTCACCGACGCCGACCTCGCGGTCCGTCAGTGGCGCACCCTGCGCGACACGTACCTCGACCTCGGCCACACCGTCGAGACGATCGACCCGATCCCCGGCCTGCCGGACATGGTCTACGCGGCCAACGGCGCCACCGTGCTGGACGGCGTCGTGTACTCCGCCAAGTTCCGCTACGCCGAGCGCCAGCCCGAGGGTCCCGCGTACCAGAAGTGGTTCGCTGACCGCGGCTACGTCACGCACACCGCCGCCGAGACCAACGAGGGCGAGGGCGACCTGCTCGTCGTCGGCGACCTCGTCCTGGCCGGCACGGGCTTCCGCACCGAGCGGTCCGCGCACGCCGAGCTGCAGGAGCTGTTCGGCCGCCCGGTCATCTCGCTCGACCTGGTCAGCCCGCACTACTACCACCTCGACACCGCACTGGCCGTGCTGTCGAGCGACCCGGCCGACCCGCAGATCGCCTACTACCCGCCGGCGTTCTCGGCCGGCTCGCGCGCGGTCCTGCAGCAGCTGTTCCCGGACGCGGTCGAGGCCACCGAGCGCGACGCGGTCGCCCTGGGCCTGAACGCGGTGTCCGACGGCTACAACGTGGTCGTCGCGCCCGGTGCCATGGACCTGGCTGCGGCGATCGCCGAGCGTGGCTACAACCCCATCCCCGTGGACACCAGCGAGCTGCTCAAGGGCGGCGGCGGCGCCAAGTGCTGCACGCTCGAGATCCGGCCCGCCTCCGGTTCCGGGCGATGACTCTCGTGGAGGTGGCCCCGGCGTCGGTCCTGGCCCCCAACTACCACCCGCTCCCGGTCACCCTGGTCGACGGCCTGGGCTCCTGGGTCACCGACGACGAGGGCAACCGCTACCTCGACCTGCTCTCGGGCTACTCGGCGCTGAACTTCGGCCACCGGCACCCGGTGCTCACGGCCGCGGCGCACGCGCAGATCGACAAGCTGACGCTCACGTCCCGCGCGTTCGACCACGAGCTGCTCGAGCCGTTCGCCGCGCGGCTGGCCGCCCTGATCGGCCCGCTCGTCGCCGGCCCGCCGATGGTCCTGCCGATGAACACGGGTGCCGAGGCCGTCGAGACCGCCATCAAGGCCGCCCGCAAGTGGGGCTACGACGTCAAGGGCGTGCCCGCCGACCGAGCGACGATCATCGTGGCCGACGGCAACTTCCACGGCCGCACGACGACGATCGTGTCGTTCTCCACCGACCCCGACGCGCGCCGCGGCTTCGGCCCGTACACGCCCGGGTTCCGGGTGGTGCCGTACGGCTCCGTCGAGGCGCTGCGCGAGGCCATCGACGAGACCACCGTCGCCGTCCTCCTGGAGCCGATCCAGGGCGAGCAGGGCGTCGTCGTCCCGCCCGACGACTACCTTCCCGGCGTCCGCGCGCTCTGCTCGGCGAACGACGTCCTGTTCATCGCCGACGAGATCCAGTCCGGGCTCGGCCGCACGGGCACCACGCTCGCGTCCGAGCTCTGGGGCGTGAAGCCGGACCTGGTCACCCTGGGCAAGGCGCTCGGTGGCGGGGTGCTCCCCGTGTCGGCCGTCGTCGGACGTGCGGACGTGCTCGGCGTGCTCACCGCCGGCACCCACGGGTCCACGTTCGGCGGCAACCCGCTGGCGTGCGCGGTCGGCCTCGCGGTCGTCGGGCTGCTGGAGACCGGGGAGCTGCAGGCGCGCGCCACGACGCTCGGGCTCGAGTGGGGCGCCCGCCTGGACGCGCTCGTCGACGCCGGTCTGCTCGCCTCGTCGCGCCGCGTGGGCCTCTGGGCGGGGCTGGACGTGGCCGAGGGCCGCGGCACCGGGCGTCAGCTCTGCGAGCGCCTCCTGGCCCGCGGCGTGCTGGCCAAGGACACCCACGGCAGCACGATCCGGCTGGCTCCCCCGCTGACGATCTCGTCGGAGGACCTGAACCTGGCCACGGACCGCCTGACGGACGCCCTGCGCTGACCACCCCAACCCGGTTCCGTCCGCACATCAGCGCGCCCGGGCGACCGAATGTGCGGACGCCCACCGGTGGGTGCCGCTGCGTCCGCACATCAGCGCGTCTGGGCGACCGAATCTGCGGACGTCCGCACTCGTGGGGGCTGGAACCCGCCGGAGTGCGGACGCACGGGGCCCACACGCACGACGTCCGCACTCGTGGGGGCTGGGACCCCCTCGAGTGCGGACGTTGCGGCTGCAGAAGGGCTAGCTGAAGCGGACTGCGCCGAAGAGCCAGCCGTTCAGGCTCGCGCCGCCGACGGACATGCTCGACACGTCGGTGCGGCGCATCTGGGCGTCATGACCGGCGGACCGCGACCAGGCGGAGACCATCGAGGACGCGGAGCCGTTGCTCACGCAGGCCACGATGTTGTCGCCACCGGAGTGCCAGATGCCGCCCGCGTTGGCCATGGTGATGGCGTGGCTGACCAGGCTGCCGCTGCGGGAGACCGACAGCTGCGAGAGCCCGAGGGACGCGCGGTAGGCGTTGATGGCGGAGCCGATCGCCGAGACGCTCGACTCGCCGGCGCCGGATCCCCCGGAGCCGCTGCAGACCTTGCCGCCGCTGGGGATGCCGGACGACGGCGCGACCGGCGCGGGGGCCGAGGCCGTCCTGGGAGCGGTCGAACGGGACGTGGTCCGCGTCGGGGCCTTGGCTGTGGACCGGGCGGCAGCAGCCTGTGCGGCGGCGGCAGCGGCTGCCTGCTCCGCGGCGATGCGGGCGGTCTCGGCGGCCTGCCACGCGGCCTGCGCGTCGACGGCGGCCTTCTCGGGTGCGGCAACCCCGGCGACCAGCGAGCGCAGGGACGCGAGGCTGACGTCGGGTGCGGTGAGGGCGGCACCCACGGCTCCGGTGGCGCTCGCGAGGGCGGCACGGGGGGCGTCGCCCGCGTTCGGCACGGCGGCGAGGGTGGCGTTGGCGTGGTCGACGGCGGCCTGGGCGCTCGTCGCGGCGGCGGTGCGGCTGGCGACGTAGGCGGTCTGCGCGACGACGACGTCGGTCTGGCGATTCACGACCGCGTCACGCGCGGCGGCCAGCACGGACTGGTCCACGCGGAGGTCGGCCTCGAGCGCCTTGGCCTGGGCCGCCTGGGCGCTCTGATCGGCGGCGTACACGCCACCGCCGGCGGCCACGGCGAGCGCGACACCGGCGGCGAGGCCGATCCACACGGATCGTCTGACCGCCACGATCCGGGCGGCGGTCTCCTCGACGAGCGGGGACGGCGCGGTGCGCTGGTGCGGGACATCGACCTGGTGGGGGACATCGTCGACCACCGGCACGGGTGCACTGATGACCGACGGTCGCTGGCTCGGCACGACGTCGAGCAGCTTCTTGGTGTCCTTGACCACGTCGCCTCCTTCGGGGACCCCGGCACGGCTGGCGCGAGTGGGGCTTCCACTCATCTCGGCATGTCGGGAGTCCGCCTTGAGGCCACATGCCCCTTTTTGTCAATCACCCGTTCGGACCAGTACGCGGTGCACATTGCCATTTTTCTGCGGCTAGCACCAATCGGCGCGCGACCGACGATGATGTGACCGTGACCGACGACTCCGGGCTGGACGCCCTCGACACCGCCATCCTGCGGGTGCTCGCACTCGATGCCCGGGCCACGTTCGCGCAGGTGGGAGAGCAGGTCTCGCTCTCCGCGCCGGCCGTGAAGCGACGCGTCGACCGGCTGCGCGAGCGGGGCGTGATCCGCGGTTTCACCGTCCGGCTGGATCCGGCGGCCATGGGCTGGCAGACCGAGGCCTTCGTCGAGCTGTTCTGCCAGGGCTCCACGAGCCCGGCGACCATGCGCGCGGCGGTCGAGCACTATCCCGAGGTGGTCGCGGCGAGCACCGTGACCGGGGACGTGGACCTCATGGTGCAGGTGCGCGCGCGGGACATGCGGCACCTGGAGCGCGTGGTGGAGAGGCTGGCCGCGGAGCCGTTCGTGGCGCGCACCCGCTCGACCGTGGTGCTCTCGGCGCTGGTCCGCCGCCCGGACGTACCGCCGGCCCCGGAGGGCTAACCGGCCACGGCCTCCTCGGTGGCGCACCGGTTGGTGACCACCATGACCGGGCAGTCGGAGTGGTGCAGCACCGCCTGGCTGGTGGAGCCCAGCAGCAGCCCGGCGAACCCGCCGCGGCCGCGCGAGCCGACGACGATCAGGTCGGTGGCCACCGAGAACTCCGTGAGCAGCTCTGCGCCCGTGCCGTCCAGGGCGATCCGCCGGACCGTCACGTCCGGGTGCTCGGCCAGCGCGCGGTCGACCACCACGTGCAGTCCCTCGGTGACGTCCCGCAGCACCTGCTCGTGGTCCACCGTGGCCGGCAGCCACGCCAGCACACCGGTCATCGAGCCCACGGGCACGCCCGCGACGGCGGTCAGCTCGGCGCCCCACGCCTCGGCCTCCCCGATGGCGTAGCGCAGCGCGTGCTCGGCCTGGGGGGAGCCGTCGACGCCGACGACGATGCGCTTCACCGGGCGCGGCGCCGGGATGGGGGCGTCGTCGGGCAGGGTCCGGCCGGCCTCGCGCAGGGGCACGACGACCGTCGGGCAGTACGCGTGCGCAGGCAGGGCCGACGAGACGGTGCCGAGCAGCCGGTCCGCGAACCCGCCGCGCCCGCGCGTGCCGACGACGGCGAGCCGGACCTGGTGCGAGAGGTCGACGAGCACGCCCGCGGCGTCGCCCGTGAGGACCTTGGCGGTCACCGGGATGCCCAACGGCGCGATCCGCTGCGTGGCTTCCGCGAGCACCGCCTTGGCGCCCTCCTGGATGGCCGTGTCGTCTAGCGCCGCATATCCGCCGTCGAGCGAGGCCGCGGTGAACGACGGGAGGGAGTAGCTGCAGATGAGCCGGATGCCCCAACCGTGGGTCTTGGCCTGCGCGGCCGCCCAGTCGAGCGCGTGCAGGCTCGCCGCGGATCCGTCCACCCCGACGAGGACCACATCGTCACGCGTCATCCGGAGCCTCCGTGCTCGTGCCGAGCCCACCGTGCGCTCGTCCCAGTGTCTCCCACCGGTGCGCCGATGCACCCGCGAGTAGCCGGAATGATGCCATACGTTGGTGGATTCTTGACGAAGATGAGGTTCAGGCAACCACGTACTGGGACCACAGCGGCTCGGACCGGACCGACGTGGTGCCGAACGCCACCGACCACCGCGGGGCGCGGGGGACGAACGGCAGCTCCCAGCCGATCTCGTGCAGCAGCCGGTCGGCCTTGCGGTGGTTGCACCGCACGCACGCGGCGACGACGTTGGTCCACTCGTGGCGGCCGCCGCGCGAGCGTGGGTTCACGTGGTCCACGGTGTCCGCTCCCCCGCCGCAGTACGCGCAGCGGTGGTTGTCGCGCTGCAGCACCGTGCGGCGGGTGGGGGGCACCGGGCGGCGCACCGGGACGTGCACGTAGCGCGTCAGGCACAGGACGACCGGGAGGGGCACGGACACGTGCTCGGAGTGCAGCAGGCGACCGTCGGTCTCGAGGACGGTCGCCTTGCCGGACATGACGAGCACCACGGCGCGCCGCAGGCTCACGATGCACAGCGGTTCCATGCTGGCGTTGAGCAGCAGGGTGCGTGCTCCGGACGCGATCAGCCCTGGTGAGCCGACCTCGGTGGCTGCCCCACCGACGGCCTCGGTGGACAGCTTCGACGCATTCATGAGCACGGCGTTCTCCCGACCTCGGGGGTCGAACCGGCTGGCTGCCGGCCCGGCGAAGCGAAGCAACAGCGTGGTGCACGGCCAGAGTACGCGCCGGTCGGTGCGGAGGGCCGCAGGAAACCGACGAGGCCCCGACGACATCGATGTCGTCGGGGCCTCGTCGTGGAGCGTGGTTCGGTGTCAGCCGATCCGGATGAAGACGGGCGAGCTCTGCCAGATGTCCCGGAACTGGATCGTCTTGCCGGGGCGGGGCGAGTCGATCTGCTGGTTGCCGCCGGCGTAGATCGAGATGTGGCCGGGGCTCCAGATGAGGTCACCAGGCTGGGCGTCCGCCCGCGAGACGATGGTGCCCGCGGCCTTCTGTCCGGCCGACGTGCGCGGCAGGGTGATACCGAGCTGCGCGAAGACGTAGCTGGTGAAGCCGGAGCAGTCGAAGCCGGCCGGGGTGGTCCCACCGGAGAGGTACGGCGTGCCGACGTAGCGGGCCGCGATCTCGAGGACCGCGTTGCCGGAGACCGACGACGGGGCCGGTGCGTTGGCGACGGCGGCGGTCGTGGTGGCGGTGGTGGCACGCGTGGTGCTGCGCGAGGCGGCGGCCTTCACCTTGACCGGCGGCGGGGGCGGCGGCGTCTCGGCCGTCACGACCGGGGCGTCGAACGTCCACGCGGCCTCGACCGGGGCGGTCACGACGGGGGCGGTGTTCAGCACGGCGCGGGCCGAAGCCGTCAGCGCTGCGGTGTCCACGGCGGGAAGTGCGCCCGCGTCACCACCGGGGGCGGCAGTGGCGGACGAGCCGAGCATCGAGACGATGAGGCCCGACGATGCGGCCACGACGGCAGTACGGCGTCCGACGGTGCCCATCTGGTCCGAGGCGGCTGCAGCAAACTCGGTCAAGGGCGTCGATGGACGGCGCGCCGCACGATGGCGGGCGCGAGTGGTGCTCACGGTCACGCGTTGCCTCTCCTGATGCCTACGAGGTCAGCTGTCGGGTTCGGGTGGGAGAACACCCGGCCGTGTCCCCGATCGAGATCGGATCTCCGGCTTCACCCCAAGGACACCGAACTTCCGGTGCCCGCAATTGGGTCCCCCGCCCCTGCCGGCGGTCAGTGCGGACCTCGTGGCGGCGGCAGGGTTAGGCGTTCCGCTCGAGGGCTTCTCCGGAGGAGGGTTCTGGAGAAGCAGGTCGAACGTACAGGACGTCCGCCGCGATTGTCACGTTCCGATCACGGAAATCTCCGCTCGTGTAGGACACCCGTCCTGGACGCGTGGTCCAAACTCCGAGGTGACCTGCAAAGACGCCGATCAGAGGCGTGGGAGCGCGCGCACAGGTCACACTCCCGGGGGATCACGAAGATCACGGTCGTGCGGGAGACAGCGCCCCCAGGGGCCGTCCAGGGGCCTCTCAGGCGGGTCAGCGGGCCCCGACGAAGATGTGCCGCGCGACGTCCTCGGGCAGGTCCAGGACGGTCTCCGACCCCGGCGTGGACACCGTCACGGTGCCGAGGCTGCGCTCGATGACGATCTCCTGGTGCGGCAGCACGCCGGCCTCGGCCAGCCGCGCGAGCAGCTCGACGTCCACCTGCAGCGGCTCCGCGATGCGGGCGACGACGGCCCGCTCGACCCCGTCGGCCCCCGGCTCGCCGCGGTAGGTCACCAGCGACGTGACGCCGTCGAGGAAGCTGACGTGCGTGGTCTCCTCGCCGATCTCCCCCAGGCCCGGGATCGGGTTGCCGTAGGGGTCGAAGTGGGGGTGGTCCAGCAGCGACGCGAGCCGCTTCTCCACCCGCTCGCTCATCACGTGCTCCCAGCGGCAGGCCTCCTCGTGCACGTACGGCCACTCCAGGCCGATGACGTCCGTGAGCAGGCGCTCGGCCAGCCGGTGCTTGCGCATGACGCGGACGGCCTTGCTCATGCCCAGCTCCGTCAGCTCGAGGTGGCGGTCGCCGGTGACGACCACCAGCCCGTCGCGCTCCATGCGCGCCACCGTCTGGGAGACCGTGGGCCCCGAGTGCCCCAGCCGCTCCGCGATGCGGGCGCGCAGGGGGGTGATGCCTTCCTCGGTGAGCTCGTAGACCGTCTTGAGGTACATCTCCGTCGTGTCGATCAGGTCGCTCACTGCAAGGCCTCCCGCGTCGGGTCGTCGTCGCGCGGAGGCCCCAGCCGGGATGGGGCGCGCGCTGTCACAGATTAGTTGGTCGAGCCGACAGTCGGGGTCGAGGTCCACGACCGCCTATCCTCGGCGACGTGCCCGATGCTCACGAGATCACCATCCCCGCGCACCTGCTGCCCGTGGACGGCCGCTTCGGTTCCGGCCCCTCGAAGATCCGGCGCGCCCAGGTGGACGCGCTGGCCGGCCCCGCCGCCGAGCTGTTGGGCACCTCCCACCGGCAGGCTCCCGTGCGGGCGCTCGTCGGACGCGTGCGCGCGGGCCTCGCCGCCCTGTTCGACCTGCCCGAGGGCTACGAGATCGTGCTGGGCAACGGCGGCTCCACCCTGTTCTGGGACGTGGCCACCCTCTGCCTGATCGAGGACCGGGCCGCGTTCGGCACGTTCGGCGAGTTCGGCGCCAAGTTCGCGGCCGCCGCGACCCGCGCCCCGTTCGTCGGCGAGCCCGTGGTCACCCGCGCGGCGCCCGGCGGCGTGGCGGTGCCGGCCTTCGCCGACGGTGTCGACGCCTACGCGTGGCCGCACAACGAGACGTCCACCGGAGTCGCCGCGCCCGTGCACCGGGTGGCCGGCTCGCACGCGCAGGGTGCGCTGGTCCTCGTCGACGGCACGTCGGGCGCCGGGGGTCTGGCGGTCGACGTGGCGCAGACCGACGTCTACTACTTCGCGCCGCAGAAGTCGTTCGCGTCGGACGGGGGCCTGTGGCTCGCTGCCGCCTCCCCCGCCGCGATCGAGCGCGCCGCCCGCCTCGAGTCGAGCGGGCGGTGGATCCCCGAGTCGCTCTCGTTCACCACGGCCGTGGCGAACTCCCGGCTCGACCAGACGCTGAACACGCCGGCGATCGCGACCCTCGTGCTCCTGGCCGAGCAGCTCGACTGGATCCTCGGGAACGGTGGCCTGGCCTGGGCCGCGCACCGCACCGCGACGTCGGCCGGCCACCTGTACGGCTGGGCGGACTCGCGCGACTGGGCGACACCCTTCGTCACCGACCCCGGGCTGCGCTCGAACGTCGTCGGCACCATCGACCTGGACCCGGAGATCGAGGCGGCGACGGTTGCTCGTGTGCTGCGGGCCCACGGGGTCGTCGAC
Source organism: Cellulomonas sp. P1_G12_2 (assembly GCF_056405535.1). Classification (NCBI taxonomy): domain Bacteria; kingdom Bacillati; phylum Actinomycetota; class Actinomycetes; order Micrococcales; family Cellulomonadaceae; genus Cellulomonas; species Cellulomonas sp. P1_G12_2. Next base: position 851,744 of record NZ_JBFUBX010000001.1, on the reverse strand, counting down.
GTCGAGCCCTACCGGAAGCTGGGCCGCAACCAGCTGCGCGTCGCCATGTACCCGGCGGTCGAGCCGGACGACGTGCTGGCCCTCACCGCCTGCATCGACCACGTGGTGGACCAGCTCGTCTGAGCATGGGCCCGCCTCCCGCGGTCAGCGCGGGAGGCGGAGTCGGTGTGCTTGGGGGTCAGGCCGTCGGACGGCGGCGGCGGGCGATCGAGACGAGCGCCACGGTGAGCGCGCCGACCAGGACGAGTGCACCGCCGGCCAGCAGCAGCGGCTGGGCCTCCGAGCCGGTGGCGGAGAGCACGGCGGCCGTCGGGTTGTCGACCAGCACCTCGCTGTCCTCCGGGTCGGTGTTGCAGGAGGGGGTCGACGGCGGGTAGGCGACCGTGACGGTGGCCTCGGGGTTCACCTGGAACATCACCTGCACCGAGGGGCGCACCCAGTCGAACTCGTCGCCCTCGACCCAGGACCCGTCGGTGAGCTGCGTCCAGCCGGGCCAGTCGATGCCGCGACCGTCGGGACCGACCACGGCGCCCGGCCAGTTGACCGTTCCGCTCAAGGGCTGGTCGGCGTAGACGACGTCCGGACCAGACGGGTTGACGAAGGTGACCGTCGCCGTGGTGTTCGGCGACCCGATGACCTCGAGCGCGTACTTCAGCTTGGGCACGTCGTTGTCGCAGATCGGTGCCTGGATGAGGACGTTGAGCTGGCAGGCGCGCGGGGCGCCGTAGCCGTCGACCTTGTCGATGCACCCGTAGACCGGCTCGGCCGTCGAGGACACGGAGGGCGACGGGCTGGGGCCCTCCGCCGAGGAGGGCAGCGCGCCGGCGAGGGCGACGAAGACTGCGAGGAACGCGACGACCGCGCCCCGTACGAGCCTGACCATGATCGTGCCCCTGTCGGCTAATCGGACATTTCGGTCCCCATTGTGTCCTGCCTGCACCCGTTTACACATGGGCATAACGGGTGATTTCGGACGTTTCGCCCGTTCACTCTCCCGGGGAGCACGTGGCCGTGATCAGACCCGGGCTGGTGAGCGTGGGCGTGGTCCAGACGTCGACCCGGCCGTCGCGGACGGGCACGTCGAACCGGTAGGTCTCGCGCGCGCCGGGCTCCAGCCAGGAGGTCACCACCTGCACGTTGCGGCCGGCCGACTGCCCGGTGCCCCCGGAGACGGCGCCGTCGTTCCGCCCGAGCGCCTCCAGAGGGGCGCCGACCGGCGCGTACACGGTGATGTTGGTCGCGAGCCACCCGGTCGGCAGCGAGGTGAAGCTCCACCCGGTGACGTACCGCGGGAACGTCGCCACCTCCGCGGGCGGGCGGTAGTCGAGGTCGAGGCGGACCGTGGCGGTGGGCTCCGGGCCGTCGCAGCGCAGGTTCTCGACCGTCAGCGCGGTGCTCAGGTAGTAGCCGAGCTTGCCCGCGGTCCCGTCGTTGAGGAACACCCCCGTGGCGTCCGGGAACGGGCCGGTGAGGAACGCCGCACCGACGCTCGTGGCCACCAGCCTCTTCTGCTCCTCCGGGTGCGCCGACCACATCCGCAGCCGGCCCTCGGCCCCCGCCCGGGCCAGCGCGTCGACGACGGCCCGGGAGTCGCCCTGACCGGCACCGACCGCGCGGAAGATCGTCGACGCGACGCCCGTGTAGAAGGCGTCGCCCGCGGCCGCGTCGTCGCCGAACGTGAGGTAGGCGTCGCGCAGCAGGACCTGCACGACGTTCCCGGCGTCGATCTGCTGGCCGCTCGGCTCGGTGACCGCCCCTGTGGCGCCGAGCAGGTAGGAGACCGCGACGGGGTCGGTGGCGATGACCCCGTCTACGTGCGTGCCGATGTCCCGCTCCCAGCGGGCCGTCAGCAGCTCGGCGCTGCGCGGGAAGTCGGGGGTCATCACGGCGTTCTGCACCCACCGGCCCAGCCGGTCGGTGTCGAAGCGCAGCTCCTCGTCGCTGAGCGGCAGGATCGAGGTCTCGATCCCCGGCAGGTCCGCGGTGGTGCGCTGCTCGGTGAGGTCGATCGTGCCGTTGTCGGCCTTCAGCACGGCGAACGCGCCGACGATGCCGCCGGCGCTGCGCAGCTCCGAGGAGTTGAGCGAGACCAGGAGGTAGGTGCGGGGGCCGTCGACGCCGAGCATCGGCGGCAGGAGCGCCGCCACCTGGGCGCCGGCGTCGAGCGCACCCGTGACCTGGGCCATCCCGTCCTGCAGCTGGGTCACCGGGCCGGCGAGCTGCGGCACCAGCGCGTCGGTGTCGATCGCGGCCACCGCGGCCTGCGCGGCGTGGGCGCTCGCGGCGGCCGCGGCGATGTCCGGGGCGGCCTCGACCAGGGGGGCGAGGTCGATCCGCCCGTCTGTGCCCCGGGCCTCCTGGGCGTGCAGGACGTCGTCGATACGCCCGATCGCCGGGAGCGCGTCGCGCACCACGTCGTCGAGCGACACGGAGACCACCCGCACGGCCTCGAGCTGCGCGCCCACCCAGGGCACGTGCTCGGCCACCCGCCACACCGGGTCCGATGTCGCCCGGCGCGCGGCCGCGAGGTCCGCCTGGACCTCGGGGAGTCGGGCCTCGATCTGCTGCGTGTCGCCGTCGCCGACCACGCTGCGCAGGTCGACCACCACGTCCTTGGCGGAGAGCAGGGCGGTGCCGGCCTGGTAGCCGCGGAACGCCAGCCAGCCGGCGGCGGCCACCAGCACGACGAGGACGACGAGGACGCCGAACGCGATGCGGCGGGCGGTCAGGCGGCGGCGTCGGGGCGGTTCGGTGGTGGGCTCGTCGCCGGGCGCGGTCGCCTCGGGCGCGCGCGGTTCGTCGACGGTGGCACTCACCCACCGATCGTGACATCCCGGACATCTCGGACGACATGCCTGGGCGCTCTCTTCACCCGAGCATCCACCCGGACGGCGGCTCAGGCGGCGGTCTGGCGGTCCGCGGCTTCCTGGGTGGCGAGCCGGGCGGCGGTCTCCGCGCGGCGGTCGGGCAGCGTCGGGTACAGCACCTCGAGGTGGGGCCGGGAGCGCACGTGGTACCGCACGGTGACGTCCCACTTCTTCCACGCCCACAGCGCGGCGCCGGTGGCGACGAGCAGCGCGGAGATCGAGCCGATGCCGATGGCCCACCGCGGGCCGTACGTCTCACCGATCCACCCGACGATGGGCGACCCGATGGGCGTCGCGCCCAGGAACACCATCATGTACAGAGCCATGACGCGCCCCCGTACGGCGGGGTCGGTGCTCAGCTGGATGGTCGCGTTGGCCGCAGTCATCATGGTCAGCGACGCCAGCCCGACGGGGATGCAGGCGATCGCGAACGCGACGTACGTGGGCATCAGGGCCATCACGCCGGTGGTGATGCCGAACGCGAACGCGGCGCCGATGACCAGGCGGACGCGGGGCCGTTCCCGCCGGGCCGCCAGCAGAGCACCGGTGAGCGAGCCGATGGCGAGCACCGACCCGAGGATCCCGTACTCCCCCGCGCCCTTGCCGAACTCGCTGCGCGCCATCATGGCGCTGGTCAGCTGGAAGTTGAGGCCGAACGTGGAGACCACACCGACGACCACCATGATCACGAGGATGTCGCTGCGGCCGCGCACGTAGGCGATGCCCTCGCGCAGCTGGCCCTTGGCCCGCGCGGTGGTGGGCATGGGGCTGAGCTCGGACGTCCGCATGCGGGTGAGCGCGAGGATCGTCGCGAAGAACGTCACCGCGTTGATGAGGAACACCCAGCCGGTGCCGACGGCCGCGATGAGCAGGCCCGCGACGCCCGGACCGATCAGCCGGGCCGCGTTGAACGACGCACTGTTCAGGCCCACCGCGTTGGCCAGCTTGGACGCCGGCACCAGCTCCGCGACGAACGTCTGGCGCACCGGTCCGTCGATGGCGGTGACGCACCCGAGCATCAGCGCGAACAGGTACACCTGCCACAGCTGCGCGTGGCCGCTGAGGACCAGGACACCCAGCCCCGCGGCGAGCACCCCCTGGCCCACCTGCGTGGCCATGAGCAGCTTGCGCCGGTCCACCCGGTCCGCCAGCAGGCCGGCGTACGGGGACAGCAGGAGCACCGGGGCGAACTGCAGGGCGGTGGTGATACCGACGGCCACGCCCGACTCGTCGGTCAGCTCGGTGAGCACCAGCCAGTCCTGGGCGACGCGCTGCATCCAGGTGCCCACGTTCGCCACCAGCGCCCCGGCGAACCACAGCCGGTAGTTCCGGAACTTCAGCGAGGAGAACGTGGGACTCATGAGGCGGCGATCCTCCGCAGCAGCTCGGCGGCGTCGGCGAGCAGCGTGCGCTCGTCCTTGGTCATCTTGCTGAGGCGCTCAGCCAGCCACGCGTCGCGCCGTCGGCGGGTCTCGTTGACCTCGGCGACGCCGGCCTCCGTCAGGGTGACGACGACCTGCCGGCCGTCCGTCGGGTGCTCCGACTTGGCGACGAGGCCCAGCTCCACCAGGCCGTTGACCGTGCGGGTCATCGACGGCGGCTGGATCCGCTCGCGCTCGGCCAGCTGCCCCGGGGTGAGGGGGCCGTCCTTGGTCAGCCACGCCAGCACCGTGAACTGCGGGTCTGTCAGGCCGGCCTCGCCGCGCTCTGCCCGGATGCGCCGGGACGCCCGGCCGACGGCGATACGGAGCTCACCGGCGAGGGCAGAGGCTGAGGGCATGATCCTTACTCTAACTCATTACCTTGCGTAAGGAAACTTGCCCGTACCCTGTCGGCATGGACGAGCGGCAGCGGCGGGTGGTGATCGGGCTGCTCGTCGCCGTGCTCCTGGTCGCGGCGGTGCTCGTGCTCAACCCGTGGCACCTGCACGACGCCCTCGACGCGCCGATCGCCCGCGGCCTCGGGCGCCTGCACGTGCTCGGCCTGCCCGAGAGGCTCAACGTGCACGCCGCCGAGTTCGCCGCGAACATCGCCCTCTTCGTCCCGCTCGGGCTGCTGGGCGCCCTGCTGGTCCCCCGCCGACGCTGGTGGGCGGTGCTCGTCGCGCTGGTGGCCCTGTCGGTCGGGATCGAGGCCGTGCAGGCGTTCGGGCTGTCCTACCGGCAGCCGTCGGCCCGAGACGTGCTGGGCAACTCCCTCGGCGCGGCGATCGGGGTGGGGCTGTCGCTGCTGGTCCGCAGGCCTGAGCCCGCATGACCACGCGCAGGGTGCAGACGGCGCTGTTCGTCGTCTACCTCGTGGGCCTGGCGCGCGTGACCCTCTGGCCCCGGCTCGGGCCCGACGACGGCTTCGACGTGGTACGCACCCTGCTCGCCTGGCTCGGGTCCCACGGGTTCCCGCTCACGTACAGCGCCACCGAGTTCCTCGCCAACATCGTGCTCTTCGTGCCGTTCGGCCTCCTGGTCGGGCTGCTCACCCGGCTCCGCCCGGGGACGGTCGTCGGGCTCGGCCTCGCCACGTCGGTGGCCATCGAGCTGGCGCAGCTGCTGTTCCTGCCCGAGCGCGTGGCCGACGTGCGCGACCTCGTCGCGAACACCCTGGGCGCGGCGGTGGGCGTCGGGCTCCTGCTGGCGGCCCGCACCCGTCGGCGGGAACCCGTCGCGGCCGGCTGACTACGGGCCGAGGAACACCTGGGAGCAGAGCATCTCCCCGTCGTCGAGCAGGCAGCCGATGCCCACCTGCTCCAGGCTCGGGTCCAGCAGGTTGGCGCGATGCCCCGCCGAGGCCAGCCAGGCGTCGGCGACGTCGTGCGGCGTCGCGGCCGCGCGGGACAGGTTCTCGGCCGCCACCGTCGACGGCGGGCACGCCTCGAGCACCGCGGTCATCGACGCGTGCTCCAGCTCCTCACCCACCAGCGCCTCCGCCCGCAGGTCCGCCTCGCCGGCCGCGCACTGCGAGACCGCGAGCGCCGGCAGCCCCTCGTCGGCGCGCGCGTCGTTGGTCTCGGCGACCAGCTGCGACGCGTACTCCTGCGGGTCGGCCCCGTCGGGCGACCACGGCTGGAGACCCCGGTCCGGGCGCACTGCCAGCAGCACCGCGACGACAGCCAGTGCGACGCCGAGCACGACGAGCACCCAGCCGAGCGCCCCCTTGCGCGCCACGGTCAGGGACGGCCCAGCGCGCGATACGTCCAGCCCGCCGCACGCCACACCGCAGGCTCGAGCACGTTGCGGCCGTCGAGGATCCGCTTGTGCGCGACGACCTTCGCCAGGTCGTCCGGGTCGATCTCCCGGTACTCGGACCACTCCGTGGCAAGGAGCACCACGTCCGCGTCCTTCGCCGCCTCCAGCGCGGTGGCCGCGAAGTGCAGGTCCGGCCACTTGGCGGCGGCGTTGGGGACCGCCTGCGGGTCGGTGACCGTGACATGGGCGCCCTGCAGCTGCATCTGGGCGGCCACCGAGAGGGCCGGCGAGTCGCGCACGTCGTCGGAGTCCGGCTTGAACGCGGCACCGAGCACGGCGACCTTCTTGCCGACGATCGAGCCGTCGCACACCTCACGCGCCAGGTCGACCATCCGGACCCGGCGGCGCATGTTGATGGAGTCGACCTCCCGCAGGAACGACAGCGCGTCGCTCACGCCGAGCTCGCCGGCACGCGCCATGAACGCGCGGATGTCCTTGGGCAGGCACCCGCCGCCGAACCCGAGGCCGGCATTGAGGAAGCGTCGACCGATCCGAGCGTCGTACCCGATCGCGTCCGCCAGCCGCGTCACGTCCGCCCCCGTGGCCTCGCACAGCTCAGCCATGGCGTTGATGAAGGAGATCTTGGTGGCGAGGAACGAGTTGGCCGCGACCTTCACCAGCTGCGCGGTCGCGTAGTCGGTGATCACCAGCGGGGTGTGCTCCGACAGCGGGGTCGCGTAGACCTCGTCGAGGATGTCCTTCGCCTTCGCACCCTCCGGCGTCGGCTCCCCGTCCTCGTCCGTCGGGACCCCGTAGACCAGCCGGTCAGGGTGCAGCGTGTCCTTCACCGCGAAGCCCTCGCGCAGGAACTCCGGGTTCCAGACGAGGATCGCGCCCGTGCCCTGAAGCGACTCCGCGATGGCCTCCGCCGTGCCGACCGGCACCGTCGACTTGCCGGCAACCACGTCCCCTGCCCGCAGGTGCGGACGCAGCGCCTCGACCGCCGAGTTCACGTACGTCAGGTCCGCGCGGAACTCCCCGTGCACCTGCGGGGTACCGACGCAGATGAAGTGGACGTCCGCTCCGTGCGCGTCCGCCATGTCCGTGCTGAAGCTCAGCCGACCCGTCGCGCCCGCCTCGGTGAGCAGCTCCGGCAGGCCCGGCTCGTAGAACGGCGCGCGGCCTTCGCGGAGGGCGTCGATCTTCTTGGTGTCGACGTCGATGCCGATGACGTCGTGGCCGAGCTGGGCCATGCTCGCGGCGTGGACGGCACCGAGGTAGCCGCAACCGATGACAGAGAGGCGCATGTCGTCTCTTCCTGTGGGCGTGGGATCTGTGGGAACTGTATCGGCGGGGCGCACTCCACCGCGGGTGACATGTTGCGAAGGCCGGCGGCCGAACCGCGCCCCGGTTCCCACCTCCGGCGTCGATCTCGGCGTGCCCAGCGGGCCCGTCTACGCCCCCGACGTGACCTGGGCGGGGACCTGGTCCGCGGGCAACGGGAGGTCCTCATCCGACCGAACACGCCAGCTGGCGATGCACCTCATGACTTGCGAGCCCGCGAAGCAGCGCGCAGCTGCGCACCGAGCACCGATGCTTCAGCCAGCACTTCGCCGGCCATCCCTCCTGCGGCACCGAACAGCGCGGCTCCCACCGGAATCGCGACGACCCCGACCGTCAGGCCCAGATAAGCGCTTCGGGCGATCGCGGGGACACGAGAGAGAGCCACCAGCACCAGGCCCCCAACTCCCCTCGAGACGCTGGTCAACGAGATCACCAGGAAGCTGAGCCACACGACGATGTGGGGCACATCGATCGTGCTTGAGAAGAGCACTCCGATCACTACCGGAAACACAGCGACGTAGACGAGAGCGGTGCCGATGCCCACGATCGCCATCACCTGAGTTGCTCGGGTCGCGCGCCGAGTCCGCTCGTCGCGTCGAGATGATGCGCCCACCCAGGGCTGCGCGACGTTCGGCAGCACCTGAAGGCCCGTGAGAACCATCCGTTGGAGTCGCTCGGCGGCTGCGAACACGGCAACGCTCTGGGGGCTGGTCAGCGCGACAAGGGCGACGGGCAGAGCGATGTACACGGAGCTCGCGAGCCGTCCGCTCGTCGCGTGCCCCTGAAAGGCGATGACGCCGAACAGCCGACGCGGCCCGAGCCGAAGTCTGAGCCGAGGCTCACCTCTCGAGGCCCACCTCCCTCCGAGCAGCGGAGCCAAGACGCCTGCAACGCCTATCGACAAGGGATAGGCCCACAGTGGAGCGCCGTTGTTCAGCGAGACCGCAGCAGCGACCGTCAGGCCGACTCGAGGGAGGGTGTCGCAGAGGAGGAGGGCGAAAGGTCGCCCGGTCCCGACAAAGAACCACGTGTTGGCGAGGCCGAGGGCCGAGAACGCTACGGCCGTGGCCGCGGCCTCGGCCTTGAAGTCCGCGGCCAGGGCAAAGGACAAGGCCGCCCCGAGCGTTGCCGCGGGAAGGAGGGCCAGGACGCGCGCCCGCAGCGAGATCTGGAAGGCCGCCAGACGAGCCCGCCCACGCGCCCGCGAGATCATCATCGGCCCGGAGAGTCCGTAGCCCAGCTCGCAGATCACTGCAGCCGCCGACCCGATGGACATCCCGATAGCGATGCTCGACCATCCCGCTGCGCCGAACCGCGATGTCAGTGCGGGGAGGACGACGAGGGGCGCGACCGCCCCCGCGACGCTCACGAGGACGAACCCGAGGGCGCGGAGAGCCATCCTGCGGGAGCGCTCGACCTCGGGCGAAGCGTCGTCGGGCCGCGCCGTCACGCCGTCCTCCGGCCGCACCGGTCAGGCACCGACGAGCCCCATCGAAGAGAACGCCTCGACGTATCGCCGCTCCACGTACTCCTCGAGCGCGGCGCCCGCACCCACGGGCCCGCGAGCAGACGCGGTCCGGATCTCGCCGAGCGCACGCCCGATCGCCGTCGCATCCTCCGGTTCGACCTGCACCAGCCAGGCATCGGCAACGGCTGCGATCTCCCCCAGGGCCTCGGACCGACGGGTGACGACCCAGCGATCCATCGAGAGCCCCTGCCACACCTTGTTGGCGATGACGGACGACGCCTTGGTCGAGCCTCCGAATATGCCCGCCACGACATCGTGCTCCTGCAGCAGCGGACCCAGCTCCCCTTCGGGCACGGGGGGGAGAAAGACGAACCGATCCCGCGCACTCCCGAAGGTGTCGACGAGCTCCTCGATGCGCTTCCTCGTCTCGCCGTCGCCGACGAGCGTCAACTCGACGGGGAACTCGACGTCACGGACCGCGCGCACGAGATGCTCCACACCGTGCAGCGGAATGTAGTTGCCGTAGTAGAGGACGCGCATTCTCTCCCCGAGAACGATCGGCGACCCGGTGCGCGCCCACGCTGGTGCACCTACCGGAAGGGTGAGGACGCGACGTGCCGATGCCCGACCCCGAGCGACGACGTGCTCGCGTCGGAGATCGGTGTCGACCAGCACCCAGTCCGCACCTCGGAGGGCAACGTCGTCGAGGGCCCGGGCAACCATGCGACGGATCGACGCCCCTGAGCTGTCCCCTGCGCGGTCGTCGACCGTCTCCTCCAACCCGACGAAGTTGTCTACGACAAGCTTCGCCCCTCGGATCCTCACGATCAGTACGACGATCGCCGCGTAGCGGATCTGCAGCTCGGCCAGAATCACGTACTTACCGCGTTGCGTCAGCATCCACAGCTGCCGAAAGTCGTCGAGCAAGTCCTTCACGCTTCGCATCCCAGCGAACTTGCGCCCGACGACGGTGCTCACGGCTATGTCGTGACGCGCGAGAAAGTCGCTGATCCGCTGGCTCCTGGGGTACGGGGGGGTAGGCACCCGGAAATACACGATCTGGGGACGCTCGGGGTCCCTCATGGCTTCACGCCTCACGAGGCCACCTCTCACCGTCTCGCTCACTCCTCGCCTGACGCCGAGGTCGCGTGTCGTGCAAGCGTTCGACGACATGCGCTCGCACCGGGCACCTCATCTCACCGCGGAGGGCTGGATCAAGCGCCTCCTCCGCGGTCACCGTAGGTACGCGCGAGCGACCAGGCGCGCCGCCGCTCGCGGATGACGCAGGAAGCTGCGGCGATACCGCTTGAAGATCGTGCGCAAGGCGGCCGCACGGACCGTCCGCGACCCGTGCGAGATGCTGTCGGGCATCCTGCGTACGTCGACGAGCACTTCATCGACGTGGACGAACTCCACGGTGGGGTCTGCCCGAAGGTGCAGCCAGAGATCCCAGTCCTGGAAGCGCCGCAGCTCAGGGTCGAACGCACGTTGGCCACGGAGAAGGGCCGCGTCCACCAAAGCGGTCTGCGTCGAGATCGGGTTCCGATAGAGAAGCTCGGTCCGGACATGACTGACACGGCCCGCCGGCACGACCAGCTCGGCCCCGTCCAGGCCGTGCAGCGAGTGCGAGCAGAACGCAACCACCCGGGAACGCCTGGCCACGGCGGGGAGCAGAGTCTCGACGAATGCTGGACGCCAGGCGTCGTCGCTGTCCTGGAAGGCGATCAGCTCGCCGGTGGAGCGTGCGACGCCGATGTTGCGTGCCGCGGCCGCGCCACCCGAGGTGGCCAAGAAGATCGGCACGACCCGCGCGTCGGCCAGCGCCAGATCCCGCAGGTACTCCGCGGTGCCGTCGGTCGAACCGTCGTCGACGACCACCACCTCAGCGACGGGGACGGTCTGCTCGAGCACAGAACGCACGGCGCGATCAAGCGTGGCCAGGCGGTTCTTCGTCGGGACGACCACGCTGATCCTGGGGATCTCCTCCTTCACGACGCGCTCCGCGTCAGCCGGCGCACCAGCGCACCGGCCGCGTTCGAGGCCCACACGAGGAGGAAACGCGTCCAGATCCCGGTGCGGATGACGGCGTCCGCGACGAGGTTGCCGTTCGACTGATGCTTTGCGTAGAACATCGCCATGCTGCGGTGGAAGTGAAAGTTGAGCCGGAGGGGACGCGCCCCTCCCACTGCTCCGCCCTTCAGGTGCAGGGCCGTGACCCGTCCGTCGTAGACGACCCGCCAGCCCGCGGAGCGGAATCGCACGCACCAGTCGAGGTCCTCGCCGTACATCCAGAAGGCTTCGTCGAGGAGCCCGACCTGGTCCATCGCGCTCCTCCGCACGAGCATGAAGGCACCGTTCACCGCGTCGACATCACCGAGCCCGTCGGGTTCGACGTCCGGCGCCACATATCCGCTTCCGCGACGACCTACTGCACGGAGCATGAAGTAGCGAAGGGCCGTGAGCGGTTCGGGAACGTTGCGCTTCGCGGCGTGGTCGAGAGATCCGTCGGCCAAGACGAGTCGGCACCCGATGACGCCGATGTCCGGAGACTCGTCAAGCACGCGCACGAGGTGCTGGAGAGTCCCAGCGGCCAGCTCGGCGTCAGGGTTGAGCAGGAGGACGTACTCGTCGCGCACCGTTCGCAGCACCACGTTGTTGGCGACCGAGAAACCCGGGTTGTCGGGCCGCAGGTGGAGATCAACCTCGGGGTGATCGTGCGCGACCCGCGCGGCCGTGTCGTCCGGTGACCCGTTGTCCACCACATGGATCGACGCAACGGTCGATCCTCCGTGAAGCTGAACGGACCGTATGCAGCCCAGGACCATGTCCGCCTGCCCGAAGGCGACGACCACGACGGCCACTCGACCGGCAGCTGGCGCCGCAGGGGCCGCACTCACCGGGTGACCTCAAGGACGCGAGCTGCGGGCATCGCAGGCTCAGCGTCCCGGGCCTCGTCTGCCGATCCGGACCGGCTGGGTGGCGCTACCGCCTGGCGCGGTTGCACCCTCAGCGCGACACCGAGCGCGATACCGCCCAGCGCAGCGGGCCAGGCGTACACGTCGAACAGGCATGCCTGGACGGCAACAGCCAGCAGGACAAGTCGGCCGGCCATGGCTCCCGGGCGCACCATCGCAGCGAGCAGCAGAAAGACGAACGCGGCCGTGGCTACCAGCCCGAAGTCGTTCCACAGCGTGAGGTAGCTGTTGTCGAAGACGTTGGCGAGCCCATCCCCGACGCGGTACTGGGTGAAGAACTCCGTCGTCGCCCCGGGCCCATGTCCCGCGACGAACGTCGCGAGACTCTCGGTGATGCTGTCCCAGGCCGCGTCGATCCGCACGGTCCTTGCGCCCGCAGACGCCAGGGACTCCGATGACGTGAGCCGGTAGACCACCGTCTCGACGACGCTCCGGGCAACGTCCGGAAGCGCCTGGACGGCGACAACCGCAGCGAGAAGCGCCGCGCACACTGCCAGGATGCCTCGCATGCTCGTCTTGCGCCGGGTGACCAGGTACCCGACCACGACTGCGATCGCGGCCCCGAGCCACGCGCTGCGGGCGCCGCTGAGGACCAGGCCCGCGACGTTCGCCGCTGCAAAGATCCACGAACGCCGCTGCCCGTCGAACAGCGCCACCACGAGCATCACCATGCAGAACCCGCCGTAGACGATGGGGTGCGACATGATCGTGGCCGAGCGGCCGGGGAACGTTCCGTAGTCGAGTGCCGGGATGAGGGACTGGACCGGGTTGATCCCGGTGACGCGCTCAACCGCGGCCAGACCTGCGAGCACCACGCTGACGCCGAGGAGGACGTTGACGGCGCGCGTCAGTGACTGCGGGTGTGCCTGTGCGTCTGCCGCCGCACCCCAGGCGATGAACAGGGTCGCCACGAGGGGGAAGGCGACCGTGAAGAAGTTCCCGAAGCCGCTCCAACCGAGAAGGGTGGCCGCCCCGAGGGCGAGCACAGCAAAGACTCCCGCTGAGCTCCAGGGGGCGGGTGCGCCCCGCGCCACGATTCTTCGCACGGCGCCAGAGGCAACGACGACCGTCGCGGAGACGATCACCCAGTCGACGACGCGGCCGGGGACGTCGACCATCACCTTTGCCGGAACGAGGAACAAGGTCGTGAACAGGACGACCATCGAGACGGACGGCACGAGCCCGGCGGCTACCAGAACAGCGAAGCCGATCACGAGCAGAGCGACGAGCGGTGCGGTCGCGGCGACCACACCGCCGCAGAGCGCGGCGACGATCCCCAGTACCCACCACCCGGTGCCGTCCTCACCCAGTCGTCGCGACCCGCGATCTCAATAGGCACCACCCGACGAGACAACGACCTTGACCGTCCGCACGAGGATGAGCAGATCGCTGAACAGCGTCCAGTTCTCCACGTAGTTGACGTCGAGGCGGATCCCGTCCTCGGGCGAGAGCCCCGACCGGCCCGAGACCTGCCACAGCCCGGTGAGCCCCGGCTTGACCAGCAGTCGGCGGTGGGCGGTGCGGTCGTACTGCGCGACCTCCGCGTCGATCTGCGGGCGCGGACCGACCAGGCTCATGTCGCCGATGAGGACGTTGAACAGCTGCGGGAGCTCGTCGAGCGAGTACTTGCGCAGCACGCGCCCGACCGGCGTCACCCGYGGGTCGTTCTTGGGCTTGTAGAACAACCCGACGGACTCGATGCCCTGCTCGGCGAGGATCTCGACGAGCCGCTTGTCCGCCCCCGCTTCCATGGTTCGGAACTTGAAGATGCGGAACCGACGGCCGTCCTTGCCGATCCGCTCCTGCCGGTAGAGGACCGGGCCCGGGCTGGTGACCCGGACGAGGATCGCGACCACCGCGAGCACCGGCAGCAGGACGATGGTGATCGCTGCGGCGAGGGTCCAGTCGTACAACGACTTGGCGATGTACTTGGCGCCCGTGAATCGCACCTCGTCGACGTACATCAGCGGCAGGCCGCTGACCGGCTGCATGAGGACGCGCGGCCCAGCCACGTCGACCAGCGAGAGCGTCAGCGCAAGGTCGATCCCCTTGCCCTCGAGGTCCCAGCCGAGCTGCCGCACCGTGTCGGCGGTGATCGCGTCGGCACCGGTGACCGCGACCGCAGACGCGCCCACGCGCTCGGCGATCTCAGCGGCTCGGTTCATCCCCCCGAGCACGGGGACTCCGCCGATGAGCTCACCCTCGATGATCTCGCCGGTGGGAACGCAGACTCCGAGTACGGCGAACCCGACGCGCGGGTTCTTGTGAAGCTCGGCGATCAGCCCGGCGGCCTTGTCGCGGTGCCCGATGACGAGGATCCCGGACTTGTAGCCGCCCGCATCGCGCCGGGTGTGCACCCAGTGTCGCCACCATGCCCGACCGGCGAGGATGAGGCCCAGCCCGAGCGGTGCGGCGAAGCCCAGGTACCCACGGCCGATCTCCATGCGCAGGAGGTAGGCGACGACGGCGACGGAGGCGAACAGGCGCCAGGTCACGTTGAAGACGCGCGAGAACTCGGTCGGCCCGCTGCCGAGCACCCGCCGGTCGCGTGTGCGTCCTACCGCCAGGGCAGCAAGCCAAGCCAGGGCGAGCGCGACGGAGACCGAGAGGTAGGACGGCGAGAACTCGCCGGAGACGGAGGCGAGCCCGGTGTGGTCGAACCGCACGACGTAGGCGACGACGACGGCGACCATCACGGCGGCCGCGTCTGTCACCCAGAGGCGAACCGCGAGATCGCGCCACCGGGGATTGGTGACGATGGTCGGCACGACCGCCGAGCGCCCGAGCTGCTGCGGCACAAATGGCACAGCTCGGCTCGTCGCGGGCGCTGACGCGTCCGGTTTCATCACATTTCCCCCCGATGTCCGTTTTCGCAGCGCTGAGCGCCGATGAAAACGAGTAGGTCGAATCGTACATCGGCATGTCGGGGTCACCATTCGAGGAACAGTGCATATAGGAGGACCGGCCCGCGCTCAGCGCTTTTCACCCGAAGATCCGCGTGATCACGGGCTATGAGAGACTGGCGCCCGCGTATTGACGAGCAGGGGAGAACGGGCAGTGGAGCTTCAGGATTATTGGGTCATTCTGCGCAAGCGATGGATGTCCATCGTTGTGCTGGCCGCCCTCGGAGTCGGTGCCGCTTTCGCGTGGTCGCTGGTCACCAAGCCGCTCTACGAAGCCACCACCCAGCTCTACGTCTCGGTCAAGTCCGGCGACTCCTCCAGCGACCTCCTGCAGGGTGCCAACTTCACGCGCCAGCAGGTGACGTCGTACACACAGCTGGTCACCAGCCCGCTCGTCCTGCAGCCGGTCATCGAAGAGCTGGGCCTGGACGCGCGCACGGAGACCCTGTCGTCGCGTGTCAGCGCCAGCTCCCCGCTCAACACGTCCCTCATCGACGTCACGGTGACCGACGAGAACCCTGCGATCGCCGCGGCCACGGCCGATGCGATCGGCAAGCAGTTCAAGACCGTGATCGCCGACCTCGAGACGCCCAGCGGTGGCGGTGCATCGGCGGTCAAGATCTCGATCGTCCGCGACGCGGTCTCCCCCGAGGGCCCCTCATCCCCGAACCTCAAGCTCAACGTCGCGCTCGGCCTGCTCGTGGGCCTGGTGATCGGTGTCGGCATCGCGGTCCTCCGCGAGGTACTGAACACCCGTGTCCGCTCCGACGCCGACGTCGCCCGCGTCACCGACGTCTCCGTCATCGGCATCATCCCGAACGACGAGGATGCCCCCGAGCACCCCTTGATCGTGCAGAGCAGCCCGCACAGCCAGCGCTCCGAGGCGTTCCGGCGGCTGCGCACGAACCTGCAGTTCCTCGACATCGCCGACCGCCCGCAGTCGATCGTCATCACCTCGTCGCTGCCCGGCGAGGGCAAGTCGACGACGTCGATCAACGTAGCCATCACGCTGGCCGACGCCGRCACGCGGGTCGCGCTGATCGACGCCGACCTGCGCCGTCCGTCCGTGGCCAAGTACATGGGGCTCGAGGGCAACGTCGGACTCACCACGGTGCTCATCGGCCGCGCCAGCGTCGAGGATGTCATCCAGCCCTGGGGCAACGGCTTCCTGCACGTGCTGCCGGCCGGCCAGATCCCGCCCAACCCCAGCGAGCTGCTCGGGTCGCTGGCCATGGCGCACCTGCTGGACAAGCTGACCTCGCAGTACGACGTTGTCATCGTCGACACCGCTCCCCTGCTGCCCGTCACCGACGCGGCGATCCTGTCCAAGCTCACGGGCGGCGCACTGCTCGTCGTGGGTGCGGACAAGCTGCACCGCAGCCAGCTGGCTGAGTCCGTGGGCGCACTGGAGACGGTTGGTGCCCGCATCCTCGGCATCGTGGTCAACCGCCAGAAGCGC
Source organism: Cellulomonas sp. P1_G12_2 (assembly GCF_056405535.1). NCBI lineage: Bacteria > Bacillati > Actinomycetota > Actinomycetes > Micrococcales > Cellulomonadaceae > Cellulomonas > Cellulomonas sp. P1_G12_2. Next base: position 835,546 of record NZ_JBFUBX010000001.1, on the reverse strand, counting down.
AAGCAGAGCGACCAGTACGCGTACTACGACTACACGCCCACTCCGGCCACGTCCGCCGACTCGGGCCGGACCAGCCGCAAGAAGCGCAAGACGCCGTCGACCGGCCGCACCCAGCAGGTGCAGGAGTCGACGTCGCCGACCGCCGTCACCGGGCCCACCACGCTCTGGCCTGGAGACTCGCTGAGCGAGACACAGCTGCAGGACTTCCGCCGTCAGCAGGCGCAGAACGCTCCGGCCCAGCACCAGCGCCCCGGGAGCTGACCCACAAGCACCGTCACGACGGCCTCGGACCTCAACGGTCCGGGGCCGTCGTCATGCGTGGCGGGCCTCGACAGCCGCCGGGGGACGTTCGAGGTCCGTGATGCCGACTGGAACGCCTGCGTGAGCGAAGCCCGGCCGCTCGGCACACCACCGCCCGACGTCAGCCATGCGGCGGTCCTCCAGGCGTCGCACCGGAAGGCCTTCCAGCCGCTGTTCTGCCGACTGCACAGGCAGCGGGAGCGGTGCCCTGCGGCCGCTACCTCAGTACGGGATCTCGGGCCCGCAGTCGGGGGCGCGCAAGAGCGCTCCCGGACGCACGAGAGCCCCGCACCATCCGGTGCGGGGCTCTCGTGTGAGGTGCTAGGCCATTCAGGCCGCGGCGCCAGCCTGACGACGGCGGGCGACGACGACGCCACCGGCGCCGACGAGGACCAGCGCACCGGCGCCCAGGGCGATCGGCAGCGCGTTCGAACCGGTCGAGCTCAGGCTGCCAGCGGCGCCCGCAGCGGCAGCGACCGAGACGGTCTGGGTGCTGATGACGGCGCCCGAGGCGGTGTCCGTGGCAACCACCGTGAAGGTGCCGGCCTGGCTGAGCGTGACGGTGAAGACCGCGGTGCCCGAGGCGTTGGTGACCTTGGACAGCGACTTCGTCCCGGCGATGGTGATCGACGAGTCCGGCAGCGACGCCGGGTTGCTCGTGACGGTCAGCGTCACCGAGGCGCCGGCGGGGCCGGTCACCGTGACGGTGAAGCTCTCACCGGCGGCGGGCGTCGTGTCCGACACGGTGCCCTTGTTGGAGAAGTCGCCAGCGCCATAAGAGAAGGCGGCGGACGGGACGAGCGCGAGTGCCACGGCAGCAACAGCGACCAGAGCGGTGCGACGAATCTTCATTGTGTGTGTCCCCCCGGACGGTCGTGTTACAGGTGTGTCGAGATGTGACTAGAGGCAACCGTACCCGCTAGTTCACGCACGCGGAACCCACGATTACCTCACCCTTTTGGCGGGCGGTCGGGGTCGATCGGATATGCACGTTTCCGGCTTGTTTCTTGCCGGTCACGATCTGCATGTCCAGCGTCCCACTCTCGCCCGGTTTGAGCGTAAATGTGCGGGCCCCGACACCCAGATCGTCGTGGACCTGAGCATTCACACCCTGCGGATCAGGTTTCACCCGAACCGATTCGATACCGCCGCCGTCGGGAGCGTAGATAAGGAGGTTTGTCCTAATTTCTCCCAGCGGCACAATGTTGTCCAGCCCCACCAGGTACGGGGGCAGCGCGGCAGCGTCGGCCGGTGCGTCGTAGGTCAGCGTGACCACGGCGTGCACGATCTGCGAGCCGTCCGGGCGGCACGTCGTGGCCTCCGCGTCGATGCTGAGGTCCAGGTAGTAGCCCACCTTCGCCTGCGTGCCGTCGTTGAGGTAGACGCCGATCACGGCGGAGTCGCCGTCCACCCCGCGGAGGGCTCCACCAAGCACGGTGGGGGCGAGTCGATCCTGCTCGTCCTCGTCGGCCGACCACACCATGAGGCGGCCCTGGCGAGCGGCCTCCGCCAACGCGTCCATGACCGCGGGGGTGTCTCCCTGGCCCCCCACCACGGCGGCGAAGACCGAGCGGGAGGTGTCCGAGAAGAAGGAGTCCTGGTCCTTGTTGTCCTCGAGGTCGAGATAGACCTGGTTGAGGAGCCGCTGCGCGGCGTCCTCGCCGTCGAGCGTGGAGCCGTCGGAGAGGGTGACGGGGCCGGTCGCCTTCAGGACCAGGCCCAGCGCGACCGGATCCATCGAGAGGACGCCGTCGATCGTGCCCCCGACCTCCTGCTCCCAGATCGCCTTGGCCAGTGCCCCGGTGCGGGGAAAGTCCGGCGTGAACGTGACGTCGCGCATGTCGGTGCCCAGCAGCGGACCGAAGAGCGCGTACTCCGCGTCAGTCAGGGGCAGTGCCGGCTCGGGCAGTCCGCTGAGCGAGCTGCCCGCTCGCTCTTCGACCACCGTGACCGCGCCGCCCTCGGCGTGCAGGTGCAGGACCGAGCCGGGGATGCCGCCGGTGGCGCGCTGCTCGGCGTTGTTCTGGACGAGCACCAGGTAGTCGCGCGGGCCGTCGGCGCCCATCATCGCGGGCACCAGCAGTGCCGCGCGGGCTGCAGTCGCCGTGGTCACCGCGACGTCGGCCACCTGGTCGCGCAGGGTCTCGACGGGCTCCGCGACGAGGGCGAGCAGCGCGGACGTGTCGAGGTCGTCCAGCTGCTGGGCCGTGATCTGCACGGCGTCGTCGGCCGCGACGATGGCGGGGGCGGCCTCCTGCAGGGGCGCCAGGTCCACCCGCCCGTCGACCGGGGCGAGCGCCGTGGGGTCCACGAGCGTCGTGGCCTGCATGAGCGACGGCAGCGCGTTCTGGGCGAGGTCGTCGACCGCACCCGCCACCGTCTGGACCGCGCGCACGTTCTGCCCGGCCCACGGCAGTGAGCGCGCGAGGGTCCAGACGGGTCCCGTGGTCGAGCGCGCGGCCGTCGACGAGTGCGCCTGCAGCTGCACCAGGGTCTTGTCGGCCGCCGCCGAGTCGCCCGCGCGCACCTGCTCCTGGAGCTCCTGCACGTCGCCCCGCGCCTCCTCGAGGGCGTCGGCGGCGCGCAGCGCGTCGGTGACCAGCCAGACGCCGAGCCCGATCACGACGGCGAGCGCGAGCCCGCACCCGACGAGCACGCGCTTGAGCACCCGTCGACGCCGCGCGCGGGCGTACGAGGTGCGCCGGCGGCGGACCGTCTCCGGGTGCTGCGGCGCCTCCGGGACGGGCTGCGCGTTCCAGCCGTCCCCCCATCCCGGGTGCGTCACGACGTCTCTCTCCCCCTGGCCCACCCGCCGCCCGGGAGGGCGACCGCGGTCGGAATCGTACCGGCGCGTCCTGAGTCCCCTTGTCGGAGCGGGTGGAAACTCTGCGCCGATCGGGTCACTCGATGCCGGGATGTGCGCCCGGGGACCGCAAGATGGTCCCCATGACCCCCTCTGACCTGGCCGGGCCCTTGCGCGTCCTCGTCGTCTGCACCGGCAACATCTGCCGGTCGCCGGCGGCGGAGCGGCTGCTGGCCGCCGGACTCGGTGCGGCGTACCGCGGCCGCGACGCCACCGGCGGGCTGGCGCCGGCGATCGAGGTCGGCTCGGCCGGCACTGGCGCGATGGTCGGCCACCCGATGACCGACGAGATCGCGGCCCTCGTGGCGGCGCAGGGTGTCGACCCCCGCAACTTCGAGGCGCGGCAGCTGGTGGCCGGCATGGTGCAGCAGGCCGACCTGGTGCTCGCACTGACGCGGCGGCACCGGTCCGCCATCGTCGAGCTGGTCCCCGCCGCCGTGCGCCGCACGTTCACGCTGCGGGAGCTGGCCCGGCTGGCCGCGGACGTCGACCCCGCGACGCTCCCCGGCTCCAACGCGACCACGGCCGACCGCCTGCGGGCGCTCATCCCGGTCGCCGCGGCCCGCCGCGGCCTGTCGGCGCACCGACCGGCCGACGACGACGTGGTCGACCCCTACCGTGGCGACGCGGCGCTCTACGAGAAGTCGTTCGGGCAGCTGCTGCCCGCCGTCGAGACGATCGTGGCCGCCGTCCGACGCTGAGCGGACGCACGAGGGGCCGGGTCCGTCACGGACCCGGCCCCTCGCACGTGAGCTGTCAGATGCCGAACGCAGCCTTGATCGGGCCGATGAGGAAGTAGGCGACGAACAGGGCCGACGCCAGCCACATGAACGTGTGGATCTCGCGGACCTTGCCGACGGCCAGCTTGATCACGACGAACGTGATGATGCCCGCACCGATGCCGGCCGTGATCGAGTACGAGAACGGCATGATGATGATGGTGAGGAACGCCGGGATGGCGACCTCCCAGTTGCGCCAGTTGATGCCGGCGATCTGGGTGACCATGAGGAAGCCGACGACGACGAGCGCCGGGGTGGCCGCCTCGAACGGGACCAGCGCGACCAGCGGCGACAGGAACGTGGCCAGCAGGAACGCGATGCCCGTGACGACCGCCGCCAGCCCGGTGCGCGCACCGTCGCCGACGCCCGACGCGGACTCGATGTAGCTCGTGTTGGACGAGACGCTGCCCGCACCGCCGGCCGCCGCGGCGATCGAGTCGACGATGAGGATCTGCTTGGTCTTCGGCGGGTTGCCGTCCTTGTCGAGCAGGCCGGCCTCGCCGCCGACGGCGACCATGGTGCCCATCGTGTCGAAGAAGTCGGCCAGCAGCAGCGAGAACACCAGCAGGATGACCGCGACCAGGCCGATGGACTCGATGGAGCCGAACAGCGAGAACTGGCCGACCAGCGAGAAGTCCGGCTTCGCGAAGATGCCGCCCTCGGGCCAGTGCGGGACCTCGAGCGACCAACCGGCGGGGTTGACCACGGCCCCGGTCTCGTCGGTCTTGCTCCCGATGTTGCCGACCAGCTCGATGACGAACGCCAGCGCGCTCGCGGAGACGATCGAGATGAGGATGGCGCCCCGGACCTTGCGGACCATGAGGATGATGGCGAGCAGCAGCCCGAACACGAACACCAGGAGCGGCCAGCTGGCCAGGGAGCCGGCGATGCCGAGCTCCACCGGGGTGGCCATGCTGGCGGGGATCCGCACGAAGCCGGCGTCGACCAGGCCGATGAAGGCGATGAACAGGCCGATGCCGACGCTGATGGCGGTCTTCAGCTCCAGCGGGACGGCGCGGAACACAGCCTCGCGGAAGCCGGTGAGCACCAGGACCAGGATGATCAGGCCCTCGAGGACCACCAGGCCCATCGCGTCCTGCCAGGACATGCCCGGCAGCGAGGCGATGGAGTAGGCGACGACGGCGTTCAGGCCGAGCCCGGCCGCGAGCGCCAGGGGGAAGTTGGCGACGACGCCCATGAGGATCGACATCACGCCGGCGACCAGCGCGGTCGTCGCCGCCACGGCTGCCAGGTTCGGGGCGTCGCCGCCGCCGAGGAACAGGCCGTCGCCGGACTGGACGGTCCCGATGATCAGCGGGTTGAGCACGATGATGTAGCACATCGTGAAGAAGGTGACGAGACCACCACGGATCTCGGTACCGATGGTCGAACCGCGCTCGGTGATCTTGAAGTAGCGGTCGACGGCGTTCGTCGGGGGCGCAGGACGCTCTGTCTGCGTGGAGGGGGTCGAAGACATGCGCGCAGTGTGGCAGAACTGTGTGACCCGGATGTTGCGTACTCAGCCCAGGAACACCTGCGCGCAGAGCTGACCCTTCGGGCTCGGGGTACAGGCGACGCCGATCTGCGTGTACGTCGGGTTGAGGATGTTCGCGCGGTGCCCCTCGGACCCCATCCACCCCGCGACCACGGCCAGCGGCGTCGGGTAGCCGAGGGCCAGGTTCTCCCCGACGGCACGTGCCGCGCACGCCTCCAGCACGGGCTCCAGCGGGTCGTGCTCGAACCGGTCCTCGGCCACGAGCAGGGCGGTGCGCGCCGCGGCCTGCTCCGTCCCGCACGCCGAGACGGCCAGAGGTGCCAGGCCGGCGGCGGTGCGCTCTGCGTTGGTGCGCGTGACGATCTCGTCGCTGATCGTCGGGGCCGGGGCTGCGGCGGGCGCCTGCGACGCCGCGGGCGGTGTGGCGGCCGTCGGGGCTGCCCCAGGTGGGGTTGCCGGCGGGGTGGTTGCCGGCGCGGTGGCCGTCGGCGCGCTGGTGGTCGGCTCGGTGCTCGTCGGGGCCCGGGCGCCCGACCGCGTGGCCGGGTCGTCGTCCCGCAACGTCAGCAGCGCGGCGAAGTCCCCCGGCGCGACCGGGTCCGGGGCCGAGCTCAGGGCGATCGGCATCGTCACGAGCGCGAGCGTGCTCAGCAGGACCAACGCGGAGCGGCGGGGCCAGCGACGGCCACCGGCACGACGTTCCCGCAGGTCCCGGCGGTTCCAACGCTCACGCGGGACGGGCGTGAAGGGATGCACCCGAGGGACGCTATCGGCTTCCGGACAGATCGGACAGTCCGTGCCGGGTCCTCACAGGACCAGGAGGGAGAACCTGCCGGCTCCGTAGCCCGCCACCTCGACGTCCAGGTCGGTGCGACGCACGTACGCGAGCACCCAGGTGGCGACGTCGGCCGGCAGCGGATGACGGGGCTCGTAGAGCACGTCGAGCCGGACGTGCGGCGCACCCTCGGCGTTGAACAGCGACGCCATGACGTTGAGCACCTCGCCCGCGTTCTCGGACAGCGCCGGCGGCAGGACGCCCTCCGTCACGGCGTCGGCGGCCACCCGCACGGGCACCAGCCCGAGCGCCGCACCCATGTACGCCGCGAGCGGCAGGTCGAGCAGGACGAGCGCGGACAGGGCGCGCCGGTTGTCGACGTAGACGCCCACGAGCGTGCCGTCGCCGTCCTTCGGGTCGAGCATCGCTCCCCCGGTCGCCACCTGCACGTCGCGGCCGATGAGCCCCTCGACCAGCTCGCGGACGTGCTTCGCGGACGGCAGCGGTGTCTGGGCGCTCATGCCAGCACCGGGTCGATGACCGCGCGGAACGCCTCGGGCGTGAACGGCTTGGCGATGAGGAACAGGGCGCCCGCCGACTCGGCCTGCGCCCGCATCTCCGGAGAGCCCTCGGACGTGACGAAGCCGAACGGCGTCCCGAACCCCTCCGCACGCAGCCGGCGCAGCAGGTCGATGCCGTTCATATTCGGCATGTTCCAGTCCGACAGGACGACGTCGGGCTCGTCGGCCCGGATGGCCTCGAGGGCCTCGGCGCCGTCGGCCGCCTCGCGGACGTCCCACTCGTAGCCGGCCTGGCGCAGCGTGCGGATGACGATCTGCCGCATCACGCGGCTGTCGTCGGTGACGAGGACTCGGATCATGAGAGTCGGGTTCCTTCCGGGAGAGCGGGCTGGGCGAACGCCCACACGGCGACGACCAACGGGTGGCCGCGCCAGGACAGCGGGAGCTCCTGCACGAGCCGTGCGCCGGGCACGGCCGGAGCGCTGGGCGCCACCTGCGGCAGGCCGAGGCTGCCCTGCAGCGGCAGGAGCGACTTCACGTTGCCGCCGACGACGTTGGCCACCTCGCCGAACGCGTCGACCAGGTCGAGCGACGTGACGACCTCGTCGTCGCCCATGCCCAGGAGGGCCCGCGTGAGGTCGCTCGCCGTGGCGCCGGACGTCGTCAGCTCGGCGCGGCCCGGCCACGGGCCGTGCAGGTCCACCCACGCGACCACGCCGTCCTCGATCTCCGGCAGCTCACCGGGCCACGGCTGCAGCAGACCGACGTCGCCGTCGACCATGGCGGCGAAGACCTCCTGCGCGATGGCGAGGACCTGGTCGTGCTCGACGAGCGTGGTCATGCGGGCTCCTCGACCGCGACGAGCCCGAGCAGGTCGAGCTTCCCGCGGATGGCGTCGGGCGTGAACGGCTTGATGAGGTACTCGTGGGCGCCCGCGGCGAGCGCGCGCACGATCTGGCCCTGCTCGCTCTCGGTGGTCACCATCATCAGCGTGATGCTGCGCCACGCGGGGTTGGCGCGGACCTCGGAGACGAACGTGAGCCCGTCCATCACGGGCATGTTCCAGTCGATGCACGCGAGCTCCACGTGGAGGCCGTCCTCGAGCAGGTCGAGCGCCGCACGGCCGTGCTCGGCCTCGTACGTCTCGAAGCCGAGAGGGTGCAAGGCCCCGGACACGATGCGTCGCATCGTGCGCGAGTCGTCGATCACGAGCGCTCTCATCGTGGTGCTCCTCGGGTCAGCACGGGGGCCGGGACGGCGGGTGTGGGGGCGGACCACGTCGCGGTCCGGGGTTGCGGGATGCCGAGCGGGTCGGGCACAGGTCGGACGGGGCGGTAGATCGAGCCGGCACCGGCGGGCATCCGGACCCAGTCGTCGTCGACGCCGATGGTCGTCTCGGCGGCGCCCAGCAGCAGCGCGCCGTCGGGGCGCAGCACCTGCCGGAGGCGACGCAGGATCGCGCGCTTGGTGGGCAGGTCGAAGTAGATGAGCACGTTGCGCAGGAACACCACGTCGAACGGACCACCGGCCGGGGGCGCGTCGAGCAGGTTGTGCGCGCGGAACGTCACGTGCGTGCGCAGCTGCGGGGCCACCTCCCACCCGGCACCCGCTCGCGCGAAGTGCCGCACGAGCATCGGCGCCGGCAACCCCCGGTTGACCTCGAGCTGGCTGTAGTGGCCCTCCCGCGCGCGGGTGAGCACCTGCTCCGACAGGTCCGTCGCGACGATCTCGAACGAGGCGGTCGACGGCAGGCAGTCCGCGAGGGTCATCGCGATCGAGTACGGCTCCTGGCCGGTCGAGCACGCGGCGGACCACACCCGCAAGCGCGTGGCCGGCCCGCGGGTGGCGACCACCGCCGGCACGACGGTCGAGCGCAGCGCCCCGAACGGGGTCGAGTCGCGGAACCAGGACGTCTCGTTGGTGGTCAGCGCCTCGACCACGCGGACGAGGTCGGCCTCCCGGCCGCCGCCGCGGACGCGCATCACATAGGCGTCGACGTCGACGATCCCCTCCTCGCGCGCCAGCGGCAGCAGCCGGCTCTCCACGAGGTACTCCTTGCCGGGTGCCAGCTGGATGGCGCTGCGCCGCCGCACGAGGTCGGCGACGAACGAGAAGGACTCCGGGGTCAGACCCACCGAGAGCTCCTCTCACCGGCGTGGGCCTCGGCGAGCACGCGCTCGATCGTCGGGGCCACATCCAGCAGCGGGAGGATGCGGTGCGCGAACCCCGCGGTCGCGACCGCACCGGGCATCCCCCACACGACGCTCGTCGGCTCGTCCTGCACCAGGACGGTGCCTCCCGCACCGACGACGTCCTCGCACCCGGTGCGACCGTCCGCGCCCATGCCGGTGAGCACGACGGCGAGCAGGTCGCCGCCGATCGCGCGCACCGCGGAGCGGAACAGGACGTCGACCGACGGGCGGCAGTAGTTCACCGGCGGTCCGTCCGTGAGCACGGTCCGCAGGACGTCGCCGCGGCGGTGGAGCTCGAGGTGGCGGTCGCCGGGGGCGACGTGCACCGTGCCCGGACGCAGCTCCGTGCCGTCCTCGGCCTCGACCACGCGCGCGGGCCCGAGCCTGTCGAGCCGGGCGGCCAGCTGCCGGGTGAACACCGGGGGCATGTGCTGGACCACGAGCACCGGCACCGACGGCGGCGTCGTCAGGGCGGCGACCAGCTTGGACAGCGCCTCCGGGCCACCCGTCGACGAGCCGATGACGACCGCGCGGACGGCGTGCGAGGCCGGTTCCGGACGCACAGCGACGCGCGTCCGTGCGGGCGTCGGCAGCACCGCGGGGCGCGCGGCCGTCGTCGTCGCCCCCAGCGGGCCGCGGCTGCGGACCGGCCCGACGAGGGCCTTGATCTTGGGGATCAGGTTGTCGGCGACCTGCGCGAGCGACTCCTGGACGCTGCCGACGTTCGCCGGCTTGGTCACGTAGTCCTGGGCGCCCGCGACGAGCGCGTCGAGCGTGGCCGACGCGCCGCGCTCGGTGAGCGTGGAGAACATGACGATCGGCATCCGGTGTCCCGAGCGTCGCAGCGCGCGGACCGCCTCGATGCCGTCCATCTCCGGCATCTCGATGTCCATGGTCACCAGGTCCGGTGCCAGCTGGGCCACCTTCGCCTGGGCCAGCTTCCCGTTGGCCGCGACCCCGACGACCTCGATCTCCGGGTCTCTCGACAGCGCGTCGGTGACGAGTCGGCGGACGACGACCGAGTCGTCGACCACCAGCACGCGGATCCTCGTCACGGTTCCTCCAGGGTCGGGCACCGGGATTCCGGTGTCGTGCTGCCTATCGGCGTGGGCGCGGGCGTTGTGAGCGGGTCAGAAGGTGAACGCGGACACGCGGTCGCGCAGGCGGTGCGACAGGACCGCGAGCTCGTCGACCTGTCCGCCGACCTCCACGAGCACGTCGGTGCTGCTCTGGGCCGCGGACGCCACACCCGTGATGTTCACGGCGATCTCCCCGGAGCCGGTCGCGGCCTCGGCCACACCGCGCGACATCTCGTTCGTCGTCGCCGTCTGCTCCTCGACCGCGGACGCGATAGTCAGCTGGAAGTCGTTGATGGACGTGACGATGGCGCTGATCTCCGCGATCGCGGACACCGCACCGGCCGTCTCCTGCTGGATGGCCTCGACCCGGCGCGCGATGTCCTCGGTGGCGCGGGCCGTCTCCGACGCGAGCTCCTTGACCTCCCCCGCGACGACGGCGAACCCCTTGCCCGCCGCCCCGGCGCGCGCGGCCTCGATGGTGGCGTTGAGGGCCAGCAGGTTGGTCTGCGCGGCGATGCTGGTGATCGTCTTGACCACGTTGCCGATCTGCTGGCTGGACTCACCGAGCCGGGCGACCTGCTGGTTGGTGGCCTCGGCCACGCCGGTCGCCTTGTGCGCCACCTTGGCGGCCTCGGTCGCGTTCTGCGCGATCTCCCGGATGGAGGCACCCATCTGCTCGGCGCCCGCCGCCACCGCCTGGACGTTGCGGCTGACCTGCTCGGCCGCTGCGGCGACCACCCCGGCCTGCGCGCTGGTCTCCTGCGCCGCACCGGCCACGCGCCCGTTGGACTCGGTGAGCTGCTCGGCAGAGGCCGCGACACCGGCCGCCGTCTCGACGACGCCCGCGAGCGTGGCCCGCAGCGACGTCTGGGCGCGGGTGAGCGAGGCGGCCATCCGGCCGGTCTCGTCGCCCGACTCGACGGGCGAGACGACCGTGAGGTCGCCGTCCGCCATGGCGTCGAGGGACGCCTGGACGCTCCGGACGGCGCGCGTGATCCGCCGGGTGACCGCCGCGGCGAGCGCCCCGGAGAACAGGGCGCCGAGCACGAACGCGATCGCGAGCACCAGGATCGTCTGGTCGACCTCGGCCTGGCCGGCGGCGAGGATCTCGTCGACCTGCGCGTCCACCTGGCCCTGCGCGAGCGCGAGCGGGCGGCCGGCGGCGTCGGGGTCCGCGGCCGCGCTGGCCCGGATCGCCGCGGCGAGACCGACCTGGTCACCGGCCTGCACGAACGGCACCAGGGTGGCGTCGCGGTACGCGACCCAGGCGTCCCAGCGGGTGACGAAGTCGGACCACTGCGCGGTCTCGGCCTGCGGGAACTCCTCGATCACGGCGATCTGTCGCGCGACGTCGCCGTCCACCCAGTCCGACGACGTGAGCAGCTGGGTGCGGACCGCGGGGTCGGTCGCCTCGACCGCCCGGTGCACCAGCAGGTGGCTGCGCGCCTGCGCGGTCCGCAGCTCCGCCATCGCGGACTGCAGCCGACCAGTGAGCGCGGACATGTCCTGCAGGTGCTCGCCCGCACGGTAGAGCGCGACCGCACCGGCGCCGCCGACCAGCCCGAACATGGTGCCCAGCACCACCAGGGCCGTCGCGATCTTGGCGCCGATGGGCCGGTCCCAGAACCAGCGGGCGCGCGTACGGGTCGTCGTCACTTGGATCCTCCAGCGGGCGGGGTGCCCAGCTCGTCCTGCGAGTAGTAGCCGCCGTCCACGAGGACCTCGCGGTAGTTGTCGAGCGTGACCAGCTGCGGGGCCAGCAGATAGGACGGGACCACCTGCACGCCGTTGTCGTACGACGTCGTGTCGTTCACCTCGGGCTCGTCGCCGGCCAGCAGGGCGCGCACCATCTGCACGGCCACCTCCGCCAGCTGCTGGGTGTCCTTGTAGACGGTCGAGTACTGCTCGCCCGCGACGATGGAGCGCACCGACGCCAGCTCGGCGTCCTGGCCCGGGACCACCGGCAGCGCCGGTCCGTCCCCGCCGTAGCCGAGTCCCGAGCGCGCCGCATCGAGCACCGCGATCGCGATGCCGTCGTTGGGGGCCAGGATCCCGTCGAGGTGCAGGCCGCCCAGGTACGGACCGGTCAGCGTCTGCAGGCGTGCCGCCGCGGTCTCACCCTTCCACCCGGGCGTCCCCACGGTGGCGAAGTCGGTCTGGCCCGAGGGCACGACGAGCACGCCGGAGTCGAGGTACGGCTGCAGCACCGACATGGCGCCCTGGTAGAAGACCGTGGCGTTGTTGTCGTCGGGCGAGCCCGCGAAGATCTCGATCGCCCACGGACCGGGGGCGGACGTCCGGGCGCCCGACGCGTCGATCGCGCCGAGGCCGGTCAGCAGGGCGTTCGCCTGGAGGACGCCGACGCTCCAGTTGTCGAACGAGGCGTAGTAGCCGACGTCCGGGCTGTCCCGGATGAGCCGGTCGTAGGACAGGATCGCGATCCCGGCCGACGCCGCCTGGGACAGCACCCCGCGCAGCTTGCTGCCGTCGACGGCACCGACCACCAGGGCGTCCGCCCCGGCGTCGATCATCGCGGTGAGCTGCGCGATCTGGGTGTCCACGCTGTCGTCGGCGTACTGCAGGGAGACGTCGTAGCCGAGCGACGTGAACTGCGCCTCCAGGTTCTCGCCGTCACCGATCCAGCGCTCCTGCACGGTGGTCGGCATCGCGACCCCGACCAGCTGGGTCTCGTCGTCGGCACCGGGTCCGGCGCAGCCGGTCGCGAGGAGGCCGACCGCCACGAGGGCGGCCGCGGTGCGCTTCATCGACGCGCCCATCAGAACTGGAACGCCGAGACGCGGGTGCGCAGGTCGTGGGACAGGCGGGCGAGCTCGCCGACCGCCTGACCCATCTGACCGAGCACCTCCGAGGACGACGCCGCCGACGCCGCGACCCCACCGATGTTSAYCGCGATCTCCCCCGASCCCGTCGCCGCCTCCGCGACCCCCCGCGACATCTCGTTCGTCGTCGCCGTCTGCTCCTCCACCGCCGAGGCGATCGTCAGCTGATAGTCGTTGATCGAGGCGATGATCGCCGCGATCTGCCCGATCGCCGCCACCGCCCCCGTGGTGTCCGCCTGRATSGCCTCCACCCGCCGCGCGATGTCCTCCGTCGCCCGAGCCGTCTCCGAGGCCAGCTCCTTGACCTCCCCGGCCACCACCGCGAACCCCTTGCCCGCCTCACCCGCACGCGCCGCCTCGATCGTGGCGTTCAACGCCAACAAGTTCGTCTGCTCCGCGATGCTCGTGATCGTCTTGACCACATTCCCGATCTGCTGGCTGGACTCCCCCAACCGCGCCACCTGATCGTTCGCCGACTCCGCCGCCGACGTCGCCTGACCCGCCACCTTCGCCGCCAGGTTCGCGTTCTGCGCGATCTCCCGGATCGAAGCACCCATCTGCTCCGCACCCGCCGCCACCGCCTGCACGTTGCGCGACACCTGCTCCGCAGCCGCAGCCACCACACCCGCCTGCGCCGACGTCTCATCCGACCCCGCCGCCACCTGACCCGACGACGCCGACAGCTCCTCCGCCGCCGCCGCCACCGTCTCCGACGTCTCCACCACACCGGCCAGGGTCCGCTGGAGCGAGTCCTGCGCGATGGTCAGTGAGGTGGCCATGCGGCCGATCTCGTCGCGGCTGTGCACGTCGGCACGCACGGTCACGTCGCCGCGGGCCAGCGCCTCGAGCGACCCCTGGACCCGCTGCACGGACTTGCGGATCGCCCCGGCGACCACGGCACCCAGGGCCGTGCACCCGATGATCGCCAGCAGCAGCGTCACGATGAGCACGGTCGAGGCCGTGTCCGCCTCGGCGCGCGCCTCGTCGGCGATGCCCTGTGCGTACTCGTCGCCGGCAGCTGCCGCGGCGTCGAGCGCGTCGACGTAGGTGGACTTCAGGGGTTCGGTGACCTCGTTCAGCACCTGCTCGTAGAGCGCGCTGTCGCCACTGGTCGCGGCCGGGACCAGCTGCTCGTCCCGGGCGGTGCGCCAGGCGTCGAAGCCCGAGCGGAAGTCGGCCCACGTGGGCACCACGTCGCCGCCCGCCGCCTCGAACTCCGCGATGGCCGCGTCGATCTCGGCGTCGTTGTCCACCTGCTCCTGGAGCCAGTGCTCCTGGGCCTCCGGGCTGCGCGTCGCGCCGAGCTGGGCGACGATCATGCGGGCCTTGAGCTGGTCCTGGTGGACCGTGCTCAGCGGCGCCATGATCGTCGTCACGGTCGTCGAGAGCTCTTCGGTCTGGGCCGCCATCTGCTCCATCGTGATCAGCGCGTAGACGCCGGATCCCGCGGACGTGAGCGCGAAGATCGCGGTCAGGGCGAGGATCTTGGTCCGGACCGACCGGTCGGCGAACCACGCGCCACGGCGCGTCGTCCGGCCCTCGGCCGCAGGCTGGGTCGTCGACATGGGGTGCCTCTCTTCGTGCGAGACCCCTGGTGGGCCTGCACCCCGCCGATCGGTCGGCACGCCCCCGCGGTAAGCAGTCAGCCGGGTGAAGACCCGGACAAACAGGTTGCTCCGAGCACGCGTCAGGCGGCGGCGGCCTGATCCACGTCGAGCACCAGCAGCAGGCCGCCCTCGAGCTTGTGGGCGCCGAGGATGAGCGGGCGCAGGGCGGCGTCGAGCGTGTCGGGCGGCGTCTCGAACGAGCCCGGGCCTACCTCGACCACGTCCCCGATCTCGTCGACCAGCAGGCTCACCGGCTCCCCGTCCACCTGGACGACGACCATCATCGGCTCCGCCAGGTCGGCGCGACCGGACAGACCCAGCCGGGTGCGCAGGTCGATGGTGAGGACCACCTGACCGCGCAAGTTCACCAGGCCGGCCACCGTGGGCGGCGCCAGCGGCACCCGCGTCCGGGCGTGCGAGCGCAGCGCCTCCTGCACGCGCACCACGTCGATCCCGTAGAGGCTGCCGTCGAGAGTGAACGTCACGTACTGGCTCATCGTGCGGCTCCCACCAGGTCGGGGTGCCCGGGGAGCCCGGCGAGCCCGTCGAGCTCGTCGGACGTCGGCGGGGTGTCGTAGAAGGCGTGGTCCGCCGCCAGGATGGCCGTGCGGACGTCGAGCAGCTCGGTGACCCGGTCGCCCAGGACCGTCGAGCCGACCAGGCCGTGGTCCTCGATGTCCGAGTGGCGCGCGACGTCGTCGTCGACGATGTCGACGATCTCGTGCACGACCAGGCCGACGCTGCGCCCGGCGCGGCTGTAGACGACGACCAGCAGCTCCTCGCCCAGCTCGTCGCCGTAGCCCCCGAGCACCCGGTCGAGGCGGGCCAGCGGCAGGATCGTGCCGCGGTACTGGACCACCTCACGTCCCCCGACGAGCTCCACCTGCGCGGCCTGGACGTGCTCCAGGCGGGCCACCGACGCGAGCGGCATGGCCACCCGGCGACCCCCGCCGATGCCGACGACCAGCACCTGCTCCATCGGCATGGCGCGGGCGGCAGCCTCCTGCGCGCGACGGGCCGCCTCGCTGCTCACCTGCTCCAGCTCGCCGACCAGCGCACGGCGCGCGATCGCCTGTACGTCGAGGATGAGCGCGACGCGCCCGTCCCCGAGCACGGTGGCCCCCGCGTACCCGCCGATCGACTTCAGGCGCGCCGACAGCGGCTTGACCACGATCTCCTCGGTGTTCAGCACCCGGTCCACCAGCAGGCCGAAGCGCTGGTGGTCGGCCTGCACGACCGCGATGACGCTCGACCCCTCGGCGGGACCGTCCGCGTCGACCCCGAGCACCGACGCGAGCGACACCAGCGGCAGCAGCTCGCCGCGCAGCCGGTAGACCGGCGCGGCGTGCACGTACTCGATCCCGGAGCCCGAACGCTGCCCGTCGAGCGCGACGAGCTCGAGCAGGTTGACCTGCGGCACCGCGTACAGGTCCCCGGCGCACTCCACCGTGAGCGCAGGCATGATCGCCAGCGTCAGCGGGATGCGCAGGCGCCACACGGTGCCGGAGCCGACGGTCGAGTCCACGTCGACGGTGCCGCCGATCGCCTCGACCTTGGTGCGCACGACGTCCATCCCGACCCCGCGGCCGGACACGTTCGTGACCGCCTCGGCGGTGGAGAAGCCGGGCAGGAAGAGCAGCTGGAGCAGCTCGGCGTTGCTGACCGTCGAGAGCTGGTCGGGGGTGCGCAGACCCTTCTCGACGGCCTTCGCCGCGACCCGCTCGGGGTCGATGCCCCGGCCGTCGTCGGCGACCTCGACCACGACCTGCCCGCCCGCGTGGTACGCCCGCAGCGACAGCACGCCCCGGGCGGGCTTGCCGGCCGCGACGCGCTGCCCGGACGGCTCGATGCCGTGGTCGACCGCGTTGCGCACCAGGTGGGTCAGCGGGTCCTTGACCGCCTCCAGCAGGCTGCGGTCCAGCTCGGTGTCGCCACCGGTCATCTCCAGCTGGACCTCGCGGCCGCACGCGGCGGCCAGGTCCCGCACGATGCGCGGCATCTTGGACCACACGTGCTCGATGGGCTGCATCCGCGTCTTCATGACGCCCTCCTGCAGCTCACCGGCGATGAGGTTGAGGCGCTGCGCCGAGCGCGCGAGGTCGACGTCGTCGGTCCCGGACGAGAGGCGGGTGATCTGGTTGCGGGCGAGGACGAGCTCGCCCACCTGACGCATGAGCGCGTCGAGCAGCTCGACGTCCACGCGGATGGAGGTGTCGGCGGCGCTGCGCAGCGCACCGACCTCCTCGCGGAGGTGCTCGGCGACGGGTGCGGCCGGCTGGGTGGGGACGACGGGGGCGCCAGGGGTCCGCTCGACGATCACTCCCGGCGCGGGCGCGAGGAGGGGCTCGACGACGGGCTCGTCGACGGGCTCGTCGACGACCGCGGGCTCGGCCGGTGCCGGTGTGCGTCCGTCGCGGACCGCCTCGACGGACTCGATGACGGCGTCGACGCTCACGTCACCCTCGGTGCCGTCCGCCTCGATCGCGGCGAGGATCTCGCGCACGACGTCCGTGAGGCGCAGGAGCACGTCGGTGGTCGGCTGGTCCATGGACCGGCGTCCGTCGCGGAGCTCGACCAGCAGGTTCTCGCCGGCGTGCGCGACGCGCTCGAGGCGCCCGAACGCGAGGAACCCGCTGGTGCCCTTGATGGTGTGGATGGTCCGGAAGATGCTGCTCAGCAGCGGACGAGACCCGGGCGACTCCTCGAGCGCCACGAGGTCGCGGTCCAGCTGGTCGAGGTTCTCGTAGCTCTCGACCAGGAACTCACGGACGATCTCGTCGACGTCCTCCACGGTGCCCTCCAGCCCGCCGAGGACCCAGCGTCCCGGCGTCCGACCTCATCGGTCGGAGGGCGAGGTTCCTGAGGGGTCCGGCTGGGCCGGGGCGGGTGACACCAGGCGCCGCAGCGCCGCGGCCGTCCGGTCGTCCGCCGCGACCGCGTCCACGTTGGCGGCGGTGAGCGCGTCGAGCACCTCGGCCCGGTGCACGCGCACGTGCCGCGGGGCGTCGATCCCGATGCGCACGCCGTCGCTGCGGACCTCGATGACCGTGACGACGATGTCGTCACCGATCACGAGCCGTTCCCCCACGCGACGGCTGAGCACGAGCATGCGGTGACCCTACCCCGCGATCCCTCGTGCGCCGCGAGGCGCGTCGCCCGCAGGTCCGAGGGCCTGTCCGAGCGCCGCGGCCCAGGCCACGGTGGTTGCGGGCACGCCGTCGACCCAGGCGACCGGCACGCCCAGGTCCAGCACGGTGCCGGGCTGGGCCGTGTCGAAGAGGCCGCGCACGGCGACCGCGTCGACACCGCGCTCGCCACCCACCTGGGTCAGCCACGTCGCAGCGTCGACCGTCTTGGTCCGCGCGTCGACCACGGCCCACACCTGGTCGGCGCGGGCAGCGCGCAGGAGTGCGGCGGCATCGACCCGGTCCGCGGGGTCGGGTCCCACGGCGATCGCGACGATCCCCGGGTGCGGTGCGCGTGTCGCCCGCTCGCGCCAGGTGGACAGCTCGTGGGCGCCCGCGGCCCGCGCCAGGCCGGTGGAGGTGGCCGCGCGCGCACCGGTGGCGACCACGGCAGACCGCTCGAGGCGCAGCCGCTCGGCGAGCAGGAGAGCCACGGCGTCGGCGTCCTCCTGGGCGCCGACGATCGCGATCACCTGCCCGGGCCCGCGCGGGGCGACCGGGGCGGCGGGCACGCGGGCGAGCACCGAGGGGAGCGTCAGCGGCTCGCCGACGAGCAGCCGGTCCGGCACGCCCAGTCCGCGCAGGGCGACCCGCAGCGGGTCCTCGGGGGCCGGCGCCGGGATCTCGATGTCAGCCGGCTCCGGAGCTCCGGCCATGGACCGCATCTGGTCCAGGATCGCCGCGAACGACGGGTCGCCCGTCGAGACGGTGGGACCCGTGGGGCCGGGGTCGACCTCGACGGTCGAACCGTCCGGCAGGGCGTCGGACGCGTCGGCCGCCGCGAGCAGGGCCTCGATGCCCGCCGCCGGCGCCGCAGGTCCGCGCCGGGCGCGAGGGCGCGCCGGCGGCGGCTCGGGCACGTCGACCGTGAGCTCGAACCGCTCCCGCGCGAAGAAGCCCGCCACGCCGCCGCTGCGCACCCGCTCGGCGCTGATGATCCGCGCCCCGGGGCCCAGCTCGTCGCGCACCTGCGCCATGAGCCTCGCCAGGTCACCGCCCTCAAGCAGCAATCGCGTGGCCACCGCTCACCGCCCCGACGGTCTCCACCAGGGCGCCGACACCCGTGACCTCGGCGTACGAGAGCACGGGCAGGCGCGGCAGGCCCATCGCGACCAGGCGACGCAGCGCGGGCCGGATGGCGGGCGCGCAGGCCAGCACGACCGTCCGGCCGTCCTGCTCGGCGATCGCCACCGCGTCGCGCAGCTGCGCCAGCACCGACTCGAGCCGGGCCGGGTCGACCAGCAGGTGCGTGCCCTGCTCCGACGGCCGCAGCGACTCGACCAGCTGCTGCTCGAGCACGGCGTCCAGCGTGATCGCGCGCAGCGAACCGTCCTGCACGTACAGCGAACCGAGCGCCGGGCCCAGCGCCGCGCGGGCGGCCTCGACCAGGCCCTCGGGCTCGGTGCTGACGCGCGCGCGCAGGGTCAGCGACTCGTAGATCCGGCCCAAGTCGCGGATCGGCACCTCCTCGGCCAGCAGGCCCTGGAGCACCCGCTGCACCTCGCCCAGGCTCAGCAGGGTGGGGATGAGCTCCTCGACCACCGACGGGTTGACGCGCTTGACGCCCTCGGTGAGCACGCGCACGTCCTCGCGGCCCAGGAGCCGGGCGGCGTGCTGGCTGATGAGCGCGCCCAGGTGGGTGATGAGCACGGAGACCCGGTCGACGACCGTCGCGCCGGACATCTCCGCCGCGTGCCGCAGCTCGGCCGGGATCCACTTGCCGGGCAGGCCGAAGACCGGCTCGTGCACGGTGGTGCCGGGCAGCGACCCGAGGTCGTCTCCGAGCGCGAGCATCCGCCCCGCGGGCGCCTCGCCCCGGCCGACCTCCACCCCCGCGATGCGCACCACGTAGGTGGACCGCGGCAGGTCGACGCTGTCCCGCGTGCGCACCGGCGGCACGACGATCCCCAGCTCCAGGGCGGTCTTGCGCCGCAGGCCACGGACGCGGGCGAGCAGGTCCTGGTCCGGTCCGGAGCCGACGAGGTCGACCAGGTCCGGCGCCAGCAGGATCTCGAGGGTGTGCACGCGCATCTGCTCGATGAGCTGCTCGGGGCTGTCGCTGGCCGGCGCCGTCGCGGCGGTGACCGCACCCGCCTGCTCGGCGGCCGACTCCTTGGCCTCGGTGGCGCGGGACCGCTGCGCCACGAGCAGGAGCGCTGCGCCCACCAGGAGGAACGGCACCTTCGGCATGCCCGGCAGCAGGGCCAGCGCGATGGCGCCGACACCCGCGATCACCAGCGCGGTCCGGGACTGGCCCAGCTGCTTCGCGGCCGCGGTGCCCATGTCCCCCTCGGCCGTGGCGCGCGTTACCACGATGCCGGTGGACACCGACAGCAGGAGCGCGGGGATCTGGGTGACCAGGCCGTCGCCGATGGTCAGCAGGCTGAACCGCTGCAGCGACTCCGCCGGGCTCATGCCCATCTGGAGCATCCCGATGGCGAACCCGCCCACCAGGTTGATGACCGTGATGATGATGCCGGCGATCGCGTCGCCCTTGACGAACTTGGACCCGCCGTCCATGGCGCCGTAGAAGTCCGCCTCCGCCGCGACGTCCGCCCGACGCTGCCGCGCCGTGTCCTCGTCGATGAGGCCCGAGTTCAGGTCGGCGTCGATGGCCATCTGCTTGCCCGGCATGGCGTCGAGCGTGAACCGCGCCCCGACCTCCGCCACGCGCCCGGCGCCGTTGGTGATGACGACGAACTGGATGACCACGAGGATCAGGAAGATCACCAGGCCGATGACGAGCGAGCCGCCGACGACGATGTGCCCGAACGCGTCGATGACCTGGCCCGCGTACCCGTCCCGGAGCACCAGCCGGGTCGAGGCCACGTTGAGCCCCAGCCGGAACAGGGTGAACACCAGGATCAGCGACGGGAACACCGAGAAGTCCAGCGGTCGCTTGACGTACATGCTGGTGAGCAGGATGACCAGCGACACGGTGATGTTGATCGCGATGAGCACGTCGAGCAGGGCGGCGGGGAGCGGCACCACCAGCATCAGGACGATGCCCACCACACCGGCGGGCACGGCCATCTGGGAGACGGAGCGGTTCTTCATCAGGACCCTTGCTTCTCGGACGAGGAGGCGGACGGGGCCGGCGGGCGGGGTGCCCGGGCCGGCCGGCGGGCGGCGCGGGCCGCGGACCGGTGGTCGGTGGTGTCGTCGGCGGGCAGCGTGGAGCCGCCGGGGACGCGGTGCTGGCCGGCGCCGGCGCCACGACGGCGCAGGGCCATCACGAACGCGAGCACCCGGGCGACCGCGGTGAACAGGTGCGCGGGGACCTCCTGGCCCAGCTCGCACGCGGCGTGCAGGGCGCGGGCCAGCGCGATGTCCTCGACCATCGGCACCCGGCGCTCGGTCGCCTCGGCGCGGATGCGGGCCGCGACAGCGCCGGCCCCCTTGGCGACGACCTTGGGTGCTCCCGAGCCGGGCTCGTAGCGCAGCGCGACCGCGACGTGCGTCGGGTTGACCAGCACGACGTCGGCGGTGGCGACCTCCGACATCATCCGGTTACGGCTCATCGAGAGCTGCTTGGACCGGATAGCGCCCTTGAGCATGGGGTCCCCCTCGGTGCGCTTGTTCTCCTCCTTGAGCTCCTGGAGGGTCATCCGCGTCTGCTTCCGGTTGCGCCGCATCACCACCACCACGTCGGCGACCGCCAGCAGGATGCCCGCGGCGATTCCGGTCCGCAGGAGCGAGGCGGTGCCGTCGCCGGCCACGCCGAGCAGGTGCGACAGGGGCAGCTGGCCGGAGGCCATCAGCGTGGGCACCAGCGCCTGCAGCCCGACCAGGAGCACGAGCGCGACGGCGCCGGTCTTGAGCAGGGTCTGGGCGCCCTGCCACCAGGCCTGCGCGCCGACCAGCCGCTTGGCGGCGTTCACGGGCTTGAACTGGTCCACGTGGATGGTGAACCGGCGCGGGTGGACCCCGCCCTGCGCCATGCCCACCGCCACCGTGACGAGCACCAGCACGACGAACAGGGGGGCGAGTGTGGTCAGCAGCGAGCGCAGCGCGTCGTCGAGCACCTGCACGGCACCCGCGGCGGTGGGGTTCCGCGCCACGTCGCGGACCGCCGCCAGCTGGTCGAGCGCGGCAGCCTGGCCCCGGGTGACCACCATCGGCAGCGTGAGGACGGCGGCGCCCATCCCGATCCAGGCCGAGAGGTCCTGCGACCGCCCGAGCTTGCCCTTGCGGTGCACCTCCTTCATGCGCTGCGCGGTGGCCTTCTCGCTGCGCTCGCCGCTCTCGCTCACCGCGCCACCCCCAGCATCGCCTCGACCGAGCGCCCGGTCAGGCCCTCGACCACCGCGGGCAGCGCGAGGAACGCGAACGCGCCGAACGACAGGGTGAGCAAGATCTTCAGCGGGAAGCCCATCGCGAACGCGTTGAGCGCGGGCGCGACCCGGGTGAGCAGGCCGAGGCCCACGTCCGCGAGGAAGAGCACCACGAGCAGGGGTCCGGCGATCTGCATCGCCCCGACGAACATCTGCGACAGGCCGGTGGTCACCGACTCGCCGAGCGCGCTCAGGTCGAGCACCGCACCCAGCGGCAGCGCGTCGAACGTGCGGACCAGACCCGCGAGCACCACCTGGTACCCGTCGGTGACGAACAGCAGGACGACGGCGGCCATCTGGTACAGCCGCTGGAACTGGGCGCCGCTGGTCATGCTCATCGGGTCGAACGCGGCCGCCATCTGGAAACCACCGAACAGGTCGATCAGCGTGCCGGCCGACTGCACGGCCGAGAACGCGAGCATCACGAGGAACCCGAACGCGGCACCGACCACCGCCTGCATCACGAGGGAGCCGACGAAGGCACCGGTCCCGTCGGCCGCCACGGGTTCGAGCCGCGGCGTGATCGCCAGCGCGAGCGCGAGGGCGAGGGTCACCTTGACGATGCTGGGCACCGCGCGCTGCGAGAACGGCGGGGCGATGACGAGGAACGCGACGATGCGCACGCCGGCGAGCATGGTCGTCTGCAGGCCCGCGAGCGGCAGGGCGACGGAGATCGGGTCCACGTCAGCCGCCGACGAGCATCGGGATGCGCGCGAACAGGTCGTGGGTGAACGCGACCAGCTCCGAGATCATCCAGTGCCCGCAGACGATGAGCGCGATCCCCGCGGCGACGGCCTTGGGCACGAAGCTGAGCGTGACCTCCTGGATCTGGGTCACCGACTGCACCAGCGACACGATGAACCCGACCACCAGGGCGGTGACGAGCACCGGTGCGGAGAGCTTCGCGGCGAGCACCAGGGCGTCGATGCCGACGTCGAGGACGGCGTTGGTGTCCATCGCTACCCCGCCCCGGTGTACGAGCCCACGAGAGCCGTGACCACCAGGCCCCAGCCGTCGACGAGCACGAAGAGCAGCAGCTTGAACGGCAGGGCGATCATCACCGGGGGCAGCATCATCATGCCCATCGACATCAGCGACGCCGAGACCACCAGGTCGATGACCAGGAACGGCACGAAGATGACGAAGCCCATGATGAACGCCGAGCGCAGCTCGGAGAGCAGGAACGCGGGGACCAGGGTGCCGAACGGGACCGCGGACGGGTCCTCCGGGTTCTCCAGCCCCGCCGCGCGGGTGAGCAGGGCGAGGTCCTCCTCGCGCGTGTGCTCCAGCATGAACTCCTGGAGCGGGGCCTTGCCGACGTCGACCGCCTCGGTGAACGTCGCGTCCCCCGCGAGATAGGGCTGCACCCCGAGCTCGTTCACGTCGGAGATCACGGGCGCCATGATGAACAGGCTGAGGAAGAGCGCCAGTCCCGCCAGCACCTGGTTGGGCGGCACGCCTTGCAGGCCGAGGGCGTTCCGGGTGAAGGACAGGACGACGAAGATCTTGGTGAAGCTCGTGGTCATCAGCAGCACCGCGGGCGCCACCGAGAGCAGGGTGATCGCGAGCAGCACGACGATCGAGCTGCTCGGCGCGCCGTTCACACCGTTGACCGCGACCGTGACCGTGTCGCCCAGCGCGGGGATACCGGGCGGCGTAGGCGGCGTGGGGGCGAAGATCATCGGCGCACCGTGCGGTCCTGCAGCGTGCGGACGGCCTGACGCCACGTCTCCGGCGCGAGGATCGAGCCCTGCAGCGTCGACGTCGCGGGGGCCTGCTCGAGGGCGGCGGGCTCCGGGGACGCGGTCTCCAGCGACGGCGCCGGGCGTGGCGAGGGGACGCGGCCGGTCGCCGAGAGCGCGGACGCCACCCAGTCGCGGCGCGGACCGGTCTGCTCGGCCACCGGCTCCGGCGGGAGCTCGACCACGGGGCCCAGCTCGGTGAGCAGAGTGACCTGCTGGTCGCCGTACCCCAGCAGCAACCGGCGGTTGCCCACCGCGACGACCGCGACACCCGTGTGCCGGCCGACCGACTGGCGGCCGACGAGCTTGACGACGTGCTCGCGCGACGACCGCTGCGGCTGACCGCCGCCGAACCGGCGGCCGATGAACCAGATGAGCCCGACCACGCAGGTCAGGGCCAGCAGCACCCGCAGCACGAGCATCGTCGAGACCATCAGACAGCCGGCTCCGTACCCGGCACGATCTCCGTCACGCGGATGCCGTAGGCCTCGTCGACGACGACGACCTCCCCGCGCGCGACGAGCCGGCCGTTGACCAGGACGTCGGCGGGGCTGCCCGCGGTGCGGTCCAGCTCCAGCACGGCGCCGGGCGCGAGCTCGAGCACCTGGCGCACGGGCAGGCGGGTGCGGCCGATCTCGGCCGTCAGGGTCATCTCGACGTCGTAGAGCATGCGCAGGTTGGCGCGCGGGGTCGTCGCGGTGGCGGTGGGCGCGGTCACACGGGGGCCGCGGACGCGCAGCGCGAACCAGGCGACCGGCACGCCCGCCTGCTGGAGGGCGACGACGTGGGTGTCCGGGCCGAGCACACCCGCCACCGGCTCGGACCTGCCGGGCTCGAGCACGCCGGCGCCGAGCACCTCGGCGGCGGCCTCGAGCGCGGGACGCAGCGCGTCGGCGAGCGCGAGGGGCGTCCCCGCGGCTGCGCCGGACACCAGGGCGTCCTCGATGACGTCCGCCGCGACCAGGGCCAGCTCGGCGCTGGGCGAGCCGACGAACGAGGCGACCAGGGCGGTCGCGCCCGTCGGGACCTCGGTGTGGTCCGCCGGCACCGCGACGAGCGCCACGGCGGACGGGACCAGCGCGGCGGCGGCGGACGCTGCCGCGAGCGCGGTCGCGGCGGCGTCGACGTCGGCCGCGCTGCGAGCCGTCGGGACTTCGGTGAGGTTCATGCGGGGTTCTCCTCGACGGTGACGACGCGGCAGGCGAGCCGGGACCCGTGGCTGCCGGCGGCGGCCTGGGCGAGCACGACCCCGTCGACGACCACGTCCAGCGGCTCGGTCGACGGGTGGGACAGGGGCAGCACGTCCCCCACCGCGAGGTGGACGACGTCGCGCGGGTGGATGACCACGGGGCGGAAGCGGACGGCGACCTCGACGGGCACGTCCTGCACGGCGCGCTCGAGGTCGACGTGGGCGAGCGCGGCGGCCCGGCGCTCGTCCTCGGAGCGGGCGACGGGGCCGTCCGCGGCGCGCAGGGTGGCGAGCATGGTGTCGGCCGGGAGCATGAGGGTCAGGGCGTCCTCGCGCTCGCCGAGGCGCAGGGTGAAGGACGCGACGAGGACCGTGTCGGAGGCCCCGGCGGCCTGCACGAACTGCGGGTTGTACTGCACGCCGCGCACGGTCACCCCCAGCGGCGCCAACCCGGCGAACGCGTACTCGAGGTCGCTGAGCGAGTGCTGGAGCAGGTCCCGCACGAGCGTGAGCTCGATCTCGGTGAGCTCGCGGCCCTCCCGGTCGTCGCCGCGCCCGTCGCCGCCGAACAGGTAGTCGATCCACACCATCGTC
Source organism: Cellulomonas sp. P1_G12_2 (assembly GCF_056405535.1). Classification (NCBI taxonomy): domain Bacteria; kingdom Bacillati; phylum Actinomycetota; class Actinomycetes; order Micrococcales; family Cellulomonadaceae; genus Cellulomonas; species Cellulomonas sp. P1_G12_2. The sequence goes on along the minus strand of NZ_JBFUBX010000001.1, from coordinate 810,051 downwards.
GCGGCGACCGGGAGCTGGAGCATCGCCGTCTGCCGGGTCTGGGTGATCGTGCAGAGCACCATCGCGGTGGGCGTCGGCAGGCGGTTGACGTACTCGTCGTACGTGCTCAGCGACAGCTGGTCAAGCGTGAGGTGGGTCAGGGTGCGCAGGCGGGCGGTGAGCTGGTTGCCGAACTGCCGGCCGAACCGCTCGAACGCCATCTCCAGGTGCCGGGCGTGCTCTCGCGGGAGCGTGAGCGGACGACGGAAGTCGTAGGGCTCGGGCTCTGCGGCGCGACTGCGGCGCACGGCCGACGCAGAAGCTGTCGCCGAGCGCGCGGGCATCGTGTCCTGGACCGTCACGTGCTGCCCATCGGCGGGCGCGCACAGCTTGTGAGCGGTTGTCGCTGGATCTTCTCCGCACCGACCCGTCCTGGGTCGGGATGTGGTGCTGTGCGGAGCGGTGTGGCGCCCTCCATGGCGCCCCGGGTTGCCGGCTGTGCCGGCCTACTGCGTGACGTAGTTCGTCAGGTAGACGTCCATCACCTCGCCCTCGTAGGCCTCGGCGAGCTGGTGCGCCAGCTCGGCGGTCAGGGCGTCGCGCGTCGCCGGGTCGGAGACCTCGGCGACGGTGCGGCCCGAGAACAGGGCGATGGCCAGGTCGAGTGCCCGCGCGGTGTCCGGGGCCTCCTCGCCGGCCTCCTCCGTGAGCTGCAGCGCGAGGCCGAGGCGCAGGTAGTGGCCCTCGGCCAGGTTGAGGCTCACCGGCTCCACCGTGAGGACAGCACCCGGCACCGGCGCCGGCTCGGCGGCAGGCTCGCCGCCGCCGCCCTTGCCCAGCAGGAGGTACGCGGCGGCACCCCCGGCCAGCAGCACCACGGCGCCGACGACGAGGAGGAGCTTCTTCCTGGACTTCTTCGCGGGCGCCTCGGCCTGGACCGCGGGGGTCGACGAGGCCGACCCTCCGCCGATCTTCTTGCCGCCGATCTTGGCTCCGGAGACCACTCGCTGCTCGATGGGCATGGCGCTATCCCTTCGCGGTCAGGGCGGGGATGAGCGCGCGCACCTGCTCGGGTGCGGCGCTCAGGATGACGAGGTCGACGCGGCGGTTCTGCACGAGGGCCTCGGCCGACCCGTCGGCGACGAGCGGGCGGGTGTCGCCGAAGCCGATCGCCATGATCCGGCCGCCGGGCATGCCGTCGCGCTCGACGAGGTGCCGCAGCACCTGGGTCGCGCGGTCGGTCGAGAGCTCCCAGTTGGTGGCGTAGCGGCCGGACACCGGGATCACGTTGGCGTGGCCCTCGACGGAGATCTGCTCCCCGAGGCCCACCAGCGACGGCGCCGCCACGTCCAGCACCCGGCGGGCGGTCTCCGTCATCTCGGCGCTCGCGGCGGCGAAGAAGACGTCGTCGGCGACCAGGCCGAGCACCAGCCCGCGCTCGTCGATCCGGAACCGGACGGTGCCGTCGAGCCCGTTGGCCGCCAGGTTCGCGGCGATCGTCGCCTGCAGCTCCTGCAGGTGGGCGGCCTCCTTCTCGGCCGCCGCCAGCACCGCGGGGTCCACCGACGCGGTCGTGGTCGGCTGCGGCACGGGCTCGGCGCCCTGCATCCCGAGGCCGTTGTCGGCGCTCACCATGCCGGCGGTGCCGGCGGCAGGGCTGGTCTCCGGGACGATGCTCGTGCCGTCCATGGTGCCCGCGCTGCCGTCGAGCACCGACGGGGACGTCGTCGTGTCCTGGAAGCCCGCGGAGAGGCTGTCCCGCAGGGCGACGTACTTGTCCTGGTCCACCTGGCTGATGGCGAACAGGACGATGAACAGGGCCATCAGCACGGTGATCATGTCCGAGTAGCTGATCAGCCAGCGCTCGTGGTTGACGTGCTCCTCCTCGTGGCCGCCACCGCGCCTCGACCGGCCCCGATGGGCGGTGGTGGCACTCACGCGGCGGCCTTGGCGGACTTGGCGGGCGAGTCCTCGGGCAGCAGGCTGCGCAGCCGCTCGCCGACCAGGCGCGGGTTCGCACCCGCCTGCACGGCGAGCAGGCCCTCGAGCGTGACCTCCATCTGGGCGCACTCCAGGTCGGAGATGCGGCGGATCCGCGCCCCGAGCGGGAGCCAGACGACGTTCGCGGACAGGATCCCCCAGAGCGTCGCGACGAAGGCGGCGGCGATGGAGTGCCCCAGCTCGGCCGGCTTGGACAGGTTCTCCAGCACGTGCACCAGCGAGATGACCGTGCCGATGATCCCGATGGTGGGCGCGTACCCGCCCATGTCCACGAAGTACTTGGCGTGCACCCGGTCCCGCGTCCGCTTGGTCGAGATCTTGTCCTCGAGGATCGTGCGCAGGTCGTCCGGATCGGTGCCGTCGATCGCCGCCTGCAGGCCGCCGCGCAGGAACGGGTCGTCGATCGTGCGCGTCGCGTCCTCCAGGGCGAGCAGACCCTCGCGTCGCGCGCGGTCGGCCAGCTCGACCACGGTGTCCACGGTGGCGGCCGGGTCCGGTGCCTTGCTGCGCAGCGCGCGCGGCACGGCGGCGAACGACCCGACGACGTCCTTGATGGTGTGCCCGGCGATGCCGACGCCGACGGTCCCCACCCAGACGAGCAGCAGGGGGGCGGGCAGGAAGATCGACATCGGGTCCGCACCCTCGAGGAACAGCGCCCCGAAGATGGCAGCGAACGCGATGCCGATGCCGATCAGGCCGGCGGGGTCCATCAGCCGCTCCTCGGTCGGAAGGGGACGGGCGGCGCGAACGTGCCGCCCGGGGCGGGCTCGTCGTCGTCGGGCTCGGACGGAAGATCCGGCACCAGCTCCATGCGCGGCTGGACCTGGATCTCCTGGGCGCGGGCGAGGATCTGCGCGCGCTGTTCCTGGATGCGGTCGATGACCTCGGGCATCGACTCGGCGACGATGTACTTGGTGCCGTCGATGAGGGTGAGGATCGTGTCCGGCGCGCTGTCGATGCGCTGGATGAGGTCGGGGTTCACCCCGAACTGCCCTCCGGCAAGGCGCGTCACGACAATCACGGCGATACCCGTCCCTGGTCACCTGCTCCTGCAGCCGCTGATGCCGCTGCTCGGTCCCGTCCGTGGGCCCGCATGACCTTCCGATCGACCGGCACCGCGGGGATCTGAGGAGTCTTCTCCGACGGCTGTCGGACACCTACGGGGTGTAGGCCCAGTGCCACGGCTCGCGCGGGGTGTCCTCGACGAAGCCGTGCTCCGCCCCGTGCGCCCGCATCCACGCCTGCGCGACGGAGCCGAGGTCGAGGTCGACGGCCATCCCCCAGCCGTGGTCGCTGGTGCCCGGCGCGGCCGCGAGACCGCCCTCGCTGTACAGACCCTTGCGCTGCGCGACGTCGACCTGCCCCGCGTACGAGCGGTACGAGTCGGAGATGCCGACGGTCACCCCGTCGGCCGCCGCTGCGGAGATCAGGCCGGTGAGCGCCTGCGCGGCGGGTGCCCAGAGCCGGTGGCCCGTGGAGCCGACCTCCTGCAGGGCCGACGCGGGGATCTTCCCGTTGCCGTACGCGGCGAGCTCGGCCGGGACGCCGTCGCCGTTGAGCCGGGCCGCGGTCGGCACCGGTGTCGTGCGGGCGACCTCCTGGGCGAGCGCGTCGGCGAACGACGTGCCCGTCGTCGCGCCAGCGGCGGTGGTCGCGCGGACCACCACCGGCGGTGCCACGAGTGCCTGGATCTGCGCCATGCGCTGCGCGATCGCGGCGATCCCCTGCATGAGCCTGCCCCTCCCCGGACGAACCGTCAGCGCTTGAGGTTGACGAGCTCCTGCAGCACCTCGTCGGAGGTGGTGATGACCCGCGAGTTCGCCTGGAACCCGCGCTGCGCGATGATCAGCGAGGTGAACTCGGCGGACAGGTCGACGTTCGACATCTCGAGCGACCCACCGGCCAGCGACCCGCGGCCGCCCGTGCCGGCGGCGCCGACCTGCGGGTCACCGGAGTTCACCGACGTGCGGAACAGCGAGCCGCCGGCCTTCTCCAGACCCGACGGGTTGGTGAACGAGCCGAGCGCCAGGCGGCCGATCGTCTGCTTGAGTCCGTTGCTGAACGAGCCGGTGATGGTGCCGTCGGCGCCGAGCGCGAAGCTCTGCAACGTGCCGGCGGCCTGCCCGTCCTGCGTCTTCGCCTTGACGGTGTCCAGCCCTGCGAACCCGGACAGGCCGGAGATGTCGACCGCGACGCCGCCGACCGTGAGGGTGGTGGGCGTGGTCAGCGAGCCGTCGGCCGCGAACGTCAGGGCGCCCGGCGTGGCCGTCGCGGTGCCGTCCGTGGCGGACAGGGACCAGCCGGTGGCGGACTTGGTGAACGTGAGGGCCAGCTCGCGCTCGTTGCCGACCGCGTCGAACACGCCCACCGTGCGCTCCAGGACGGTGCCGACCGCGGCGTCCGCGTCGAGGTTGCCCTCGTAGGTGGCCGACGTCGTCGCGACCGCGGGCATGATCGCGCCCGCCGGGACCCGCAGGTCGGAGAGCGGGCCGTTGGTGTCGACGACACCGTTGACCGCGGCCCAGCCCTGCACCAGCGCACCCTCGCCGGGGAGCACCATCTGGCCCGTCGCGTCGAAGTCGAACGAGCCGGCGCGCGTGTAGTACGTCTCGGCGCCCTTGCGGACGATGAAGAACCCGTCGCCCTGGATCATCATGTCGGTGCTGCGCCCGGTGATCTGGGACGCCCCCTGCGTGAAGTTGGTGGTGATGCCCGCGACGCGCACACCCAGGCCGACCTGCGCCGGGTTGGTGCCGCCCGTGCCCGCCTGGGCGCCGCCCGCGTTCTGCAGGACCTGGCTGAGCGTGTCCTGGAACTGGGTCTGCGACGACTTGAAGCCGGTGGTGTTGACGTTGGCGATGTTGTTGCCGGTGACGTCGAGCATGGTCTGGTGGCTGCGGAGGCCACTGATGCCGGAGAAGAGCGAGCGGAGCATGTCAGGTTCCCTTCGAGAACGTCAGGCGGGGGTGGGCTTGGTGACGGACGAGACGGCGTCGAGCGCGACGGTCTGGTCGCCCACCGTCACTGTGGGCACGGAGCCGGCGTAGGAGACGCCGGAGACCGTGCCGGTGTGACCGCCGCCGTCGGCGTCGGCCCAGGTGACCTGCTGCCCCACCAGGGAGGCGGCAGCCATGCGCATCTGGAGCGCGAAGGACTCGCGCGAGGTGTCGGAGAGCTCGACGAGCTTCTCCATGGTGGTGAGCTGGGTGGTCTGCGCCATGAGCTGCGACGAGTCCATGGGGCTGCTCGGGTCCTGGTTGCGCAGCTGCGCGACCAGCAGGTCGAGGAACGCCTGCTTGTCCAGCTCACCGTTGCCGGCGGTGCTGGAGCCGGCGGTGCCGGTGCCGGTCGCGGCACGTGCCGCGCCGAACGACGAGACGTCGATGGACATGCTTCCTCCGGGGTGCTGGGGGACGGTCGGGTGGGTGTCAGGCGAGGAGGTCGAGCCCTCGGGACGGTGGTCGGTCGGGCGCCGCCGGCACCGGGGTGCCGGGCTCGTGGGCCGGCACCCGCGCCCGCTGCCAGGGCAGCGCACCGCGTGCGTCCGGCTCGCGACCGTCGGACCGCCCGCCCTCGGGGCCCACGTCGACGGTGAGCCCGCTCGCCGCGAGGTCCCGGCGCAGGTCGGACAGGGCACCGCGCAGCGCCTCGCGGGACGCCTCGGTGGCACCCACCAGCTCGACGCGGACCGACTCCGGCCCGATGTGGGCGACGATCCGCACCGGTCCGAGGTTCTCCGGGTCGACCGGGACGGTGAGGATGTGCCGCCCGTGGCTGAGCCCGCCGGGACCGGTGAGGGCGGTGAGCCGTGCGCCGAGCTGCTCGGCGAGCGGCGGGGGGGTCGGCTGGGCCGGCACGGCGGGCATGGTCGGGGCGGTCGGGGTGGTGGGCGCGGGGGCGGTAGGCGCGACGACGGCCGCCGTCGGGACCGCGGTCGGGGTCGGGCTCGCGACCGTCGGCTGGTCCGCCGCGGGCACGGGGGGCGTCGTGCCGGCCGGGGTCGTCGGGCGGGCGACCTGGTCGTCGGACACCGACGCCGGCGCCTGCGCGGGGCCGGCCGCGGGGCGGTCGATGCCTGCGGCCACCCTGTCGACGCCGGCCGCGGTCGGCAGGGGCGGGTCCACCGGGACCGTCGGTGCGACCGCGGTCTGACCGGCGGGAGCGGCGGTCGGGAGGGACGGGGTGGCCGGTGACTGGACGGTGGTGGGCACGGCGGCGGCGGGGTCCACGGCGACCGGGGCGGTCGGCGGCACGACCACGGGCGCGGGAACCGCGGCGGCGGTCGGCGCGACCAAGGCGGAGGCGTCGGTCACGACGGCCGGAGCGGCGGCCGGGACGTCGGTCGCGGTCGTGGTGCCGGTCGCCCCGGCGGCGGCCGCCGCGGCGATCTCGTCGTCCACCGCACCGGCATCGGTCTCGGTGGTGGCACGGTCGCGCGTCGCCGGCGAGCCCGGCCGCACGGTCGTCGGCTCCGCGGTCTCGTCCGACGACCGGTCGTCGGCGCGCGCGGTCGACCGGTCGCGGGTGCCCGGGGCGTCGGCCCGCGCGGACACCTGCTCGAGCACCTGGGCGAAGTCGCCCTGCGGCGCGGTCGCGCCGGTGCGGGCGGGTCGCGGGGCGGCCGGCGGCAGTGCCGTGAGGGCGGCGGTCATGCGGTGGCGCCCAGTCCGGCGAGCGCCTGGAGTGCGGCACGCTGCGCGGCGGCGACCGCCGTACGGCTGTCCGTGGTCGCGGTCGCTGCGGCTCCGGCCTGCGGCAGGATGCGGCGGATAGCCGTCGGCTCCGTGTAGACGTCGCGGACGATCACCGCCTTGCCGGGCTTGGGGGCGTCGATCATCTTGCCGTCTCCCACGTAGATCCCGATGTGGCTGCCGCCCCCGAAGACGACGAGGTCCCCGGGCAGCGCCTGGTCGAGCGACGGGACCGCGGTCCCGAGGGTCATCTGCTCGCGGGCGACCCGCGGCACGTCCGTCACGCCGATGTCGGCGAGCGCGCGCTGCACCAGCCCGGAGCAGTCGAGGCCGCCCTCGTCGAGCGACTCCCCGCCCCACACGTACGGCACGCCGAGGTACGTCGTGGCCGCGGAGACGAGATCCTGGCCGGTAGGTGCCGCCGTGGTCGGCGTGGTGGTCTGCACGGCCGCGGCCGCGGTGAGCGCGGCGTCGAACGAGATGCTCGCCGTCGGCCTCGCGACCGTCGCGGTGGGTGCCGGTCCCTCGACCACCTGGCGCAGCTCCCCGATCCGGGCCTGCACGGCCATGATCCCGGCGGTCATGCGTCCGTCCCCCGGTCCTCGGCGGCGCGTCGACCGGCAACCTCGTCGAGCACCTTCTGCTCCGCGCGCGCCTCCTCGGCACGCTCCGCCTCGTCGTGCCGCTCCTCGAGCCGCTCGAGCGCCCGCACGCGCTGGCGCGCATCGGTCCAGGTCTGCGCGCGGTCGTCGGTCGCGGACTCGGCCTGCACCACCTCGACGCGCCTCTCGACGAGCAGCGCCCCGAGCGCGGCCCGACCGGCAACCGCCGCGTGCCAGGCGAGGCGGTCGCCCACGGCGGGCATGGTCGACCCCGAGAGGCGCTCGGCCGTCTCCCGTGCGCGGCGCTCGGCGGACGCCTGCTCGCGGCGCGCCTGGGCCAGCTCGGAGGCTGCCTGGTCCTCGGCGAGGGCGCGCAGGCGCAGCAGCCCGGCCAGCGGGAACGCGCGGGTCACGACAGGTCCCCGAGGGCGTGCACGAGCGCAGCCAGGTGCGCCCACGACTGCTCGGCCGGGGCGGACTCGTCCATGCCCTGGCACAGGAACGCGTCGATGGACCGCCCGTGCGTGACGGCCGCGTCGACGAGCGGGTTGGAGCCCGCCACGTAGGCGCCGACATCGAGGAGGTCCTGCGCCTGGCGGCGCGCGGCCATCACGGCGCGCAGCCGGCGGGCGAGCAGCTGGCGCTCGGTCGAGGAGACCCGCGACGCGACGCGACTGATCGACGCGAGCGCGTCGACGCTCGGGAAGTGGCCGGCGACGGCCAGGCGGCGGTCGAGGACCACGTGCCCGTCGAGGATCGAGCGGGCGGCGTCGGCGATCGGCTCGTTGTGGTCGTCCCCGTCGACGAGGACCGTGTACAGCCCGGTGACCGAGCCGGTCGCTCCGGTGCCGGCACGCTCGAGCAGCTGGGCGAGCAGGGCGAACGTGCTCGGCGGGTACCCGCGGGTGGCGGGCGGCTCGCCGACCGACAGCCCGATCTCGCGCTGCGCCATGGCGACGCGGGTGAGCGAGTCCATCATCAGCACGGCGTGCGCCCCGCCGTCGCGCAGGTGCTCCGCGATCCGGGTGGCGACGAACGCGGACCGGAGCCGCACCAGCGGCGGCTCGTCGGAGGTCGCGACGACGACGACGCTGCGCGCCAGCCCCTCCGGGCCGAGGTCGTCCTCGAGGAACTCACGCACCTCACGGCCGCGCTCCCCCACCAGCGCGATCACCGACACCTCGGCGTCCGTGCCGCGCGCGATCATCGACAGCAGGCTGGACTTGCCGACGCCCGACCCGGCGAACAGACCGAGCCGCTGGCCGCGACCCACGGTGACCAGCGTGTCGAGCACGCGGACGCCGAGGTCCAGCGGGGTGTCGACGCGGGCGCGGTCCAGCGGGTGCGGCGCGCTGCCGTCCACCGGGACCCACGCGTCGGCGCGCAGCGGACCCTTACCGTCGATCGGCCGTCCGAGCCCGTCCAGCACCCGTCCCAGGAGCCCTGCGCCGACGGGCACCTGCAACGCGGTGCCCAGCGGGCGGACCGGCATGCCGGCGCGCATGCCCCGGGTGGCACCCAAGGGCATGCACCGCACGATGCCGCCGGTGGTGGCCACGACCTCGGCCAGCACGGGGTCGTCGTCGCCCAGCCGGACCAGCTCCCCCACCGCAGCGCCTGTGCCGGCCACCTCGATCGACAGGCCCACGACCCCGCGCACCGTCCCGACGACCTCCGGCGCGACCGCGTCGAGCGCGTCGTCCCAGCGGCTGCGCAGCGCGGTCGTCATGCGACGTCCTGCGAGAGAGCGGCGGCCGCGCGGCCCAGCGCCGCGCCGATGCGCGCGTCGAGGTACCCGTCGGCGTGCTTGGCCACGGCGTCGCCGGGTGCGAGTGCTGCGTCGGCCACGAGCTCCACGCCCGGGGGCACCTCGTCGGCACCGGCGGCGCGCAGGGCGTCGAGGTCGCGCGGGTGCAGGTGGACGCTCACCGGCTCGGGTGTGATCGGGCGCCCCAGGACCCGGGTCAGCGCCGCGGTCGCGGAGCGCTCTGCGTCGTCCAGCTCGACGCCCAGCACGGCCCGGGCCAGCTCCAGGGCACCCGCGTGCAGGAGCGCCTCAGCCTCCGCGAGCACGGGCGCGGTGCGCGCCTGGGCCGCGGCCGCGGCTGCCGCGAGCACGTCGAGCGCGTGCGCCAGCGCAGCGGACGCCTCCGCGTCGGCCACGGCACGCGCGGCGGTGACCCGGGCGGCCTCCACCGCAGCGGTCGCGGCTGCCTCGCGGGCTCCGGCGGCGAACCCGGCCGCGAACCCCGCCGCACGGGAGGCCTCACGGACCGCGACGTTCACCGCCGGCGCGTCGAGGACCGCGGGCCGGAAGGCGGTGGCGACGCCGGCCTGCGAGCGCGCCTGCGAGGCGGGCGTGCCGAGGGGCACGAACGACAGCTGCTCACGCAACGAACTCGTCCTCCCCGTCGCGGCGGATGACGATCTGCCCGCTCTCCTCGAGCCGGCGGATGGCCTGCACGATCCCGGCGCGGGCGTCCTCCACCTGCGACAGACGGACCGGACCGAGCAGGTCGATCTCCTCGACCAGGTTCTCGCGGGCACGCTCGGACAGGTTGCGCAGCACGGTGTCGCGCACCTCGACCGAGACGCCCTTGAGCGCCACGGAGAGCTCGGACGTCTCCACCTGACGCAGGACCAGCTGCATCGCGCGGTCCTCGAGCAGGACGATGTCGCCGAAGACGAACATCCGGCTGCGGACCTCCTCGGCCAGCGCCTCGTCGCGGCTGGACAGCCCCTCGAGGATCAGCTTCTCCGTGGTGGGGTCGGCGCGGTTGATGATCTCGACGAGCGGCTGCACGCCACCGACGGGAGCCAGCTCGCGCGGCGCCAGCACGGTCGAGGCCTTGCGCTGGAGCGAGTCGGCGATCACGGCGACCACGTCGGGCGACGCCCGCTCCATGAGCGCGATGCGGTGCGCGACCTCGCCCTGCAGGTCCGGCTCGAGGCCGGCGAGGATCGCCGACGCGTGCTCGGGACGCAGGTGGGCCAGCACGAGGGCGATCGCCTGGGGGTGCTCACCGGACAGCAGCGAGATCACCTGGCGGGCGTCGGCCTGCTGGAGGAACTCGAACGGCTGCCCGGCCATGCTCGTCTGGAGCCGCTCCATCACCCCGGCGGCCTGGTCGGCGCCGAGCGAGGCCTCGAGCAGGTGCTGCGCGAGGCCCATCCCACCGCCGACCCCGGGGCCGATGACGGACGCGGCGTAGAACTCCTCGAGCACCTCGTCGGCCATGGCCTGGTCGACGCGGTCCAGCCGCATGATCTCCGCGGTCAGCTCCTCGATCTCCGCGACGTCCAGCTGCGCCATCACGCGCGCCGCACGGTCGCGACCGAGCTGCACCAGGAGCATCGCCGCCTTCTGCGACCCCGTCAGCGTGCTCATCGGCCACGTCCCGACGACGAGCCGGAGCCCACGAGCCAGCCACGCAGCAGGTCGGCGACCTCGTCCGGCTGGTCGTCTGCGAGTGCACCGATCTCCGCGCGCTTGACCGCGACGGGGTCGGGGGCGAGCTGCCGCGGGCCGGCCGGGAGTGCCGGCAGCTCGTCGGCGGACACGCCCTCGATCCCGAGCGGGTCGTGCGGGCCGGGACCGAGCGGGATCTCGCCCAGGTCGATCGCCGTCCGCCGGGACCTGCCGGACCGCCGCGCCACGGCGATCACCACGATGATGACGAGCAGCAGGGCGGCACCCGCGATCGCGCCCTGCCGGACGAAGGACTTGCTGGCGGCTGCCTCGGCCTCGGCGTCCGCCGCGGCGAGAGCCTCCTCGGCCGACTCCGCCTGCGACGTGTCGAACGCCATGCTCTGCACCGCGATCGTGTCGCCGCGCTCCGTGTCGATGCCCGCGGCGGCCGCGACCATCTGCGAGAGGTCCGCCATGTCGATCCCTGCGACGGCCTCGGTGTCCACCGCGACCGCCACGGACTGGCGCTCGACGGCGCCCGGCGCCGCCGTGGTGACCTCGGTGCTCTTGTTCACCGCGTTGGTGACGTCCTCGGTGGTCGACGTGTACGTGCCCGTCCCGGAGGCGCCCTCCGGCACCGCGATGTTGTCGGGTCCCAGCACGCCAGTGGCCGTTCCCCCGGAGCCGGTGTAGTCCTCCGTGGTGGTGGACGACGCGAGCGGCGGCGTCCCCTCGCTGGCGGAGAACTGCTCCACGGTCCGCTGGGTCTCGTCGTAGTCCAGCTCGGCGGTCACCGTGACCGCGGAGTGCCCCGCGCCGACCACCTGGTCGAGCAGTGCCTGGACGGCGCCGCGCACCCGCTCCTCGTACTCGTTCGTCTGCCGGCCCGCGAGCCCGCCCCCGGTGGCGCCCGTGCCCACGGCGGAGAGCACCTGGCCGGTGGAGTCGACGACGGCGACGTCGGTGGGCTCCATGCCCTCGATCCCCGCGGACACCAGGTGGACGATCGACTGCACCTGGTCGGCGCCGAGCGTGGCACCGGCCCGGGTCCGGACGAACACCGACGCCGTCGGGTCCGCCTTCTCGGAGACGAACACCGAGTCCTCGGGCATGGCCAGCCGCACGGTCGCCGCGTCGACGCCGTCGATCGCACCGATCGTCTTGGCCAGCTCGCCCTCGAGCGCGCGCTGGTAGGTCTTCTGCTGCTGGAACTCCGAGGAGGTCATCGGCATCTCGTCGAGCAGCGAATACCCGCCGCCGTCCGCGTTGGTGGGCAGGCCGGCCGCGGCGAGCTTGATGCGCTGGTTGTAGAGCTGGTCGGCCGGCACCATCACCGTGGAGCCGCCGTCGGTCAGCTGGTAGGAGACGCCCGCGGACTCGAGCTCGTCGACGACCGCGCTGGCGTCCGCCCCCGAGAGGCTGGTGAACAGCGGGCTCATGGTCGGCTTGGAGAGCCAGCTGCTCAGCGCCACGGCACCGAGCACGAGCACCGCCACGCCGATGATGACGAGCGTGCGCTGGGCCAGCGAGAACTCCTTGACGGCCGCCGACATCCGGCTCATCGCCGCCTGCATCTGCGCGGGCATCAGCCCTGCATCCGCATGATCTCGGAGAACGCCTCGACGGCCTTGTTGCGCACCGCGGCGGTCAGCTCGATCGCCGTCGACGCCTCGGCCGCGGCGATCGTGTAGTCGTGGATGTCGTCGAGGTCACCGGTCACGGCCTGCACGGCGAGGTTGTTCGACGTCGCCTGCAGGCCCTGGAGCTGGTCGATCGAGCCGAGCACCGAGGCGAACCCGGCGCCCGACGCGGGGTCGGCCGCCGTGGTCGCGGCCGTGGGCCCGACGAAGGATGTGGGGGTGACCGCGGACACCGCGGTGACGGGGAAGCTCATGCTCATCGTCCGATCTGGAGGGCCGCTGCGTAGGTCTCCTTGGCGCGGTCCACCACGGCGGCGTTCGCCTGGTAGCCGCGCTGAGCCATGATCAGCTGGGTCATCTGGCTCGACATGTCGATGTCCGGGTAGCGCACGTAGCCCGCGTCGTCGGCCAGCGGGTTGTCGGGCTCGTACACGAGCCGGCCCTCCGCGGAGCCCTCGACGATGCCGGCCACCTGGACGCCTGCCTGGTCACCCTGCATCTCCTGGGCGACCACGTACTTCTGCCGGAACGCGTCCTCGCTGGTGGCCCGGACCGTGCTGACGTTCGCCAGGTTGTCACTGACCGCGTCGAGCCACTTGCGGTGGACCGTCAGGCCGGTGCCCGCGATGCCGATCGCGCCGAAGATCGTCATCAGCTGGTCCGCATCGCGGCGCGCACCGACGAGAACTGGCCGGAGATCGCCTGGGTCGCCAGCTGGTAGCGCAGGTTGGTGTCGACGTTGAGCAGCGTCTCGGTGTCGAGGTTGACGTTGTTGCCGTCCTCGCGCGTGGGCTCCAACGACCGGGCGACCTGCGCCGTGACCGCGCCGCTGCCATGCCGGACCGCTTGGCTCAGCTCGTCCTCGAAGGAGACACGCTGGGCCTGGTAGCCGGGCGTCTGGATGTTCGCGACGTTGTTCGCGATGACGCGCTGGCGCAGTGCGAGACCGTCGAGCGCGCTGTTGAGCGCGACGGAGCTCACGGAGTCGAACATGCCCATGACGGACCCACCTCACCGACGAGGAGACGAGGTCGGCCGATCCGTGGCCTGCTGTGCGAGCGATCCGTGCTCACTGTCCCCATCGGCCGCGACGCCGGGGTGTGGAGGACTTCCTGCAACCCGATCGGGCTTCACCCGTTCGGGTGCGGGGGCTCAGGCCTCGGCGTCGACGTAGACGGCGGCGGCATCCGCCGGACGGCCCTGCAGGGCACGCGTCGCGGCGATCTGGCGGCGGCTGCGCGTCATGGCCTCGGCCGTGCGCCGGGCGGTGTCGAGCTGGCGGTCGAGGAGCGCCTGCGCGCGGACGTGCAGGGCGGCCGGCAGCGGACCGAGATCGCCGCGGGGGTGCCACTCGGCGGCGCGGGCGACCTCACCCACGCTGGCGAGGTGGGCGTCGCGGAGCGCGGCCTCGGCGGTCGCGAGATCCAGCTCCAGCTCGTCGAGGGCGTCCGACCAGGCGGCGACCCAGAGGTCGGTGCCCGACGTGACGGTGGCCATGTCAGCCGACGCCGAGGAGCCTGGCACCCATCGCGGCATCGGTCGTCGCGACGGGAACCGTCATGGCAGCCGGGGCCGCTGCCCGCGTGAGCTCGTCCGCGGCGGCGTGCCACGCGTCGGCCAGCGGGAGCACCAGGTCCCGGCACGCCCGCGCCCGGTCGGCGTCGCCGTGGGCGCTGGCACCGATGAGCTCGGCCAGGAGGTACCGGTAGATCGCCATGAGCTGCTCGCCGCCCTCCCAGCCCTCCGGCTGCAGGCTGACCATGAGCTCGGCCACGATCTCCTGCGCGTGCTGCAGGTGCGCGCTGCCCTGCACCCGGTCGCCGGACTGCAGCGCCTCGACGCCGCGGTCGACGTCCAGCAGCATGCGGTCGTACAGCATGGTGAGCAGGCGGGCGGGGCCGACGGTCTCGACCGCGGAGGTCACGTACCGGGAGCGGACGCTGTGCATGAGAGGTGCCCTTCGATCGGTCGGACGGTCGGGGTCAGCTCGAGGCCGACAGGGACGCGAGCTGGCTGGACAGCCACGACGACTGCGACTGCAGGCCCGAGAGGGTGACCTCGAGGGCGGAGTAGGTCTTCTGCAGGGACTCGCGTCGCAGGGCCAGCCGCGTGTCCCAGTTCTCGATCTGCTTGCCGAGGTCGGTGACGACGCCCTGCTGGCCCGTGATCTTGAGCGTCAGCGAGCCGTCGATCGAGTCGCTGGCACCGTCGGCCACGTCCGCGACGCGCTGGGCGAGGCCCGCGACGACCTTCTGCGTCGCCTCCGGGTCCTTGGCCAGCGCGGCGGAGAACTTCGCGGAGTCGAAGGTGAACGTGCCGTCGCGGTTCACCGTGATCCCGACGGTGGACGGCGACACACCGTCGACGGCGTAGGACGCGGCGGTGGCCAGCTGCTGCTGGAGCCCGCGCACCGCACTGTCCCCGGAGAACATTCCGCCGGTGACCGTGGTACGGCCGTCGCTGGCCGTCGCGGTGGTGGTCGCGGTCCGCGACGAGATCTCCGAGAGCACCACCCCGAGCGAGCCGACGAGGCCCGAGGCCAGCGCCGTGAGCGCCGCCGTGTCGGTGGCGACCGTGAGGGTGACCGGGTCGGTCTCGACCTTGGAGACCGTGATGCTCGTGCCAGCCAGCACGTCGGAGAACGTGTTGGTGGCGGAGGTCGCCTGCTGCGCGGCCCCGCTGCCGGGCCAGAGCGTGATCTTCGCGTCCTGCGCGGTGCGGGTGGGCGTGAGCCCGACCGACGTCGCGGTGCCCGCCTCGACCTCCGCCTTGGTCCCGGCGTAGATCGTGAACGCGGCGCTGGCTCCGGTGGACGTCCCGGAGAGCTGTAGCCGGGTGTCGCCACCCACGGTCACGGCGACCGCGGAGACGCCCGCGGCCGACGACGAGATGGCCCGGGCCGTCGCCGCGGCGTCCGTGCCGACGGCGATCTCGGTGAGCGTTCCGTCCGCCTTCTTGAAGGTGAGGGTCGACGCACCGCCGGTGAACCTCGCCAGGTCGGCCGGGCTCGTGAGCGAGACCTGTCCCTGGGCGACGGCGTCGACCGTGAAGCTGAGCGCGGTGGGCGTTGCGCCCGTCGTGGTGGTCGCGGTGACCGAGGCGGCCGACGTGGTGGCCTTCGTGGCGTCCCAGGAGACGGCCTTCGCGGCCTTCGTCGCGGACTCGGCGAGCGAGGCGACCTTGGTGTTCAGGGCCTGCAGCGCGGTCACGAGCGACGTGGTGGAGCTCTGCTTCGACTTCAGCAGGGTCTGGGGGGCGGCCTCCGCGGACATCAGGCTGTTGATCAGGTCGGTCGTCTGCAGACCGCTGACCAGTCCGTCGATGCCGAGCGCTGCCATGGGCCGTCTCTCCTGGTGCGAGCTGATATCAGGTGGTGCACCGGTGGCGGGCGGCTATCGCCAGCCCGCCACCGGTGGGTCGAACCCTGGGCCGCAGGGGATCACCCGCGGCCCAGGTCAGGATCACCGCAGGAGCGAGAGGACGCCCTGGGGGATCTGGTTGGCCTGCGCGAGCATCGCCGTGCCGGCCTGCGACAGGATCTGCGCGCGGGTGAAGGACACCATCTCCGAGGCCATGTCCGTGTCGCGGATCCGGCTCTCCGACGCGGACAGGTTCTCCACCGAGACGTTGATGTTCTTGATGGTGTGCTCGAGGCGGTTCTGCATCGCACCGAGGTTGGCGCGAGCAGTGGAGACGCCCTTGATCTTGTCGTCGATCAGCTTGATCGACGCCTGGGCGTTGGTCGCGCTGTCGAACTTGAGACCGACCGTCGAGGTCGCACCGGCGGTGCCGGCGGCGGTGAACCCCGCGCCCGCGCCGTCGGGGTCGGCGATGCCGACCGCTCCGCCGTTGTTGGCGGAGACCACGATGCCGGTGCCGGCGCCGTTGGCGTCCTTCACGACCGAGACCGTGAAGTTGGCCGCGAAGGCGGCGTCGCTCCGGAGAGCCCCGGCGTACTCGTCGACCGACTGGAAGCCGGCGGCCGAGCCGTCAGCCGTGGCGTCGAGCGTGCCCGTGGTGATCGTGGTAGCGACGCCACCCTGGGTCACCGTGAAGGTCGCGGGCGTCGTGGCCAGGGCGGTAACACCCGCAGCCGCGATGTCGAACTGCGTGCCGGACGTCGCGAGCGCACCGGTCTTGAGGTCGGCCGAGAGCGACTTGATGTTGGCGCCGGACAGGTCGACCACGATCTGGGAGTTGGTGTCGCCGTCCGCACCCACCTGGAAGGTGAGCTTGCCCGAGCCCGCGCCGGCGGAGCCGTCGAGGAGCTTGGTGCCGTTGAAGTTCGTCGAGTTCCCGATCCGGTCCAGCTCGGAGACGAGGCTCGTCGCCTCCGTCGTGATGTTGGCGCGAGCGTCCGCGTTGTTGGAGTCGTTACCGGCCTGGACGGCCAGGTCGCGAACCCGCTGCAGGATCGCGTGCACCTCGGTGAGGGAGCCCTCAGCGGTCTGCACGACCGAGATGCCGTCCTGGGCGTTGCGGGCGGCGACCTTGAGGCCACCGACCTGCGAGCGCAGGCCCTCGGAGATCGCCAGGCCGGCCGCGTCGTCCGCAGCGCGGTTGATGCGGAAGCCGGACGAGAGCTTCTCGAGCGACTTGCTCAGGTCGTTCTGCGTGTTGGACAGGTTGCGGTACGAGTTGACTGCCGCGATGTTCTGGTTGATCGAGAGACCCATCGTGATCTTCCTCCTTGAGTCGGGTCCGAACAGCCCCTCCATGGGCTTGGTCTGCCCATCGGCTGCGATCCGCCGGTCTGAGGAGTTTTCTGCGACGAGTTCGTCGAGGTCAGGCGGACACGGCCGGCAGTGCCGCGACGGCGGAGCGCTGCACCGGCACGACGCCGGGCGCCGCGGTCGGGGTGGCCGCCATGGCCGCGCGGGCGGCGATCGCGGCGAAGTACGAGTGGCGGCGACGCTCGGCCACGCCGTCCGGACGCTCGCCGGCAGCAACGAGGTCGGGCTCGAGGTTGGCGTTCAGCCCGTCGCGCAGCAGGCTCAGCGCCTCGGTGCGCAGCTGGCTGATGCGGGACTGGGTGACGCCCAGCTCGTCGGCCAGCTCGGCGACGGAGCGGTCCTGGAGGAAGATGCCCTCGACCACGACGCGCAGCCGCTCGGGAAGCGTGTGCACCGCGGCGCGCAGCCAGTGCAGGCGCTCCGCGGTGAGCAGGGCCTCCTCCGGGTTGGGCGCGTCGTCGCGGACCATGTCCGTGATGGCGGGGTCGGCGGCGTCGATGCTCAGCACGCGGCGAGCGGTCTCCTGCGTGGCGCGGTCGACCGCAGCCACGTCGGTGCCCATGGCACCGGCCAGCTCGGTGCGGCTCGGGGCGCGGCCCAGGGTGGCGGTGAGTCGCTCGGAGGTGGAGGCCAGCTCACGGACCCGCTGCCGGGCTCCGCGCGACGCCCAGTCCATGGACCGCAGCTCGTCGAGCAGCGCGCCCTTGATCCGCAGCGACGCGTACCGCGCGAACGGGACCCCCGTCGTCGGGTCGTAGGCCCGCGCCGCCATGACGAGCGCGAGGCTGCCGGCGGAGGCGAGCTCGTCCCGGGACACGCTGGGCGGGACGCGGTGCAGCAGCTCGCTCACGGCGTACCCGACGAGGGGCAGGTTCGCGAGGACGAGGTCGTCGACGGCGGCGGCGGAGATGGTCACCGAGTCTCGCTCGGTCGCCCGGGGCGACGTCTTTAGGCATCGGGCGCCACCAACATGTGAGCACGCTGTGAGGCCGTCTGAATCGTTTTCCACGGGAATCCCCGTGATCATGCGGCACTCACCCGCTGGGTGCTATCACCTCACGGCGCGGACTGTGATGCAGATCACAGTCACGACCACGTGACCATAGTCCTAGGCCAAAAGTCGGACGATCGTCCAGTTGGGAACCGTTTCGACGCCGGCTGTGTCATGGGCATCGAGCCGTGGTGTCATGGGCGCAGTGTCACATATCCGGGCACTTGTGGCAGAACTCGTCACCTCGGAACCGTCACGATGCGGGGGTGACCGTCCGATAGGTGGCTTCAGAAGCACCGTGGCCCCTCACGCCCCGGAAGAGAGGAGGTCGAGCTCGATGGCACTGACCCGGTTGTCCGACGTGCTCTGGCGCGAGCGGACCCTGTTGGAGCTGCTCCTGTTCAAGCTGGAGGAGGAGCAGATGATCCTGTCCAGCGGTCGTAGCCGCTGGCTCGGGCACGCCACGCGCGAGGTGGAGAGCGTCCTCGACGAGATCCGCACCGCCGAGCTCGGCCGCGCCGCAGAGGCCGACGCCGTCGCCGGCATGCTCGGGCTCGCGCCCGGCTCCAGCCTCGCCGAGCTCGCGGACCACGCCCCCGCGCCGTGGGACGAGCTCCTGCGCGCTCACCGCGACGCGTTCGCCTCGCTCACCACCGAGATCTCGATGCTCGCTGACGGCAACCGCGAGCTGCTCGCCATGTCCCACCGCGCCACCCAGGAGACGCTCCTGTCCCTCCAGGAGGTGCACACGTACGACGGGTCCGGACACGCCGCCGGCGCCGCACCCACCGCCCAGCTCGTCGACCGATCTCTGTAAGGGGACCCGTGAGCACCTTCTCCGGTCTCGGCACCGCGCTCAGCTCGCTCATCGCGCAGCGGCAGGCGCTCGACGTCGCTGGTCAGAACATCGCCAACGCCAACACCGTCGGCTACACCCGTCAGCGCGCGACTCTCGCGGCTCTCCCTGCGGCGACCGTGCCGTCGATGTTCTCGACCTCGGACGGCACCGGCGAGGGCACCCGCGTCTCGGGCATCGACCGGCTCGCCGACATGTTCCTCGACGCCCGCCTGCGCACGCAGACGTCGGGCGCCTCGTACCTGTCCGCCCGTGCAGAGGCGTACACCGCGCTGGAGTCCAGCGTCGGCGAGCCGGGCACGACCGGCCTGTCCAGCCAGCTGTCCACCTTCTGGGGTGCGTGGCACGACGTCGCCAACACGCCCGACAAGGGGTCGGCCAAGGCGGTGCTCCTCGAGGACGCGAAGGCGGTCGTCGACCGGATCGGCACCCTGTACACGGCCGCCCGGACGCAGTGGACGCAGGCCCGGTCCACCACGGTCGCACTCGTCGGCCAGGTGAACACCACCGCGGAGAGCGTCGCCGACCTCAACGGCCGGATCCTCTCCATCACCAACAGCGGCGGCACCGCTCACGAGCTCGCCGACCAGCGCGACCAGCTGGTCACCTCGCTGTCCTCGCTCGTCGGCGCCGCCATCTCCGTGCGACCCGACGGACAGGTCGACGTGCTCGTCGGCGGCAACGCGCTCGTGTCGGGGAACCGTGCGCAGGCGCTGGCCGTGCAGGGAGCCACCAGCTTCGCGCAGGCCACCGGCGACGCCACCTCGGTCCCGCCCGTCGACGGCCAGGCCGTCACGGTGGTCTGGGCCGCACACCCGACGCGCTCCGCGGGGCTCGACGGCGGCCGCGTGGCCGGCCTGCTCTCGGTCCTCGCCCCGACGGACGGCTCCGGCACCGGCGGCATCCTCACGGAGGCGGCCGCGCGATACGACGCGCTGGCGACGACGATCGCGACCCAGGTCAACGCGCTGCACTCCACCGCGGTGACCTCGGGCACCAAGGTCCCCGGCGGCGACTTCTTCACGTTCGCGGCCGGACGCCCGCCCGCGCTCGGGCTCACCGTGGCGATCACCGACCCCGCCGGCGTCGCGGTCGCCGCTCCCGGCGGCGGCGCGCTCGACGGCTCGATCGGTGACAAGATCGCGCAGCTGGCCGCGGACCCGCTGGGCCCCGACGCCACCTGGAGCGCCTCGGTGGTCGAGCTCGGCGTCCGCACCGCGTCGGCGGGCTCGCGTGCGAAGGTGGCGGAGTCTTCCCGCGCGACCGCCGCCGCGCAGCAGCTCGCCCAGGCGAGCGTCGACACCGACGAGGAGACCGTGAACATGCTCGCGTACCAGCGCGCGTACGAGGGTGCGGCACGCGTGCTCACCGCCATCGACGAGATGCTGGACACCCTCATCAACCGCACCGGCCTCGTGGGGAGGTAGTCGCAGTGATCGCTCGTGTGACCCATCAGACGGTCCAGCGCCAGACGCTGGCCAACCTCCAGGGCAACCTGTCCGCGATGGCGACGCTGCAGGCGCAGATGTCCAGCGGCAAGAAGATCAGCGTGCCGTCCGACGACCCGGCGGGGGCGTCGGACATGCTCCGGCTGCGCGGCGACCAGCGGGCGGTCACCCAGCACGCCCGCAACGCCTCCGACGGCGACTCGTGGCTGACCACCGTGGACTCGGCGCTGGGCTCGTCGCTCGCCGCCCTGCGCCGCGCGCGCGACCTCACGATCCAGGGCGGCGACGGTGCGCTCGGCGCGACGTCCCGCGAAGCGCTGGCCGCGGAGCTCGAGGGGGTCCGCGACACGCTGCTCGACCAGGCCAACTCCACGTACGTGGGCCGCTCCGTGTTCGCGGGCACGTCCGACGCCGGACAGGCCTTCGGCCCGGGCTACGCCTTCACGGGCAGCCCCACCGCGCTGCCCGTCGAGCGGCGGATCGGCCCGAACAACACGGTCCGCGTCGACTCCGACGGTGCAGCGGTGTTCGGCGCCGGCAGCGGCTCGGTGTTCGCGCTGCTGGACACCGTCGCCGCGACGCTGCGGTCCGGCGGCGACCCGACCACGCACCTCGACGCCATCGACTCCCGCATGGAGGCGATGCTCACCGAGGTCTCGTCGGTCGGTGCCCGGCACGCGCAGGTCATCGCCGCGACGAGCTCGCTCAAGGACCAGGAGCTCACCGTGAAGTCGCAGCTCTCCGGCATCGAGGACATCGATCTCGCCGAGGTGATCCTCGAGCTGCAGATGCAGGAGGTCGCCTACCAGGGTGCGCTCGGCGCCGCGAGCAAGGTCCTGCAGCCCTCGCTCCTGGACTTCCTGCGATGAGCACGTCCACGGTCCGCGTCGCCGGCAGCGGCGACGGCTCGGTCGACGTCCCCGGGCTCCTGGAGCTCTCGACGCCGCTGCTCGGGCTGCCGGGGCACGTCCGGTACTCCCTCGAGGCGCTCGACGAGCACGGCGTGCTGTTCGCGCTGCGCAGCGTCCCGGCCGACGAGTCCGACGCCCCCGTGCGCCTGTTCGTCGTGAGCCCTGTGGCGCACTTCCCGGACTACGTACCGACGATCGACGCCGACGCGCTCCCCTGGGACGCAGACGCGGAGCACACGGCCGTGCTCGCCGTGGTCCACCCCGGGCAGGGTGCGCAGGACGGTCCGACCGTCAACCTGCTGGCCCCGATCGTCGTCGACACCCGCTCCGGGCGTGCCGCCCAGGTGGTGCTCGACGGGGACTGGCCGCTGCGCGCACCCGTCGGCTGAGCCGACTCGCCCCGACGCCTCAGGTCCGCGCACCCGCGTCCGATGGGTGGATCGACGGACATCACCGGGGAGAGACATGAGCGTGCTGAACGACTACGACCGCCTCACGCGCGGTGCCACCCTGCTGCGCCAGCCGATCGTGCACCCGGACCGCTCGGTGTTCGGGTACGCGGTGCGGGCCGAGGTGCACGACGCCGACGGAGCGCTGATCCCGGAGGGTCTGGTCGAGGACCAGGCCGACGAGGCGTACGCCACCCTGGATCCCGCGACGATCGCCGGCGACCACCCCCTGATGCTCCGCGCGACCACCGGACTGCTCCTGGGCCGGGTCCCCGCGCCCGCGGCCTCCGCCGGGATCGCCTTCGAGATCCCCGCGCCGCTGGCGGGGCTGCCGGACACCGTCGAACGGCTCATCGAGCTGCGCCTGCTCGGCTACGGCCTGGCGGTCGGCGACTACACCGGCACGGTCGCGCAGGACGCGCTGCTCCCCTTCGTCGACGTGGTCAAGGTCCACATGGGACGCTCGCAGGACCGGCTCCTGCAGCTGGTCCGTCGCGCCCACGAGCACCCCGACATCCGCGTCATCGGGGAGCGCGTCGCCTCGAACGAGTCGATCGCGTTCGCCTTCGACCTCGGCGTCGACCTCCTGCAGGGCCCCATGTTCGAGCGTCGCGCGGAGGGCACGGGTCGCGACTTCCGGGCCGGCGAGATCCAGTGCCTGACCCTGGTCCGCCTCCTCTCGGCCGAGTCGCCCGACCACGAGGCGATCGTCCACACCGTCGAGTCGGACCCTGAGCTGAGCATGCGGGTGCTGGCCATGGTCAACTCGAGCGCGACCGGGGTGCGCCGCCACATCGACTCGGTGCGGCACGCCGTCGTCCTCCTGGGCCCGCGGCAGCTGAGCGCACTGGCCATGGCCTCTCTGGTCGACGCGCGCCCGGCGACGGTCGGCGCGCTCTGGTCGATCCTCGCTCGCGCGCTGACGTGCGGAACCCTGACGGGCTCCGACGCGGGGTACACCGTCGGGCTCCTCTCCGCGGTCGCCGCGCAGGAGCACCTGTCCGTGGACTCGCTCGTGGAGCGCTCGGGCGTGTCCGAGCAGATCGCGCACGCCCTGCGCGACCAGACCGGGGTGTACGGGCCGGTGCTGGCGGCCGTGATGGCGCACGAGGAGAACGACACCGAGGGTGTCGCCGCGACAGGGCTCGTGCCCCGTGACGTGGCACAGGCACACCTGACCGCCGTGTCCGAGGCGTACGCGACCGCGACGGCGCTCGCGGTCTCGCCGACCGCCTGACGCCCCGGCGCGGGCGACTACGCTTCTGACGTGCCCTCGCCGTTCGCCACCCTGCTGCACCCGACCCGCACCACTCCCCCTCCGGTCGCCATCGACCTCGAGCGGGTGGTTCTCGTGGGCACCGGGATCTGGGTGCTGGCGCTGCTGGTGACCGGGGTCCTCGCACTCACGGGCGAGGTCGAGTGGGACATCGTGTGGGTCTGCGCCACGGGGGTCGCCCTCGGCCTGCTCGGGGCCGACTGGGCCCGCCGGCACCGGCCCGTTCCCCCAGCGGCACCGGCCGACGAGCCGCCCGCTCAGGACTAGTCAGGGCCCGATCGGGTCGTCGAGCACGGTCCCGATCACCAGCTCCGCCGCGCGCTCCGGCGCCACGAGGACCGCCTCGATCGCGTGCCGCGCCGACCAGCGCCCGCCCGCCTGCGCCAACCCGGCAGCCAGTCCCGCCGCGTGCACGGCACGGACCACCGCGTGCGCACCCTCGCCGGTCACCCACCAGTCCACCGGCGCTCCGTCGACCGTCAGCTCCTCGTGCTCCCACCACGTGGCCGGGGCGTCGTCCAGGAGCGCGGAGACCTCCGCCGGCACGGGCTGCTCCACGCAGCGGTCCGCGTCGTCGATCTCGCCGGCCGCCAGCTCCGTGGCCAGCGGCAGATCCAGCAGCGCCGCCAGGGCGTCCGCGTGCGCCCGGGTGGCCGGCACCATGGCCGCCACGTCCGTGCGCTGCCACCACATGGGCTGCTCGGCGACGGCCGCGTCGTCGGCGTGCACCACCGCCACCTGCGCCGGGGCGACGAGCGCCGGGATCCGCTCCGCCGGACGCGCCTGCGGTCCCCCGTCCGAGCGTGCGGCCGCTGCCGCGATACCCCGCCACAGGGCCACCGCGGTCCGCTCGTCCACAGGGGAGCCGGGGTGCCCGAGCGCGTCGAGCACCCGCACCCACGCGTCGGCACCGAGCTCGTCGAATCGGCCCACGCCGCCCAGCGCCCGCTGGATCCCCGCGTCGAGCCCCCGCAGCACGTCCGGCACCGCCGGCAGCACGTCCCGGAGGGTCGGCTCCGTCTCGTCGCTGTCGATCGCGAAGATGCCGTCGAGCCGGTCCGGCCCCCGCTCGCGCAGCCACCAGGCGGTGTACGAGGACGCGGTCGCCCCGCGCTCGCCGCGCACCCGGTCCAGCAGCGCACGCCGCAGTGCGGGGACGGAGGCGAGCCGCGCGAGGACGTCGGACCAGCGACCCTCCTCGACCGCGTCCAGGTCGGCCACCGCGTCGACGTCGCCCACGTACTCGCCGCCGCCGAGCGTCGTGGACAGGTGCGCGAGGTAGTCGGGCCAGGCGTCGAGCGACTGCGCGGCAAGGCTGGCGTCGTCGGTGCCGTCCGGGTCGATCGCGGCGGGCTCGGCCACCACGTCGGCCACGTGCACCACCGCGAGGTCGTCGCGCACCCCGACGGCGACGAGGGTCGCGGCGCCCCAGCGCTCCACCGCCTCGAGGGTCACGGGCGCCAGCACGCGCGGGTCCAGCAGGTCGGCCGCGGGCCCGTCCGGGAGCACCAGGCCGTGGGCGGGTGTCGGCTCACCGTCGACGGCGGGGAGCGTCAGGAGGCCCAGCCAGGGCGCGTGCCCGGTGCCGGGGTCGGCGTCGCCGATCGCGGCGCGCACGACGGCCAGGACCGCGTCGGTGACCTCGTCGGCCAGCGCGAGGTCGTCGTCGTCGGCCTGCTCCAGCACGGCCGCCCGCAGCGCGGGATGCTCCAGGAGCCCGCGCGCGTCCGGTGCGTCCGCGCCCAGCCGACCGAGCAGCGGGTGCGAGGCCGCGGCGTCGACCACGCGCAGGCCCCAGCGCCCCAGCGTGCGCAGCGCGTCGGTGCCCACCGCGTCGACCTCCGCCGGGTCGAGCAGGG
The DNA here is from genome assembly GCF_056405535.1 of Cellulomonas sp. P1_G12_2. Taxonomy (NCBI): domain Bacteria; kingdom Bacillati; phylum Actinomycetota; class Actinomycetes; order Micrococcales; family Cellulomonadaceae; genus Cellulomonas; species Cellulomonas sp. P1_G12_2. The sequence continues at coordinate 785,206 of NZ_JBFUBX010000001.1, read as the reverse complement.
TCAGGCCGCGCGCGCCCCGCACCACGCGACCGTCGGCGAGGGGCACCGGCAGCGCCCCGAGGGCCTCCCGGGCGCGGGCGTCGTCCGCCAGCGGGTCCAGTGCCCCGTACAGCTCGGCCCACGTGCCGTCGTCGACCGCGGGCAGCTCCTCCACCACGTCGGCGAGGTTGCGCTCCTCCACACCGAGCGCCCGCGCCTGACCCTCCCGACCGACCGGCACGACGACCAGCCCGGCGACCCTCCGCCCCAGCGCCGCCATGGCACGCGGGTGGTTGCTGGCGCCGTCGGCGAGCATCACGGCGCGGTCGGGGGCGACGAGCGGGTGGGGGCTGTCGTCGACCGACCCCGCGGCGCGGCGCAGCAGGGGCGTCCGCGCGAGCCGCTCGACGACCAGGTCCCGCAGCGTTCCGTCGAGGGCGCCCTCCGCCAGCCCGGTCGGCACCAGGGCCAGCGGGTCGTGGTCGGCCTCGGCCCGCTCGTGCGCCAGCCGCGCGTACGCGGTCGCGGCGTGCTCGAGCACCGTGTCCGCCAGCCGGCCGGGCGCCACGTGCCGCCGCGTGGGGTCCAGCGGGAGGGTGGCGACGAGCAGCGCGGGGATGCTGCACGGCTCGTCGGTGGGTGTGGGGGCGTGCACGACGGCCGGCCAGCTCACACCCTTCACGCGCGGCACCGCCCACGTGACCCGCCACGTGCGCGCGCTGCGCTCCTCGACCGGGCGGTCGGCGACGACCTCGAGGGGCAGGTCCCCCTCGGCCGCCACGACCACCCAGCGGTCCTCGACGTCCGCGAACCGGCGCGAGGGGGCGTCCGAGGTGTGGTCCTCGACCACGATCTCCACCAGTCCCGGCAGGGCCAGGAGCAGCGGGTCGCCGACCTCGCGCAGCAGCGCGCGGACCTCGTCGGCCGCGACCTCGTCCCGCAGCTGCAGGACCACCGCGGTGTCGTACCCCGCGGGTGGGCGTCCGTCCGCGGGGAGCGGGAGGCGCAGGGCCGGGAGCGAGCCGTCGCGCCGGCGGACCTCCTCGGCGAGCGCCGGGACGTCCGCGGAGGCCTCGCTCAGCAGCTCCGCGGTGTCGCGGGCGGAGAACCGCACGCCGCCCGTCGTCGACAGCAGGGAGACCTCGTCGGCCACCGCACGGACGGCCGCGAAGCCGACGCCGTACCGGCCCACCATGCCCTCGTGGCTGTCGCGCTTCGACGACGCCCGCATGGACGACAGCGACGCCACACCGTCGGCGTCGAGCGGGCTGCCCGTGTTGGCGGCGACCAGCGCGGTGGTGCCGTCGTCCGCGTGCGCGAGACGCAGGAGCAGCCGGCCGGGGACGTCCGCGCGGGTGGCGGCGTCGGCCGCGTTCTGCGCCAGCTCGACCAGGACCCGGTCGCGGTAGTAGCCGCGGGCGTGGTCCTCCTCGGTGTTGGCGTCCTCGCGCAGTCGAGCCGGCGAGGCGCGCCACGCCCCCAGGACGGCCGCGCGGAGGGCAGCCGTCCCGAAGGCGTCGGTGGTCACGGCTCCGGGTCGGGGCGTGCGGCGGGCTGGTCCGCGGCGGCCGCGTCGGGGTCGACGGCCGCGTCGGGCTCGGGGGCGGTGTCGGGCTCGTCGGCCGGCTCCGCGACTTCGGCTTCGGTGGCGTCCACCGCGTCGACCGCGTCGACCTCGACAGGGGCGTCGACGGTGTCGTCATCGACCGTTGCCTCGACGGCGTCGTCGGCGACCGGGGCGTCGATCGTCTCCTCGGGCGCCGACGCCTGCGGGGCGGCCTGTGCGGCGGAGGACTGCGCGAGGTTGACCAGCTCCAGGCTGAGCTCGTCGATCAGCGGGTCGGCGGCGGGCCAGTCGGTCGGCGGGGCCTCGGAGTCGGTCTCGGAGTGCGCACCGCAGCCGTGGTCGACGCTCACCACGGTGCCGTCGTCGGGCGACCACTGGTTGGCGCACACACCGAACACGGTGCCGAGCGAGCCCTGGATCGGGACCAGGAACCCGCAGCTGCCGCACGCCGCGGCGGACGCCAGCGAGCCGGCACTCGTCGGACCGTGCGGGCCGCGGTACCAGCGCTCGGCGGCCTCGTCGCGACCCTGCGGCGAGAGCACCCGCACGCGGGCGAGCGCGAGCTCGTCGATCGCCACGTCGTCGAGCTCGGGGTCCCCGGTCGGGGTCCAGCCGGGCTCGAGGCGCGGGTCGTCGGCCTTGAAGGGCAGCACGTCGCCGGGTCCGATGTCGCCCGGGCGGATGCGCTCGGACCACGGCAGCCAGGCCTGGCCGAGCACGGCGTCGGGACCGGGCAGCAGCTCGGCCTCGCAGACCGTGGCCGTGCGACCGCGCGGCACGCGGGCGACCGTGACGGTCCACTCCCAGCCGCGGTAGCCACGGGCGGCGGAGGCGAACCGGTGCGACACCAGCCGCTCCCCCTCGATGACGAGGCCGAGGTACTCGCCGACGTCGGAGGGGTCCTCCGCGAGGCCGATCGCGACCTCGCGCGCCAGGTCGACGGCGGATCCGAGGACCGCGTCCTTGGTAGCTGCAGCCATGCTCAGGCCTCGATGTCGTCCGCGACGGCGCGCAGGAGCGAGGCGTACTGCTCCCCCCGCGCCTTCTCGGGGTAGCGGCCACGACGCAGGTCGTTGCCGACTCGGTCGAGGACCTTGATGAGGTCCTCGATGATGACGGCCATGTCGTCTGCGGGCTTGCGCGCCGCCTTGGCGACAGAGGGCACCGGGTCCAGCAGCTTGACGGACAGGGCCTGCGGGCCGCGGCGGCCGTCGGCGACGCCGAAGTCGACCTTCGCGCCGGGCTTCGGAGCCGTGACGCCCTCGGGCAGCGCGGAGGCGTGCAGGAAGACCTCGCCGCCGTCGTCGCTGGCGATGAACCCGAAGCCGCGCTCGGTGTCGAACCACTTGACCTTGCCGGTTGGCACGGTGAACCCCGTTCATGAGAAGAAGACGTACTGGCCACAAGGTTACCGGCCACGGCACCCGAAAATCCCCGTGCGCCGGTCGCGGAAGCCTGACCGGCCGCGCCGCGTTGCGGTGAGGATGACCCCGACCTCCCCGCGCGACCGGCTCGACGGGCTGCGCGCCGCGACCGTCGAGCGCCTCGCCGCGCTCGAGGGCGAGCACCGCGCGGTCGTCGACGCCTCACGCGACAGCAACGCGGACGACGAGCACGACCCGGAGGGCGCGACGATCGCGTTCGAGCGGGCCCAGGTCGACGCCCTCGCGCGCGACGCCGTCGAACGGCTCACCTCGATCGACGCGGCGCTCGCGCGGCTCGACGACGGGACGTACGGCATCTGCACGGTGTGCGGGGAGCCGATTGCACCGGCCCGGCTCGAGGCACGACCCACCGCGACGACGTGCGTGGGCTGCGCCGGTGCCGCCCCGCGCTGATCTGGCTGCGAAGGTCCGGCTGACCCGGTCTCAGTCGACGTCGAGGAGCTCGGCGTCGAGCAGCCCTGCGTCGACCGCGAGCGCCGCGCTGGTGCGGAGCTCGGCGAGCGCCAGCTCGTCGCCCTCGAGCCGGGATCGGACCGCGTCGTAGATCTCGCGCGCTCGGTGGGGTGCGATGTCGAGCATCTGCGTCATGCACCGCCACCACACCAGCTGCGCGTCGCCGTGGAACCCGTGGGCCCGGAGCCGCAGCAGCGCAGCGACCCCGTCGAGGACGTCCTCGCCGGGGCCGGTCGGGTCGGTGAGGCGGCGCGCGCAGTCCGCCACGCTCGCACCCGCCTGGTCGTCCCACCGCGACTGGTGGCGCAGGGTCAGGGCGTGCAGCGTCGGGTCGCCCAGGGCACCCGCGGCGACCATCGCGAGTCGGTGGACGGACCCGTCGGCGCGGCTGAGCCCGGCCCGCACGTACGGCACCGCCCGCTCGTCCCGCCGGAGCGCCAGCCCCACGAGCGCCTGGTGACGCGTGGCGACGTCGATGTCGTCGAGCCGGTCGGCGAGCGCGTCGCGCAGCTCGGGTGTGTCGACCTGCTGCCACTGCTGGCCGAGCGCGAAGCACGCCCAGTCCCGCACGTCGGGGTCGAGGTCCGCGGTCAGCCCGATCGCCGTCGCGAGCAGCTCGGCGCCCGGTTCGTCCTCGGTGAGGTAGGGCAGCTGGGCCGCCACCGCCTTGCGGACGGCCGCGCTGTCGTGACCGACGAGCGCGACGACCACTCCCGCGTCCGGCGGGCCCGCTGCCCCGATGGCGTCGCACAGATCGGCCGCGTCGACGACGGTGACGATCCTGAGTGCCATGGCGAGAGTCTGGGGGACAGAAGGTCCGTGCGTGTCCCCTTTCGCCGCCCTACCGGGTGAGCCTGATCGACTCCGCTACGCGCCCGCCGCCAGCCGGTCCATCGCGAGCGCCGCCAGCACGGCCGGGCCGACCGCCAGCGACTCCTCGGCGAACCGTGCGTGCGCGGAGTGGTTGTACGCCGCCGTCGCCGGGTCCTCGCCGACGGGTGTGGCACCGAGCGCGAGGTACGCACCCGGCACCTGCTGCAGCACGTAGGAGAAGTCCTCCGCGCCGGAGAGCGGCTGCGGCATCGTCAGGTACGCCTGCTCGCCGAAGAGTCCGCGGACCACGCCCGCGGCCCGGTCGACCTCGACGGGCGTGTTCGAGGTGACGGGGTATCCGCGCTGGTAGTCGACGGTGGCGGTCAGCCCGTGCGCCGCGGCGATCCCCTCCACCACCCGCGTCAGCCGCTCGGGCACCGCCCCGTGCGTGGTCTCGGAGAAGGTGCGGACCGTCGCCTCGAGTACCGCGGTCGACGGGATCACGTTGTCGGTGGTGCCGGCCGCGATCCTGCCCACCGTGACGACGACGGGGTCGAACACGTTGAACTGCCGGGTGACCATGGCCTGGAGCGCCAGGACGATCTCGGCCGCGACCGGCACGGGGTCGGCCGCGAGGTGCGGCATCGACCCGTGACCGCCCCGCCCGTGGACGGTGACGTGCACGGTGTCGGCGGCGGCCAGCGCGGTGCCGTACCTCGACGCGACCAGGCCGCTGGGCAGCACGGACGACAGGACGTGCAGGCCGTACGCGGCGACGACCCGTGACCCCGCCGCGTCCAGCACGCCCTCGTCGATCATCAGCCGCGCACCGTGGTCTCCCTCCTCGCCGGGCTGGAACATGAGGACGACGTCGCCGGCGATCTCGTCGCGACGGGAGGCCAGCAACCGCGCCGCACCGACGAGCCCCGCCACGTGCAGGTCGTGGCCGCACGCGTGCATGACCCCGTCGCGCTCGGAGGCGAACGGCTCACCCGAGGCCTCGGTGACCGGCAGCGCGTCCATGTCCCCGCGCAGCAGGACGGCGGGGCCGGGCCGCCCGCCGCGCAGGACCGCGACGACGGACCTGAGGCCGGCGCCGGTGCTCACCTCCAGCCCGAGCGGGGCGATCGCGTCCAGGACGAGCTGCTGGGTCACCGGGAGGTCGAGGCCGATCTCGGGGCTGCGGTGCAGGGCGCGCCGCAGCTCGACGAGCGACGGGAGCTGCGCCTCGGCGTCGGACCGGAGGCCGGCCAGCAGGTCGGAGGAGAGGGGCACGGGTGGACCTCCACGGGTGGGCTGCGAGGTGCGGGCCGTCCGAGAGTGCCAGACCCGGTCGGTCTCCCGAGCGGCACCGCGCCCGTTACCCACCAGTAGCCGAGGCCTCCGTACCCCACGCACGGCACGTAAGGTTGTGCGGATGCCCACCTTCACCGGTTATCTGCGGGAACGCAGCGACGACGAGCTCGTCGCGCTCCTGCGCAGCCGACCGGACCTGGCGTCGCCGTCGCCCGCGACCCTGTCGTCGTTGGCGGTCCGCGCCACCAGCCGGTCGAGCCTCGAGCGCGCGCTCGCCGCGGTCGACGCCAGCGTGCTGCAGGTCCTGGAAGCGGTCGTCGCCCTGTCCGAGCCCGGTCCCGTCACCGCGGCCGACCTGCCCCGCGCGATCGGCGCGACCGACGACGCGGGTGTCGCGCTGGTGGAGCGCGCCCTCCGCCTGGCGATCGTCAGCACCCTGGTCTACCCGGACTCCGAAGCCGCTGACGCCCTGCTGCCCTCCCCCGGGCTCGCCGAGATCCTCGGCCCGTACCCGGCCGGGCTCGCGCCGACGGACGCGGGGAGCCGGCGCGGGACACCCCCGGAGCCCGTCGGCCTCAACGACCTGCCGACGCTCCTCGACACCGCCCCCGCGGGCGCCCGCCCCGTGCTCGACGCCCTCCTCTGGGGCCCGCCGGTGGGGCTCGCGCCCTCGAACAGCACCGCGGCCGCCGCCGCCGTCGACTGGCTCGTCCGCCGCCACCTGCTCCTGGCCGGCGACTCCCGGCACGTCGTCATGCCCCGCGCAGTCGCGCTCGCCCTGCGCGGCGGCCGCACCCACGCCGCGCCCGTGTTCCCCCCGCCGCTGCCCGGCGACGTCCCGCACCGCAGCCACGCCCTGGTCGCGGCCGAGTCCGCGGCGGCCGGGGAGAAGATCGTGCTCCTGGTGGCCCGCCTGGTCCGGCTCTGGGAGCACACGCCCCCCGGGGTGCTGCGCGGCGGTGGCCTGGGCGTCCGCGAGCTCCGGCGGGTCGCGATGGCCCTCGAGACCGACGAGACCGAGGCCGCCTTCGTCATCGAGCTCGCCGGGGCCGCGGCCTTCATCGCCGACGACGGCGAGGACAACCCGTCGTTCGCCCCGACCGTGGCGGTCGACGAGTGGGCCGTCCGCGACGTCCCCGACCGCTGGGCCGCGCTGGCGCGCACGTGGCGGGCGACGCTGCGCACCCCGTGGCTCGTCGGCGGGCGAGACGAGCGCGGCGGCGTCCGTGCGGCGCTCGACCCCGAGCTCCAGCGCACCTGGGCCCCACGGCTGCGCCGGTCGGTGCTCGACGTCCTCGCCGAGACCCCGCCCGGCACCGCCCTCGACGCCGCGCACGTGGTCGCCGTCCTGCGCTGGCGGACCCCGCGGTCCGTGCCGCCGTCCGCCGCGGTCCAGGCGGTGCTCGTCGAGGCCGGCCGCCTCGGCATCCTCGGCGCGGGCGCGCTGTCCGACGCCGGGCGCGCCCTGCTCCTGGAGACCGCCCCGCTGGTCGGGGCGGACGCGGCCGACCCCGCCGACGCGCTCGCCGCCGCCCTGCCTCCCGCGGTCGGCGACATCCTGCTCCAGGGCGACCTCACCGGCGTCGTCCCCGGCCGGCCCAGCCCGGAGCTCGAGGACCTGCTGGACCGGACCGCGCACGTCGAGTCCCGCGGCGGCGCGCTCACGGTGCGGTTCACGCCCGACTCCGTCCGTCGCGCGCTCGACGCCGGCTCCACCGCCGACGGGCTGCTCGCCGAGCTGGCGTCGCACAGCCGCTCGGGCGTCCCGCAACCCCTCGAGTACCTGGTCCGGGACGCGGCTCGACGCCACGGTCGGCTCAGGGTCGGCTCGGCGTCCGGCTACGTGCGCGCCGACGACCCCTCACTCCTGGCCGGCCTGGTGGAAGACCCGCGGCTGGCGTCGCTCGGCCTGATCCGGCTGGCACCGACCGTCCTCGCTTCCCAGGCGCCTGCTCGCGAGCTGGTCGAGGCCCTGCGCGCGCACGGGCTCGCGCCGGTCGCGGAAGGGCCGGACGGCGAGGTCCTGCACGTCGTCTCGGCGGTGCGCCGGGTCGGGCGTCGCGCCACCGCGGGCGCCCGCCGGCGCGCGTCCGACACGGCGCCCAGCGGCGCCCGGGAGGTCCTGAGCGACGACCGCCTGCTCGCCCTCGTGCCGCAGCTGCGGCGGGCCGAGCAGGAGCGCAAGGCCGACGAGGTCGAGCGGCTGCCCGGGGCGATCCTGCCGCCACCGGTCCGACGCCCGGCCGAGCCCGCTCCGCCGCCCCCCGCACGGGCCGCGGGAACAGCCGACCCTGTGGATGCGTTGGTGCTGCTGCGCGAGGCGGCGGCCGAGAAGGCCGAGGTGTGGGTCGAGCTGGTGGGCTCGCACGGTGTGCCGCAGCGGCGCCTGCTCCGGCCTCTGCGGGTCGAGGGCGGCCGGCTGCGGGCGATCGACACCGCACGCGAGTCCGAGCTCACCGTCGCGGTGCACCGGATCGCGAGCGTCACGCGCGCCACCGAAGACGATCGTCAGGAGACTTCGTGACCAACGGCCCCCTCATCGTGCAGAGCGACAAGACGCTGCTGCTCGAGGTCGACCACGACCAGGCGGAGGCCTGCCGGCGCGCGATCGCCCCGTTCGCGGAGCTGGAGCGCGCCCCGGAGCACGTGCACACGTACCGGCTGACCCCTCTGGGCCTGTGGAACGCGCGCGCCGCGGGTCACGACGCCGAGCAGGTGGTGGACGTCCTGCTCGAGTACTCCCGCTACCCCGTGCCGCACGCCCTGCTGGTCGACGTCGCGGACATCATGTCCCGCTACGGGCGCCTGCAGCTGATCCAGGACCCGGTGCACGGCCTGATCCTGCACGCCCTGGACCCCGCGGTCCTGGTCGAGGTGGTCCGCTCCAAGCGCACGGCCGGGCTGCTCGGCGCGCGCATCGACGCGACCGACGTCGTCGTCCACCCCTCCGAGCGCGGCCACCTCAAGCAGGTCCTGCTCAAGCTCGGCTGGCCGGCCGAGGACCTGGCCGGGTACGTGAACGGCGAGGCGCACCAGATCGACCTCGTGCAGGACGACTGGCACCTGCGCCCGTACCAGCAGCAGGCCGTCGACGGCTTCTTCCACGGGGGCTCCGGCGTCGTGGTCCTGCCCTGCGGCGCCGGCAAGACGCTCGTGGGCGCCGGCGCGATGGCCCGCTCGTCGACGACCACGCTCATCCTGGTGACCAACACCGTGAGCGCCCGGCAGTGGCGCGACGAGCTGATCAAGCGCACGTCGCTCACCGAGGACGAGATCGGCGAGTACTCGGGTGCCCGCAAGGAGGTCCGCCCGGTCACCATCGCGACGTACCAGGTGCTCACCACCAAGCGGAAGGGCGTCTACACGCACCTCGAGCTGCTCGACGCCCGCGACTGGGGACTGGTCGTCTACGACGAGGTCCACCTGCTCCCGGCGCCGATCTTCCGGATGACCGCGGACCTGCAGGCGCGCCGACGGCTCGGGCTGACCGCCACCCTGGTGCGCGAGGACGGCCGCGAGGACGAGGTGTTCAGCCTCATCGGCCCCAAGCGGTTCGACGCCCCCTGGAAGGACATCGAGGCACAGGGCTACATCGCGCCCGCCGACTGCGTCGAGGTCCGCCTGACCCTCCCCGACGCCGACCGCATGGCCTACGCGGTCGCCGAGCCGGAGGAGCGGTACCGGCTGGCCGCGACGGCCAAGGGGAAGAACCGCGTGGTCGAGCAGCTGGTCGCCAAGCACGAGGGCGACCCGACGCTGGTGATCGGCCAGTACCTGGACCAGCTCCACACGCTCGCGGAGCACCTGAACGCCGACCTCATCACCGGCGAGACCACGGTGCACGAGCGCCAGCGGCTGTTCGACGCGTTCCGCTCGGGCGAGATCACCAAGCTCGTGGTCAGCAAGGTGGCCAACTTCTCGATCGACCTGCCCGAGGCGTCCGTGGCCATCCAGGTGTCCGGCTCGTTCGGCTCCCGGCAGGAGGAGGCGCAGCGGCTCGGCCGGATCATGCGGCCCAAGGGTGACGGCCGCACCGCGCACTTCTACACGGTCGTCGCCCGCGACACCGTGGACCAGGACTTCGCCGCCCACCGGCAGCGGTTCCTGGCCGAGCAGGGCTACGCGTACTCGATCGTCGACGCCGAGGACCTGGACCCCGCCACGGAGTCCGAGCGCGACTGACCGGGAACCGTCCACGGGCGTGAGCCGTTGCGGCGGGTAGTACCCACCGGAAGGATCAGTGCGTGCCCGCCCTGCGACGTCGCCTGTCCGTGCTCGTCCCGCTGCTGCTCGGAGCCCCCCTCCTGATCGGCGCCGGGCCTCTGCCGACGGTCGGCCCGCTGTCCCTCACGGGGGAGATCACGGACCAGGTCGGCGCGCTCGACGGCAGCGAGTCCGAGGTCCAGGCGGCGCTCGACCGGCTGGCGCAGGACACCTCGCTGCAGCTGTACGTCGTCTACGTCTCCGACTTCAGCGGCGCCGACCCCGTCGAGTGGGCCCAGGCGACCGCCGAGAGGTCAGGCCTCGGAGCGCAGGACGTCATCCTGGCCGTCGCCACCGAGGCACGGCGGTACGCGCTGGCCCCGGAGTCGGTCGAGGGCCTGTCCAGCTCCCAGGTCGAGGCGGCCAGTGCGGCGGCCGAGGACGCGCTGCGGGACGACGACTGGGCCGGCGCCGCCGTCGCGACCGCCGACACCCTGCGCGAGGAGGCCACCGGCTCCGGCTCGTCGGGCGGCGGTGGTGGGGGCTTCGGCACCGTGCTCGTCATCGGCCTGGTCGTCATCGCCGCACTGTTCGGCGTCTCCTGGCTCCGGTCCCGCCGACGCCAGGCCGCCGGGGTCGCGGCGCCGGGTGCACCGGCCCCCGCCGACGAGCTAGCGGCGCTCCCGACCGCCGAGCTGGACCGCCGGTCCGCGTCCGCGCTGGTGGCCGTCGACGACGCGGTCAAGGCCTCGGACGAGGAGCTCGGGTTCGCGCAGGCCCAGTTCGGACCCGATGCGACCGGTGAGTTCGAGACCGTCCTGGCCGACGCGAAGGCGCAGGTCACCGAGGCCTTCCGGCTGCGCCAGACACTCGACGACAACGTCCCCGACACCGAGCCCCAGGTGCGCGAGACCGCCACCCGCATCCTGCAGACCTGCGCCGCGGTGTCCGCGATGCTCGACGCGCAGAAAGCCGGCTTCGACCACCTGCGCGACCTCGAGGCCCACGTCGAGCAGGCCCTGGAGTCCCACGCCCGCTCGGCGGCCGCTCTGCGCCAGCGGCTCGACCCGGCACGCGTCACGGTCACGACGCTGGCCGCGACCTACCCGCCGGTGACGCTCGCCTCGGTGTCCCGCAATCCCGACCAGGCGCAGCAGCTCCTCGACGAGATCGACACCATCGTCGGCCGGGGCGAGGAGGCGGTGGGCAGCGGCCAGCGGGGCACCGCGGTCGGGTACGCGCGCGCCGCGGAGGAGGCCCTGAGCCAGGTGTCGACGCTGCTGGACGCGGTCGACCGCGCCGGGCCGGAGCTCGCCGTGATCGGCTCGCGCATCGACGCCGCGATCGCCTCGATCACCGCCGACCTCGCCGACGTGGACCGGCTCGCCCGCGACAAGCCCGAGGTCGCCGCACCCGCGCAGACGGCCCGCACCGCGGTCGAGGCCGCACGTGCCGCCCGCGCCGGCACCGGAGACCCGCTCGCGGCGATGCGCGCGATCACCGACGCCGAGGCCGCGCTCGACGCGGCCCTGGCGCCCACCCGGGACGCCGAGGAGCAGGACCGCCGCGCGCAGCGGCAGCTCGACGACCTCCTCGGCCGGCTCGAGTCCACCCTGCGCGCCACCGGCGACTTCCTCAGCACGCGCCGCGGGGCCGTCGGTCCCGAGGCACGGACCCGGCTCGCGGAGGCCGAGCGTCTCCGCCTGGTCGCCCTCGACCAGCGGCCGGTGGATGCCTCGGCGGCGCTCGCCACGGCGCAGCGCGCCGAGCAGCTGGCGCGTGAGGCGGCGGACCTCGCACAGCAGGACGTCGAGCGGGCCGACCAGCTGCAGGTCGGCGGCGGACAGCTGGGCGGCAGGGGCGGCGGGCTGAACGGCGTGGGCGGGATGGTGCTCGGCGGCATCCTGCTCGACAGCGTCCTTCGCGGCGGCGGCGGCTTCGGTGGCGGCGGCGGCTGGGGCGGCGGCGGTGGAGGAGGCGGTGGCGGCGGCTTCGGCGACGGTGGGTTCGGGGGCGGTTTCTGAGCAGCGATGGGCACGACGGCCGGGACTGTCCGGTCGACACGGACGACGAGAGGCACGAGCGATGACCGAGAAGCAGAGCGTGTTCGGGCGGATCACCCAGCTGGCCCGCGCCAACATCAACGCGCTCATCGACCAGGCCGAGGACCCGCAGAAGATGCTGGACCAGCTGGTGCGCGACTACACCAGCTCGATCGGGGAGGCCGAGCGGGCGATCGCCCAGACCATCGGCAACCTGCGCCTGGCCGAGCAGGACTACAACGAGGACGTCTCCGCGGCGCGCGAGTGGGGCAGCAAGGCGCTCGCCGCGTCCAGCCGCGCCGACCAGTACCGCTCCGCCGGGGACACCGCGAACGCCGACAAGTTCGACAACCTCGCCAAGATCGCGCTCGGCAAGCAGCTCACCGCGGAGGGCGAGGTCCGCGAGGCGGAGCCGATCATCGCGTCGCAGCGGGAGACCGTCGAGAAGCTGAAGTCCGGCCTCGCGATGATGAAGGACAAGCTCGGCCAGCTGAAGTCCCGCCGCGACACCCTCGTGGCCCGGCAGAAGTCCGCCGAGGCGCAGCAGACGGTGCAGACCGCGATCAGCTCGATCAACGTGCTGGACCCGACCAGCGAGATCGCGCGGTTCGAGGACAAGGTGCGTCGCGAGGAGGCACTGGCCCTCGGTCAGGCGGAGATCGCCGCGTCGTCCCTCGACTCGCAGTTCTCGGAGCTCGAGGCGTCCTCCGAGCAGATCGAGGTCGAGGCGCGGCTTGCCGCTCTCAAGGCCGGCAACGCACCGCAGCAGCTGGGCACCACCCGGGTCACCCCGGAGATCGAGGCCTGACGCACGACGAGAGCGCCCGACCCCTGCGTCAGGGGTCGGGCGTTCTGCTGTCGGGTCAGGCGGAGACGGGCTCCTGCGCCGTCGCGCGCACGTGCGCCGCGAACGACTCGGCGAGGGTCCGGCCGACGGCCTCGACCTCGCCCTGGCGGGCGGTGTAGGCGGCGAGCACGGCCTCGGTGTCGACGTCGTCGTGCCCGTCGGCCCAGCCGCGCAGCGTGTCCGCACCGGCCTCGGGATGGAACTGCACACCCCACGCGGAGCCGATCCGGAACGCCTGGTACGGGTACATGGCGGAGGACGCCAGCCACACCGCGCCACGGGGCAGGTCCACGACCGCGTCCGCGTGCATGCTCGGCTGCGGCGTGCTGTACCGGCCGTCGGCCAGCGCCGCGACGTCGCCGACGACGGCGTCGCCGGTCGCCTCGGGTCGCCAGCGCACGTCGACGATGCCGGCCTCGCGCCCGGGAGGGGCCGCCACCTGCACGCGACCGCCGCGGGCAGCGGCCAGCAGCTGGGCGCCGAGGCAGATGCCGAGCGTCGGGACGCCCTGGGCGCTCGCGTCGGCCAGCAGCACGCGCAGCGCGGGGAGCCACGGGGCTGTGGCGTCGTCGTAGGCGGACATGTGGCCGCCGAGCACGACGAGACCGTCGCCGACCTCGTCGGCCGCGGGAACGCTCTCACCGGCGAAGGCCGCAACGACGCGCACGTCGACGTCCAGCCACTCGCCGAAGCGGTCGAGCGGGACGTCGGGGGAGCTCTGGATCACGGTGACGACCGGTCGGGGGCCACCGGAGAAGGGGAGGGTCACGCGCAGACGGTACCCCTGCACTACCGGAATCCTGCAAGAAACGACCGTCCGGTCTGTCCCGGTCTGTCCCGGTCGGCCACCTTTGCCGACCGGATGAACCTGTCACGCGTGCGCGTCATCGCACTCGAACCAACCCCGCATTCACCCAGCGAACTCCCAGGATCCGGGCGGAGAATCGGAGGATGTCCACACCCCCGGAGGCACGTCTGCTCGTCGTCGACGACGAGCCGAACATCCGCGAGCTGCTCGCCACGTCGCTGCGGTTCGCCGGCTTCGAGGTGTTCGCGGCCGCCGACGGAGGCTCCGCGCTGCGCCTCGCCCGCGAGGTGGAGCCCGACCTGGTGGTGCTCGACGTCATGCTCCCCGACATGGACGGGTTCACGGTCACCCGCCGCCTGCGGGAGAAGGGCCAGCACGTCCCCGTCCTGTTCCTCACCGCCCGCGACGACACGGCCGACAAGGTCCAGGGCCTGACGGTGGGCGGCGACGACTACGTCACCAAGCCGTTCAGCCTGGAGGAGGTCGTCGCCCGGATCCGCGCGGTCCTGCGGCGCACCCGGCCGGGTCTCGACGACGACGGCAGCGTGCTGCGGTACGCGGACCTCGAGCTCGACGAGGACTCCCACGAGGTGGTCCGCGCCGGCCATCCCGTCGACCTGTCCCCCACCGAGTTCAAGCTGCTGCGCTACCTCATGCTCAACCCCGGCCGCGTGCTGTCGAAGTCGCAGATCCTCGACCACGTCTGGCAGTACGACTGGGGCGGCGACGCCAACATCGTCGAGTCCTACATCTCCTACCTGCGCCGCAAGATCGACCAGATCGACGGTGCGGACGGCACCCGGCTGCCCCCGCTCATCCACACCAAGCGCGGCGTGGGCTACCTGCTGCGCGAGTCGACGTGAGCACGGACACGACAACCACCGACCCTGCGCCCGCGTCGGCGTCCGCCGAGGCCACACCCGGTCCGCGGCCGCTGGCCACGCTCCGGGACCGCTGGGCGGGCGTCCCGCTGGTCACCCGCCTCGTCGGCATCGTCACGGTCCTGCTCGCGTTCGGGCTGGTGCTCGCCGGGGCGACCAGCGCGGCGCTGCTCGAGGGCACGCTCGTGGGCCAGGTCGACAAGAAGCTGCAGACCGAGGGCACGCAGGTGGCCGAGCAGCGGCTCAGCCAGCTCGACCTCACCGGCAACCCGTTCTACACGCCCAGCGACTACTACCTGCGCTACGCGGTGGACAACGACGAGCTGCCGATCCTCTCGGAGACGACCCGCGACCAGTACGGCACGCCGAAGGTGCCGTCCCTGAGCATCGACCAGGCGACCGCCCGCCACGGCGACCCGTTCACCGTCCCCTCCACGCAGCCGGGCTCGCAGTGGCGCGTCGTCGCGTATAACTTCTCGATGCGCGACGGGAGCGTCGGCACCGCGGTCATCGCGCTCCCGCTCGGGGACATCCAGCGCACCGTGAAGCACATGACCCTCGTCCTGCTGCTCAGCGGCCTCGGGATCGTCCTGCTCGGTGCCGCGGCCGGCGCGTGGGCGGTCCGACGCTCGCTGAAGCCGCTGCGCGAGATCGAGACGACGGCCGCGGCGATCGCCGCCGGGGACCTGTCGCAGCGCGTCGCCCCGGGTCCCGAGCACACCGAGGTCGGACGGCTCAGCGCCGCACTGAACGGCATGCTCGCGCAGATCGAGCTGGCGTTCGGTGCTCAGAGCGCCTCCGAGGCCCGCATGCGCCGGTTCGTCGCCGACGCCTCCCACGAGCTCCGCACCCCCCTGGCCACCATCCGCGGCTACGGCGAGCTGTACCGGATGGGCGCCCTGACCACGACCGACCAGGTGGACGACACCCTGCGCCGCATCGAGCAGTCGGCGATCCGGATGGGTGCGCTCGTCGAGGACCTGCTCGCGCTCGCGCGCGTCGACGAGGGCCGCCCCATGCACACGGGACCCGTGGACCTCACCGTGCTCGCCGCCGACGCGGTCAGCGACCTGCACGCCCTCGACCCGTCCCGGCCCACCCGGCTGGTCCCGCTGGTCGACGGCGCCGCGGGTGCGCCCTGCATCGTGGACGGCGAGGAGTCGCGGCTACGGCAGGTGCTGGCCAACCTCGTCGGCAACGCGGTCCAGCACACCCCGCCCGGCACCCCCGTCGAGATCGCCGTCGGGACCCTACCGACCGGCGAGGGCGCGTTCGAGGTGCGCGACCACGGCCCGGGCATCGACCCGGAGCACGCCGCCCGGGTGTTCGAGCGGTTCTACCGGGTGGACGCAAGCCGAGGGCGCGACTCCGGTGGCGCGGGCCTCGGCATGGCCATCGTCGCCGCGATCGTCGACGCGCACGGCGGGTCGGTGCACCTGGAGCAGACACCCGGAGGGGGGACGACGGTCCGTGTCACGCTGCCGGCCCCGACCCCCGAGTCACAGCCCTGAGGGCTACCATGGCGGGTTCCTACCGTCGGATGAAGGCTGATTCATGGGCGTCCATGACGCACCGCAGTGGTTGTTGTCCGCGTTCGTACGCAGCGCCGTCGGCGCCGGCGCCACCGCCTCGACCGAGCAGATCCGCGACGCCGGCCAGGCGCTGGTGGACCGATGGGGCTCGCCCGGACGGTCGTTCCACAACCTGAAGCACCTGGTCGACGTGCTGAGCCGGGTCGACGAGCTGGTCGAGGAGACCCACCAGCCCGACGTCGTGCGACTGGCGGCCTGGTACCACGGCGCCATCTTCGACGCCGCCGACCGCAAGGCCTACGCCAACCGCGGCGGCGAGGACGAGATCGCCAGCGCGCGGCTCGCCTTCGACGAGCTGATCGCCCTCGGCGTGCCGGAGCCGCGCGCCCAGCGCGTGCACGACCTGGTCGTCGCCCTGGTCCGGCACGCCCCCAACCCGTCGGACTTCGACTGCGCGGTGCTCTGCGACGCGGACCTCGCGATGCTCGCCACCGAGCCGCAGAAGTACAAGGCCTACGTCCACGACATCCGCACCGAGTACGCGCACCTGCCGGTCGAGGACTACCTGCGCGCCCGCGTCCGGATCCTGCACAAGCTCCTGGCCCGCCCGTCCCTGTTCGTCAGCCCGCTCGGGGCCGCCTGGGAGGAGCCGGCACGGCAGAACCTGTCCGGCGAGCTGCAGCGGCTGGAGAAGGAGCTCCGCGCGATCGACGCGGAGGCTGCGTCCGCCGCCGCGGAGGCCGCGGCCGCGAGCACTGCCGCCTCGGACAGTGCCTCGAGCGCGTCCTCGAACGCTTCCGCGACCGCCGAGCGCGGCACCGAGGACTCGAACGCGGCTCGCTCCTGACCGTGCCGCGTGGCGGGCGCCGCGAGTGCGTCCTCGCACGTCACCGCGAACACCGAGGACTCGAGCGCGGCGCGCTCCTGACCGCCGCCTGATCGTGCTGCGCCCCGGGGTGCTGCGCGACGTCGTCGAGCGCCTCGCCGGGCGGGCCGCGTAGTACGCTGTGGGAGCGCTCTCGCGTGCCTCCGTTCTGCTGGTCCTTGGTCGGGCTGCGAATGTGTGTGACTGGGAGCTGGTCGGTCCCGGACCGGGGTGCAGCGGCACCCCGGCCGGGGACGGACCGCGGGCGCCCGTCGAGCCGCCCACAGCCCGCCGCTGCGCGCCCTCTCCCCCGGCTTGCGCTCTCCCGGCCCACCCGGCCCCCCTCCCTCCTAGCGTCCTCGACCAGGAGCCGGGACCACCCGGCGTGGACGACGGAGGTCGCATGAGCAGGTACGAGGTCGACAGCGCACAGGTCGCGACGGCGGCGGCGAGCGTCCAGGCGCGTGCGGGCGCGATCCGCAGCGAGGTCGCCGCGATGCACCGCCAGCTCGCTGACCTGCAGGGCTCGTGGCGGGGCGCCGCAGCGACCGCGTTCTCCGGCGTGCTGGCCGACTGGTCGGCCACGGAGGCACGGCTCGACGCGTCGCTGGAGCAGATCGTGGCCGCGATGCAGTCGGCGGCGCGCACCTACGCGGAGGCCGAGTCGCAGGCGTCCCGGCTGTTCAGCGTGTGAGGACCGCCCTCCCGTGCCTACGCTCGGGCCGTGACGGTGCTGGTGGACCCCCCGATGTGGCCGAACCACGGCATGCTCTGGGGCCATCTGGTCAGCGACTCGTCGTTGGAGGAGCTGCACGCCTTCGCGGCCCGGGCGGGGATCCCGCCGCGAGGGTTCGACCTCGACCACTACGACGTGCCGGACCAGCGGATCGAGGAGCTGGTGGCGCTCGGCGCCGAGCTGGTGAGCGCCAAGGAGCTGATCCGGCGGCTGCGGGCATCGGGGCTGCGGGTGCCCGCCCGGGACCGCGGTCGGCACCGGTAGGCCGCGGGCGGAGCTCCTCAGAGTCCCTGCCGCAGGGCCTCCACCCAGCCACCGGTCGCCGTGATGTCGGCCCCGGCGGTGCCCGCCTCGGCGGTGCAGCCGAAGCCGACCACCCAGGACCCGTCCTCGAGCTCGACCTGGCCCAGCATCATCGGCGAGGGCAGCCCGGCGAGCATGCTGCCGAGCGCGCCCGCCGAGAGTCGCCACACCTCTCCCGCGATCGGTGCACCCGCGCCGGGTCCCACGCGCAGCAGGCCGGGCTTGCGGGGCTGGGTGTCGAGGGCGACCAGGCGGTAGGCGTCCGAGGTCCGGACCGGCCGGCCGAACCGGGCGCCGAGCTCCTCCAGCTCACGGTTCAGGGGCTGGCCGCGCAGGTGGGCGCCGACGACGAGGACGTCGACGCCGGCCTCGACCAGCGGGGCGCTCTCGACTCCCAGCATCCGCGCCGCGAGGTCCACGGCCAGCTGGTCGTCGAACGCGCGCGACACCAGCGTGACCCCGAACGGTCCCCCGTCCGCGGTGCCGGCGGGGATCGCGACGGCGGCCATGTCGAGGAGGTTGACGAAGTTCGTGTAGGTGCCGAGCCGGCGGTTGATGGCCATCGGGTCCGCCTGCACCGCCGCGATGGTCGGGTGCTCGGTGGTCGTCGGCAGCAGGAGCAGGTCGCAGCCGTCCAGCACCGCGTCGGCCTCCACCTTGGCGACCGCCAGCCGGGCCCGGTCGCGGACGTACGCGTGGGCGGGGGTGTCGCGGCCGGCCAGGATGATCGAGCGCACCGTCGGGTCGGCGTCGGGTGCGTCGGCGAGGAACGCGCCCACCGCCTCGTACCGCTCGGCCACGATCGCGCCGTCGTAGAGCAGCCGGGCGGCGGACAGCATGCCGGAGATGTCCACGCGCCTGACCTGCGCACCGACGGCCCGGACGGCGACCACCGCGGCGTCGAACGCTGCTCGCCAGCCGGGCGAGAGCGATGCGAGGTCCTCGTCGCGCGGCACGGCGACCACCGGCACCGAACGCAGTCCCAGCCGCACGCCCGCCGGCCAGGGGCGACGCACGGGATCCAGCGGGTCGGCACCGGTCATCGTGCGGGTGGCCAGCACGCCGAGCTCCAGGTCGCGGGTGAACGTGGTGACCACGTCGTAGTTCCGGCAGGCCGGCACCACCCCTGTCGTCGGCACGAGACCGAGGGTCGTCTTGATGCCGACCAGGCCCCCGAAGGCCGCCGGCACGCGGCCGGACCCGGCGGTGTCGGTACCGATCCCGATGTCGGCGATGCCGAGCGCGACCGCGACGGCCGACCCGGAGCTGGACCCCCCGGAGACGCGCTCGGGCAGGGTCGCGTGCCGGACCGCGCCGTAGGGGCTGCGGACTCCGACCAGCCCGGTGGCGAACTGGTCGAGGTTGGTCTTTCCGAGCACGACGGCACCCGCGTCGACCAGGGCCTGGATCGCGGGCGCGGTGACGGTCGCGGGCCCCGGCCTGCCTGCGGGCTCCGTGGCGTAGGACGGGCACGCGGCCGTCGTCGGGACCCCCGCGACGTCGATGTTGTCCTTGACCGCCACCGTGCGCCCTGCGAGCGGGAGCACGGCACCGGCTGCGCGGCGGGCATCGATCTCCCGGGCGGCGTCGAGCGCCACGGCTTCCGGGAGGAGAGTGATCCAGACCTCCGGCCGGTCGACCTCGGCGATCCGGGCGTAGGCGGCGCGGACGCGTGCCTCGGCCACCCCGACAGCTGTCGACACCCGCATCTCGCTCGCCACGCCGTCCATCGTCGTCCCCGTCACGCACCCACCGCCAAGATCGCGAGCGGCGCGCCGGGGCCGACGTGCTGACCCGGCTGGACGAGCACCTTGAGGACCGTGCCGTCCGACGGGGCGACCACGCCGAGCTCGAGCTTCATGGCCTCGAGCGCGACGATCAGGTCGCCCTCCTTGACCTGCTCACCGGCCTGGGCCTCGATCCGCCAGACGCTGCCGACCATCGGCGCCTCGACCAGCACGCACCCGTCGAGCAGCTCGATCTCGCCCGGTCCCGCGGCGACGTCACCGGCGTGCGCAGGCTCCCCGTCGTCGGTGGAGTCGAGCTCGCCCGCGAGCGCCCAGGCGGCGCGCTCGTCGGCGAAGGCGGCTGCCTGGCGGGCCTGGAACTCGGCGATGTCGTCGGCGTGCTCCGCCAGGAGCTCCAGGTGCTCGCGGTAGGAGAACGTGCCGTGCTCGACCTCGACGTCCAGGCGCCCGGCGGCGAACGCGTCACGCTGGGCCAGCAGCTCGTCGGCCGCGACCGGGTGCCAGACGACCCGGTCGAAGAACCGGAGCAACCAGGGCTTGCCGGGTTCGAAGACCCCGCGCTGCCGGTGCCCGGACCAGATGGGCACGGTCCGGCCGACCAGCTGGTAGCCGCCGGGCGAGTCCATGCCGTAGACGCACAGGTACTGGCCGCCGAGGCCGACGGTGTCCGCGGCGGTCCAGGTGCGCGCCGGGTTGTACTTGGTGGTCATCAGGCGGTGCCGCGGGTCCAGCGGGACGGCCAGCGGGGCGCCGAGGTAGACGTCCCCGAGGCCGAGCACCAGGTACTCGGCGGCCATCATCGTGGCGAACACGTCGTCGGTGGAGGGCAGGCCGTTGACCCGGCGGACGAACTCGATGTTCGACGGCAGCCACGGTGCCTCCGGGCGGACTCCGGCCTGGTAGCGGGCGACCGCCTCGGCGATCACCGGGTCGTCGAACGACAGCGGCAGGTGGATGCGGCGGCTCGGCACGACGAGGTCCTCCGTGGCGGGCAGCGACGCCTCGAGCCCGACCAGGACGTCGACGAGCGCGTGCACCGAGATCACCGACGGGTCGACGTGCACGTGCAGGCTGCGGACTCCGGGGGTGATGTCGATGACGCCCGGGGTGCCCGACAGAGCCTCGCCCAGGGCGTGCACGCGCATCCGCAGACCGAGGTCGAGCACCATCGGGCCGTACTCGACGAGCACGTTGTCGTCGCCACCGCGCAGGTAGACCACGTCGGGCGTGCCCGGGACCCGGGCGAGGACGCCGTCGTCGCCGTCGGGACCCGTGAGCACGTCAGGCCCGAGGTGCGCGGACGCGCGGAGGGCGTCGTCGGTGCGCAGGGCGTCCGCGGTCGCGTCGGGAACGGGCACCAGCCGGACGGTGTCGCCGGGCCGGATCTGGCCCATCTTCCAGCGGTGCCCGACCACCACGGTCAGCGGGCAGGCGAACCCGCCGAGGCTGGGGCCGTCGGGGCCGAGCAGGATCGGGGTGTCGCCGGAGACGTTCAGGGCGCCCACCGAGTACGGGTTGTCGTGCAGGTTCGACGGGTGCAGGCCCGCCTCGCCGCCGTCGGGTCGCGCCCACTGCGGCTTCGGGCCGGTCAGCCGGATGCCCGTGCGGTTGGCGTGCGTCTGCACCTGCCACGTGGAGGCGTAGAACATCTCCATGTCCGCGGGCGTGAAGTACGCCGGCGCCGGCTGCGGTCCCTCCTGGACCGCCACCTCCCACTCGTGCACCAGCTGCGGCCGGACGTCCTCCGGCACGACCACCGGATCGGGTCCGTCGGGGACGCCCGGCACGAGCGTGTCGCCGACGACGAGCGCCCGGCCGGTGTACCCGCCGAAGCCGCCCATGGAGAAGGTCGACGCCGAGCCGAGGTAGAGCGGCACGTCCAGCCCACCACGCAGCAGGACGTAGGTGCGCAGGCCCGCATCGAACGGAGCCCCGACGTCGAGCACGGCGCCGGCGGGGACGGTCACGGGCTCCCACTGCGGCACCGCGAGGCCGTCGACCGTCACGGGCGCCGGCGCGCCGGTCACGCAGACGACGGTCTCGTGGCTGAACCGCAGGCGCGGGCCGGTCAGCGTGCACTCCAGCCCGGGCGCACCCTCGGGGTTGCCCAGCGCGCGGTTGCCCAGCCGGAACGAGAGGTCGTCCATGGGCCCCGAGGGCGAGATGCCGACGTCCCAGAACCCGAGCCTGCCCGGCCAGTCCTGCACGGTCGTCATCACGCCCGGCCGGACGACGTCGATGTACGGCTCGTCGTCGGTGACGCCCGCGAGCGTGCCCGTGGTGTGCTCCGCGGCCAGCACGTCGGGCTGCCGGACCGCCTCGCGCAGGAGAGGAAGGTTCGTCTGCACCCCGGTGAACCGGGTGGCCGCGAGCGCGCGGGCCGACGCCGCGAACGCAGCCGGACGGTCCGCCGCGTGCACGATCACCTTGGCCAGCATCGGGTCGTAGTGGCTGGTGACCTGCTGCCCGGTCTCGGCCCACGCGTCGACGCGCACCCCGGGGTCGTCGGGGTAGATCACCTCCGTGAGCAGACCGGCGCTCGGCTGGTAGTCCTTGCGCGGGTCCTCCGCGTAGACCCGGACCTCGACGGCGTGGCCCTGGATCGCCGGGCCGTCGTCCGGGACCTCGTCCAGGAACGAGACGTCGCCCTGGGCCAGCTGCAGCATCCAGGCCACCAGGTCGACGCGCGTCACGGCCTCGGTCACCGGGTGCTCGACCTGCAGACGCGTGTTGACCTCGAGGAACGACGCCTCGCCGCGGTCCACGTCGTACACGTACTCGACCGTCCCCGCCGACCGGTACGCCACGGACGCCGTCAGCGCGCGGGCCGACTCGTGCAGCATCGACCGGACGTCGTCGGGAAGGGCCGGCGCCGGTGCCTCCTCGACCACCTTCTGGTTGCGCCGCTGCAGCGAGCAGTCGCGGTCGCCCAGGCTGACCACGCGGCCCAGCCCGTCGCCGAACACCTGCACCTCCAGGTGCCGCGCGCGGGACACGAACCGCTCGAGGAACACCCCGGCGCTGCCGAAGCTCGCCGCCGCCAGGCGCTGCACGCGGTCGAACGCGGCCACCAGCTGGTCGGCGTCGGCACAGGCCTGCATGCCGATCCCCCCGCCACCGCCCACGGCCTTGACCATGACGGGATAGCCGACGACGGACGCGGCCGTGAGCGCCTCCTCGACCGACCCCAGCAGCCCGCTGCCCGCGACCAGTGGAACGCCCGCCGCGGCCGCCGCCTCGCGCGCCCGGTGCTTGTCGCCGAACACCGACAGCTGCGCGGGCGTCGGCCCGACGAACGCGAGCCCCGCTGCCTCGACCTCCCGCGCGAACTGCGCGTTCTCGGACAGGAACCCGTACCCGGGGTGGATCGCACCGGCGCCGCTCTCGGCCGCCGCGTGCAGCACGAGCTCAGGCCGCAAGTAGCTCTCGCCGGCCGCCGCGGGGCCCAGACGCACCGCGACGTCCGCCAGCCGCACGTGCGGGGCAGCCGCGTCGGCGTCCGAGTAGACCGCGACCGTCTTGAGCCCGAGCTCGCGCGCACTGCGCAGGATGCGGACGGCGATCTCGCCGCGGTTGGCCACGAGCAGGGTGTCGAACACGGCGTCCCCCGGGAGCGGTCGGGCCGGGCCCACGGAGGCGTCCGGCGCAGGGTGTATACACCCCGGTATCCGGCACGCTACGGAGACCGTGTTTCCCGGCCCACGCCCCCGCGTAAACGGTGCGTTACACCTGCTCCCGAGCGTGGCGCGGTGGCAGCCACCCCTGCAGCGTCCGCACGTTCGAGCGCCGGGACGACCGATCGTGCGGACCCAACAGCTGGTCGACGCAGTGTCCGCACCGTCGAGCGCCGGGACGGCCGAACCTGCGGACGTCGCGGCGGGCGGGGGGCAGCGGGCCGTCAGCCTGCGAGAGCCATCCGAGTCATCGACTGGGTCGCACGCTGCATGACGACCTCGAGCGACTCCCCCACGTGCTTGTGCAGGGCGGTCAGTGCCGCGGGCAGCTCGCGGGCGAGGACGAGGGTCATGATCTCGAGGTGCTCGTCGATGGTCGCGGTGATGCGGTCGGGCTCCACGAAGTCGTGCATGCGCACCGCACGGATCTTCTGGTTCACGGTGACCAGGGCACCGGTGAGCTGGGTGTTCCCCGACGACCGGGAGAGCACCTGGTGGAACCCCTCGTCGAAGAGCACGAAGCTGGCGTCCGGCTCGGGCGGGGCGTCGCGCAGCTCCGCCCACTTGTCGCGCTCGGCGCGGAGCAGCTCCTCGTCGTGCCGGACCTGCGGGTTCTCGATGGCCCGGGCGATCCCGCGCAGCTCGAGGGTGATCCGCAGTTCGTACAGGTTGCGCAGGTCCTCCAGGCTGGGCACGACGACGGCGTACCCGAAGTCGGTGCGCTCCACGAGACCGTCGGAGAGCAGTCGCGACAGCGCCTCGCGCACCGGGGTGCGCGAGACCTCGAACTGCTTGCCGAGCTTGGGCTCCGTCAGCCGCTCCCGCGGCGAGACCCGTCCGTTGAGGATCTCGTCGCGCAGCTGCTGGTAGACCACGTCCCGCAAGGAGCGGGGATCCTCCGTGCTCATGGTCACGAAGCGTAGACCTCGAACGGGACCGCACCGACGCTCACAGGGCCATCGCCGCCCGCACGTCGGCCTCCTGGTCGGCCCCGCCCGCACCCGAGCGTGTCACCCGGCCCGACTCCAGCACGTAGTACTGACCGGCAGCCGCCAGGGCGAACCCGACGTGCTGCTCGACCAGCAGCACGGACAGCCCGCCGGTCCGCGTGAGGGTGCCGATGGCGTCCTCGATCTCCTGGACGACGGACGGCTGGATGCCCTCGGTCGGCTCGTCGAGGATCAGGACGCGCGGACCCGTGAGCAGCGCGCGAGCGATGGCGAGCTGCTGGCGCTGGCCGCCGGAGAGGAGGCCGGCCCGCCGCCCGAGCAGGTCGCGCAGCGCCGGGAACAGGTCGAGCGCGTCGTCCATGCGGGCCGACGCCGCCGGACCGGCGCCGTCGGCGACGAGCTGGAGGTTCTCGCGTGCGGTGAGCTGCCCGAACGACTGCTGGCCCTGCGGCACGTACGCGAGCCCGCGGCGGACGCGCTGGTGCGGCCGCAGCCTCGACACGTCCTCGCCGAACAGCGTCACCCGGCCGCTCCGTACCGGCAGCAGCCCGACGGCCGCCCGCAGCAGTGTCGTCTTGCCGGCGCCGTTGTGGCCCATGATCGCGGTCACCCCGCCGTCGGCCACGGTGACGTCGACCCCGTGCACCACGGACGTGCGCCCGTACCCGACGTGCACCCCGGTGAGCTCAAGCATCAGCGACCCCCGTCCCACGGACCCCGGCGCCGCGGCCCAGGTACACCTCGACGACCCTCGGGTCCGCCTGCACCTGCGCCACCGTCCCCTCGCTGAGCACCGACCCCTGGTGGAGCACGGTCACCGACGACGCGAAGCTGCGCAGGAACTCCATGTCGTGCTCGACGACGACCACCGTGCGCTGCGCCCCGATCCGCTGGAGCAGCAGCCCGGTCTCCTCGCGCTCGGCCTGGCTCATGCCCGCCACGGGCTCGTCGAGCAGCAGCAGACGGGCGTCCTGCACCAGGAGCATCCCTATCTCCAGCCACTGCTTCTGCCCGTGCGCGAGCACCCCCGCGGGCTGGTCGCGCTGGTGCGTCAGCCCCACCGTCTCGAGCGCCGCCTCGACGGCCTCGGGGATCCCGGTCCGTCGCCGCAGCATGACCCGAGCCTTCCGCGACGACCCCGCCGCGATGTCGAGGTTCTGCAGCACGGTGAGCTCGTCGAACACGCTGGCCGTCTGGAACGTCCGGCCCACCCCGGCGCGCGCGACCTGGTGCGACGGCTTGCCGACGAGCTCCACTCCCCCGAACCGGATGGACCCGGTCGCCGGCGCCAGCCCCGTGATGGCGTCGACGATCGTGGTCTTGCCGGCCCCGTTCGGGCCGATGAGGAACCGCAGGTCCCCCTGCGTCACGGTGAGGTCGACGCCCGCCACGGCGACGAACCCGTCGAACACCACGCGCAGGTCGCGGATCTCGAGGTAGTCGTGCCGGAACCGGGACTCGTCGGCGGCGATCACCTGCTCGAGCGCGTCGGGGTCCAGCGACCCTGTCTCGTCGGTCATGTGGGTGTCCCGGCGGTCTCGAGGGTGGCGGGTGCAGGGTCGGGAACGGGTTCCGGCGGCTTCGCCCGGCGGCGGAACAGGCGACCGACCGTCGCGAGCCCGTTGGGCAGGAACGCGACGACGAGGATGAACAGCGCGCCCTGGAAGTAGATCCAGAACGACGGGAAGGACTCGGACAACGAGGTCTCCGCCCACGAGACGCCGATCGCGCCGAGCACCGGACCGAGCAGGGTGGCGCGCCCGCCGATCGCGACCCCGACCAGGAACCCGATCGAGGGCACGACGCCGACGTCGGCCGGCGAGATGATCCCGACGATCGGGGTGAACAGCGCCCCGCCGATCGCGGCGAAGCAGGCGGCGATCGCGTAGGCGACCACCTTGACCAGGGCGGGGTCGTAGCCGAGGAACCGGACGCGGTTCTCCTGGTCGCGCACCGCCACGAGCAGCTCGCCGTAGCGGGAGTTCATGACCAGCCGCACGATCGCGACCATGGCCAGCAGGACGCCCGCGGCGATGAAGTAGAGCATCCGCTTGTTCACGGGGTCGGCGAGCGTGAACCCGAAGAACGACTGGAACCCGTTGAGCCCGTTGGTTCCGCCGGTGACCTTCTGCTGGCCGACCAGCAGGATGGCGAACGCGGCCGCGAGAGCCTGCGACAGGATCGCGAAGTAGGCGCCCCGGACCCGCCGCTTGAACACCGCGAGGCCGAGCAGGGTGGCCACGAGGGCGGGCAGGACCAGGATCGCGAGGATCGTGACGACCGGGTCCCGGAACGGCTCCCACCAGGCCGGCACCGTGCCGTCGCCGTAGAGGAGCATGAAGTCGGGGACCCCGCCCGGGCCGGCGTCGGACAGCTTGAGGTGCATGGCCATGAGGTAGCCACCGAGGCCGAAGAACACGCCCTGCCCGAGCACCAGCATCCCGCCGCGCCCCCAGGCCAGCCCGATGCCGACCGCGACCATGGCGAGGCAGCAGAACTTGGCCAGCAGGTTGAGGCGGAAGTCGGAGAGCAGCGCCGGGGCGACGCCGAAGAGCACCACCGCGGCGAGGACGAGGCCGCCCCAGACCCGGACGCGGGGGCTCATGCGAGGCTCCGCGTCCGCACCGAGACGAGCCCCTGCGGCCTGACCTGCAAGAACGCGACGATCACGACGAACAGCAGCACCTTGGCCAGGCTCGCGGTCGTCGAGTACTCGAAGCCCGCCGAGAGCAGTCCGAGCCCGAACGCCGCGATCACCGCGCCCTTGAGCTGGCCGATGCCGCCGACCACCACCACGAGGAAGGCGTCGACGATGTAGTTGGTGCCCACGGTCGGACCGACCGACCCGAGCAGGGTGAGCGCGACGCCCGCGACGCCGGCCACGCCGGACCCGATGAAGAAGGTCAGCCGGTCGGTGGCCCGCGTCGAGATCCCCGACGTCTCGGCGAGGTCGCGGTTCTGCACGGTGGCCCGGATGCGCCGGCCGAGCGGGCTCAGCTTGAGCAGGAGCGCGAGGGCGACCACGCAGAGGATCGCGAGCGCCAGGATGAACAGTCGGGTCTTCGGGATCCCCACCCCGAGGATCGGGACGGCCCCGGACAGCCAGGCCGGTGCGCGGACGTCGACGTTGGGGGCGCCGAAGACGTCCCGCGCGAGCTGCTGCAGGACGAGCGCCACACCGAACGTGACCAGGAGCGTGTCCAGCGGCCGCGTGTACATCCGCGAGATGAGCGTGATCTCCAGGATCAGCCCGAGCAGGCCGCCGACGAGGAACCCGATCACCAGCGAGACCAGCAGGGACACCCCCGCGTCGGCGATCACCTTCTGCACGACGAACGCCGTGTACGCGCCGGCCATCATGAACTCGCCGTGCGCCATGTTGATGACGCCCATCTGACCGAACGTCAGCGCCAGGCCGAGCGCCGCGAGCAGCAGCACCGACCCCAGGCTGAGGCCCGCGAAGAGCTGTGAGACGAGGGCATCCATCCGGACCCGCCTTCCTGTCCGTGCGAGGGGGCGGTGGCCCGGCGTCACAGAGGAGCCGCCGGGCCACCGCGTCAGGGGTGGGTCAGGACAGGCCCTCGGCCCAGTCGTAGCCCTCGAGGAACGGGTCCGGCTCGATGGGGCCGTCCGACGACCACTCGGTGTAGATGAGCCCGTCGGGGCCGATCTTGCCGATGAGCGCGGTCTTGGCGATGTGGTGGTTGTCGCCGTTCACGGTCACTGTGCCCTCGGGGGCGTCGAACGTCACGCCGCCGGCCGCCTCCTGGATGTCCGCGACGTCGAACGACTCGGCCTTCTCGACCATGCCCTTCCACAGGTAGAGCGACGTGTACGCGGCCTCCATCGGGTCGGACGTCACGCGCTCGTCGCCGAACTTGGCCTTGAACGCCTCGACGAACGTCGCGTTCTCCGGGCTGTCGACCGTCTGGTAGTAGTTCCACGCGGTGAGCTGGCCGACGATGTTGTCGATGCCGATGCCCCCGACCTCCTCCTCGGCGATGGACACCGAGACGACGGGAAGCGTGTCGGCGGCCAGGCCGACGTTCTTGTACTCCTTGAAGAACGCGACGTTGGAGTCACCGTTCAGCGTGTTGAACACTGCGTCCGCGCCGGAGCCCTTGAGCTTGTTCACGATCGTCGCGAAGTCGGTGTGCCCGAGCGGGGCGTACTCCTCGCCGACGATCTCGACGTCGTTGGCGCCGGCCCACGCGATGATCTCCTTGTTGGCCGTGCGTGGGAACACGTAGTCGGAGCCGACCAGGAAGATCTTCGACTTGCCCTGCTCCTTGAGGTAGTCCATCCCGGGTAGGATCTGCTGGTTGGTCGTCGCGCCCGTGTAGAAGATGTTGGGCGACGCCTCCAGGCCCTCGTACTGGACGGGGTAGAACAGCAGCGAGTCCTTGGCCTCGAAGACGGGGAGCATGGCCTTGCGCGACGAGGACGTCCAGCCGCCGAACACCGCGGCGACGCAGTCGGACGAGATGAGCTTCTCGGCCTTCTCCGCGAAGACGGTCGGCTCCGAGGCCCCGTCCTCCGCGACGATCTCGAGCTGCTTGCCCAGGACCCCGCCGTCGGCGTTGATCTCCTCGGCGGCCAGGTCGAGGGAGTCGCGGACGGTCTGCTCGGAGATCGCCATGGTGCCGGACAGCGAGTTGAGGAAGCCGATCTTGACGGTGTCGCCGGACGTGTCGACGCACGAGGACGAGGACGCCGAGCCGTCCGCCCCGGGGTCGTCGGAGGTGCGGGCGCCACAGCCGGCGACGCCGAGGGCGACGGCCAGGGCGGCCGCCGGGAGGGCGAGTGCGCGCGTGCGAGATCTGGTCAACGGAGGGGCCTTTCGCTGGGGAAGAGCTCACGGGCAGATCCGGACTCGGGCTGGGGCAGTGCGTGACACCGCGCTGTGTCCCGTGCTGTATACATCCCTGTGCCCATGGGTGACGAACCTAGGGACGGGGTGTTTCGGGCAGCGACGAGCCCCCGTAAACGGTCTGTTTCGGACCGGTCCCGGTTCAGTCACGAGCCGGCGATACGCTCGATAGATGCCGCACCTGCGCCCGCTGGACCAGTCGTCGAAGCTCAAGAACGTGCTCTACGAGATCCGGGGGTCGGCCCTGGACGAGGTCGTCCGGCTCGAGGCCGAGGGCCACACGATCCTGCGGCTCAACACCGGCAACCCGGCCGCGTTCGGGTTCGAGGCGCCGCACCAGATCGTCCGCGACGTGATCGCCGCCATCCCCCACGCGCACGGGTACACCGACTCGCGCGGCATCCTCAGTGCCCGCCGCGCGGTGGTCACCCGGTACGAGACCGAGCCCGGCTTCCCCGAGATCGACGTCGACGACGTCTACCTGGGCAACGGCGTGTCCGAGCTCATCACGATGGTCATGCAGGCCCTGCTCGACGAGGGCGACGAGGTGCTCATCCCCTCCCCCGACTACCCCCTGTGGACCGCGATGACCTCGCTGTCCGACGGCGTGCCCGTGCACTACCGCTGCGACGAGTCCGCCGGCTGGGAGCCCGACCTGGAGCACCTGCGCTCCCTGGTCACCCCGCGGACCAAGGCGATCGTCGTCATCAACCCGAACAACCCGACCGGCGCGGTCTACTCGCGCACCGTGCTGGAGGGCATCGCGGCGATCGCCCGGGAGCACAGCCTCCTGCTGCTCGCCGACGAGATCTACGACCGCATCCTCTTCGACGGCGCGCAGCACATCCCGATGGCGACGGTCGCCCCGGACCTGCTCTGCCTGACGTTCAACGGCCTGTCCAAGACGTACCGCGTGGCCGGGTACCGGTCCGGCTGGCTGGTCGTCACCGGCCCACGCGAGCACGCCACCGGGTTCCTCGAGGGCATCACCCTGCTCGCGTCCACCCGCCTGTGCCCGAACGTCCCCGCCCAGCACGCGGTCCAGGCCGCCCTCGGCGGGATCCAGAGCATCGACGCCCTCATCGCGCCCGGAGGCCGGCTGCACGAGCAGCGCGACGTGGCGTACCGCGGGCTGACCTCGATCCCCGGCGTCGACTGCGTCCGCCCCGACGGCGCCCTCTACCTGTTCCCGCGCCTGGACCCGGACGTCCACGAGATCCGCGACGACGCCCGCCTGGTCTACGACCTGCTGGTGAGCGAGCACATCCTGCTGGTCCAGGGCACCGGCTTCAACTGGCCCACCCCGGACCACCTGCGCATCGTCACGCTCCCGGAGGCCCGGGTCCTGGCGGAGGCGATCGAGCGGATGGGCAACTTCCTCTCCAGCTACCGCCAGTAGCTCCGCCAGCGCCACCGCACCGGCGCAACCCACGCCGCCGGCGCGAGATCGTGGGTCCGGTGCGAGATCGAGGGTGCGAACCGTCGACGTCGTGCCAATCCCACGATCTCGCGCATCCGGACCCGCACCCTCAGGTGGGGCGGGCTGGGCAGGGGTGGCGTGGTGGGGCGGGACGCACTGAGGGCCGGTCACCCGCGGGTGACCGGCCCTCAGGCCGTACTAGGTGGTACTCAGCGCATCAGCTGCGGATCAGAACCCGCCGCCGAAGTCCTCGCCGCCACCGCCGGCCGGCGCGTTGTTGCGCTCCGGCTTGTCGGCCACGACGGCCTCGGTGGTGAGGAACAGCGCGGCGATGGACGCCGCGTTCTGCAGCGCGGAGCGCGTGACCTTCACCGGGTCGTTGACGCCCGCGGCGAGCAGGTCCTCGTACGTGTTGGTCGCGGCGTTGAGGCCGTGACCCACGGGGAGGTTGCGCACCTTCTCGACGACGACGCCACCCTCGAGACCGGCGTTGATCGCGATCTGCTTGAGGGGAGCCTCGATCGCGAGCTTCACGATCGCGGCACCGGTCGCCTCGTCGCCCTCGAGCTTGAGGCCCTCGAACGCGGTCTTGCCGGCCTGGATGAGCGCCACGCCACCACCGGCGACGATGCCCTCCTCGACGGCCGCCTTGGCGTTGCGCACGGCGTCCTCGATGCGGTGCTTGCGCTCCTTGAGCTCGACCTCGGTGGCCGCGCCCGCCTTGATGACGGCGACGCCACCGGCGAGCTTGGCGAGGCGCTCCTGCAGCTTCTCGCGGTCGTAGTCCGAGTCGGAGTTCTCGATCTCGGCACGGATCTGCGAGACGCGGCCCTGGATCTGGGCGGCGTCGCCGGAGCCCTCGACGATGGTGGTCTCGTCCTTGGTGACGACGATCTTGCGCGCCGTGCCGAGGACCTCGAGGCCCACCGTGTCGAGCTTGAGACCGACGGTCTCGGAGACGACCTGGCCACCGGTGAGGATGGCCATGTCCTGCAGCATCGCCTTGCGGCGGTCGCCGAAGCCGGGAGCCTTGACGGCGACCGACTTGAACAGGCCGCGGATCTTGTTGACGACGAGCGTGGCCAGGGCCTCGCCCTCGACGTCCTCGGCGACGATGAACAGCGGCTTGCCGGCCTGGATGACCTTCTCCAGCAGCGGCAGCAGGTCCTTGACGTTCGAGATCTTCGACTCGACGAGCAGCACGTAGGCGTCCTCGAGGACGGCCTCCTGGCGCTCCGGGTCGGTCACGAAGTACGCCGACAGGAAGCCCTTGTCGAAGCGCATGCCCTCGGTGAGCTCGAGCTCGAGGCCCAGCGCGCTGGACTCCTCGACGGTGATGACGCCTTCCTTGCCGACCTTGTCGAGCGCCTCGGCGATCAGGTCGCCGATCGCCTGGTCGCCGGCGGAGATCGCGGCCGTGGCGGCGATCTGCTCCTTGGTCTCGACCTCCTTGGCCTGCGCGAGCAGGGCGGCCGTGACGGCCTCGACGGCCTTCTCGATGCCCTTCTTCAGCGCGATCGGGTTGGCGCCGGCCGCGACGTTGCGCAGGCCCTCGCGCACGAGCGCCTGGGCGAGCACGGTGGCGGTGGTGGTGCCGTCGCCCGCGACGTCGTCCGTCTTCTTGGCGACCTCCTTGACGAGCTCCGCACCGATCTTCTCGAAGGGGTCCTCGAGGTCGATCTCCTTGGCGATGGAGACGCCGTCGTTGGTGATCGTGGGGGCGCCCCACTTCTTGTCCAGGACGACGTTGCGGCCCTTCGGGCCGAGGGTGACCTTGACGGTGTCGGCGAGGATGTTGAGTCCCCGCTCGATGCCGCGGCGGGCCTCCTCGTTGAAGGCAATGATCTTGGCCATGGGGCTGTGATCCTTCACTGGGTTCGGGTCGGCCGAGGGTGCCCGCGACGGACGGGCACGTCACCCGCGGTCTTGTCCCGCGTGCGACGGCCCTCACCGGACGGCCGTGGTGATTCTGTCACTCTCCACCGGAGAGTGCTAAGTCCAATGGTTAGCACTCGACCCCCGAGAGTGCAAGCAGCGTTCACTGAGAGCGGCACCTCAGGAACCGCGTCAGGGCTATCGTGCGCGTGTGCAGGATCACGACGAGGACGTCGACACCGGCGGTCGGCGTACCGCGGGCGAGATCGTCGCGCCCGCGCACACGTCGCACCGCGGCCGGCACACGGACCGGTCTCGCCGCACGGGCGGCATCCTCGCGACGGCTCTCGTCGTCGCGGCCACCACCACGTTCGTCGCCACGGCGCCCGCCGGGGCGCGGGCGGTCGAGACCCCGGCTCCACCAGCCGCCGCGCCCGCCGCGGAGTACGCGTCGATCCCRCTGTACCACGAGGGCCTGACCACTCTCGCGGGCGATCTCCGGGTGCCCCTGGCGGTCGGCACCGATGCGACGTTCCTGGCCGGCACCCACGTCGTCGACCCCGCCGCGTCGACCCTCGCGCGCGTGGTCACCGGGGAGGCCCCGGCCGGGCACGGCGCCACCATCCGCGCGGCCGTCTCGGTCGCCGGCCGGCAGCGCGCCTGGCTCGCGTCCGGCACCGTCCCCGGTGTCGGGGGACCGTACGAGGACATGGCCCGCGCGGCACTGCTGGACCTGCACGCGCTCATGCTCCCGGACGGCGCCGCCGTCGCGGCCTGGTCGGAGAAGTGGCGCTACGTGTGGCCGCGCGACGCCTCGTTCGTCGCCGTGGCGCTGGCCCGGACCGGCCACGTGGACGACGCCCTCGAGATCCTCTGCTTCCTCGACCGGGTGCAGTCGCAGGACGGCTCCTTCCAGGCGCGGTACCTGCCCGACGGCTCGGGGCCGCCCGACGACCGCGGCGTGCAGACCGACGGCACCGGGTGGGCGCTGTGGGCCGCCGGCCTGGTCCTCGCGGAGATCACCGACCCCGCCGACCGCGCCGCTGCTGCCGAGGAGCTCCGCCCGATGCTCGTGCGCTCCACCCGGCACGCGATCGAGCTCGTCGGCGGCGACGGCCTTCCGCCCGCGTCACCGGACTACTGGGAGGTGCCCGAGGACGCGCTCACGCTCGGCACGGTCGCGCCGCTGGTCGCGGGACTGCAGCAGGCGTCGACGGTCCTCCCGCTGACGGACGACGACGCGCTGGCCCGGTCCGCGCTCGACGCCGCGATCCGCTCCAAGGTGGCAGTGATCCGCGCGTTCGGTCCGACCGGGTTCGCGCGGTACGCGGACGGCGAGCACGCGGACGCCGCGAGCGCCTTCCTGCTGCCACCGTTCCTCACCACCGCGGTTCCGGGTGCCGACGAGGCGTGGCGGGCGTCGGCCGTGGCGATGGTCCGCCCCGCGAACGGCTTGGCGCCTGGCGCCGGGTGGCGCGACGACGGCGTCTCCTGGACGCCGCAGACGTCGCTCTACGCGTGGGTGGCCGCGGAGAGCGGTGACGCCGACCTGGCCGACGGCTGGCTCACGTTCCTGGACACCCATCGCACGCCCTCGGGCTCGCTGCCCGAGAAGGTGCTGGCCGACGGCTCCCCCGCGGCGGTCGCACCCCTGGGCTGGAGCGCGGCCTGCGTGCTGCTGGCGCTCGACGCCCTCGAGGGGTGACACGCCGACGGGCCGCCCGCCGGTGAGGCGCGCGGCCCGTCCACGTCGGGGTCAGAGGCCGCGGACCTGCTCGGCCTGCGGCCCCTTGGTGCCCTGCCCGACCTCGAACTCGACGTCCTGGCCCTCCTCGAGGGACCGGTAGCCGTCCGACTGGATCGCGCTGAAATGCACGAAGAGGTCCTGGCCTCCCCCTGTCGGGGTGATGAAGCCGTACCCCTTCTCCGCGTTGAACCACTTCACGATGCCCTGGGCCATGCCGTACTCCTCGTAGCTCCTCGACGCCTCGAGCCGGGCGCTCCGCCGGCGCCCGGTGCGCGTGAGCCTAGTGGCCGCGCTCCCGCGCCGACCAGGGTCGTCTCGGGGTCCGTGCGAGCGGCCGGATCAGGCGTCCGGGTCGGTGACGAGGACGACGGAGATGCCGGTCCCGGCGTCCGCCGCGGAGAGCACGGGGGCGCCCAGGCCGAGCGTGTCGGCGACGAGCTGCGCGGTCGCCACCTGGTCCTCGGTGGCGTAGTACACGACCGAGTCGTCGGTCGTCGCCTCCGTGTTGCCGGTGGTGACGGCCGTGAACCCGGCGGTCGTGAGCTTCTCGGCCTGCGCCGCAGCGAGGCCGCCGATGCTGGCGGCGTTGAGCACCACGATCGGCGTGTCCATCACGGGGGTCGGCGCGGCAGGCTCCTCCACCGGCTGGGTCTCCGTGTCCGTGGGCGTCTCGCCCTCGGTCGCGGTGTCGGAGGGCGTCGTCTCCTCCGCCTCCGGGGACGTCGAGGTGCCCGGGAGGGACGGGAGGTTGCCGTCGCGCGCCATGAAGTTCACCACGGCGAAGGCGAGCACCGGCGTGAGGACCAGGACGACCAGGAACGGCCACCACCTGCTCCACGCCGAGCGGGGGGCGCGATGCACGCCTCGGGGGACGTCAGGGTTCGACGGGACGTCGAACTCGTCCTCGGGATAGGAGTACTCCGCCTTGCTCACGGCGGACAGGCTAACGGCTCAGGCCATGGGGACGGGTCCACCTGGGGCAGGACGTGGGCCGTGTCACGTGCAGGGACGCGGACGCCGGCACGCAAAGACGGGTGGATCAGGCGTCGCCGAGGCGGCGAGCGGTGCGTGCCCGCTGGCGCGAGGACCGCATGCGGCGCAGGCGCTTGATGAGCATCGGGTCGTGCGCGAGGGCCGCCGGGTCGTCGATCAGGGCGTTGAGCACCTGGTAGTACCGCGTGGCCGACATGTCGAAGAGCTCGCGGATGGCCGACTCCTTGGCGCCCGCGTACTTCCACCACTGCCGCTCGAACGCGAGGACCTGCTCGTCGCGCTCGGAGAGCTCCGCCGGACGGGGATCGTGGACACTGCTGGGTGCCGGGATGTGACCGACGGCGATCGTCGCGGCGTCCATGCGTCCTCCTGTGCTCTCGCGGGGCTCGGTCCGCACCCGGGGGTGCTGACCGACAGCCGTCATCGTACGACCGTAATGACACACGTGTCATTCCCGTCGGCGCGTCGTCGCCCGTGCGCCGCGCGAGTCGTCGGCCGTGCGTCGGATCGGTAACCTCGCGGGCGTGACCGCCGCGCCGCTGGACCAGCTCGTCGCCCCCGACTGGGCCGTCGCCCTCGCCCCCGTCGAGCCCCAGCTCCGTGCGGCGGGACAGTTCCTGCGCGACGAGGTCGCCGCCGGGCGCAGCTACCTGCCGGCCGGCGACGCCGTGCTGCGGGCGTTCCGGCGGCCCCTCGCGGAGGTCCGCGTGCTCGTCGTCGGGCAGGACCCCTACCCGACGCCGGGCCACCCGATGGGCCTGTCCTTCTCGGTGCAGCCGGACGTCCGGCCCCTGCCGCGGTCGCTGACAAACATCTTCACCGAGCTGGTCGCGGACGTCGGCGTGGCACCCCCGACCAGCGGAGACCTGTCCCCGTGGGCCGACCAGGGCGTGATGCTCCTCAACAGGGTGCTCACGGTCCGTCCGGGGGCGCCCGCGTCGCACAGGCGGCACGGGTGGGAGGCGGTGACCGACCGTGCCATCGCCGTCCTCGTCGAGCGCGGCGGCCCCCTCGTCGCCGTGCTCTGGGGCCGCGACGCCCAGTCGCTCAAGCCCGCGCTCGGGTCCGTGCCGACGGTCGAGAGCGTGCACCCCAGCCCGCTGTCCGCGAGCCGCGGGTTCTTCGGGTCCCGCCCGTTCTCCCGCGTGAACCAGCTGCTCGTGTCGCAGGGTGCGCAGCCCGTCGACTGGTCGCTGACCTGACGGCCCTCACAGGTCGTCGACGATCCCCCAGGACGCGGCGGTCAACGAGTACGCGGTCCAGACGTCCGGGTCCAGCTGGTCCACCATGCCCGCTACCAGGACCACGTGGGACCTGTGCTGCACCTGGTCGGCGTCGCGGTACACGATCACCGCCTCCGCGCCGGCACACTCCGGAGGCACCCGGTCGAAGCGCGCCCCGGCGAGCGAGTACGAGCCCGTCCTCGGGCTGATCTCGACCTCGTATCCCCAGGTCACAGCTGAGGTGTCGCACCCCGAGGCCCCGGGCCCGGCCACTGCCTGGTCGGCGAAGCGTGCGGAGGCCACCATGCTCGCGACGGCCAGCGCGACCAGCGATCCCGCCCAGAACAGCCGCTCGGACGACGGGCCGACGCGTCTTCGGGTCGACGTCATGACGCTCCCCTCCGTGGGCGCGGTCCTGCGCGTGGAGGCGTCGCCAGCATCCTGCTCGTCGCCGGCGTCACGGCGGTGCCGTCGTGACGCGCCAGTCCCCGAGGCCGGGACCTGGTCCTCACCCGGCCCATCGACCGGCACGACGCGGGGTTGAGGAGTTCGCGTGCGCGGGCACAATGTCCCGGTGAGCATCCAGACCCCGCCCTGGTCCCGGTACGTGGCGATCGGTGACTCGTTCACCGAGGGGCTGTGGGACTCCCCCGACGGCCCCGAGGCTCCGCAGCGCGGGTGGGCGGACCTGCTCGCCTCGCACTTGTCGGACCGTCGCACCGCTGCGGGCGAGTCACCCCTCCAGTACGCGAACCTCGCCATCCGCGGGCGGCTGCTGCGGCCGATCCTCGTCGAGCAGGTGCCCGCTGCTCTCGAGCTGAAGCCCGACCTGGTGAGCCTCGTCGGTGGCGGCAACGACATCCTGCGGCCCTCGGCCGACATCGACCGGCTGGCCCGGAACCTCGAGGCGGGCGTCGTCCGGCTGCGCGAGGAGGGGGTCGACGTGCTGCTCGGCACCGGGGTCGACGCCGCCGACAGCCCGCTGGTGAAGGCGACGCGCAGCCGGGTCGGCATCTACAACGCGCTCATCTGGTCGATGGCCCGACGCCACGGTGCCTACGTGGTGGACCTGTGGGGCATGCGCTCGCTGCGCGACTGGCGGATGTGGGCCGACGACCGGATCCACCTGACCACCGACGGACACGCCCGCGTGGCGCAGGGGGCGCTGGTGGGGCTGGGTCTGGAGCCCGACGACCCCGCCTGGGACGACCCGCTCACCCCTCTGCCGCCGACCCCGCGGATGCAGAAGGCGCGCGAGGACGCCGCCTGGGTGCGCGAGCACGTCTACCCCTGGGCGACGCGTCGGTTGCGCGGCAAGTCCTCGGGCGACGAGCGTGTGCCGAAGCGGCCGGAGCTGTCACCCCTGAACTGACCGCTCAGGGGATCTGGCAGACGATCCCCGACTGCCCCGCACGGTTCTCGACGAACGCGGCGTACAGGCCCGGCGATGCGCCGATGTTGGCCGCCAGCCGGCCGCTGAGCTGCGGCAGCGCCGAGCAGCTCGACGTCACCTGGGCACCGTTGTTGGCCGTCGTGATCCCGGCGGTGGACCAGGTCCACCAGGCCGGCGCCCCCGGGATCGTCACCGTGAACGAGATGTACTGGGAGTTGGAGATGCCCGGGGCCTTGAAGTCGATGCTGAAGTTGCCCTGGCCCGAGCCGTCGCTGCCCCAGTAGTTCGACGAGGCCGCACCGTCGATGGCGCACGGCTTCGTGGCGTCCAGCGTGCCGTTGGCGTTCCGGACCTGGCACACGTTCACCGGGCCCGCCGGCGGCGTGTAGGTCCACGTCGCCGGGACCTGCCAGCCGCCGATCGTCACGTGCACCTTGAGCCCGGCAGCAGGCGTGAAGGTGCCGGTCGCAGCAGTCAGCGTCGCCGTCGCGGTGGTCACGGTGCCTGTGGCCTCCAGCCGGCGCGCGGCGGGCCACGTGGTGACGGTGGGGTCGTACACGGTGACGACGAGTGCCCTGCCGGAGCAGCCGGCGGTGTCGACGTTGCTCAGCACGACGCTCGACGTGGTGCCCGAGGTGGCGCCGTTGGTGACCGCCACCGTCTGCGAGGTGCAGCGGCTCTGGCTGGTCATGAAGGGCTTGAGGCGCGTGGTGAGGGTCAGTGCCGAGGCCTGCGCGAGGGAGGCGCCGACGAGGGCGAGCAGCAGCGCCCCGACGACGGCGACGAGCGCGTGGCGGCGGCGGATCCGCGGCAGCCGGCGGCTCACGGTCGCCCCCCCACGACGGCCACGGGGACGTTCTCCTGCGCGGTGCCGACGGCGTCGTCGGTGTCGACGGCCTCGTCGGTGTCGACGGGCTCATCGGTTCCGGTCTCGTCGTCCTCGTTGCGGGGCCACACGAGGATGGCCAGGGCGATGACGATCAGGGAGAGCCAGACGTACGGGGTCGCGAAGACCCTGGCGAACATGCCCAGCTTCGGGACGTGCAGCTCGGCGATGCCCAGGACGTCGGCGTCGGTGGGCGTGAAGGGGTCGATCCAGCTGTTGTTGTCGCCCTGCGCCTGCCAGCCGGCCTCGCCGTCGCCCGCCACGAGCCGGTGGATGACGCGACCGCCGCCCAGCTCCGGCGGCTGGTACACCACGATGTCGCCGACCGCGGGTGCGCCGCAGCGCGCGACGACGAGGTCACCCGTGTAGTACGTCGGCTCCATCGAGTGCCCCGAGACGATGGTCAGGGTGGTGCACCCGCCGAGGCTCGTCGGCCAGAGCAGCCACGCGACGGCGGCGATGCCCACCCAGAACGCGACCGAGACGGCAGCGCGCCACACCCGACGCGCGAGGGCGTCGGGTGTGGCGGGCGTGTCCGTCTCGGTCACGACGAGCTGCTCGGCGGCACGATCAGCTGAAGATCGTGACGGCGACCTTGCTGATGTTGGCGGGCGTGGCCGTGGTGAGCGCGATCGTCGCGACACCGGTGGTGACGTTCGCGGCGGTCGTCTCCTGGACGACGGTGCCGGTCGAGTCGAGCAGCGCGACCTTGTACTTCGCCAGGGCCGTGGTGCAGGCCGCGTCGAAGCTGGTCAGCGTGATCGAGGCCGACTTGTACTCGCTGGCCGAGATCACCGGCGTGGTGAACGCGACGGCGATGGCCGTCGTCTGGCAGCCCGCCACGTCCTTGACGCCGGCCTGCAGCTGGGGGGTGCCGTTCAGCGTCAGCTGCGAGGCGGAGGCGAGCGACAGACCGGCGACGCCCAGGACGGCGAGCGCGACGGCGATGCCCTTGCGGGACTTCGAGGACTTGGTGGCCATGGTGATCTCCTGATCAGGGTGGGTGCCGGGCTTCGGCAGCTCACCGAGACCCGCTCACGAGGACCCGCCCCTCAGGCGGTCGACGCGAACGTAGGTGTCATCGACATGGTCACCCGTCCATGTCTGGGTGGCAGCACCTGGGGGGCCCGGGATGCCCGTTTCTTTCACCCTGGGCGTTTGCGACGGACCTCCCAAGCTGGACACGCGACCTACTGCGCGCCGGCCCCCAGGGGCAGCCAGGCCTGGAGGCGTGCGCCCTTCTCCTGGCCGGGCAGGAGAGCCAGGCGACCGCCGACGAGGCTCAGTCGCGTCCCGAGACGCGCGGTGCCCGAGGGCGTCCCGGCGACGGCCGGGTCGTACAGCTCCCCGTCGTTCTCGACGCTTACGTGCAGCACACCGTCGGTGACGTCCAGCTCGACGACGAGGGAGGACGCCGGCCCGTGCTTGAGCGCGTTCGTCAGCCCCTCCTCGACCACCCGGACCGCGAGCAGCCGCTCGCTGACCGTCAGGGCGGACGCGGTGGGGTCGTCGAGCGTCCGGACCGCGTCGCTCACCGTCAGGCGGGTCGCGATGCTGGCCGGGATGCGGCCGAGCAGCGCGCGCAGGGCCGGCACGAGCCCGAGCTCGAGCCGGTCGGGGTAGAGCAGCCGGCTCATCTCGCGCACGTCGGTCTCGCGTGCCTCGTCGAGCTCGGTGCGCACCCACGCCAGCGAGTCGAGGTCGTCGTCGTCCAGACCGTGGTTCGTCCCCCGCGAGATGACGTCCGCGAGGCGGGCGTCGACGAGCACGAGCTTGGACTGGAGCGTGCCGTGCAGGCCCTCGGCGACCGCCCGCCGGACGCGGATCTCCTCCTGCTCGAGCGCCTTGATCGCCACCTCGACGTGCACCGCGTTCCGGGTGGCGGCCCGGGTGCGGATCCGGGCGGACCGGCGCGTGGCCATGGCCCACATCCCGATCCCCCCGGAGATCGCCCCGAGGATGAAGCCGCTGAGGACCTCCGCGTCGCGCGCAGGGTCGGCGACGTCGGTGTGGACCCCGAGCGCCACCTGGACGACGAACCGGACGGCGGCTGCCAGGGCCGCCGCGACCGCGACGAACGCGACCATCCACCACACGCGGGTGGCGCGGTGCGCCTTGAGGGCGGCGAGCACCACCACCAGGACGACCACCGCGGTGGCGTTCGCGGTCAGACGCGCCCACACCGAGACGTACGCCCACGCAGGGACGTACTCCGCGTAGACGTACGCGGACTGCAGGGCTGCCCCGACGCCGTATCCCAGCGCGATGATCGCGGTGCCGCGCAGCAGCGTGATCTGGTCCCGGCGGTCGTCTCCCCGTCGGGTCGCGATGACCGCCGCTGAGTCGCTCGACGACGTCGTCATGGGGCGGTTGCTCCGTTCGCCGTCGTCGGCACGCCCGCGTGAGCGTGTGATCTTCATCGTCGCCCGGCGCGTGGTCGCGCGTCGAACCCAGCCGCAGACGATACTGGCGCGGATGAGTGATCCCAGCACCAACCCCTTGCGCATCGCGGTCGTCGAGGACCAGCCTCTCTTCCGGTCGATGCTCGAGCACACCCTGTCCGGCACGCCCGGCCTGCACGTGGTCGCCGCCCTGGGCACCGCGACCGAAGCCGCGCGCATCCTGCGGCCGGGCCTCGTCGACTGCGTGATCCTCGACATCGACCTGCCCGACGGCAACGGCATCTCGCTGGGCGTCACGCTGCGACGCCGGATGCCGACGCTGGGCATCCTGCTCCTGTCCGCGCACGACGCGATGGACCTTCTCCTGGACCTGCCCGCCGACGTCGCGGCCGGCTGGGGCTACCTGTCGAAGACCTCGTCGACGAGCGAGGCGGTGCTGGTCAACGCGGTGCGGGCGGCAGCTCAGGGCGAGACGGTGCTCGATCCCTCCCTGATCGCGCGCATGACTCCGCGGGCCGGCTCCGCCGTCGCGCGGCTCACCGACCGGCAGTACGAGGTGCTCCGCCTGCTGGCGTCGGGCCTGTCCAACGCCGGCATCGGTGACCGCCTGGGCATCACCGAGAAGTCTGTACAGAACCACGTCAACGGGATGTACGCGACGCTCGGCATCGACGCCGACCCGCAGCGCAACCCGCGCGTGAGCGCCGCGCTGCGGCTGCTCGAGGAGACCGGCCCGGCCGTCTGAGATGGCCCCGACCACCGTGATCCGGGGCGAGGACTGGTACGCCCGCGACCTGTCCGGCCAGGAGTTCCGCGACGTCGAGTTCCTGGACCTGGACCTCACCGAGGCGTTCGGCGTCGGCGCCGTGTTCGAGGACTGCGTGTTCCGGAACGCCAAGCTCAACGCCTCCGTGCACACCGACGCGGCGTTCGTGAACTGCACCTTCCACCGCTCGAACTTCTTCGACGTGCGGTTCGAGCGGTGCAAGCTGATCGGGTCGAAGTTCGACGGCTGCACGTGGGACATCGCCAAGGTCGAGGGCGGCAACTGGTCGTTCGTCGGCCTGCCCGGTGCGGACCTGCGCTCGGCGACGTTCACCGGGGTGCGCCTGCGCGAGGCCGACCTCACCGGGGTCCGCGCGGTGGGCGGCACCCTGCGCGACTGCGACCTCGCCGGCGCCTCGCTGCACCGGGCCGACCTGACCGGGTGCGACCTGCGTGGAAGCGACCTGACGGGGATCGACCCCGCCACCGTCACGCTGGACCGCGCGATCATCACGCTGCCGCAGGCCGTCACGATCGTCGAGGCGATGGGCCTGGACCTGCGGGTGGAGTGACCCGGGACGTCGTTCCCAGACGTTCACCTCGTCGTCACCCGGTGTCCGTTCTGCCTGATCCGCCCGCCCGGCACGGTGGGAGCACCACTGCGCACGGCGACGGAGGGCTCCCTCGATGACCACGACCGACGACCAGGAGACCGGCCGCGGGATCCCCCGACGGCTCCTGCTGCCCATGGCCGGGCGCACCGCAGGCAAGCGGTCCCCCGTGACCTGCCACCTCAAGTGCGCCGACGCCTGCTTCCACCCGGTGCCGAACACGAGCGAGAACGCGTACTTCCGGGACATCGCGAGCGCGAGCCTGACGCGGCGGTCCGTGCTGTGGGGTGCGGTCGCCGCCGGAGGTGCGATCGTCGTCGGCTCCGCGCTCGGGGATGCCCAGCCCGCCGCCGCGTGGGGGCGGCCGAACCCGCGGCTGCCGTTCGCGCCGATCGCCCCCGTGCCCGCGGCCGTCGACTCGTTCGTCGTGCCGGAGGGGTATCGGTGGTCGCCGATCATCCGCTGGGGCGACCCGCTCTTCTCCCCGCGTGACGCGTTCGACCCGAACCACCAGACCGCGCAGCGCCAGGAGCGGCAGTTCGGCTACAACAACGACTACCTGGACATCATCGAGGGGCCGCAGGGCTACAGCGCGATCCTCGTGGCCAACCAGGAATACACGAACGAGAGCATCATGTTCCCCCCGGCGACGACGCCGGAGGAGCTCGACGAGCAGCGCCGCACCGCGATCGCCGCCCACGGCATGGCGATCGTCCAGCTGTACCGGACCCGCAGGCGCAAGCCGTGGACGTACGCCGTCGGTGCGCCGCTCAACCGCCGGATCACCGGGAACACCCCGTTCACGTTCAGCGGTCCGGCCGCCGGATCGGCGCTGCTGCGCACGGTCGAGGACCCGACCGGGACGACCGCGCGCGGGACCCTCGGCAACTGCGCCGGCGGGACCACGCCGTGGGGCACCGTGCTGTCCGGCGAGGAGAACTTCAACGGCTACTTCCGCACGGCCGGCACCAGCGCGGCGGACCTGCGCTACGGCCTCGCCGACAAGCCGACGACGCGCGGCTGGGAGTCGGTCGACCCGCGGTTCGACGCACGGAACCCGGGCTACGAGAACGAGCCCAACCGGTTCGGGTACATCGTCGAGGTCGACCCGCAGGACCCCTACAGCCCGCCCGTCAAGCACACCGCGCTCGGCCGGTTCAAGCACGAGGGCGCCAACGTCGTCATCGGCCGCACCGGCCGCGCGGTCGCGTACATGGGCGACGACGAGCGGTTCGACTACCTCTACAAGTTCGTCTCGACGGACCGCTACAAGCCCGGGTCGAGCCAGCGCAGCCGGCGGCACAACAAGACGCTGCTGACCGCCGGCAGCCTCTACGTCGCCCGGTTCTCCGGCGACTCCCCGGCCGCGGAGATCACCGGCACCGGCGCGCTCCCGTCGGACGGTGCGTTCGACGGGACCGGCGAGTGGATCCCGCTGGTGATCGACGGGGTCAGCCACGTCCCCGGGTTCAGCACCGAGCAGGTCCTGGTCAACACCCGGCTGGCCGCGGACGCCGCCGGCGCCACGAAGATGGACCGCTGCGAGGACGTCGAGCCCCACCCGACGTCCGGCCGGGTCTACGTGGTGTGCACCAACAACACCGACCGCGGGAAGCCCGGCAAGGAGGGTGCGGTCGAGCCGAACCCTCGGACCACCAACCGCGACGGCCACGTCATCGAGATCACCGAGGCGGGCAACGACGCGGCCGCCACCAGCTTCGGCTGGAGCATCCTCCTGCACTGCGGCGACCCCGCGACGAACACGTCGACCTATTTCGCCGGGTTCCCGGCCGACCGGGTCTCGCCCATCTCGTGCCCGGACAACGTCACCTTCGACTCGGCCGGAAACATGTGGCTCGCCACCGACGGCGCACCCGGCGTCATCGGGTACTGCGACGGCCTGTTCAAGGTGCCGCTCGAGGGACCGGAGCGCGGCCGCGTCCAGCAGTTCCTCTCGGTCCCGGCCGAGGCCGAGACCTGCGGACCGGTGGTGCGCGACGCCGACGACATGGTCTACGTGGCCGTCCAGCACCCTGGCGAGAACGGGTCGTGGGCCCAGCAGCACTCCCTGTTCCCCGACTACGCGGCGCCGGGCTCGCTGGCCGGTGGCCGGTGGGGCGGGCCGCGGCCCAGCGTCGTGCAGGTCTGGAAGGCCTGAGGTCAGGCGCCGGCTGACGCGAGCTCGTCCGCGGTGGGGGGAACCGCACCGAGGCGGGCGACCGTCAGCGCGGCGGCCTGCACCGAGCGCGCCAGCACCTGCTCGACGACCGGTGCGCCGGAGCGGAGCCA
This sequence comes from Cellulomonas sp. P1_G12_2, assembly GCF_056405535.1. Classification (NCBI taxonomy): domain Bacteria; kingdom Bacillati; phylum Actinomycetota; class Actinomycetes; order Micrococcales; family Cellulomonadaceae; genus Cellulomonas; species Cellulomonas sp. P1_G12_2. Next base: position 740,590 of record NZ_JBFUBX010000001.1, on the reverse strand, counting down.
GCGCATGCTCGAGTCGGCGTCGAGGGTCAGCGCGCTGTCGATGAGCGTCGACATGAAGGCGTCGCCCCCGCCCACACCGGCCTCGGCGTAGAGCACGGAGATGCCCGGCACGTCGACGACCCCGCGCGCCGTCACGGCCGTGGCGCCGCGCGGACCCCGGGTCAGCACGGCCAGGTCGGGACCGCGGGCGATCCAGTCGCGCAGGACGTCGACCGGGTCGTCGTCGGGGTAGAGGAACATGAGATCGCTCTCACTCGCCTTCACGATGCCGGCCAGCTCGACGAACTCGAGCGTGCGCCGCCGGGCGTCCTCGCGGGCGCCCACCAAGGTCGGCTCGATCTTCGGGTCGAACGTGATCAGCGACCGCCCGTGCGCGCGGGTCACCAGGTCGAGCACCGTGCCGGCGCCCGGCTCGATGTAGGCCGCGACCGACCCGGCGTGCACGCAGCGAGCCGTCGAGTCCCCGGGGTCCGCCGCGGGCGCCCACTGGATCCGGAAGTCGTGCCGCGCCGAGCCGTCGACGCGGAGCACCGCGCGGGCCACGGACGAGCTCGCCTGGGTCACGGACGAGTCGGAGAGCCCGACGCCCGACGCCGTCAGGTACGCGGTGATGTCGTCGCCGCGCTCGTCGCGCCCGATCGCGGTGTGCAGCAGGGTGTCCCGGCCCAGCCGGGCGAGCCCGACGGCGATGTTGCCGGCACTCCCGCCCACGCGCTCGCGGATGGTCATGCCGTCGTCGTGCACGTCGATCAGGGCCTCGCCGATCACCAGGACGTCGTGTCGTGGGTTCATCGCATCCTCAGTTCACCGCATCGGGGGTGGGGTCTCGCGGGGCACCCCGAGGCCCGGGAGCCAAGCTCGAACCGGGGCCTCGGGACGCTCGCTTTCGAGAGTGACACACGTGTCGTTTCCGCCAGATTTCCCGGAGACGAACGTTTGGTGCGCACGCCGAATTCACCCGTTCGGGCCGCACGACGAGGGCCGGCCCCGGAGAAGGTCTCCCCGGAGCCGGCCCTCGTGCGGCGGGCGTCAGCCCACGGCGGCCGCCGCGATGTCGGGGTTGTCGCTGAACAGCCCGTCCATCCCGGCCCTGACGAACACGCGGATCTCCCCGGCCAGGTCACCGACGGCGTTCGGGTCCGCGCTGCTGCGGAACTCGGCCGGCAGGAACTGGTTCTCCCGGCGGAACGTCCACCCGTGGACCTCCAGGCCCGCCTTGTGGGCGTCCCGGATGACCGACGTGGGCGTCCCGAGCGTCGCGTCGGCGTTGCGCGGGATCATCACGTCCTTGCACAGGCCCACCCCGTCGGCGTAGGCGGCGACCTGCCGCAGACCCGTGCGCGTCACGAGGTCCGCGTAGGTGCGCCGGTCACCGGCGGCGACCAGGTCGTACGGCGCACCCGAGCAGTCAACGAGCTGGGCCAGCCGGACCTTGGTCAGCCGGTCGAGCTCGCGCAGGTTGCCGGTCTCGAAGCTCTGGATGATCACCGGCGACCGCTTCTCGTTCAGCCCGTTCGCCGTGAGCTGGGCGAGCAGGGGCTCCTCGAGCGACAGCCCGATCGAGTCGAAGTACGTCGGGTGCTTGGTCTCCGGGTACACCCCGACCGGCTGCCCGTCGCAGCTGACCGAGTGCCGAGCGAGGTCGAGGACCTCGTCGAACGTCGGGACCTCGTAGAGGCCGTCGAACGCGGTGTTGGCGGGCCGCACGGCGGGGAGCCGCTCCTTGGCCCGCAGGGTCTTCAGCTCGGCGAGCGTGAAGTCCTCCGTGAACCAGCCGGTGACGCTGCGCCCGTCGATCGTCCTGGTGGCACGGCGGCCGGCGAACTCGGTGCGAGCAGCGACGTCGGTGGTCCCGCTGATCTCGTTCTCGTGCCGGGCGACGAGCACACCGTCCTTCGTCGAGACCAGGTCGGGCTCGATGTAGTCCGCGCACTGCTGGATCGCCAGCTCGTACGACGCGAGCGTGTGCTCCGGGCGGTAGCCGCTGGCACCGCGGTGGCCGACCACCGTGACCTCACCGGCCTTCGGCGCCCGCACCTGCCGCAGGTCGACGAGGGCCAGCTCCGTGTCGTCCGGGGTACCCGCGATCCGTGCCGCGTTGCCCGGGTAGTTGTTGTCGTTCGCGATGAGCAGCCGGCCGTCGCGCAGCTGCACGACCGTCTCGAACGACTGCACCGGCAACGAGAACGGGTCGTCCGTGCCGTACCCGTCGCCCGCGCCCAGGTGGTCCGGGTTGGCGATCTTCAGTGCGTCGAGCACCAGCGTCTTGCGCACGTAGCCGTCGGCGTCGGTCCGGTCCAGGTCGATCCGGTAGACCCGCTTCATCACCGCCGCGGCGCCCTGGAAGTCGTCGCGCTCGATGACGAGCAGCTCGCGCGTGCCGGTGAGGAACGCGTCCCCGATGACGTTCGCGTCCTGGTGCGTCTGGTACGCCCAGGTCCGGCCGGTGTAGGCCCCGGCGGACGTGTCGAACTCGTAGATCGTCCGGCGGCGCTGCTGCGCGTCGTCGACGAACGCGCCCTCGGTGATCGGGTATAGGAACCGGCCGTCACGCGACCCGGCCATCGCCTCGAACCCGCGGCTGGCCCGGACGTTCGGCGTCTCCCCCACCTGCAGGTACGGGTTCTGCGGTGACTTGCCGCCGACGAACGGCACGGGAGCGGCCAGGAGCTTGCCGGTCGCGTCGACGTGCAGCAGGAACGGACCGAACTCCTCGCCGATCCAGAAGCTGCCGTCCTTCGCCCGCACGACGGACTCGACGTCGAAGTCCGCCCCGGTCAGCAGGCGGTCGGGCGTGGCGTCGTTGACGATCGGGAAGTCGATCCGGTGGTCCGGGTCGCTCAGGGAGACGAACTCCCCGACGCCGATCTCCCCGGACCCGCCCCGGGCCGTCTGCCACTGCGGGGTCACGTGGTAGATCCGCAGGAGGAAGTCGGCGGAGTTGGCCTTGGTGCCGAACCCGTTGTCGGGCAGCGCCCAGAACGTGCCGTCACCGGCGTCGACCATCCCGGAGAACCCGGGGATCACCTGGCCGGCGAACGGGCCCTGGCGACCGTTGGCGGGCGTGGCGAGCGCCCCCGACGGCGGTCCGGGGGCGAGGAAGTCGGCGGACAGGGTCGCGCGCGCGACGAGGGTCGGCTGGACGACCGTGTGCCGGCCGCGATCGGTGCCAGCGTGATCACCGGCCGTGGCCGAGGTCGGGGCGAGGAGGGCGACGGTCAGGGCCGCCGCGAGGACAGAGAGTGCTGCGGTGCGTCTCATGAGTTCGATGCAACTCCTCGTCGGCGACCGGCGCGCGACATACCGGACAGTTCCGGATGACCAGGGTGTGAACCTCCTGTGACTGCGCTGGGCGGCCCGGCGGCCGTAACGTGCGACCCATGCGACTCGGAGTGCTGGACGTCGGATCGAACACCGTGCACCTGCTCGTGGTCGACGCCCACCGCGGCGGCCCACCGCTCGCGCAGTCGTCGCACCGCTCCGTGCTGCGTCTCATGCGCTACCTGGAGCCGTCGGGTGCCATCAGCCCCGACGGTGTCCGGGCGGTGGTCGACGCGGTCGCCGACGCGGTGGCTGCGGGCGCGACCGCCGGGATCGACGAGCTGCTCCCGTTCGCGACGTCGGCCCTGCGCGAGGCCGCCAACGGCGCCGAGGTGCTCGACCTGGTGGAGGCGACGACGGGTGTCCGGCTGCAGGTGCTCACGGGGGATGACGAGGCGCGCTCGACGTTCCTGGCGGTACGCCGCTGGTTCGGCTGGTCGGCGGGCGAGATTCTGCTGCTCGACATCGGCGGTGGTTCGCTGGAGCTGGCCGCCGGGGGAAGCGAGGACCCGGACGTAGCCCTCTCCCTGCCCCTCGGGGCGGGTCGCTCGACGGTGTCGTTCCTGCACGACGACCCCCCGACGGCCGAGCAGGTGGCCGCTCTGCGCGCGCACGTCCGGGCGCAGCTGAACCAGGCCCGCGCGCACTTCGCCGGCCGACCCGACCCGGCGCACGTGGTCGGGTCGTCCAAGACGATCCGCTCGCTCGCCCGGCTGGCGGGCTCGCTCGCGGACGGCGTGGGACCGCAGGACCGACGGCTGCTGCGCCGGTCCGGCCTCGACGACTGGGTCCCCCGGCTCGCCCGCATCCCCGCGGACTCCCGGCCGGCCCTGCCCGGCATCACGGCCGACCGGACGTTCCAGATCGTCGCGGGCGGGATCGTGCTCTCCGAGACCATGCGGGCGTTCGGGGTCGACGAGCTCGAGGTGTCGCCCTGGGCCCTGCGGGAGGGACTGATCCTCCAGTACCTCGAACGACTGTCCTGAGGCGGCCGGTCACGCCGACCGGAGGGACCCGCCCACGGCACGCGCCGGCCCGAGCAGACGCAGCACCGAGGTCCCGTACTCGTCGTGGTGCTCGACGCTCACGGACAGGACGCGGCCCTGCTGCCGGCGTCGCGCCCAGTCGACGACGTCGTCGACGTCCTCGGCGTCCATCAGCCGCCACTGCTCGCTGTCGTCCCTGCCCGTCCCGAACTCGACCACGTAGACCGGCTCGGCGATCGACATCGACCGGGAGGTGGACCGTCCTCGTTCCGCGCGCATGGGGACGATGCTGCTCGGTGCAGGTGAACAGCCGGAGACCGCGGGACGACCGCGGCGTGGCGATGGAGCCCCCTATCGGATTCGAACCGATGACCCCCTGTTTACAAGACAGGTGCTCTGGCCGACTGAGCTAAGGAGGCGGGCGGGCCCAGGATAACCGGGCGCTCCCCGTGAGGAGCGCCCGGTGATCCGAAAGGTCAGGACTTGGCGGCCTCGACCGCCTGCTTGAGCGCACCGGGCGTCTGCCACCCGCTGAAGTCCGTGCCGTTGATGAGCACGGCCGGCGTCGAGAGCTTCGGCAGGTCGATGCCGGCCTGGTTGGTCGCGGCCGCGACCCACGGGGCGAACGTCCGCCACGTGCCCTCGACGGCGTCCTCGTCCTGGGTGGCGAACGTGCCGTCCTCCGTGTCGGTGAACGTCGCGGTGACCTCCGCCGGGACACCGACCGACTCCGCGACCTCGGCGATCTCGGCGTCGGTGCGACCCGAGGTGCCCTCCGCCGGCTGGTCCTCGAAGAGCGCCGTGACGAACGCGGTGAGCTGCTCGGGGGCCTGGTCCGCCACGATCGCCGTCGCGTTGGCCGTGCGGGTCGAGTACGAGCTGCCCGCGGACAGCCGGTCGAGGATCGAGATCGGGTGGTACGTGACGGTCACGCCGCCCTCCTCGATCATCGCGTCCAGGTCAGCCGCGTTGGTGGCGTCGAACTGGCCGCAGTAGGGGCACATGTAGTCGAAGTAGATGGTCAGGTCGACGTCGCCGTCGCCGACCGAGCCGACGCCGTCGGCGCTGACCGGGATGCCGCCCTTGTCGTTGGCGGGAGCCGGGGAGGTCACGTCGGCCAGCAGGGGTGCGACGACGTTCTCGGCACCCTGGCCGTAGACGACGTCGGAGTTGGCGGCCTCGTTGGCCTTGTTCTGGTTGACGATCGTGAACGCGACGGCGACGAGCGCGACGACGGCGACCGCGAGACCGGTGATCGCGAGGATCCGGTTCCGCTTGGCCTTGCGCTCCTGCTCCTTGCGCATCTGGGCGGCCTTGGCGCGGGCTTCGTCGCGCCGCACCGCCTTGGTGGGACGGGGCTCGTTGGTGGGCATGGGTGCTCCTGGTGGGACGGGGGGTGACAGCGGGCGGGTGGGGTCAGGCCACCGCGGGAGGACCCCGCCTGGCGATGCTGCCGACGAGCACCCGGTCGGTCCACGCCGGGACCACGGGCTGGAGCACGGAGCGGACCCGCGCTGCCACGGGGAGGGGTCGAGCGCCGCGCAGCCCGCCCCGCAGGGCACGGCCGACGAGCCGGCGGACCTGCCGGGCCGCGCGGACCAGCAGGGCGGACAGCCCGACGCCGCACACCGTGAGCAGGAGGTACAGGGCCGCGACGGGCACGGCCACGCTGAGCAGCACGACGGCACCCTGCGACATCGCGCCCAGGCCGTAGGCGCCGTCCGGGCAGTCCGCGGCGTCGCGGAGCACCGACAGGCGCAGCCCGAGCGGGCCGAGGACTCCCCCGGCGCTCACGCAGTCGTGCAGCAGCACCCGGCCCTCGGCGGCGACCGCGGCGGCCAGCCCGGCGAACGCGAGCGCGCCCACGAGGGACAGGCGCGCGAGGGCCCGGTGCGGCCCTCGACGCGCGATCATGCGGCACAGCGTAGGGGGCTCGGCTGGGTATCCGGGCCTCGTCAGGACGGACGCGGCCGTCGGACCACCTCGATGTCGAACCCGAACGACCGCTTCCAGTCCTGCGCCAGCCGCCCACCGGCCCGCCGCACGATCCCCCGCAGCCACCACTCGTCGGGGTCGATCCGCGGGAACGCGTGCTCGACCAGGAGCGGGCGGAACCGGGCGTCGACCGCCTCGACCCGGCGCCGCAGGAGTGCCAGCTCCGGACGGTCGGCCAGCGACGGGTCGGTCAGCGCCGCCTGGAGCGTGGTGCGGGACATCGCCTCGTTGGCGTAGGCGAACTCGTCGCCCCGGTATCCGTGCTCGCACTCGGCGACGAAGCTCGACCAGCGTTCGAGGACCGCGGCCGGGGTGTCGTCGCGCCACACGCCACGAGCCCGGACGACCGCGGTGAAGGCGTCGTCGAACGCGGTCACTTGGCGATCTCGCGCAGGAAGTACTCGTAGCCCTCGTCGGGTCGGAAGTACGCCACGATCACGTCGCCCCGGTAGACGCCGAGCGATCCTGTCCGGTGGTCGAACCGGACCAGGTCGCCGTTGCTGCGGCGCCCTGTGACGACGTCGACCTCTGCCTCCAGCGACATGCCTGCGTTCCTCCCCGGTCCATCGAGCCTTCACCCAAGAGGGTGACGCGACGGCGCGCCAGAAGGGTCCCGCATGGCGAGACGGCTCAGGGCAGGACGGGGGTGGGCAGCGGGGCCCAGGTGATCGTGCTGCCGCTGAAGATCTGGGCGAGGAAGACCGCGGAGGCCGCCAGCAGGACCACGGTCGCGACGAGCGCGCCGGTGCGGCCCGGCGCCACGACGGCGAGCACCCGGCGGGCACCGATGCGGGTCATCAGCGACAGCGGACCCCACCAGACGACGGCCGCGCCGACCAGGACGATCGAGCCGACGAGGATCGCCGCCGTCAGGCCCTGGGGCTCCTGCCCGGACGGCGAGTCGCCGATCACCCAGCGGCCGTCGCCGATGAGCCACCAGGACAGGCCGAGCAGGATGACGACGACGCTGGCCCCGACCACGAGCGACGGGATCAGCCCGACGAGCGAGCGCAGCAGGTGCCACGGCACGGTGGCCGCGGCGACGGCCCGGTCGGAGCGGCGCACCCCGGCGCGCTCCCGGCGCCCGTACATGGCCTCGACGGTGGACCCGGCGGTCCGCACGACCACCACCAGCACCGCGAACACGATGAGCGTCACGCCCGGGTACAGGGCGCCGGCCGAGCCCAGCAGCAGCGCGGCCGCCAGGAGCGTGCCCCACCGACGACGGGCGGGCGGTCGTTCGTAGCCCGAGCCCTCGGGTTGAGGCTCCTCGGACGCGTCGAGGTCGTCGTTGATCCAGTCGACCCCGTCGGGATCGTCCGGGTCCGCCTCCCACTCCCCGTCGGCCCCGACGGGCGCGAGGTCGGTCGGGTCGAACGCGCGGGTGCGTCCGTCGTTCGCGATCGCGGGGGGGAGGGTGCTGGCGGCGACGGCCACGGTGGCGGGCTCGGCCGCGAGGACGGTGGTACCGACGAGGTCGTCGGCGACGAGCATCGCGGTGTCGGTGTCGTCGGCGATCGTCTCGCCCTCCGCGACGACCACCGTGAGCGCGGCGACCACGTCGTCCGGGGACGTGCGGTCGGCCACGGCCGGGGCGAGCGCGCGCCGGAGCGCGGAGGTGGTCAGCGGCCCCAGCCCGGCGAGGTCGACGTCCCCCGAGCGCGCCCGCGCCAGGACGGCCTCCAACGGGCGGGTGCCGAACGGGTCCCGACCGGTGGCCGCGAACGCCAGGATCGCCGCCCAGCCCCAGAAGTCGGAGGTCTCGTCCGGCTCGTCGCCGTCGAGCAGCTCGGGTGCGAGGTAGCCCGGCGTGCCCAGGACCATGCCCTCGGCGGTGAGCTTGGAGTCGTCGGCGGCCTGCGCGATGCCGAAGTCGATGAGCACCGGCCCGTCGTCCCCGACGATCACGTTCGAGGGCTTGAGGTCGCGGTGCAGCACGCCCGCGCCGTGCACCGCCACGAGGGCGTCGCGCAGCCCCTCGGCCAGGTCCAGCAGCTGCTCGGCGTCCAGCGGGCCGCGCTCGCGCACGTGCTCCTCGAGGTTGTCGCCGGCCACCAGCTCGGTGACCAGGAACGCCTCGGTCGAGTCGGCCTCCGCGTCGAGGATCGCGGCGACGCCCGGGTGCCGGAGCTTCTGCAGCGCGTGCACCTCGCGGCGCAGCCGGTCCCGCGCGACCGCGTCGGACCCGATGTGCGGGTGCAGCATCTTGAGCGCGACCGCGTCGCCGCCGCCGTCGACCGCGCGGTAGACCGTCCCCATGCCGCCCGAGCCCAGCGGGGCGACGACGGTGTATCCGCCGATCTCCGTCCCGGGCTCCAGCCCCATCCGCTCCATCCCCGCACCGTAGCCGGAGCCCTCGGCACCCCGCCCGGCAACGCGCGGTCCGACCAGCACAGATAGGGTCGGTCGCAGACCCGAGGAGTTGATCTGGTGCCTACCGACGCGCCCGCGCACGGCTACGACTTCGTCGTCGTCGCGAACCGGCTGCCCGTGGACGTGAGCCTCGACGACGACGGCGAACCCACCTGGACGCGCTCCCCCGGAGGCCTGGTMACCGCTCTCGCTCCCGTGATGGCGAGCACGTCCGGCGCCTGGGTGGGCTGGGGCGGGTCACCCGACCTGGAGCTCGAGCCGTTCGACGTCGACGGCACCGAGCTGATCCCGGTGGTGCTCACCGAGGACGACCTGGAGAAGTTCTACGAGGGCTTCTCCAACGACACCCTGTGGCCGCTGTACCACGACGTCATCGAGCCGCCGGCGTTCCACCGGCAGTGGTGGGACTCCTACCAGAAGGTCAACCAGCGCTTCGCGCAGGCCGCCGCCGCCCAGGCGGCCGAGGGCGCCACGGTCTGGGTGCACGACTACCAGCTGCAGCTGGTCCCCCAGCTGTTGCGGGCGCTGCGGCCGGACCTGCGCATCGGGTACTTCCACCACATCCCGTTCCCGCCCCTGGAGCTCTTCGCGCAGCTGCCGTGGCGCGTGCAGGTGATCGAGGGGCTGCTCGGGGCGGACCTCGTGGGCTTCCAGCGGGCCGGTGACGCCGCGAACTTCGTCCGCACCGTGCGTCGGCTCACGGACCTCACGACGCGTGGGCAGATGGTCACGCTGGCGGAGCCCGACGGGCACACGGGACCGGGTCGGCACGTGCGCGCAGCCGCGTTCCCCATCTCGATCGACTCGCACGCCTTCGACGAGCTGGCGCGCACCGACGCCGTCCGCGAGCGCGCGCTGCAGATCCGCCGCGAGCTGGGCGACCCCGAGTACCTGCTGCTGGGCGTCGACCGGCTCGACTACACCAAGGGCATCCGGCACCGGATCAAGGCCTACGGGGAGCTCCTCTCCGAGGAGCGCCTGTCCCCGCAGAGCACCACGCTCGTGCAGGTGGCCAGCCCGAGCCGCGAGAACGTCGGCGCGTACCAGACCCTGCGCGACGACGTGGAGCTGCTGGTCGGTCGCATCAACGGCGACTACGGCCAGGTGGGCCACGCCCCGGTGCAGTACCTGCACCAGTCCTTCCCCATGGAGGAGATGGCGGCGCTGTACCTGGCGGCCGACGTCATGCTGGTCACCGCGCTGCGCGACGGCATGAACCTGGTCGCCAAGGAGTACGTCGCCGCCCGGTCCGACGACCGCGGCGCGCTGGTGCTCTCCGAGTTCACGGGCGCCGCCGACGAGCTGACAGGAGCGGTGCTGGTGAACCCGCACGACATCGACGGGATGAAGGACGCGATCACGTACGCCGTCCACATGGACGGCCGCGAGTCCCGCAAGCGGATGCGTCGGCTGCGACGCCGCGTGCTCGGGCACGACGTGGTGGCCTGGTCCGAGGACTTCCTGGCCGCCCTGAACGCGGTGCCCGTGCGAGCCAGCCGTGGCTGAGGACCTCGCGGCCGCGCTCGGCGCCGTGGCGACGGACCCGACGCGACGCCCGCTGCTGGTCGCCCTCGACTTCGACGGCACGCTGGCCCCGCTGCAGGACGACCCGTCCGCGTCCCGGATCCTACCCGACGGCGTCGACGCGCTCGAACGGCTGGCCGGGACGCCCGGCGTGGCGCTCGCGCTGGTGTCCGGCCGCGCCATGCACGACCTGCACACGCTGGCCCAGGTGCCGCCCGGGACGTTCCTCATCGGCAGCCACGGCGCGGAGCGGGCGCGCGTGACGACGTTCGGCCTCGACCGCGACGTCGTCCGGCTGACCGACGAGCAGGCGGACCGGCTGGCGTCGCTGGGTGCGGAGGCGGCACGGATCACTCGCGGGCGGGACGGCGTCTGGGTCGAGACGAAGCCGACCGCGGTCGTCGTGCACACCCGGCTCGCGGAGGACTCGGTGGCCCGCCCGGCCGAGGAGGAGGCGATCGCGCTCGGGGAGCGGCTCGGCTCCGGGGTCCTGCACGGCAAGGACGTCGTCGAGATCTCCGTGCTGCGGGCGAGCAAGGGCGAGGCCCTCACCGCGCTGCGCGACGAGCTCGGCGCACCGGTGGTCCTGTACGCCGGCGACGACGTCACCGACGAGCACGCCTTCGAGGCGCTCCGCGACGACGACCTGACCGTGAAGGTGGGTCTCGGACAGACGGCGGCGCGCTTCCGCGTCGACGGCCCGGACGAGCTGGTGGCCGCGCTCGCGGTGCTTGCCGACGGGCTCTGAGCCGCCGCCGACGGCCTGTGGTCGGTCGTACGACCGAGGCGTAGCGTGCGGAACATGCCCGGCCGGATGCACCAGGTCGAGCTCGTCGAGACCGTGGACGAGCCCGTGCGGTCGTCCACGGCCGGGGTGCCGGGGCGGCGCGTGGCCGTCGCGCTCGACGACGCTGCCCCCGTGGAGCGGCCCGACGACGTGCTCGCCGCCCGGACCTGGCTGCGCCGCCACGCCCGGTCGCTCGTGCCGACCGCCGCGGTCCTCGCCGCGACGCTCCTGGTCACCCAGCTCGTCATCGACCGTCGCGAGTCCGCACGCCTCGCCGCGCTCGCGGCCATCCCCGGCGTCGTGCCGCCGGCCGACGCGTCGATCGGCGTGATCTGGCGTGCCGACCCCCAGCTGGCAGCCGCTCTGCAGTCGGGTGCGATGGTCGACGGCGTGCTCGTCGGCGGGATCCAGGCCGCCGACGGCGCCCCCTCGATCGTCGGGCTCGACCCGGACACCGGGGTCGTCGCCTGGGCAACCCCGGTGGACCTGCCCACGCCCCAGCCGACGCCCACGAGCTCTTCGCCCGAGCTCTGGATCTCCTGCAGCGCGATCCGCCACGGGGGCGCGCACCTGGCCGCGTGCGTCTCGCAGCAGTACGGCGAGGACGTCCAGGGGATCCCCCCGTCCTCGGTCTGGATCCTCGACCCGGACGACGGCAGGCTGCTGGCCGAGCGCGTGGTGGACGGCGGCTCGGGGCTCGCGTTCACGGACGACGCGATGCTGCTCGCCGAGCGGGTGACCGACGACGCCGACGCGGTGCGCTGGTCGGTCACGGCCACCGACCTCGTCAGCGGCGACACCCGCTGGACCTGGGCCTCCCCACCGACCGAGCTCGTCAGCCGGGACGACGGCCCGGAAGGCCTGTCCGGGACGATCGCAGCCTCCCTGCAGACCTACGACGACCGGATCGTGGTGGGCGTCGACAACCACGCCTGGGTCCTGACCACCGACGGGGAGCTGGTGCAGGACGTGCCGCTCGAGCCGGCGTCGTGGCTGCAGCCCGCTCGGGCGGGCGTGTTCATCAAGAGCACCTGGACGTCGTCGGACCTGTACCAGGGCACCCTGCTGCTGGAGGACGGGACCGAGATCCCCGTCGACGAGGCCGCCGGCTGGCTCGCGGTCGACGACGGCTCCGCGCCGGGCGTGGTGCTCACGGTCGGCGAGGGCGGGCGCGGCACCGACGGGCTCAGCGGCCGCTCCGCTCGCACGGGCGAGCGCCTCTGGCACCTGACCGGGACCATCGTCGCCGCCCTGATGCTGGACGGGACGCTCTACGTGGCCACCAGCGACTCCCTGCGCGCGCTCGACGCCACGACCGGCGCGGTGCTGTGGCGGACCCCGCTCGAGCGCCTGGCGCACCAGCTGTCGACCGACGGCACGTACCTGCTGGTCCCCGGGCTCGGCGTCACGCTGGAGGCCTACTCGCTGCGCGACGGGGAGCTGGCGTGGAGCACCGACCTGTCCGAGGAGGTGGCCGGGGACCGGTCGACCGTCTTCGTGCAGGGCTTCCGGTCGGGCTGGCACGACCCGCGCCTGTACGTGTGGATGGACAGCGGCTCGGTCGCCGTCCTCGGGTGAGCGATGAGCGCGCCGGTCGGGCATCTCGCGCGAGTCGAGCTCGAGGAGCGCGACGAGCACCGTGACCGTGACGACGAGACCCGCACGCCGCGGGTCCGCTCCCGGGCGCGGCGGCACGCGGGCCGGGTGACCGCCTCGGTCGTCGCCCTCGTGCTGGTCCTGCTCGGTGTGCAGTCGTGGCTCGACGCCCGCGAGCGCGCACGGCTGCGGTACCTCGCCGACGTGCCCGGCGTCCTGCGCCCCCTCGCGGACCTACCGGGCGTGCTGTGGCCGTGGACACCCGCCGTCGGCTCCCTCGTCGCCGGCGACAGCGCGGGCGGCTGGGTGGTCGGCGCCGACTACCGTGCGGGCGGGGTGGACCTGCGCGGCATCGACCCCGCCACCGGCGACCGGCGGTGGTCCGTGCCGTTCCCGCTCGACGCCGCACTGCCGCCGGGAGGTCGCTCCGAGTTCCCGTCGGTGTGGGTGCGGTGCACCACGGTGCGGTCGGGCGACGGGCCGCTGGCGGTCTGCGCGGCCGAGGTCTCCCCCGTCGCGTCCGGCGGCGCCGTGACCCCGCTGATGGTGCTGGACCCCGTCGCCGGCACGGTGCTCGCCACCCCGACGGTCCCGCCCGGCTCGTTGTGGTCGACGACGGCCTCGCAGCTGGTGCGCGCGACGCCCGCGCAGGACGGTCGTGGTGGGGTGCGCTGGACGCTCACCGCGACGGACCCCACCACGGGGTCGGTGCTGTGGCGGCGCAGCACGCCCGTGGTGCCGCAGGTCCACGAGGTCCGGATCGGCGACGACGTGTTCCCCTCCGAGCCGGCCCTCGCCGCGGACGACGACCGGGTGCTCCTGACCGACAGCGGGCACGCCTGGCTGTTCGGCGCCGACGGGTCGCCTCGGGGCGACGTCACGGTCGCGACGGACGGTTGGGCGGAGCTGGGACGCTCCGGCACGCTCGTGTGGATGCCCTGGCAGAACTTCGCGGTGCCCGCGGGCGTTCTGGTCACCGCTGCGGGGGCACGCGTCGCGGTGGGCGAGCTGCCCGCCCGGCTGTCCGTGGACGACGGCACCGCGCCCGGGGTCGTCCTGCTCACCGGGGGCGACGGCGGCTGGGACGGCGTCGCCCTCGTGGCCCGCGACGCCCGCACGGGCGACGAGCTCTGGCGCGCCGAGGGCGTCCGGGGCGACCCGCTGCTCGTCGACGGCGTCGTGCACACCGCGGAGGGTGCCGACGTCGTCGCGCGCGACGCCCGCACCGGCGAGGTCCGGTGGTCCGTACCGGTGGGCGCCGTGCCGGCCTACCTGGGCACGGACGGGTCCCTGGTGGTCGTCGTCACCCCCGACCGCACGCTGCTCGGGCTCGCGCTCACCGACGGTCGCCGCGCTCGGAGCGTCGACCTGACCCGGCTGACCGCCGGCGATCCGGAGGGTATCGACGAGGTCACCGACTACGCCGGCCGGCTGCTGGTCCGGTTCCGCGACGGGTCGGGGATCGTGCTGGGCTGAACGTGGTGCGTGTCACTTCCGGGTGTGGACCGTCCACACCGGTATGGCATGATGACCCCGGGTCACCGCAGGACAACCCTCCTTCCGGTGCCCGTGTCATCGAGGACACTCTTGACACTCTTCACTACGGATCGTCCGGCACGTACCTGCCGGTGAAGGGATTGATCAGCCATGGCAACGGTCACTTTCGACAAGGCCTCCCGGGTCTACCCGGGCACTGAGCGCCCCGCTGTCGACTCGCTCGACCTCCACATCGAGGACGGCGAGTTCCTCGTCCTCGTCGGCCCCTCCGGTTGTGGCAAGTCCACGTCGCTCCGCATGCTCGCGGGCCTCGAGGACGTCAACTCGGGCCGCATCCTCATCGGCGACCGCGACGTCACGGACGTCCAGCCGAAGGACCGCGACATCGCGATGGTCTTCCAGAACTACGCGCTGTACCCGCACATGACGGTCGCCGACAACATGGGCTTCGCGCTCAAGATCGCCGGCACCCCGAAGGCGGAGATCCGTCAGCGCGTCGAGGAGGCTGCCAAGATCCTCGACCTGTCCCAGTACCTCGACCGCAAGCCGAAGGCCCTCTCGGGTGGCCAGCGTCAGCGCGTCGCCATGGGCCGCGCCATCGTGCGTTCGCCCCAGGTGTTCCTCATGGACGAGCCGCTGTCGAACCTCGACGCCAAGCTCCGCGTCCAGACCCGTACGCAGATCGCGTCGCTGCAGCGTCGTCTCGGTGTCACCACCGTCTACGTCACGCACGACCAGACCGAGGCCCTGACCATGGGTGACCGCATCGCGGTCCTCAAGGACGGCCTCCTGCAGCAGGTCGGCACGCCGCGCGACATGTACGACACCCCGGCCAACGTGTTCGTCGCCGGCTTCATCGGCTCGCCGGCCATGAACATCGGCACGTTCCCCGTGCTCGACGGCGTCGCCAACCTGGGCCGCGCCCGCGTCGCCGTGCAGCGCTCGGTCATCGGCCAGTTCACCGAGGACGACAAGAACCACGTCACCGTCGGTTTCCGTCCCGAGTCGCTCGACGTCGTGCCCGAGGGCACGCCGGACGGCATCCCGGTCATCGTGAACATCGTCGAGGAGCTCGGCTCCGACGCGTTCGTCTACGGCTCGCTCACCAACGAGTTCGGCCGCGCGGACGCGGTGCACTCCGGTGCCGGCGACGCGCAGGTCATCGTCCGTGTCGACCCCCGCGAGGTCCCCGCCAAGGGCCAGACGATCTACATCCGCATCCGCGAGGGCGAGACCCACCTGTTCCACGCAGGTTCGGGCGAGCGGATCGCCGTCTGACCTGAGCAGTCCCCGTCAGGGCGGTCCCGGCTTCGGCCGGGGCCGCCCTGTCGTTTCCCTGTCGGGGTTCTCTGAGAGGATCGGCCCATGAGCCCGACGCCGCAGCGCCTGCAGATCACCGCGGCCTCGCCCGACCCCGCCCTCCTCGACCTGCCGTGGCACATCCCGCTGGAGGAGTGGCCGGCCGAGACGCTCGCCGCCCTGCCCCGCGGCATCTCCCGGCACATCGTGCGGTTCGCCAAGATGTCCGGCCGCGTGGTCGCGGTCAAGGAGATCGGCGAGACCGTGGCGTACCGCGAGTACGAGCTGCTGCGCCAGCTGCGCCGCCTGGACGTCCCGAGCGTCGAGCCCGTCGGGGTCATCACCGGACGCAGCGACGTCAACGGCGAGCGGCTCGAGGCGGTGCTGATCACCAAGCACCTGTCGTTCTCGCTCCCGTACCGCGCGCTGTTCAGCCAGTCCCTGCGCCCCGACACCGCCACGCGGCTCATCGACGCGCTCGCCGTGCTCCTGGTCCGGCTGCACCTGGTCGGCTTCTACTGGGGCGACGTGTCACTGTCGAACACCCTGTTCCGCCGCGACGCCGAGACGTTCGCCGCGTACCTGGTGGACGCCGAGACGGGCGACCTGCACGACAAGCTGTCCGACGGGCAGCGCGGCTACGACCTCGAGGTCGCCCGCGTGAACATCATCGGCGAGCTCATGGACCTGCAGGCCGGCGAGTTCCTCGAGGAGGACGTCGACGCCGTGGCCATCGGGGACGCCCTGGCCGAGCGGTACGGCGAGCTCTGGCGCGCCCTGACCGAGTCGGAGTCCTTCACGTTCGGCGACCGCTGGCGTGTGCAGGCCCGCATCGACCGGCTCAACGACCTCGGCTTCGACGTCGGCGAGCTCGACATCACCACGGACGTCGACGGCACCAGCGTGCGCATCCAGCCCAAGGTCGTCGACGCCGGGCACCACTCCCGCCGGCTCATGCGGCTCACCGGCCTCGACGTGCAGGAGAACCAGGCGCGCCGCCTGCTCAACGACCTCGACGAGTTCCGCGCCGCGACGGACCGCCAGCGGGACGACGAGTCGTTCGTCGCGCACGACTGGCTGACCGAGATCTTCGAGCCGGCCGTCCGCAGCGTGCCGCGGGACCTGCGCGGCAAGCTGGAGCCCGCGCAGATCTACCACGAGCTGCTCGACCACCGCTGGTACCTGTCGGAGCAGCAGGGCCGGGACGTGGCGATGAAGAACGCGGCGAAGAGCTACGTGAAGAACATCCTGCCGACGCGCCCCGACGAGCAGGCGATCCTCGGCGTGCAGCCCGGCGAGATCCCGGAGGGCGACCAGCTCATCGGCTGACGCGTCCCCTCACCTAGACGGCGCGCTGGCGGGACACCTCGAACAGGGCGATGCCCGCGGCGACGCCGGCGTTGAGCGACTCGACGGCCGACGTGATCGGGATGGACGCGATGGCGTCGCACTGCTCGCGGACCAGGCGCGACAGGCCCTTGCCCTCGGAGCCGACGACGAGCACGAGCGGGTCGGTGGCGTAGGGCAGGTCGGTGATCGACACGTCGCCGCCGCCGTCCAGGCCGACGACGAACACGCCCGCCGACTTCAGGCTCTGCAGGGTGCGCACCAGGTTGGTCACCCGGGCGACCGGCACGCGCGCGGCCGCGCCCGCGGAGACCTTCCACGCCGACGCGGTGACGCCGGCCGCGCGCCGCTCGGGCACGAGGACGCCGTGGGCGCCGAACGCCCCGGCGGACCGGAGCACTGCGCCGAGGTTGCGCGGGTCGGTGACGCCGTCGAGCGCGACGATGAGCGCCGGACGGTCCGACTCCGCGGCGGCGTCCAGGAGGTCGTCGTCGTCCGCGTAGGCGTACGGCGGCACCTGGATGGCGACACCCTGGTGGACCGAGCCGTCGGTCAGGCGGTCCAGCTCGGCGCGGCTGACCTCGAGGAGCGGGTAGTTCGAGTTGCCCGCGGCGCTGATGATCTCGCGGGTGCGGTCGTCGGCCTCGAGCCGCGAGGCGATGTAGACCGTGGACACCGGGATGCCGGCGCGCAGGGCCTCGACCACCGAGTTCCGTCCGGAGACGATCTCGTGCGTCGAGCTCTTGCGACCGCCCTTGGACCCGGCAGCGCTGCGGCTCGCCCCGGCCGACTGGCGACCGGACGTGCCGCGGGTGCCCGCGACCGCGCGCCGCTCGGCGGCGAGCTTCGCCTTGTGCGCGGGGTGGTACTCGCGGTCCTCGGCCTTCGGCGTCGGGCCGCGGCCTTCGAGCGAGCGCCGGTTCTTGCCGCCCGTGCCCGCGCTCGCGACCTTCTTGGAGCTGCCCTTGCGGACAGCCCCCCGACGCTCGGAGTTTCCAGCCATGTTCAGTTCTCCATTCGGTGGTCGAGCCGGGGCCCCGGAGGGCTCAGCTCTCCTCTGCTGTGTCGGTGCGCGCGGCGAGTGACCAGCGCGCTCCGGAAGACGAGTCCTCGACCACGATGCCGGCCGCGGCGAGGCGGTCCCGGATGGCGTCGGACGTGGCGAAGTCGCGGGCGGCGCGGGCCTGCGCGCGGGCCTCCAGCTCGGCGGCGACGACCGCCTCGAGCGCGCGGGCGTACCGGGCGTCGCTGCCGTGGGCGCGCCACTGGCTGCCGCCCGGGTCGAGGCCGAGCACGTCGAGCATCGCGCGCAGCACGACCATCGCGTCGCGGGACTCGCTCAGGTCACCGCGCGCGAGGGCGGAGTTGCCGGTCCGCAGGTGCTCGTGCACCACCGCGAGCGCGGCCGGCACGTTGAGGTCGTCGTTCATGGCCGCCACGAACTCGTCGGGCAGGGCGACCGCGGCCACCTCGGCGTCGTCGGCCACCCCGACCTTCTCGGCGGCACGCTCGACGAAGCCCGCCAGCCGGTCCCAGGTGGCCTCGGCCTCGCGCAGGGTGTCGTCGGTCCACTCGAGCATCGAGCTGTACTGCACGGCGGTCATCGCGTACCGCAGCACGGCCGCCCGCTCCTTGGCCAGCACGACGGTGACCAGCAGCCCGTTGCCGAGCGACTTGCTCATCTTGGAGCCGCCCTGCGTGACCCAGCCGTTGTGCAGCCAGTACTGCGCGAACCCGTAGCCGGCCGCGCGGGACTGGGCCTGCTCGTTCTCGTGGTGCGGGAACCGCAGGTCCAGACCGCCGCCGTGGATGTCGAAGGTGTCGCCGAGGTAGCGCTGCGCCATCGCGGAGCACTCCAGGTGCCAGCCGGGCCGACCGCGTCCGAACGGGGTGTCCCAGGCGGCCGTCTCCGGCTCACCCGGCTTCGCGGCCTTCCAGAGGGCGAAGTCACGGGGGTCGCGCTTGGCGGTGTCGTCGACGGTGCCGTCCGGCGCCGGGACCATGTCGTCCACGCGCTGGTTGGTCAGGGCGCCGTACTCCGGGTAGGAGCGGACGTCGAACCACACGTCGCCCGGGCCGGTCGTGTAGGCGTGGCCGGTCTCGACCAGGCGGTCCATGAGCTCGATCATCGCCGGCACGTGGCCGGTGGCGCGGGGCTCGTGGCTGGGGGGCAGCACGCCGAGCGCGTCGTAGGCCGCGCTGAACGCGCGCTCGTTCTCGGTCGCCCACGCCCACCACGGTTCACCGGCGTCGGCGGCCTTGGCCAGGATCTTGTCGTCGATGTCCGTCACGTTGCGCACCAGCGTCACGCGGTGCCCCGTGCGGCGCAGCCAGCGGACCAGCACGTCGAACGCGATGGCCGACCGCAGGTGCCCGATGTGCGGCGGCGCCTGCACCGTGGCCCCGCACAGGTAGATGCCCACCTCGTTCGGCACGAGCGGGACGAAGTCACGCACCGTCCGGGTCGCGGTGTCGAAGAGGCGCAGGGTCACCGGTCAAGGCTACCGGCGCGGAACCCCCGCGCCTTTCACACGCCGCCCAGCCCCAACGTCCGCGGATCCGAGCGCCCTGACGACCGAAGCTGCGGACGCTACGCCTGCACCCACCGGGACGTCCGACGATGCGAGCGCCCGGGCGACCGGATGCTCGGACGTCCCGGACTCAGCCGAAGGTGCGGTGCTCGCCGCGGTAGGTGGGGACCGTGGACTCGATCGTGGTGCCRCGGACCAGGTGCACCTGCTCGAAGCGCTCCATGACCTCGCCCGACTTGGCGTGCCGGAACCAGACCCGGTCCCCGATGCGCAGGTCGGCGTCGCCGGACAGCCGCAGCGGCGTCTGCACCTCGCCCGCCCCCTCGCGGCCGGTGAGCGCCAGCCCCGTCGGCCACACGGGCCTGGGCTGGCGGGACGCGGTAGGCGGACCGGAGGCGATGTAGCCGCCGCCGAACGCGGTCGCGTAGCCCTGGCCGGGGATGCGCACCACGTCGAGCCCGAAGAACGCGGCCGGCCGGGGGGTGAACGAGCGGTAGGCGTCGAACAGGGTCGGCACGAAGAGGCCGGAGCCCGCGGTGACCTCCGTGACCACCGGGTCCGCGGCACTCGACGCCACCGAGCCCGAGCCGCCGGAGTTCACCAGGGTCAGCTCGTGGCCGACGGCCGTCTGCACCGCGTCCACGACGGCGGCCCGGCGGACGGCCAGGTCCCGGATGGACAGGCGCTTGATCGCGCGGACGGCCGGGGACGAGTCGGGCAGCCCCGCGACCTGGGCCTCGTAGAACATGACACCGACCACGTCGACGCCGGACCGCCGGGCGATCGCCGCAGCCAGCACCCCCGCGTCGGACGCCGTGTGCACCGGGGAGCGCCGCACGCCCAGGTGCGCGACCACCGGCCCGAGCCGCAGCTTGAGCGAGGCGTCGACGTCGAGGCAGACGCGCAGCGTGGAGCCGTGCGCGTCCCCGGCGCGGGCGGCCAGCTCGACCTGCGCGACGTCGTCCACCATGAGAGTCACCGCGCGGGCGGCCACCGGGTCGGCGGCGAGGGCGTCGAGCGCCGCGGTGTCGACGCTCGGGTAGCCCAGCAGCACGTCGTCGACGCCCTGCGCCACGAGCCACAGCGCCTCGCGCACCGAGTAGGCCATCACGCCGGCGAACCCGGGCAGCGCGAGCACCCGCTCGAGCACGTGCCGCACCCGGACCGACTTGCTGGCGACGCGGATCGGGGTCCCGCCGGCCCGGCGCACCAGGTCGGCGGCGTTGGCGTCCAGGGCGTCGAGGTCCACCACCGCGAGGGGCGCGGGGAGGCCGGTCGTGGCCGCGTCGAGGCGGTCGCCGAGGGTGCGCGTCACGCACCGGCTCCCGAGTCGGCTGTGGCCGGTGTGCCGGCGTCGTGGGACACCCCGAAGCGTCCCGCGAGCACCGCCACGGCGACCACCAGGACGATCGGGACGAGGAAGCCGTAGTGCAGCGAGGACGTGCTGCCGATGGCACCCACCAGCACGCCGCCGAGCACCGCGCCCACGTAGTTGAAGATGTTCAGCCGCGCCACGACCGCGTCGGCGTGCCCGGGGGCGAGCGCTCCGGCGGCCGAGAAGCACAGGGGCGCGATGACACCGAGCCCGGCACCGGCGACCGCGAAGCCGACCAGCGCCGCCCAGGGCCCGGGTGCGGCGACGACGAGCACCAGCCCCAGGGCACCGACGATCGCCGCGACGCGCAGGACGATCACCCGACCCCACCGCCGCACCAGGGGATCGCCGGCCAGCCGGGAGCCCAGCGTGGTCGTGAGGTACGCGGCGTACCCGAGCGGCGCGAACGATGCGGCCGCGAGCAGCACGTCACCGAGGTAGATGGTGCTCCAGGTGGAGATCGCCGTGTCCGCGACGTAGTACGCGACCACCCCGAGCCCGAGCAGCAGCACGGCGCCCCACGGCACCACGGGCCGCTCGCCCGCACCGACCGGCACGGCCAGCGCCTCGTCGGGCCGGGCGACGCCGTCCGCGTGCACCCCCGCCGGCCCGCGACCCCGCCAGGCGTCCCGGAGCACCCAGCCGGCCGCGAGGCCTGCCACGAGCGTCCCCGACAGCAGAGCGAGCGCCACGGGATCGGTCGGCGTGCGGCCGGTGGTGACCGCGACCAGCACGGCTCCGACGATGCCGCCCGCCGACCACGAGGCGTAGAACCCGGTCAGCAGCGAACGCCCGTACTCGCGCTGGACCGCCACGGCCTGCATGTTGGTGCCGGCGTCGACCATGCCCAGCCCGACCCCGTAGACCGCGAAGCCGGCGCCCAGCAGGGCGAAGCCAGGCGCCACGGCAGCGACCACGACGGACGCCGCGACGATCACGAGGCCGGCCCCGAGGACCACCCGGCTCCCCCCGCGCGAGCGGGCCACCCGGTCGGCCACCAGCGTGCCGAGCGCAGCCATGACGCACACGCCGAGCACGACGAGCGTGATCTGCCCGTCGTCGAGGCCGTACCGGTCCTTGAACCCCTCGAGGCTGGTGAGGAGCACCGCGTAGACGAAGCCTTGTGCGGCGAACCCGGCGGACGTGGCGACGCGGGCGCGACGAATCACCGTGGACACAGTCGGCACGGTCGGCGAGGGAACGGTCACGCCGGAGTCGCGGCGGCGTCGCCGGCGTCCGCGCCGACGGGTGCGAGCGCGACGGGCACCGCCATCGTCGACAAGTACCGGCCGAAGGCCAGCAGCCCCGCGCGCGCAGCCTCCGAGTCGCCGTCCACGAGCCACGCCAGGGAGTACCCGTCGATCACGGCGACCACCGTGCGCGCGAGGTCGCCGCGCGGCAGCGACCAGCCGACGTGCGCGGTCCGCTCGACGAGGTCCAGCACCTGCTCCGCGGCCGCCCACTGACCGCGGTACTGCTCGATGGCGACCTGGTTGAGCTCGGAGTGCCGCAGCGACGACGTGGTGAGCTCGTAGCTGAGCAGCTGCGGTCCGCGGGACTCCCGGATGCCGGTCCACAGGGCGTCCAGCACACCCTCGATGACGGTGTCCGGGTCGTCGACCTGGTCGGGGAGCTCGCCGAGGCTCCGCTCGAGGTTGGCGGTCGTGATGGCGTGCGCCATGGCGCGGAGGAGCTCGTCCTTGTCCTGGAAGCAGTAGTGCACGACTCCCAGCGAGACACCCGCCTCGGCGGCGACGGCGCGCACGGTGGCGGCATCGATGCCGTCCCGGCTCGCGACGGCGAGCGCAGCCTCGATCAGCTGCTCGCGTCTCTCGGCCACAGGCAAGCGGTTCATGACAGGGTCCCCTCCCTCTGGCGACGGCCCCACCGGCCACCCCCGACCGGCAGACGAGGCCAATGCCTCCCCCACCACACAGTTCAATAGCACTTGTCACGATAGTCAAGGACTTTGAGCACTTGACTTGGACAATCGACCAGTACGATGGTTCACCAGTATGGGACGATCGTCGGCCGCTGGCACCTGGCAGAACTGGGCCCGCACCGCGCGCGCGACGCCCCGCCGCGTCCAGCACCCCCGTGACCTGGGAGAACTCGTCGCAGCGGTCCGTCAGGGGTCTCGCGACGGGCTCGGCGTCCGGGCGGTGGGCGGCGGGCACTCCTTCACCCCCGTCGCGGTCACCGAGGGCGTCCAGATCCGTCTCGACGCGTTCGACGCGTTCGAGCGTGTCGCGCCCCGGCCGGACGGTACTTCGCACGTCACCGTCGGCGCGGGGATCCGGTTGGGCGCGCTGAACACCCTGCTGGCCGAGCACGGCCTGGCCATGCGCAACCTGGGCGACATCGACAAGCAGTCCATCGCCGGCGCGATCTCGACGGGAACGCACGGCACCGGCGCCCTGCTCGGCGGGCTCGCGACGCAGGTCGTCGGCGCCCGGCTGGTGACAGCGACCGGTGACGTGGTCGAGACCTCCCCCACCCGGCACCCCGAGCTGTTCGAGCTGGCCCGCCTGGGCCTCGGCAGCGTGGGCGTGCTCGCGGCCGTCACGCTCGAGGTGGTGCCCGCGTACCGGCTGGAGGCCCGCGAGGAGCCGTGGCCGCTGGAGGACGTCCTCGAGCGGCTGGACGGTCCGGACGGACTCGTCGAGGGCAACGACCACTTCGAGTTCTACTGGTTCCCGCACACCCGCCGCGCGCTCACCAAGCGCAACAACCGCGTGCCCGACCACGACGTGCGCCCGCTGCACCCGGTGCGGGGCTGGGTCGACGACGAGCTGCTGTCCAACGCCCTGTTCTCCGTGGCCAACGGCATCGCCACCCTCGCCCCGTCGACCACGGCCTCGATCAACGAGTTCGCTGCGCGTGCGCTGTCCTCGCGGCGCTACACCGCTCCGTCCGCCGAGGTCTTCGTCTCCCCGCGGCGCGTGCGGTTCCGCGAGATGGAGTACGCGATCCCGCGCGAGGACCTCGTGCCGGTGCTGCGGGAGATCGACGCGTGGATCGAGGGCAGCGGCGAGCGCGTCCCGTTCCCGGTCGAGGTGCGGTTCGCCGCCGCGGACGACCTGTGGCTCTCGACGGCGCACGGGCGCGAGACCGCGTACGTCGCCGTGCACCAGTACCTGCGCCTGCCGTTCGCCCGGTACTTCGCCGCGGTCGAGCGGATCGTCGCCCAGGTGGGCGGCCGCCCGCACTGGGGCAAGATGCACTGGCTCGAGGCCGAGCGGCTCGGGGAGCTCTACCCGCGCTTCGCCGACGCCCAGCGCGTCCGTGCGGAGGCGGACCCGGAGGGCGTCTTCAGCAACCCCTACCTCGACCGGCTGCTCGGGCACCACCGGCCACCGACCTCCCGGGCGGCCTAGCGCCGCGCGACCGTCGAGCCGCGGATCACCAGGCGGCCGGCCACGTACTCGGTACCCGATCCGATGTCGACACCGTCGAGCGCGGCGAACACCCGCTGCGCGGCGGTGCGGCCGAGCTGCTGCAGGTTGGCGTCGATGCTGGTCAGCTCCGGGCGGGCGTTGGTGGTCAGCACCTCCCAGTTGTCGAACCCCATGACCGCGACGTCGTCGGGCACCGTCCGGCCGAGGTCGCGGGCCGTGTCGAGCGCGCCGCGGGAGATCTGGTCGGACCCGCAGAGCACGGCGTCGATCTCGGGGTGCCGGGTCAGCAGCACCGCGGCGGCGTCGCGCCCCCAGCGCTCGGACCACTCGCTGTACATGACGTCGCCGACCAGCTCGAGACCGGCCGCGTGCAGGGCCGCCTGGACGCCGTCGGCGCGGTCGCGGGCGGCCGCGTAGGCGCGCTCGCCGGTGATGTGGGCGATCCGGGTGCGCCCGCAGGCCACCAGGTGCTCGACCGCGAGCCGCCCGGCGCTCACGTTGTCGGGGGTGATCGACAGGTCGGAGGGGTCGTCGGAGGGCGCGTAGGCGTAGACCACGGGCACCGGGATGTCGTGGCCGAGCGACGGGCGGGGGTCGGTCTGCCGACCGACGACGATGAGCCCGTCCACGCGCCGGCTGAGCAGGGCCCGCAGGTGGTACTGCTCGCGGATGGTGTCACCGCGGGCGTCGCAGAGGAACACGTTGACCTGGCCCGCGCCGAACGCGTCCTCCGCGCCCATGAGGATCGGGATGACGAACCGGCCCTCGAGGTCGCTGGTGAGCAGACCGACCGTGCCGGTGCGGCCGGCGAGCAGGCCACGGGCCAGCGGGTTTGGGGTGAACGACAGCCGTTCCGCGGCCTCGACCACGCGCTGGCGAGTGCTGTCCTTCACCTGGTCGCGGCCGTTGAGGGCCTTCGAGGCGGTCGCGACGGAGACGCCGGCGAGGCGGGCGACGTCCGTGAGGGTCACCGCGCGAGCGGGTTCTGAGCGTGCCACGGGACCACCTCCTCGTGCTTCCTCGTGCCGTTCGTGATCGAACTGTAACTGCCGCACCCCGTTGACGCGCCAGCCCCGCCCAACTATGTTCAGAAAACCTTTTCGGTGAGTTTCGGGAAACGGTCGGTTCCTCGGGCCGTCGTCGACGTGCACGTCATGACGTCGTCGGCTCGAGATGGACCCGCTTGTTCCGCCTCCTCGGACTCGCTCACCGACAAGGGTTTCGCCCCTGGACCCCCGCGGTGCCGACGACGGCACCCGCTCGACGAAGAGCACGAGGAGATGCCCATGAGGATCACCCGCACCCGATCGGCCCGCCTGGCCGCCGGGATCGTGACGGCCGGCCTGCTGGTCGGCCTGGCGGCGTGCAGCAGTGCCGACGACAACGGCGACGAGGGTGCGGCCGTCACGGCCGGCCCCGACGGGACCGACGACGGCACCACGCTCACGCTCTGGACCCGCGCCCCCCTGGAGAAGCAGGCCAAGCTCCTGGTCCAGGCCTACAACGACTCGCACGAGAACCAGGTCGAGCTGACCGTCGTGCCCAACGACGACTACGTCGCCAAGGTCGGCGCCGCCGCCGGCTCGGACGGCCTGCCGGACCTGTTCGCCGCCGACATCGTCTACGTGCCCAACTGGGTGCAACAGGGCCTGTTCCAGGACCTGACCACGCAGATCGACGGGCTGGAGTTCAAGGACGAGATCAACAAGGGGCACCTCGCGGCCGGGACCGCCGACGGCAAGGAGCACGTGCTGCCGTTCGTGCTCGACCTGTCGATGCTGTTCTGGAACAAGGACCTGTTCGCCGAGGCCGGGCTCGACCCGGAGAAGGCACCCGCGAACATGGCCGAGTACGCCGAGGCGGCCAAGGCGGTCCAGGCGCTCAACAAGCCGGACACCTACGGCACGGCCACCGGCCTCAACTGCGGCGGCTGCCTGGTGTTCACCTGGTTCCCGTCGGTCTGGGCGGACGGCGAGCAGGTCATGAGCGAGGACGGCACCGAGTCGCTGCTCAACAGCGACACGGCCAAGGAGATCTACTCCACCTGGAAGGACCTCTGGGACTCCGGCGCGGTGCTCCCGTCGTCCGAGGACGAGGCGGGTCCGACGTGGACCGCGGGCTTCACCGAGGGCAAGGTCGGCCTGATGTTCTACCCGGCCACGCTGCTGTCGTCGACCACCGGTTTCGACGTCGGCGTCGCCGGCATCCCCGGACCCGAGGGCGGCGCCTCCACGTTCGTCGGCGGTGACGGCATCGGCGTCTCCAAGGACTCCGAGAACGCGGCCCAGGCCTGGAACTTCCTGTCCTGGATGATGTCCGAGGACGCGCAGGTCGAGGTGCTGGCCAAGAACAACGACGTGGTGTCGCGCTCCGACCTCGCGGACAACGAGTACGCCGCCAAGGACCCCCGCCTGGTGACCATCAACGAGGTCGCCGGACAGGGTGACACCCCCGTCGCGCTCAACTTCCAGCAGGCGTTCAACGCGCCGAGCAGCCCCTGGCTGACCCTGGTGCGCGGCGCGGTCCTCGGCGACGGGGCGAACGTCGACGCGGACAACGACGAGATCACGGCGGTGCTCGGGCAGTAGCCCGTGACCGGTGGGGTGCCGTAGGGCACTGCGGCACCCCACCTCCCGCCCGACCGACCACGCTCGAGAGGTTCCTCCGATGACCGTCCAGACGGCCACCAGCCCGGCACCGCCCCCCACCCGCAGACGCACCAACGGCCACCGCCTGCGCGGCTGGGCGTACGCCTCACCGACCGCCCTGTTCGTCCTCGTCCTGTTCGTGGTGCCGCTGGGCCTCGTGTTCCGGATGAGCGCGTCGAAGTGGCCGCTGCTGTCGGGCGACCAGGGGATCAACTTCCCCGACAACTTCACCGCTGCGGTCGACAACCGGTTCTTCGTCGACTCCGTCTTGTTCACGCTGAAGTACACGATCCTGGCGACCATCCTGCTGATCGCGCTCGGCCTCGGGCTGGCGCTCATGGTGCAGGAGTCGTCGCGCTGGAAGGGTCTGCTGCGCACCTCGTTCCTGGTGCCCAGCGCGCTCGGCCTGGCGTCCGCGTCGCTGCTGTTCTACGTCCTGTACTCGCCGCTGGCCGGCCCGCTGGCGCCCTTCATGGAGCGTATGGGCTGGAGCTTCCTCGGCTCGCCCGACGCCGCTCTCGCGTCGACCCTGTTCCTCATCGTGTGGCGGTACGCCGGCTTCTACATGCTGCTCATGCTCGTGGGGCTGCAGTCGATCCCCGGCGACATCTACGAGGCGGCCCGCATGGACGGCGCCAACCGGTGGCACACGTTCAGCAAGATCACGATCCCGCTGCTGAAGCCGACCCTCGCGCTGACCACGATCCTGTGCGTCACCGGGTCGCTGCTGGCGTTCGAGCAGTTCTACATCCTCACCAAGGGCGGCCCGGACAACAGCACGATCACCGTGGTCCAGCTCATCTACTCGGTCGCGTTCCAGGGCCAGAACGACCTGGGCGTCGCCGCGGCGCTCTCCGTGCTCGTGCTGGCCGCGCTCGTGGTCATCAACGTGGTCCAGCTCCGCGCGTTCCGCGGCTCGGACGAGAGCTGAGGGGCCGACATGACCATCGCCACCGTCACGCACGCGGACCCCACCGCGGAGCTGCCCCCGGTCCGCCGGTCCGCTCCGCCGACCACGATCGCCGGCCTCGCGCTGCGCACGCCCTTCTGGGTCTTCTCCGGCGCGCTCGCCGTGATCTTCCTGTTCCCGCTGGTCTGGACGTCGGTGGCCTCGGTGTCGCCGAAGCCGGGCACGGGTCAGGTCGACGGCTGGGGCTTCGGCAACTACGTCACGCTCGCCCACTACCAGGCGGGCATCTGGCAGTACCTGGCCAACTCGGTGATCGTCTCCGGGTTGTGCGTGATCCTCACGCTCGCCATCTCGACGCTCGGCGGGTACGCGTTCGCGCGGTTCCGGTTCCCGGGCCGCAACGCCCTGTTCATGCTCACGCTGGCCATCCTCATGGTCCCGTACGCCACCCTGCTGATCCCGCTCTACGTGCTGCTCAACACGCTCGGCCTGCAGAACTCCCTGGTCGGCGTGGCCCTCGTGCTCACCATGTTCCAGCTGCCGTTCTCCACGTTCATGATGCGCATCTCGTTCGAGTCGATCCCCCGGGAGCTCGACGAGGCCGCCATGGTGGACGGCTGCTCGTCGTTCTCCGCCCTGTGGCGGGTGCTGCTGCCGGCGGTCCGTCAGGGACTGATCACCGTCGGGCTGTTCGCGTTCCTGGCCGCCTGGAACGACTTCTTCGCGCCCCTGATCCTCATCAACGACTCCAACAAGCTGACGCTGCCGCTCGCGGTGGCCAACCTGCGCGTGCAGGTGCAGGGCGTCGTGGACTACGGCGCCACCGAGGCGGGCGTCGTCGTGCTGGCGCTTCCCTGCATCGTGCTCTTCCTCCTGCTCCAACGACACTACGTGCGCGGCTTCATGTCGGGCGCGCTCAAGGGATGACGATGACCACCACCACCACGACCGCCGCCACCCCCGTCGCCCCGTCCCACGGCACGCTGCGCCCCCTCGGGCTCGACGAGGTGCAGGTCACGGGCGGCTTCTGGGCGCAGCGGCAGGCCGTCAACGCCACCGCGAGCCTCGCGCACATCGAGCACTGGATGGAGCGCGAGGGCTGGATCGGCAACTTCGACCGGGCCGTGGCGGGCACGCTCCCGTTGGACCGCGGCGGCCGGGAGTTCTCCGACTCGGAGGTCTACAAGCTGCTCGAGGCGATGGCGTGGGAGATCGGCCGGACCGACGACGCCGACCTCGACCGGCGCTTCCGGGCGCTCGTCGGGCGCATCGGCGCGGCGCAGGAGCCCGACGGCTACCTCAACACCATGTTCGGCCGGACGGGGCAGCGCCCCCGGTACAGCGACCTGGAGTGGGGCCACGAGCTCTACTGCTACGGCCACCTGTTCCAGGCCGCGGTGGCGCGGGCCCGCACGCGTCCGGACGCCGACGACGGGCTGCTGGCGATCGCCCGCCGCGCGGCCGACCACGTGGTCGAGGCGTTCGGACCGGACGGCATCGCGTCCGTGTGCGGGCACGCCGAGATCGAGCCGGCGCTGGCCGAGCTGGGCCGGGCGACCGGTGACCGGCGGTACGTCGACCAGGCCGCGCTGTTCGTCGAGCGCCGCGGCACCGGGACCCTGGCCGACATCGAGCTCGGCCGCGCCTACTACCAGGACGACGTGCCGGTGGTGCGGGCGACCGTCCTGCGCGGGCACGCCGTCCGGGCCAACTACCTGGCCGCGGGCGCGGTGGACGTGGCGGTCGAGACCGACGACCACGAGCTGCTCACCGCGCTGACCACCCAGTGGGAGAACACGGTCGCCCGCCGCACCTACGTCACGGGCGGGCAGGGGTCCCAGCACGAGGGCGAGGCGTTCAGCGACGACTTCGTCCTGCCGCCGGACCGCGCGTACTCCGAGACCTGCGCCGGCGTCGGCTCCGTGATGTTCTCGTGGCGCCTGCTCCTCGCGCAGGGCCTGCCGCGCTATGCCGACCTCATCGAGCGCACCCTGTTCAACGTCGTGGCCACGTCCCCGTCCCACGCCGGCACCGAGTTCTACTACACGAACACGCTGCACCAGCGGGTCCCCGGCACGGTCCCGCCGACGGACGTCGCGAGCCCCCGGGCCTCGTCGTCGCTGCGCGCGCCGTGGTTCGCCGTGTCGTGCTGCCCGCCCAACGTCGCCCGCACGCTCGCCAGCCTCGCGGCCTACGTGGCCACCACCGACGACGACGGCGTCCAGCTGCACCAGTACGCGCCGTCCCGCATCCGCACGAGCCTGGCCGACGGTCGCCGCGTCGAGCTCGACGTCGAGACGGAGTACCCCCGCGACGGCGTCGTGCGGGTGAGCGTCGTGGCCACCGAGGACCGGCCCTGGACGCTGAGCCTGCGGGTGCCCGCGTGGGCGCAGGGCGCGACGCTGGTCACGCCCGAGGGTGAGCAGGCGGCACCGGCCGGGACGGTGGGGGTCACGCGACGGTTCGCCGCGGGCGACGTGGTCGAGCTGCGCCTGCCGATGGCGCCCCGGGTGTCGGGCGCGGACCCGCGCATCGACGCGGTCCGCGGCTGCGTCGTCGTGGAGCGCGGACCCGAGGTGCTCTGCGTCGAGTCGGTCGACCTGGCGGGCGGGGCCGACGTCGCGAGCCTCCGGCTGCGTGGCGTGCGGGAGTCGGACGGCAGGGTGCTCGCGTCCGTGCTGACCACGGCGTACGACGACGCCGACTGGCCCTACGGCGACCGCGCCGAGCCGGATGGCGCCACCACCGAGGTGCCGCTCATCCCGTACCACGACTGGGCGAACCGGGGTCCGTCGACCATGCGGGTGTGGCTCCCGCTGGCGTGAGGCGCGACGATCACCCGAGGGGGTGATCCCATCCCTCGGGACGGCCCTGCTCTGGCCCTGGGACGCGCGACAGGTGCAGAGTGTGCCGGTGGCACTCACCAGCAGGGCCGTCGTCGCTACCGCGTACGGCGGACCGGAAGTCCTCCGCCTCATCGACGTCTCCCCGGGCGACCCCGGCCCCGGCAACGTGCTCGTCGAGGTCAAGGCCGCCGGGGTCAACCCGACCGACTGGAAGGGCTACGCGGGCGCTTACGGCACCGACCCCTCCAAGCTGCCGATGCGGCTGGGCTACGAGGTGTCCGGCGTGGTCAGCGCCGTCGGGCCGTCGGTGCGCTGGCTGTCACCGGGCGACGAGGTCATCGCGTGGCGCGTGCGCGGCGGCTACGCGGACCGGATCATCGTGTCCGAGCAGGTCACCGTCCGTCGGCCGCCCGCCCTCGACTGGCCCGCCGCCTCCGGGCTGCTGCTGGCGGGAGCGACGGCCGTGCACACCCTGAGCGCGACCGGCACCCACGACGGCGACGTGGTGCTGGTGCACGGTGGCTCGGGCGGTGTCGGTCGCATGGTCGTCCAGCTGGCGATCCTGCGCGGCGCCCAGGTGATCGCCACCGCGTCCCCGTGGCACCACGACGACCTCAAGGCGCTCGGCGCGACGCCCGTCGCGTACGGCCAGGGCCTGCTCGACCGGGTGCACGAGGTCGCCCGGCACTCCGGGCACGTGACGGTGGCGATCGACTGCGTCGGCACCGACGAGGCCCTGGACACGTCGGTCGCGGTGGTCGCGGACCGGCAGCGGGTGGCGACGATCGCGGGGTTCGGCCGCGCGGCCGACCTGGGCATCAGGGCCCTCGGCGGCGGTCCCGGCGCGGACCCGGGGACCGCGGTGCGCGAGGCCGCCCGTGCGCAGCTGGCGGAGCTGGCGGCCGACGGCACGCTGGACGTCCGGGTGGCGAAGACCTACCCGCTCTCCGAGGTCGCGCAGGCCCACCGGGACGGCATGGCGGGCCACTCGGCCGGCAAGCTCGTGCTGGTGCCCTAGACGCGGCTCAGAGCGGGTTCAGAACGGCAGCGGCGGTGGCGTGTCGGTGATCTCGCGGCGGTGGTGGTCGTCGAGCTCGCGCAGACCGGCGCTGGTGGCCTCGAGCACGTCGAGCGGGACACGGACCCGGATCCGGATCGCCTGGACCCCGTTGTCCCGTGCGGGCAGGGGGTTCTGGTGGAGCGCTCCCACCACCGGGAGCAGCTCGGTCTGGGCGTCCGACGACTGTGTCACGCCGGGGACGGTACCCGGACATCAGACCGGACGCCACCCCTGATTTCGGACACCCGGCTCACCTGGCCGCAGACGCGGCGTCGTCAGGCGACATCGATCTCCGCGGCGAGCGCACGGAGCTCGTCCAGCACCCGCCGGACCACCAGGCGCTCGGCGCGGTCGCGGCGCAGCAGCGCGTCGATCCGCCGCCCCGCACGGACGCCCGCGAGCGGGACGAGGCGCACCTGCGCCCCGCCGCCGAACGTGTAGCGGGGCAGCAGGGACACGCCGTGCCCGGCCGCGACCAGGGCCTCGACCACGTGGAAGTCGTTGACGCGGTGCGCGATGCGCGGTGCCGCCCCGGACTGCGCACCGACGGCGCCGAGCACGCCCGCGACCGGGAAGCCCTCGCGCACGGCGATCCAGGACAGGTCCCGCAGGTCCTCCGGGCGGACCTCGGCTCGGTCGGCCAGCGGGTGGTCGGGCGGGACGGCGAGATCGAGCGGCTCGCGCAGCAGCGGCACCACCAGGACGCCCTGGGCGGCCCAGCCCGCGCCGTCGTCGGGCCGGTGCGCCACCACCACGTCCATCCGGTCGGTGAGCGCCACGAAGTCGTCCTGCGCCACGTCCTCGTCGGTGCACTCGAGCGTGATCCCGTCGATGGACGCGACCCGCGTCAGCAGTGCCGGCAGCAGCAGCTGCGCGCCGCTCTGGAACGCCGACACCCGCACCACGCCCTGCGGTCGTGCCACGAACTCGTCGCACGCGGCCCGCGCCCGTTCCAGGGCCACCGCGACGTCGACCGCGGCCGCGGCGAGCGCCTCCCCCGCGGGCGTGAGCCGCACCCCGCGACCCACACGTTCGGTGAGCGGCACGCCGACCTCGCGCTGCAGGAGCGCCACCTGCTGCGAGACCGCCGACGGGGTCACGTGCAGGACGGCCGCGGCGGCCGTGACCCCGCCCTGGGTGCCCACCGCACGGAGCGTCTCGAGTCCCCGCGGATCCATGTAGCGACGCTACATCGTTTCGTCAGTTCTTTTCGCTGGTGCTGCACGGTACGCAGACCGCATGCTCGGTCCATGCCCGCCCGCGACCGCCTCCTCGCCGCCCTCGTCGCGGTGTGCTGGGGCCTGAACTTCCCCGCGATCCACCTGTCGCTGGAGCAGTTCCCCCCGTTCTTCCTGGTCGCGCTCCGGTTCGCCCTCATCGCCGTCCCGACCCTCCTGCTGGTCCCCCGGCCGACCGCCCCCTGGCGGTGGATCGGCCTGTACGGCCTCGGGTTCGGCGTCCTGCAGTTCGTCTTCCTGTACCTGGCGATGTCGAGCGGCATGCCGACCGGCCTGGCGTCGCTGGTGCTGCAGTCGTCGGCCCCGTTCACCGTGGTGCTCGCGGGGGTGTTCCTGCGCGAGCGGATCACCGCGCGGCAGGGCGTCGGCATCCTGCTCGCGGTGGCCGGCCTGGGCGGGATCGCCGCGCACCGGGCCGGGCTCGACGGCGGCGCCACGCTGGTCCCCGTGCTGCTCACGCTGTGCGGCGGCCTGGGCTGGGCGGTCGGCAACCTGGGCAACCGCCGTGCCGTGCAGGCGCAGCCGGGCGAGCCGTTCCGGCTCATGCTCTGGATGTCCGTGGTGCCGCCGCTGCCGCTGCTCGCGCTCTCGCTCGTCGTCGAGGGTCCTGCGCGGATCGCGGGATCGTTCCAGGGGCTCGGCACCACCCAGGGGCTGCTCGCACTGGGTGGTCTGGTCTTCACGGTCGTGGTGGCGACCCTGGTCGGCTCCGGGCTGTGGACCACGCTCATGGGCCGGCACCCGTCCAGCACGGTGGCGCCGTTCTCGATGCTCGTGCCCGTCGTGGGCATCGGGGCGTCCTGGCTGCTCCTGCGGGAGCGCACGTCGGTCACCGAGCTGGCGTGGGGTGCCCTCGTGATCGCCGGCGTGCTGCTGGGCAGCACAGGCCGGCGTCAGACCACCAGTGCCGTGGCGATCGCGGCGACGCCCTCGCCGCGGCCGGTGAGCCCCAGCCCGTCGGTCGTGGTGGCCGAGACGCTCACGGGTGCCCCCGCGGCCGCCGACAGCGCAGCCTCCGCCTCCGCCCGCCGCTGACCGATCTTCGGCCGGTTCCCGATCACCTGGACCGTGACGTTGCCGATGGTGAACCCCGCCGCGCGTACGCGGCGCGCCGCCTCGCCCAGCAGAGCACCCCCGGCCGCGCCGGCCCATTCGGGCTCCGACGTGCCGAAGTTCGACCCGAGGTCGCCCAGGCCGGCCGCGGACAGCAGGGCGTCGGCGGCGGCGTGCGCGGCGACGTCCGCGTCGGAGTGCCCCGCCAGCGGACGCTCCCCCGGCCAGGACAGCCCCGCGAGGTGCAGGACGGCGTCCGGCGCGGGATCGGGGTCGTAGGCGTGCACGTCGACGCCGATCCCGGTGCGGGGCAGGGTGCTCACTCGGCGCTCTCCGTCGGCAGGGCGGCGATCGCGAGATCGCGCGCGGTGGTGATCTTGGCCGCGCGCTCGTCGCCCGCGACCACCCAGACGGGCTCGCCGAGCCGCTCGACCAGGCCGGCGTCGTCGGAGGCGGCCAGCGCCTCGTCGTGCGCGTGCTCGGCACCCGACGCGTGGGCGCGCAGGAGCAGCTCGCGGGTGAACCCCTGCGGCGTCTGGATGGCCCGCAGCTCGGCGCGGGGGACGGTCTCGAGCACCGGCTCGACGAGGACGCCGCGGTGCGGGGCGACGCGCTTGATGGTGTCCGTGACCAGCAGCCCGGGCACGACGGCCGGATGCCCGTCGCGCACGGCCTCGATCACCCGCTCGACCAGGGACGCGGGCGCGAGCGGGCGCGCGGCGTCGTGCACGAGCACCACGTCCACGTCGGCGCCACGGGGATCGGCCACGAGCGCGGCGAGCCCGACGGCGACCGACGCCTGCCGGGTGGCACCACCCGCGACGACGAGGAGCGCGACCTCGTCGGACAGCGGCCCCAGTTCGCGCTCGATGGCGGCGAGGTGGAAGGCGGGCGCGGTGACCACCAGCACCCGGACGCGATCGTCGCCCGCCGCGCGCGCTGCCAGCAGGTTGCGGGCGGCGTGCGCGACGAGCGACTGACCCTCCAGAGGCACCAGTGCCTTCGGGAGGGGATGACCGAGCCTGCTGCCGCTCCCGGCGGCAGTCAGGACTGCAGCGACGCTCACCTGTGTGGCGGCGTCAGGACGCGAGGACCTCGTCGAGGATCGCTTCGGCCTTCTCCTCTTCGGTGTGCTCGGCGAGTGCGAGCTCCGACACGAGGATCTGGCGGGCCTTGGCGAGCATGCGCTTCTCGCCCGCAGACAGGCCACGGTCGGCGTCCCGGCGCGAGAGGTCGCGCACGACCTCCGCCACCTTGATGACGTCACCCGACGCGAGCTTCTCGAGGTTCGCCTTGTAACGACGGGACCAGTTGGTCGGCTCTTCGGTGTACGGCGCCCGGAGGACCTCGAACACCTTGTCGAGACCTTCCTGACCCACCACGTCACGCACGCCCACCAGATCGACGTTCTCAGCCGGGACCTCGATGGTGAGATCTCCCTGAGCGACCTTGAGCTTGAGGTAGAGCTTGTCCTCTCCGCGGATGGTCCTGGTCTTGATCTCTTCGATCAATGCCGCACCGTGGTGCGGGTAGACAACGGTCTCCCCAACAGTGAAAGTCATCTGCAGGTGTCCCCTTTCGCAGAGGGGTATCTTATCACGCCGATTTTCGCCTTTTGCCGCGTGATTACGGCCATCCGCGCAGGTCAAGCGCCCATCGCCGCAGACCGACGACGAGCGCCGTCCGGGCTGTCCCGCAGCCGGGCGGACCCCCGTGCGGCGGCTAGGCTGGCCCTCGGACGGACACCCCGTCGATCGCCCGCAGTGCCCGACGCCCCGAGGAGTCATCGTGACCTCGCCCCGCCCCCGCACCCTCCGGGTTGCCGCCCTCACCACCGGCCTCGCCGTCGCGGGGCTCGTGCTCGCCGGTTGCTCCGCGACCAACCCGATGACCACCGAGGACCAGTACTCCGCCTCCGACGGCGTCCGCGTGACGCTCGGTGACGTGCGCGCGTCGAACCTCCTGGTGCTCTCCGCGGCCGAGGGCGACGTCGGCTCCATGCAGGGCGGGCTGGTCAACCAGAGCAGCGAGGACCGCACGGTCACGCTGGCCGTCGGCGACGAGGAGACGACCGTCGAGCTGGGCCCGAAGGAGACCGTGCTGCTCGGTACCGGGCGCGGGTCCGAGGACGGGTTCGCCGAGGTGACGTTCCCTGCCGTCGACGTCCCGCCGGGCGGCCTGGTGGAGGTGACCGTCTCCACGCCCGAGGCCGGCTCGATCGTGGTCGAGGTGCCCGTGCTCGACGGCACCCTCCCCGAGTACGCCTCCGCGGTGCCCACCACCGACAGCTGACCGCACGACAGAAGGGGCCGTCGGCGAACCGGCGGCCCCTTCTGCGTGCGTCTGCTCAGCCGAAGCGGCCCGAGATGTAGTCCTCCGTGGCCTGCACGCGCGGCGAGGAGAAGATCGTCGACGTCTCGTCGATCTCCACCAGCCGGCCCGGCTCCCCGGTTGCGGCGAGGTTGAAGAACGCCGTCCGGTCCGAGACGCGGGCCGCCTGCTGCATGTTGTGCGTGACGATCACGATCGTGTAGTCCGACTTGAGCTCGGCGATGAGGTCCTCGATCGCCAGCGTGGAGATCGGGTCCAGGGCCGAGCACGGCTCGTCCATGAGGAGCACCTGAGGCTTCACGGCGATCGCGCGCGCGATGCACAGGCGCTGCTGCTGCCCGCCCGAGAGGCCGGAACCGGGGCGGTTCAGCCGGTCCTTCACCTCGTTCCAGAGGTTCGCGTGGCGCAGCGACTGCTCGACGATGTCGTCGGCGGCGCTCTTCGAGATGCGCTTGTTGTTGAGCTTGATGCCCGCCAGCACGTTCTCCGCGATCGACATCGTCGGGAACGGGTTGGGGCGCTGGAACACCATGCCCACCTGACGGCGGACCGCGACGGGGTCGATGTCGGAGCCGTACAGGTCCACGCCGTCCATCGCGACGCTGCCCTGCACGTGCGCGCCGGGGATGACCTCGTGCATGCGGTTCAGCGTCCGCAGGAAGGTCGACTTCCCGCAGCCGGACGGGCCGATGAAGGCGGTGACCGAGCGGGGCTCGACCGACATCTCCACGTCAGCCACGGCCTTGAACTCGCCGTAGAAGATGTTCAGGTCCTTGACGTCGATGCGCTGTGCCATGGGAGGTGTCTTTCAGCCGAGGTTCTTGGGGGCGAAGAAGCGGGTGATCAGGCGGCCGATCAGGTTGAGCAGCATGACGATGAGGATCAGCGTCAGCGCGGCGGCCCAGGCCCGGTCGTAGTTGATCGTCGGGATGCAGTCGGTGGCGCCGGGCGTGCAGGGCACCAGACCCTGCGAGTACTGCCGGTACACGTAGACAGGGAGCGTCATCATGCGGCCCTCGAACAGGTTGAAGTTGATCGAGTCGATGACGCCGACGGTGATGAGCAGCGGGGCGGTCTCCCCGATGACCCGGGCGATCGCGAGCGTGATGCCGGTGCCGATGCCGGCCACCGCGGTGCGCAGCACGACCTTGATGACCACCAGCCACCGCGGCACGCCCAGGGCGAGGGCCGCCTCGCGCAGCTCGTTGGGCACCAGCCGCAGCATCTCCTCGCAGGAGCGCACCACCACCGGGATCATCAGCACGCTCAGGGCGACCGAGCCGACGGCACCCATCCGGATGCCGGGACCGAGGATCACGGCGAACAGCGCGTACGCGAACAGGCCCGCGACGATCGACGGGATGCCGGTCATCACGTCGACGAAGAACGTCACCCACCGCGCCAGCTGTCCGCGCCCGTACTCGACGAGGTAGATGGCGGCGAGCAGACCGATCGGCACGGAGATGAGCGTCGCGAAGAGCGTGATCTCCAGGGTGCCGATGATCGCGTGGTAGATGCCACCGGCGTCCATGCCGCCGTACACCCCGCGCATCGAGTGCGTGAGGAAGTACATGTTGAAGCGCTCGATGCCGTTGACCAGCACCGTCCACGAGACGGAGACCAGCGGGAGCATCGCGATCACGAACGCGCCGACGATCAGCACGCGCATGACCCGGTCGGTGCGGTGGCGGCGCGGGTCGACCTGCCGCAGCAGAGCGCGGAGCTCGCTGTTGTCGACGGTAGGGGCGGTCATCAGTTCGCTCCCGAGAAGTCCTTGCGGCGCGCGACGATCGCGCGGGCGGCCATGTTGACGATCAGGGTGATGACGAACAGCGCGAGACCCGTCGCGATCAGGGCGGAGACGCCCAGCGGGTTGGCCTCGGGGAACTGGGCGGCGATGTTGGCCGCGATCGTCTGCTGCTGACCGGCCTCGAGCAGGTGGAACGAGTAGAGGAACCCGGGCGACAGGATCATGAGCACGGCCATCGTCTCGCCGAGCGCGCGGCCCAGGCCGAGCATCGCGGCGGAGACGATGCCCGAGCGGGCGAAGGGCAGCACGGCGACCCGGATCATCTCCCACCGGGTGGCGCCGAGCGCGAGCGCGGCCTCCTCGTGCAGGCGCGGGGTCTGCAGGAACACCTCGCGGCTGACCGCGGTGATGATCGGCAGGATCATCACGGCGAGCACGATGCCGACGGTCATGAGCACGCGGGCGGTCGGGGAGACCGTCCCGCCGAAGAGCGGGATGAAGCCGAGGTACTCGTTGAGCCACGCCCAGATCGGCTTGACCATCGGGGCGAGCACCAGGCCGCCCCACAGGCCGTAGACGACCGAGGGGATGGCGGCGAGCAGGTCCACCAGGTAGCCGAGGCCGGAGGCCAGCCGGCGCGGTGCGTAGTGCGAGGTGAACAGCGCGATGCCGAGCGCGATCGGTGTCGCGATCACCAGGGCGAGCGCCGCGGCGAGGATCGTGCCGAAGATCAGCGGGCCGACGAAGTCGAGCAGCGACGTGGCGTCGCCCATCCAGGAGACCTTCTCGGTCAGCTCGGCGGCCGGCGTGGCGAGCGCGGGCCAGGCGCGCAGCACCAGGAACGCGGCGACCGCCACCAGCACCAGGAGGATGAGCGCTCCCGCTGCCGTGGCGGTCCACCGGAACAGCCGGCTGGCGCCCCGGTCGACCACGCGGGTACGACGACGCCGCACGGGCGCCGGCGCGAGCGTCGGGCTCTGCGTCGGCGTCGGCGGGCTCTGGGTGCTGGTCACTTCTCTCCTGCGTCTCGTCGTGGGTCGTGCGTCCGCSGGTGGCGGGCCCGTCTCCCCCCGGGACGGGCCCGCCACCGGCGGGGTCGTGCAACGTGCGTCAGGCCGCCGCGGTGATCGCGTCGATCGCGGCCTGGACGTCCGTGCGGAGCGCGTCGGACAGCGGCGCGGAACCCGCGGCCTCCTCGGCGGCGGACTGGCCCTCGGCGCTGACGACGTAGCTGAGGAAGCCCTTGACCAGGTCGGCCTTCTCGGCGGTGTCGTACTGGAGGCACGCCACGCCGTACGAGATCAGGATCAGCGGGTAGGCGCCGGCCTGGGTCGTCTCGCGGTCGATCTTGATGACGATGTCGTGCTCGGCACGCTCGTCGTCACGCGGGGAGGCGTCGACCGCAGCGGCCGCACCCTCCTCGGACGGGGCCACCCACTCCTCGCCGACCTTGATGCTGGCCACGCCGAGCGTGCCGACCGCCGAGTTGTCCGCGTACGCGATGGTGCCGTCCGCTCCCTGGACCGCCTGGATGACGCCCGAGGTGCCCTGCGCCGACTCACCGGTCTGGAACGGCCAGTTGCCGTCGGCCTCGTACGTCCACGCGCCACCGGACGCCTTGGCCAGGTAGTCGGTGAAGTTCTTCGTGGTGCCCGACTCGTCGGAGCGGTGCACCGGCGTGATCGCCGTGGCCGGGAGCGTGGCGTCGGGGTTCTCCGCCGCGATCTCGGGTGCGTCCCAGGTGGTGATCTTGTTGTCGAAGATCCCCGCGATGGTGGCGGCCGACAGGTTGAGCTCGGTGACGCCCTCGAGGTTGAACACGACCGCGATCGGGCTGATGTAGACAGGCAGGTCGATGGCCTCGGTGGTGCAGATGGCCTTGGCCGACTCGAGCTCCTCGGCGTTCAGCGCCGAGTCGGAGCCGGCGAAGTCGACGGAGCCGTCGAGGAACTGCGTGCGACCGCCGCCGGAGCCGACCGGGTCGTAGTTGATGTTGACGTCAGGGTTCGCGCTCTGGAAGCCGGCGCGCCAGGCGTCCATCGCCTTCTCCTGCGACGTGGCGCCGGCGCCGTTCAGGTCACCGCTGAGCGTGCTCTGCGCGGGGGCGTCCGTGGTGTCGCCGGACCCGGTCGGGTCGTCCGATCCGCAGGCCGCGAGGGAGAGGGCGAGCGCGCCGGTGAGGGCGATCGCGCCGATCCGGCCGTGGAGGGAGAGCTTCACTGTGTTCCGTCCTGTCGATCAGGTGCGCACCGATGTGTGCGCGGCGATGCTGACGGTAGGAAGCCGACGTGACCAGGTGGGCGGCTGCGGGTGAACCCCAGGTGAACGATGGCGGTACAGCACGACGCCCCACGCACCGGATCGGTGGGCGGGGCGTCAGGTCCGGGGCGGGCTACTCGCCGTCGTCGGTCAGCTTGTAGCCCAGACCGCGGACCGTGAGCAGGAGCGCCGGGTTGGCCGGGTCGACCTCGATCTTGGCGCGGACCCGCTTGACGTGGACGTCGAGCGTCTTGGTGTCGCCGACGTAGTCGGACCCCCAGATCCGGTCGATCAGCTGCCCGCGGGTGAGCACGCGGCCGGCGTTGCGGAGCAGCAGCTCGAGCAGCTCGAACTCCTTGAGCGGGAAGGCGACGGCCTCGTCGCGCACCCGGACGGTGTGCCGCTCGACGTCCATCCGCACCGGTCCCGCCACCAGCAGGTCGTCGTCCTCGACCTCGGGCGCGGCGGGGGCGCCCGCAGTGACGACCGCCTCCCGGCGGCGCAGCACCGCGCGGACGCGGGCCAGCAGCTCGCGTGACGAGTACGGCTTGGTGACGTAGTCGTCGGCGCCCAGCTCCAGGCCGACCACCTTGTCGATCTCGTCGTCCTTGGCGGTGAGCATGATGACCGGCACGTCGCTGACCAGGCGCAGCCGGCGGCACACCTCGGTGCCGGGCAGCCCGGGGAGCATGAGGTCGAGGAGCACCAGGTCGGCGCCGAACTCGTCGAACCGG
Organism: Cellulomonas sp. P1_G12_2; assembly: GCF_056405535.1. NCBI lineage: Bacteria > Bacillati > Actinomycetota > Actinomycetes > Micrococcales > Cellulomonadaceae > Cellulomonas > Cellulomonas sp. P1_G12_2. Next base: position 699,732 of record NZ_JBFUBX010000001.1, on the reverse strand, counting down.
GCCAGGGCCTCGGGTCCGGTCGCCGCGGTGACGACGTCGAAGCCCTCGCGCTCCAGCTGGTACGTCAACGGGTCCCGGTAGGACTCCTCGTCCTCGACGAGCAGGATCCGGGTCATGACGCGGTCCGGCGCACGTGCGCTCCTTCGATGGTGACGGGCACGCCGGGCAGCTCGGCGACGGGGGCGGTGGGCTCCTCCGCGCGCGGCAGCCGGAGCGTGAACGTGGACCCGCGGCCGGGCTGCGACCAGACGGTCACCTCTCCCCCGTGGTCCGCGGCGACGTGCTTGACGATCGACAGGCCCAGCCCGGTGCCGCCGGTGTCCCGGGAGCGGGCGGGGTCCACGCGGTAGAACCGCTCGAACACCCGCTCCTGCTCGGCCGGGGTGATGCCGATGCCCTCGTCGACCACCGCGATCTCCACGAGCTCGCCATGGGTGCGCACCCCGACGCCGACGTGCGACGCCTCGCCGGAGTACGCCACCGCGTTGTCCAGCAGGTTGCGCACCGCGGTGACCAGCAGGTCGCGCTGGCCCAGCACCCGCGTGCCGCGCTCGCCGCCGATGTCGAGCCGCACCTTCTTGGCCTCCGCGGTGGTGCGGGCGCGGTCGACGGCCTCGGAGAGGACCTCGTCCACGTCGACCAGCCCCACCTGGCCGAGCGCGCCGGCCACCTGCAGCCGGGAGAGCTCGATGATCTCGTGCACCAGCGCGGACAGCCGGGTGGCCTCCGCCTGCATGCGGCCGGCGAACCGGCGCACGGCCTCCGGGTCGTCCGCGGCGTCCTGCACGGTCTCGGCGAGGAGCGCCAGGGCACCGACGGGAGTCTTCAGCTCGTGGGACACGTTCACGACGAAGTCGCGCCGGATCGCCTCGAGCCGCCGCGCCTGCGTCAGGTCCTCCGCCAGCACCACCAGGTGCTCGGCACTCACCTGCGCCACACGCACCTGGACCAGCAGGACACCGGGTCCGACGGGACCGCGGGGCACCTCGAGCACCTCGTCGCGGATCACGCCGTCGCGGCGGACCAGGGCGATGAGGTCCCGGATCGCCGCCGGGGCGATGCGTCCGTCGCGCACGATGCCCAGGGCGTGGGCCGGCGCGCTGGCGCGCACCACGTCGTCGGCGTCGTCGAGCACCACCGCCGCGGAGCGCAGCACCGCGAGCATGCGGACGAGCCCGTCGTCGAGCGTGGGCTCCGCCCGCGGCGGCAGCGCACGCTGCGTCCGCTCGCTCCACCGGAACGCCAGGGTCGCCCAGACCCCCGTCAGCAGGCCGAGCCCGCCGGCGAGGAGGAGCAGCAGCCCGTCGATCCCGTCCACGGCACTCACCCTAGGACGCGCCGGAGGGTGCGACACGCCGATGGCGCCCCCCGGCGCCCGCCCGCCGTGGAGCGTTCACCGGGCGTTCACTCAGCCGAAGGTCTCCATCAGCAGCGACCGCTCGCCCTCCGTCAGGTTGGTGGCCACGAGCGTGCTGTGCAGGCCGTGGAACCGCTCACCCAGACGGTCCATGTCCGCGTTCTCGGTCACCGCGCACAGCAGCGAGGTGCCCTCCGTGATCTGCGCGCGGATGCTCTCCAGCTGGGCGTCGTCGATGCCCACCGCGGCGACCGCCTTGCTGACTCCCCCGATCGCGGCACCCACCGCGGCTCCGAGCAGCGGCACGAAGAAGAGTCCGCCGAACAGCAGCCCCCAGAACGCGCCCCAGCCCGTGCCGCGGAGCTTGTCGTCGTTCGAGTGGTGCATCGAGGGCTTCGCCTCACCCTGGGGCCAGCTGATGACCGCGTGGTCGACGATCCGCACCAGCCGGTCGGTCTGCGCTGCCTTCAGGGCGTCGACGGCCTTGGCAGCTCCGTCGGCGGTGTCGAACTTCCACGCCGTGAACGTCGTCATCGTCATACCTCTCGTGTCGGACGGTTCTTTCAGCGGTTGGCGCGCGCGACCTCGTCACCGTGCACAGTCAGCGCCCACAGGATGAAGAAGTCCAGGGCGATGGCGGTGAGCGACCACCACGGGGTGACCGGGAGCGACACGAACTGCGCGAACATGTTGAGGAGCACCAGCACGATCGCGGTGACGCGCGCCCAGCCGGCCCCGGAGAACAGCGCGAACCCGACGAGCAGCAGCAGAGCACCCAGGACCAGGTGAACCCAGCCCCACGTCGAGACGTCCACCAGGGCGATGCCGTCCGGCGTCCAGGACACGACGGTCTTCGGGGAGAAGACCGCGACGCCCCCCGCGATGATGTTGAAGAGTCCCGAGACGAGGATCGCGAACGCCGCGAACCACACCCAGCCGACCCATGCCGTCACCCGCTGCGCCATCTGTCGTCCCTCCGTCGTCCCGCGTCGATGCCCCTTCCGCCATGCTGGCCCAGGTGGAGGTGCTGCTGCCTCACCCGATTCGCATGAGGTGCCGGGGCGTGTGCACAACGGCCGTCGTCCGTTCATCTGGAGGCGCCCGTCCGTTCACCTGCCGATGTCAGCCTGTCGCTGCGCGCGGCACCTGCCGTGGCGGCACGAGAGGGAGCACATGCGGGACATCTTCGACGCCGAGCTGCACCAGCTGGGCGAGGACCTGGCGGCGATGAGCGGTCGGGTCGAGCAGGCCATCACCAACGCCGGCATCGCGCTGCTCACGGCTGACCTGGCACTCGCGGAGTCCGTGATCGCCGACGACCTGGCTATCGACGCGATCGAGCGCGACCTCGACGAGCGGTGCGTCCTGCTGCTCGCGCAGCAGCAGCCCGTCGCCACCGACCTGCGGATCGTCGTCTCCGCACTGCGCATGAGCGCGTCGCTGGAGCGCATGGGCGACCTCGCCCGGCACATCGCCCAGGTGGCCCGGGGCCGGTACCCGCGGCACGCGGTGCCGCAGGCGCTGTCCGGCACGTTCGCCGAGATGCACGACGCCGCCGTCCGCGTGGCCCGGCGCACCACCACGCTGCTGAACAGCCGCGAGATCCAGCTGGCGGAGAGCATCGAGCAGGACGACGACCTCCTCGACGAGCTGCACGAGGACACGTTCGCGGGGCTGCTCGGGGGCTCCTGGGCCGGCACCACGCAGGAGACGGTCGACGTCACCCTGCTCGGCCGGTACTACGAGCGGTTCGGGGACCACGGGGTCTCGGTCGCCCGCCGCGTGACCTACCTGGTGACGGGCGTCGGCCGCCCGGAGCTGGACCGCACCGCCGGCTGACCCCGGCTCAGGCCGACGCCGAGAACGGCAGCTCCCCGCCGGGAGCTGCCGTTCTCACGTCCCGCGCGCGTCGGTAGCGTGGCTCGCATGGCGGAGCGGGTGCTCGGGTGGGGCGACGACGACGTCGCCGTCGCCCGCGAGAGGCTGGGCGCAGTCGTCGCCCAGCTGCCCGAGACGGTGGCCGAGGTCGACGTGTACGGCAACACCGGGTTCTTCACGCGCGGCAGCCGGTTCGCATGGATCCTGCCCGACCATCACGCCGACGGCCGGCTCGCCCTCTGGTGCAAGGCCGACCGGCACGAGCAGCAGGCGATCGTCGCGCGCGATCCGGCCCGGTACTTCGTCGCCCCGTACATGGGCCGGTTCGGGTGGATCGGCGCGCACCTCGACGCCGCGCACGACCCGGACTGGGACGCCCTCGCCGAGCTGGTCGAGCAGGCCTGGCGCCTATCGGCGACGAAGGCGGCGATCGCGAGCTTCGACGCCCGCTGAACGCAGCAACGTCCGAGCAGATGCGCCCCAGGGGCTCCATCTGCTCGGACGTTGTGGTGTGTCGGGGTCAGCGACCCTGGTTGGCCACGGCCTTGATCGCCTCGGCGGCGGCCTCCGGGTCCAGGTACGTGCCGCCTGGGTTGGTGGGCTTCAGCGTCTCCTCGTCGAGCGTGTAGAGCAGCGGGATGCCGGTGGGGATGTTGATGCCGGCGATCGTGCTGCTGTCCACGTCGTCCAGGTGCTTGACCAGGGCGCGGATCGAGTTGCCGTGGGCCGCGACCAGCACGACCTTGCGGGCCTGCAGGTCGGGGACGATGTCCGACTCCCAGTACGGCAGCGCGCGGACGAGGACCTGCTCGAGCGCCTCGGCGCGCGGGATCGGCTCACCGGCGTAGCGCGGGTCGGCGTCCTGCGAGAACTCCGAGCCCAGCTCGATGTCCGGCGGCGGGAAGTCGTAGGACCGGCGCCAGAGCATGAACTGCTCCTCGCCGTACTCCTCGAGCGTCTGCTTCTTGTCCTTGCCCTGCAGGGCGCCGTAGTGCCGCTCGTTCAGGCGCCAGGAGCGCTTGACGGGGATCCAGTGACGGTCGGCGGCGTCGAGGGCCAGGTTGGCCGTGGTGATGGCCCGGCGCAGCAGCGACGTGTGCACGACGTCGGGCAGCACGCCCGCGTCGGTGAGCAGCGTGCCGCCGCGGACGGCCTCCGCGGTGCCCTTCTCCGACAGCGGCACGTCGACCCAGCCGGTGAACAGGTTCTTCGCATTCCACTCGCTCTCGCCGTGGCGGAGCAGCACGAGGGTGTAGGTCATGGGCCCATCCTGCCGCAGGCGCCCCGAGGCGGCCTGGGACGTCCGACCCTCAGACGCGGGACGCCCGGACCTCGCCGGCCACCGAGTAGACCTTGAGCATCTGGTCCGCGGTGGTCTCCCAGCCGAACCGCTCGGCCACCCGGCGGGCGCCGACGGCGTACCGCGCGCGGTCCTCGGTGGAGTGCAGCACGTCCGAGATCACGTCGGCCCACACCGCCGGGTCGTGGCCGCGGACCAGGCGGCCGGACACGTCGTGGTCGACGATCGTGCGCAGCCCGCCGACGCACGCGGCGATGACCGGCACCCCGCTGGCCTGGGCCTCGGCGGCCACGAGCCCGAACGACTCGCTGCGCGACGGCATCGCGACCACGTCGGCCGCGTGGTACCAGCGCGCAAGGGTGTCGCGGTCGGCGGGCGGGTGCACGACGACGTCGTCGGCCACCCCCGTCATGGCCGCGAGCGCCTGGAGCTCGCGCACCGCGCTGGAGCGACCGGACGGGCCACCGAGCACGACGAGCAGGGGAACCGGCCGGCCGGTCTCGCGCAGGACGCCCAGGGCGCTGACCAGCACGTCCGGGGCCTTGAGGGCCTGCACGCGCCCGGCGAACAGGACGATCTGGCGGTCGGCCGGCAGCCCGAGCTCGCGGCGGGCCGTCGCCTGGTCGCCCGGCACGAACCGGTCCAGGTCCACACCCGGCTCCACCACGTGCACGCGGTCGGGGTCGGCGCCGTACAGCTCGACCAGCTCCTCGGCCTCGACCGGGGTGCTGGCTACCAGCGCGTCCGCCTCGGCCGCGAGCTGCTCCTCCCCGACCACCCGCGCGGTCGGCTCGGGGGTGTCGCCCGGTGCCAGGGACGCGTTCTTGACGCGCGCGAGGGTGTGCGCGGTGTGCACCAGCGGCACCTCCCAGCGGTCCGCGGCGATCTGGCCGACCTGCCCGGACAGCCAGTAGTGGGAGTGCACGACGTCGTACCAGCCGGGCCGGCGCGCGGCCTCCCAGCGCAGGACCCCGGCGGCCATCCCGCACAGGACGCCCGGCAGGTCGTTCTTGTCCAGCCGCTCGAACGGGCCGGCAGGCACGTGGTGCACCAGGATCGGCGGCGTCACGCCGGGGCCCACCTCGTCGGCGAGCAGCACCGCGCGGGCGGCGTCACCGACGAGGGGACGTCCGAGCGCGTCGGCGCCGGGCAGCAGCACGGTCTCGGCCTGGTCCGAGGACGTCGCTCGCGTGAAGATCTCGACACGGGCACCGCGAGCGGCCAGCGCGCGGGACAGCTCGAGGACGTAGACGTTCATCCCGCCGGCGTCACCCGTCCCCGGCTGCTCGAGCGGGGACGTGTGCACCGAGAGCATGGCGACGCGCGGGGCGTGCTCGAGGGTCACGGGCGCTCCTGTCGGGGGACGGGTCTGCACCCATTCTCACGCACGGAGCCGGACCTCACCTCACGGCTGGGCGGTGACCTCTGCCGCGTGCGCGCCCGACGAGCGACGCGAGTTGAGCTTCGAGCGCAGGTTGCTGAGCCCGCTCGGCGGCTTGTAGTCGCCGCGGATCGGGAAGATGTTCCCGTCCGGGAGGAAGCCGCCCGCCGTCGAGGGGTAGAACGCGAGCTCGGGCCACAGGGTGACGATCTCCTTGAGCCGGGCACCGCGGGCGAACGCGGCGGCCAGCTGCGGGTCGTTGCCCGTGTAGGTCAGCGTGAAGTCGTGGTCCTGCACGACGGTCTCACCGGTGGGCACCTCGCCACGACGCGGGGTCCAGCCCCACGGGCTCTGGGGCTCCTGGTGGTTCCGGTCCGGACCGACCCGGTAGATGTCAAAGCCGTTGCGCATCGCGGGACCTCCTCGTTCGTCGTCGACGAGGAGAGGATCGACAAGATCCGGCAGGTGCTGAAGGACTTTGGTCCGTTGTCACCCGTTAGGGGTCACCTCACCACCAGAAGGTGGGGAGAGCCGATCCACGGCAGGTAGGTCGGGTCGCCGCCGTAGGTGACGAGGACGAGCGAGGTCCGGGTCCCGACGGGCAGCGTCACGACCGCGGTGCCCCGGGCGTCCAGGGTGGCGGAGCCCTTGCGGGAGCCGTTGACCCAGACGTCGACCGTGCCGGTCGGGGTGACCCCCGCGACACCGGCCACCTGGACGTGCACCTGCTTGGGGTCGGACCGGCGCACCGTCCAGTCGGTGCCGTCCGTGCGGACCGTGGGCAGGGCCCGGGTCACCCAGAGGGTCGCGGCCGCCGACGTCGAGCCGGCCACCGGCGGGTCGGCCGCCGGCGCGCCCCCGTAGACGGCCGTGATCGCGTGGCGGCCCGTGCTGAGGTTCGCGGCGAGCCGGACCGTCGCGGTGCCGTCCGCCGCGAGCGGCACGGTGGCCACCGACGTACCGTCCACGAGCACCTGCACGGACCCGGTCGGCGAGCCGCCGGGAGCGCGCACCGTCACGCGTGCGGTCACCGGGTTGCCGAAGACCTTCACCGACGACGACAGCGACAGGCTCGTGGTCGACGCGACGGGCGGGGCGGTCGAGACGCCGAGAACGTCGGCCAGGAGGTCGACCGCGCCGCTCGCGTCGCCGGACATCAGCGCGTGCTCGGCGTCGGCGGTCAGGGCCGCGTCAGCGGAGTCGGGTGCAGCGGCGTCGTCGGGACCGGAGGCCTCCTGGGCGAGGTCGCGCACGAGCGAGACGACGATCCCCGCAGCGGTCGCGGTGTCGCGGTCGGTGCCGTTCAGCTCCTCCGCCGCGGCGAACAGCAGGCGGACCGCCTGCCCCGTGCGCGCCGGGTCGAGTGCCGACCCGTCCCAGATCGGCGCGTCGAGCACGGCCTGGACGGCGTCCTGCGCGTCGCCCGCGGGCAGGGTGGCGACCAGCGCGGTCAGCCGGTCGCGCTGCGCGTCCGTGCGCAGGCCCCAGCCGTACGGGTACAGCGGCGCGTAGACGTCGTCGCCGACGTTGACCGGCACCTGGTCCGCCGTGACCGGCCAGCTGACGGGGAGGCGTCCGGTGAAGGGCCGGGTGCCGAACAGGACGTCCGCGACGCCCGCGCCCTCGGTGCCCGGCAGCCACGAGGCCACCAGCGCGTCGATGGCGCCCAGCTGGTCGGTGACCAGCTGAGGACGTCCCGACACGACGAGCACGACGCACGGCAGCGCGCCGCAGACCGTGTCGATCGCGGAGCGGTCCGCCGCGCTCAGGCTCAGGGACTTGCCGCTGTTGCCGACGTCGCCCTGCCCCTCGGCGTAGGGCGTCTCGCCGACGACGACGATGCCCACCTGCGCGTCCCCGACCGGCGCCGAGGCGTCCTTCGAGTACGTCACGGCCGGGGCTGCCGCCTGGATGCCCTCCAGGATCGACGTGCCCGGCGTGATGTCGCCCGAGCCGCCCTGCCAGGAGATGGTCCAGCCGCCCGCCTGGTTGCCCAGGTCGTCCGCGTTGGACCCGGCCACGTAGACCTTGGTGTCGGCGGCCAGGGGCAGCAGGTCGTCCGCGTTCTTGAGCAGCACCTGCGACTTCGCGGCCGCCTCGCGGGCCACCGCCCGGTGCGCAGCGGACCCGACGTCCCCGGCAAGCGACCGGTCGGCGAACGGGGCGTCGAACAGCCCGAGGGCGAACTTCTGCGTGAGGATCCGCCGGACGGCGTCGTCGACCCGCTCCTGCGACACGTCCCCGGAGCCCACCTTGGCGGTGATCGCGGTGATGAACGCGCCGAAGTTGTAGGGCGCCATCGCCATGTCGAGCCCGGAGTTCACCGAGCGAGCGGCCTTGTCGGCGTAGGTGCCGCCGGGCAGCTTGTCGATGCCCTCCCAGTCGCTGATGAGGAAGCCGTCGAAGCCCAGCTCGCCCTTGAGCAGGTCGGTGTTCAGCGCCCCGTACTCGTGCATCCGGATCGGGTCCGCGCCCGCGACCGAGACCGCCGAGTACGAGGGCATGATCGAGCCGACGCCCGCCTCGATGGCCGGCACGTACGGGTCGACGTGCAGGCGCCGCAGCGCGTCGAGGCTGTCGACGTGCGTGATGCCCTGGTCGATCGGGTAGCCGGTGCCCGCGAGCGCCGGGTCGTAGGTGGTGCCGCCGTCGCCGACCCAGTGCTTGGCGGTCGCCAGCACCTTGTCGGGACCCGAGAGGTCACTCGGGTCGGCGCCCTGGAGCCCGACGACCGCTGCACCCGCCATCGCCGCGACGAGCGCCGGGTCCTCACCGAACGACTCGTAGCTGCGGCCCCAGCGCTCGTCGCGGGTCACGCACAGGCACGAGGCGAACGTCCACGGGACGCCGGTGGCCCGCACCTCCTGCGCGGTGGTCCGCTCGACCTGCTCGAGCAGGTCCGCGTCGCGCGCGGCTCCCAGCCCGGAGTTGTGCGGGAAGATCGTCGCGCCCACCACGTTGTTGTGGCCGTGCACGGCGTCGACGCCGTAGATCAGCGGGATCTGCAGACGCGTGGACAGCGCCTGCCGCTGGAACCCGTCGACCATGTCCGCCCAGCCGGCCGGGGTGTTCTGCGTCGGCACCGACCCGCCGCCGGAGAGGACCGACCCCAGGCCGAGGTCGGCGATCTGCGCGGGCGACTGCAGACCCAGGCGCTCGGCCTGGGTCATCTGGCCGATCTTCTCCGCGAGCGTCATCCGGCCCAGCAGGTCCTCGACGCGGTCCGCCGTGCTCGCGCTGGGGTCGAGATAGGCGGCACCGACTGCGTTGAGGACGATCTTCGGGCTCGTGCCGACGACCGCTCCCGTGGCCGTCAGGTCGACCGCCAGCGTGCGGGCGTCGTCGGTCGCGGCGGTCGCGTGGGTGACCACGTCGATCGTCTGGGTGGCCCCGGTGGCGGTGCCGGCGGGGAACGTGAGCGTGCCGGCGAACGCGTCGTAGTGGGTGCCGGCCACGGCGGTGCCGGCGCCGTTCGCGTACTCGACGGTCACGTCCGCGGCGAGCGGCTGCCCGTCCGTCGTCGTGAGGACCACCGGGACCTGCGCGGTCGCGCCGGGGTCGACGAGGACGACGTCCTGGCTGGTGATCGTCGCCGTCGGTGCGGGGACCGCCGAGCCGTAGAGCTGGACGTCGTCGACCGCCCAGGAGACCGACGTGGCCGTGCCCGGAACCATGGTCAGCGCGTAGCCCCACGCGGACGTGAGGTCGAGGGTGCCGTTGCGCGTGGCAGCGTCGCCCGGCTGGTAGCCGCCGAGGGTGAACGCCGAGAAGGGCAGGTCGACGATCTTCCAGCGGCTGCCGTCGCTGGACCAGTTGTCCTTGAACGTGGCCGCCCACAGCTCCGAGTGCTCGCCGTCCGGGCCGCCGTCCTTGAGCTCGACCTTGATGTCGTCGCCCGCGGTCGGGCTCGCGGGTCGCGTCGGCTGCGACGCGTACCAGGCCAGCCGGATGCCCCGGAACGAGCTCCAGTCCTGGCCCGCGGCGAGGTTCTGGCTGAAGCCACCCCACCCGCCGGACGGGATCAGGTAGTCGCCGGACAGCACGTGGTTGCCCGCCGGGGCACCGTCGCGCTCCTGCTCGGTGACGCCCAGGCTGACCAGGTCGGGGGCGGAGCCCCACGTGAAGATGCCGACCGTGGTGCCGGGCGCGGCGAGCGGGACGTCGCCCTCGGCGTCCTCGATCATGCTCACCCGGTCGTACAGGCCCAGGTCGTCGAACGTCCACGCGCCCGCACCCAGGTCGGTCAGGGTGACCGCGAACCCGGTGCTCGCCGTCGGGTCGAAGCGGGCGTCGGACGCCGGGTTGCCCTTGAGCCGCAGCTGCGAGAACGCCACGCTGACCTGGCGCCAGCCCGCGGTGTCGTCGGTGACCGAGCGCTCGAAGAGCTGGCCGTTGCTCTTCAGCTCGTACCGGAGCAGCCCGCCGTTGCCGGTGCCCAGGAACCAGAACGTGAAGCCGTCGTGCGCGGACCAGTCGGTGGCGGGGATGTCGTGCGTGAAGCCGAACCAGTCGCCGGCGGCGGGGGTGCCGCCGACAGTGGCGATCAGGCCGTTCCCGCCGCGGTCCACGGTGCCGGTGCTCAGCACCGGGGTGACCGGCGCGCTGATGCCCCAGGTGGTGTACCCGGCCGGGACGCCGGACTCGTAGTCGTCGAGCACGGTGACGCCGCCGACGTCGGGCAGGTCGCCGTGCGGGGTGATGGTGACGGTGCTCGTCGTGCGGCCGCCGAGGACGAGGCCCGCGGACGGCTCGGACAGGGTCAGCTCGACCGTGCGCACCTGACCGAGAGGGCCGTGGTCGACCGTCGGCACGGTGACGCTCGCCTCGGTGGTGCCTGCCGGGAAGGTGAGCGTCTGGTCGACCGCGGTGTAGTCGGTGCCGGCCACGCCCGTGCCGCCGGTGGACTGCACGCGGACGGTGGTGTCGGTCGCGGCGGCGACCGCCAGGATGACCGGGACGACCGCGTCGGTGCCGGCCGGGACGGTGGTGCCCGAACCGGCGAAGGCTGCGGCGACCTGCGTCGGCGTGCCGTACACCTCGAGGGAGAACAGCGAGTATCCGTACCAGTGCAGGCGGGACGGGTCCCAGGTGAAGCTGGTCCGCTGGGTCATCTGGACCCGGACGTAGCGGGCGCCGGTCGCCGCGAACGTGACGTCGTCCGTGCCACCGTCGCCGGCCGTCTCGGAGTGCACCGACGTCCACGACGCCGGGTCGTCGGGTGCGGTCGTCGCCACCTGGACCTCGTACCCCGCGGCGAACGCGGCCTCCCACGCCAGGACGACGTGGTCGACGGACGCCTCTGCACCGAGGTCCACCTGGACCCACTGCGTGAACGGCACGTCCTCGTCCGGGCCGTTGCCGCTGGCCCAGCGGGTGGCCGGGTCGCCGTCGATCGCCGCGTCCGGCGGGAACGTGCCGTCCTGGTCGGACTGGAACTGGGACGCCGTCGCGGTGCCGGTACGCGCGAGGTCACCGGGCGCCGCGGCCGCGGGCGTCGCGAGCCCGACGAGGGCGAGCGGGACGACGAGCGCCAGGGCGGCGAGGCTCGCGGGGACGGTGTTCAGGCGGTCGGCACGACGCACGGTCACTCCCTCGTGACGTGGCCGGGCTCCGTTGCGCAGCCACTTCCGTCCGGGTCCGGTCAGCGCGTCGTTGCCCTGCCGTCACGGTCGGCTGCCGCCAGACAACCACAAGCACTTACAGGGCGGTAAGTCGAGAAGATCACGATTCGATAACGGGCAATTCGTGCGAACGTCATGTCGAGAATCCGCGCCCGTCGACGTCATCAGGTGTCGGGTGACGAGACCCGGCTCGAGACCTCGGAGGACACCATGACGACCACGCCCGTCGATCCCCCTGCCACCGCTCCCAGACTCCCCGCCATCGTCGACCAGGCCACCTGGCAGGCGGCCAGCGACCGCCTGCTCGTCCGCGAGAAGGCCCACACGCGCGAGAGCGACGCGCTCGCCGCAGCCCGTCGACGGTTGCCGATGGTGGAGCTCGACGGGACGACCCCGGTCGTCGGGCCCGCCGGCCCGGTGCCCTTCCGGGACCTCTTCCACGGCCGCGACGAGCTCATGGTCTACAAGCACATGTGGCACGACGGAGCCCCGCACCAGGGCCAGTGCGAGGGTTGTACCGTCTCGGCCTGGCACCTGCGGGACGCCGTCTACCTCAACGCGCGCGGCGTCTCCTTCGCCATCGTGACCACCGGCCCGTGGGACGAGGTGGCTCCCTACATCGACTTCATGGGCTACACGCAGCCCTGGTACTCGGTCCGCGACGTCGCGCCGCCGATCGGTGACGACATGGGGTCGTTCACCTGCTTCCTGCGCGACGGCGACCGCGTCTTCCTCACGTACTCCACGACCGGCCGGGGCGTCGAGGCGGTCACCGGGCCCTTCGGCCTCCTCGACCGGACGCCCTACGGCCGCGGCGAGGCCTGGGAGGACACCCCCGACGGCTGGCCCGGTGGGCACGACCCGTGCTGGTACTGGCGCACGGGCATGGACCGACACCCGGACGTGGGCCCGACCAGTCGACCCGCGCCCCAGTGGACCCGCCCCGGCGCGACACCCGAGCAGACGCTGGGCCGGCTGGGCCACCACCACTGACGGGTTCGGCGCCCCCGACGGACCGGTGAGATCGAGGGTTCGGCGCCAGATCGTGGGTGCGAACCGACGGTCTCGTGCCGAACCCTCGATCTCGCAGGCGCTACGCGGGCAGGACGCAGGTCGGTGCCGGCAGGTCGATGGTGCCGACCACGGAGCCGTCGGCGGCCAGCGTGCTCAGCCCGCCGGGCACCTGCTCGGCGACGACCGTCCAGCCGTCGACGACCTCGAAGTGCCGCGGCCACGCTCCCGGCAGCTCGTCGTCGGCCACGGGCTCGAGCAGGCCGTCGCCGCCGATGACGAACCGGGCGAGCACGTCCGACGTCCGCACGCCGACCAGCAGCCGGTCACCGTCCCGGACGACGTGCGACGGCAGCCGACGCTCCGCTGCCGGCACCGTCGTGGCCGGCAGGGTCTGCACGAGGCTCCCGCTGCCCGCCTCCCACGCGAGCACCCGCACGGTCACGTCCAGCTCGCCGACGACGTACGCGAACCGCCCGTCCGCGCTGAACGTCAGGTGCCGCGGTCCGGTGCCCGCGGGGAGCGCGGCCGCGATCCCGTCCTCGACCAGGCGCCCGTCGACGCGCCGGTACCGCCGGATCTCGTCGGTGCCCAGGTCCACCACCAGCACGAACGCGCCGCCGGGGTCGAGCGCGACGAAGTGGGCGTGCGGCGACTCCTGCCGGTCCTCGTCGGGACCCGAGCCGGTGTGCCCGAACACCTGGTCCGGGCCGAGAACGCTGAAGCCGCCGTCCGCGTCGAGCGGCAGGACGGCGAGCGTGCCCGACGTGTAGTTGGCGACGAAGAGCGTGCGACCGTCGTCGTCGAGCAGCAGGTGGCAGGGGTCGGCACCCCCCGACGGGACCGTGGCGCGGTGCACGAGGGTCTCGCCGACGACGTCGAACGCGCTGACCGTGCCGTCCGCCTGCTCGTTCGCGGCGTACAGGACGGTGCCGTGCAGGGCGAGGAAGCTCGGCGACGGCGTCTCGACGACCTGGTGCGCCCTGCCCAGCGCACCCGTGGCGAGGTTGAGGTCGACGCGCCAGATCCCCTCCCCCTGACCGACGGGCGTGCCCGCACCGGCGGCGGGGTAGGTGCCGATCCACAGGGGTGTCTGCTGCGCGCTCACGGTGACGGAGCCTACGGGCGCGCGACGCCCCTCCCGTCGGACGTCCGCACACTCGCGCGCGCCGACGACCGGATCCGCGGACGCAGCACCTCTCCACGTCGCGCGTCCGCGCATCCGCGCGTTCCGACGACCCGTCGTGCGGACGTCGCGCTCTACAGTCGGGGCAGGACGTCCGAACCGATCGAGGTGGTGGGCATGACCGACGCCGAGTCGCCGTACCGGGTGCTCCCCGAGCAGATCCGGCTGGAGGACACCGTCGCGATGGTGGAGACCGTGGCAGCGCCCGACCCGACGATGGGCCGCGACACCGAGACGGAGTTCATGCTCCGCAACGCGGGCTGACCAGGACGTCCGCACTTCGTCGCGTTCCAGGGTGCACGAGTGCGGACGTTGCGGCTCAGGCCTGGGAGCGGAGCCACTCCGCCGGGTCGGCCAGCACCCGGGCCAGGGCTGCGAGCGCGCCGCCGGTCATCGCCGGGTACTGGCCGGCGCGGGCGGGCGACACGGTCAGCGGCGACCAGGGCGCGAAGATCACCAGCTCGTCGAGCCGGGCCGAGACCTCGTCGTGCACGTGGTCGAACAGCTGGCCGAAGGTGCCGCCGAGCACCACCTCGCCGACGTCGACCACGTTGGCCACCGACGCGAGCGCGACGCCGAGCGCCCGGGCGGCCTGCGCCACGGCGGCCGTCGCGCGGGCATCGCGGGCCGCCAGCGCGTCGAGCAGGGCGTCCAGCCCGGCGGTCGACGGCAGGCCCGCGGCGCGCAGCATGGCGTCCTGGCCGGCCAGCGCCTCGAGGCTCCCGTCGGAGACCCGCGGACCGCGGAACGCGTCGACGACGATGTGCCCGATCTCGCCGCTCCAGCCGTGCCGGCCCGGGAAGATCTCGCCGTCCAGCACGATGGCGCCACCGATGCCGACCTCGCCGGAGACGTACGCGAAGCTCGGCGACCCCCGGCGGGCGTGGGCCTCGGCACGCGCCGCGAGGTTGGCCTCGTTGGCCACCCGCGGCGGGAACGCGTGCAGCGCCGGGTGCGCGGACACGACCCCGACGACGTCGACGTCGCGCCAGCCGAGGTTGGGGGCGACCCGCAGCGGGCCCGTCACGCGGTCCACCAGCCCGGGCAGCGCCAGGACCGTGCCCGCGACGCGCACTCCCGCCGACCGCAACCCCTCGATCACGGGTTCCGCGAGCGCGGCGAGCCGGTGCAGCACCTGCGCGGCGTCGACCCCTCGCAGGTCGTCGAGCTCGACGTGCTCGGCCAGCACGCCACCGGCCAGGTCGAGCGCGCGGACGCCCAGGTAGTCGACGTTGACCTCCATGCCGATCCCGGCGACGGTCCCCCTGGCGGGGGCGAGCGGGACGGCGGGGCGGCCGGCGCGCTGGGTCTGCGCGGGGTCGAGCTCGCGGACCAGTCGCGCCTCGATGAGGTGGTCGACCAGCCCCGAGACCGTGGCACGCGCGAGGTCCTCCGACGCGGCGAGCTGGGCCCGCGACAACGGCTCGGCGGCGTCGACGATCCCCCGCAGGACGACCCCGAGGTTCTGGTCGCGCATCTGCGCCTGCCGGGCCACGCGCGACGGGTCGCGGGGCTCGGACATCGACATGGCTTGACCCTACCGGCTGGACGGGATAAATTCATCCGGCAAACTAAATTCGATCATCTCGATGAGGAGACGTGTGATGGCACCGCAGCCCACCCGTGCAGACAAGTTCTCGTTCGGCCTCTGGACGGTCGGCTGGAACGCCCAGGACCAGTTCGGATCCGCCAGCCGCCCGTGGCTGGACCCCGTGGAGTCGGTCCACAAGCTGGCCGAGCTGGGCGCCGCGCACGTGACGTTCCACGACGACGACGTGGTGCCCTTCGGCTCCGACGCCGCCGAGCGCGACCGCATCCTGGCCCGCTTCAAGGGCGCCCTGGACGAGACCGGCATCACGGTCGAGATGGTCACCACCAACACGTTCAGCCACCCGATCTTCAAGGACGGGGCGTTCACCTCGAACGACCGCCGCGTCCGCCGCTACGGCCTGCGCAAGGTGGTCCGCAACGTCGACCTCGCCGCCGAGCTGGGCGCCGACACGTTCGTCATGTGGGGCGGCCGTGAGGGTGCGGAGTACGACTCCGCCAAGGACCTCAACGCCGCGCACGACCGGTACGCCGAGGGCATCGACACCGTCGCCGCGTACATCAAGGAGAAGGGCTACGGGCTGCGCATCGCCATCGAGCCCAAGCCGAACGAGCCCCGCGGCGACATCCTGCTCCCCACGGTCGGGCACGCGCTGGCGCTCATCGCCAAGCTCGAGCACGGCGACATCGTCGGCCTCAACCCGGAGACGGGCCACGAGCAGATGGCCGGCCTGAACTACACCTCGGGCATCGCGCAGGCGCTGTGGGCGGAGAAGCTCTTCCACATCGACCTCAACGGCCAGCGGTCCATCAAGTACGACCAGGACCTGGTGTTCGGCCACGGCGACCTGTTCTCCGCGTTCGCCACCGTGGACCTCGTCGAGAACGGCTTCCCGTCCGGCGGGCCCCGCTACGACGGCCCGCGTCACTTCGACTACAAGCCGTCGCGCACGGAGGACATGAAGGGCGTCTGGGACTCGGCCGCCGCGAACATGTCCACCTACCTGCTGCTCAAGGAGCGCGCGCAGGCGTTCCGGGCCGACCCCGAGGTGCAGGCCGCACTCGAGGAGTCCGGTGTGCTCGAGCTCTCGCAGCCGACGCTGGCCGAGGGCGAGACCCTGTCCGACCTCCTGAACGACCCGTCCGCCTACGAGGAGCTCGACGTCGACGCGGTGGCCGCCCGCGGCTTCGGCTTCGTCCGCCTCAACCAGCTGGCTCTCGAGCACGCCATCGGCGCCCGCTGACCTGTCCCGTCCCGCGACGTCCGAGCAGAGTGGGCCTCTGACCCACCTCTGCTCGGACGTTGCACCTCATTCCTTCCCGCGTCCGGGCAGAGCACCCCTCTGCTCGGACGTTGCGGGTTCACCTGGAGGTAGCTCATGGCACTCGTCGCCGGCATCGACTCGTCGACGCAGTCCTGCAAGGTCGTCGTGCGCGACGCCGACACCGGCGCGCTGGTGCGCACCGGGCGCGCGTCCCACCCCGACGGCACGGAGGTCGCACCCTGGTACTGGTGGGACGCCCTCCAGTCCGCGATCGTCAGCGCGGGGGGTCTCGACGACGTCGACGCGATCTCCGTCGGCGGTCAGCAGCACGGGATGGTCGCGCTCGACGCGGACGGTGCGGTGGTCCGCGACGCGCTCCTGTGGAACGACACCCGCTCCGCGCCCGCCGCTCTGGACCTCATCGAGGAGCTCGGCGGACCGCAGGCGTGGGCCGACGCCATCGGCTCCGTGCCCGTCGCCTCGCTGACCGTGACCAAGCTGCGCTGGCTGCGGGACGCCGAGCCCGAGAACGCCGCACGCGTCGCCGCCGTCGCGCTCCCCCACGACTGGCTGACCTGGCGACTGGCCGGCGCGACCGGCCTCGACGCCCTGGTCACCGACCGCTCCGACGCCTCCGGCACCGGCTACTGGTCGCCCGCCACCGAGGACTACCGCCACGACCTGCTCGAGCTCGCGCTGGGCCACGACGCCCTCGTGCCGCGCGTGCTCGGCCCGTCGGAGGCCGGCCCCCGTTCCACGGGCGGCGCGATCCTCGGCCCCGGCGCCGGTGACAACGCCGCCGCGGCCCTGGCGCTCGGCCTCCTGCCGGGCGACGTCGCCGTGTCCATCGGTACCTCCGGGGTGGTCTCCGCGATCGCCTCGACCGCCACGGCCGACGGCTCCGGCCTGGTCACCGGCTTCGCCGACGCCACCGGGGCCTTCCTGCCGCTCGCTTGCACCCTGAACGCGTCGCGCGTGCTCGACGCGGCCGCCCGGATGCTCGGCGTCGACCACGCGGGGCTGTCCGCGCTGGCCCTCTCCGCACCGGCGGGGGCCGACGGCCTCGTCCTCGTGCCCTACCTGGAGGGCGAGCGCACCCCGAACAAGCCCGACGCCACGGGAGCCCTGCACGGCCTGCGGCTGGCCAACACCACCCCCGCGCACCTGGCCCGCGCGGCCGTCGAGGGCATGCTCTGCGCGCTCGCCGACGGCATCGACGCGCTGCATGCCCAGGGCGTGGCCGTCGAGCGGCTGTTCCTCATCGGGGGCGGCGCGCAGTCGGCCGCCGTGCGCGAGATCGCGCCGTCGGTGCTCGGCCTCGACGTGCTGGTCCCGACGCCCGGTGAGTACGTGGCGGACGGCGCCGCCCGCCAGGCCGCGTGGGTGCTCTCCGGCGGCGCGACCCCGCCGTCCTGGACCTCGGCCTCCGAGGCGACCGCCTACCGCGGCGACCCGGTCCCGAGGATCCGCGAGCAGTACGCCGCGGTGCGCGAGCTCACCGGGACGCGACCCGTCTGAGTGCGGACATGGCGAGAGCCCGGCATCGGGGGATGCCGGGCTCTCGACCGTCGATCAGTGGGCTGCGTCGTACGCGGCCTTGACCTCCGCGGAGATGCGGCCACGCTCGGACACGTGGTGCCCGTGCTCCTTGGCCCACTCGCGGATCGCCTGCGCGTCACCGGACGACGAACGCCGCCCACGAGCAGGCGTCGACCTTCCGGCGGAACGACCGCCGACCTTGCGTGCGTGCCCGACCCACTGGGCAAATGCGTCACGCAGCTCGCTCGCGTGACCACTGGTCAGGTCGATCTCATACGTGACGCCGTCGAGCCCGAACGTCACGGTCTCGTCTGCAGTTCCGCCGTCGATGTCGTCGACCAGCAGAACCTGAACCTTCTGCGCCATTGAGTGCTCCGTCTGACAGATGCGGGGAATGCTGTCGCGTTCACTATCGCATCGGCGCATTATGGCGTCAAACGGTCGGCGGGGATTCCTTCTTCATCGCGGCCAATTCCGCGTCACGCTCCGCGGCATCCATTCTGGCCATTGCCTGCCGTTCGGTGCGGTCCGCATTGACGAGCGCGCGGATGGCGAACCAGAACAACAGACCGACACCGATGGACGGCAGGAGTGCCGCCAGGGCGGTGAGCAGCGGGTTCATGACTGCAACGGCTTCACCAGCGGGAACAGGATGGTCTCGCGAATACCCAGACCGGTGAGGGCCATGAGCAAGCGGTCGATCCCGAGCCCGATGCCCCCGGCGGGCGGCAACGCGTACTCCACGGCCATGAGAAAGTCCTCATCCACGCGCATCGCCTCGTCGTCGCCAGCCGCCGCCAGCAACGCCTGCGCCTCGAAGCGGTTGCGCTGGATCACCGGGTCGACGAGCTCGGAATAGCCGGTCGCCAGCTCGAACCCGCGCACATAGAGGTCCCACTTCTCGACGACACCGGCGACGCTGCGGTGATCACGCACGAGCGGGCTGGTCTCGACCGGGAAATCACGCACGAATGTCGGCGCAAAGAGGTGGTCGCCCACCTGGTGCTCCCACAGCTGTTCCACCAGCTTGCCGTGGCTGAGCCGCTTCGGGTCCACCTCGATGCCGAGCTTGTCGGCGTACACCTGCAACGCGTCCAGCCCGGTCTGCGGCGTGATCTGCTCGCCCAGCGACTCCGACAGCGACCCGTACATGGTCAGCTCGGCCCACTCGCCGCCCAGCTCGTACTCCTCGCCGTCCGGCAGGACGACCACGGTGGTGCCGAGCACGTCCTGCGCCGCGGTCTGCACGAGGTCGCGCGTCAGGGCGGCCATGGTGTCGTAGTCGCCGTAGGACTCGTACGCCTCGAGCATGGCGAACTCCGGGGAGTGCGTGGAGTCGGCGCCCTCGTTGCGGAAGTTCCGGTTGATCTCGAAGACCCGCTCGATGCCGCCGACGAGCGCCCGCTTGAGGAACAACTCGGGCGCGATCCGCAGGTACAGGTCCATGTCGAACGCGTTCATGTGCGTGATGAACGGCCGGGCGGACGCGCCGCCGGGCTGCGTCTGCAGCATCGGCGTCTCGATCTCGATGAAGTCGCGGCGGTGGAAGTTGTCGCGCAGCGAGCGCATGAGCGCCGGGCGCTGGCGGGCGGTCTCGCGCGCCGCCGGCCGCACGATGAGGTCGACGTACCGCTGCCGGACCCGTGCCTCCTCGGACAGCTCGACACCCTCGTAGAGGTTCGGCAGCGGGCGCAGTGACTTGGCCGCCATCTGCCACTCGTCGGCGAACACCGACAGCTCGCCGCGGCGGGACGCGATCACGCGGCCGTGCACGAACAGGTGGTCGCCCAGGTCGACGTCGGTCTTGAACGCCGCGAGCCGCTCCTCACCGACGGCGGCCAGGCTGAACATGGCCTGCAGCCGGTTGCCCTCGCCGTCCTGCAGCGTGGCGAAGCAGAGCTTTCCGCCGATCCGGACGAACACGACGCGACCGGCGACACCGACCTCGTCGTCCGTCTCCTGGCCCGGCTCGAGCTCGGGGTGCTCCGCGCGGACCTGCGCGATCGTGTGCGTGCGCGGCACGCCGACCGGGTACGCCTCGATGCCTGCGGCGAGCATCCGATCCCGCTTCTCGCGCCGCACCCGGAGCTGCTCGGGGGCGTCGTCGGGGGCAGGGGTGCTCTGGGGCGTCTCGCTCACCGGGCGATCTTACCGGCGCGGTCCCGTGGGTCCGGGCTCCAGGTCGAGGGCCAGGTCCAGGATCGGCGACGAGTGCGTGAGCCCGCCCACCGACAGGTAGTCGACCCCCGTCGCCGCCACCTCCCGCGCGCGGTCGAGCGTGAGGTTGCCGGTGGCCTCGAGCTCGACCGCCTCCCCCGTGGCCCGCACCGCCGCGACCACCTCGGTGAGCAACGGCGTCGGCATGTTGTCGAGCAGCAGGAACCGCGCGCCGGCGGCGATCGCCTCCAGGGCCTGCGCGAGGGTGTCCGCCTCCACCTGGATGGTCACGTCGGGGAAGCGTTCCCGGACGGCCGCGACGGCCGCCGCGACGGAGCCCGCGGCGACCACGTGGTTGTCCTTGACCATCGCGACGTCGTACAGGCCCATGCGCTTGTTGGTGCCGCCGCCGCAGCGCACCGCGTACTTCTCCAGCGCGCGCAGGCCGGGGGTCGTCTTGCGGGTGTCGAGCACCTGGGCGCCCGTGCCGTCCAGGGCGTCGGCCCACCGGCGGGTGTGGGTGGCGACGCCGGACGCGCGCGAGGCGAGGTTGAGCAGGGTGCGCTCGGCGACGAGGAGCACCTGCACGGGGCCGCGCAGCACGGCCAGCACGTCACCGCGGGTCACCCGGGTGCCGTCCTGCACACGTTGGTCCACCGTCGGCACCGCCAGCCCGAGCCGGGCGGCGACCTGGCCGACGACCTCGGGCACCACCACCAGCCCGGCGACCACGCCGTCCTGACGGGCCACGAGGTCCGCGGCGCCGACCGCGTCCGGCGGGATCGTCGACTGCGTGGTGACGTCCCGGCCGGGCTCCGGGCCGAGGTCCTCGTCGAGGGCGATCGCGACCGTCCGGGCGAGCCAGGCGGGGTCGAGTGCGGTCATGGCGTCAGCCGATCTGTGCGCGTCGGGAGACCAGGTCGCCGTCGGCGTCGAGCGACAGCTCCAGCCGGACCTGCCAGGCCTGCTCCGTGTCGGGGAAGTCGCTGCGCGCGTGCCCGCCGCGGCTCTCCTCGCGCTCGAGCGCGGCCGCGGTCAGCACGGTGGCCACCTGGTGCACGTTGGTCGTCTCCCACTCGGCCACCTGCGGAGCCGCCAGCCGGCGCCCCTCGTCGGTCCGCAGGTGCGCGTCGGTGGGCACCGCCGCGAGCTGGGCCACGGCGCGGCGCAGCCCGTCGCCGGAGCGCAGGGGTCCCGGTCCGTCCGACGCGATCCGCTGCACCCGCGCACGGGACGCCGCAGCGACCAGCGCCTCGTCACCGGGCCTGGGCACCGGGGTGAGCGGCGGGAGCGCGCCCTGGTGCACCTGCGCGGCGATGTGCCGGGCGGCCCGGGTGGCGAACACCAGGCCCTCGAGCAGCGAGTTCGACGCGAGCCGGTTGGCGCCGTGCACCCCGGTGCAGGCCACCTCGCCGACCGCGTACAGGCCGGGCAGGCTGGTGCGCCCCACCAGGTCCGTGACGACTCCGCCCGAGTGGTAGTGCTGGGCGGGTGCGACCGGGACCAGGTCGGTAGTCATGTCGATGCCGTGCTCGAGCAGGCGCTCGTTGATCGTCGGGAAGCGCGCGCGCAGGAAGTCGTCGCCGAGGTGCCGCGCGTCCAGCCACACGTGGTCCGACCCGGTCGCGGCCATCCGTCGCACGATCGCGTGCGCGACGACGTCCCGGGGGGCGAGCTCCGCCATCGGGTGCACGTCAGGCATGAACCGGACGCCGTCGGTGTCCAGCAGGAGCGCACCCTCACCGCGCACCGCCTCGGAGACGAGCGTCAGCTGACCCTTCACGCCCGAGCCGAGCCAGAGCACCGTGGGGTGGAACTGCACGAACTCGACGTCGCCCAGCACCGCACCCGCGCGCAGCGCCGCCGCGATGCCGTCGCCGGTCGCCTGCGCCGGGTTGGTCGAGGAGCGGTAGACCTGGCCGATGCCCCCGGTGGCCAGCACGACCGCACGACCCAGGGCGGCGCCGACGCCGTCGCGCTGCCCCTCCCCGATGACGTGGAGCGTGACGCCGCACGCGCGACCGGGGGTGCCGTCCGGTCCCGGCGGACCCGTGAGCACGTCCAGCACGAGCGCGTGCTCGATGACCTCGATGCCCGGGTCCTCACGCACGGCCTCGATCTGCGCGACCAGCGCGCGGGAGATCTCCGCGCCCGTGGCGTCGCCGCCCGCGTGCGCGATCCGGTCGGCGTGGTGCCCGCCCTCGCGCGTGAGCGAGATGCTGCCGTCCGAGGTGGTGTCGAACACCGCGCCGCGAGCGACGAGCTCCCGCACCCGCGCGGGACCCTCGGTGACCAGCACCTCGACCGCCCGCGGGTCGCACAGGCCGGCACCGGCGACGAGCGTGTCCTGCAGGTGGGCCGACGGGGAGTCAGAGGGGTCCAGGGCGGCGGCGATGCCTCCCTGCGCCCACACGGTGGAGCCCGACGCGAGGATGTCCTTGGTGACCAGCAGGACGCGGGGCACGCGGGTGCGCAGCTCGAGCGCGGCGGTCAGGCCGGCGATGCCGGAGCCGACGACGACCGCGTCGGCCTCCACCGTCCAGCCGGGTTCGGGCGCGGCGAGGCGGGTGGCGAGGCGGGTCACCGCCCGACCATCGCACGTCCCTGCGCGAACGGCACACCGCTCGGTTCCAGCCCGGACCAGCCGTCCGGGACCTGGCCGGGGTCGTCCCCGACCTCGACGACCCGGTTCTGGGCGTCCACGAGCACGACGTGCGGCTCGTAGGTGCGGGCCTCCGCGTCGGACAGCTGCCCGTAGGCGATGAGGATGACGACGTCCCCGGGGTGCACCAGGTGGGCGGCCGCACCGTTGATGCAGACCTGCCCGGAGCCCGGCTCGCCCGCGATGGCGTAGGTGGTCAGCCGCGCGCCGCTGGTGACGTCCACGACGTCCACCTGCTGGCCCGGCAGCACGTCCGCCGCCGCGAGCAGGTCCGCGTCCACGGTGATCGAGCCGACGTAGTGCAGGTCCGCCTGCGTGACGGTGGCGCGGTGGATCTTGCCGGTCATCATCGTGCGCACCAAGGAGGTCACGCGCCCACCTGCACGACCGCGTTGTCGATGAGCCGCGTGGACCCGACGGTGGCCGCGACGAGCAGCAGGGCCTCACCGGCGAAGTCGTCGGAGACCTCCGTGAAGGTCATCGGATCGACCAGTCCGACGTAGTCGACCTCGGTCTCCTGCATCGCGAGGCGGGCACGCTTGCGGATCTCGTCGGCGGTCCCCCGGGCGTGCAGCGCCCGGGACAGCCCGAGGGCGCGCCGGCGCTCGTCGTCGCTCAGGTAGGCGTTGCGGCTGGACAGGGCGATCCCGTCCTCGTCGCGCACGATCGGCGCCCCGACCACCGTCACCGGCACGTCGAGGTCCCGGACCATCCGCCGCACCGCGGCCAGCTGCTGCGCGTCCTTGGCGCCGAACAGCGCGACCTCCGGGCGCGTCAGGTGCAGGAGCTTGAGCACCACGGTGAGCACGCCGTCGAGGTGACCCGGCCGGCTCACACCCTCGAGCACGTCCCCGATCGACCCGGCGCTCACGCGCACGATCGGGTCGCCGTCCGGGTACACGACCTCGGGACCGGGGGCGAAGACGATGTCGTCCGGACCGAGCAGGCCGGGCCCGGAGAGCAGCGCGAGGTCGCGGTGCAGGTCACGCGGGTACCGGGAGAGGTCCTCCGTCGGTGAGAACTGCAACGGGTTGACGAAGATCGTCACGACGACGGCGTCCGCGAGCTCGCGTGCGCGGGACACCAGCGAGAGGTGGCCGGCGTGCAGGGCACCCATGGTCATGACGACCGCCCGGCGGTAGGGCCGAGCGGTGTGCGCGGTACCCGCGTGGCCCTCGGTGCGAGGCACAGCCTGCACGTCCTGCACGGCGAGCGCCGCCGCCAGCTCCTCGCGCGTGTGCACGAGGGTCGGCGTCTGGGTCTGCGTGGTCATTCGTCCTCCTGCGGGTCCGGCCCGTCGTCCACCTGCAACGTCCCGGCGTCCTCGTTGATGCCGTCCAGCAGCTCCTGTGCCGCGGCCGACGAGATCAGGCCCGCCGCCAGTGCGCGACCGGTTGCCGAGCGCGCCAGGGCACGGTATCCCGCGACGACGTCGACCGCCCCCGTGGATGCGGCGAACGTGGTCAGGGCCACACCGTGCTCGCGGACCGTCCCCGCGTCCCCGCGCCGCACCGGACCGGTCAGCGCGGTGATGGCGCCGGGTCCGTCGGTCGACTCCGCGCGCAGGGCGCCGTCGAGCGCGGCCTCCAGCAGCGGGGTGAGCATGCGGCCGGGGTCCGCGACGCCCGCCGCCGCCAGCGCCTGGGCGGCCTGCGCGACGAGCACGACGAGGTGGTTCGCGCCGTGCGCCAGGGCAGCGTGATAGAGGCCGCGGGCCTCCTCGGCGAGCACCACCGGCTCGCCGCCGATCTCCACGACGAGCGCCTGCCCGATCGGCAGCACCGGGGCCGGCGCGGTGACCGCGAACGAGCAGCCGACCAGCCGGGAGAGATCGAGGGACGTGCCCGTGAACGTCATCGCCGGGTGCAGCGCGAGCGGGATGACCCCCGCCGCGCGGGCGGGGCCCAGCACGTCGACGCCGAACCGCCCCGACGTGTGCACGACGATCTGGCCCACCTGCCACGCGCCGAGGTCCGCCAGCCCGCGCACCAGGTCCGGGAGCGCGTCGTCGGGGACCGTGAGGAGCACCAGCTCGGAGCGACGGACGACCTCGGGGATGTCGAGCACCGGGATGCCCGGCAGGAGTGTCGACGCGCGCTCGCGCGACGCCTCCGAGATCGCGGAGACCGCCACCACCGGGTGACCGGCGGCGCGCAGCGCGCTGCCCAGCACCGCACCGACGCGGCCGGTCCCGATGACCCCGACACCGAGCCGACCCGGGCGGTCCGCCGGGTCCGGTGGGGTCACGCGCCCGCTCCGGCCGGACCGGTCGTCGAGGGCGCATCGGCCTGCGCCTCGGTCGGCGGCGGCGTCGTCGGCTCCGGGTCGTGGTCCGTCGGTGTCGGCSCACCGACGGCGCGCATCCACTGCTCCGGCGTGGCGGACGCGCGGGCGGTCCACGCACGCTCCGCCTGCTCGTCGAGCAGGGCCGCCGCGACGCCGGCGTCGAGGTGCTGGACGCTCGGGGCCACCGGTCCGGGGGTGGAGTGCAGGACGAAGGACGCCAGCCCGAGCCGCCGCTGGAGCGGACCCTGCGCGAGACCGAGCGACTGGGTGCGCTCGTGCGGCACCACGTCGACGCTGCGCCAGATCCGACCCGACCGCGTGACCAGTGCACGGTCGGTGACGCGCACACCGTGCCGGCGCCAGCCGACGGGGTCTACCCAGCGCGCACGTCGCGGCGCGGCCGTGAACCCGCCGTCCGTGTCCTTGCCGGTCATCGCGGCCTCGACGAGCGCCGTCGGGTCGTCGACCCCCAGGTCCGGCAGGACGAGCCACAGCGCGGTCATCGCCTCGCCGCGCGTGGCCACCGGGTGCAGCACGGTGTCCCGCTGCTGCTGGTCGCTCTGGCCGTAGCCCGCCACGTTGATCTCGACACGCCACCAGTCGGGTCCGCGCCAAAGCGGCCCCTGCCGCAGGCGGATGGCCTGCACGCGACCGGGCGGCACCGTCTGGGCGCGCGCCTCGGTCAGCCCGTGCCGCAGGCGGATGCCGTCGGGCGAGATCGCGGCGCGGAAGTTGGCGCCCTGGTTGATCCGGCTCCACACGTACGTCACCGCTCCGAACAGGGGCGCGACGAGCACGAACGCGGCGCTGATGTCCCGGGACGCGATGCTCAGCGCGATCGCACCGGCCACGATGAGCAGCAGCGTCGGCACCGTGCCGGACCGCAGCGTGGCCTTGACCAGCCGACCCATCGGCAGCTCGTACACCTGGCGCTCGGGGGCGACGTCGAACGGCTGCGGCACCGCCGCGCCCGCGGTCGGTTGCTCGGCGTCGGCCACCTGCACCGCCCCCGGGCGCTGCAGCCCCGCGGCCAGCGCGAGCAGCTCCGCACGCAGCGCCTCCGCCTCGGCCTCCCGCAGGAACGCGAGCGACACCGCGGACCCGCTGCCGCCGGCGACCTCGAGCTTGAGCTCGGCCAGCCCGACCAGCCGGGCGAGCAGCGGCTGCACCACGTCGACCGCCTGCAGCCGGTCGAGCCGCGCCTGGCGCTGCTGCCGGAACAGGATGCCGGTGCGCAGGTGCACGGCCTCGTCGGTGACCGCGAACCGGGTCACGCGCCACGCGACCGCCGAGTAGCCGAAGCCGATCAGACCGATCAGCAGGATGCCGCCGAGCAGCAGCAGGAACGCCGTGCCGTGCAGGAGGTCGATCGCCTGCTCGATGTTCTCGCCCACCTGGAACCAGCCGATGGCCAGCACCGCGACCAGGACCTTCCAGCCCTTGAGCGCCGGGGTGACGGGGTGCATCCGGCGCCAGCCGGTGACGTCGTCGACGCTCTCGGTCTCCCTGTCCGGCGCACCGGGCGCTCCGGGCGTACGGGGTGCGCTGGGCGCACCGGGTGCGCTGGGCGTGCCGGGTGTGCTGGGCGTGCCGGGTGCGCTGGTCACAGCCCCGCCAGCCGCGCCTCGCCGCGGGAGGCCATCCGGTCGCGCAGGCGCGCGGCCTCGTGCGGCGGCAGCCCGTCGATCGACGCGCTCGTGGCCGGTGACGCCGTGTGCAGCTGCACGGAGGCGATCCCGAACCTGCGCGCGAGCGGACCCGCGTTGACGTCCACGTACTGCATGCGCCCGTACGGCACCACGACGAGCGAGCGGAACATGATGCCGCGCCGCACCAGCAGGTCGTCCGCACGCTCCGCGTACGCCATCGCGTTCACCTGGCGCGGTACCAACCACACGATCCACAGGGCCAGCAGCGCGACCACCGCGGGGAACACCCACAGCCAGCCCTCGCCGACGAGCACCGCCATGAGGACGAGCAGGACGAGGATCGGGGTGAGCACGATCGCCGTGACGGTCAGCCGCGCGCCGATGAGCCGCCGCGACACAGGCGTCCAGGTGACGTCGGCAGGGTCGAACGGCTCGCGCGTGCTGCGAGGGTCAGCCGGGGCGGCGTCGGAGGTCATGGGGCCATCATTCCACCTGGTCAGGTGGCGGTCGGGTCCGGTGCGGGATGCTCGCGCGCGGCCTCGGTCCCCTCCTCGGGCGGGGGCACCCGGCAGAACCACTCGACGACGAGGCCGACCACCGCGAGCACCACGGCGCCGCCCGCCGCGACGCCCGCCGCGACGGCTCGGCCGCGGTTGCCCGGGACGCCCAGGTCACTGACCAGCGCGAGCACCTGCCCGCCGTACCAGCCGGCGAGCAGCGCGCCCGTGTAGCAGGACGCCTTGGCCAGCACGGCCGTGCGCGCGGCACGGATGGGGTCCAGCGTCGGCCGCTTGCCGCGCAGGAACTGCCGCACGGCCCAGCCCATGGAGAACACGACCGCGGCGATGAGCAGCTCGACGGCCACCACCAGCCCCGGCACGGACGGGAGCAGGCCGCCGCGCCCGGCGACCGCGCGCAGCACGATCCACGTGACGGCGGCCCCGGCGACGGCGACGAGCAGGAGGGTCTGCCAGCGGGTGCGGTGCATCACGCGTCCAGGACCTCCGGGCCCGGTCGGGGGCCGGCCGGGACGCCGGCGGTGTCGTTGCCGACCGCCGGGATCGGGGCGGTCAGCCAGTCGAGCGCGAGCCAGCGCACGCCGTCGCGGTCCGGTGCGGTCGCGGCCAGCGCACCGACCGGCCCGCCACCCAGGCCCGGCAGCACCGCGTGCGGGGCCACCTGCGCCCACGGCTGCAGCACGAACGCACGCTCGTGCGCGCGCGGGTGCGGGAGCTCGAGGTCGTCGGTCACGGCGAGCACCGAGCCGTACAGCACGATGTCGATGTCCAGCGTGCGCGGCCCCCAGCGCTCGTGCCGCTCGCGCCCGTGCGCCTGCTCGATCGCCTGGGTCGCCCGCAGCAGCTCGCGGGGCGCGAGCGTGGTCGTGGCCAGCACGACGGCGTTGAGGTAGTCGGCCTGCTCGGGTCCGCCCACGGCCGAGGTGCGCGCCAGGGCCGAGACCTCGACGACCTCCACCCCGGGGGTGCCGGCGAGGTCGCTCACGGCCTCGCGCAGGGTCTCCTGCGCCGGGCCGAGGTTCGCGCCGAGCGCGAGCACGATCTCGACCGGCCCGTCGGGCGCCTGGTCCAGCGCGTCCGTGACGAGCTCGCCGTCCACGACGGCCTCGGGGATCGTCTCCAGCTCGGTCGACCGCGTGTCCGGTCCCCCCACCGAGAGCTCTCCGGGAGCGGGGGCGACGACGGCGTCGGCCCACTGACCGGCGGGCAGGGCGGCGGCGACCGCGGGGGCGCCGGGCGCCGGGGTGACGGGGAACGCGGCGGTGGACGTGGGGACGGGCCGGGAGACCGGCTCGGCGGCCGTCGGGCGCGGGAGGTACGGCTCCGCGGCCGGGAGCTTGGTCCGGTCGCGGTGGATGGCGACGACGACGTCCCCGAACGGCACCTGGATGGGCGCGTGCGGCTTGTGCACGGCGACGTCGACGGCCTGGACCACCCCGGAGGCGAGGACGGTCGCGGCGATCCGCTCGGCCACGGTCTCGATGAGGTCGACCGGCTCCCCGGACAGGACGGCAGCCACCTGCTCCGCCAGCGCGCCGTAGTCGAGCGTGTGCGCGAGGTCGTCGCGCGCCGCGGCCCGCCGCGTGTCGAGGTGCACGACGACGTCCGCGACGAACGTCTGCCCCTCGCGCCGCTCGTGCTCGAACACGCCGTGGTACCCGAGGGCCGTGATGCCCGTCAGCCTGATCTGGTCGAGCCGACGCCCGCTGGCGTCCAGCGCGTCCGGTCGGCTCTCGTCGTTCGTGGTCACCGCGTGCTCCCTCCGGTTCTCGCGTCCTCGTCGACGGCCAGCTCGTCGTCACCGGGTTCGGCACCGGCACCCGCGCTGGTCGCAGCCGTGCCTGTCGCACCCTGCCACGCCGCCGCCACCCGAACGGCGTCGGCCGAGCCTGCCACCTCGTGCACCCGCACGCACCAGGCTCCCGCGACCGCGGCCAGCGCGGTCACCGCCGCCGTGGCACGGTCACGCGCGAGCGGCGGCGCGGGTTCGGCGTCCGGGCCCGCCAGCAGGTGCCCGAGGAAGCGCTTGCGGCTCGCACCGACCAGCACCGGGAAGCCGTCGGCCACCAGCTCGGGCAGCCGCGCCAGCAGGGGCCAGTTGCTGCTCCCCGCCTTCGCGAACCCGAGGCCGGGGTCGAGCACCACCTGGTCGTCGCGCACCCCCGCGGCGCGCAGCGCGTCGACGCGGGCGGCGAGCTCGCGGCGCACGTCGGTCACCACGTCGTCGTAGTCGTCGAGGTCGTCCATCACGTCGGCGTGGCCGCGCCAGTGCATCGCCACGTAGACCACGCCGGTGTCGGCGACCGCGGAGTACATCGCGTCGTCGGCCAGGCCGCCCGAGACGTCGTTGACGATCGCGGCGCCGCGCCCGACGGCCGCACGGGCGACCACCGCGCGGGTGGTGTCCACGCTCACCGTCGCACCGCGGTCCACCAGCTCCTCGACCACCGGCAGCACCCGGGCCAGCTCGTCCTCGACCGCGACGCGGCGGGACCCCGGCCGGGTCGACTCGCCGCCGACGTCGAGCAGGTCCGCGCCCTGCTCCAGCAGCTCGAGGCCGTGTGCCACCGCGGCGCCGGGCGTGAACCACCGGCCTCCGTCGGAGAAGGAGTCCGGCGTGACGTTGACGACGCCCATCACGAGCGTCCGCCCGAGATCGTGCAACCGTGCCGGCAGCGGTGCCGGACGGGAGGAGCCTGGGCCTGTCACGGTGCGAGCCTAGGGTCTGCCGGGCGTCAGCGGCCGAGCACGAGGCTCATGGCCTCTGCGCGGGTGGCGACGTCACGCATCTGCCCGCGCACCGCCGAGGTGACCGTGCGCGACCCCGGCTTGCGGACGCCGCGCATCGACATGCACAGGTGCTCGCACTCGACGACGACGAGCACGCCACGCGGCTGCAGCTCGGCGACGAGCGCGTCGGCGATCTGCGAGGTGAGCCGCTCCTGCACCTGCGGGCGCCGTGCGTACACGTCGACCAGTCGTGCGAGCTTGCTCAGGCCGGTGATGCGGCCGTCGGTGCCCGGGATGTAGCCGACGTGGGCGACGCCGTGGAACGGCACGAGGTGGTGCTCGCAGGTGGAGTACACCTCGATGTCCTTGACCAGCACCATCTCCTCGTGACCGATGTCGAAGGTGGTGGTCAGGACGTCACCGGGCTCCTGGTAGAGGCCCGCGAAGATCTCCCGGTACGCCCGCGCGACTCGCGCCGGGGTCTCCCGCAGCCCCTCGCGGTCGGGGTCCTCCCCCACCGCGACGAGCAGCTCGCGGATGGCGGCCTCGACGCGGTCCTGGTCGTACTCGCCCACGGCCGCGCCGGTGAACGTCACCGGACCGATGTCGGACACCTGCTCCTGTGCCACCGCGCGGCCCCTACGCGTCCGGGGTCTGCGACGGCGGGACCTCGATGACCTGCTCCTTCGGGTGACCGAAGGCCGCGGCGGCCTCGTCCTCGGGGATGATCGGGTGCCCGTTCTGGGCGGCCTTCTCCGCGGCGGTCATCACAGGCGGCCGGTCGGACACCGCGCGCTGGTCGCTGGACAGCCACACCTGGCGCGGGGGGCGCTTGGTGATCGGGGCGAAGATCGTGGCCAGCTGCTCCTGGTTGAGCGTCTCCTTCTCGAGGAGCTCCAGGACCAGGGCGTCGAGCACGTCGCGGTACTCGACCAGGATCTCCCAGGCCTCGTCGTGCGCCCGCTCGATCAGGGAGCGCACCTCGATGTCGATCGACGCCGCGATGTCCTCGGAGTAGTCCCTCCCGTGGCCCATGTCGCGGCCCATGAACACCTCGCCGGAGGCCTGGCCGAGCTGGATCGCGCCGAGCCTGGCACTCATCCCGAACTGCGTGACCATCTTGCGGGCCGTCGCCGACGCCTTCTCGATGTCGTTGCTGGCACCCGTGGTCGGGTCATGGAAGACCAGCTCCTCGGCGACGCGGCCACCCATGGCGTAGGCCAGCGTGTCCAGCAGCTCGTTGCGGGTGGTCGAGTACTTGTCCTCGGTG
Source organism: Cellulomonas sp. P1_G12_2 (assembly GCF_056405535.1). Lineage (NCBI taxonomy): Bacteria > Bacillati > Actinomycetota > Actinomycetes > Micrococcales > Cellulomonadaceae > Cellulomonas > Cellulomonas sp. P1_G12_2. The sequence goes on along the minus strand of NZ_JBFUBX010000001.1, from coordinate 668,374 downwards.
GGCATGACCATCGTGTACCCGAGCGCGCGGCCGCGCGGCAGGATCGTCACCTTGGTGACCGGGTCGGTGTACCGGAGCGCCGCCGCGACGATGGCGTGACCACCCTCGTGGTACGCGGTGATCTTGATCTCCTTCGAGTTCATGATCCGCGTGCGCTTCTGCGGCCCCGCGATGACGCGGTCGATCGCCTCGTCCAGCGTGTGGTCGGTGATCGTCTGCTGGCCCGTGCGGGCGGTGAGCAGCGCGGCCTCGTTGAGCACGTTCGCCAGGTCGGCACCGGTGAACCCGGGGGTCCGGCGGGCGACGACGTTCAGGTCGACGTGCGGCGCCATCGGCTTGCCCTGCGAGTGCACCGCGAGGATCCGCTCGCGGCCCTTGAGGTCCGGCGGGTCCACGGCGACCTGGCGGTCGAAGCGGCCGGGACGCAGCAGGGCGGGGTCGAGGATGTCGGGCCGGTTGGTGGCCGCGATGAGGATGACGTTCGCGTTGACGTCGAAGCCGTCCATCTCGACGAGCATCTGGTTGAGCGTCTGCTCGCGCTCGTCGTGCCCGCCGCCCATGCCGGCGCCGCGGTGGCGGCCGACGGCGTCGATCTCGTCGATGAAGATGATCGCCGGGGCGTTCTCCTTGGCCTGGTTGAACAGGTCACGGACGCGGCTGGCGCCGACGCCGACGAACATCTCGACGAAGTCCGAGCCGGAGATCGAGTAGAACGGCACACCCGCCTCGCCGGCGACCGCGCGGGCCAGCAGCGTCTTGCCGGTTCCGGGCGGGCCGTACAGCAGGACGCCCTTGGGGATCTTGGCGCCGACGGCCTGGAACTTGGCCGGCTCCGCGAGGAACTCCTTGATCTCCTGGAGCTCCTCGACCGCCTCGTCGACACCCGCGACGTCCGAGAACGTGACCTGCGGGGACTCCTTGTTGACCAGCTTGGCCTTCGACTTGCCGAAGCTCATGACCCGCGAGCCGCCGCCCTGCATGTTCGACATCAGGAACCAGAAGATCCCCAGGATGATGATCAGCGGCAGGATGAAGCTGAGGATGCTGGCCCACCACGACGTCTGCGGGACGACCGAGGTGTAGCCCTTCTCCATGTCCGCGTCCGCGATGGCGGCCACGACGGACTCGCCCTGCGGGACGACGTAGTTGAACTGGACCAGCTTGCCCAGGTTGTCCTCGCCCTTGGTGAAGTCCTCCGTGAGGGTCAGGTCGACGCGCTGGACGCCCTCGGTGATCTTCGCCTGCTCGACCTTGCCGTCCGCGATGAGCGTGAGGCCGTCCGACGTGTCGATCTTGCTGATCTTCGGGGCCGCGAGCGTGGACGCGCCGATGTACAGCAGGATCACGGCGATGACGACCCACAGGATGGGGCCACGGGCAAGTCGCTTGACGTTCATGGGCGATCGGGGCAGGGCCCCTCAACCTCCGCTCGCGGGACAGGTGGCCTCGAAGTTACACGGGGAACCTGGGCGGGACCGACCGTGTTCACCGAGGGCGCACTCGACCTCAGGCGCCGTACACGTGCGGAGCGAGCGTGCCGACGAACGGCAGGTTCCGGTACTTCTCCGCGTAGTCGAGGCCGTAGCCGACGACGAACTCGTTCGGGATGTCGAAGCCGACGTAGCGGACGTCGACGTCGACCTTGGACGCCTCGGGCTTGCGCAGCATCGTCGCGATCTCGACCGTGGCCGGCCCGCGCGAGCGCAGGTTGGACAGCAGCCAGGAGAGCGTCAGGCCCGAGTCGATGATGTCCTCGACGATGAGCACGTGCCGGCCGGTGAGGTCGGCGTCGAGGTCCTTGAGGATCCGCACGACGCCCGACGACTTGGTGCCCGAGCCGTACGAGGAGACCGCCATCCAGTCCATCTGCACGGTCGAGTGCAGCCGGCGGGCGAGGTCCGCCATCACCATGACCGCACCCTTGAGGACGCCCACGAGGAGCAGGTCCTTGCCCGCGTAGTCGGCGTCGATCTGCGCCGCGATCTCGTCGAGCCTCTGGTGCAGCTGCTCCTCCGAGAGGAGAACCCGCTCGAGGTCGTCGCCCATGTCCGCAGGGTCCACCGAAGTCACTCCTCTTGATCCGCCACCCGTACCGGCGCTTCCCGCGGGGCGGGGGCCGGACCCAGGGCAAGCCTGCCACACGCGCGACGGGCCGCGACCCCGCCCGGGAGGGCCACCGCGCCCTGCCCGTGCCAGTCCGTGACCAGCGCGTCGACCGCCAGCACGTGCACCCGCAGGAGCGCACCGGCGGGGCTCCCGGCGGCGACCGCGGCGGCCCGCAGCGCCCGGGTGCGCAGGGCCGGCGGCGCGGCGGCGAGCACGTCGACGTCGAGACCCTCCGTGGACGACGCCGCGGTCAGCAGGTCGGCGGCCAGCGCGTCCAGCAGGTCGGCGTCGTCGCGCAGCTGGGCCGCGGTCCGAGCCAGCGCGTCCGCGACACCGGGGCCGAGCACCCGCTCGAGCGTCGGGAGCGCGTCGCTGCGGACGCGGCTGCGCAGCGAGGCGTCGGCGTGCGCGCCGTCGTTGGTGGGGTCGTGCCAGGGCACCAGGCGCTGCGCGGCGCAGGCGGCCAGGGTGTCGGTGCGGCGCAGGCCCAGCAGGGGCCGGCGGAACCGTCCGCGCGTCGCCGGCATCCCCGCGAGCGTCCGTGCGCCGGACCCCCGCGCGAGCCCGAGCAGCACGGTCTCGGCCTGGTCGTCGAGCGTGTGCCCGAGCAGGACGGTCGCCGCACCGAGCTCGTCGGCCGCCCGGTCGAGCGCCGCGTACCGGGCCGCGCGTGCGTGCGCCTCGCCCGGGCCGTCCACCGCGACGCGGACCACGACGGCCTCGAGCCCGAGCCCGCGGCACGCCTGCGCCGCCTCGTCGGCCACCCGCGCCGAGCCGTCCTGGAGCCCGTGGTCGACGACGACGGCCTGAGCCCGCCACGTCGTCGTGGAACGCCCCGCGACGAACGCGACGCCCGCCGCGAGCGCGAGCGAGTCCGGACCGCCGGAGCACGCGACGAGCACGAGCGCGTCGGGCGGCAGGTCGGCGACCGAGGCGACGACCGCCGACCGCACCGCGGCGACCTCGCGGGCGGGACCTTTCACCCGTGCACCCGTCTCACCCACGCGCGCGGGTCCGAGATCTCCTGCGGGCGCGGCAGGCGCTCCGCCGACGTCCAGATCGCGTTCAGCCCGTCGATCCCGACGTCCTTGCGCACCGCCCGGACGAACGCGGCCCCGTCGCGGTACTGCGCCAGCTTGGTGTCGAGGCCGAGCAGCCGGCGCAGCACGCGGTCGACGCCGCGGGCCTTGGCCGCCTCGTCGCGCCGGGCCTCGAACGCCTTGCGGATCTTGCGCACGCTTGGCACCACCCGCGGGCCGACCTCGTCCATCGCGACGTCCGCGTGCCCCTCGAGCAGGGCCATCACCGCGCCGACCTCCTCGAACACCTCGCGCTGGTGGGCGGACAGCAGGTCGAGCACCCCGACGCCGTCGTCGGCACCGCCGGTCACCGCCCGTGCGACGGCCTGGAGCAGCTCGCCGACGCGCGGGACCAGGGACTTGTCCCCCGCCAGGTCGGTCATCAGCTCGGCCGCCCGGCTGCGCAGGTGCTCCGCGAGCCACGGCGCCGCGGCGAACTGCAGCGCGTGGGTCTGCTCGTGCAGGGCCACCCAGAGCCGGAAGTCGGACGGGTCCACCTTGAGCCGGCGCTCGTGGTGCAGCACGTTCGGCGCGACCAGGAGCAGCCGGCCGCGGCCGTCGCGGGAGGTGAACGGGTCGAACTGGCCAAGCACCTTGCCGGACAGGAGCGCCAGCACACCGCCGACCTGCAGCGCAGCGGCCGAGCGCGCGGCCGACGACGGCGTCGTGGCAGCGAGCGGACCGGTCATCGCGGCGAACACCTCGGCGTTGGCCAGGGCCCAGCGCGGACGGTCCACGACGAGCACCGTCGACACCTGCTCCGGCGGGGTCCCGTCCGCCGCCGAGAGGCCCGTGATCGCGCTCGCGTGCGCGGCCGCGCGGCCGGCGGCGTCGCGCAGCTCGTCGACCAGCGCGGTCAGCTCCGCGCGGTCCGCCGCGGGTCCCGGCGCGGCCAGCCGCCCGGCGATGCGGGCGGCGAGCTCCCAGTCGACCGGGCCTTCGGTGGTGTCCACCGGGTCAAACTAACCGCAGCCGCACCCGGACAACGCGGTGACGAACGAGTCGATCGCCGCGCGCGGCCCCCACTGGCCGCCGTCGGGCGTCGCGTCGGCCATGACGACGAACACCAGCTGACGTCCGTCGGCGTCGAGCGCCGTCCCCGCCAGCGACGTGACGTGCGGGAGGCTGCCGGTCTTAGCGCGCACCAGCCCGCGGGCCGGCGACTGGGTGTAGCGGTCGCTCAGGGTGCCGGTGAGCCCGGCGATCGGCATGCCCGTGGCCACGTCCCGCAGCACGCCGTGCGCGGGGTCGGTGGCCAGCCGCAGCAGGCCGACGAGCAGGTCCGGCGGGAGCACCGACCCGGCTCCGAGGCCCGACGCGTCGGAGAGGCTGGCGCCCGTGGTGTCGACGCCGGCGACGGAGACCGCGTGCAGGACGGCGGTGGTGCCGCCCTCGAAGCTGGCGGGCAGGCCCGCGTCGATGGCGACGAGCCGGGAGACGAGCTCGGTGATCGTGTTGTCGGAGGTGTCGAGGAAGTGGTGCACGATCCCGTCCAGCGGCGCCGAGTGCACGACGCCGAGCTCGCGGGCGTTCCCCGGCGTCTCCGACCGGCGCGGCGTGCCGTCGACCGTGATCCCCACCTCGGCCAGTCGCTGCGCGAACGTCTTGGCCGCGGCCAGCGACGGGTCCGGGTAGCGGGGCGGGTACTCACCGGGCGTGATCTTGGCGGTGTCGACCGCCAGCGGGGTGACGGGCGCGACGAAGCCCGCGGCGATGTCCGCCGGGTTCCACGTGGGGCTCAGCGTCGGACCGGAGAACAGGGAGTCGTCGAACCCGAGGCTGACCGTGGTCGCGCCCTCGAGCTGCAGCGCCTTGGCCACCTGGGCGGCAAGGTCGGCCAGCCCGGCGTGCCCCTCGACCGCCGCCGGGTCGCCTGCACCGGCGGCGAGCATCATGTCCCCGCCGCCGACGAGCACGATGCTGTTGCCCGGGCCGCGCACGACCCTCGTCGGCAAGGTCACGTCCGGCCCGAGGGTGCTCAGCGCCGCGACGGCCGTCACCAGCTTGGCCGTCGACGCCGGCGTGCGACCGGCGTCCGCCAGGTGCGCGCCGAGGACGTCCCCGGTCAGCTGGTCCACGACGACCACCCCGACGCTCGCGCCCATCCGCGGGTCCTTGACGAGCCGGTCGACCAGCGCCTGCACGTTCGCCGCCACCGGCACGGGCGCCTGCGGGTCCAGGTCCGCGAGCGCGGAGCCGGTCTCGGCCGGCTCGACCGCGCCCGGGGCGGTGGGGAACGGCAGGGGTTCCGGCGGCGGGTCCTCGAGGGTGACCATGCCCGGGACCACGTCGTACGCGTCCGCCGTCACGTACGCGCCGCAGGCCAGCAGCAGGACGAGGAAGCMCGTGCCGACGACTCTCGCCGCTGTGGTCATCGTCACCCCGCCCCGCTCGCTCCCCGGTGGGACGCCCCGTCCCGCGGTGCGTCAGGATACTGTCCGAGACAAGGGCGCCCCTGACACTCCGGCGCGCCGCACGACGAGTGTCGCGCGACCGCTGGTCCCATCACGGGGGCGGACGTGGGGATGAGGAGAGCTGCTGTGGAGTTCGACGTCACGATCGAGATCCCGAAGGGTCAGCGCAACAAGTACGAGGTGGACCACGCCACGGGGCGCATCCGCCTCGACCGGATGCTGTTCACCTCGACCCGGTACCCCGACGACTACGGCTTCATCGAGGGCACGCTCGGCGAGGACGGCGACCCGCTCGACGCCCTGGTGCTGCTCGAGGAGCCGACGTTCCCCGGCTGCCTGATCCGCGCCCGCGCGCTCGGCATGTTCCGCATGCGCGACGAGGCCGGCGGCGACGACAAGGTCCTGTGCGTGCCGACGGGCGACCAGCGTGCCGCCTGGCGGCAGGACATCGACGACGTGTCCGACTTCCACCGGCTCGAGATCCAGCACTTCTTCGAGGTCTACAAGGACCTGGAGCCGGGCAAGAGCGTCGAGGGCGCCCACTGGGTAGGCCGGTCGGAGGCGGAGGCGGAGATCGAGCGCAGCCGCCAGCGCGCCATCGACACCAACTACTACAGCCACTGACTCTGCTCCCGCTCCCCCGCAACGTCCGCACTCCTGCAGGTTCCAACGCGCGGGAGTGCGGACGTTGCTGCACTCCCCCTCGTGACGTCCGCACTCGATCGGGGTGAAGCCCTCACGAGTGCGGACATTGTCGAGCCGTCCACCGGATGCAGCGCCCGGTTGTTGCTCCACAGCCTTGGTCGCGGCTCCGCGTCACGCTGCGTCCGCCGACAACCTGGGCGCATGGCATCGGATCGTCAGCCGCGCGTGGAACGCCGCGACCGTGTCGCGGCACACGCTGTGGGCCAGGCCGGCCTCCTCACTCGCCCGCAGATCCGCTCACTCGGAGTCACCGCTGCGCAGCTTGACGCGGAGCTCGCCGCCGGCAGATGGCGATCCGTCGGCAGGAACACCGTCGTGGTCGCGCCTCCGCAGCCGCGCGACAAGGTCGACTGGTGGTTGGGCGTGCTCGAGTGCGCTCCGCGGGCTGCCACCGGTGCACGCCCCCGAGCCGCCATCGCCGGGCTCACAGCACTGATCGCGGCCGGGCTCTCGGGAATCGCCGACGACGGCCTCGTGCACGTCGCCGCTCCGAAGTCGTCGCACCCGATCCCGCCGCCACCGGGCGTCCGGGTGCACGAGACACGACGCTGGCGCGACGAGGACGTCGTGACTGCGGGAGTGCCACGAGCGAGGCCCGCGATCGCAGCCATCCAGGCGGCCCTGTGGGCGAGGTCGGACCGGGAGGCGGTACTCGTGCTCGTGGCGAGCGTGCAGCAACGACTGACGACGATCGATCCTCTTGTCTCGGCGCTCGAGAGGGTGAAGCGAGACCGGAGGCGCTCACTGCTCCGGAGCGTGCTCCTCGACGTGGCCGGCGGAGCCCACTCCCTGAACGAGCTCGACTTCGCCGCACATTGCCGGGCACGTGGCCTGCCCGAACCCGACCGCCAGGTCGTGGTCTCCTCAGCGCGCGGTCATTCGTACCTCGACGTGCGCTGGCGACGGTGGCGAGTGGTGGTGGAGGTGGACGGGGTCGGTCACCTGCAGCCCGACCAATGGATCGACGACAGCGTCCGGCACAACGAGATCGCGCTCGGGGGCGACACCGTGCTGCGGATCCCCAGTCTCGGCCTCCGCCTCGACCCGCACCGCCATCTTGACGCCGTGGAGCGCGCGCTGCGCCAAGCGGGATGGACCCCAACCCCCTCCCGGGAGGGGCCGACGGTCTGACAACGTCCGCACTCCGACGGCTCCGAGCAGGCAGGAGTGCGGACGTCCCCCGCAGGGAGAGCACGACGTCCGCACTCAGGAGGGCTCCAGCCCCATCGAGTGCGGACGTTGCGGACGAGCGAGAGACGAGGGCGTTACGGGCGGCCGGCGAAGGGCATCGTGTTGCCCCAGCGCATCTTGGTGGTGCGCAGCGGGTCGCCCGGCTTCGAGGCCTCCATGATCTGGCCGCCGCCGGCCCAGATGGCCACGTGGTAGATCGCGTCCGGGTTGGTGGCGTCGGTGGACCAGAAGACGAGATCGCCGGGGCGCAGGTCGTTGTAGCTGATCTTGAGCACCTGCTTGTACTGGTCACGCGTGGTGCGGGCGAGGTTGACCCCCGCGGTGCGCCAGGCGCTCATCGACAGGCCCGAGCAGTCGTAGCCGTCGGGGCCGACGCCGCCCCAGATGTACGGGAGGCCGGTCTTGGTCTGCGCCCAGGCCAGCGCCGCGGCACCGCCGCCCGCCGAGCCGCGCGACGTGCCGGTCCCGAGGCCGTACTTGCCCGGCGCGGGCGCCGGAGCAGGTGCCGGGGTCGTCGTCGCGGGAGGGGTGGTGGTCGCCGGAGGGGTCGTGGTCGCCGGAGGGGTCGTCGTCGCCGGAGGGGTCGTGGTCGCCGGAGGGGTGGTCGTCGCCGGCGGGGTCGTGGTCGCCGGAGGGGTCGTCGCGGCCGGCGCCGTGGCCACGGGTCGCATCGCGGCGGTGCGGGCGGCGGCGTCCTCTCGCTCGCGGCGCTGCTGGTCGACGAAGTCCTGGCGGGCGCGCTCGACCTCGGCGCTGGTCTGGCGGGCGGCGGCGAGCGCCGTGATGAGGCTGTCGCGCTCGGTGGCTGCCGCGGTCAGGGCCGCGGCGGCGTCGTCCTGGGCCTGCTCGGCGGCGGCCAGGGCGTCGGCGGCGGCGGACTTCGCGGCCTTGGCCTCGTCGGCGGCCTCGGTGGCGCGGCCGGCGAGGGTGGTCGCGACCAGCTGCGTCGCCTTGTACTGCTGGACGGCCTCGTCGGCCTTGCCGCTGATGCGGTCGAGCGCGGTGGTGCGGCGGGCGACGTCCTGGAACCCGTCGGACGACAGGAGCGCCTGGAGCAGGTCGGTGGAACCGCCGGAGCGGGCGAGCTCGCGGGCGATCGCGACGAGCTGGCGGCGGGCGTCCTCGGCCTTCGCGGAGGCGTCCGCGGCCTGGGCGACGGCGTCCGCCGAGGCCTGCTGCGCGGCGTCCGCGTCGACGACGGCCCGGTTGTAGGCCTCACCGGCCTGCTGGACCTTGAGCTCGGCGGCGTCGGTCTCGGCGCTCAGCTGCGCGAGCCGGACCTCCATCGAGGCGACGGAGCGTTCCGCGGACTTCACGGCGCCCTGCGCGCGCTGCACGTCCTGCGTGGACGGCGGCGTCGGGTCGGCCAGGGCGCTGGAGGCGCCGGCCGCGAGCAGGGCAGCGACGAGGGCGCCCGCGACGAGGGCCCTGCGCGTGCTCCTGCTGTGCTTCACCGTGGGCGCCTTTCCGGACGTCGTCGAACAGCCGAGGGCAGCCGTTCCTCGAAGGACGCTACCTGCGAAAACCCCAGGAGAGAACACCTGTCACACCAGTCCCACGAGTCACATCCATGTGCTTTGGGACGAACCGGACGCGATCCGTGCGACATCACCCGTTCGCAGCAACGGACACCCGAGAATCCACATCGTGAGACGGCTGTTCCAACGACCGGACGGATCCGCCTACCCTCGGCCCATGACCCGCCGAATGTGTCGCTGACCCAGCGCACGCTCGGCTGTGCCCGCGGGCAGGTCGCCGTCACCAGAAGACGGCCCTGACCCCGCCCGAGCCATGGCTCGACCCGTGCGCCACTCCCCCCTCCGCGGGACGGATGTCGGCTGCCCGAGACCCTCCGCGGATCCGTGCACCACAGCAGATCCATCGACAGTCCATCGACAACGGAGCGCAGCACCATGAGCAACGAGAACTGGAACTTCGAGACCCGCCAGATCCACGCCGGCCAGACGCCCGACCCGACGACGGGTGCCCGCGCGCTGCCGATCTACCAGACGACATCATTCGTCTTCCCGGATGCTCAGACGGCCGCCAAGCGGTTCGCGCTCGCCGAGCTCGGCCCCATCTACACACGCATCAACAACCCCACGCAGGAGGTCGTCGAGAACCGGATCGCCAGTCTCGAGGGCGGCGTGGGCGCGCTGCTCGTCTCGTCGGGCCAGGCGGCCGAGACGCTCGCGATCCTCAACATCGCCGAGGCAGGTGACCACATCGTCGCCAGCCCGTCCCTGTACGGCGGCACGTACAACCTGCTGCACTACACGCTGCCCAAGCTCGGCATCGAGACCACGTTCGTCACCGACCCGCACGACGCGCAGTCGTGGAAGGACGCGGTCCGCCCGAACACCAAGCTGTTCTTCGCGGAGACCATCCCCAACCCGAAGGCCGACATCCTCGACATCGAGCTCGTCGCCGGCGTCGCGCACGAGTCCGGGGTCCCGCTGATCGTCGACAACACCGTGGCGACGCCGTACCTGATCAACCCGCTGCAGTGGGGCGCGGACATCGTCGTGCACTCGGCGACCAAGTACCTGGGCGGCCACGGCTCGGCGATCGGCGGCGTGATCGTCGACGGCGGCTCGTTCGACTTCGCCCAGTACCCCGAGCGGTTCCCCAACTACAACACCCCCGACCCGTCCTACAACGGCCTGGTGTTCGCGCGGGACCTCGGTGTCGGGGGCGCGTTCGGCGTCAACCTCGCGTTCATCCTCAAGGCCCGCGTGCAGCTGCTGCGCGACCTCGGCTCGGCCATCTCGCCGTTCAACGCGTTCCTCATCGCGCAGGGCATCGAGACGCTGTCGCTGCGGATCGAGCGGCACGTGCAGAACGCCGAGAAGGTGGCCGCCTGGCTCGAGGCGCGCGACGACGTGCTCACGGTCCACTACGCGGGTCTCGAGTCGAGCCCGTGGCACGCCGCCCAGCTCAAGTACTCGCCGCGCGGCGCGGGCGCGGTGCTCGCGTTCGAGCTCGAGGGCGGCACCGAGGCCGGTCAGGCGTTCGTCTCCGCGCTCGAGCTGCACTCCAACGTGGCGAACATCGGGGACGTGCGCTCGCTCGTCATCCACCCGGCGTCGACCACCCACAGCCAGCTGACCCCGGAGGAGCAGGCCCTCTCCGGTGTGACGCCGGGCCTCGTCCGCCTCGCGGTCGGCATCGAGCACATCGATGACATCCTGGCTGACCTCGACGCGGGCTTCCGCGCAGCGAAGGGTGCCTGACCGCGCATGAGTACGACGCCGCCGACGCCGTCGGAGCCGACGACCGGCTCCGACGGCTCGGTGGCACCCCGTGAGAGGAAGCACGTGCCCGACGTCACCCTGTCCCCCGCCCGACCGCGCACCCTCGGGTCCCGCGCGCCGCAGCCCCAGCGGCCCGTGCCCGTGAGCGCCGCGTGGCGCGACGGCGACCCCGTGGGGCGTCGGCAGTTCGCCGACCTCGGGCCGCTCAAGCTCGAGTCCGGCGGGCGCCTGCCGGCCGTCCGGCTGGCGTACGAGACGTGGGGCGAGCTGAACGAGGACGGCGCCAACGCGGTGCTCGTCCTGCACGCCCTGACCGGCGACTCGCACGTCACGGGTGAGGCGGGCGACGGTCACCCGACGCCGGGGTGGTGGTCGTCGATGGTCGGGCCGGGTGCGCCGATCGACACCGACCGCTGGTTCGTCGTCGCGCCGAACGTGCTCGGCGGCTGCCAGGGTTCGACCGGGCCGGCGTCCCCCGGACCCGACGGCCGGCCGTGGGGCAGCCGGTTCCCGCTCCTGACCGTCCGCGACCAGGTGGCCGCGGAGGTCCGGCTGAGCGACCTTCTCGGCATCGACTCATGGGCGCTCGTCATCGGCGCGTCGCTGGGCGGTCTGCGGGTGCTCGAGTGGGCCGCGAGCGCACCCGAGCGCGTGGAGTCGATCGCCGCGATCGCGACGGCGGCGCAGACGTCCGGTGACCAGATCGCCGGCTTCCACACCCAGCTGGCCGCCATCCGTGCGGACCCGCACTACCGCGACGGCGACTACTACGACGCCCCCGACGGCGAGGGTCCGCACGTCGGCCTCGGCCTGGCCCGGCAGATCGCGCACCAGACGTACCGCAGCGCCCTGGAGCTGGACGAGCGGTTCGGCCGCATCCCGCAGGGCGCGGAGGAGCCGCTGGAGGGCGGTCGGTTCGCGGTGCAGTCGTACCTGGACCACCACGGCGACAAGCTCAGCCGGCGGTTCGACGCCAACACCTACGTGGTGCTCACGCGCACGATGATCACCCACGACCTCGGCCGCGACCGCGGCGGGGTCAGCGCCGCGCTCGGCTCGATCACCGCGCGGGCCCTGGTCGTCGCCGTCGACTCCGACCGCCTGTTCCCGCCCGCGCAGTCCGAGCGGATCGCGGCCGGCATCCCGGGCGCCTCGCTGCACACGATCCACTCCGACTACGGCCACGACGGCTTCCTCATCGAGGAGGACCTGGTCGGCGCCTACGTGCGTGAGTTCCTGGAGCAGGGCGCCGAGCGCCGGTAACCGGCGTCAGGCCCCGCTCGCGGCGGCCGCCTCGTCGCTGTCCGCCACCAGGTGCCGCGAGAGCACCGCGAGCAGGATCACGGTCGGGCTCGGCAGCCGCTCGGCGCCGACGGTCATCTCCAGGCGCCGGCGCAGGAGACCGCGCGGGTGGACCTCGAGCAGAACCGCGCCGTCCGCGTCGACCCAGCGGAACGACGTGCTCAGCAGCCCGGCGGACTCCCAGCGGACCGCGCGCCCGTCCACGACGCCGGACCGCCGACCGGTCCACCCCGCCCGGCCGACCTCGGCCACGGTGTGACTGGTCACGCCGTCGCGCACCTCCATCGCTCCTCGCCGGTCACGCGTGAGGGTCCACGGCGCTCCGGCGCTGCGCACCTCGTCGGTGCGCTTCGACGGGCCGGGGGCCATCCGTGCCACGAGGCCTTGCGGCCCGACGAGCTCGACCGTGCTCCGGCGGGAGGCCGCGGGCGTCGTCGACAGGGTGGAGCCGGGATGACCGACGGAGTCCCAGGGAGCGAAGTCGACCGTCTCGGGCATCGGCCCATCCTGCCGGAGTGCTCGCGGGCGGCGAGGCGGAACGGGTGAGTTCCAGGGCGGGGATGTGCGCGGGACCCGAGGGCGGCACGATGGGGACCATGCCCTCCGGAGACCTCGTCGACGCCCGCACCGCCCTGCACGAGCAGTGGGACCGCCTGCGGTCGTGGGTCACGGACGTGGTCGACGACGACGTCGCCGACGCCCCCTCGGTCCTGGCGGGCTGGACGGTCGCCGAGCTGGTCGCGCACCTCGGACGCGCCATGGAGGCCCTCGCGGTGTGCGCCCCCCTTCCGCAGGGCACCGTGCCCCTGACGCTCGGCGAGTACCTCGGCACGTACGCGGACCGGGCCGCCGACATCGCGGAGACCACCCGCAAGCTGGCCGCCGAGATCTCCCACGACCCGCTGATCGAGGTGGACGTCCGGGCGCGGGCGGCCTTCGCGCAGCTGGACGCGCTGGGCCCGCAGGACTGCGTGGTGCAGGCACGGCGGGGACCGGTGCTGCTCAGCACGATGGCGATGTCGCGCGTGATCGAGCTCGTCGTGCACGCGGACGACCTCGCGCGGTCGGTCCCGATGGGGCCGGACCCGGTCGATCCCGACGCCCTGCGGCTCGTCGCCGACGCCCTGCTGGACATCGTCGTCGCGCGCGGCGGGTGGAGCCTGGAGGTGGCCGACGCCCGGAGGTGGGTGCGCCTGGCTGCCGGCCGTGAGCCGTACGACGTCGACGTGCTCGCCGTCGCGCTGCACCCGCGCTACACGTCGGACGGGGTCCCCGACCTCGGGCGGATGCTGCCGATCCTCTGACGGTTCACCAGAGGCGCGGCTAGTGCCGCAGCGCCTTGGTGGTCAGGCCGACCCGGCGGGCCAGCTGACCGACCGTGAGCAGGACGTCGTCCATGTCCGTGAACCTAGGGCCTTGCCGCGGGGGAACCTCAAGCGCGCGCGCTGCGGCCGATACGTTGGGCCCGTGATCGCCGCCTACGCCGCCCGCTTCTCGTCCGACGACCCCGTCAGCGGCCTCGAGGTGGGTGACCGGCCCGCCCCGGAGGCCCGCGAGAACTGGTCGGTGGTCGACGTGCGCGCCGCCGCGCTCAACCACCACGACGTCTGGACGCTGCGGGGGGTCGGCATCCGCGCCGAGCAGCTGCCGATGATCCTGGGCACCGATGCCGCGGGGGTCACCGCCGACGGGCGCGAGGTCGTGGTGCACGGGGTGATCGGCGGGGCCAGCGGGCACGGCGTGGGGGCCGACGAGCCGCGCAGCCTGCTGTCCGAGCGCTACCCCGGAACGCTCGCCGAGCAGGTCGCGGTGCCCACGTGGAACCTCGTCGACAAGCCGGCCGCGCTGTCGTTCGTCGAGGCCGCGTGCCTGCCGACCGCCTGGCTCACCGCGTACCGGATGCTCTTCCGCGCCGGTGGCGCGACGCCCGGTCAGCGGGTGCTCGTGCAGGGCGCCGGCGGCGGGCTGGCCTCGGCGGCGATCCTGCTCGGCGCCGCCGCGGGGCTCGAGATGATCGTGACCAGCCGGTCGCAGGACCGTCGCGAGCGGGCGTTGTCCCTCGGTGCCGCTGCGGCCGTCGAGCCCGGTGCCCGGGTGCCCCGGGTCGACATCGTGCTCGAGAGCGTCGGCAAGGCCACCTGGTCGCACTCGGTGCGCTCGGTGCGGCCGGGCGGGACGATCGTCGTCGCGGGTGCCACCAGCGGGGACGCCGAGCCGGCCGAGCTGACCCGGATCTTCTTCCAGGAGATCAGCGTGGTGGGCACGACGATGGGGTCGCGCGACGACCTGCAGCACCTGCTGGCGTTCCTCGCCCGCACGGGCGTCCGCCCGCTCGTCGACTCGACGTTCGCGCTCGCCGACGCGCGGGACGCCGTCCGGCGCCTGGCGGACGGGGACCAGTTCGGGAAGATCGTCCTCGAGCCATGAGCCGGGGGGACGCGGTGGACGGCGAGTGGGTCGAGGACGTCCTCGGCCCCGACTACCACGTCCGCACGCTCGTCCTGCGTCCCGACGACGAGGGGGACGTGGTGGCCAGCCTGGTCCGCTACGCGCCGCCGACCGCCGAGCCGCTGCGCCCGTCGCGGGCGATCCTGTACGTGCACGGCTGGTCCGACTACTTCTTCCAGACCGGGCTCGCCGAGTACTGGCACGCGCGCGGCGCCGCGTTCTACGCCCTCGACCTGCGCAAGTACGGCCGCAGCCTGCGTCCCGGCCAGACGCCGGGCTACGTCGACGACCTGGAGACCTACGACGAGGAGCTCGAGGCGTCGCTCGGCGTGATCACCACCGACCTGGGCGCGCGCGCCCGGGTGATGGTCATGGGCCACTCCACGGGCGGGCTCATCGCGGCCCTCTGGGCGCACCGGCACCCCGGCGAGCTCAGCGGTCTGGTGCTCAACAGCCCCTGGCTGGAGCTGCAGGGGTCGTCGGTGCTCCGGCACGTCAGCACCCCGGCGGTCGCGCGCATCGCCCGGTTCCAGCCGAAGGCCCCGCTGCCCAACATCGACCCCGGCTACTACGCCCGGACGCTCAGCAGCGCGAGCGGCGGCGAGTGGACGTACGACACGGTGTGGCGGCCGACGCCCTCGTTCCCCGTCCGCGCCGGCTGGCTCCAGGCCATCATGGCGGGCCACGCGCGGGTGGCCCGCGGTCTGGCCGTCGAGCAGCCGATCCTCGTGCTCGCGTCCAGCCGGACCGTCATCAACCCGCGCTGGAGCGAGGAGATGCGCCACGCCGACGTGGTGCTCGACGTCGAGCTGGTGGTGCGCCGGGCGGTGCAGCTGGGCACGCACGTGACTGTCGTCCGCATCCGGGACGGCCTGCACGACCTGACCCTGTCGCCGCCGCCCGTGCGCCGGCGCCTGTACGCCGAGATCGACCGCTGGTCCGCGGCCTACGGGTGGAGCTGACCGGGCGTCACGGACGCAGGATGCCGGTGGCCTCCGCGAGCGTCGGGCCGCCCTCGCCCAGCCGCCACGCGCGCCAGCCGTCGACGAGGTTCTCCGCCGCCACGGCCGCCGACGCAGCCTTGTCCGGGTCCGCGTACAGCTCGCCGGTGGGCAGCTCGATGAGGCCGTCGGTGCGCAGCATCGCGACGAGCCGCTGACCACGGCGCGCCCGGACCCAGACGAGCGTCGTGATCGCGCGGCGGCTCTTCGCGAGCGTGGCGAGCTCCGGCATCGCGTTCAGGTCGTCGTCGAGGACCGCGTCCCGGACGGGGGCGATCTCCTCGGTCGGTGCCGGCGGAGCGGGCGGAGCCGCCGGGGGCGGGGGCATCGGGATGGTCGGCACGGCCGGTGTGGCCGGGGTCGTCGGGAAGCTGGACGAGATCGGCAGCGGGGCGGAGACCGGGACGAACGGGCGGGGGCCGGCCGCCTCGCCCGTGCGCTCGCGTGGGGGCGTGCGCGGCAGCACCTGGTCGGCGGCGGACCGCAGGCCCACCACCGGGGTCAGCGTGGTCGGCGCCTCGTGCACGGTCGGCCGCGGCTTCTGGTCAGCGGTGGGCCGCGGCGCCGGCTCGGCAGGGGGCACCCGCAGCGGGGTCGGGGCCGGCGGCGCCGGTGTGGCCGGGGGCGGGGTGACCGCGCGCAGCTCCCCCGTCGCGGGTGTGCGCACGGGCCCGACCGCCGGGACGTAGGGCTCGTACGGAGCACCCGACGTGAAGCCCTCGCTCGACCGCACCAGGCGCAGCGCGGTGGGCTCGACGGAACGGCGGGCGCCCTCGTGCGTGGCCAGCGGGGAGACGTCGAGCAGGCGGCGGTCGTCCACGCCGCGCACGACGCCGACCTGGAGCACGTCGACGTGCCGGCCCGGACCGCGCAGGAAACCGAGCGAGTCACCGGCCTCGGCGGCCACCTCGGAGCACAGCAGAACCAGCCGGACGCCCTCGCGCCGGTTCGTCTGGACACCGAACGCCGCCTGCTCACGGAACGCCGCGAAGTCGACGGCGAACCGGCTCGGGTCGGGGTGGTAGGCCCGCGCGAGGTCCGTGGTGGTCATGCGGGAGGCCGCACCGGCGTGCCGCAGGGCGGAGATGACGGCGTCGTCGTCGACCACCTGCACCACGTCGACCACCACGGGACGGCCGGCGGCGTCCAGGGCGAGCAGCTCCGGGAGGTCCGCGTGGTCGGGGGCACCCGTGCGCGAACGGACCGCGAAGAGGGGCTCACCCGCGATGGCGGCGAGGTGGTGCGTGAGGAGCGAGGCACACTCCTGCGCGAAGGAACCGGTCAGGGGCTGCATCGGCTGGACAAGGCGCGGTCGGCCCTCGTCGAGCTCGAAGATGGGCATCTGTCTGGCCTTCCGCGTCCCGTCGTGCGCCCGCGCACCCCGGCCGGCGCGCTCGCGACCACACTGTCCCACAGCGCGCTTTGCACGTCAGCCCGTCCGTCCGGCGTGGTCGTCGGAGATCGGTCACATCACCCGGATGCGTCCGGTTTCCGCCGTCCGGATCGTCCGACCGGTCGCCTTCGTCACTCGTTGGTGAGCGCGGCCTCGACCCGGTCGACCTTGCCCGTGAGCTCCCCCACGTGTCCCGGCCGGATGTCCGCCTTGAGCACCAGGCTGACCCGGTTGCCGTGCCGGCCGACCGCCTCCGTGGCGCGCTTGACGACGTCCATCACCTCGTCCCACTCGCCCTCGAGCGTGGTGAACATGGCGTCGGTGCGGTGGGGGAGGCCGGACTCGCGGACGATGCGCACGGCATCGGCGACGGCGGCGGTCACGGACTCGCCCGCACCGAGCGGGGCGACGGAGAAGGCGACGAGCATGCGGCCAGCCTAGGCGCGCGCGTCGACCGTCCGGTGCGCGGGCAGGTGCGCCGCGAGCAGCTCGGCGAGGTGCACGCCCTGCACCCCGGCCAGCTGGTCCGCCTGCGTGCGGCACGAGAAGCCGTCGGCCAGGAAGACGTCCCCCGCGGCCGCGTCGCGCAGCGCCGGGAGCAGGGCGTTCTCCGCCACCGCGACCGAGACGTCGTAGTGCCCCTTCTCCATGCCGAAGTTCCCGGCCAGCCCGCAGCAGCCCGCGAGCGCCGAGAACTGCGCACCGGCGTCGGTGAGCAGCCGGCGGTCGGGCGTCCACGTCATCACCGAGTGGTGGTGGCAGTGCGGCTGCACGACGGCCGTGACGTCCGACAGGTCCGGCACCCGCCAGCGGTCGCCGGGGCCGATGGGGGCCGGCGCGGTGAGCAGCTCCGCGAGCGTACGGGTCTCGCGTGCCACCGCGACCGCGCGCGGGTCGTCCGGGAGCAGGTCGCGCAGGTCGGAGCGCAGGACCGCCGTGCAGGACGGCTCGAGGCCGACGATCGGGATCCCGTTGACGGCGAACGGCCCGAGCACGCCCAGCAGGTGGGTCAGCTGCTTCTTCGCGCCGTCCAGCTGGCCGGTGCTGATCCAGGTGAGGCCGCAGCAGGCGTTGTCCTCGGGCACCAGCACCTCGTACCCCGCGTCGACGAGCACCGCGACGGCGGCCCGCGCGACGGACGGCGCGAGGGTGTCGGAGAACGAGTCGGTCCAGAGCACCACCTGCGGCCTGCGCGGACCGGTCGTCCCGCCGTGCTGGGTGCCCTTGCCGGGCCGCCCGAGGAACCGGTCGCCGGGACGCGCGCTCGCTCGGACCTTGCGCTCGGGATGGTGCCGACGCTCGCTCCCAGCGCCGGTGCGCACCACCGTCACGCTCTGGCTGCCAGCGCCGCGCACCCAGGAGCGGAACGGCCGCCGGGCGAACGTGACCATCTGCCGCCGGGTGTCCATGCCGCCGGCGGCCAGCACCACCGTGGCCACGGGACGGGCGCCGAGCACCGCGTTGACCAGCGAGGACAGCCCGGGGACTCCGGTGATCAGCCGCGCCCAGCGGGGCAGCCAGCCGAGGGCGTAGTGCGACGCCGGACGCAGCTTCCCGCGGTACGTCCGGTGCAGGACCTCCGACTTGTACTGCGCCATGTCGACGCCGGCGGGGCAGTCCGACGAGCACGCCTTGCAGGACAGGCACAGGTCGAGCGACTCGTGCACCTCGGGCGACGACCAGCCACCGCTGACGAGGGTGCCGTTCGCCATCTCCTGCAGCACGCGCGCGCGGCCGCGGGTCGAGTCCTTCTCGTCCTTCGTCGCCAGGTACGAGGGGCACATGAACCCCCCGGCCGCGGTGCTGTCGGCGCGGCACTTGCCGACGCCGACGCAGCGGTGCAGCGCGGTGGTCAGGTCGCCCGCGTCGTGCACGAACGAGAACCCGTGGTCGGCCAGCAGGGGGCGGGCGTGCGGCCGGCGCAGGTCGGCGTCGAGCGGGCGCGGCCGGACCAGCACGCCGGGGTTGAGCAGGTCGCGCGGGTCGAGAAGGTCCTTGAAGGCGCCGAACAGGTCGATCGTCTGCGCGGAGTACATGACCGGCAGCAGCTCCGAGCGGGCGCGGCC
Organism: Cellulomonas sp. P1_G12_2; assembly: GCF_056405535.1. NCBI lineage: Bacteria > Bacillati > Actinomycetota > Actinomycetes > Micrococcales > Cellulomonadaceae > Cellulomonas > Cellulomonas sp. P1_G12_2. The sequence continues at coordinate 649,415 of NZ_JBFUBX010000001.1, read as the reverse complement.
GTCCCCGTGCTCCCCGGACAGCGACCCGCCGTGGCTCGCGACGAGGGCCGCGGCGTCCGTCATGAACGCGCGCAGCGGGTTGCCCGAGCGCTCCAGCGGGATGTCGAGCCGCAGGTGCACGCAGCCGTCGCCGAAGTGCCCGTACGCCAGACCGTCCACGCGGTGCGACGCCATGAGCGCCTCGAGCTCGCGCAGGTACGCGCCGAGCCGCTCGGGCGGGACGGCCGAGTCCTCGAACCCCGGCCACGCCTGCGCGCCGGACGGGGTCCGCCCACCCAGGCCGGCACCGTCCTCCCGGATCCGCCACATCGCGGCGGCCTCGGGTCCGGGCGGGAAGAGGCCCACCGCCGTCGTCCCGGCGGAGGCCGCGAGCGCGTGCGCCCGGTCCAGCGCCTCGGTCAGGTCCGAGCCGCCGACCTCGACCATGAGCCACCCGCCGCCCTCGGGCAGGGGCGGCACCGCGGCGGTCCCGCGCACGCGGCGGACCACGTCCACCAGCCGGGAGTCCATGCCCTCGATGGCCAGCGGCGCGTGCGCGAGCAGCGCCGGGACGGCGTCGGCGGCCGTCGGCATGTCCGGGTAGCCGAGCACCACCAGCACGGGCGCCGCGGCGATCGGCACCAGGCGGACCGTCGCGCCCAGGAGCGTCGCGACCGTGCCCTCGGTGCCTACCAGGGCCTTGGCCAGGTCGGTGCCATTCTCGGGCAGCAGGTGCTCGAGGGAGTAGCCGGAGACCTGCCGGCCGAAGCGGCCCAGCTCCGTCCGGATGACGTCGAGGTTGCCGCGGACGAGGGCGTCGAGACCCGGCACGACGTCGAGCGCGCCGGCGCCCGACCGCGCCTCGAACCGTCGGCCGGTGCCGTCCACCACGTCGAGGGCGAGCACGTTGTCCGCGGTCCGCCCGTACGCCACCGCGCGGGGGCCGCAGGCGTTGTTGCCGATCATGCCCCCGAGCGTCGCGCGCGCCTGCGTGGACGGGTCCGGCCCGAACCGCAGCCCGTGCGGTGCCGCCGCCTTCTGCAGGCCGGCCATGATGACGCCGGGCTCGACGCGGGCGGTCTGCGCCTCCGGGTCGATGTCGAGGATCCGGTTGACGTGCCGCGAGAAGTCGAGCACCACGCCCGTGCCCACCGCGTTCCCGGCCACCGACGTGCCGCCGCCGCGGGCGGTCAGGGGCACCCCCAGCGACCGGGTGACCTCCAGCGCGGCGAGCACGTCGTCGGTGTCCCGCGGGAACGCGACGACCTGCGGGACCACGCGGTAGTTCGACGCGTCGGTCGAGTACTCGGCGCGGCGGCGCGTGCTGTCGTCGACCGCTCCGCGCAGCGCGGACCGCAGCGCCTGCACCACGTCGGCGCTCTCGGATCGGCTCGGATCCCCTGCCACGGTCTCGGTCACGGCCACCACGGGGGCAGTCTCGCACCGGCGGCCCGCTCCCCCGCACACGTCACCGAGGGATGGTCACGACAGGGACGTCCGAGGAAGCGAGCGCCAGGACGACCGGATCCTCGGACGCAGCGCGTTCTCCACCGCAGCGTCCGAGGAAGTGAGCGTCGGGGCGACCGGATCCTCGGACGTCCGGTGGAGTGCGGGTCAGGCGAGCGAGGCGTCCAGGGTGATCTCCGTGCCCGTGAGGGCCTTGCTCACCGGGCAGGTGGCCTTGGCGTTCTCGGCGGCGGCCAGGAAGCCGGCGTCGTCGAGGCCCTCGACCTCCCCGCGGACCGTCAGCGCGATCGTGGTGATGTGTAGCCCGCCGGCCGGGTCGGGGCGCAGCGTGACGTCGGCGCTGACCTCGAGCGCCACCGGGGTGCCTCCGGCCGCGGCGATGACGCCGGAGAGCTGCATGGCGTAGCACGACGTGTGCGCGGCCGCGATGAGCTCCTCCGGGCTCGTCGTGCCCCCGGCCTCCTCGGCGGTCCGCTTGGGGAACGAGACGTCGAACGTGCCGGCCCCGGAGCTGGTGAGCTCGACCTGCCCGGCGCCCTCCATCAGGGTCCCGTTCCAGGCGGTGCGAGCGGTGCGCGTGGACATGGTGCTCCTCTGTGCTCGATCGGCCGGGCGGGATGCCCGGGACCTCCACGCTATGCAGCCGGGCGGCTCAGCGCGCGCGCTCGAGGTGCCCGGTGACGATCTGCGGCGGAGCGCCGGCCTGCCGCAGCGCCCAGGCGGCCCGCGCGTGCAGGGCGCGACGCTGGTCGGGCTCGAGCCCGTTGTACAGCGCACCGCGCACGAGGTCGTGCCCGAACACCAGCCGGTCACCGCGCGCGCGGACCACGCCCGCGGCCAGGCCGTGCCGCAGCGTGCGCCAGCAGTCGCCGACCGGGTCGCCGACCAGGGACGCCAGGTCCGCGATCACGAACGAGGTGCCGAGCACGGACGCCTGTCCGAGCAGGGCCAGCACGTCGGGCCCGAGGTACTCGATGCGCCGCCGGACCACCTCGTCCAGGGGCGTGAGCCAGCCGACGCCCGTCGTGTCGAGGACGCCGTCGGTGGTGACCAGGGCGCCGGCGGCGCGGGCCGTCCGCACCACGTCCGCGACGAGCCGGGGATTGCCGCCCGTCGTCGCGAGGGTGCCGCGCAGCGACGGCCCCAGCGGGCTGCCGACGAGGTTCTCGGCGAGCTCCACCGTGGCGCGGGCGTTCAGCGGCCGCAGCTCGAGGTACCGGGCTCCCGCCCGCGTCCAGGCGGCGACGACCGCCGCGAGCTCGGGGCGGTAGGGCACCGGACGCATGGTGAGCACGACGAGCGCCCGGGGCACCGCACCCTCGTGCGCCAGCTGCAGGAGCACCTCGAGCGAGGGGGCGTCCGCCTCGTGCACGTCCTCGAGCACCAGGGCCCACGGGCGACTGTCCCCGCGGCGGCGCAGCAGGGCGGCGAACAGCTCGGCCGCGCGGTCGTGGCGGGCGACCGACCGGACGGGGTCGGCGTAGATCGCGTCGAGCAGGTCGGTCAGCTCCGCCTCGACCGGGCCACGGCTCGACCGTCCCGAGCGCACCAGCAGCGCGTCGGAGAGCAAGGCATACGGCCAGTTGCGCAGCTCCGTGGCGCGCGCGGTGCGCAGCTCGACGTCCAGGAGCCTGGCCGAGCCGCGCAGTGCATCGACCAGGCTCGTCTTTCCGACGCCGGCCTCACCCTCGAGCAGCACCGTCATGCCGACCCCGTCGGCGGCCGTCGACAACAGGTCGTCGAGGTCGTCGAGCTCGGCGGCGCGGCCCACCAGGGGCCACGTCCGCCCCGGCTCGGCCGAGGTGCTCATGCGCCCGATCGTAGGGCCGCCGTGCCGGGTCTGGGCCGACGGGTCAGTCCGTGTACTCCCAGTGCCAGGCCTCGGGCTTGCTGCCGCCGCTCTCGGCCCACGACGGGTGCGTCCAGTTCAGCGCCGGAGCGTTGGCCGTCATCCACCGGTACTGCTTGGTGCCGAAGGTCTCGATGCCGCCGCCGAGGTCCACCGCGACACCCGTGCCGTGGTTGGACGTGCCGGGCGTCGCGCAGAGGTAGCCCTTGGTGCGCTTGCACAGGATCTGGCCGGCGTAGGAGCGGTAGGAGTCGCTGATCGTGAGGTTCGTGCCGAACTTGGCACGGAAGGCGGAGTTGAGGACGTCCAGCTGCTCGGCAGCGTCGCAGCGCAGCCGGACCGAGGAGTCGAAGCTCACGCCGCAGAGGGCGGAGTCGGGGATCTTGCCGTTGGCGTAGCCGAGGAGCGACTGCTTCCACGCGGCACGGGTGGCGGCCTCGGCCTCCGCGGCGGCCTGCGCGGCGGCGGCCGCGTCGGCGGCGGCCTGGGCGGCGGCAGCAGCAGCGGCCTCGTCGGCGGCCTTCTTCGCCTCGGCGCTCTCCTTCGCGGCGGCCGTGGCGGTCGCGACGGCGGCGACGGCCTCCCGCAGCTCCGCGGTCGTCGCGTCCTCCTCGCCGGTGCTCGGCGGGATCGTCGGCACGGCGGCGGGTGTCTGCTCGAACACCGAGGCGGGGTCGGCGTCTGCCGCCGGGGTCGGGGTGCTCGTCGCGGCGGCGGCGGGCTCCTCCGCAGCGACGGAGGTGCCCTCCATGCCGGTGACCTCGTCGCGCTCGGCCGATCGCGACGTCGCTGCTCCCCGGTCGACCTCGGCGGCCGCGACGGTGAGCAGCTCGTCGAGGTGCGCGGTCGCGGCCTCGAGGGCCTGGAGCTGCGTGGCGTCGATCGCGACCTGGGACGCCTCCGCCTGGACCGACTGGGCGACCTGCATGGCGTCGGTGGCGACCTCGACCGCACCGGCCCGCGCCTGCTCGACCTGCGCGGTCGAGCTGGGGGCCGGGAGCACGCCGATGAGCGCGCTCCCACCGTCACGCGCATTCGCCGAGACGGCCACCATCGCGCACATGCTCAGAGCGAGCGCCGTGACCACGGCACCCTGGGCGAGGCGGGCGGGGTGGGCGACAGCACGCGCGGGCGCAGGGCGCGCCGCAGCGTGCCGGCCACTCGCTGGCCGACCTCGGAACGGAATCTTGTTACTCACGCGTAACACGTTAAGTTCTTCGGAAGGTCACCCCTGACACTTGAGGCCCCATAGCGGGGGAGATCTCGTGTGGATCTCGTCACGTCTCCGTCACACAATTCACAGGGACGGGCCGCTACGCTTTCGCCGTGCACCCCGAACCACCCGCCGCCCCGCCCGCACCGACCACCCCGGTGCAGGGCCTCGACGACCTCTACGACATCGCCCGGCTGGCCGACCGGCTCGGGGTCGAGCACGCCACGATCCGGGTCTGGCTGTCCCGCAAGGTGCCGTGGCTCCCGCAGCCGGACGGGCGCCTGAACGGCGGTGCCGTCTGGCGCGCGACGACGCTCGAGGGCATCGAGATGCGCCGCGAGCGGGGTCGCCCGGGCCGCAAGCCGAAGTTCGTGCCGGCCCAGTCCGCGGCGGACGTCCCGCGCACGGGGATGATCCCCGTGGTCCCGATGAAGGAGACCGTCTAGAGGACGGTCAGGCGCAGCGCACCCGGGGCCGACGCCGGCACCACCGGCCGCACCGGGCGCACCGGGCTCACCCGCTCGTACCGCTCCCCGGGAGCGGGCCGTGGATCGGGCTCCCCCGCGTTGGGCCACAGCGAGATCGCCCGCTCCGCCTGCGCGGTGATGGTGAGGGACGGGTTGACCCCGAGGTTGGCGGAGATCGTCGAGCCGTCCACCACGTGCAGCCCGGGGTAGCCGAACACCCGGTGGTAGGCGTCGACCACCCCCTCGTCCGGGGAGCGCCCGATCGTGCAGCCGCCCAGGAAGTGGGCGGTCATGGGCACGTCGACCACCTCGCCGAGGCTGCTCGCCGCGAAGCCGCCGAGGTGCGCGGCCATCCGGCGGTAGGCGGCGTTCGCAGCCGGGATCCAGGTCGGGTTGGGCTCACCCTCCCCGGGGGTCGACGTCAGCCGCGTGGTTCCCCGCCACGTCCGCCGCAGCCGCACGGTGATCGAGGCGCCGCCGGTCTGCATGACCAGCCCGATGACGGTCCGCTGCGACCAGCTGCCCAGGCCGAGGAGCAGCGACGCCACCTGACCGGGGTGGCGCAGCACGTTGCCGAGCCAGCGCACCGGTCGGGGGACGCGTCCTCCGCCGTCGGTGAGGACCGTGCTCAGCAGGCCCATGAGGTTGGACCCGCGGCCGTACCGGACCGGCTCGAGGTGGGTGTGGTCGTCGAGGTGCACCGAGGACGTGATGGCCACTCCGCGCGTGAGGTCCGGCCGGCGTCGCCACCCGCGCCACCGCGTCGCTGCGCCGCCGAGCGACTCGCTGTTGGTCCGGGTCAGCTCCCCGAGCCGGTCGGACAGCCGCGGCAGCGTGCCGTCCCCCTTCATCCGGTGCAGCAGCTCCTGGGTGCCCCACGTGCCGGCCGCGACGACCACCTGGTCGGCGGTCACGGTCCGGTCGCCGCCCCTGCGGCCCGTGCGCCTGGTGCGGACCTCCCACTCCTGACCGCGCGGGCGCACCGAGGTCACGGTCGTCTCGGCGACCACCCGGGCCCCCGCGCGCTCGGCCAGGTACAGGTAGTTGGTGGGCAGCGTGTTCTTGGCGCCGTGGCGGCAGCCCGTCATGCACTCGCCGCACTCGAGACAGCCGCGCCGCTCCGGGCCGGCACCCCCGAAGAAGGGGTCCGGCACCCGCGCGCCCGGTGTCCCGAACACCACGCCCACCGGCGCCAGCCGGAACGAGTCCCCGACGCCCAGGTCGACGGCGGCCTTGCGCACGATCTGGTCGGACGGCGTGCACGTGGGGTTGTCGACGACGCCGAGCATCCGGCTCGCCTGGTCGTAGTACGGCGCCAGCTCGGCGCGCCAGTCGGTGATGCCGGCCCACTGGGGGTCGGCGTAGAACGCGTCGGACGTGGGCCGGTAGAGGGTGTTCGCGTAGACGAGCGAACCGCCCCCGACGCCCGCCCCGGCGAGCACCACGACGTCGGGCAGCACGTGGATCCGCTGGATGCCGAGCCAGCCCAGCCGCGGCGCCCAGAGGAACCGGCTGACGTCCCACGAGGTGCGCGGCAACGTCTCGTCGGTGAACCGTCGGCCCGCCTCGAGCACGAGGACGCGGTAGCCCTTCTCGACCAGCCGCAGGGCCGCCACGGACCCGCCGAACCCGGAGCCGACGACCACGACGTCGTACTCGGCCATCTCCGCCTCCTCGCGCTGGAGGCCCGATCGTAGGCTCACCTCATGGGTGCGCAGGCCGACCCGACACGCGCCGCCGACGTGGCCGAGGCGATGCGCGAGCTCGCCCGTGAGCGGTTCCTGCCACCGGAGCAGCGCGCCCGTGCGGCGGAGGACCACCCGCTGCCCCTCTGGCACGGGCAGACCAGCTCGCAGCCGAGCACCGTCTCGTTCATGCTCCGGCTCCTGCAGGTGCCCGTCGGGGCGCGGGTGCTCGACGTCGGCTCCGGCTCCGGCTGGACGACCGCGCTGCTCGCGTGGCTCGTCGGTTCCCGCGGCGAGGTGCTCGGGCTGGAGCTGGACCCCGAGCTGGCCGAGTGGGGTGCGGAGAACCTCGACGCGTGCGACCTGCCCTGGGCCCGCATCGAGCCGGCGACCCCGGGTGCGCTCGGCCGGCCCGTCGACGGCGGGTGGGACCGGATCCTCGTCTCGGCGTCGCCGCGCCGGCTGCCGACCGCCCTGGTGGACCAGCTCGGCGACGACGCGCGCATGGTGATCCCGGTGCGCTCGACGATGCACCTGGTCGAGCGCAGGGACGGCCGGACGGAGATCACCACGCACGGGTCGTTCGTGTTCGTGCCGCTGCGCTGAGGGCGCAGGTCACGAACAGGAAACGATCATTTCGCCAGAAGGTGACGAATGCCGTACCTGCCAGTAACGTGCACCGGGCGTGCGCCTGCGTGTGACTACCGTCACGTCGCGGCGCACGCCAGTCGATACTCCTCGAGCCAGGGATGCGCACATGCCACGTCGACCCGTCCTCGCCGCCCTCACCGCGCTGTCCATCGCGGCCACCACCGCGTTACTCGGCGCCGGAGGCGCGTCGGCGGCACCCCCGCCGACAGGGACGGGCTTCGAGATCACGAAGCCGGGTGGCGGCCAGACGGAGCTCAAGCCCGGCCGGTACATCGTCACGCTGGCCGACGACGCGGCCGCCACCTACGACGGCGGCGTGAGCGGCTTCGCTGCCACCGCGCCCGAGGAGGGCGACCAGCTCAACGCCCGCAAGGCGCCGGTGAAGAGCTACCGCCAGCACCTCACGGAGAAGCAGGAGGCGGTGGCCGAGGCGGCCGGCGTCACCATCGATGCGTCCTACACGCTGGCTCTCAACGGGTTCTCGGCGGACCTGACCGCCGGCCAGGCGGCTGAGCTCCTGGCCGACCACGACGTGGTCTCCGTGGTGCCGGACGAGCTCCGGCACGTCACCGCGGAGCCGTCGACGTCGTTCCTCGGGCTCGAGGGACCGGGCGGCGTGTGGGAGGCCGTCGGCGGGGCCGACCAGGCCGGTGCGGGCGTCGTCGTCGGCGTGCTGGACACCGGCATCGCGCCGGAGAACCCCGCATTCGCGGGAGACCCGCTCGGCACCACCGCAGGCGCCGAGCCCTACCTCGACGGCACCGCCATCGCCTTCCAGAAGGGTGACGGCAGCGTCTTCCGGGGCGTGTGCCAGACGGGCGAGCAGTTCACCGCCGCCGACTGCTCCACCAAGGTGGTCGGCGCGCGCTACTACGTCGAGGGCTTCGGCGTGGACAACCTCGGCGACGCGACCGTGGGCGAGTACATCTCCCCGCGGGACGGCGACGGGCACGGGTCGCACACCGCGAGCACCGCGGCGGGCAACGTGGCGACCCCGACCTCCATCGGCGGGATCGACTTCGGCACCTTCACCGGTGTGGCCCCGGCGGCACGCATCGCCGCGTACAAGGTCTGCTGGACCGGCCCGGACCCGGCCGTGACCACGGACGACGGCTGCACCACGACCGACATCCTGTCCGCCATCGACCAGGCGGTCGCCGACGGCGTCGACGTCATCAACTTCTCGATCGGTGGCGGCGCGGCCACGAGCGTCGCCGCGCCCGAGGACCAGGCGTTCCTCGGTGCGGCAGCGGCCGGCATCTTCGTCGCGGTCTCCGCGGGCAACGACGGCCCGGGTGCCTCGACGACGGACCACGCGTCCCCCTGGTACACCTCCGTGGCCGCCTCGACGATCCCCAGCTATGAGGCCACGGTCACGTTCGGCGACGGCCAGGCCTTCGCCGGTGCGTCGATCACGGTCGACATGGACCCGGCCGCCGAGCCGCTCACCGGTGCGCTGGTGAACTCGACAGCCGTGGCCCTCGCAGGCGGCACCGATGCGCGACTCTGCGCACCCGGTTCGCTCGATCCGGCGCTCGTCCAGCCGGGCACGATCATCGTCTGCGACCGCGGGGTCTACGACCGCGTCGCCAAGTCCGCCGAGGTCGCACGCGTCGGCGGCATCGGCATGGTGCTGGTCAACGTGACGCCGGGCTCGATCGACACGGACTTCCACTCGGTCCCGACCGTGCACCTCAGCCACGTCTACCACAGCGCAGTCGTCGCCTACGCGGCCACCCCGGGCGCCACGGCCACCTTCATCACGGGCAACGCGCTGGGCACCACCCCGCCCACCCCGCAGGTGGCCGGCTTCTCCTCGCGCGGCCCGGTGCTCGCCGGCGGCAGCGACATCATCAAGCCCGACATCGCGGCACCCGGCGTCTCGATCCTGGCGGCCGGAGCCAACGCCGAGGGCGGGGACCCGACGTTCCAGTTCCTCAGCGGCACCTCGATGGCGTCGCCGCACATCGCCGGCCTCGCGGCCCTGTACCTCGGCGAGCGTCCCAACGCGACGCCCGGTGAGATCAAGTCCGCGATGATGACGACCGCGTACGACACCGTCGACACGGCGGGCAACCCCGCGACCGACCCGTTCGCCCAGGGCGCCGGCCACGTCGACCCGACGAAGTTCTTCGAGCCGGGCCTGCTCTACCTCAACGGCCTGTCGGACTGGTACGCGTACCTGGCCGGCGTCGGCTACAACGTCCCGGTCACCCCGATCGACCCGAGCGACCTCAACATCGCCTCGATCGGCATCGGCAGCCTCACGGCACCGGAGACCATCACCCGCACGGTCACCTCGACGCAGGCCGGCACCTTCACCTCCTCGGTGCAGGGTCTCTCGGGCATCGGCGTGGTCGTCGAGCCCGCGACGCTGGAGTTCGGCGCCGCAGGCGAGACGAAGACGTTCTCGGTGACGTTCAGCCGGACGGACGCGGCTCTCGACGAGTTCGCGACCGGCTCGCTCACCTGGACGTCGGGTGCCACGACCGTGCGCAGCCCGATCGCCGTGCAGCCCGTCACGATCGTCGCCCCGGCGTCGGTCGAGGGTGAGGGCGTGACCGGATCGGTCGCCGTCGAGGTGACCCCCGGTGGCGACGGTGACATCCCGCTGGCGACCACCGGCCTGTCCGCCGGTGAGCTGCTCGCCGACCCGACGGGTACCGAGACCGAGCACAGCGGGTCCGGCACGACGGGCGACACCGCGCAGTACCTCGTCGACGTCCCCGAGGGTGCGCAGTACGCGAGGTTCGACCTCGACGCGCTCGACGACACCGCCGACCTCGACCTGATCGTCTACCTGCTCGACGCTGCCGGGAACCCGGTCGCGGGCTGGCAGTCGGCGACCGGCTCGGCCGACGAGCGGGTCAACCTGCTCGCCCCCGACGCCGGGACCTACGCGGTCCTCGTCGACGTCTACAGCGCGCCGAACGGCGTCACCTGGGACGCCACGGTCACCTCGGTGGTCGAGGGTGGGGCGCCGCTGGCGCTCGACCCGGCGGTCCTGTCCGGCGTGCAGGGCATCCCGGTGACGTACACCGCGTCCTGGGCCGACCTCACGCCGCGGACGACCTACCTGGGTCTCGTCAGCTACGGCGACACCGGCGAGTTCACGGTCGTGCAGGTGGCCACCGGCGAGCCGGCGACACCGACGACCACGACGCTCGCGGTCACCGGCGGGAAGAAGGCCGGCCAGGAGCTCACGCTCACGGCCACCGTCGTCCCGGCCGAGGCCACCGGCACCGTGACGTTCCTCGACGGGCAGACCCCGATCGGTTCGTCGGCCGTCACGGCCGGCAAGGCGACCGTGAAGGTGAAGCTCGGCGCCGGGTCGCACTCGCTTACTGCGAGCTTCGCACCCACCGCCGGCAGCGGGTTCGCCGCGTCGACGTCGGCGGCCGTCCCGGTGGAGATCGCCAAGTCGTCCTCCACCACCACGTTCACACTGGCCAAGTCGTCGGCCCAGTACGGGCAGACGACGAAGGCGACGATCGTGGTCACGGGCGCGACCGCTCCGCCGACCGGCACCGTCGAGATCAAGGACGGCGGGGTCACCATCGCGACCGGCACGCTCACCGTGACCGGCCTGCGGGGGGTCGCCGAGCTGGTGGTCCCCGGCACGCTCTCGGCCGGCAACCACCGCCTGGTGGCTGTCTACTCCGGCAACGCGGACGTGTCCGGGTCGCAGGCGGAGAAGCGGTTCACGGTGACCAAGGCGCCCGCCAAGGCGTCGCTCACGGCGACGTCGTGGACCGTCTCCAAGGGCGCAAAGCCCGTGCTGACCATCACGGTGTCCGGCGCGAAGGGCGCACCCGCGCCCACCGGCTCGGTCACCGTCCTGCTCGGCCTGCACCGGGTGGCCACCGTGCCCGTGACCAACGGGGTCGCCACGGTGACCCTGCCGGCCGTGCAGCGCTCCACCCTGGTCATCGCGACCTACAGCGGGGACGGCGGCTACTGGCCGACGGCCACCTCGCACGCGCTGACCGTCAGGCGCTGAGCCTGACGGCTCGGTGACGAGGGCCGCGTCGACCTCCGGGTCGGCGCGGCCTTCGCGTGTCCGGGGGTCAGTTGCCCGTGCGTACTGAGACGCCGACCGGGCGATCCCGGGGTGTCCGGGTCAAGCGACGGGCCCGCGCGGTCGATACTCGGCACATGGGACTGTTCCGACGCGCAGAGATGCCGACCGACGGGTCGACGGTGCCGCACCCGCACACACCCGGGGACGACACCCGCTCCGTCCAGGTGGAGCCGCTCAACCCCGCCGAGCTGGTGTGGGCCGCGCAGCACCGCGAGATCATCACCGGCCTGTGCTCCGGGACGGTCGACACCCAGACCCTCGGCGACCTGTTCGACCGCGTCCAGGCGATCTGGTTGCAGTCCGACGAGCGCGACCGCACGGACCCGGAGCCGCTGGTGCACGCGTTCGGCGTCACCCTGGGCGACCTCGTCGCGCAGCGGGTGCCGGGCCTCGTGTGGGGTTCCGCGCGCGGTGACGGCTCCCCCGAGCTGGTCCTCACGCACGCGGAGCACGACCTCGTGGTGTTCCCCGTGGCTGCCGTGGGGCAGTCCTGGGGCAGCGCTCCGGTCGGCTGGGTGGCGGAGTACGTGACCGAGGCGTCCGAGGGCGCCCTCGCGATCCTGGCCCGGGACCGCCAGCCCCACTGACCGTCCTCAGAACAGGACGTCGGGCTCCAGGGCCGCGGTCGGGACCGACGGTTCCGGACCGGCGTCGCGCACGCCGCGCGCCGCGATGCCCGCGAGCTCGTCGGCCCGCTCGTTGAACTCGTCCCCGCGGTGACCGCGGACCCACACGAAGCTGACCGCGCCGGGCCGCTGCGCGATCTCGGAGTCGATGGACTGGATCAGGGCGAGGTTCTGCACCGGTCCGCCGGCGGCCGTGCGCCAGCCCTTGCGCTTCCAGCTGTGCACCCACTCCGACGAGCACTTGATCGCGTACTGCGAGTCGGCCTGGATCACCAGGGGCTCGTCACCGGGGTGCGACCGGATGGCCTCGAGGACCGCCATGAGCTCGGCGACCTGGTTGGTGCCCGACGGGTGACCGCCGCTGGCGGAGCTGCCGTCGTGGTTCGCCCACGCCCAGCCGATCGCCCCGCCGGGGTTGCGCAGGCAGGAGCCGTCCGTGCTGACCGTGATCACGGGGGGTGATTCTGCCCTGCCGGCGGAGGGTCGCTGCACCCGAACGGGGGCATTCGTGGACACAAGTGCTCATGTGTCCCGGCGATCTGGCCGATACCCACGCATGACGACGTTCGACGACACGGACTTCTTCACCGACGCGTTCACCGGGTTCGGTGCCGACGAGGCGCCACGGCGTCGCTCCAGCATGCTCACCGCGCTCGTCCTGGTCGCCGCCGCGGCGCTCGTCGCGGGCGGCATGATCTGGGTCCGGCTCGCCCAGATCCCGGCCGACGTGGACCCTGTGGACCCGGCGACCACGCTCGCCGTGTTCGAGCGACCCCAGCGTTCTGCGGACGTCGTCGGCGCCGATGATCTCTCCGGCAGCCAGATCGACCCCGACAGCACCCGGCTGCTCGCCACGACATCCGACACCCGCTACTACGCGGGCGTCTCGCAGAGCCAGCTGCTCTGCGTGCTGACCCTCACCGAGGGCGAGCTGCCGAGCACCGGGTGCACGTCGACCGACGGCGGCGTCGTGCACTTCGGCATCGGCGACGAGCTCATGCTCGTGAACGCAGGAGAGCCCGCCCCGGCCGGCTGGCACGAGGCGGGCCCCCAGGTGTTCCTGAAGGACTGACGCCGCTCACTCCTGCGGCAGGCGCAGCCGCGCACCGAGCGCCGCGGCGCCGATGACCGCACCCGCGCAGGCGAGCACGATGTCCTTCAGCACGTACTGACCCGTGAGGGTCGGTCCGCCGGCGGGGAACAGCTCGCCGTAGAAGAGCACGACCGGCGACATGATGCCGACCAGTGCAGCGGCGAGGACGACCAGGCCGGTGCGCAAGAACAGACCCGTGACCAGCGTGAGCCCGATGACGGTCTCCATGATCGCGGTGAGCAGCAGCGCCGCCGTGGGGCCGACGAGGCCGAACGTCAGCGTGCCGATGGTCCGCTCGGCCAGCTCCGCCGCCGGGCTCATGCCGGGGAAGAACTTCAGGACGCCGAAGCCGAGGAACACCAGCCCGAGGCTGATCCGCAGCGCGGTGATCGAGTAGCGGGTCAGCACGCTCGCCAGTCCGCCGACCGCGCGGTCGACCATCGAGGCCGGCGGGAGGGCGGGAGCGAACGTGTTGCTCGGCACGGGGGCCGACGTCCGCGCCGCGGGTCGCGCGGTGGACGTCAGGGTGCGGGCAGAGGACATGGGACGTGCCTTTCCGGTCGAGACCCCGGGGTCGGGGCGCAGGGTGCCGGGGATCTCCGGCGGGGGCGTGGCTACCGGTCGGTAACGCACGTCCCAGCAGGAGGACGCCTGTCCATGTCTGATACGTCCGATTTCGTTTCCGTCCCTGACTTTCACCCGCTGAGGGCGTCCACCACCCTCTTCACGCTCGACGACAGCCCCCACGCCTGCGCCAGCGTGACGAGCGCCTCGGCGTCCGCGACGACGCTCGGCAACCGGTCGTCGAGCTCCCCCACGGGCGCGTCCGGTGCCACCCGGACGACGGCCGGCGCGACCGCCAGGTAGTCCGCCGCCTCGATCAACCGCTTCCGCTGCGTCGCGGTCAGCCCGGCGTCGCCGGCGTCGCGCGCGGCGAGGATCCCGTCCAGCGACCCGTACCGGTGCACCAGCTGCGCGGCCGTCTTCTCGCCGATCCCCGGCACACCGGGCAGCCCGTCGCTCGGGTCCCCGCGCAGCACGGCCATGTCGGCGTACCCGGGTCCCGACGCGACCGCGTACTTCTCCTTGAGCACCGCCTGGTCGATGGCCATCAGGTCCTTGATGCCCCGGATCGTGTAGAGCACCCGCACCGGCACGCTGTCGTCGACCAGCTGGAACAGGTCCCGGTCCCCCGTGATGACGTCCACGGGCGCGCGGTCCTTCTTCGCGACCTCGCGCGCGACCAGGGTGCCGATGACGTCGTCGGCCTCGTAGCCGGGCACCCCGACGCGCGCGATGCCGAGCGCCGCGAGCACCTCGACGATGATCGGCACCTGCGGCGACAGGGTGTCCGGCACCTCCTCGACGCCCGTCGTGCCGGGCACCTCCACGGCCACCCGGTGCGCCTTGTACGACGGGATCGCGTCGACGCGGAACTGCGGGCGCCAGTCGTCGTCCCAGCACATGACCAGCCGCGTCGGCCGGTGGTCGTTGACCAGCCGCGCGATCATGTCGAGCAGCCCGCGGACCGCGTTCACGGGCGTCCCGTCGGGCGCCTTCACGGAGTCGGGAACGCCGAAGTACGCCCGGAAGTACAACGACGCGGTGTCCAGCAACAGCAGCTTCTCGGTCCGCTCACCCATGCCCGCGAGTCTGTCAGCAACCGCCGACCATGTCGTTGACTGCGCGACGAGGCCCGATACCGGCTCTGATCACATGCTCGGGACCGCGGCCCCGGACGAGAACAGCGTGGGTCGCTCTTCGGGGGGTCAGAACGCGACTCACGTTGTTCCCGGCGGGCATGACGAAGGCCGGTCGGCATCCCCTCCGACGCCGGCCGGCCTTCGTGCTCTCTCCGCAGAGCTTCCGGGGGGAGTCAGCCCGCTGCGGAGAAGTCCAGCTGGTCGTCCACGACCGCGATGACGCTCCACGTGACACCGTCGGCGTCCGCGAGCTCGTACGTGGGCACCAGCACCGACGCCCCGGTCGGCAGGGTGGTCAACGCGACCCCCAGCCGGGCGGAGACCAGCGTGACCTCCTGCACCGGCCACGCCAGCGGGCTCCCGGCCTCCGGCGTGGCGGGAACGGTCGGCTCGGTCATCTCCGGGGAGACGACGGAGTCGTCCGCCGCGCGCATGCCCTCGGCGGCCAGCGGCATCACGCCGCCCCCGCCCGAGACGCCGAACCGCGGGTCGCCCAGGCGCTCGACGGCCTCGGTCGGGCTGACGACGTCGTACGTGCCCAGGTCCACCATCGGCGCGAGCGGTGCGTACACCGACTGCACCCCGTCGGCGACGACCGTGACGCTCGCGGTCACCCCCGTGAGCTGCCCGTCGAGCGACTGGCTGGCGGTGACGTAGGTGAGCTGCGGGGTGGACGGCTCCGTCGAGACCGCGAACTCGTAGCCGGCGGTGTCGATGCCCAGCGACGCGAGCACGTCCTTCGCCTGCTGGGCCGCAGCGTCCCCCGTCGGCGCGTTCACGGGGGTCGGGCACTTGGACTGTCCGCCGTCGATCGCCGGCTCCGGGAGCGCGACCCCGCCGTCGGCAGCCCCGCCCTCCACCGACCCGCCGCTGTCGGGTGCCGAGACCGCGCAGTTCCACGGGTCCCGCGTCGGGTCGTAGTACGACAGGCTCGCGAGGCCGTCCGGGGACAGCGACACGGACGGGGCGGAGCCGTCGTTCGGGCCGACCGTCCAGGTGCCGTACTCCAGCCGGGGCTGCCCGGCCACGCCGAGCGCCGCCGCGGCAGCGACGACCGTCGCCTCGGAGTACGTGCCCGCCGCGTCGAAGCCCCGGGCCTCGCCCGAGCCGCCCTCGGTGGACAGCCCGTCGGCGGTGAACACCGTCCGGCCCCCGTACCAGGGGTACATCAGCTTGGCGGCGTCCTGCCCACCCGCGGCCATCGACGTCGCGGCCTCGTCCCGGGCGGCCTCGGGGGCCGGCGCCTGACCGAGCGTGATCGCCGGCGCCGACGCCACCGTCTCCGGCGCGTTGGTGAGGCCGAACGCGTAGCTGCCCCCGCCGATCACGGCGACGCCTGCCACCGCGGCGGCGATGGAGAGCCAGCGCGGTGCACGCCGGCTGCGGCGCGCCGCGAGCTCGTCCTGCGGGGCGGACACGGTGACACCCGTGCCCTCCGCCACGGCCGCGTAGAGCGCCGGCAGGTTCGGCTCGCTGCCCGCGGCGGGGTCGGCCGCCTGGACGCGGGCGAACGCGACGTCGTCGGTGGGCTCGTTGTTCGTTCGGTCGTCCACGATGCTGCCTCCTGGTCCGGGTGCGGTGCTCCTCTACCCCTCATGTGTGCCGAGGGGCCCGCACCTTGCAGCTCAGGACTCGGCAGCCGCCCATACCTCGCGCAACCGGGCCCGTGCCCGGCTGAGCGCGGCGTCCGCCCCGCCGCGGCCGATGCCGAGCACCTGGGCCAGCGCGTCGCCGGTGAGCCCCTCCCACGCGTTGAGCAGCAGGACCTCGCGGTCGCGGGCACTGAGGGCGCCGAGCACCTCGCGCACGCGCTCCTCCTGCACCGCACGCACGGCCGGGTCGTCGGAGTCGATCTCGTCCGGCACGTCGGCGACCGGGATCGGCCGCCCCTTGCGGCGGTGGTTGGCGACGACGAACCCCGCGGTCCGGTACAGCCAGGGCAGCTCGGCGCCGTCGGGGACGTCCGCGCGGCGGCGCCACGCGACCGTCAGCACGTCGGCCGCGAGGTCCTCGGCCTCGTCGCGGCCCGCGCGACGGACGACGAAGCGGTGCACCGCGGTCGCGTGCTCGCGGACCAGCGCCTCGAACCAGGCTGCGTCGTGCCCGCTGTCCCCGACGTCGGTCGGCACGTCGCCGGTCTCGCTGTCCGGCGTGCTCGATGTCCGCGACGGCACGGTGCTCCCCTGGTGGTGGTCGGACGAAGGCCTACACCTGCACTCTGTCGCGAGCGCACCAGATCTTGCACGCCCCTGCGGGCGAGTTCTCAGAGGCCGTCGGCCACCACGGCGGTGACGCGGAGCCACGCGTCGCGGGTGGTCGTGCTCAGGGCCTCGTAGTCGATGGGCCCGCCGGCGACGAGCGCCTTGTCGTGCGGCACCTCCAGGACGGCCCGGGTGAGGGCGCCGAAGTGGGACCGGAGGCGCTTCTGCAGGTCCTTGTCGACCTTCGGCTCCGGCGCCGACAGCACGGTGACCGCGCGGCGGACCGCCTCGTCGTGGCCGGTGGCCCGCAGCGCGTCCAGTGCCCAGGCGGCCGACTGCGCGGTGTCCTCGCGGACGGTCGAGACGACGACGATCTGGTCGGCGGCACCCACGGCGGCCTGCCAGTTCGAGGCCCGCATGTTGTTGCCGGTGTCGATGACGAGCACCCGGTAGAAGCGCGAGAGCACCTGGTGCAGCGACGTGAACGAGTCGGCGTCGACCGACGAGGCGGACGCCGAGTTCTCGTCGGACGCCAGCACGTCGAACTGCTCGCTGGGCTGCGTCCGGACGAACCCGTCGAGGTCACCGATCCGGACCGTGCCCTCGGTGCCGAGCGCGGGCAGCGCGTTGAGCAGGTCCACGGCCGTGCGGGTGTGGTCGGCGTGCGACGAGCGCCAGCCGAGGGTGCCGCGGGTCTCGTTGTTGTCCCACGCGAGCGTGTACCCGCCGCGCTGCAGCCCGAACGTCGCGGCCAGCAGCATCGTCGCGGTCGTCTTGTGGGCGCCGCCCTTGGGGTTGATGACGACGATCGTCTTGGGTCCGTCGAGCGTGCGCCGCACCGAGGCCGACGCGATCCGCCGACGCCGCTCGTCGCGGCCGGGACCGGGCGAGATTCCCCCGAACGTGAGCCGGCGGATGCCCGCCTGCCAGCCGTGCTCGGCGGGACCACCGGTGGCGGCGGGGTGCCGCGCGGCCAGGAGGTCGTCGAGGGTCGGGAGCGACGACGCGGCCACCGGCGCCGTGGCCGCACGGGCCGGGGTCGGCCCCGCAGCGCCGGCGAGGTCGTTGTCGGGGGTCGCCGGGCTCTCCTCCTGCGGCCGTACGGAGGCGCCGCGCGTCGCGGCAGGCCCGCGGTTGGGCGTCGGCGGGGCGGTCGGTGAGCTCGCGGGGGCCGGGGTGACCGGCAGACCCCCCGACGGGGTGGAGGGCACGGAGGCGGAGGGCACCGCCTCGGGGCTGGAGGTGACGGTGGCCGACGTGGCCGGGCGGTCCGGAGCGGGCTTCGCGTCGACCACCTCGATCGGGCCGGAGTCCTGCGCGCTGTCCGCCGCGTCCCCCGGCGCCTCGTCGACCAGGCCGTCCGGGTGGATCAGCAGGGACCAGACGCCGTCGGGGTCCCGCACCTGCACCGGGACGGGCTGCCCGAGGGAGCCCGCCAGCCCGGCGATGCGGCTCGTGATCGCGGCGCCCGCCTCGGCGAGGGTCGCCATGCGCACCCGCTCGATGACGCCGTCGACGGAGATCTCCCCCGTACCGTCCTCGCGCACCTCGGCACGGATGTCCGGCAGTCGCGTCGTCGTCGTCGACGTGTTCTGCCCGTCGGTGCGCTCACTCATGGTCTGGTTGCCCCTCGCTTCTGGTCGTCCGCCCCCGAAACTACGCTGCACAGGCCCTGCGCGCACTGTCGAGGCGCAGGCCAGGGCACTACGACCGCCCGCAGGGGACCCCGTGAGCAGCGGTCAGGGACCTCCGCGTGAGATCCGGCACTGCCGGACATGCCGGGCGTGTCGAACGGCGCGGGCCCGGTCAGTCGTCGGTCACGACCTCGAACCACACCGTCTTGCCGTCCGCGTGGGTCTGGATGCCCCAGTCGGAGGACAGCGCCTCGACGAGCGCCAGACCACGGCCGCTCGGCGCGGTCGGCTCCGGGTGGGCGACCGTGGGCGTGCCCCCGCCCGCGTCCCGGACCCCCACGTGGACGGTCGCGCCGTCGATCCGGACCTCGACCCGCACGTCGCCCGCCTCGGGACCGTGCACGACCGCATTGGACACCAGCTCCGCCGTCAGCAGCTCGACGACCTGGTTGGAGGCCCCACCGACGCCGGCGTCGGCGATGGTGCGCATGACCCAGTGCCGGACGGCCCGAGGGGCCGAGCGCTCCGCCTGGACCACCAGCTCGCCGGCGAGGGTCTGGGCGTCTCGACGGCGCACGCTCGCGGCGCTCCGGAGATCTCGCACATCACCCACCCGCCCAGAGTGCCCGACGCGGTCCGTTCCTGCCTGGGGGGACCGCCGACGCGTCCGAGTGAACCGCAGGCTGCTGGGCGGTGCTGCTCGCCTCCTCGACGCCCACCAGCCAGGGACACCGGGCCCGCAGCTCGCGCTCGAGGCGCGCGCGCAAGGTGACGGCCGCCGCGGGGCACCCGTGGCAGGCGCCGTCCAGGTGCACGGTGACGCGCCCGTCGCAGACCGCGGCCAGCGTGATCCGCCCGCCGTGGGACCGGGCGAACGGGCCGACGATGTCGCCGACGACCTCCCGGGCCGCCGCCAGGAGCAGACGGTCCCGCTCGTCCCGCCCGGACGGCGCCGTGGCCAGGCCCGCGCGCACGGCGTCGCGCACCCGCGCCGACTCCTCGGCCCAGGTGCGCCCGGGGGCCAGCGTGGTGCGGACGTGCTCGGGCCCGAAAACGAACGAGTCGAGGACGCCGGCGTCCCGTAGCGCGAGGAGCGCAGACGGCTCGGTCGGCGACGGAGGCGTCGGAGGCGTCGGGCCTACGTACCAGGCCACCGTGCTCGGATCGGCGGTGGTCTCCGGGTGCAGCGGGAGCAGGGTCATCCCGTGAGCCCGATCGTGACGGCACGCGCGATCCACGCCATCACCCACGCCAGCGCGGTCATGTAGGTGAACGCGAGCGCCGGCCAGCGCCAGGAGTTGGACTCGCGGCGCAGCACCGCCAGGGTGGCGAAGCACTGCATCGCGTACACGAAGAAGGTCAGCAGCGCGACGATCGTCGGCGCGGTGAAGATCGGCGTCCCCGCACGCGGTCCGCTGTCCCAGGTCATCGCCTCGAGGGCCTCGGCGGGATGCTCGGTGTCGCTGGACGCGGCGATCTGGCCCATCGTCGAGACGAAGACCTCCCGGGCGGCCATCGCACCGAGCAGGCCGACGTCGATGCGCCAGTCGAAGCCCAACGGTGCGGTCGCCGGTTCGACGGCCCGGCCGACCGCCGCGGCGTAGCTGTGGTCGAGCTGGTAGGCCGACGCGTCCGCCGGGGCCATCGACGCCGTCTCGGTGGAGTGCGTCGGGAAGGTCATGAGCGCCCAGAGCACGACCGTCGCGCCGAGGATGATCGTGGCCATCTTGCGCAGGAACGCCCCGACCGCTCCCCCGACGGCCTGCGCCACGGCGCGCACCGACGGCAACCGGTACGGCGGCAGCTCGAGGTAGAAGGGCAGCCCGCCGGCGCGCAGCACGGTGGACTTGAGCACCGAGGCGACGACGAGCGCGGAGATCCCGCCGGCCAGGTAGAGCGCGAGCATCGCCAGGCCACGCATGCCGACAGGCCCCCAGGCCGCGTCGGCCGGCACGAGCATGCCCACCAGGAGCAGGTAGACGGGCAGTCGCGCGGAGCAGGTCATCAACGGCGCGGACAGCATGGTGGCCAACCGGTCGCGCGAGGACGGCAGCGTCCGCGTCGCCATGATCCCCGGCACCGCGCACGCCACCGAGGAGAGCATCGCGACGAACGCGCGCCCGTCCAGCCCGCTCACCTCCATGACGCGGTCCATCAGCATCGCCGCGCGGGCCAGGTACCCGACGCCCTCCAGCAGCGAGAGCAGGAGGAAGAGCAGGGCGATCTGCGGGAGGAAGACCAGCACGCCGCCGACCCCGCCGATCAGGGCCGTGCCGACGAAGTCGGCGAGCACCGGGGGCCCGATGTGCTCGATCGCCAGTGACGACAGCGCGGCGAACACCTGCTCGATCAGGCCCATGGCGGGCGCCGCCAGGGCGAAGATCGCCTGGAAGAACGCGAACATCACGACGAGGAACGCGGCGACGCCGCCGACCGGGTGCAGCAGCACGCGGTCGATGGCGCGGGTCCGTCCCGGTGCGCCGGCCGGCGTATAGCGCGCACGGTGCACCACCGACGAGATCCAGGCATCCAGCTCGGCCGGGTCCTCGGCGGGCGGGGGCACCACGGCGGACGGCCACGAGCTCCAGCCCAGCACCTCCTGACGCAGCGCGGGGATCCCCTTGCCACGGTTGCCCTGCACCTCGTGCACCGGCACGCCGACCGCGGCGGCGAGCAGCGCGAGGTCCAGCCGACCGCCCCGGGCACGCAGCTCGTCCATCATCGTCACCGCCAGGGCGCACGGCCGCCCCGTCGCCAGCGTCCGGGCGACCAGCTGCAACGAGCGCCGCAGCGTGGTGGCGTCGACCACGAGGAGGAGCGCGTCGGGACGGGGCAGGCCGGGGATCCGGCCCGCCAGGTGGTCCGCGACGACCTGCTCGTCGGGGCTGACCGGGTCCAGGCCGTAGGTGCCCGGCAGGTCGGTCACCGCGACGGACGCCGGCGCGCCGTCCACCGTGCCCGTGATCGTCCCGACGGCGCGGGTGACCGTGACGCCCGGATAGTTCGCGGTCCGCACGTGCAGCCCGGTGAGGTGGTTGAAGACGCTGGACTTGCCGGCGTTCGGGCAGCCGACCATGGCGACCTGGCGGAGGCCGGTCGCCGTCGGTGCCGCGGGAGCGTCGTGGCACGTCGCGCTCACGGCAGGACCTCGACCACGACGAGCGCGGACAGGTCCCGGCGCAGGCACAGGTCGGACTCCCCGACCCGGAAGAGCACCGGGCTCCCCCACGGTGCACGCCTCACGCAGACGACCTCGCAGCCCGGCCGGAAGCCGAGGTCGCGCAGGCGGGCGAGCGTCGAGGGTGCTGCGCCCTCGACGCCCACCACGGTCGCGCAGGCCCCTCGGGGAAGGTCCCGCAGCCGCACATCCATCGCCCCACCCGTCCTGGCGACCCGGGGCTCGTCCCCGGCACCGCTCCGGACGTTAGTGGAGCCTTACCTCATCATCTGGGTCGTTGGTCCCGGCTCAGCCGCGCATGTCCATCACGACCCGGCCGTCGATCTCACCGCGCTGCATCTCGGCGAAGATCGTGTTGATCTCGGCGAGCGGACGCGTCGTGTACGTCGGGCTGACCAGTCCACGGGCGAAGAAGTCGAGCGCCTCGGCCATGTCCTTGCGCGTCCCGACGATCGACCCACGGACCGTGAGCCCGAAGAGCACCGTGGTGAAGATGTCGAGCGGGAACTGCTCGGGCGGCAGCCCGACCAGGGCGACCGTGCCGCCGCGCCGCAGCGCACGGACCGCCTGCGGGAACGCGGTCCCGTTCACGGCGGTGACCAGCGCGCCGTGCACGCCACCGGTGCGCTCCTGCAGCCGGGCGGCCGGGTCGTCCTCGAGCGACGCGTTGACCACGACCTCGGCGCCGTGCTTGGTGGCCAGGGCCAGCTTGGACTCGTCGACGTCGACGGCGGCGACCCGGCGGCCCATCGCGACGGCGTACTGCACGGCGAGGTGGCCCAGGCCGCCGATCCCGGAGACCAGCACCCACTCGCCGGGCTTGGTGTCGGTCATCTTCAGGCCCTTGTAGACCGTGACGCCTGCACAGAGGACGGGTGCCGCGCCGGCGGGGTCCACCCCGTCAGGGATCACCGGGCAGTAGCGCGAGTCCACGACCATGTACTGCCCGAAGGACCCGTCCACGGAGTAGCCGCCGTTGCGCTGGTTCGGGCACAGCGTCTCCCAGCCGGTCTGGCAGTACTCGCACTCGCCGCAGGCGGACCAGAGCCACGCGTTGCCGACGAGGTCCCCGACGGCGACGCGGGTGACGTCCTCGCCCACCGCGACGACGTGCCCGACGCCCTCATGCCCGGGGATGAACGGCGGCGTGGGCTTGACCGGCCAGTCGCCGTGGGCCGCGTGCAGGTCGGTGTGGCACACCCCGGAGTAGTCGACGCGCACCAGCGCCTCGTGCGGGCCGACGGTGGGGATGGCGACGTCCGCGACGTCCAGGTCGCTGCTGAACGACCGGACGACCGCGGCCTTCATGGTGTCCATGGTGTGCACTCCTCAAGCTGCTCCGCCCCCGGCACGGGGGTGTCCGCGACGGTGCGGACACTCCAGGTATGGCCCTCGGCTCGAGGCGCCAGTAGGGCCACAGGTCCCGCGGACGGGAGCGGTCAGGGCAGCTGGCTGACCAGCCCGACCAGGTTGCCCTCGGAGTCGCGGACGAACGCGTGCCACTCGTCGGTGCCCGCCGGGCCCAGGGTCTCGTCCTCGTGCCGGAAGATCACGTGCGGCTCGGACTCGACCACGACGCCGCGGCTGCGCAGACGCTCGATCGTCGCGGCGACGTCGTCCACCCGCAGGTAGAGCAGCGCGGAGGGGGCGCCGACGTCGAGCAGGAGCCGGACCCCGTCGAGGTCGAAGAAGAGGAGCCCGGGCGGGTCGAACCGGGCCGTCGGCGGCGCTCCGAGCAGGTCGGAGTAGAAGGCCGCGGCGCGGTCGAGGTCCTCGGCGTGCTGGGCCACCTGGACGAGTCCCATGCGCCCATCCTGCTCCTTCTGAGGTACCTCAGACACCGGCACCCCCACCTCAGGTCCCGCTGGCCAAGCCTCAGACGGACATCTGCCGGATCAGCTGCTCAGGACCCGTCGACCGACCGATCCGGCACCCTCCCCCTCACGACCAGAGTCGTGGTTGTCAACGAGAGCCGGGCAGATCGTCCGGCGTTCATGAGGAGGACACCATGGCTGACTTCTGGGGACCCGCCCTCGACGCCGAGCTCGCCTACCGCCACGAGCGCCTGTTCACGGCGCTGCGCGGGATCCCGGTCGGGGACGACCACGACACCGAGGACTCCGGCGCGACGGCCCCTGCGGCCACCGCCCGGCCCGACGGCTCGCTGCGGCCCGTGCAGCCCGCGCACCCGCTGGTGAGTGCGGCGCGTGGGTGGCTGCTGCGAGGATCGGAGACATGGCACGCGGCTCGATGAGCACACCCTTCGTCGCCCGCGCGCTGCAGGTCGACCAGCTCACGCTGGCGCTGCAGCGCGCGGGCGTCGGCGAGCCCTCGACCGTCCTGCTCGGGGCCGACGCCGGCGTCGGCAAGACCCGGCTGCTGCGGCACGTCGCGGAGCTGGCCGACGCCGCCGGAGCGCGGGTCGTCGTGGCGCACTGCGTGGACCTCGGCGAGATCGGCCTCCCGTACCTGCCGTTCGCGGAGGCGCTGTCGCAGCTGCACGCGCTGGACCCCGAGGCGGTGGACGCGGTCGTCGCCAACCGTCCGGCGCTCGCCCGGCTGCTGCCCGGCCCGTCAGGCTCTGCGACCGCCCCCGACGACCAGGCGAACCGGCTCCAGCTCTTCGACGGCCTCGTCGAGGCGTTCAGCGCGGTCGGCAGTCCCGGACACCCGCTCCTGCTGGTGCTCGAGGACCTGCACTGGGCGGACGCCTCGAGCCGGGACGTGCTGCGGTTCCTGGTCTCGCGGCTGCGCGACCAGCACCTGCTCGTCGTCGCCAGCTACCGCACCGACGACCTGCACCGGCGCCACCCGTGGCGGCCGGTCGCCACGGAGCTCAGCCGCCACCCGCGCGTGGAGCGGCTCGACCTGTCCCCGTTCACCGACGACGAGCTGCGCGAGTTCACCACCGCGCTGTCCGGCGCCCCGCTGACCGAGTCCACGCTGCGCCGGGTCATCGACCGGTCCGAGGGCAACGCGTACTTCGCCGAGGAGCTGCTGGAGGCCGGCGCCGAGGCCGACGAGCTGCCCTGGTCGCTCGCCGACGTGCTGCGCGCGCGGCTCGAGCTGCTCGACCCGTCGGTCCAGCGCCTGGCGCGCATCGCCTCCGCCGCCGGCCGTCGCGTGTCGGAGCCGCTGCTGCGCGCCGCCGTCGTCGCGGACGCGGACCCGCAGCTCACCGCGCCCGGCGCGTTCGACACCGCGCTGCGGGAGGCCGTCGCCCACCACGTGCTCGTCGGCGAGGACGAGCTCATCGCGTTCCGGCACGCGCTGCTGGCAGAGGCCGTCTACACCGACCTGCTCCCTGGCGAGCAGTCGTCGCTGCACCGGGCCTACCTGCGGGTGCTCCGGGACGACCCGACGCTCGGACCGTCGTCGCAGCTGGCCTCGCACGCGCTGCGCGCACCGGACCTGCCGACCGCGCTGCGCGCCTCCCTCGACGCGGCCGACCAGGCGCACGAGGTGCTCGCGCCCGCGGAGGAGCTGCGGCACCTGGAGGTGGTGCTCCGGCTCTGGGAGGCCGTCCCGGAGGTCACGGCGACTCTCGGCACCGACCACATCGACGTGCTCGTCGCAGCCGCCGCGGCGGCGAGCCGCGCCGGGCAGGTGGACCGCTCGGTGCAGCTGGCTCGTGCGGCCGTCGAGGAGACGGCCTCGGACGTCCCGCGGCAGGCCCACCTGCGCACCGGCCTCGCGCGGTACCTGCTGGGTGTGGAGAGCGTGCACGACGCCCTCGAGCAGTCGTCGCGCGCGCTCGCCGACCTCCCGGACACCCCGACGCCGGAACGGGCCTGGGCCCTGGCCACGTACGCCCGCAGCGCGCTGAACGCGGACCTGGACGACGAGGCGGTGGCCAGCGCCACCCGCGCGGTCGAGCTCGCACGGGAGGCCGGGGCGGCCGACGCGGAGTCGGACGCGCTGACCACGCTGGCGGTGCTCGTGGTGGACGACGAGGACCGCGCGGCCGAGCTGCTGACCAGCGCGCTCGCCCGCGCCCGGGAGGCGTGCGACTACGCGACCGAGCTGCGCACCATGTACAACCTCGCCAGCAACCGGTACTACGCGGGGGACCTGCCGGGTGCCACGCAGGTCACGGCCGACGGGGTGGAGCGCGCCCGCTCGCTCGGGATGACGTGGAGCGTCTACGGCGTCGAGCTGCACATGTTCACGCAGCTCATCCGGTACGTGTCGGGTGACCTGCGTGCCGCGGCCATCGGGGCCGTCCCGGACGAGCTGGCCGACACGCTCATCGCCGTGAACCTCTACGCGGCGGTGGCCCGCGGAGACGCCGACGCCGCCGAGCGCGGGCACGCCCTCGAGCCCAGCTGGTCCCGGGACGGGCTGATCGCCCTGGTGGCCGGCGGCTGCACGATCGACGCGCACACCTGGCGCGGGGAGCTCGACGACGCGATCGCGCTGGCGCTGCGCCTGCTCGAGCACCTGTGGCGCGCGTGGTCGGACTACTTCCTGGGCGGCATCTGGCTCGTCGCGCTCGCCCTGAGCGCGCTGGCCGACGCGGCCGCGCAGGAGCGGCTGCTCGGTCGGGACGTCTCCGAGCGGCTGGCTCTCGGCGACCGCCTGCTGGAGCGCGCCCGGACGACGGCGGAACGCGGGCGGCCGCGCGGCGGGCGCCTCGGCCCCGAGGGACGGGCCTGGCTCGCCCGCGCGCACGCCGAGCACTCGCGGCTGGCAGGCACCAACGACGTGGACCTGTGGCGCGCGACCGTCACGGAGTTCGACTACGGCTACCGCTACGAGGTGGCGCGCAGCCGGTTCCGGTTGGCGGAGGCGCTGCTGGAGAACGGCGACCGGGAGGCCGCGCGCGACGAGGCCGGGATCGCGCTGGCCGAGGCGGACGCGATGGGAGCGGTGCCGCTGGCGACCGCCGTCCGGGGGCTCGCACGGCGTGGCCGGCTCGACCTGCCGGGGGTCCGGGTAGGCGGCGTCGACGTGCTCACCGCGCGCGAGGCCGAGGTGCTCGCGCTCGTCGCGCAGGGGCTGTCCAACCGCCAGATCGGCGAGAAGCTCTTCATCTCCGGCAAGACGGTCTCGGTGCACATCTCCAACCTGCTGGCCAAGCTGGGGGTCTCGGGCCGCGCGGAGGCCGTGTCGGTGGCCCACCAGCGGGGGCTGATCGGTGCGGGCTGACCTGGGCGCGGACCGACCCCAGCCCCTAGGTTGAGGGTCATGTCTCCGTCGAAGACGCCTGCGGTCGAGCTCGAGGTGCGCGGCCGGACGGTCCGGGTCAGCAGCCCGGACAAGCTCTACTTCCCGGAGCGCGGCATCACCAAGCTCGACGTCGTCCAGTACTTCGTCTCGGTCGGCGACGGGATCCTGGGAGCACTGCTGGACCGGCCGACGACGCTGGAACGCTGGCCCAAGGGCGTGTTCGAGGGCGCCAAGCTGGCCACCCGGATGGACTCGACCGGCGACGCGTTCTACCAGAAGCGCGTCCCGCAGGGCGCCCCGGAGTACGTGAAGACGGCCCGCATCGCGTTCCCGAGCGGCCGGACCGCCGACGAGGTGGCGCCCAGCGAGCTGGCCGTCGTCGCGTGGGCCGCCAACCTGGGCACCCTGACGTTCCACCCGTGGCCGGTGCTCGGCGACGACGTCGACTCCCCCGACCAGATCCGGATCGACCTCGACCCGCAGCCGGGCACCGACTTCTCCGACGCCGCACGCGTCGCACCCCACGTGCGGGAGCTGCTCGCCGAGCACGGCCTGGAGGGCACGCCCAAGACGTCGGGCGGCCGGGGCATCCACATCTTCGTGCCGATCGAGCCGCGCTGGTCGTTCGTCGACGCGCGCCGGGCCACCATCGCGTTCGGCCGCGAGCTCGAGAGGCGGATGCCCGCGGAGGTCACGATGAAGTGGTGGAAGGAGGAGCGCGGCGCCAAGATCTTCGTCGACTACAACCAGATGGCGCGCGACCGCACCATCGCGTCGGCGTACTCGATCCGCACCAACCCGCGCGCCACGGTCTCCGCCCCGCTGCGCTGGGACGAGGTCGCGGACGCGCACCCGAACGACTTCGACGTGACGACGATGCCGGCCCGGTTCGCCGAGGTCGGGGACCTGTTCGCCCCGCTGGTCGCCCACGCGGCGCCGCGGTACTCCATCGAGTCGCTGCTGGAGCTGGCCGATCGCCAGGAGGTCGAGCACGGCGAGGGCGACCTGCCGTACCCGCCGGAGTACCCGAAGATGCCGGGCGAGCCCAAGCGCGTGCAGCCCAGCAAGGACCGTGACCGCCCCCGCTGAGCGCACGGACGGCATCGTCTATGCGTCCGCGCGCGGCCGGTGGGTACTGTTCGCGACCGTCCTCGGCTCCGCGATCGCGTTCATCGACGCCACCGTGGTCACGATCGCCCTGCCGACCATCGCCGAGGACCTGGACGCCACGACCGCCGACCTGCAGTGGACGGTCAACGCGTACGCCCTGACGCTCGCGGCGTTCCTGCTGCTGGGCGGCTCGCTCGGCGACCGGTTCGGGCGCCGGAAGGTGTTCCTCGTCGGCGTCGTCTGGTTCGCGGTCGCGTCCCTGCTGTGCGCGGTGGCGCCCACCATCGGGGCGCTCAACGCCGCGCGCGCACTGCAGGGGGTCGGCGGTGCGCTGCTCACCCCGGGTTCCCTCGCCATCCTGCAGTCGACGTTCAGCGGTCCCGACCGCGGGCGCGCGATCGGCGCCTGGTCCGGGCTCGGTGGGATCGCGGGTGCGGTCGCGCCGTTCCTCGGCGGCTGGATCGTGCAGGTCACCACCTGGAGGTGGATCTTCGGCATCAACCTGCCGCTGGCCGCGGTCGTCGTCGCGGTGACGATGCGGCACGTGCCGGAGAGCGCGGACGCGAGCGCGGTGAAGAAGCTCGACGTCGCGGGCACCGTGCTCGGCGCCCTCGGGCTGGCCGGTCTGACGTACGGGTTCACGGCGTGGACCGAGAGCGGGACCCCGGATGCCCTCGTCGTCGGCGCGCTGGCGTTCGGGGTCGTCGCGATGGTGGCGTTCCTGGTCGTCGAGTCCCGCGCGAGCGCGCCGCTGCTGCCGCCGGCCCTGTTCCGGTGGCGGCCGTTCGCGGGCACCAACGCCGCCACGCTGCTCATCTACGCCGCGATCTCGGGGCTGTTCTTCTTCCTCGTCGTGACCCTGCAGGTGGTGGCCGGCTACTCGCCGCTGGCGGCCGGTCTGGCCCCCCTGCCGGTCACCGTCCTGATGCTCCTGCTGTCCCCGCGGGCCGGTGCGCTGAGCACGATCATGGGCCCGAAGATCCCCATGACGGTCGGTCCGCTGGTGTGCGCGGTCGGCGCGGTGATGCTCTCCGGCATCGGCCCTGACGAGCCGTACCTGACGCACGTCCTGCCCGGCATCCTCGTGTTCGGGCTCGGCCTGTCGGCGACGGTCGCGCCCCTGACGACGACCGCCCTGGCGGCGGCCCCCGACCACCTGGCGGGCGTGGCCAGCGGCGTCAACAACGCGGTCGCCCGGGTGGCCGGCCTGCTGGCGATCGCCGTCCTGCCGCTCGCCGCCGGCGTCGGCTCGTCGCTCACCGACCCGACCACCCTGGAGCCGGCCCACCGGGTCGCGATGCTCGTCTGCGCCGGCCTGCTGGCCGGCGGCGGGGTGATCTCGCTGCTGACGGTCCCGTCGAGCGCCGACGCGGTGCGACCGGTCGAGGTGGTCTGAGCTCAGCCGCGGTACTCGAAGTGCCAGTACTCCGGGTTCGAGCCGTTGCGCCCGGCCCAGGACGGGGACACCCACCCGTACGACGGCCCGTTGCTGACCAGCCAGCTGCGCTGCGGGGTGTCCCAGCCGTACTCGCAGGGGAGCTCGGGCACGTCCAGCGCGAGGCCGGTGCCGTGCGTCGAGGTCCCCGGGGTCGCGGCTACCGAGCCGAGCGCCGCGCGCATGGCCACCTGCGTGTCGTAGTCGCGGTAGGTGAGGTCGAGGTCGAGGTTGTGCCCGAACGCCGCCCGGAAGGCCGTGTTCAGCCGCTCGAGCGCGGCCGCGGCGGAGGTCTTCAGGTAGTACGGCGTGCCGTGCGGGTCGACGTCCCAGCTGATCGCGGCGAGCGCCTCGGGGGGCAGCTTGCCGTTGGACCCGTCACCGCCCGCGGTCGCGGGCGACGTGTAGAACGGCGGGCCGGAGTAGGTGGTCCCGCACGAGGGTGCCGACGTGGCCGGCGTGCCGGGGGTCGCCCTCGGGACGGTCGGACGTGCTGCCGCGGCAGCCGCCGCCTCAGCGGCCGCCTGCTCCTGCACCCAGGCGTCGTGCGCCGCGACGACCACGGCGTCGGAGGCGGAGACCCGCGCGGCGAGCGCGCGCAGGGACGTCGCGCTCTCGCTCGTGGCCGCGAGCGCCGTGTCGGCCGCGGCGAGCTCCCCCGCGAGCGCCTGTCGGACCGCGTCGTCGGCGACCGTGCCGTCGCTGGTCGCGAGCGTGGCGCGCGCCTGCTCGGCGGCGGCCGCGAGCGCGGTACGGGCGTCGTTGCGGACCGCCGCCGCCCGGGTGCTCGCGGCCTCGGACTCCCGTGCCTGCAGCTCGTCGGCGTCGGTCACCTGGGCCGCGAGGGCGTCGGCCGAGCGCTCCTGCGCGGACGCCTGCTCGGCGGCCACGCGGTCCTCGTGCTCCGTCCACGCCCACGCACTCCCGGCGCCGCCGACCAGCAGGACGGCGGTGACGGCGACGACGATGGTGCGCGAGGGTCGGCGGATGGGGTTCTCCTGTGCGTCAGGCGGTCAGGACCGGCAGCCAGCGTAGCCTCCCGCTCCCCGCAGCCGCCCGTCCGGCGGCCGCCGCCATCCGGTGGAACGGCCGTCGGCGCCCTCAAGAACACCCGCCCGCGGGCCGATCCCGCACCCATGACCGAGGTGCGCCAGACGCTGTCCCTTCCCGCGTCGGACGCCCACGAGACCGTCCCCGGCGTGCGGTCCCTGACCGCCGCGGAGGCCGGGTACCTCGACCGCGCGCGGACCCACCTGCGGGCGAGCGGGGTCGACCTCGCCGACGCCCAGGCGGTCGGCACCCTCCTGCACACCATGCGGTCGCGGTGGGCCGACGGGCCTGCTGCAGGGGTACCGCAGGCGACGGTCATGGCGCTCGGCGTCGGCGTCGGGGACCTGATCGTCGACCGCGTGCCGGGCGCGCGCTGGGCCCTGCGCACCCGCGGTCCGGCGCCCACTCCGACGGTCGTCTCCGCGTCGGGGACGGACGCGGCATTGCCGCTGGCGGACGTCGCCGCGCGCTGGCAGACCGGGTGCGGACCCGAGTGGGTGGCCGAGTACGTCACCGCGGCCGCCGCCCACCTGGCAGCCGACACCGGCCACGAGGTCCCCAGCCCCCGGGCACCGGTGCGGGCCAGCGCTCCCCCGGCCTCCTTCCGCACACCCGCCGACCTCCCGCACCCCCCGTCGCCGGCGGCGCAGGACATCGCGCTCGGCGTGCTCGACCAGGCGCTCGCGGCCGCGCTCACGCCCGGTGCCGTCGCCGTGCCGTTCGCCGTCGTCGACGACGGCCCCGCACAGAGCCCCACGGTGCGCCGCTTCGGCGGCGAGGCCGCGCAGGCGCTGCAGGAGGCCCGCGCGTGGGTCCGCGGCTCGGGCGCTGCACGGGCCGCGGTCGCGTGGTTCGCGCAGCTCCCGACAGAGGGGGCAGGCGGGCCCGCGGTCCTCGTCGAGGCCTCCGACGCCGGGGCCCCCAGCCTCGTCGTCGCGCACCGCTACACGGCCGCCACACCCGAGGGCGACGGACGGGCACGACCCGCACGAGCCGTCGGCGAGCCGCTCGTCCTGGGCCAGGGCACCCCCCTGCTCTAGTCTGCGACGTGCGCTCCCCTGAGCCGGGCGCGGGCGCAGTCCGAGGAGGAACCCATGCGATTTCGCACCACGGTGGAGCTCAGCGGGAAGTCCGCGACCGGCCTGCCCGTGCCCGACGACGTGGTCGCGGCGATGGACCGAGGAGCGCGGTTCCCCGTCGTCGTGACGATCAACGGCTTCTCGTACCGGAGCACCGTGACGCCCTACCGCGGGAAGACGATGCTCCCGCTCAGCTCCGAGAACCGCACGGGCGCCGGTGTGGAGGCCGGCCAGGAGATCGACGTCGACATCGAGTACGACGACGCCCCGCGCACGGTCGAGGTTCCCGACGACCTGGCTGCGGCCCTGAGCGGACCCGCCCGCGCCGCGTTCGACACGCTCTCGGTCAGCAGGCAGCGCGCGATCGTCGACCCGATCGAGGCCGCCAAGACGGCGGAGACCCGCGAGCGCCGGATCGCGAAGGCGGCCGAGGAGCTGGGCGCCGGCTAGGACTGGGCGCGCACCGGGTACCACCGCGACCCGAACCGCCGGGTCACGCTGCGGCCGCTGATGTCCGCGAGCTCGTCGAGCCGGGCGAGCACGGCCCAGCCGACCCGGCGGGCGGTCTGGTCGTCGTCGGCCTGGAACCGCACGGTCACGCGGGCCTGACCCCGCACGATCGCGACGTCGTGGGCCTCGACGGTGGTCATCGCCTCGGCGGTCGCGACGGCCTGCGGAAGGACGTCCGGCGCGGACACCCCCGGCTGCAGCAGACCGATGGCGGCGGTCACGCGGTAGGACGGCACGTCAGCTCGTGATCTGGGCCGCGCCCACGGCACCGTCAGCAGGGTCCATGGGCGCCACGGTAGCCGGGAGCCGCGGTGGAGCTGGTCAGTCGGTCCAGGGTGGTCCGTAGTCGGGCTGGTCGGCTGCCTCCCAGTCGGCGGCGTCGATCGAGCAGGCACCGATGACCTCACCGTTCACGACGAGCCGGTTCTGCGCGGTCCAGCCCGGCCCGGCCTCGCCCAGGTCGCTGGTCGAGAGCAGGAGCGGGTCCAGAACCATGTCGGGCGAGCCCATGCTCGTCGTCGCGTCCTGAGTCACCTCGATCACCGACCCGTCCGCCCGGCGGAGGTCCGTCTCGATCAGGGCGCCATCGAGCGTCGCCGCCGGGGAGGTCCAGGTCCACGTGATCCGCAGACCCTTCTCGACGTGGTCGTCGGTCTCCCGGACGATCCACAACCGCCGCTCGAGCATGGTGCCGCCGGCCCGGGATGCCGTCGCGGTAGCTGTCGGGGCGGCGACCGTCCCGTCGTCGACGCACGGCACCGGGGACTCCCACTCTCCGCCCCACGAGCTCGACGACGACATCGAGAACCCCACGCCGAGCACGCACACCGAGACCGCCGCGACGGAGACCGCCGTCGATCCGACGGCCGACGGCTCCCGCCGGTACCGCGCGAACCACGGGTGCGCCGGGGGTTCCCGCGTCTGCACGACCAGCGTCCCGGCGATCGAGTCGGCGAACGTCTGCCTCCGCGCGTTCCAGAGCGGGCGCAGGTACCCGATGAGGAGGATCGAGTCGAGCAGGTGCGCCACGACCCGGAGCCCGGAGGCGAAGATGCCTGCCGGCCGCCCGTCGGACCGCCGGACCACCGCCACACCAGCCACGCGCTTGCCGGGCGTCGCGCCGGTCCAGCCCTGCAGCGCGAGCATCCCGAGCACCAGGGCGACGAGCACGCCGCTGGTGTGCCACCCGACCGGCTCGGCGACGTCGGGAGCGAAGTCCCCGAAACCGGGTTGCAGCCACGGCACGACACCACGCGACCCGAGCACGAGCCAGGTCGCGCCGGACAGGATCGCCCCGTCGAGCAGGGCAGCCACGACGCGTCGCGACCAGGCGGCCAGCGGCGGCCCGTCGACGGGCGCCGCGAGGTCCGTGGGCAGCGCCACCGTGTCGGTCACGCACCGATCGTGGCAGGTCAGCGGCGTGCGCGTCCGGAGAATGACGGCGACGCGGGCACCCGGATCGTGCCAGGCTCCCGCCCCATGACACGCGAGCACCTCAGCCCGCGACTGATCAGCTGGGCATCGATCCTCGAGGAGAACACCCGGGCCCAGGCAGTCGCCACCTCCACCCTCCCCTTCATCTACCCGCACCTGGCCCTCATGCCCGACGCCCACCTGGGCAAGGGCGCGACGGTCGGCAGCGTCATCCCGACGCTGGGCGCGATCATCCCCGCCGCCGTCGGCGTGGACATCGGCTGCGGCATGATCGCCGTCCGCACGCAGTGGACGTCGGAGCAGGTGCGCGGTCGGGGGTCGCTCGCGACGCTGCGGCAGGCCATCGAGAAGGCGGTCCCGCTGTCGGCGGGCGGCGTGAACCAGCGCCTCACGACGACGGCAGCGGCTCGCGTCGAGACGCTGGAGACCGCCGCGGCGGCCGCCGGGTTCGACCCGGGTGCCGACGCCGCACGCTGGCGCCTGCAGCTGGGCTCGCTGGGGTCCGGGAACCACTTCATCGAGGTCACGGTCGACGAGGCCGACACGGTATGGCTGTTCCTGCACTCGGGGAGCCGCGGGGTGGGCAACCGGATCGCGCAGCGGCACATCAAGGTGGCGGCGGACCTCTGCCGGAAGTGGTGGATCTCGCTGCCCGACCGCGACCTGGCGTACCTGGTCGAGGACACCGACGAGTTCTGGGCGTACATCCGCGAGCTGCGGTGGGCCCAGGACCACGCCCTGCTCAACCGCGAGGAGATGATGGACCGCGTCGTGGACGCGATCTCCGAGCACATGGGCGAGCCGGTGCTCGAGGCCGAGCGCGTCAACTGCCACCACAACTTCACGG
Organism: Cellulomonas sp. P1_G12_2; assembly: GCF_056405535.1. Lineage (NCBI taxonomy): Bacteria > Bacillati > Actinomycetota > Actinomycetes > Micrococcales > Cellulomonadaceae > Cellulomonas > Cellulomonas sp. P1_G12_2. The sequence goes on along the minus strand of NZ_JBFUBX010000001.1, from coordinate 614,954 downwards.
AGCAGGAGACGCACTTCGGCAAGCGCGTCTGGGTGTCCCGCAAGGGGGCGATCAAGGCCGACGTCGGTGACGCCGGGCTGATCCCGGGGTCGATGGGCACCGCGTCCTACGTGGTGACCGGCAAGGGCGACGCGCTCTCGCTGAACTCGTCGCCGCACGGTGCCGGCCGCAACCACTCGCGGTCCGCGGCTCGCCGGCTGTTCACCCACGACCAGCTGCGTGAGGCCATGACCGGCATCGAGTACCGCGACACCGACGCGTTCATCGACGAGATCCCGGCGGCGTACAAGGACATCGACCAGGTGATGGCCGACGCCGCCGACCTGGTCGAGGTTCGCCACGTGCTGCACCAGATCGTCAACGTGAAGGGCGACTGACCCAGGGGCGCRCAGCCGGCACACCGGCTGCGCGCCCTTGCACGACCCGAACATCCGCCGCACCTCCCGCACACGCAGCAGCGTCAGGCTCCCCTCACGACACCCCGCCGGGGCGTCCCGCCCAAGGAGCCGACGATGCCCGCACGACACCGCACCCTCTCTCGCCTGGCCGTCACGACGATCCTGACTCTCGGACTCGTGGCCGCCGGAACCACCTCTTCTATCGCGGCGCCGGCCGCCGCCGGCACGACGGCCGACCGCACCGAAGACCTCTGCACACGGGCGGACCACCTCCGGGCGCGCCTGGAGAAGGCGCTCGACCGGATCCAGGGCGACGCCGGCACGCAGGGCTCGGTCGCCTGGCTGCGTGCACGCGCCGACCGGGCGTCCGCCACCGACCACGCCGACCTGGCCGCGTCCCTCCGGGCGCGAGCCGACCGCCGGGAGGATCGCGTGCCGGAGATCGAGGACGTGCTGGTCCGCCTGGCGAGCGCGACGGCGGAGCACTGCGCGGCGGCGTCGCCGAGCTCGCTGTGAACCCCCGGCGGCTCCGGCGCGCCGCAGTCGCTGGCGCCGTCGTCGCGCTGCTCGGCGCCGGGGTGGCGGCGTGCGACGGTCGGTCTGACGGCGTCGTGGGCGCGCCCACCCGGTCGGCGACCGCGATGCCCCAGGATGACCTCGACGCGTTCGACGCCACGGTCGGCGACGGCGAGGACCTCGCCGGGTCGGTGGAGTCCGAGCTCGTCGGCGACGACGGATGAGGGCCGCACCGGACATCGGCCCGACGGGAGGCACGTGACCACGGGGACCGGGCTCGTGATCGTCGCAGAGGACGACCCCGCCGTCGTCGCGCTCCTGCGGCTCTACCTGGCACGCGACGGGTTCGGCGTCGAGACGTACTCCGACGGCCTCGCCGCCCTGCAGGGGGTCCGCACGCACCGGCCGGTGGCGGTGGTGCTGGACATCGGGCTGCCGGGGCTGGACGGCATCGAGGTCTGCCGTCGACTGCGCGCTGCCGGCGATCGCACACCGGTCCTCTTCGTGACCGCCCGCGACGACGAGGTGGACCGGGTCCTCGGTCTCGAGCTCGGCGGCGACGACTACGTCACGAAGCCGTTCAGCCCGCGCGAGCTCGTCGCGCGGGTGCACGCGGTCCTCCGGCGGGCGCAGCCGGTCGACGTCGAGCTCCTCGCGCTCGGTGGCGTCTCGGTCAACGTGCCCGGCCGCCGCGCCACCGTGGACGGCGTCCCGGTCCACCTGACCGCGACGGAGTTCGACCTGCTGGCCCACCTGCTCCGCTCCCCCGGCCGGGTGCACACCCGCGAGACGCTGCTCGGTGCGGTCTGGGGGTACGGCGCGGCAGCCGGCACCCGGACCGTCGACGTCCATGTGGCCCAGCTGCGCGCCAAGCTCGGGTCGCGCGCACCCATCCGGACGGTCCGCGGCGTCGGCTACTCGGCGGACGGCTCGGCGGGCGGACCATGAGGAGCATGAGCCTGACGGCACGGATCACCGTGCTGTGCGTCGGCGTCGCGATGGTCACCGCCGTGCTCGCCGGACTCGCGGGCGCCAGGTTCGCCGTCGCGGAGCAGCGCGCCGAGTCCGTCGCGACGGCGACCGGGACCTCGCGCCAGGCCGACCGCATCGAGCGCCGTGCCGGGATCCGGGTCACGCGCGCCGTGCTGGTGTCCGTGGCGCTCGGTCTCGGCGTGGGCGCGCTGGCGGGCGGTTCCGCCGCGCAGGTGCTCACGCGGCCGCTGCGCCGGACGGCCGAGGCCGCCCACGCGATCGGGTCGGGCCGGCGTGACGTGCGGGTGCCGGTCGAGGGGCCGCCGGAGATCGCCGAGGTCGCTGCCAGCCTGAACTCGTTGGCCGAGGCGCTGGTCGCGAGCGAGGGTCGGCAGCGGCGGTTCCTGCTGTCGGTGTCGCACGAGCTGCGCAACCCGCTGACGGCCGTGCGCGGGTTTGCCGAGTCGGTGGCCGACGGCGTCGTGACCGGCACCGACGCGCGCGCCGCGGGGACCGTGATCCTCGCGGAGTCCGGACGCCTCGAGCACCTCGTGCGCGACCTGCTCGACCTGGCGCGCCTGGGCGCCGACGACTTCCGGCTCGACCTGGACACGGTCGACGTCGCGGCGCTTCTCGACGAGGCCGCGCAGGTGTGGTCCGGGCGGACGCGCCTCGAGGTCGAGCGATCGGGCGTGCCGCTGCCGGTCCGCACGGACGCGGCTCGCCTGCGGCAGGTGCTCGACGGCCTCACGGACAACGCCGTCCGCATGACCCCGGCGGGCCGCCCCGTGGTCGTCGCCGCCCGGGCGGCCGGTCCCGCCGATCCACCGGGCACGCGCGCGGTGCTCGAGGTCCGTGACGGCGGACCCGGGCTGACCGCCCAGGACCGCGCGGTCGCCTTCGAGCCGGGCGCACTGGGTGCGCGCTACCGGGACGAGCGGCCCGTCGGCGTCGGCATCGGGCTCTCGCTGGTGCACGGGCTGGTCAGCCGCCTGGGCGGTTCGATCACGGTGGGAGACGCCGCCGAGGGTGGTGCACGCTTCACCGTCGCCCTCGCCGACGCGCCCGAACCGGTCGACGTCAGTAGGTGAAGGCCGACATGCGCATCCGCAGGTCGGCCGACAACGACGCCAGCTCGGCGACGGCCGCGCCCATCTGACCGAGCACCTGGGTGCTCGTGTCGGCGGACTCGGCGACGCTCCCGATGTTCTGGGCGATGTCGCTGGAGCCGGTCGCAGCCTCCTGGACGCCCCGGGACATCTCGTTGGTCGTGGCGGTCTGCTCCTCGACGGCGGCAGCGATGGTCAGCTGGAAGTCGTTGATGGAGCTCACGATCGACGCGATCTGCCCGATGGCGGTCACCGCCCCCAGGCTGTCGCTCTGGATGGCGTCGATCCGGCGGGCGATCTCCTCGGTGGCGCGTGCGGTCTCCTGGGCCAGGTCCTTGACCTCGCCGGCAACCACGGCGAACCCCTTTCCTGCCTCGCCCGCACGAGCGGCCTCGATGGTCGCGTTCAGCGCGAGCAGGTTGGTCTGCGCGGCGATCGAGGTGATGACCTTGACCACGTTCCCGATCTCCTGGGAGCTGATGCCCAGCTGGGTGACCGTGTGGTTGGTGGTCGCGGCGACCGCGGTGGCCTGGTTCGCGACCTTGGCGGCCTCGTTGGCGTTCTGCGCGATCTCGCGGATCGAGGCGCCCATCTGCTCGGCTCCGGCCGCGACCGTCTGCACGTTGCGGCTGACGTCCTGGGCGGCTGCGGCGACCACGAGCGCCTGCGCGCTGGTCTGGTGCGCGCCGGCCGCCACCTGGGCGTTCGCGGCGGACAGCTCCTCGGACGCGGCGGCGACCGTCTGCGCTGTCTCCGCGACTCCGGTCATCGTCTCGCGCAGCTTGTCCAGCGTGGCGTCCAGGCTCGCGGACATCCGGCCGATCTCGTCACCGGACGTGTATCCCGACCGACGGGTCAGGTCGCCGCCCGCGACGCTGGACAGGACCGCCTCGACCTTGCGCAGCGGGTGCGTGATCATGCGCGTGATCCAGACGGCCAGCCCGATCGCGAGCAACGCGCCGACGGCGAGGGTGATCAGGACGGTGTTGCGGGTCGAGGTGACGGTCGACTCGGCCTGGCCGACCAGCGTCGACGCGTTCGTGGCCTGCTCGTCGGTCACCGCGGCAAGGAGGGTCGTCATCTCGGCGACGAGCGGAGCAGCCTTGTGGTCGCGAAGGTCCTGGACCAGGGCGACATCGCCCGCGAAGCTCGCCGGCACGTACTCGTCGTCGATCACCTTGCGGTAGTCCGCAAGACCGGCGGCCAGCGTGGCGGTCTCGTCGGCGTACTCCGTACCGGCTGTCGCGAACGCGGCAAGGTCGGCATCGGTCACCTTGCGCGCGTCCGCCATCTTGACGCCGTACGCGTCCTTCGTCTCGCGGTCGACGGAGCCCGCATGGGCGAGCACGAGCACGCGCTCGGTGAGGAGATCGCTCTGCAGGTGTGCCGCCAGGACGGACGTCGTGAGGGCGTCGTCGTCGATGGTCCGGATGTCCCCGCGCAGCGTGGTGAGGCGGACGACGGAGAGCGCGACGAGGCCTGCCGACAGCAGCACCAGCAGCAGTACCAGAATCCCGATCTTGACCCCGACGGGTTGATCTCTTGCCGACATTCGGAACACGATCCTTCTTCCTTGAAGGTCTGCTCGTGATCCAGGTCGCGACATGACGAGTTGAGCGAGGGGTCATGCTTCCGCCGGCAACCTGGGGCCTCGACCCTCTGATCGGCAGAGTCGCGACGCTCTGAGCTTCTGGTGCCCATGCCCTCGTGTCAGTCGGTAGATTCACCCGCCCTGCGGCGGAGCGTGGGTCTCGGTGTCAGCGGGCAGGGACCTCCACGTCCACGCGGACCACGTCGCCCGTCCGCCGGAACACCCGCTCGCTCACGTCGGCGTCGAGCGCGCCGTCGACCCCCTCGACCCGTGTGCCGTCGGCGAGGTGCGCGACGACGGACAGTGCCGCACCCGGTCCGTCGACGCGCCGGTAGACCACCGGCACCTGGCAGAACGTGAACGCGAGCGATCCCGCGGGGAGCGTGAGGCCGCGCTCCTGCTGGGCGACGTCGTGGTACGTGAACGTCGTCGGGGTGGTGGTCCACTCGTCGGCGCGCAGCAGCACGGGCCGCACGACGACGCTCCCACCCTCGACCCGCAGCCCCAGCTCTCCGAGGCGGGCGAGGATCTCCTCCTTGACCTGGCCGGTCATGCCGGGCTGCCGGGCGCCCTTGCCGGCCGGGGTGTGCGAGTACGGGTCGACCGGGAACGCGCCGTACACGTCGGGGGTCTTGCAGTAGCCGAGGCCGTGCCGGACGTCCTCATAGGCGTCGGCGAGGCCGGCCACGACGAGCGAGTCGGCACCCTCGGCCACCGCGCGCTCGTGGTTCTCCTGCACGGCGAGCAGCAGCTTGGACACCATGTGCCAGTAGATGCTGCCGAGTCCCTCGTACGCGAAGAACGACCCCGACCGACCGGTGAACTCGGCATGCTTGAACACCTGCTCGAACACGTCGAGCACGGCCTGTCGACCCTCGGCCACGCCCGGGACCCTTCGGGTCAGAGCGTCGAGCGCGGCGTCGAGGTCGCGTGCGTTGTGCAGGCCGGGCGCGAACCGGTAGTCGCCGCGCACGTCGCGCAGCACCAGCGACGTGTCGCCGGCGTCGACGAGCGCGGCGAGCAGCGGCGCGGACGCGGCCTGCTCGGCGGTGACGAGGTTGCGGGCCAGGAACGTCGGCAGCTCGCGGTCGGGGTAGAGCTGGTAGGAGTGCTGGTCCGCCCGGTAGAGCGCGCTGCGACGCAGCGCCCGGACGAGCTCGAGTGCCTCCGCGGGGGTCAGCAGGCCGGACGACAGCACCGCGACCTGGCCCTCGAGCATCTCCTGGAGATGACCGACGGTCGCCCCGTCGCGCAGGTCGAGCAGGTTGTACGCGTGGAACAGGCCGTCCTCGCGACGGTTGGCCCGCAGCGCGGCATCGACGTAGAGCTGCGCGTGCGAGAGGAACGCCTGGACGGCCGTCGTCGACACCCCCGTGCGCGCGCCGCTGAACCCGGCGTACACGCGGGTGCGGTACGCGGTCCCGGCCGCGCCGAGCGCGTCCATGACGGCCCGCCGTCCCCGGTCGTCGAACCCCGTGGCCGCCTGCTCGCGATGCTCGTCGAGCGCCGCGTGCACGTCTGCCAGCAGGCTCGCGAGCTCGCTCGTCACCGTGAGGTCGTCGGCCAGCAGGTCCCGGGCGAGGGTCAGGGCGCGGCGCAGGTACGCGAGGGTGACGACCGACAGGCCCTTGCCGACGAGCGCGTTGTTGGCGTCGTTCCACTCGGGGCGCTGGGTGTTCATCCAGATGCCGCCGTCGGGCACCAGGTTGACGACCTTCGCGAGGATGGTCAGCAGCAGCTTCTCGCCGAGCGACACGCGCACGAGCTCGCCGTCGGGTCCGTGCACGAGCCGCCCGTCCGCGCCGTCGGTGGCGACGCGCCGCTCGACCCGCTCCTCGGTCTCGGTGTCGAACGCGATCGTCGCGATCGGCTCAGCGACGGTCTCGTCGTAGGTCGCGATGCGGTACGGCACGTCCGCGTGCGTGAAGACGGCCCGGTCGACGAGCGACTCCAGGCGGCCGGGGTGGAACCGGTGCGACGCCTCCAGGAGCTTGACCAGGTAGATCACCTGGTGGTCGCTCCAGTAGCCGATGTTCGCCCACGGGTTCGACGGCTCGGGCACCTCCCAGTCGATGCCGGAGCGCGAGATGCGGTACGGGTTGTAGCCGTCGGCGGTCGTCGCGTCGAGGAACACCGCGACCATCGACTCGACGTACTCCGGGAACGACCAGGCGAGCGCCTCCCAGTTCTGGAAGATGTCCCGCCAGTTGCCCTGGAAGTCGACGCGCGTCTCGCCGTTCGCGTCCGTCAGGGCGATCTTGAACTTGTTCCAGGGGCGGCTCGGGTCGCCGTGCCGACGGCTGAACGTCAGCGGCAGGTACTCACGCACGAGCCGCAGCAGGTCCGGGTCGCCCGACGCGTCTGCCCGCTCGACGAGGTCGTCGAGCTGCTCGGTCGCGCCGAGCCCGTCGAACCACGTGCCGCTGCGCTCCGCCGTCCGGGGGCTGCGCTGGCCGACGAAGGCGCGCAGGTCGGTCGTGCGGACGGTGTAGCCGTCCACGAGGACGCCGCCGCGCATGACGTTGAACAGCACGTTCGCGCGGTGGTGCGCGGTCGCGAGCTCGTCGCCCGTGACCTGCGCGGCGTCGGCGGTCCCGACGAGCCGGTCGAGGTGCGCACGCGTGCCCTCCACGTCCGCAGCCAGCGCCGCGGCGGCCGCGGCCGGGTCGGCGAGCTGGGTCTGCAGGCGCACGACGTCGGCGGCGCTCTGGTCGACGTCGGCGACGACGCTCCAACGGCGCCGCTCCCCGGGGGCGATCGTGAGGCGAGCGCGGACGAGGTAGGCGCCCTTCTCGCCGCGGACCTCGTGCTCCGCGACGACGGGGAGGCCGGTCGCGAACGCACCGACCTGGCGCGCGGAGAGCAGGTGGTCGACGTCGTCGAGGCCGACCTGCCAGGCGACGGTCGTGGACAGCGACTCGCTCGGGTCGGCCTTGTCGGTGAGCGTCGAGTTCAGGTAGACGAGCCCGAGGCCCGTCGCGGCGTCGACCTCGGCACGCTTGTAGGCGTCGAGCAGGCTGCTGAGCTCGCCCTGCGTCTGCACGGTGACGCCCGCGGGCAGCAGGTCGACGAATCCGTCCAGGACCTCGGCCCGGACGTGCCGGTCGGTCGCCGAGGCGACCTCGACCTCGCGCACGACGCCGAACCGGGCGGCGGTCCGCCACGTGACCCGCACGCGCAGGCCCAGGTCTGGGCGGGTCTCCTCGAACACGAGGGTGGTGCCGAGCGGGTCCTTGTACAGGTGGCGCTCGGCGTCCGGGTCGCCCGGACGGCGCGGCGCGAACGGCTGCCAGAACACGTTCCCGTCGGCCGTGGCGACGCGCAGGAGCGTGAGCCCCCCGGTCCGGCCGGCACCCGCGGCGACCTTGTCCTCGGTGGCGTACGGGAAGAGCGCGCGGTCGGCCTCCTCGCGCCCCGCCGTGACGCCTCCGGTGCTGGAGATGAACAGCCACAGGTCGCTCGCGCCGACCAGCGTCATGAAGAACGGCGGCAGGTCGTCGTAGGACGTGATGCGGTAGAAGCGTCGGCCGTCGAGGTCGACGAGCCCGGACTCGAGGGCGTCAGGGACCTGACCCAGCTCGTCCGTGGGTGCGGGCGTGAAAGTCTGCGACGCCATTGCCGATGTCCTTCGTTCGTACGCGCGTGGGGCCACCTGCGAGCCGCGTCTGTGCGGCCGTGGATGCGCTCCCATAGAGTGACACGTGTCACCCCGCAAAGGCAACGCCGCACGGAGGCGTCGCCTCCGTGGCCTACGCCGCCAGGTACGGGTACTCGGCGGACCGGCCCTGGAACGTGAGGATCGCCTCGTTGCGGACCTGACCGTCCTCGATCTCCACCGCCCGCTGGATCGTGTCCGACGAGGCCCACGACTCGGAGCCTGCCATCACCGTGCGCAGGAACGGCATCAGCGCCTCGCTGATCTCCCACGTCGCCGAGTTCCACAGCAGCGACGGGCTGTGGTCGACCGCGTAGTAGTTCGTCGTGTCACCGACCGTGAACATCGGGTCCGCGAACGACGTCGGCCGCGCCCAGCCGAAGCCCATCCCCTCGTCGACGGACACGTCGACGATGAGGCTGCCCGGCCGGAACTCACCCAGGTTCGAGGTGCGCAGGTACGTCAGCGGAGCGTTCGGGTCCTGCAACGTGCAGTTGACGACGATGTCGTTCTCGGCCAGGTACCCAGGGAGCCGCACCGGTCCGTCCTCGGTGGTGACCGTGCTCTCGAACGGGTCCTCGGGGTTGTGGTCGAAGTGGATGATGTCCACCGACGGGATCGGGGAGCCGACGGCGGCGATCTCCCGGTTGGTCAGCACCCGCACGTCGTGGATCCCGTGCGCGTTGAGCGCCGTGACGGCGCCGCGCGCGGTCGCCCCGAACCCGATCACCACCGCGCTGAGCCTGCGCCCGTAGTCACCGGTCGACCCGCACAGCTGCAGCGCGTGCAGCACCGAGCAGTAGCCCGCCAGCTCGTTGTTCTTGTGGAACACGTGCAGGCCGAAACCGCCGTCAGCCTGCCAGTGGTTCATGGCCTCCCAGGCGATCAGGGTGAGCCGCTTGTCGATCGCCAGCTGGGTGATCCGGCGGTCCTGCACGCAGTGCGGCCACCCCCACAGCACCTGACCGTCGCGGAGATCCTCCAGGTCCGACGCCTGCGGCTTGGGCAGCAGCACGATGTCCGCCTGGGCGATGACCGCGTCGCGGTCGCACATCTGCCCGACGAGCGGCGCGATCTGGTCGTCGGCGATGCCGAAGCTGGCGCCGTAGCCCCGTTCGAGGATCATCTGCGCCCGGAGGTCCGCGTCGATGCGCTCGAGGTGACCGGGGTGGATCGGGAGCCGCCGTTCGTCGGGCTTGCGTGACGTGGCCATCACACCCAGGCGTAACAACTCGGCCTTGGCAAACGTTTTACTCATGGTTGATCGTAGTCGCGTCAGGCCGGCCGCGTGGGCGAGCCCCAGGTCCACCGTGTGACTGCCCGCACGTACCATCGGTGTCCGGTGCGCGCCAGGCGCGCGCGAGAGGGGGTGCGGTGCCACGGATCGATGCCCCGACCGTCGCCGAGCACCGGGCCGCGCGGGAGCGAGCGCTGCTGGACGCCGCACGCGGGCTGCTGACGGACCGGCCGGAGCGAGTGCCGACGCTCGCGGAGGTCGGGGAGCTCGCCGGGCTGTCCCGCTCGAGCGTGTACCAGTACTACGCCTCGAGCGAGGACCTGCTCTCCGCCGTCGTGCGCGACTCCTTCCCGCGCTGGCAGGAGCGCCTGGACGCGGCGATCGGAGCGGCCCACGGCCCACGCGGACGCGTCCTGGCCTACCTCCGTGTGAACCTCGAGCTCGTCGCCGACGGTGAGCACGCCTTGGCCCGGACCTTGGTGTCGGTCGCACCGTCCGAGGAGCTGACGCGCCGGTCGCAGACCTTCCACGACCGGCTGCTCGCGCCGTTGCGCGAGGCGCTGCAGGAGCTGGGCGCGCCGGACCCGGAGACGACGACCGAGCTGATCAACGCCCTCGTGCACACCGCCTCGCGCCAGGTCGAGCAGACCGGCGAGCTGGAGCGCGCCTACGACGCGACCGCGGCGCTGGTCGACGGGTACCTGCGCACGCTCGCCTGACCGCAGGCACCCGTCAGACCGGCCGGAGCCTGCCGTCCACCATCTCCAGGACGCGGTCGCAGTGCTCGAGCACGTCGTGGTCGTGGGTGACCATCACGGACGCGACGGCGTGCTGGTGGGTCTGGTCGGCCAGCAGGCGGACGGTCTCGTGGCTGCGGCGCCGGTCGAGCGCAGCGGTCGGCTCGTCGACCAGCAGGACCGAGGGCGAGGCCACGAGTGCGCGGGCGATGCCGACGCGCTGGCGCTCCCCGCCGGACAGGCGACCCGGGCGCCGGTGCGCGTGGGGCGTCATCCCGACGGCCGCCAGCAGCTCCTCCGGGGAGGTCGTCGCCGGCCGGCCGGTGATGCGCTCGACCAGCCGGAGCTGGTCGAGCGCGGTCAGTGCGGGCACGAGGTTGCCGGACTGGAAGACGAAGCCGACGCGGTCGCGCCGGAACGTGGCCAGGGCGCGCGTCGACAGCGCGGTCACGTCGACGTCGTCCACGACGACCGACCCGGAGGTCGGCCGGACGAGGCCGCCGGCAACTGCGAGCAGGCTGGACTTGCCTGCGCCCGACGGGCCGACGACCGCGACCAGCTCGCCCGGCGAGACGTGCAGCTCGACCTCGTCGAGGGCGGCGACCTGCTGGTCGCCGTCACCGAACGTCAGGGTGATGCCGGCCAGGGACAGGCCGGTGCGGACGCGGGTGGGGACGGTGGTGGCGGTCATCGGTTCTCTCCGAGGGCGGTGACAGGGTCGATGGAGGCGATGCGCAGGGTCGCGACGGTCGCGCCAGCGAGCCCGAGGCCGAGCAGCAGCGCGGCGCCGCCGGCGATCGGTGCGGTCTCGAGGGCGAACGGCATGCCGGTGCCCAGCACGAGCGCACCGAGGCCGAGCCCCGCAGCGACCCCCACGGCGACGGAGGCGGCGAGCATGATCGCGGCCTGCAGGACCCCGTCGCGGAGCAGGAATCCCGTGGAGGCGCCGATCGCCCGCATCACGGCCAGCTCGCGGGTCCGCTGCACGGTCCAGAGCGTGAAGAACGCCCCGACGACGAGTGCCGAGATCGCGTAGAGGAAGACTTGGATGAGCTGCATCGTCATCAGCTCGGCGGTGTACCCCGGCGAAGAGTCGAAGGCGTCCTCGATCGTGCGGGCCGACGTCCCCGCGTCCGCGTCCGCGGCCCCGAGGTCGGGCAGCGCACCGTCGACCCCGCGCACCGCTACGGCGCTCGCCACGTCGTACGCGCCGGCGTCCGGCTCCTCGCCCGGCAGCAGGCCCGCATGGACCTCCTGCCAGGTGCGCAGCGCGAGGTAGGCGATGTCGACGTGGCCGAAGGTCCGCTGGTCGGCGGTGAAGCCCACAACCTCGAGCTCGGTGCCGAGCCGGTCGAGCGTGAGCACGTCGCCGAGCGCGACACCCTCGTCTCGGGCCGAGGCGCTCAGCACGATCTCTCCCTCGGCGGCGATCGCGCGACCCTCGGCGGCATCGGGCGCGACCCACCCGGCAGGCTCGACGCCGAACAGGGTGAGGTCCACCGGCGTCCCGTCGTCGTTCCGCGCGTTCACGATCGACGTGCCGAGCAGCTCGGCGTCGGCCACGTCGTCGCGCGCCGCCCAGCTGTCACGCTGGGCGGTCGTGACCTCGGAGCGCGTGAACGCCGAGTCGGTCTTCGTTCCTTCCGAGAACACAACCACCTGGATCGGGCTGCGCATGAGGCCGGACACGCCGTCGACCACCAGGCCGGACGACAGCCCGGACAACAGCACCATGAGGACGGCGATGAGCGCGACGACGGCGCCCATCAGGCCGAAGCGGGTGCGCGCGAAGGCAAGCTCACGCAGGGCGAGGAACACGGTGGACCTCTCGAGAGGGGACCGCGACGTTATCGACACGGTGTCGGTATCTTACCGACACCGTGTCGATTAGTTGTCGTGACGGTGCTCACGCCCTCCGCGGACCAGCCAGCAGCGTGCCCGGCGACCACTGCGCGCGTCGCGTCTGGCGATCACTCGCCCGACCGACCCCCTGAGGTCAGCGCGCCTCGGCCAACCAGGCCTCGTTGACGGTGCGGCGCACCTCGACCCGTTGCCGGGTCTGGACGATGAAGCCGATCACCGCCAGCACGAGCAGGAGCACGTACCAGCCCCAGCCGGCGTCGACCGCGCTGCTGAAGCCCCCCTCCGTGAAGTCGGCGGAGTTCAGGGTGCCCAGCAGCAGCATCAGGCCGGCGACCACGCTGATGGCGCCCGCGAGGGAGCTGGCCACCGCGAGGACGACCATCGGCATGTTCCCGACGACCGCCAGCAGTCCGAAGAGCGCGCCGATGGCCACGCCCACGAGAACCGCGACCCAGCTCCAGTCGATCCCCAGGGCGACGACGAGGCCCGCACCGATCGCGTAGCCGAACGCCGCCATCGCGAGGATCACGGCCACCGCGTAGTAGAGGTAGGCGAGCAGGGCGAAGATCACGGCGAAGACGAACCCCGAGACCCAGCCGAGTGCCGTGCCGAGGAAGCTCTCGTCCGCGAGCTCGGCAAAGAGGCCTGCGCCGAAGGCGAACCCGGCGAAGAAGCCCCAGATCGGGAGCACGAGCCGCAGCACGAACTGCCCCGCGAACAGCATGGCGCCCCCGGCGACGATCGCCAGGATGCCCAACAGGATGTCTGCCATGTCTGCAATGTAGGACTCGCCGCCCCCGATCCGTGGGAAAACGCGGACAAACCGTCGCGTCGATCCCACCGAGGGCGCCACACGCGAGAAGTGGAGCCGCCCTCGCAGGAGCGCGGCGTCACTCCGGCAGGAGTGCCCGCACCTGGTCTCGGATCTCCTGGACGACGTGGTCGACGGGGTTGGGGGCGTTGATCGTCGCGGCCATGCTGATGAACATGATGGCGGAGACGATGTGCGCGCGTGCCGCGGCGTCCTTCGCGCTGGTGATCCCGTCCCGCCGCAGGACGGCGGCGATCGCGTCCTCGGTCTGCACGGTCAGGTCGAGAGCGTCGCGGTGGTGGGGTTCGGCGGGGTCGCCGAAGACGATCTCCCGCAGGTAGGTCCGCCCGTTGCCGACGTGCTTGCGATTGCACTCCACGACCGGGCGGACGATCGCCATCACGGCGTCGAGGGTGCCCGTGATCGCCTCGGCCGCCGACCTGCCCCGTGCGAGCGCGTCAGCGTAGGTGGAGTTCTGCACGAGCAGGAGCAGCTCCGCCTTGGACTTGGCATAGAGGAACAGCGTTCCTGCCCCGATATCGGCTTTGTCGGCGATCTCCTGGGTCGTGACCTCGTCGACGCCGCGCTCGGTGAAGAGCGCACTGGCGGCGGCGGTGATGCGGTCGAGCTTCTCCTGCTTGTTCCGCTCGCGCCGACCGGGCGACGTGGAAGCGAGGGGCATGGTTGCCGACCTTCGTTGCTGAGTGGGCTCGGATCTGCCGGCGCTCATTCTTCCACGGCAACCAGTGGCACCCTCATGTCACGGAGCTCCGGGTAGAGCATCTCGACCGGACCACTCAGAGCCGCCTTGACCTGGGCAGTCAGCTCATCTCCGATGACCTCGTACTCATCGGCTTCGACGGCGTCGTAGACCTTGGTGACGAGGTCGGCCGGCGCCATCTTGGGCCCGTCCGCGTGCGCTGCCATCCGGGTCTCGACGTAGCCCATGTGCACCCCCGTCACATGGACGCCGCGGGGCGCGAGCTCCAGACGCAGAGAGTTGGTGGCCGACCAGAGGGCAGCCTTGGCAGCGCTGTAGATGCCGCCGAACCCGAACCAGCTGGCGACGGAGTGCACGTCGACGAGGATCGACCGCCGGTTGGCGGCGAGGACCGGCGCGAAGGCTCGGGCGAGGAAGACGGGCCCGAAGAAGTTGACCTCCATGTTGGCCCGGATGTCCGCCTCGGTGACCTGCAACAGGCTCGCGCTCGGGGGGTTCGCCCCCGCGTTGTTGATGAGCGCGGTGATGTCGGGTGCGGCGGCTACGGCGGCGTCGATGGACTCGGCGTCGGTCACGTCGAGCGTGAGCGGGACGATCCGATCGTCGTCCCACGTGTGGGGTGCGCGGGCGGTGGCGTAGACCTTCACGGCGCCGCGGGCGAGAGCCTGGTGCACGAAGTGGGTTCCGATGCCGCCGTTCGCCCCGGTGACCAGGACGACTGCTCCATTGAGGGAGGGCATGCTTGCGTTCCTTCTGTCGGTGGATCACCGGCCGCAGGTCGGCCGATGCTGTTATCGCTGGTAGTGCGAGAGCCGCTCGCCGTCCTTCACGTAGGTCAGCGTGTCGGTGACGTCGTAGGCGTGGACGGCGGAGGCGAACGGTGCCAAGGCGTCTGACAGGCTCGCGACCTCGGGGGCCTCGAAGAAGGCCGCGCGCGCTGCCGGATCCGCGAAGCCCAGGATGAAGGAGGCGTGGAACCGCTGGTCCGCCGGGTTGTCGTGGGCGACGTCCGGGGTGTCCCAGAGCTTCTCGTTCCAGTGCATGAAGACCTGGGTGCGCAGCTCCCTCAGCACGCCCATGCCTGCGACCGTGCCGGCAAGCACGTCGAGGTGCCTGCGGAACGCGTGCGTGCGGACTCCGTCCCTTCGCCTCAGGTAGACCAGGGCTCGGGCACCCGCCTTCTCGCCGTGCACGCCGACGTCGTACCAGCGCGCCGAGTACGGAGGTCCGGCGTAGAGCAGGGTGCGCCTGAAGACGTTCACCTCGTCCTTGTACGCAAGGCGGGTCTGCTTGCGGCCCCGCAGCGGCGACAGGACGGACCCGAACGTCACCTCGGCGACCCCGTCGATCCGCCGGTCTGCTGGGATGGCGGTCTCGACGCCACGGGTGGCAGGCCACAGCCCGGGGTTGTGCTCCGCGAGATGGATCTGGCGGTACTCCTCGAAGCCGGGCGTGGCGGTGATGATCGTGGAATGGGGACCACGCCAGTAGTCCATGCCCGTCTGCCGTGGTTGGTCGGTGCGCATCCACAGCGGGATCGATGAGACGAGCGGCTTCCTCGCGTAGGGCTTCGCAGTCATGTCGGTGCCTCCATCCGGAGCGATCAGCGGGCGAGGAACTCGACCGCGATGGGAGCGAACTCCTGGTGGAACTGGAAGATGCCGCCGTGCCCGGAGTCCGGGTAGATGACCAGTTCCGAGCCCGTGATGCGGCGGTGCAGGTCCTCGGAGAGGGCCGACGGCACCATCCGGTCGTTGTCACCGTTGGCGATCAGGGTGGGTTGCGTGAGCGTCGACAGGTCAGCCGGGGCTGAGCGCCCGAACTCCTGGATCGCCTTGAGCTGGGTCCGGAACGCGCGCACGGAGATGTCCGCGTCGCGGTCGACGGTGCGCTCCTTCAGGCGCTGCACGAAGGCGCGAGCAGCGGGCTTGCCGGTGGCGTTGCGGTGGAAGAAGAGGAACTCCTTGGGGTCCGACCGGGTCAGCGTCGCTCGCAGGATGTCCCAGAAGGTGACGCCGACGACCTTGTCGATGCCTGCGCCGCCCCGGGGCCCGGTGCCGGTCAGGACGAGCCTGCGGACCAGCGCGGGGTGCTTGACCACGAGGTCCTGCGCGACGAACCCGCCCAGGGAGAAGGCGAAGACGTCGATCGTGTCGAAGCCGAGGGCCCTGATGAAGGTGTAGGCGTCGTCGGCCATCGCCCCGACGCTCTTGGGGACGTGGCCGCTGGAGGCCCCGACGCCGCGGTTGTCGAACGCGATGACGTGGCGCCCGGCCGAGATCGGGTCGACGATTCGCGGGTCCCAGTTGTCCAGGGTCGCACCGAGGTGCACGAAGAAGACGACCGGGATCCCGCCCTTCGGTCCCAGCTCCCGGTAGGCGTACGTGACGCCGTCGGCGGTGATGGTGCGGGTCGGCGCTTGGGCGTACGAGGTGATGACAGGTTCGGTCGAGGTGCGGTTGTCCTTCACGATGCTCTCCGGTGGTCGGGCTGCGACGGGGCCCGTCCGACCCCGGTGAGGACGGTCTTGCCGCGGATGCCGCCCTTGCCGAGCGACTGAACTGCTTCCGCGGTCTGGTCGAAGTCGACGACGCGTCCGACGACGGGCCGCAGCGCGCCGCTCTCGACGAGTGCGGTGATCTGGCGGAGCTGGTCCCCGCTGGCGCGCATGAAGAGGAACTCGTACGTCACACGCAGCTTCTTCGCCTGCCGCCGGATCTTGCTGCTGAGCACTGCGATGGCCGAGCGCAGCACCGGGTTCATCCCGATCGCCCGGGCGAACGCGGGGTCGGGCGGTCCGGCGATGCCGATCGCCGTGCCGCCGGGGCGCAGCACACGCAGAGACTTCTCGAGGTTCTTGCCTCCGAGGCTGTCCAGCACCAGGTCGTACCCGTCCAGGAGCTGTTCGAAGTCCTGGTTGCGGTAGTCGATGACGATGTCGGCGCCGAGCTCGCGGACGAAGTCGACGTCGCCGGCGCTCACCGTGGTCGCCACGGTGGCGCCGAGGTGCTTGGCGAGCTGGATCGCGATGGTCCCGACGCCACCGGCGCCCGCGTGGATCAGGACTCGCTGGCCGGGCTGCACGTTGCCCTTCTCGACGAGCGCCTGCCATGCGGTCAGGGCCACCAGCGGCAGCGAACCCGCCTCCTCGACGGTGGCCGTCGCCGGCGCGAGCGCCAGGTCCGCCTCCGCGACCGCGATGCGCTCCGCGAACGTACCGATGCGGTCCTTGTCGGGCCGGGCATACACCTGGTCGCCGAGAACGAACCCCCGCACCTGGGCACCGACGCCGATCACGGTCCCGGCGACGTCGTTCCCCACGACCTGCGGCAGCTCGTACCGGAGGAACGACTTGAACTCCCCTGCGCGGATCTTCTCGTCGAGCACGTTCAGCCCGGCGGCCTGCACCTGGACGAGCACGTCGTGCTCCCCCACCACGGGCTCGGGGACATCCGCTTCGTGCAGCGGTCCCTGGTACTTGCTGACGACGAACGCTCGCATGGGTGACTTTCCTTCGTGCATGGGTGGGCAATACCGAGTGGACTCAATTATGAGCGTCCTCAGGTCCGTAGTCAACAGATGCCCGCGCGAGCTCGGTACATGCCGACGCCTCCGAGCAGCCGGACGTGGGTCAACGACGACCCGGCCAACCCAGGCCAACCCGCCGGATGAAGCGGGAACGACGAAACCCCGCGACCAGCGATACCGCTGGTCGCGGGGCCTTCATGTCGGTGCCTGTGCGGGGAGTCCCGGACGGCGAGTCAGGCGAAGTCGAACAGCGGCGGGAACACGATCACGACGACCGCGGCCCAGGCTGCGTAGACCGGCAGGTACCGCGTCTGCCAGCGCTCGAGCGCCGAGAACGTGCCGTGACCACGCAGGAACCGGCCGCTCCGCCACGCCGAGACCCCGAGGTGCACGAGCAGCAGCAGGTTGAGACCGAGCGCGGCGATCTTGTTGGGGCTCGTGCCGAACTCCGCGATCCGCGTGAGCATCGCGGTCAGCATCACGGCGTCGACCGCGAGGGCCACCCCCACCAGGACGAGCTGGAGCCAGTCGGCGAGCGCGGGCGGCGCGAGCGGGTCGCGGGCCGAGATCGAGTAGAGGAGCAGCGCCAGGACCAGCACGAGGATCGCGTCCATCAGGATGAGCAGGTCGCGGTCCACCTCGACGAGTCCCCCGGAGGCGATCAGCGCCACCAGGACGGCCACGAGCATGACGATGGTCAGCGGCGTGAAGATCCGGGTCAGCACAGGGGCGATGTTCTCGACGACGTCCTGCTTGGCCTCGACGAGCCAGGCGGCGACGATGAGCGCGCCCGGGACGGCGAACGGCATCACCCACTCCGTGATCACCGGGCCGGGGTCGACGCCGACGAGCTGGAGCACCCCGGCGGTGAGGCCCAGGAGGACTCCGCCACCCAGCGCGAGCAGCGTGTAGTAGATCGCGAGCTCGCCCGTGAACCGCACGAAGTCCATCCGCCGGCCGTCCGAGCGCCACGACTCGGCGACGTACGCGAGCCCCACCAGCAGCCACAGGACGACGGGGGCGTGGATGATCGCCAGCACCTCGGTCGACCCCTCGGGGATGAACGGGTACACGTTGAGCACGACGGCGAGCACGACGAACGGCACGGCGATCGCCGCCACGGTCCGCACGCCGACCTGGCGCTTCCACCCGAGGTACGCGGCGAGGAACGGGACCACGAGCAGGCCGATGTTGCGAGCGAGCGCGAGCTCGTCGTCGAACCAGGCGACACCCGCACGCACCGCGACGCCCGCACCGACCGCGAGCGCGAGCACGACCGCGAGCTCCCGCCACCGCGGCGCCGGCGCGCCTGTGGTGCCGAGGGTGCTGTCGGGGACCAGCGCAAGCTGCTTCCACAGCCGGTCCGAGTGCTCACGGGCGTACTCGCGGGAGACGACGTCCAGGTTGCCGAGGCGCTTGATCGCGACGAGGAACGCCTCGTCGTCGTCGAGCCCGGTCGCACGCAGGTCGGCCACCTGACCCCGCAGGTGGTCCTCGAGCTCGTCGACGTCGGCCGACGAGATGACCTGACGTCGGTGCACGTAGCCGCGCCACCTGTCGATCTGGGCCTCGAGCTGGTCGTCGTGCGCCATCACGCCCACACCTCCACGACGGTGGCGGGCCGCGGCGCCGACTCCCAGACCTGCCGGAGCGCGTCCGCGACCACGTTCCACTGTGCCTGCCGCTCGGCGAGCGCCGCCCGGCCGGTCGGGGTGATCGCGTAGTGCTTGCGGCGTCGGCCCGCCTCGGACGTACCCCAGGACGACGAGACGTGGCCGAGCCGTTCGAGCCGGTGCAGCAGCGGGTAGAGCATGCCGTCCGTCCACTGCATCCGACCGCCGGAGAGCTCGCCGACGCGTTTGAGGATCGCGTACCCGTAGAGGTCGCCTTCCGCCAGGATCCCGAGCACGAGCGGAGTCGCCGAGGCGGCGACCAGGTCCTTGTCGATGCGCACGACGACGGCTCCTCTACCTTGATGTGCTAGGTATGTAACCCTAGCGGCTCTAGGTATGACGACGAGACACCGGTCTGCCTTCCCGCTCGGCCAAGATGCACTGTTCACGGTCCGAGTGGCGACCACGAGCGGCCGTGCGATGCGCCGTCAGAGCAGTCTGGACGAGGTGTGGCGCGCGACTCTCGAGGCTGTCGTGGCCGACACCGACGGTGCGGACGTGCGGCGTTCGCAGGGCTTGCGGGCAGGAGGCGGTACGTGCGGAGCCGCAACGACCGACCTCGTGACCGTTCTGGGGCAGACCGAATCGCCGCAAGTCCCCTGCACGACTCGGCCCCCAGCCGGTTGTTCTGAGCGCCGTCTCCAGGTGAGCCGAGCTTCTCGAGCGGATCGTGCGAGCCGTGAAGCGGGGGCTGGTTTCTGCCGATGAACCAAGCATGACGACGCCGGTACCTCTGGAAGCACATGAGCGGACATCAGTACCGGCGGTTGCCGAGGAGCAGGCGACGGCCGACGTCGTAGCCGTGACGGTGGAGGCGGAGCTGGACGACGAGGACGCCGCACGTGAGATCGCAAAGGCGGTCAGCGCTCGCCACTCCATCGCTCGCAAGTACGTCATCCGTGTCCGTCGCCGGCATCCGGACGCGACGCCCGCCGAGGTGATCCAGATGCTCGAGCGGCACTACGGCACGTCAATCAGCACCGCGGGTGCCGTCATCGCCGCCGGCGCAATCGCGGCGGACATCGGCATCGCGTTGATCCCAGGTGTCGGGGCAGCGGCAGCCGGCGCCAAGAGTGCGGGCCAGCAGGCCGCCAAGAAGGCGGGCAAGGAAGCCACGAAGGTGGCGGCGAAGACCGCTGCGAAGGCGGCCGCGAAGAACGTGGCTCTGGGTGTGACCAAGAGCGGTGCTCAGCGAGTCGCGGCGATGTTGCCTGCGGGCGACGAGCAGCTGCAGTTCGAGCTCACTGCGATCTTCGGTCTCGCCATCGCCGATATCCACGGGATGGAGCTCGACCAGGACCAGGCTCATGCCCTCGTGTACGGCTTGTCGAACAGTCGCGTCAGCCAGCAGCAGATCGCGACCATGGCGGCAGACGTCGCGAGCGCCTCGTCAGAGGGCGTCGTCGGCGTCGGGCAGCGGATCGCTGCTGGCCGTGGGGACTGGTCGCACTGGGCGAGCACGCTCGCAGACACGCTGCCCGCGGGAGGGGCGCAGAGTCTTGTCCGGACCATTCAGACGGGCCAGCTCGACACCGTCCGCGAGTCCCTAGGCGGGAAGCAGCAGGCGGCGATCGAATACGGCGTCGGGGCACTGACGGGAGGAGTCACCCGCTTCGTGTTCGGTCGCGACGTCATCAACGCATCACGAACCGCGTTCGCCGCCGCACCCGACGCGTTCCCCGCACATCTGGCGATCCCGGTGAAGGTCAAGGCCGACGCGGACGATCTCGAGTCCGAGACCAACCGCGCTCTGGCAGCGTTGGAAGACGCGGCGACGGCGACCGGGAACTGGATCTCAGGCACCGCCAGAACGGCAGGAACCGGCGTCGCGACGAGCGCCGTCGCAATGGGCACCAGCATGGCTGGCGCCGCCAGCACGGCGTCGCGACAGTTCCGGAGCGTGGACCTCGACGGAGACGGGATCCCGGATGAGCCCCAGGCACTCACCGCGGTCAAGGGCGTCGGTGGGGCAATAGCCGGCTCGGCCGGCGCGGTGGGCGTGAGCGTCGCGGGACTCTTCAGGTCGAGGAAGCGGTCGGGACGCGGTGACGCCAGCGGTCTGGTTGCAGTTCAGCGACCGGGCGAGAGTGAGGACGGCGCAGTCGTTGCGGACCAGCTCGCCTAGTCCCATCGCAACTTGCTAGGCAGTGCCGCCCGTGGGGTCCATCTGCGCCTGCAACGCGTTGGACGCCGAGGAACAGCCCTCCAATCGGCCCGCCCGTGCACCGCTGCGCCGCGCACCGAGTCCAAGATTGGGACCACGGGCAGCCTCAAAGGGCGCAGGCCCGGGCATGTCGAAGGCCCCGCGCCAGCGATGTCGCTGGTCACGGGGCCTTCGTGGTGGAGCCGCCTAAGAGAATCGAACTCTTGACCTTCTCATTACGAGTGAGACGCTCTGCCGACTGAGCTAAGGCGGCGTCGTCGTGGACCGTGGTCCCCGGCGAGCCCGCTTACTGTACCCGGCAGACCCCCGCCGCTCCAAAGCGAGCGGGATCGTCAGCAACGGGTCCCGTCGGCCGGGACTGTCCCCGCCAGCAGGTACCCGTCGACGGCGGCGGCGATGCACTCGTTCGAGGAGCCGTAGGCGGTGTGGCCCTCCCCCTCGTAGGTCAGCAGCACGCCCGACGACAAGAGGTCGGCCATCTCCTCGGCCCACGCGTACGGGGTCGCCGGGTCGCCGGTGGTACCGACGACGAGGATGGGTGCCGCGCCCTCGGCCGTGTACGAGGGGAGCCCCCCGACCTCGGGGACGGGCCACTGGGCGCACACCGTAGGGCCGTAGCCGAAGAAGACGCCGACCGTCGGCGCCGCGGCCTCGATCTGGGCGGCCTCGGCGCGCATGGCGTCGAAGTCGGCGGGGTCGCGGCTGTCCAGGCAGTTGATCCCGAAGAACGCCACCATCGCGTTCGTGCTGTAGGTGCCGTCCGGCTCCCGGTCGAAGTACTGGTCGGCCAGCTGGAGGAGCATCGAGCCGTCGTTGCTCTCGAGCGCCGCCGTCAGGGCCTGCGTCAGGTAGGGCCAGTACGACTGCGAGTACAGCGGCATCGCGATCCCGTAGAAGGCCAGCGAGGCGGTCAGATCACGGGCCGTGCCGGTGGACAGGGGGTTGCTGCGCGCGCGGTCGAGCAGGTCCTTGATCTGGGCGAGACCGTCGTCGGCGGACCCGTCCAGGGGGCACCGGGGACCGGCCTGGCAGTCGGTGATATAGGCGCGCAGGGCGGTCTCGAAGCCGACGGCCTGCCCCTGCGACACCTCGGTGGTGGTCAGCGTGGGCGGCTTGGCGCCGTCCAGCACCAGGCGGCCCACCTTCGCGGGGAACAGGGCCGCGTACGTGGAGCCGAGCACCGTCCCGTAGGAGTAGCCGAGGTAGGAGAGCTTCTCGTCACCGAGCGCGCCGCGCAGGATGTCGAGGTCGCGGGTCGCGCTGACGGTGTCGACGTGCCCCAGGACGTCGCCCGTCCGCTCCGCGCAGCCGACTCCGAGCTCGCCGTACATGTCGATGACCGTCTGGATGCCCGCGTCGGTGGAGTAGTCCGGGTCGAAGGCGAGAAGCTCGTCCAGGGCAGGCCCGTCGACGCAGTCCACGGGGCTGGACCGCTGGACGCCGCGCGGGTCGAACGCGACGAGGTCGTACTGCAGCCGCACGTCCGGGCTCACCGTCGACGAGAGCGAGGCGAGGAAGTCGACGCCGGACACACCCGGGCCTCCGGGGTTGACCAGCAGGGAGCCGAGCGGCTCGCCCCCGGTCGCCTTGAGTCGCGCCAGTGCGATCCCGATCGACGGGCCGGACGGGTTCGCGTAGTCCACCGGAACCTGCGCCGTCGCGCACTCGCCCTCCGCGCACGTCGTCCACTCGAGCTGCTGCCCGTAGAACTGGGCGAGGTCACCGGTCGCCCCGTCGGACGGCGCCGCCGTGCTCGTGCCCTCGGCGGGGGCCGACGCCTGGTTCTTGGGTGCCACGCACCCGGCGAGCAGGACGACGACGACGAGGGCGGCACTGACGAGGGCAGCGGCGAGGCGTGGCCGCCGGTCACGTTCGACGCCCGCGGGCGCGACGAGGCGGGCGGAGAGCGGCATGCGCACACGGTAGCCGCCGATCCTGAGCCACAGTCGCCCGGTCCGCCCAGGGTGCGCAGCCGTCACTCGATCTGCACAACCGGCGCGGACGATCAGCCCTGCGGACGCAGCGCCACCGCCATCGCCTCGACGGCGAGCAACGGGGCCACGTTCCCCGCCAGGCGGGTGCGCGCCTGACCGACCGCATCCATCCGGCGCAGGGTCTGGACGGACGTGCTCGCCTCCGCCAGTGCACGGACCGACGCCTCGTGCTCGACGTTCACCAGCTCGACGCCTGCTCCCAGCTGCACGACGAGCACGTCCCGGTAGAGCGAGAGCAGGTCGACCATCGCGCGGTCCAGCACGTCCCGCTGCGCGCGGGTGGCCCGGCGCTTCTGGTCCTCCTCCAGCTGCCGCACCTGGGTGCGCAGGGAGGGCGGCAGGGTGGCTGCGCCCTCGGCGCCCATCGACCGGAGCAGCTCCGCCTTCTCCTCGGCGTCCCGCTGCTCGGTGGCGGCCTTGGCGTCGGCCTGCGCGGTCTCGACGAGCTCACCGGCCGCCATGACCGCGTCGCCGACCCCGCGGATCTTCGCCGCGATGCCCAGCACCGCGGACCGGCGTGCGCGAGCCTCGGGGTCCCGGGCCAGCCGTCGGGCGATCCCGACGTGGCTCTGCGCCGCGCGGGCCGCGACCATGGCCACCTGCGGGTCGATCCCGTCGCGCGACACCAGCAGGGCCGCGACCGCGTCGACCGGTGGAACCCGGAGCGCCACCGACCGGCTGCGGGACCGGATGGTGACCAGGACGTCCTGCGGGCTCGGCGCGCAGAGCACCCAGACCGTGCGGCCGGCCGGCTCCTCGATGGCCTTGAGCAGCGAGTTGCCGCTGGTGTCGTTCAGCCGGTCGGCGTCCTCGATGATGATGACCCGGTGCCGCCCCTGCGAGGGGGACCGCTGCGCGAGCTCCACCAGCGGGCGGGCGGTCTCGGCGCGGATGAACACGCCCTCGGTGGCGACGACCGTGACGTCCGGGTGCAGCCCGCGCAGGGTGGTGGTGCAGTCGTGGCAGACGCCGCAGCCGCCGGTCGCGCACTGCAGAGCCGCGGCGAACGCGCGGGCAGCGTTCGACCGTCCCGATCCGGGGGGTCCGGTCAGCAGCCACGCGTGGGTCATCGCCGCGGGGTCCTCGATGGCGTGCCGGAGCACCTCGACCGCGGGCTCTTGGCCGACGACGTCGTCCCAGACGCTGGTCACGGCGCGACCCCGAGCAGCGGTGCCACGCGCTCGCGCACCGCGGCGGCGAGCTCGTCGACCGGCCGCGTCGCGTCCAGCACGAGCCACCGGCCGGGCTCGGCTGCGGCCCGGCCGAGGAACGCCTCACGCGTGCGCCGGTGGAACTCGTCGCCGGCCCTCTCGAGCCGGTCCGGGTCCCCCGTCAGCCGCGCCTTGCCGGCCACGGGATCGAGGTCCAGCAGCACGGTCAGCGCCGGGAGCAGCCCGTCGACGGCCCACAGGGAGAGGCGCTCGACCTCGTCGGCCCCCAGGTCCCGGCCGCTGCCCTGGTAGGCCACGGAGGAGTCGAGGTAGCGGTCGGTGACGACCACGACACCGCGGGCCAGCGCCGGGCGGACCAGCGACGCCACGTGGTGCGCGCGGTCGGTGGCGTACAGGAGTGCCTCGGTGCGTGCGTCGACGTGGTCGCCGTGCAGGACCGCGTCCCGCAGCAGGACGCCGAGCTCGGTGCCGCCGGGCTCCCGCGTGAGCACGACCTCGCGGCCGAGGCCGGTGAGCCACTCGCCCAGGAGGCGCGCCTGCGTCGACTTGCCGGCGCCGTCGCCGCCCTCGAAGGAGAGGAAGAGGCCAGCAGGAGGCGAGGTCACTGCGTCAGGGTAGCCGCCGCCGGTGACAGCCCGGGCGCCTCACTCCCCGGGGTAGCCGACGCCGATCTGCGAGCGGATCGTGTCCATGGTCCGCAGCACCTCGAGGGTGTTGCCCCAGGTCATCCGCGGGCTCTGCGTGGCGCCCTCGGCCACCCGGCGGGCGACCTCCGCGGCCTCGTACTGCAGGCCCTTGGTGCCCGGCTGGTTGAACTCCCAGACCCGGCCGTCGAGGCGCTGCACGTGGAACGAGGTCGGGGCGTAGAAGCTGCCTTTGACCACGATGTTGCCCTCGGTGCCCGAGATGAGCG
The DNA here is from genome assembly GCF_056405535.1 of Cellulomonas sp. P1_G12_2. NCBI lineage: Bacteria > Bacillati > Actinomycetota > Actinomycetes > Micrococcales > Cellulomonadaceae > Cellulomonas > Cellulomonas sp. P1_G12_2. The sequence goes on along the minus strand of NZ_JBFUBX010000001.1, from coordinate 589,900 downwards.
CCATCGTCGGCGTCTTGGCCCACATCGTCGTCGACAGGGTGGCCTGCGCCCGGTCCCCGTAGGACAGGACCATGGAGATCTGGCCGTCGACGCCCGTGGTGGTCAGCTGCCCGACCGCCTGCACGCCATCGGGGACGCCGAGGAAGTCATGGGCGAACGAGACGGGGTACACACCCAGGTCGAGCAGGGCGCCGCCGGCCAGCGCCGGGTCGAACAGCCGGCTCTTCGGGTCGAACGTGAACGCCTGACCGTGGTCGGCGGACAGGTTGATGATCTCGCCGATCTCCCCGGCGTCGATCACCTGGTGGAGCGCGTAGACGTGCGGCAGGAACCGCGTCCACATCGCCTCCATGACGAACACCCCGGCGGCGCGTGCGGCGGCGAAGACCTCCTCGGCCTCCCCGGCGTTCCGCGTGAACGCCTTCTCGACCAGCACGTGCTTGCCGGCCTTGATGGCCAGGAGCGCCTGCTCCTTGTGCTCGGAGTGCGGGGTCGCGATGTAGACGGCGTCGACCTGCGCGTCCTCGACGAGCTCGCGGTAGCCCACGTGGGTGGTGGGGATGTGGTGCGCCGTGGCGAACCGCTCCGCACGGTCCTTGTTGCGCGAGCCGACCGCGACCAGCTGCGCGCGGGTGTGCGCGTTGACGGCCGACGCGAACGTCGCGGCGATGTTGCCGGCGCCGAGGATGCCCCAGCGGATCGGCGGTGCGGAACGGGGGTCTTCAGCGCGGTCAGCCATGGGCCACAACCTAGCGCGCGTGGCGGTGCGCGCCATGCCGGGCCGGTGCCGGTCCGGGCCGCCGCGGCGCCGAGTTCGTGAGGACGAGTCGAGTTCGTGAGCCGCAGCTCACGAACTCGCCCAGAACTCACGAGCTCGCCGGGCGGACCGCCTTGCCGTCGCGTGCTCGACGGCCGCGCGGACCCGACCGTGACCCGCGAGAGCCTGTTCGGCTGAGCCCTACTTCTTGGCGGCGGCCTTGCTCTTGGCCGGTGTGCGGCGGGCGGGGGCCTTCTTCTTCGCGGGGGCCGACGCACGCTTCTCGGCCAGCAGCTCGACCGCCTGCTCGCGCGTGATCGACTCGGGCGTGAGGTCCCGCGGGAGGGTCCGGTTGGTGACCCCGTCCGTGACGTAGGCGCCGAAGCGCCCCTCCTTGACGGTGATCGGCTTCTCGGACGTCGGGTCGTCGCCCAGCTCACGCAGGGGCGGTGCCGACGTCGCGCCGCGGCCGCGCTTGGGCTGCGCGTAGATGGCCAGCGCCTCGTCGAGCGTCGTCGAGAAGAGCGCCTCCTCCGAGGCCAGCGTGCGCGAGTCCGTGCCCTTCTTCAGGTACGGGCCGTAGCGGCCGTTCTGCGCGGTGATCTCGGTCCCGGACTCGGGGTCCACGCCGACCACGCGCGGCAGCGACAGGAGCATGAGGGCGTCGTCGAGGGTCACCGACTGCAGCGACATCGACTTGAACAGCGACGCGGTGCGCGGCTTCGGGGCGGCGGCCAGCGCCCGCTTCTGCGCGGCGGCCGACAGCGACGTGTCGATCTCCGGGTCGGGCAGGATCTCGGTCACGTACGGGCCGTAGCGGCCGTTGCGCGCGACGATCGGGGTGCCGGCGACGGGGTCGGTGCCAAGCACCTGGTCGCCCTCGGGCTGCGTCTCCAGGAGCTCGCGCGCCTTGGCCACGGTGAGCTCGTCGGGTGCCAGCTCCTCGGGGACCGACGCGCGCCGGGTGGTGCCGTCCTCAGCCGGCTCCGCCAGAGAGTCCTCGAGGTACGGCCCGTACCGGCCGACGCGCAGGACGATGCCCTCGCCGATCGGGATCGAGTTGACCTCGCGGGCGTCGATGTCACCGAGGTTGGCGACGAGGTCCCGCAGGCCCTCGCCCTCCTCGTTGCCCGAGCCGTCGCCGAAGTAGAACCTCGACAGCCACGCCACGCGGTCCTTGTCCCCCGCCGCGATGGCGTCGAGGTCCTCCTCCATCTCGGCGGTGAAGTCGTAGTCGACCAGCCAGTCGAAGTTCTCCTCGAGCAGTCGCGTGACTGCGAACGCCAGCCACGACGGCACGAGGGCCTGCCCGCGACCGGTCACGTACCCGCGGTCCTGGATGACGGAGATCGTCGCGGCGTAGGTGGACGGGCGGCCGATCCCGCGCTCCTCGAGCGCCTTGACCAGCGAGGCCTCGGTGAAGCGCGGCGGCGGGGACGTGCGGTGGCCGTCGGCGGTGAGGTCCGACGCCGACAGCGGGTCGCCCTCGGACATCTTCGGCAGGCGGGCGTCGTCCTTCTCGGCCGGGGCCTCCTCGGCGTCCTCGGAGTACCGCGAGACGTCGCGACCCTCCTCGTACGCGGCGAGGAACCCGCGGAACGTGATGACCGTGCCCGACGCCGAGAACAGGACGTCGGTGCCTTCGGCCGCGGTGGCACCGAGGCGGACCGAGGCGGTCTGACCGCGGGCGTCGGCCATCTGCGAGGCGACGGTGCGCTTCCAGATCAGCTCGTACAGGCGGAACTGGTCGCCGGACAGCTCCTTGGCCACCTGCGCCGGGGTCCGGAAGTGGTCACCGGCGGGCCGGATGGCCTCGTGGGCCTCCTGGGCACCCTTGGCCTTGCTCGTGTACACGCGGGGCGCGTCGGGGATGTACTCGGCGCCGTACAGCTCCGAGGCCTGCCGCCGCGCGGCGTCGATCGCCTGCGTGCTCAGCGACGAGGAGTCCGTACGCATGTAGGTGATGTAGCCGTTCTCGTACAGCCCCTGCGCGGTGCGCATGGTCTGCCGGGACGCCATCCGCAGCTTGCGCGACGCCTCCTGCTGGAGGGTCGAGGTGGTGAACGGGGCGGCGGGGCGGCGCGTGTACGGCTTGGTCTCCAGCGAGGCCACCGAGAACGACGCGTCGGCGAGGCCGGCGACGAGCGACGTCGCCCGCGCCTCGTCGAGGTGGGCGACGTCGGCGGCCCGCAGCTGCCCGGTGTCCAGGAAGTCACGCCCGCTGGCGACACGCTGCCCGTCGACCGACGTCAGGCGGGCGTCGAAGGACGGCTCGGCCTCGTCGGCGACGGCGAACGTGCCCGTCACGTCCCAGTAGTCGGCGGCGACGAACGCCATGCGCTCGCGCTCGCGCTCGACCACCAGCCGCGTCGCGACGGACTGCACGCGGCCGGCCGACAGGCCCTGACGGACCTTGCGCCAGAGCACGGGGCTGACCTCGTACCCGTACAGCCGGTCGAGGATGCGGCGGGTCTCCTGGGCGTCGACCAGCCGGTCGTCCAGCTCGCGGGTGTTGGCCAGCGCGCGCTGGATGGCCTCGCGGGTGATCTCGTGGAACACCATGCGCTTGACGGGGACCTTGGGCTTGAGCTCCTGCAGCAGGTGCCAGGCGATGGCCTCGCCCTCGCGGTCCTCATCGGTGGCCAGGAAGAGCTCGTCGGAGTCCTTCAGCAGCTTCTTGAGCTCGCTGACCTTCTTCTTCTTGTCCGCGTCGACCACGTAGTACGGCGCGAAGCCGTTGTCCACGTCGACCGCGAACTTGCCGAACGGACCCTTCTTCATGTCCGCCGGCAGCTCCGAGGGCTGGGGGAGGTCACGGATGTGCCCGACGCTCGCCTCGACGTCGTACTCCTCGCCGAGGTACCCGGCGATCGTGCGCGCCTTGGCAGGCGACTCCACGATCACGAGCTTGCGCCCTGCAGACATCGGTCAGGCCCTTCTCAGACTTCGGCGGGCCGGACGACCCGCTTCCTCGTTCACCGCTGGGGACTCTACGGCGTGCCGTCAACCCCGCGGCAATCGCGATGCCGCGGCCTGCCGCAGCACCAGCATGACCGCGAACGCCAGGCACGACGCCATCAGGGCGCCCGCGGCACCGCCCAGATAGGCGGTCACCTGCTCGGCGCGGGCCTCCAGATCGTCCCGGTTGTTCCACGTGTGCGAGAGGGCGACCGCCGCGGACGCCCCCGCGCCGACACCCACGATGACGAGCCCCGCGAGCACCGCGCGCATCGTGGCGGGCGCCGGGGGCGGGTCCGACGCGAGGCGGAGGGCACCGGTCGCGGTCGACGGCCGCGCGGGCGTCAGCGCGACGAGCGCGCAGGCGATCGCGGTCCACGCGAGGACGACGAGCACCGCCGCGACGACGTCCGACGGCCGGTGCCACTGACCGATGAGGGTCGAGACGCCCGTCGCCGTCGTGTAGCCGGCGCCGAGCACGGCCGCCCACGGGCGCATGCGCGGCGGGACCACGAGCAGCAGCGCCGCCGAGATCGAGGCGGCCGCCGTGGTGTGCCCGCTGGGCAGGGTGTTGCCGTAGCTGGCCTCCACCCCGAGGTCCGGGCGGTAGAGGACCGCGTTCTTGAGCACGCGGGTGGTGAGGTTGGCACCGATCATCAGCACGGCCACCTGCACGGCCAGCGACCAGCGGCGGCGCAGCGCGGCGATGAGCATCGCGCCGAGGAGGACGGCGGCGATGGCGCTCACCGACACCACGTCGAGCACCCGCTCGGCCACCCGCCACAGCTGCGTCTGGCCGTACAGGGCGCCCTGGAGCGCGGCGTTCTCCACCTGCTGACCCGCCAGCGTGTCGACGAACACGCGCCAGAGCACGAACACCCCCGCGAACGAGAGCACCGCCACGACGACCGCGATCGCGACGACCACACCACGCCGGTCCGCGGCGGCCGGAGCCTGCCGCGACGGTGCGGGGATGACGGGGGTGTCGCTCACCGCACCAAGGTAGGTCACCCGAAGGGGTGCACCCGGTGCCGTTCCGACGTGCAGACAGCCTCACGGCAGCGGCGTCGGCTCCCCCGGCCCGACCACCACGGCGTGCCGGCAGCCGTCCAGCCGCGCGCGCACGTCGGCGTCCGCGTTGATGCACAGCAGGCAGCCGCCCCGGCGCTCGAGCTCCCAGCCCGCCTCGTCGATCGCCTCGGCCGCGTGCCCGCTGCGCAGGCTCACGGCGGCGAGGTCGAGCACCACCAGCGACGCACTCGCGGACAGCGCGCCCAGCAGCGCGCGGAGCCGGACCACGTCCGCGCGACCGAACGACCCCGCGGGCCGGACGTTCGCGGTCAGCCAGGGGTCCAGCGTGGCGGGTGCGGTCGCTGCGGTTGCATGCAGGCTCATGGCGGGCCTCCCGGCTCTGTCGGTCACGCGGTGCGTGCTCGACACCCACTTCACCGACCGGGGCTGTGCACAACCTGGACGTGACCACCTCTTTGCCTGTGGGCTGCGTCGACCGCGAGCGCGGTGTCCTCCGCGATCAGGTCCAGGTTCAGCGCCGCGGCGGCGCGCGTGCCGGCCGCCATCGCTCCGGTCACCTGGGCCATCAGGTCGGCCGCGTTGCCGGCCACCCACACGCCCGGGACGCTCGACGCCCCCATGAGGTCCGACGCGGCGTGCTCCCCGACGCCCATCTCGTGCGGCACGGCGACCAGCCCGAGACCGGCGAGCCCGTCCAGCCGCGCGACGAACCGCGGCATCACGGTCAGCGCGGACCGGGCCACCACCTCGCCCGACTCCAGCCGCACGCCGCTGAGCCGGCCGTCGGCGGCGAGCACCTCCGCCACGCGGCCGGGCACCACCCGCACACCTCGCGCTGCCAGCTGCTCGGCCTGCTCCGGCGTCGGGTCCGGGGCGGTGTGCTGGAGGAGGAGGACGTCGTCGGACCACTGCCGGAACAGCAGCGCCTGGTGCACCGAGCGCTCCGTGGTGCCGAGCACACCGATCGGCTGGTCGCGCACCTCCCAGCCGTGGCAGTAGGGGCAGTGCAGGACGTCGTGGCCCCAGCGCTCACGCAGGCCGGGGAGGTCGGGGAGCTCGTCGACGAGGCCGGTGGCCACCAGCAGGCGTCGCGCACGCTCGGTCGTCCCGTCGGCCAGCGTCACGACGAACCCGTCGTCCTCGCGTGCGGCGGCCACGACCTGGCCGGGAAGCACCAGGCCGCCGTACCCCACCAGCTCGGCCCGCCCGCGCTCCAGCAGGTCGAGCGGCGGCACCCCCTCCTGGCCCAGCAGGCCGTGCACCCCGTCGGCCGGCGCGTTCCTGGGCGAGCCGGCGTCGATCACCAGGACCGACCGGCGTGCCCGCGCCAGCGTCACCGCCCCGCTGAGCCCCGCAGCACCACCACCGATGACCACCACATCTCTCATGCGGAGAGCATCAGACGCCCCCACGCCGACCGGCAAGCATCCTTGCCGAAGTGGCAAACTGCGACCCATGGACGACATCGACCAGCTGATGCGCACCGTCGGCCCCCGACTCCGCGCGGTCCGCCAGCAGCGCGGGCTGACCCTGGCTCAGGTCGCGGACGCCACGAGCATCTCCGTCAGCACCTTGTCGCGCCTCGAGTCGGGTACCCGGCGCCCGCAGCTGGAGCTGCTGGTCCCCCTGGCCGGCCTGTACCGCGTGCCGCTCGACGAGCTGGTGGGCGCGCCCGCGACGGGCGACCCGCGCATCCACCCGCGCCCGGTCACCGAGCACGGCAAGACCGTCATCCCGCTGTCGCGGCGCTCCGGCGGGATGCTCGTCTACAAGCTGGTCCTGCCGCCGGCCCCGCCGACGCCCGACCCGGAGCTGAACACCCACGAGGGCTACGAGTGGCTCTACGTCATCGACGGCCACCTGCGGCTGGTGCTCGGCGAGCACGACCTGGTGCTCCCTCCGGGCGAGGCCGCCGAGTTCGACACCCGCGTGCCCCACTGGTTCGCCAACGAGGGACCGGGCCCCGTGGAGCTGCTGGTCATCTTCGGCACCCAGGGCGAGCGGGTGCACCTGCGCGCGTCGCCGCGCACGAAGGAGCAGGGCCGCCCCGCCCCCGGCTAGCAGTCCCGTGGAGAGGGAGCCGGGGGCAGGGCGGGGCTCAGCGGACCTGCAGCTCCACCGGCACGGGCTGCGGCTCGAACCCGGCGGCGGCGACCGTCGCGGGGTCGTGGCGCAGGCACGCGACCGAGCGGCGGGGGTCGTCGCCCTCGACCGCGGGCGCGACGAGCTCCGGGGTGATCGCCGCGCAGGCGTCGAACACGTGCGCGCACCGCGTCCGGTAGGGGCAGCCCGTGGGCAGGTTGGACATGTCCGGGGGTGACCCCGGGATGCCGGTCAGCTCACGCCTGGGCCCGCGCAGGGGCGGGAACGAGTGCAGCAGCGCGTCGGAGTACGGGTGCCGCGGGCGGCGGTACATGTCCTGCGCCGACGCGTCCTCGACGATCTCGCCGGCGTACATGATCGCGATCCGGTCGGCGATCTCGATGAGCAGCGAGACGTCGTGCGTGATGAAGATGACCGAGAACCCGAGCCGGTCGCGCAGCTCCGCGATCTGCTCCACGATCTGCCGCTGCATGACCACGTCGAGGGCCGTCGTCGGCTCGTCCATGATCAGCACCTGCGGGTCCAGCGCGAGGGCCATGGCGATCATCACGCGCTGCCGCATGCCGCCCGACAGCTGGTGTGGGTAGTCGCGCAGCCGGTCCGCGGAGATGCCGACCAGCTCGAGCATGCCCGCGGCACGCTCCAGGGCCTCCTTCTTGGTGACCCCCGGCAGGTGCGCGGAGATGCCGTCGGCGATCTGCCGGCCGATCCGGTACACCGGGTTCAGCGAATTCATCGCGCCCTGGAACACGATCGCGAGGTCCTGCCAGCGGGTGGCCCGCAGCTCGGCGTCGTTGAGCGTGAGGATGTCGGTCTTCTGCCCGTCGCGGTCGGTGAAGACGACCTCGCCGCCCGTGATCAGACCGGGCGGAGGCAGCAGCCGGGTCGCCGCGTAGGCGAGCGTCGACTTGCCGCAGCCGGACTCGCCGGCCAGGCCGAGCACCTCGCCGCGGTTGAGGGTGAGCGAGACCTGGCGCAGCACGTGCGTCGGGTCCTCGTCGTACCCGTAGTCGACCGAGAGGTTCTTGATCTCCAGGACGGGGTCGGTCGCAGCGGCGTTCGCCCGGAACGCGCGCTGGGTGGTCACGGCACTCACGCGCGATCCTCCTTGGCCTCGTAGACCACCGGCGTGAAGCCGATGCGCGGACGGATCTTGCGCTTGCGCATCGAGCGGGCGTTCAGGCCCACCGACCGCAGGCGCGGGTTGACGAACTCGTCGATGCCGAAGTTGATGAGCGTCAAGGCCATGCCCAGCAGGGCGATGAGCAGACCGGCGGGGACGAACCACCACCACGCACCGCGCTGCAGGGCCAGCTGCGCCTGCGCCCAGTACAGGACCGTGCCCCAGTTCCACTCGTTGGTGGGCGTGATGCCGACGAACGAGAGCGTGATCTGCGACAGGACGGCGAACCCGACGGTGCCGACGAACCCGGCGGCGATGATGGCCGTGAGGTTGGGCAGGATCTCCGCGGAGATGATCCGCCACGTGCTCTCGCCGTTGGCGCGCGCGGCCTCGACGAAGTCGCGTTTCCGGAGCGAGAGCGTCTGCGCTCGCAGGACGCGGGCGCCCCACGCCCAGCCGGTCGCCGCGATCACCAGCGCGACCGTGAGCCCCCCGGCGGACGGCAGCTGGCCCGCGATGATGATGATGAGCGGCAGCTGCGGGATGACCAGGAACACGTTGGACAGCGCGGACAGCGACTCGTCGCCGAACCCGCCGATGTAGCCCGCGGTGACGCCGACGATCACGCCGATCACCGTGGCCACCGTGCCGGCCACGAACCCGACCACCAGCACGCTGCGCGTGCCGAGGATCAGCTGGCTCATGATGTCCTGGCCCTGGTGCGTGGTGCCCATGAGGTGCGCCCACGACGGCGGCTGCAGGATGGCCGACGACCGCGCGTTCGGGTCGTACGGCGCGATCCACGGCCCGATGATCGCGATGAGGAAGAAGAACCCGAGGATCACGAGGCCGGTGAGGGCCTTCGCGTTGCGCATGAACAGGAACCGGCGCTTGCCCGTGCGCGGGGCCGTCGCGTCGGGCGTGATCTCCAGGTCCTCGAGGAACGCGGCTTCGACGGTCATGTCAGCCCTCCTGACGCGTGCGGGGGTCGAGGAAGCCGTAGGCGACGTCGGCTGCCATGTTGGCGAGCAGCACCGCGAACGTGATCACCAGGAAGCACCCCTGCATGAGGGGGTAGTCCTTCGCGTTCACGGCGCTGAAGAGGTAGTAGCCGATGCCCTGGTACGAGAACACGATCTCCATGACCAGGGTGCCGCCGACGATGAAGCCGAGCGACAGAGCGAAGCTGGACACCTGCGGCAGGATCGCGTTGCGGGCGGCGTAGCCCATCCGCACGGTCCGCTCCTTGAGGCCCTTGGCCTGCGCGACGGTCACGTAGTCCTCGGAGGACACGGTGACCATCATGTTGCGCATGCCGAGCATCCAGCCCGCGATCGACGAGATCACGATCGTCATGGCCGGCAGGAACCCGTAGTAGATGACGGACCCGATGAACTCCCACGACAGGTTGGGCACCATGCTGCGGTCGTAGCTGCCGCTCGCGGGGAACCAGCCGAGCGTCACCGAGAACAGCGAGATGGCGATCAGGGCGAGCCAGAAGTACGGCACGGCCGAGAAGAAGGTCGACAGCGGCAGCAGCCCGTCCATCCAGGTGCCGCGGCGCCAGCCGATGCCGGTGCCGACGAGCGTGCCGATGGTGAAGCTGATGAGCGTCGCGATGCCGACCAGCCCGATGGTCCACGGCAGCGCCTGGCGGATCACGTCCGCCACGGGCGCCATGTACGTGAACGAGATGCCCAGGTCGCCGTGCAGCAGCAGCTGCCAGTAGGCGACGTACTGGTCCCAGAGGGACATGTTCTCGTCCAGCCCGAACAGGGCGCGCAGCGCCTCGGCGGCGTCGGGGCTGATCCGACCCTGGTTCTTGGCGATCAGGGCGCTCACCGGGTCGCCCGGCATGATCCGCGGGATGAAGAAGTTGATGGTGATCGCTGCCCACGCGGTGATCGCGTAGAACACGATCCGGCGGGTGAAGAACCTCATCGGTCGACCTCCAGCACAGAGACGTCCACGGTCGGCCGCTCGCCATACGCGTCGAGCACGGACCCCAGCACAGGCCGGTCCTCGCGGTCCGCGTACCCCCAGCAGGCGGCCTCGCGGCCCTCCCCGACGGGCATCAGCGGCGGCACCTCGGTGCGGCAGACGTCGTTGGCGAACGGGCAGCGCGGGTTGAACCGGCAGCCGGCGGGCGGGGCCACCAGGCTCGGCGCCTCACCGCGGGCGCCCCGGGCGCGGGCCTCGAGGTCGTCCGGGTCGGGTGCGGACCGGACCAGCAGCTGCGTGTACGGGTGCTTGGGGTCCTGCGTGACCGACTCGGAGTCGCCCTTCTCGACGACCCGGCCGGCGTACATGACCATCGTCGTGTCGGCGAAGTAGCGGGCCGACGCGATGTCGTGCGTGATGTAGAGGATCGCGAGCTGCAGGCGGTCCCGCAGGTCGCGCAGCAGGTTGAGGATGCCCAGGCGGATCGACACGTCGAGCATCGAGATCGGCTCGTCGGCGAGCAGCACCTCGGGGTCGGCCGCGAGCGCGCGGGCGATGGCCACGCGCTGGCGCTGACCGCCCGAGAGCTCGTGCGGGAACTTGTCGATGTACCGCGCGGCCGGGCGCAGCTGCACCCGGTCCAGCAGCTCCTCGAGCGCGGCCTCCAGCTCGACGCCGCGCAGGCGCCCGCGGTGGATCTTCAGGCTGCGCGTGAGCATGTAGCGCACGGTGTGCACGGGGTTCAGCGACCCGAACGGGTCCTGGAAGATCATCTGGACCTTCCGCACGTACTGGTGGAACGCGCGGCGGTTCTTCACGGTCGCGTCCTGCCCGTGCAGCAGGATCTGCCCGCCCGTGACGGGCATCAGCTGCGCGAGCAGCCGGGCGATCGTGGACTTGCCGGACCCCGACTCCCCCACCAGCGCAACCACCTTGCCGCGATAGAGGGAGAGGTTCACGTCGTCGACGGCGTGCACGACCTTCTGCGAGCGGAAGCCGCGGACGGGGAAGTGCTTGCGCAGGTCGATCGCCTGCAGGACTGGCGGGTCTTCTTCGTGCGGGGAGCTCATCGGGTCACCTTGGGGGTCGGGTGCGTTGGTGCGGCGGGCGAGCCGGAGCCCGCCCGCCGCACCACCWGCGTCACTCGGTCGGCGTGAGCTTCGACAGGATGAGCGCTGCCTGCGGGCCCGTCGGCTGCGGGTTCGCGTACGGGTCCTCGTCGGTGGGGAAGCCCGTGTAGTTGACCGTCGAGTACTGCGCGACGGCCGGACGCGACCAGATCACGAGACCGGGGACGTCCTCCACGAAGTGCTTCTGGACGACGTCCAGGGCAGCCGCGCGGTCGTTGTCCGAGGTGCCCGCCTTGAAGTCGGAGAGGGCCTGGGTGACCTCCTCGTTCTGGTAGCGGCCGAAGTTCCAGGTCGCCGACTCACCGAGCGGCACGTAGGACGCGCCGTCCATGATGTTGGCGTACATGTTCCACGGCGTGCTGCCGCCGTCGGTCCAGTGCAGCGAGGCCTGGAAGTTGCCGAGCGGGATGATGTCGTTGAACCAGGTGTCCTGGACGACGCCCTCGACGGGCGCCTCCACACCGAGCGCCTTGGCACCCTCGGAGATGATCCCCAGGGCGTCGAGGTAGTCGGTCCAGCCGGTCGGGTTCTGCAGCGTGAAGGCGACCTTCTCGCCGTCGGGGTCCACGAGGGCACCCGAGCCGTCCCAGGTGTAGCCGGCCTCCGTGAGGACGTCCTTGGCACCGTCGACGTCGACCGAGAGCTCCTGGTCCGCGTACGCGTCCGAGATGAACGCGTCGCCCGAGGGCTGCGGCAGGCCGGTCACGCTCGTGATCTGCGGCCACACGCCGTACCCGGCGGTCGCCGAGATGTCCGCGCGGTCCACGACCATGTTCAGCGCCTTGCGGAACGCCACGTCGTTGAACGGCTTCGTCTCGTTGTTCAGGTAGAGCACGTCGACGCCGAAGCCGCCGCCCGCCACCTGGTGGAAGTGGTCGGGGTCCTGCGCGATGAACGTGTTCTCGAAGTCCGGGATGAACGTCCAGCCCCACTGCGCCTCACCGGTGGTGAGGGCCGTGGTCAGGCCCGCGTTGTCGTTGAACGTGTCGTACCGCAGGGTGCCGACCTTCGGGGTCTCGCCCCAGTAGTCGGTGTTCGGCTCCAGGGTGACGGCCTGCGGGGTGAACGACTTGAGCTTGAACGGGCCCGTGCCGATCATCTCGTCGTCGGTCCAGGCGACCGGGTCCTCGCCCTCCCACAGGTGCTTGGGCACGATGAGGAGCTTGAGCAGCTTGACCTGGTTGACGTACTGGCCGGACAGGAAGTTCACCGTCACCTTGTTGCCGTCGACGGTGATGTCGCCGTACTGGTCGGGGAAGTCGGTGTTCAGCTCCTTGGTGTCCTTGCGGAGCTGGATGGAGAACGCGATGTCCTCGGCGGTGAAGTCCGTGCCGTCGGACCACTTCACGCCCTCGCGGGCCGTGATGACGGCCTGTGTCGAGTCCGGGTTCCACTCGACCGACTCGGCGAGCCACGGCGTCGGGGGGTCCGTCGGCTTGAGCTCGTTGACCTGCATGAGCGACTCGTAGACCGCGAACGCGTACCCGAGCGAGAGCGACGCGGAGCCGGTCGCGAGCGGGTTCTGGTTGGGCTGCTGCGGGCCGTTCGGCATGCCGATCGTCAAGACCTTGTCCGAGACGCCGTCGGCGCCTGCGGTGCTGTCGTCGCCGCTGCCGCCGCTGCCGGAGCAGGCGGTGGCGAGCAGCGCGAGGGTGGCCGCCGTAGCGATCACCGTCGAGAGCTTGCGGATTCTCACGAGTGCCTCCTTGCACTGGGGTGGAACTGCTGGTCGTAACCGGCCCGACGGGACTGCGGATCTCGTCGGACCGGAGCTGTGCTGGTCGGGCTGCTTGGTCGGGCTGCTTGGTGTCGCTACGCCGGCGCGGGACTGGGGAGGGCCACGTCGACCGTGAGGCGCAGGTCGCTCGAGGAGCGGCCGACGCGGATCGGATAGGTACCGGCCGGGGTGACCCAACCGGGCTGTGCCGAGTCCCAGGTCCGGAACGCCTTCGCGTCCACCCGGACCCGGACGACCGCGTGCTCGCCTGCGGCGGCGAGCACGACGCTGAACCCGCCGAGCCAGCGCACGGGACGATCTCCCGTGCTGGGCGGCTCGACGTAGACCTGGACCACCTCGCGCCCGTCGCGGGCGCCGGTGTTGCGGACGGTGACGTCCAGGACGACCGACCCGTCGGCCTCGACGGGTTGCGCGACGACGCCCACGTACTCCCACGTGGTCCAGCCGAGGCCGTGACCGAAGGGTGCCGCGGGGGTGCGACCGAGCTTGAGCCACGAGCGGTACCCCACGTGGACGCCCTCGTGGTACTCGATGACGCCGTCGACGGGGATCGCGTCCGGCACGGGCACGTCGGACTCGTGGGCGGGGAGCGTCCAGGGCAGGCGACCGGTCGGCTCGGTGACGCCGGTGAGCACGTCCGCGAGCGCCTCGGGCCACTCCTGGCCGCCGAGCCACGCCCACAGGACGCACGGCACCTCGTCGAGCCACGGCAGCAGCACAGGCGCACCGGCGTTGACGACGACGATCGTGCGCGGGTTGGCGGCCAGCGCCGCCTTGACCAGCTGGTCCTGCGTGCCGGGGAGCGCGAGCGACGTCCGGTCGTACCCCTCGGACTCGATCTCCTCGTTGGTCCCGACGACGACGATCGCGAGATCGGCTGCGGCGGCGGCCTCCACGGCGACCGCGAGGAGCTCGTCCGGGGACGTGCCGGGGACGCGGTGCACCAGCTCGGCGCGGGCGAAGCTCGCGTACCCCACCGGGTGCACGGCCTGCACGAGCGCGTCGACCTCGACGGTCGTCGGCTCGGTCACGTCGATGACCAGCGTCGCGGGCACGGGCTGGTTGACGCTGGAGTCGAGGATGACCTCCGCGCCGACCACGTGGTCGCTCGTGGAGAGGACCTGACCGCCGACCGTGATCCGGTGCCTGCCCACGGTGCCGACGCCGACCTCGTGCCGGCCGGGCTCGTCGAGCCGGACGGTGGTGCGGATGCGCAGCGCGACCGCGGGTCCGGGCACCTCGCGGAGCCAGCCGTTCCAGTCGGTCACGTCGGCGGCGGCCAGGACCGCACCGTCGGCGTCGAGCAGCTCGCCGAGCGCGCCGACGTGGCCCTCGGGCGTGGTGCACCGGCCGGCCAGGTCGAGCGACGGAGGCAGCAGGCGGGAGACGGCCCCGGGGTGCACGTCGACCTCGACCTCGCCGAAGGCCTCGCGGATCGCCGCCTCGGGGGTCGACAGGTGGTCCGGACGGACGAACGCGGAACCGCCGCCCTGCACGAACGGGTGAACCGCGTTGGGGCCGAGCAGGGCGATCCGGGTGACGTCGTCGGGTGACACCGGCAGCGCGTGCTCGTCGTCGCGGAGCACGACCATGGAGCGGGAGACCAGCTCGCGCAGCACGCCACGCACGTCCACGTCGGCCACCCGGTCGCGGCTCGCACCCGACGGCGCCACGCCCTCGAGCGCACCGACGCGCTGGGCCAGCCGGAGCAGTCGGAGCACCTTGGCGTCCAGCAGCGACTCGCTGACGTCCCCGGCACGGACCGCGTCGAGCAGGCCGTCGCCCCAGGGGCCGTCCGGTCCGGGCATCTGCAGGTCGAGGCCACCCTCGGCGGCAGCCGCGACGGACTTGGTGGCCACCCAGTCGCTCATGACGACGCCGTCGAAGCCCCACTCGTCCTTGAGCACGCCGGTCAGCAGGGGGCGGTGCTCGGCGGCGGTCGCGGCGGTGGTCCCGTCGTCGATCCCGGAGTACGCGCTCATCACCGACCACGCCTGGGCGTCGTGCACCAGCCGCTCGAAGGGTGCCAGGTACACCTCGCGCAGGGTCTGCTCGTCGACGCGCGACAGGTAGCTGGTGCGCTGCGTCTCGGAGTCGTTGGCGACGAAGTGCTTGACGCACATGCCCACGCCGCGGTCCTGCGCGGAGCGGACCACGTGCACCGCGATGTCGCCGGTGAGCAGCGGGTCCTCGGAGTAGCACTCGAAGTGCCGGCCGCCGACGGGCGTGCGCTGGAGGTTCACCTGCGGGGCGAGGACGACGTCGACGCCGTGCCGGCGGGCCTCGGCGGCGAACACGTGGCCCAGCTCGTCGGCCAGGTCGACGTCCCACGTCGCGGCGAGCGCGCTCGGGGCAGGGAAGCTGGCGGACGTCTCGTCGGCGGAGTCGGAGACACCGCGGACGCCGGCCGGACCGTCGGACACGTGCATGGCGCGCAGGCCGATGTGCGGGATCGCCGTGGTGGACCACAGGCCGGCGCCGACGACGAGCCGCGTCTTCTCCTCCAGGCTGAGGGCAGCCAGGATGGTCGAAAGGTCTGTGGCGGGCCGTTCAGCCGTGGGCGGCTGGGTGGCCGTGTCGAGTGACACAGCAGGGTTCTCCGATCGGACAGCGTTGTCGTCTGCCGAGAATGAAACCACAACTTACTGACTTGTCAGTAAGTGGCAAGATCACAGTATGGTTTCGGTCATGGACGACGCCGTTCCCCCCGCAGCCGCGCCCAGGCGCCGCGCGCGGCAGCCCCGTCAGGCCACGGCAGACCGCCGTGCGGAGATCCTGCGCGCCGCCGCGATCACGTTCGGGTCCAAGGGGTACAACAACGGCTCGCTCGCCGAGGTCGCCGAGCAGGTGGGGATCACGCACGCGGGGGTCCTGCACCACTTCGGCTCCAAGGAGCAGCTGCTGGTCGAGATGCTGGAGTACCGGGACAAGGAGGACGTCCGCGACCTCGAGGGCCAGCACATCCCCGGTGGGCTCGGCCTCTTCCAGCACCTGGTCCGCACCGCGCGCATGAACGTCGACCGGCCCGGCATCGTCCAGAGCTACTCGGTGCTCACCGGCGAGTCCGTGACCGAGAACCACCCCGCCCGAGGATGGGTCACCGACCGGTTCCGCGTGCTGCGCGGCGAGATCTCGGACGCGGTGATCGCTGTCGGTGAGGGCAGGGTGTCCCGGGAGACCGCCGACTGTGCCGCCAGCGCGATCATCGGCGTGATGGACGGTCTGCAGGTCCAGTGGCTGCTCGACGACGACGTCGACCTGCCCACCTCGACGCAGTTCGCGATCGAGGCGATCCTCGCGGCGGCGCTCCTCGGCGACGACCGCCCGCACACCCTCGACTGAGCGATCCTCAGCCAACTCACAGGTTCGGTCCAGGGCCACAACAGGTAACCGGCCCAGTCTTGGGGTCATGACGACGACCATCAGCCACCGCCCGGACGCGCTCTCCCGTGCCGACGGATCCCCTGTCCGTGCTCTGGTGGTCGACGACGAGCCGACCCTCGCCGAGCTGCTGTCGACCGCCCTGCGCTACGAGGGCTGGCAGGTCGACCACGCGCTGACCGGCCACGCCGCCGTCCGCGCCGCCAAGACGCTCGACCCCGACGTCATCGTGCTCGACGTCATGCTCCCCGACCTGTCCGGCATCGACGTGCTCCGCCGGGTCCGCGCCACGCACCCGAACGTCCCCGTGCTCTTCCTGACCGCCAAGGACGCGGTCGAGGACCGGATCGCCGGCCTGACCGCGGGCGGCGACGACTACGTCACCAAGCCCTTCAGCCTGGAGGAGGTCGTCGCGCGGCTGCGTGCCCTGCTGCGGCGGACCGGTGCGGTGTCGTCGCGCGAGGAGGCCGTGCTCGTCGTCGGCGACCTGCGGATGGACGAGGACAGCCACGAGGTGTCCCGCGACGGCGAGGACATCCGCCTGACCGCCACGGAGTTCGAGCTGCTGCGCTACTTCATGCGCAACCCCAAGCGCGTGCTGTCCAAGGCCCAGATCCTCGACCGCGTCTGGCAGTACGACTTCGGCGGCCAGGCCAACATCGTCGAGCTCTACGTGTCCTACCTGCGCCGCAAGATCGACAAGGGCCGCACCCCGATGCTGCACACCCTGCGCGGGGTCGGCTACGTGCTGAAGCCGTCTGTCTGATCGTGCCCACTCGTCCACGCTGGACGCTGCGCCGGCGCCTCGTCGTGATGGTCGTCGCGCTGGTGGCGATCGTGGCGGGCGCCATGGGCACCGTGTCGACGCTCGCGCTCCAGGGCTCCCTGGTCGCGCAGCTCGACGAGAAGGTCACCGCGGCTCACCGGCGCGCGGCGGACTTCCCGCGGCAGGGCACCCAGGACCCGGGCGAGGTCTTCGCGGCCCCGCCCGGCACCGGTGACTTCCGCCCGGGGCAGGACGCCGGCACGGTCAACGTGGAGCAGCCCGCCGGCGTCGACCCCGCCGACCTGACCGTGTTCCAGGCCGGCTACATCGACGACGACGGCACGCCGACCGCGCTGACCGACGCCCAGACCGTGGAGATGCTCGCCGTCCCGACCGACGGCGACGCGCACACGATCACCCTGACCGGGCTGGGCAGCTATCGGGCGGTCTCGAGCATCGACGCCGATGGCACGACGACGGTCACCGCCCTGCCCACCACCTCGGTGTCCAGCACCGTCACCACGTTCGTCGTCGTGGAGCTGGTGGTGGCCGCACTCGCCCTGCTGGTTGCGGCGGCCGCCGGCCTGGTGCTCGTGCGCCGCGAGCTCCGACCGCTGGACCGGGTCGTCGGCACCGCCAACCGCGTGGCACAGCTCCCCCTCGACCGCGGTGAGGTGGTGCTCGCCGACCGCGTGCCCGCGCAGGACACCGATCCCGCCACGGAGGTCGGGCAGGTGGGTGCCGCGCTCAACCAGCTGCTCGGGCACGTCGAGCAGGCCCTCGCGTCCCGGCACGAGTCCGAGTCGCAGGTGCGCCAGTTCGTCGCCGACGCCAGCCACGAGCTGCGCACCCCGCTGGCCTCGATCCGCGGGTACGCCGAGCTGGTGCGCCGCTCCCCCGACGAGATGCCCGTCAGCGCGCTGCAGGCCATGTCCCGCGTCGAGTCCGAGTCCCTGCGCATGACCGCGCTGCTCGAGGACATGCTGCTGCTCGCGCGGCTCGATGCGGGGCGCCCCCTGGCCTCGGAGCCGGTGGACCTCACCGTGCTGGCCATCGACGCGGTGACCGACGCGCACGCCGCCGGCCCGGACCACGACTGGCGGCTCGACCTGCCGTCGGACGACGACCTCGAGGACGCCCTCGTGGTCGGCGACGACCACCGGCTGCGCCAGGTGCTGGCCAACCTGCTGTCCAACGCCCGGCTGCACACGCCCGCGGGCACCACCGTCACCGTCCGCGTCCGCCGCGCCGGGCAGCAGGTCGTCGTGCAGGTCGCCGACGACGGACCCGGCATCCCGCCCGCCCTGCGCGAGAGCCTGTTCCAGCGGTTCACCCGCGGCGACGCCTCCCGCAACTCCGCCAGCGGGTCCACCGGTCTCGGGCTCGCCATCGTGCACGCGGTCGTCACCGCCCACGGCGGCACGATCACGGTCGACAGCGGCCCGGGGACGACGTTCACGGTCACCCTCCCGGCGGCGGCCAGTCCCGACCGCACTCTCGCGCACGCCTAGCCGCCGGGCCGGTCTCGCGAGAACCTGGACGAGTTCTCGACCCTGATCCGGAGGAATGACCATGGCGGACCTCAGCAAGGCGTTCAGCGGGTTCTCGACCGACGACGTCCCGGCGGCGAAGGCGTTCTACGCCGACGCGCTCGGGCTCGACGTCACCGAAGAGAACGGGATGCTCTCCCTGCACTTCCAGGGCGGCCACGACGTCCTGGTCTACCCCAAGGGGCCGGCCCACGTGCCCGCCACCTACACGGTGCTGAACTTCCCGGTCGAGGACGTTCCCGGCACCGTGGCGGAGCTGCGCGGGCGCGGGGTGCCGTTCGAGCGGTACGAGGGCACGCCGGTGCAGACCGACGACGACTACGTGTTCCGCGGCGGGGGTCCGCTGATCGCGTGGTTCACCGACCCGGCCGGCAACATCCTGTCGATCATCGCGGCGAGCTGACTGCCGGGAGAACGACCTGGGACGCGTCCCCGGTCGTTCTCGGTCGTCAGAGCGGGAACGCGTTGTAGAAGTCGACGATCTCCGCGACCGGGCCCGTGACCTGGAAGACCGCGGAGCCGTTGGTCCAGACCGCGATGCCGGTCCCGTCGCCCGCGTCGCTGATCGTGTATGTGCCGGCCGCAGCCCCGCCGGCCGTGACCTCGCCGGTCTGCGGGAGGGTCGGACCGGTGGGCGACGCGGACGGGTCCGGGGCGGGTGCGGCCGGGACGGCGGCGACGAGGCTCGCGGCGAACGCGGTCGCCTCCGCGGGCGTCTCCCACTGGCCGGCGCGGACCGTCACGGTGCCGCTCCCGCCGTCGGAGTACGTCTCGGTATAGGCCTCGATGGCGCCCGCCGCCTGCCACTCGGCGTCGGGGACGGACGTCGCGAGCGCGTACTGGAGCACGGTCGTCGGAAGCGCCACGGCGAACGCGGTGGTCGCGGGCCGGGCGACCGGCTCGAGCGTGGGCGTCGGGGACGGCAGGAGGATGGTCGTCGCGACCGCGGGGGGCGCCTCGTCGGTGTCGCCGTTCGAGCTGACGACGATCCCGACGACGATCGCGGCGACGACCAGCACGACGACGCCGATGATCGCCGGGATCAGCCAGCGGGGACGACCCGAGCCGGCGGGCTCGGCGGCGGCGGGCTCCTCGTCCGCGCGCGGCGCAGCGAACCCGGTGGGCGGCCCTGCGGTCGGGCCCTGAGGTCCCGGCGAGGCGGGCGGCACCGGCGCCGTCGGGGGCTGACGCTGCACCGCCTCCCAGTTCGAGATCGGCGGCACCGGCTGGCCGACAGGTCGTTCGGGGCCGGGACGGCCGGTGTCGCTCATCGGGGCTCCCTCGTGCATCGCGTCGCCCGAACCCTCGTCGGACGCCCCGCAGCCTACCTACGCACGCTCATCCCACGACGTCACGACGCCGGAACGCGGCCAGCCCGGCGCAGATCAGCCCGACCGCGACGACGACCAGGGCCAGCACGGGCGGCCAGTCCATCGGCTCGGCCGGCAGCTGCGGGGTGTACGTGAAGGGCGAGAGCACGTCGGACCCCTCGGGCAGCAGCCGGGCGAACATGCCGAGGACGCCGACGTACGTGACGTAGGCCCAGACCAGGCCGAACGCCCGCGGGGCCACGCCCATGACGACGACGGCGACGCCGAGCACGATCCCGACCGCGGGCAGCGTGACCGCCGCGGCGCCGACCATGCGCCCGACCCAGGCGTCGTCGTCCAGCGAGATCGCCGCCATGACCCCCATCAGCAGGCCTGCGGCCAGCATCATCACGATCGCCGCGACACCGGCGACGGCGACCTGCGCCCCGAGCCAGCGTGCGCGGGACACCGGCCCGGCGAGAACGAGGGCGCCGCGTGCCGCTGTCTCCTCCGCCCGCGCGGCGCTCACCGCGGTCGCGCAGTAGGCCCCCGCGACGACCGCGAGGAACACCACGTAGAGCGCGAAGGCCGACGCCGCGGCGCCGGTGGGCCCGGTCGGGAACATCTGCTCGAGCCGCGGCTCGCTGGAGATGAAGTCCACCAGGGCCCCGGCCAGCAGCCCGATGAATCCGCCCATGGCGACGATCCCGACCCCCCACGCGAGGATCGAGCCCGCCTGGCGTCGCAGGGTCAGCGCGACCATCCCCGAGAGGCGTTCCGAGGCCCGCGCCGGGCCCACCCGCTCGGCCAGCAGACCGGTGCCCAGGTCGCGGCGGCCGACGAGCCAGAACGCCACCGCCACGAGCGCGAGGGCCACCACGAAGCCGATCGCCAGCGGCCAGAAGCGCTCGTCGACGTAGGCGCGCGTCGCCTGCGCCCACCCGAAGGGCGACAGCCAGGTCAGCACGCTCGTGCTCTCCGGCCCCCGCACGTCACCGATCGCCCGCAGCACGAACGCGACCCCGAGCGCCGCCATCCCGAGCGAGCTGGCCGCCCGCCCGTGCGCGGTGAGCTGGGACGCGACCGCGGAGATGCCGGCGAAGACGAACCCGACCATGACGATCCCGCCGGCGAGCGCGACCGAGCCCACCGGGTCGAGCCCTGTGCTCAGCAGGGCGAGGAACGTCAGGCCGCCGACCGCGAGGGTCGCGACCGCGGCGGCGACGAGCCCCGCGACCACCGGCGCGTCCCGGCCGACGGGCGCGGACCGCACCAGCTCGAGCCGGCCGTCCTCCTCCGCCGCGCGCAGGTGCCGGGTCACGGTGAGCAGCGCCATGATCGCGACCGGCACCATGACCCACAGCCCGAGCTCGTTGGCCGTCATGGCGCCGACGGTGTAGTCGTCCAGCCCGTAGCCCGGTCCGGCCAGGGCGGTCGCCGCGGGCGACGAGATGAGCTGCGCGCGTGCGGCCAGCGACTCCGGCGACGAGTACAGCTCCGTGAGCGCGTTGACCGACACCTGCGTCAGCCCGGCCACCGCCACGGCCCAGACCGCGGTCCGCCAACGGTCGAGGCGCAGGGCGACCCGGACCAGCCCCGCGGTGCCGGACAGCTGGTTCCCGCGTGCGTCGACGACGGTGGTCATCGCGATCCCTCCGGGACCCCCAGGGTCGCCAGCTCGTCGCTGTACTCGCGCAGGAACAGGTCCTCGAGGGTCGGCGGGTGCGCGGTCAGCGACTGGACGCCGAACGCGGTCAGCCGCGCGAGGACGCCGTTCAGCGAGGCGGTGTCGACGTCGACCGTCAGGTGGCCGTCGTCGCGCTGCACGTGGTGCACGCCGGCCAGCGCGGCCAGCGCGTGCTCGGCGTCGTCGGCGTCGCGAAGCCCCGCCGTGACGGTCGTCCGCGTGAGGCTGCGGAGCTCCTCGAGCGACCCGCTCTGCACCGCCCGGCCCTGCCGGATGATCGTCACGCGGCGGCAGAGGGCCTCGACCTCCGCGAGGATGTGGCTGGACAGCAGCACGGTGCGCCCGTCGGCCGCCGCCTCCTGCACCACCTGCTGGAACACGGCCTCCATCAGCGGGTCCAGGCCGCTGGTGGGCTCGTCCATGAGCAGCAGCTCGACGTCCGCGGCGAGCGCGGCGACGAGCGCGACCTTCTGCCGGTTGCCCTTCGAGTACGCACGGCCCTTGATCCGCGGGTCCAGCTCGAACCGCTCGACGAGGGCGTCGCGACGGCGGGGGTCCAGTCCGCCCCGGAGCCGGCCGAGCACGTCGATCGACTCACCGCCGGACAGGTTGGGCCAGAGGGTGACCTCGCCCGGCACGTAGGCGAGCCGGCGGTGCAGCGCCACGGCGTCCCGCCACGGGTCCCCGCCGAGCAGCTGCAGGTCTCCCGCGTCGGGCCGAAGGAGCCCGAGCAGCACCCGGATCGTGGTCGACTTGCCGGCCCCGTTCGGTCCGAGGAAGCCGTGCACCTCCCCCGTCCGGACCGTGAGGTCGAACCCGTCGAGCGCGCGCTTGGCGCCGAACGTCTTGACGAGTCCGCTGACCGCGATGGCGTCGGTCATGGCTTCTCCTTGTACTGCAGGTAGGCGTCGAGATAGGCGCTGTCGGTGAACAGGCCGTACGTGTAGAGCTCGAGGCCGGGGAGCATCGAGGCCCTCGTCAGCTCGTCGATGGCCTTGGCGGGGTCGTCCGTCGGGGCGACCCCCCGACCGACGGCGGCGTCGAGCTGGGCGAGCAGGATGAGGCCGACCTGCGTGGCGATCACCTGGCGGGCGCGGCCGCGGGGGTCCGCCGACGGCCGTATCGTCCCCGCCCCCTCGCCCGCCTCGAGGTAGGCCTGGGCGTCGTCGACCAACCCGTCGACGAAGTGCCCGGCGAGCGCACCGCCGTCCAGGAGGCTGCGGACGATGTAGGCGAACAGGGGGGCGTACTCCTCCACGCGCGCCAGCATCCCGATGGTCTCGGCCGGTGACCCGTTCGTGATCGCGGCGGACTTCTCCTCGCGGACCACCCGGAGCACGTGCTCGTCGCACTCGGCGCGCAGCGCGTCCTTGGAGCCGAAGTGGTGGATGACGAGGGCAGCGCTCACGCCGGCGTCCTCGGCGATGGCGCGCACCGGCGCACGGAACCCGTCGCGCCCGAAGCGTGCGACGGCCGCGTCCCGGATCCGGGCGCGGGCGGTGAGGTCCTCTGAACGCACGTTCACCAGACTAAACACTCGTTCAGTCGCGTGGCAAGGGCGCTCTGTCAGAGCCTGCGGCTAGCGTGCGGCGCGTGACCACGACCTCCTCGAAGCGGCCCGACCGCAGCGCGCGTCCGGCGTTCCGTTGCACCGAGTGCGGGTGGACCGCCGGCAAGTGGGTGGGCCGGTGCGGCGAGTGCCAGGCCTGGGGGTCGGTCCTCGAGGACACCGGCCCCGGCGGCGGTGCACCGCGCACGGTCGCCACCTCCCCCACGCGCTCCCCGGCCCGGCCCATCGACCAGATCGACGTCGAGACCGCACGGGCGCGACCCACTGGGGTCGACGAGCTGGACCGGGTGCTCGGCGGCGGCCTCGTGCCCGGCGCCGTGGTGCTCCTGGCCGGCGAGCCCGGCGTGGGCAAGTCGACCCTGCTGCTCGACGTCGCCGCCCGAGCCGCGCGCACCGGGCGCAAGGTCCTGTACGTGACCGGCGAGGAGTCGGCCGCGCAGGTGCGCCTGCGGGCGGGCCGGATCCACGCGCTCGACCCGCAGCTGCTGCTCACCGCGGAGACCGACCTGGGCACCGTCCTGGGGCACATCGAGCACGTCGACCCCGACCTGCTGGTGCTCGACTCCATCCAGACGATCGCGTCCGCGCAGGTCGAGGGCACCGCCGGTGGGGTGTCCCAGGTGCGCGAGGTGGCCACGGCGGTGATCCAGGCCGCCAAGGCCCGGGACCTGCCCGTCGTGCTCATCGGTCACGTCACCAAGGACGGCTCGGTGGCCGGACCGCGCACGCTCGAGCACCTGGTGGACGTCGTCTGCCAGTTCGAGGGCGAGCGCCACTCCCGCCTCCGCATGCTGCGCGCGACCAAGAACCGGTACGGCCCCACCGACGAGGTCGGCTGCTTCGACCTGTCGGAGTCGGGGATCGTCGGGCTGGCGGACCCCAGCGGGCTGTTCATCTCGCAGGCGCTGCACGCGGTCCCGGGCACCTGCCTGACCGTGACGCTGGAGGGCCGCAGGCCGCTGGTGGTCGAGGTGCAGTCGCTCGTGGCGCCCAGCGCGGTGCCCAACCCCCGGCGGACCACCAGCGGGGTCGACAGCAGCCGGCTGGCCATGGTGCTCGCGGTGCTCCAGCGCCGGCTGGGCGCCCGTCTGGCCGACCAGGACGTGTACGTGTCGACGATCGGGGGCGCCCGGGTGGTCGAGCCCTCGGCCGACCTGGCGCTGGCGCTGGCCGCCGTGAGCTCGCGGGAGAACGTCCCGCTGCCGCGCGGTCTGGTGGCCATCGGCGAGGTGGGGCTCGCCGGTGAGATCCGGACCGTCTCCGGCGTCGGTCGGCGGCTCGCCGAGGCGGCGCGGCTCGGCTTCACGCGCGCGATCGTGCCGGCGGGGGCGCTGGACGGCGCGACGCCCCCGGCAGGGCTGACCGTCCTCATGGCCGCCGACCTGGGAGAGGCCGTCACCGCGGCCGGTCTGGTGCCGGATCTCGCGGGCAGCGCACGTCGCTGACGTCGATCGCCAATTCCTCTTGACCGGTATAGAGGCTTGGGTTACTTTATCGGTACAGAAGAGATCGAGACCGACAGGAGAACCCTGATGTCGATGGACACCCCTCAGTTCGGACTGCTGTTCGGTGTGACTGCGGCGCGGCACGAGGCCGAGAGCGCACGGCCCTGGGCACCCGAGGTGCCGGAGCCGGAGCGCATCCCGCGCGTCCGCCGGGCCCGCGCACCACGCACCCGCCGCAGCCTGGCCGGTGCGCTGCACCACCTGGCCGACACCATCGCCCCCGCGAACGGCTGCGAGGGCTACCCGGCGCGATGATCGCCTCGCCACCGGGACCGGCCCCGGCGACCTACCCTGTCCCGCATGGAGCGGAACAGGGTGGCGTCGTGTCCCGGGTGACGCTGCAGACGATCGCCGACCGCGTGGGCGTCAGCCGGATGACCGTGTCGAACGCGTTCTCCCGGCCGGACCAGCTCTCGGCCGAGATGCGCCGCACGATCCTCGCGGCCGCTGCCGACCTCGGCTACGTCGGCCCGGACCCGTCGGCGCGGGCACTCGCCCGCGGCACCACGGGTGCGGTGGGCGTGCTGCTCACGGAGTCGGTGGGCACGGCGTTCCGGGACCCGATCGCCGCGGCGTTCTTCGGGGCCGTCGCCGAGGAGCTCGCCCCCACCGGGATGGCCGTCGTGCTGCTCCCCTCGACGGGCTCGGAGGGCATGATCCCCGCCCGCGACATCCCGATGGACGGCGCGCTGGTCTACGGGTGCGCCGGCGACTACCCCGCCGTCGACTGGCTGGTGAAGCGCCGGCTGCCGCTCGTCTTCGTCGACGGGGAGCCGGTGGCGGGCGCGGCGAGCGTGCTCCTCGACGAGCAGCACGGCGCGCGCCTCGGCGCCGAGCACCTGCTCGGCCTGGGGCACCGACGGATCGGCATCCTCACCATGAACGTGACCGTTCCCCCGGGGCTCGCCCCGGACCCGTCCGCCGCCGGGTCAGGGTTCGTGGCGCGCGAGCGGCAGATCGGCTGGATGGACGCCCTCGACGCGGCGGGTGTGACGCCCGCCGTGATGGAGGTGCACGACAACGCGGAGCCGTACATCTCGGAGGGCGCGCGGGCGCTGCTCTCCGGCGACGACCGACCGACCGCGGTTCTGTGCTTCTCCGACCTCATGGCCGCCGCCGTCGTGCACGCCGCCGAGGAGCTCGGGCTGCGCGTCCCGGAGGACCTGTCGGTCGTCGGCTTCGACGACTCGCCCCTCGCCCGTCGTCTGCGCCCGGCCCTCACCACCGTCCACCAGGACTTCGCCGCCAAGGGCAAGGCCGCCGCCGCAGCACTGACCGCGTCGATCGCGCGGTTCCGCGCGGGCGACGGCCCCGAACCGGAGCACCACCGGATCCTCGTCGACCTGGTGGTGCGCGACAGCACCGCCCCGCCGCGCTCCGCCTGAGCGTGTCGAACGAGCGAACCCTCGTCCGTCATGCGGGTCGTGACGGCCGTTGACCCCGCCCATCGTTACCATGCAACCGTGCCGTCGCACCTGCACGCCTCCGATGACCTCCTGAGGTCCACGCTCGCCGCCGTCGCCCCGGGTGGCGAGCTTCGCGACGGTCTGGAGCGGATCCTGCGCGGGCGGACGGGCGCGTTGATCGTCCTCGGGTTCGACCAGACGGTCGAGAGCATCTGCTCGGGTGGCTTCGTCCTGGACGTCGAGTTCTCCGCGACCCGCCTGCGCGAGCTGGCCAAGATGGACGGCGCCGTCGTCGTGGATGCGGGCATCTCCCGGATCCTGCGCGCGGCCGTGCAGCTGCTGCCGGACGTGACCATCGAGACGTCCGAGTCCGGCACCCGGCACCGCACCGCCGAGCGCGTCGCCAAGCAGACCGGCCTGCCGGTCGTGTCGGTCTCCGCGTCCATGCGGATCATCGCCCTGTACGTCGGCGGTCAGCGGCACGTCATCGAGGACTCCACGACCATCCTGTCCCGCGCCAACCAGGCCCTGGCCACCCTCGAGCGGTACAAGTCGCGGCTCGACGAGGTCAGCGGCACCTTGTCCGCGCTGGAGATCGAGGACCTGGTCACGGTCCGCGACGTGTCCGCCGTGGTGCAGCGCCTCGAGATGGTCCGCCGGATCTCCGAGGAGATCGAGGGCTACGTCGTCGAGCTGGGCACCGACGGTCGCCTGCTCACCCTGCAGCTGGACGAGCTGGTCGGCGGCATCGGCTCCGACCGGGCACTGATCATCCGCGACTACGTCGACACCAGCCGCCGGGACGTGGACTCGGTGCTCGACGAGCTGGCCGAGCTGGACTCCACCGAGCTGCTCGACAACGCGCGGATCGCCAGCGTGCTCGGCCTGCCCGGAGGTGGCGACGCGCTCGACGCGGCCGCCGGACCGCGCGGCTACCGGCTGCTGTCCAAGGTCCCCCGCCTGCCCGGCGCCATCGTCGACCGGCTGGTCGCGCACTTCGGCGGGCTGCAGAAGCTGCTCGCCGCGGGCATCGAGGACCTCATGGCGGTCGACGGCGTCGGTGAGCAGCGCGCGCGGGCCGTGCGCGAGGGGCTGTCCCGGCTCGCCGAGTCGAGCATCCTCGAGCGGTACGTCTAGCCCAGTCCGAACACCGCGGGCGGGGCGCTCGTCCCGGCCAGGTTCAGCTGCGCCGAGTACGTGCCGGCACCGGGAGCCGGGAGTCCCTGCGGGCAGCCCTCCGCCGACCGGACGCGGTTCCAGGCGAACGACGTGGTGTCGGTGAAGCCCGCAGCGAGCAGGAGCGTGCGCTTCTCCGTGCCGGGGACCACGCAGTCCCGGTTGGACCACACCCGGTCCGCGCCGGACGTGATGACGATCTCGCGCTGGACCTCACCCGCGTCGACCAGGCAGGCCTCCGCGCCGGTGTTGGTGATCGAGACCGTGAACGTGGCGCTCACCCCCGCCGCGAACGACACGGCGTCCGGCGTCATGGCCAGGACCAGGCCCGTGGGTGCGCAGCTGGCCAGGGCCGGCGTCTCGCTCGGCGTCGGCTCCTCGACCGGCGGCGTCGACGTGGTCTGCGCGTCCGGTGCCGGGTCCTCGTCCGACCCGCGCCCGGCGACCAGCCAGACCACCACGGCGAGGACGACGAGCGGGATGCCGAGCACCACCAGCCGACGCACCCAGTAGACCCGGGCGGGGAGGCGTCGCGAGTCGCTCATGCGTCCTCCGGACCGGTCGGCTGCGCCGCGCGATCCCGCGGCGCGACCACCGTAGAGGCAGGTCCGCCGACCCGCGCGGCGGACGCGCGGACGCGCTCAGAGAGCGAGACGAACGATCGCCCGGCCGTCCTTCGGCCGCGCCACCACGTCGAAGTCGGCCGCCAGGAAGAGGCTGACCGTCCCCCGGTAGAGGTCGGCCGACGAGAGCCTGCGGGCGCCCGGCTCGAGCGGATACCCCTCGAGCGTGTGGGCGCCGGATGCCCGGGCGTGCTCGACGGCCGCCGCGAGCAGGGCACCCGCGACACCCTGTCGTCGGAACCCCGTCCGCACGACGAAGCAGGTCACGGCCCAGATCCCCGGGTCGTCGAGATCCGCCTTGAGCTCGCGCGTGGTCATCGACGGGCTCGTCCGGATCCGCGGGAACTCCGACCGCGGCGCCACGGACGCCCAGCCGACCGGGTCACCGTCGAGCGTCGCGACCACGCCCGGGCTCGCTCCGGGCTCGCTGATCCGGGTAGCGAGCCGACTCTGCAGCTCCTCGACCGACATGGCCCGGTACTGCGAGTTCGGCACCCGGTCGAACTGGCAGAAGCACCGGCCGGGGTCACCCGGACCCTCGAGGACCGCGACCGCGTCGTCGACGCTCGCGCAGGGCGCCGCCCGCAGCTCAGCCATGCGACCACGGTAGCCACGACCTCGGACAGCCTCCTGTCACCGCGTGAGGCAGGATGCTGCGGTGCCGCCGTCCCCCGCCCAGCTGCGCGAGCCGGTGCTCGCCTGGTTCGACGTGCACGCGCGCGACCTCCCGTGGCGCGCCGCCGACCGGACGCCGTACGGCGTGCTGGTCAGCGAGGTGATGCTGCAGCAGACGCCGGTGGTCCGCGTCGAGCCGGCGTGGCGTGCGTGGATGTCCCGGTGGCCGACACCCGCGGACCTCGCGGCGGCCCCGACGGCCGACGTGCTGCGCGCGTGGGACCGCCTGGGCTACCCGCGCCGCGCGCTCCGGTTGCAGGAGTGCGCGCGGGCGATCGTGGAGCGGCACGGCGGGGTCGTCCCGTCCGACGAGTCGTCGCTGCTGGCGCTGCCCGGCATCGGCTCGTACACCGCCGCCGCGGTCCTGGCCTTCGCCTACGGACGCCGGTCGGTGGTGCTC
This sequence comes from Cellulomonas sp. P1_G12_2, assembly GCF_056405535.1. Classification (NCBI taxonomy): domain Bacteria; kingdom Bacillati; phylum Actinomycetota; class Actinomycetes; order Micrococcales; family Cellulomonadaceae; genus Cellulomonas; species Cellulomonas sp. P1_G12_2. The sequence goes on along the minus strand of NZ_JBFUBX010000001.1, from coordinate 561,069 downwards.
GACACCAACGTCCGGCGCGTGCTGGCCCGCGCGGTCGACGGAGCCGCGCTCCCGGCCCCGAGCCAGACGGTGGACGAGGTCCGCCGCGCCACCCGGTACGTCCCCGAGGACCACACGACCGCCGCGCGCTGGGCCGCCGCGTCGATGGAGCTGGGCGCCCTCGTCTGCACCGCCCGGTCCCCGCGCTGCGACGCCTGCCCGGTCCGGGACGTGTGCGCCTGGTACGCCGCCGGACGGCCCGCCGACGAGCACGCCGGACGTCGCCGGACCCAGTCGTTCGCCGGGACCGACCGGCAGGTGCGAGGACGCGTGATGGCTCTGCTGCGCGAGGCCCTCGGTCCGGTCCCCGCCGCTGCGGTCGACGCGGTCTGGCCGGACGCCCCCCAGCTCGCCCGCTGCGTCGACGGGCTGGTGGCCGACGGGTTGGTCGCGCGGGACCCGGCCGTCAGCGACGACGACCCCCCGACGTACCGGCTCCCGTCCTGACCGCGTGGGACGATGCGGCCATGCTGACCTCCGCCGACGTGCTGAACCAGAAGTTCGCGGCCACCAAGTTCCGCGAGGGCTACGACCAGGACGAGGTCGACGACTTCCTCGACCGCGTCGTCGAGACCTTGAAGGAGCAGGAGGGCGCCGGCCGTGCGGCGAAACCCCTGACCGCATGGGACATCGGGCAGGTCCGGTTCCAGACCACCAAGTGGCGCGAGGGCTACGACCAGCAGGAGGTCGACGCCTTCCTCGACCGGGTGCGCGAGCAGCTGACGGTCGACGCCGCACCGGCGGCGGAGCCGGTCCCCGTGTGGCAGCCCGCTGCGACGCCGGCGATCTCCGGGTCCGCGCTGGTGCTGCACCTGCAGACCATGCGGGCCACGCGGCCGGCCGGTGCCCCGGACACCATCTCCGTCCGGCTCCCCGACGGCACGCTGCGCCCGGTCACCGACCTGCGCAACACGGCGGACGGCATCGAGCTCGTCGTCCGCTGACCTCCCGCGGCTACCGCCGCTCCCACGTCTCCTTGGTGATCTCGTATCGGAAGCCGCCCAGCTCGGAGCCCTCGACCATGAGCATGTCGTCGGGAGTGTCGAGCTTCTCCGCGACGGTCATGTCGACCTTCTCCATCACCTTCTGCGAGGCGCGGTTCAGGAACATCGTCGCGCCCCAGACCACGCGCACGTCGAGCTCGGTGAACGCCTTGTCGAGCAGTGCGCGCGAGCCCTCGGTGGCGTACCCCTTGCCCCAGGCGTCCTGGCGCAGCCGGTACCCGAGCTCGACCTCGTCCGTCGGGCCACCCGGCTCGGGTCGCAGGCAGAACCACCCGACGAACGCGCCGCTGTCCTTCTCGTGCGCCGCGAACACCCCGAACCTCCCGTCCCACCGGTCGTAGCCCCGCAGGAGGCTCGGCAGGTCGCGCTCGCGGACGACCTCGGGCGGGGTCGGCTCGCCCCCGCTCAGGTAGCGCATCACCTCGGGGTCGCTGTCCAGCTCGATCAGGAGGTCGGCCTCGTCGGCGGAGAAGGGGCGCAGGGTCAGGCGCTCGGTCGCCAGGTAGGTGGTCACGCCCTGAGCGTGCCCGACGCGGACCGGGCATCCCACCGATTTACAGCTCGATGAGCATCCGGGTGTTGCCGAGCGTGTTCGGCTTCACGCGCGCGAGGTCGAGGAACTCGGCGACGCCGTCGTCGTGCGACCGCAGCAGCTCGAGGTAGACGTCCGGTGTGACGGGCGTGCCCTCGATGACGTGGAAACCGTGGGACTCGAAGAACGCCACCTCGAACGTCAGGCAGAAGACGCGGCGCAGCCCCAGCTCCCGGGCACGGTCCAGCAGCGAGTCCAGCAGCGCGTGCCCGACGCCGGTCCCCCGGAACGTGCGGTCGGCGGCGAGCGTGCGGATCTCGGCGAGGTCCTGCCACATCACGTGCAGCGCACCGCAGCCGATGACCGTCGCGTCGTCCGCCTCGGCGACCAGGAACTCCTGCACCGCCTCGTAGTACCCGACCCACTCCTTGGCCAGCAGGATGCGCTCGGCGGCGTACGGCTCGACCAGGGCGCGGATCGCGCGGACGTCGGCGGGCAGGGCGGGACGGACACGGAAGGACACCGGGACAACCTAACCGCGAGCCGGGCGCCCACGCGGGACGGCTCACACCGCGGGCTCGGGCTCCGATCCGCGCGGGACCGGGACGGTCTCGTCGGGCATCCCGTCCGCGATCGCCCAGGCCTCCTCCGTCACCGTGCGCGGCCAGACCGCCGCGGCCACGAGGTAGGCCAGGAGCGACGCACCGAACCCCCAGAACGTCGGCCACCCGTCGAACGACGCGTCGATCAGGTCGTTCGGGATGTACCAGACGTCGTTGGGCACCCCGTAGACCGTCGGCGTGAGGACGAAGAGCACCAGCCGGACGCCGACACCGACCACCAGCGCGGCGACGGCCGCCCGGGTGCCGCCGCGCTTCCAGAACAGCCCGAGGATGAACGGCACCAGCAGGCCGGCGAGCATGAGGTCGAAGGCGAGGGTGAGCAGGATGCCGGTCTGAGCCACCTTGAGCGCCACCGAGACGCCGAGCACGACGATCGGGACCATCGCGACGCGGGTCCACAGGAGCAGGGGGTCCCGGACGCCCTCCTCCTTGACGGAGACCACGCGGCGGACGCCGACGATGTTCCGGACCGCCACGGCGGAGGTCGCGAGGATGGCTCCCGACGCGGTCGAGAAGGACGCGGCGACGATCCCCGACAGGACCAGCACGGTCAGGCCGGAGGGCGCGTAGTCGTCGAGGAGCTGGAACAGGATCGGCCCCGAGTCCGTCGTCAGGCCGAGCACCGACGACGCCGACAGGGCGACCATGGCGAACGCGACGCCGATGATCGCCGTGCCGGCCGCGCCGGTGAAGCAGGACTTCTGCGCGGTCTCGGGGTTGCGCGCCGCGAAGATCCGCTGCATGAAGTCGATGGCGACGATGTCCCCGATGCCGAGCGCGACGAGCGTGGCCCAGTTGATGGGCGCTCCAGCGCTGGTCTGGGTCAGCTGCTCGAAGTCGAACGGTCCCATGCCGTCGGCCACCTCGAACCCGTAGGTCATGCCGAACCAGACGACCAGGCTGACCGTGGCGACGATGGTGATGACGATCTGGATGGCGGCGGTGTAGGCGTCGGAGAACATGCCGCCGCCGATCGTGTAGACGAGCACCAGGGCGACCGCGACGAGCACCCCGACGGTGTAGTCGAGGCCGAGGAACCGCTCCAGCAGGAACCCGCAGGCCACCAGGTTGCCGGCCATGAGGATGGCGAACGCGAAGATCATGAACACCGACGACGCCACCTCGACCCCGCGCCCGTAGCGCAGCCGGTAGAAGTCGGCGAGCGTGAACAGCTTCATGCGGTTCATGGGCTTGGCCAGGAACAGGCCGGTCAGCAGCAGACAGATGGCCAGGCCGAGCGCGAGGGACGCCCCGGCCCAGAAGCCGAAGGACGCCGACAGGTCGGTGTTGCCGACCGTGGCGTTCGAGTCGACCGCGGCGGCCATGAGGGAGGCCGCGACGAGGGGGACGCCCAGGCGGCGGCCGGCGACGAGGTAGTTGGCGCTGTCCCCGTCGACCTTGCGGGCGACGACGATGCCGACGAGGACGACGGCGAGGACGGAGAGACCGACTCCGGCGATGATCATGGGGGCTCCGGGTGGCGAGAGGGGACCGACCGCCGGCCCGGAGTTTCTGTCGGCCGACAGGATCATTGACCACCCGGCCTGTGTCGGCTCCGCTGCACGCACGAAACGCTTGTGTTAATTCGGCGGCTGCAGCACTCGCGTACGCGCGCGAGGGGCTCAGACGGTGAGCGACACCGGCAGCGCGCGGGCCAGCGCGATCTCTGTCGGCGTGCAGCCGACCAGCCGCAGGACCCCGTCGGCCACCGCGTCCTGCACGGTGGGGACGTCGAGGTCCGGGGTGTCCCGGCGGCGCAGGATCACCGACTCCACCAGGCCGAGGACGAGCTCCCCGCGGTCGTCGGCCTCGTCCGACGCCGCCGAGGAGAGCTCGCTGTACCGGGCCCGCAGCCGCGAGCGCAGGGCGTGGAACTCGGCGAACTGCTCGCCGGCCACCTCGGGCAGCACGTAGAGGACACCGAGGTTCACGGGTCCCGCACCGAGCAGGCCGACGTCGGCGTGCACGAGGGTCCACAGGCGCGCCGCGGCGGGCTCGGAACCGGCGACGAGGGCGTCGGCGAGCTCCAGCGACGGGCGCACCGTGCCGAGCAGGAGCTCGAGGAGGAGCGCGTCCTTGCCGGCGAAGTGGTGGTAGATCGAGGCCTGGCGGACCCCGGCGGCGTCGGCGATCGCGCGGGTGCTGGTGGACGTGAAGCCGACCGTGCAGAACAGCGCGGCGGCGGCGTCGAGCACGTCGCGACGGGTGTCGCGCTCACCGTCGGGGTCGCCGCTCGCGCGCGGTCGACCGGGTCTGCGTGCCATGGCGAGCCGACGCTACCACCGGGCACCGAACGCTCCGTCGCCCACCCGCAGCGTCCGAGGATCTGGTCGCCCGAGCGCTCAGTTCCTCGGACGCTGCGGGGTGACGGCGGCTCGTAACAGGAGGTTTACCTGGCGGAGACGGGACGGGAACCTCCGCGCACGAGCCTGTTTCTGTCAGTCGACAGAAATCGAGGACGCGATGACCGCCACCACCACCGGGACCACGGCCGGCGCCCGGGAGCACGCACGGGCCCAGGAGGCCGCCGCCGCCGGCACGGTCCCGACCCTGCCGGTCCGCCCCGCGCGCGACTGGCCGACGCCGCCCAGCGAGGTCGATCCCGCCACCCTGGTGCATACCGAGGTCGTCGCGGGCGGCGGCTACACGCACCTCGCGGTCGCCCGGGGGACGCACGTCCGGCTGACCGACCTCGTCGGCGACGCCTGCGCCCACCTGCTGGCCTACCGGCTGGACCGCCCGTGGGAGCGGCTGAACGTCGCGGACACCGTCAAGGTGCAGTGGCAGGTCTACCTGACCGCGGGCCACCTGCTGCTGAGCGACCAGGGCCGCGTGCTGGCGAGCATCGTCGGCGACACGTCCGCGCACCAGGACGCGCTCTACGGGACCTCGTCGAGGGCCCGGAACGAGCAGCGGTACGGCGACGGCAGCGCGCAGGGTCCGACGCCGGCCGGGCGCGAGCTGTTCGCGCTTGCGGCGGCCAAGCACGACCTCGCACGCCGCGACCTGCCGCCGAGCATCTCGTTCTTCCAGGGCGTCCGGATCGACGACCAGGGCCGCCCGGTGTTCGAGGGCTCCGCGGGGCCGCGCGCCTCGCTCACCCTGCGGGCCGAGGTGCCGCTGCTCCTGCTCGTCGCCAACACGGCCCACCCCCTCGATCCGCGCGAGTACGTCAGCACGCCGGTGGAGGTCCTGGCCTGGCGCGGGGAGCCGACGGCGGAGACCGATCCGCTCTGGACCGCCACGCCGGAGGGTCGCCGCGCCTTCGTCAACACGCTCGCCGACCTCACCGCACGGGGGCTCGCATGACCACGCTGCTCGACACCGTCGTCCCCGCCCGCGCGCCCTGGTCCGCGGTGGTGCGCCAGGGCGAGGTCCTTACCATCGTCGACCTCGGCGGCAACCAGGCCGTCGACTTCCTCGTGTTCGACGCCACCGACACGAGCCTGCGCTACAGCGCCCCCGACACGATCCAGGGCCAGGACTCGGTGTTCCTGACCACCGGCTCGGTCCTGCGTGACTGCGAGTACGGCCCGCTCATGACCGTGGTCGCCGACGAGGTCGGCCGGCACGACACGCTCGGCGGCGCGTGCTCCAAGGAGTCGAACACCCTGCGCTACGGCCACCACACCTGGGCGCAGCACGCCTGCGTGGAGAACTTCCTGGCCGAGGGCGGTCGGTACGGGCTGGGCAAGCGCGACCTGGTGTCGAACATCAACTGGTACATGAACGTGCCGGTGGACCCGGACGGTGCGCTCGGGATCGTCGACGGCATCTCCGCACCGGGCCTGTCCCTGTCCCTGCGCGCCGAGCGGGACGTGCTGGTGATGGTCAGCAACTGCCCGCAGATCAACAACCCGTGCAACGGCTTCGACCCGACGCCGGTGCGGATGGTGATCTCGTCGTGACGTTCGACACCCTGCTCGTCGCCAACCGCGGGGAGATCGCCGTCCGGATCCTGCGCACCGCGCGCGAGCTGGGCCTGCGCACGGTCGCGGTCTACTCCGACGCCGACGCGGGCGCGGCCCACGTGCACCTGGCCGACGTGGCGGTCCGCCTCGGCCCCGCGCCCGCGCCGCAGTCGTACCTGCGCGCGGAGCTCCTCCTCGACGCGGCCCTCGCGCACGGCGCCGGCGCGATCCACCCGGGCTACGGGTTCCTCAGCGAGAACGCGGCGTTCGCTCGCACGGTCGAGTCGGCGGGGATCGCGTTCGTGGGTCCGACGCCGGAGCAGCTGGAGCTCTTCGGCTCGAAGCACACCGCCCGCGACGCGGCCCGTGCGGTCGGCATGCCGATGCTCTCGGGCACCGGCCTGCTGGGCTCCCTCGACGAGGCGGTCGCGGCGGCTGACGCGATCGGCTACCCCGTCATGCTCAAGGCCACGGCAGGTGGCGGCGGCATCGGCATGCGGGCGTGCCACGGCCCCGACCAGCTGGTCTCCGCGTGGGAGGCGGTGCGCCGGACCGCGGGGGCCGCGTTCGGGTCGGCCGGCGTCTACCTGGAGCGGCTCATCACGGCCGCGCGGCACGTCGAGGTGCAGGTGTTCGGCGACGGTCTCGGCCGCGTGGTGACCCTGGGCGACCGCGACTGCTCCCTCCAGCGCCGGCACCAGAAGGTGGTCGAGGAGGCTCCAGCCCCGAGGCTCCCCACCCACGTGAGGTCCCAGATCGACGACGCCGCCCGCGTGCTCGCCGAGTCGGTGAGCTACCGGTCGGCCGGCACGGTCGAGTTCGTGTATGACGCCGAGCGGCACGAGGCGGCGTTCCTCGAGGTGAACACGCGCCTCCAGGTCGAGCACCCGGTCACGGAGGCGGTGTTCGGCGTCGACCTGGTCGCCTGGATGATCCGGCTGGCCCAGGGCGACACGTCCGTCGTCGACACCCCGCTCCACCCGCGCGGCGCCGCTGTCGAGGCTCGCGTCTACGCGGAGAACCCCGACCACGACCACCTCCCGAGCGCCGGGACGGTGACCGCGTTCGAGGTCCCAGGCGACGTCCGCGTCGACACCTGGATCGAGCCCGGCACGGAGGTCTCCACCCACTACGACCCGCTGCTCGCCAAGGTCGTCACGGCCGGCGCCGACCGCGAGAGCGCCTGGCACGCCCTGGGCGTCGCGCTGGCCGACACCCGCCTGACGGGCATCGCGACCAACCTGGGCCTGGTTCGCACGATCGTGCACTCCCCCGAGGTCGCCGCCGCGCGGCACCACACCGGCACCCTCACGCACCTGCGCGACGAGACCCCGCGCCTCGAGGTCCTCCGCCCGGGGCTGCTGACGACGGTCCAGGACTGGCCCGGCCGCACCGGGCTGTGGCACGTCGGCATCCCGCCCTCGGGTCCGATGGACGACCTCTCGTTCCGGCTGGGCAACACCGCGCTCGGCAACCCCGAGGGCGCCCCCGGCCTGGAGTGCACGATGGCCGGCCCCGAGCTCAGGTTCGTCACGGGCGCGACGGTCATGGTCACCGGCGCGCCGGCCGCGGTCACCCTCGACGACGTCCCGGTCCCGCAGTGGGAGCCGGTCGAGATCCCGGCGGACGGGGTGCTCGCGATCGGTGCCCCGGCGCTCGGCATGCGCACGTACCTGCTGGTCAGGGGCGGCCTCGACGTCCCGCACGTGCTCGGCTCCGCGGCGACGTTCGACCTCGGCCGCATCGGTGGCACCACCGGTGTGCCGCTGCGTCCGGGCGACCAGCTGGCGATCGCGGCACCGACCGGGACGGCGCGGGCGGTTCCCGACAGCGACCGGCCCCTCATCACCGACACCTGGCACATCGGCGCCCTCGAGGGGCCGCACGCCGCCCCGGAGTTCTTCACCCCCGGCGACGTCGAGACGTTCTACGCCGCGACCTGGGCGGTCCACTTCAACTCCGCGCGCACGGGCGTCCGGCTCGTCGGCCCCAAGCCCACGTGGGCGCGCCCGGACGGCGGCGAGGCGGGGCTGCACCCGTCGAACATCCACGACACCCCGTACGCGGTCGGTGCGGTCGACTACACCGGCGACCTGCCGATCCTGCTCGGTCCGGACGGCCCGTCGCTCGGCGGGTTCACGTGCCCGGCGACGGTCGCGCTCGGGCAGCTGTGGAAGCTCGGTCAGCTGCGGCCCGGCGACACCGTGCGGTTCGTGCCGGTCGACGAGGCCGAGGCGGACGCGCTCCGGGCGAGACCGCAGGCGGCACCCCGCGCGACGCGGCACGCGCACGACGACGGCGGCATCCTGGCTCGCACCGACTCCGACAGCGAGGTCACCTACCGCCGCAGCGGCGACGACAACCTGCTGGTCGAGTACGGCGCGATGACCCTCGACCTGGCCTCCCGGATGCGCGTGCACGCCCTCGCGCAGGAGGTGCAGCAGCGCGTCGACCACGACGGCCTGCGCGGCATCGTCGACCTGACGCCCGGCATCCGCTCGCTCCAGCTGCACGTCGACCCCGAGCGGCTGCCGCTGCGGAAAGCGCTCGACCTGGTCCGCGAGATCGAGCACACCCTGCCGGCCACCACGGACCTCGTGGTCCCCAGTCGCACGGTCCACCTGCCGCTCAGCTGGGACGACCCCGCGACGCGCGAGGCGATCGAGCGCTACATGGCCGGTGTCCGCGACGACGCCCCGTGGTGCCCCTGGAACATCGAGTTCATCCGCCGCATCAACGGCCTGGGCTCGGTCGACGACGTCTACCGGACGGTGTTCGACGCGTCCTACCTGGTCATGGGCCTGGGCGACGTGTACCTGGGCGCCCCCGTGGCCACCCCGCTGGACCCGCGCCACCGGCTGGTCACCACCAAGTACAACCCAGCCCGCACGTGGACCCCGCAGAACGCGGTCGGCATCGGCGGCGCCTACCTGTGCATCTACGGCATGGAGGGACCGGGGGGCTACCAGTTCGTCGGCCGCACCATCCAGGTCTGGGACACGCACGCGCGGCACCGGCCGTTCGAGCCGGGCACCCCCTGGCTGCTCCGGTTCTTCGACACCATCCGGTGGCACCCGGTGGGCGCTGACGAGCTGCTGGACCTGCGCGCGGACATGGCGGCCGGCCGGCTCGACGTGACCATCGAGCCCGGCACCTTCTCCATCGCGGAGCACCAGCGGTTCCTGGCGGACAACGACTCGGAGATCACCTCCTTCCGCGCGCAGCAGGCGGCGGCGTTCGGCGCCGAGCGGGACGCGTGGGCGGCGGCGGGCGAGTTCGACCGCGTGATCGAGCCGGACGCACCCGCCCCGTCGGTCGCCACCGAGGTGCCCGTCGGGTGCGAAGGCGTCGAGGCGCCGTTCGTCGCGACGGTCTTCCGCGTGGACGTGCGGCCCGGCGACGTGGTCGAGCGCGGTCAGCAGCTGCTCGCGCTCGAGGCCATGAAGATGGAGGCCCCGGTCATCGCGACGGTCGGCGGCACGGTTCTCGACATCGTCGTGACCCCGGGCGACCAGGTGGGCCCGGGCCAGGTGCTGGTCATCGTCGAACCGGCGGCGGTGACCACGGCGGCCTAGGTCACACGATCCCGTCGCCCGCGGCGTTGTCCCACGCCTCGCTCTCGCCCGACTCGAGCCACTCGTCGAACGCCAGCGCGTACTGCTCGTCCAACGTCACCTGCGGAACGTAGCGCGCCGGCGCTACATCGGCGCAAGGCTCTGGGCGCCGCTACACCCGCGCGCGCACCCGCCGCGGGTGGGGCGGCTCGGCCGCGTCGAGCAGTCCGGTGGCCGTGATCTCGTCGACCACCAGGTCGGTCACCACGCCGGCGCGCAGGGCGGCCAGCAGCGGCGCCACCTTGTTGTCCCCGGCCACCACGCACACGCGTCGCGGGATCCGCTGCAGCTCGACGGGGGTCGGGCCGGTGGCGCGCTCGTTCAGGTGCACGTCCTGCCAGGACCCGTCGGCGCGCAGGAACACGGTGCACACGTCGCCCACGACGCCCTCGTCGTGCAGGTTCTTCACGTCCGCGTCGTCGAGGTAGCCGGCGGAGTAGACGTGCGACGGCACCGCGCCGGCGACCGCCCCGACGGAGAACACGGCGATGTCCGCGCGCCGCTGCATGTCGAGCACCCGCCGGACCGACCGCTCGCGCCACATGGCCGCCTTGGTGTCCGGGTAGTCGAAGAATGCGGGCACCGAGAAGTGGTGCACGGCCGCCGCGAACGCGGTGCCGAACGTCGAGATCAGGTCGCTGGCGTACTCGATCCCGCTGGTGCGCATGTTCGCGGCACCGTTCAGCTGGACCACCGCGGAGCCCCGCGTCGGCTTCGGCGCGAGGTACCGGGACACCGACGCGAGGGTGGTCCCCCACGCGACGCCGAGCACCATGTCGGAGTCGAACCACGAGGACAGCAGGCGCGCCGCGGTGATGGACACCTGGTCGAGCCGCTCGATGTGGCTGGCGGAGTCGGGCACGGGGACCACATAGGTGTCGATGCCGAACGTCGCCGCGATCGTCCGACCGAGACCCGGTGCACGCGTGCTCGCCGGGCGCAGCGTGATCTCGACCAGCCCGGACTGCCGCGCACGCTTGATGAGCCGGGAGACGGTCGACCTGGAGGTGCCGAGGTGGCGGGCGATGACCTCCATCTTGATGTCCTGGAGGTAGTACATGGACGCGGCCCGCAGCACGTCCTGCTCACGCTCGACGTACACGGACACCCCCTCCCGGCTCGCAGCCGATCCTGCACGTATGTGCACCGCGGTTGCGCGTTCGTTCGCCTCATGACGACGATAGCGAGCATGCCCGTACTGGGCGAGTGGGACATGAAGGACAAACAGAGCCACCGGGGGTACCACGGATGAGGACGGCGCCGCTGACGGCCCAGGCACGACAGGACGCACTCGACGCGATGCGCGGGAGTGCCGAACGCGGGAACGAGCTCGACGTCCTGGTCATCGGTGGCGGAGTCACCGGCGCGGGGATCGCGCTCGACGCGGTGAGCCGTGGCCTGTCCACCGCGATCGTGGAGGCGCAGGACTGGGCGAGCGGCACGTCGAGCCGGTCCAGCAAGCTGGTGCACGGCGGCCTGCGCTACCTGCAGATGCTCGACTTCCACCTGGTGCGCGAGGCGCTCACCGAGCGTGACCTGCTGATCAACCGCCTGGCGCCGCACCTGGTCAAGCCGGTGAGCTTCCTGTACCCGCTGGAGAACCGCATCTGGGAGCGGGCCTACGTCGGCGCCGGCGTCGCGCTCTACGACACGCTGGCCTCGGTCACCGGCTCGCGTCGCGCGCTCCCGATCCACCGGCACCTGACCCGCAAGGGCATGGAGCGGCTGTTCCCCGACCTTCGGCACGACGCCGCGATCGGCGCGGTCCGCTACTGGGACGCCAGCGTGGACGACGCCCGGCTCGTCGAGACCCTGGTCCGCACCGCCGTCAGCTACGGCGCGCACGCCGCATCCCGCACGCAGGTGCTCGACCTGCAGACCACCACGGGCGGCGCAGTCACGGGCGCCGAGGTGGTGGACCTGGAGACCGGCGAGCACATCGACGTCCGGGCCCGGGCCGTCATCAACGCGACCGGAGTGTGGACCGAGCAGACCGAGGCGCTCGCGGGGGCCGAGGGCGGGCTGCGCGTCCTGGCCAGCAAGGGCGTGCACATCGTCGTGCCGCGCAGCCGGATCTCCGGTGACACCGGGCTGATCCTGCAGACCGAGAAGTCGGTCCTGTTCATCATCCCGTGGTCGCGGTACTGGGTCATCGGCACCACGGACACCCCGTGGGAGCAGGAGCTGCTGCACCCCGTGGCCACGAGCGCGGACATCGACTACATCATCGAGCACGCCAACACGGTCCTGTCCCGGCCGATCACGCGCGAGGACATCATCGGCACCTGGGCCGGCCTGCGTCCGCTGCTCCAGCCGCACGTCAAGGAGGGCACCAGCTCCGCCAAGGTGTCCCGCGAGCACACCGTCGCCTCCCCCGCCCCCGGCTTCACGGTCATCGCGGGCGGCAAGCTCACCACCTACCGGGTGATGGCCAAGGACGCGGTCGACTTCGCGATCGGCAGCCGGGCGACGAGCCTGCCGTCCATCACGCACGACCTCCCGCTCGTCGGCGCCGAGGGACTCCAGGTGTTCCAGCGGCAGGCCCGCGCCATCAGCCAGAAGTACGGCTGGAGCCGCCCGCGCATGGACCACCTGCTGCACCGGTACGGCTCCCTGCTGGGCGAGCTCATCGACCTCGTCGACGCCGACCCGACGCTCGCCGAGCCGCTGGAGCACGCCGACGCGTACATCCGGGCGGAGATCGTCTACGCGGTCAGCCACGAGGGCGCGCTGCACCTCGACGACGTCGTCATGCACCGCACGCGGCTCAACTACGAGCAGGCGGACAAGGGCGTCGGCGCACTGGAGGAGATCGGTGACCTCGTCGCCCCGATCCTCGGCTGGGACGCGCACACCCGCAGCCAGGAGATCGAGGCGTACCGCGCGCGGGCCGAGGCCGAGGACGCCGCCGCGCAGGAGCTGGACGACGCCGAGGCCGAGAAGGTGCGGCTCCGGGCAGCGGACGTCTCGCCGATGATCGGTGACGCGTCGGTGAACGCCGGCACCAAGCCGGGATCCCCCGCCGGGAAGGGGTCCTCAGGCCCCGTAGGCACCTGAAACTCCCCGCGGCCATCCGCGGGGTGCACGTGACAACGATGTCCGTCAGAAAGGGTCGACAGTGGACTTCACAATGGGAGACGCCTTCGTCTCGGAGGTGATGGGCACCGGGATGCTGATCCTCCTCGGTGCCGGCGTCGTCGCGAACGTCATCCTGCCGAAGAACAAGGGCTTCAACGGCGGCTGGCTCCTCATCAACTTCGGATGGGGTCTCGCGGTGTTCGCGGGTGTGTACGTCGCGTACAAGTCGGGGGCGCACCTCAACCCCGCGGTGACCATGGGGATCTGGACCAGCGGAGCGGACGAGTTCGCCCCGGGCATCCCGGTCACGGCGGCGAACGGCTTCCTCTACGTGGTGGCCCAGATGACGGGCGCGGCACTCGGTGCAGGTCTCGCGTTCCTCGCCTACAAGCCCCACTTCGACGAGGACGCCGACGCCGGGACCAAGCTGGCCGTCTTCTCCACAGGACCGGCGATCCGCTCGTACGCGTGGAACTTCGTCACCGAGGCCATCGCGACGTTCGTCCTGGTGTTCGTCATCCTCTGTTTCGGCCTGACTCCGTCCGGGCTGGGACCGCTCGCCGTCGCCCTCCTGGTGGTCGGCATCGGCGCCAGCCTCGGTGGCCCCACCGGGTACGCCATCAACCCCGCGCGTGACCTCGGGCCCCGCATCGCCCACATGCTCCTGCCCATCAAGGGCAAGGGCTCGAGCGACTGGGCCTACTCCTGGGTGCCGGTCCTCGGCCCCCTCGTCGGTGGCGCCATCGGTGGCCTCGTGGCCGCCGCATACGTCGTCTGACGTCCCGACAGCCGTCCCCGTCCGGGCGGCGTCCACCAGCGCCGGTGGACGTCGTCCGGGCAGCCCCTGAACCACCGGAGGAAACCTCACCATGCCCGACACCAAGTACGTCCTCGCCATCGACCAGGGCACCACGAGCACCCGAGCGATCGTGTTCGACCATTCCGGCCAGATCGTCGAGTCCGGCCAGATCGAGCACGAGCAGATCTTCCCGCGCGCCGGGTGGGTCGAGCACAACGCCGAGGAGATCTGGAAGAACACCCGTGAGGTCGTCGGCCTCGCGCTCACCCGCGCCAACCTGACGTACCGGGACCTCGCCGCGGTCGGCATCACCAACCAGCGCGAGACCGCCGTGGTCTGGGACCGCACCACCGGCAAGCCGGTCTACAACGCGATCGTCTGGCAGGACACCCGCACGCAGAAGATCGCCGAGGAGCTGGGCGCGCTGGGGGGCGGCGCCGACCGGTACAAGGCGAAGGTCGGCCTCCCGCTGGCCACCTACTTCTCCGGCCCGAAGATCAAGTGGATCCTCGACAACGTCGAGGGCGCCCGCGCCAAGGCCGAGGCCGGGGACCTCGCGTTCGGCAACACCGACGCGTGGGTGCTGTGGAACATGACCGGCGGCGTCGACGGCGGCGTCCACGTCACCGACCCGACCAACGCGTCCCGCACCATGCTCATGGACCTCGCGACGCTCACGTGGGACGCCGACATCGCGGCCGACATGGGCATCCCGCTGTCGATGCTGCCCGAGATCAAGTCGTCGTCCGAGGTGTACGGGAAGGGCCGCGAGGGCGGCATGGTCCCGGGCGTCCCGATCGCGGGCATCCTCGGCGACCAGCAGGCGGCCACGTTCGGTCAGGCGTGCTTCGAGGTCGGCATGGCCAAGAACACCTACGGCACCGGCAACTTCATGCTCATCAACACGGGCACCGAGCCGATCCCGTCGAAGAACGGCCTGCTGACGACGGTCTGCTACAAGATCGGCGACGAGCCGACCGTCTACGCGCTCGAGGGCTCGATCGCCGTGAGCGGCTCGCTCGTCCAGTGGCTGCGCGACAACCTCGGGATCATCTCGTCGGCACCTGAGATCGAGGAGCTGGCCAAGACGGTGGACGACAACGGCGGCGCCTACTTCGTGCCGGCGTTCTCGGGCCTGTTCGCGCCGTACTGGCGGTCCGACGCCCGCGGCGCCCTCGTCGGGCTCACGCGGTACGTCAACAAGGGGCACATCGCCCGGGCCGCGCTCGAGGCGACGGCGTTCCAGACCCGCGAGGTCCTGGACGCCATGAACGCCGACTCGGGCGTCGACCTGACCGAGCTCAAGGTCGACGGCGGCATGGTCCAGGACGAGCTGCTCATGCAGTTCCAGGCGGACATCCTCGGAGTCCCCGTGGTCCGGCCGAAGGTCGCCGAGACCACGGCGCTCGGTGCGGCCTATGCGGCCGGCATCGCGGTCGGCTTCTGGAACGGCGAGCAGGACGTCATCGACAACTGGGCCGAGGACAAGCGCTGGGAGCCGACGATGGACGCGGACGAGCGCGACCGGCAGTACCGGCTCTGGAAGAAGGCGGTCACCAAGACGTTCGACTGGGTGGACGACGACGTGAGCTGACCTGTGCACGACGAGGGCCGGGGTGGCAGGCTCCCCCGGCCTTCGTCGTGCCCGGGCTACTGCGCGACGGGTGCGACCGGCGCCGCGGGCGCGCTCGGGCGCTCGAGTGCAGCACCCTCGATGTCGACGTTCGGGATGATCCGGTCGAGCCAGCGCGGGATCCACCAGGCCGACCTGCCCAGCAAGGTCATGGCCGCCGGGATCATCGTCATGCGGACCACCAGCGCGTCGAACAGGATGCCGATGGCCAGCGCGAACGCGATCGGGCTGATCTGCGCGGACCCGCTGAACACGAAGCTGGAGAACACCGAGATCATGATCAGCGCGGCGGCGAGCACCACGCGGGCACCGTGCGCGAAGCCGAGGCGGACCGACGTGACCGGGTCGGCACCGTGCACGTGCTCCTCGCGCATCCGGGACACCAGGAACACCTGGTAGTCCATGGCCAGCCCGAACAGCACGCCGACCAGCAGGATCGGCAGGAAGCTGAGCAGCGGGCCGGCCGAGTCGACGTTGAAGATGCCCGACAGCCAGCCCCACTGGAACACGGCCGTGGTCGCGCCGAACGCGGCGGCGATGGTCAGCAGGAAGCCGAGCACCGCGGTGATCGGGACCAGGAGCGAGCGGAACGCCACGAGCAGCAGGACGATCGCGAGGCCGACGACGATGAGCAGGAACAGCGGGAACGCGTCGGCCAGCTTCTCGGTGATGTCGATGTTCGCGGCGGCGGCGCCGGTCACCCACAGGTCGGTGCCGGTGGCGGCTTCGAGGTCCGGGCGGGCGTCGCGGATGGCGTGCACCAGGTCGGCCGTCTCCTCGGAGTTCGGCGCGCCGGTGGGGATGACGACGACGAGCGCGGCGTCGGCACCCGCGGACGCACCGGGCGCCGCGACGGGGGCCGCGTAGGCGACGTCGGGAAGCTCCGACACCCGCGCCACCACGGCGCCGACCGCGTCCGGCAGGGACGCCGGGTCCTCGGCCGCGTCGACCAGCACGACGAGGGGGCCGTTGAACCCGGGACCGAAGCCCTCGGCCAACAGCTCGAACGCCCGTCGGTCGCCCGAGCCCTCGGGCTCGCGTCCGGCGTCGGGCAGCCCGAGCCGCAGGCTCAGCGCCGGGATGGCGATGGTCAGCAGCACGGCGGCGCTGACGACGAGCGTGATGATCGGGTGCGTGGTGACGAAGGCGCCCCAGCGGTTGCGCGCCTCGCGCGAGTGCTCGGCCTGCCGCATCGCCCGGCCGCGCGGACGCAGCCGCTCGCCGGCGAAGCCCATGATCGCGGGCAGCAGGGTGAGGGCGACGGCGACCGCGATGACGACGGTGGCGGCGGCCGCGAGGCCCATGGCGGCCAGGAACGGGATGCCGGTGACGGTCAGCGCGGCGAGCGCGATGACGACGGTGGTGCCCGCGAACCCGACCGCGCTGCCCGCGGTGCCGACCGCGCGGCCGGCGGACTCGAGCGGGTCCATGCCGTCGGCCAGCTGCTGGCGGTGCCGGGAGAGCAGGAAGAGGGCGTAGTCGATGCCGACCGCGAGCCCGAGCATGAGGGCCAGGGTCAGGGTGGCCGACGAGATCACGGTGATCCCGGACAGGGAGAGCACCCCGGCGATGCCGATGCCCACCCCGAGGAGCGCCGTGAGGATCGGCATGCCCGCGGCCAGCAGCGACCCGAACGTCACGACGAGCACGACGAGCGCGATGACCAGGCCGATCGCCTCGGTGGGTCCGGCCAGCTCCAGGGGCGCGGTGAACGGGCCACCCGACAGGGCGACCTCGTACCCGTCGGCCTCGAGCGCGTCGGCGGCGTCCTCGAGCGCGTCGGTCGTGGCCGCCGGGACGTCCTCCATGCCGACCGTGAACTGCACGTCGACGTACATCACGCTGCCGTCGGGGGCGACCGCCTGGGTGGCCACGGGGTCGGACACCCCGGCCACGGCCTCGGCCTGCGCGACCGGGCCGATCGCCGTCATGACGTCCTGGATCCCGGTGCCCTCGAGGAACGACTCACCCTCGGGCGCGGCGACGACGACGCGGGCGCTGGACGGCGCCTCGGCGTCCTGCGCCTGGGACGAGCTGCTGGACCCCACGCCGGCGGCCTGGTCGCCGAGCCGCTCGGCGACGAGCGCCTGGGCGCGGTCGGACTCGGTGCCCGGGATCGAGAACGAGTTCGACAGGTGCAGCCCCGACGACACCGCGCCGAACGCGGCGGCGGCGAGCACCAGCAGCCACGCGACGAGCACGATCCAGCGGTGCTTGTAGCTTCCCCGGCCCAGACGGTCCAGCACGCGTGCCATGTTCACTCCTTGGTCGACGGTGCAGGATACCCGACACGTGTCGGTTAACGAACGATGGCATCATGTGACGCGTGACGATCCAGGACGACGGCGCCCGGGTGGATCCACGAGTGCTGCGCACTCGTCGGCTGCTCCAGGATGCCCTGCTCTCCCTCGCGCGGGAACGGAGCCTGGACGAGATCTCGGTCGCCGACGTCGCCGACCGGGCGACCGTGAACCGCAGCACCTTCTACCAGCACTACCCCGACACGGACACGCTGCTGGCCGACGCCCTCGACGCGCAGGCCGCCCTCGTGGGCGCAGACCTCACCGACATCCACCCGGGAACGGGCGCCGGGGAGGCCCCTGACGTGCTCGTCCGCTACGCCACCCACGTGGCTGAGAACGTCGGCCTGTACCGCAGCGCGCTCGGCGAGCACGGCTCCCCCGTCGCCATCGCGCGGTTGCGCCGACGGATCGCCGCGCTGGCCCTCGAGGGCCTGGACCTGCACGGCTCCCCACCGGCACTCGCATCGATGCCCCGGCCGATCGCCGCCGCCGCGCTCGCCGGATCGGTCATCGGGGTGCTCGTGGCGTGGCTGGAGCGCGACCCGCTCCCGCCGGCGCAGGACGTCGCCTCCTGGGCATGGTCCGCCGTCAGCGGCTGGCCCGCACAGGGCTGAACCCCAGCGTCCGCAGATTCGCGCGCCCCGACGACCGGACGTGCGGACGCTGGGGCCTCCGAGGACGCGGTCAGGTGAAGTACGCGCCGCCGTTGACGTCGAGGACCGTGCCCGTGACGAACGCGGCGCCGTCCGACGCCAGGTAGAGCACCGCCTCGGCGATGTCGTCGGGCGCCCCCGCGCGGCTGAGCGGCGAGGCGCTCACCGCGGCGCGCTGCGCGGGCTCGGGGGTGTGCGCGGCGTGCAGCGGGGTCCCGGCGACGAACCCCGGCGCGACGACGTTGACCGTGATCCGGCGCGGTCCCAGCTCCCGGGCGAGCGCGCGGCTGAACCCCTCGAGCGCGGCCTTGGCCGTCGTGTAGGCGACCATGCCCGTGCCGCCACCGCTGCTCGCCGCCTGGGCGCCGATCGTGATGATCCGCCCGCCGTCGGGCATCACCGCGAGCGCGGCGCGGCTGGCGTAGAACGCGGACGAGAGGTTGAGGTCGAGCACTCCGTGCCAGTGCGCGTCGTCCATGGCCGGCACCCCGCGACGCTCGACGGGTCCGCCGACGTTGTTGACCAGGATGTCGATGCCGCCACCGAGCATGCTCGCCGCGTCGCTGACGGCCTTGTCGACGTCCCAGCTGCGTCGCAGGTCCACCTGGAAGGACGCCGCCGTGCGACCGAGGTCCTTGATCTCCGCGACCACGGCTGCGGCGTCGTGCGACAGGTGCGTGATCGCCACGTCGGCGCCTGCCCGGGCCAGGGCGAGGGCGGTCGCTCGGCCGATCCCCGAGGCCCCGCCGGTGACGAGCGCGCGACGGCCGCTGAGCTCGTCCTTCACCTCGGGTGACCTCCTTGTGCCTGGTGTTGAGCGCACCGTACGGGAGCGTTTCGTCCCGCTCAACAGCAGGTTGTCCGAATCGTCCGGTTGGCTCAATGGTCAGTGGCTCCCGGTAGCGTCCTGCCTCATGCGCCTGGCCACCTGGAACATCAACTCGATCCGCGCCCGCACCGACCGTGCGCTGGCCTTCCTCGAGCGGACGGGCGTCGACGTCCTGGCCCTGCAGGAGACCAAGTGCAAGGACGAGCAGTTCCCCCGCGAGGGCTTCGAGGCGCTCGGGTACCAGGTGGCGACCACCGGGTTCAGCCAGTGGAACGGCGTCGCGATCGTCTCGAAGGTGGGCATCGAGGACGTCGAGGTCGGGTTTCCGGGGATGCCGACGTGGGGGGACCCCGCGGCGGCCGAGGCCCGCGCGATCGGTGCCACCTGCGGCGGCGTGCGGGTGTGGAGCCTGTACGTGCCCAACGGCCGCGAGCTCGAGGACCCGCACCTCGCGTACAAGCTCGACTGGCTGGCCCGCCTGCGGGACGCCGCTCAGGGCTGGCTCGCCGCGGACGCGCAGGCGCAGGTCGCCCTCGTCGGCGACTGGAACATCGCACCCCTGGACACCGACGTCTGGGACATCGGCTTCTTCGCCGGTCGCACCCACGTGTCCCCGGCCGAGCGGGACGCGTTCACGGCCATCGCCGAGGCCGGGTACACCGAGGTCTCGCGCGTCCACCAGCCCGCCGAGCACACCTACACGTACTGGGACTACCAGCAGCTCCGGTTCCCCCGGAACGAGGGGATGCGCATCGACCTCACGTACGCGACGCCGGCGCTGGCGGCGCGGGTGACCGGGGTGAGCATCGAGCGCAACGAGCGCAAGGGGAAGGCGCCGTCCGACCACGTCCCGGTCATCCTCGAGATCGCCGGCTGACGGCGGGCCTGGTGCGGGTGATGTCGACGGAAACAGCGGTCGCCGGACGCTCCCGTTGGGCTAGGTTGCGCGCATGAGCAACGAGCCCGGGGGGCCGGCTCCGGTTCCCGACCCCTACGCCGCCCCCGACCCGGCACCCGCCGCCCCGGTGCCGCCCAGCGGCTACGAGGCCGTCCCACCGAGCGGGTACGAGGCGGTGCGGACGCCGGTCGGCGAGACGCCGCCGACCTACCCGTACGGCGCGACCCCTCCAGCGGCGAACCCGTATGCCCAGCAGCCCGGAGCCGGCGACGCCCCGCCCGCCTACGGGGCACCGCCGGCCTACGGCGGGCCGCAGCACGGAGCACCCCAGTACGGAGCGCCGCAGTACGGAGCACCGCAATGCGGAGCACCGCAATACGGAGCGCCTCAGTACGGCGCACCCGGCTACGCCCAGACTCCTCCCCCGTACGGCGCGCAGCCCTACGGGTACGGGCAGCCGTACGCCCCGCCCCCCACCGAGGGCATGGCGATCGCGTCGTTCGTCACCAGCACCGCCGGGCTCCTGTTCTTCGGCGGCCTCCCCGGCCCTGTCGGCCTCGGGCTCGGGATCGCCGCGCTCCGGCGCATCGGGGTCAACGGCAAGGCCGGGCGGGGATGGGCCATCGCGGGCATCATCATCGGCGCGGTCGGCATCCTGTCGATGCTCGCGATCGTCGCGTACATCGTGTTCGTCATCGCTCTGATCGGCAGCTCGGGCAGCGGCTTCTGGGACGAGGTCGGGCAGGGCTTCGAGGAGGGGTACGACCAGGGCACCGAGGACTCGGGGTCCGACCAGCTCCCGGACTTCGACCTACGCACCGACCTGGCGGCCGGCACCTGCCTCACCACGTACTCGTGGGAGTACGACATGGCGGACACCGAGCCCGTGGACTGCGCCGTCCCGCACGAGGCCGAGGTGGTCGGAGTGATCACCATGACCGGCCCGGTGAGCCTGAACGCCGACGACGAGTTCGACTCGGCCTACAACGACGCCTGGGACGAGTGCGACCAGCTGACCGAGGGCCTCCTGCCCGACTACTTCTCGAACGGCAGCATCGAGCTGTACTACCCGCACCCCGACGACTTCGCCGCCGGCAGCACGTCCGCCTACTGCGTGTACTACGGCGACGAGACCGGCATGACGGGATCGGCCACCGCGGGCACCCTCGAGCTCGCCGCCTCGGGGACGTCCTCCTGAGCAGTCCCACCAGTCAGTACGAGTACCCGGAGCCGCACTACGCCCCCGGGTGGGCACCGCCGCGTCCGCGGCTCGAACCGACGGCCGTCTGGTCGCTGGTGACGGGCGTGCTCGGGCTCGGTCCTGCGGCGCTCGTGCTCGCGATCGTCGCGCTGCGCCGCATCGCGTCGCGGCAGACGCGTGGGCGTGGCCTCGCGATCGCCGGGGCAGTCCTCGGCATCCTCGGGACGGTGGCTCTGGTCGTCGGGGTGACCGTCGTCGTGCTCACCACGCTGGCCACCCGCCCGCTGCCGACCGACGTGCCCGCAGCCCGCGACGCCCGGGCCCAGCAGCTGGTCACGGGCAACTGCCTCGCGTCGCTCCCGGCGGACGGCCGGGTCGGCTCGGTCCGGGTGGTCCCGTGCGCCGACCCGCACGAGGCCCAGGTGGTCACCGAGTTCTCGTTCGCGTCGAACGCCGTCTGGCCCGGGCAGCAGGCGGCGGACGCCCGCGTGGCCCGGGCGTGCGTGCTCGACGAGGACGAGATCGCCGCCGGCGTGCGGACGGTGACCTGGTCGCCGACCGAACGCTCCTGGGCGGACGGCGACCGGGTGGGACTGTGCCTCGCGGTCGTGGACGGCGGCGGGGTCACGGGCTCGTTCCTCGACGGCACGGCGACCCTTCCCTGAGGCTGCGGACTCCCCCGCACACCATCGCCGTGGTCGTTGCTCGTGGGCCATACTCGGCCCGTGACCACCGACGATCGGCCGCCCTACCTCGACGTCCTCGCAGCCATCCACCGACGGTTCGCACCGCGGACCTACCTCGAGGTGGGGCTGCGGAACGGGTGGTCGTTCGCGCAGGCGTCGTGCGCGGCCGTCGGGATCGACCCGGAGTTCGAGATCAACGCCGAGCTCAGCGGACGCATCCAGCTGCGGCGGACGACGAGCGACGACTACTTCGCGCGGGAGGACCCGAAGGTGTGGCTCGGCGGGCCGATCGACCTGGCGTTCATCGACGGCATGCACCTGGCCGAGTACGCGCTGCGTGACTTCATCAACATCGAGCGGCACTGCACGTGGTCGAGCGTCGTCATCTTCGACGACGTCCTCCCGCGCACCTCCGACGAGGCCGCCCGCGATCGGCACACGCAGGCGTGGACCGGTGACGTCTTCCGGGTGCGGGAGATCCTGGCCGAGCACCGCCCCGACCTGACCCTGACCGTCCTCGACACGAACCCGACGGGGCTGCTGCTCGTGACGGGGCTCGACCCGACCTCACGGGTCCTCGACGAGACGTTCGACGCGATCGTCGCCGCGCACGTCCACCCGGACCCGCAGGAGGTCCCCGACCCGGTGCTGCACCGGACGGGCACCGTCCGCGTCGACGCCCTGTTCGGCTCGGAGTACTTCGACACGGTGGCACCGGGACGTCGTCGCACCGCTCGGCGGGTTCGGCAGCTGCACGACGTCACCGCCGCGTTGGCCTGATCCACGGACACTTACCACGTGGTAGGGAATCGGGTAGGGTAGCGGGAACGAACCCCAACGAGGAGGTACCCCGCGATGACGCAGGTCTTCGACGTCGAACGTGTCCTGGCTCAGCTGACCCTGGAGGAGAAGGCGTCCCTGACGTCCGGCTCCGACTTCTGGCACACGCAGGGCGTCGAGCGCGCAGGCGTCCCGGCGGTCATGGTCACCGACGGCCCGCACGGCCTGCGCAAGCAGCCCGAGGAGGCCGACCACCTCGGGCTCGGCAACTCCGTCCCGGCCACGTGCTTCCCGACCGCAGCCGCCCTCGGCTCGTCGTGGGACGTCGAGCTGGTCACCCGTGTCGGCGAGGCTCTCGGCCGCGAGACGCGCGCCAACGACGTCGCGGTGCTGCTGGGCCCCGGCGTGAACATCAAGCGGACACCTCTCTGCGGTCGCAACTTCGAGTACGTCTCGGAGGACCCGGTGGTCGCCGGTGAGCTGGGCACCGCGATCGTTCGCGGCATCCAGAGCCAGGGCGTCGGCACGTCGCTCAAGCACTTCGCGGCCAACAACCAGGAGTCGGACCGCATGCGCGTGTCCGCCGAGGTCGACGAGCGCACGCTGCGCGAGATCTACCTGCCGGCCTTCGAGCGCGTGGTGACGAACGCGCAGCCGTGGACCGTGATGTGCGCGTACAACAAGGTCAACGGCACGTACGCCTCCGAGAACCACTGGCTGCTCACCGAGCTGCTGCGCGACGAGTGGGCGTTCGAGGGGCTCGTCGTCTCCGACTGGGGCGCCGTGCACGACCGCGTGCCCGCGCTCGTCGCCGGCCTGGACCTGCAGATGCCCGCCGCCGGCCCGCGTCCCGACGAGGAGGTCGTGGCCGCCGTCCGCGACGGCTCGCTGGACGAGGCCGTGCTCGACGTCGCCGCGCGCCGGGTGCTCCGCCTGATCGCCCGGTCGCTGCCCGGCGTCGAGGCGGACGACTCGTTCGACGTCGACGCGCACCACGAGCTGGCCCGCGAGGCCGCGGCCGCCGGATCCGTGCTGCTGAAGAACGACGGCGGGCTGCTGCCGCTGGCCTCGACCGAGGGCGTCGCGGTCATCGGCGAGTTCGCCCGCACCCCCCGCTACCAGGGCGCCGGCTCGTCGCAGGTGAACCCGACTCGGCTCGACGCCCCGCTGGACGCGCTGCGGGAGGCCGGTGAGCTCGAGTTCGCCCCCGGCTTCACCATCGCGGGCGGCCCGGACGGTGACGACGCTGCCCTGCTCGCCGGGGCCGTGGAGGTGGCGCGCTCCGCGGAGACCGTCGTCGCGTTCCTCGGCCTGCCTGGGCCTGACGAGTCCGAGGGCTACGACCGCCCCCGCCTCGGGCTCCCCGACAACCAGGTGGCCCTGCTCCGGGCCGTGGCCGAGGTCAACCCCCGGGTCGTCGTCGTGCTCGCCAACGGCTCCGCGGTGAGCGTGACCGACTGGCGCGACCTCGCCCCGGCGATCCTGGAGACCTGGCTCGGCGGACAGGCGGGCGGGTCGGCCGTCGCGGACCTGCTGCTCGGCGTCCGCACCCCGTCCGGCCGGCTCACCGAGACCATCCCGCACCGGATCGAGGACACCCCCGCGTTCGGGAACTTCCCCGGCGAGGCCGGTGTCGTCCGGTACGGCGAGGGCGTGCTGGTGGGCTACCGCTGGTACGACACCCGCGCGATGGACGTCGCCTACCCGTTCGGCCACGGCCTGTCGTACACGACGTTCGGCTACTCCGACGTGGCGGCGACCGCGGACGGCACCGACATCACCGTGACCGCCACGATCACCAACACCGGGTCGGTCGCCGGCGCCGAGGTGGTCCAGGTCTACGTCCGCGACCCGCACGCCTCCGTGCTGCGCCCGACGCGCGAGCTCAAGGCCTTCGCCAAGGTGGCGCTCGAGCCCGGCGAGTCCCGCGCGGTGTCGTTCACGCTGGGCGCCCGCGACCTGTCCTACTGGCACCCCGGCCTGCACCGCTGGGTGCTCGAGGGCGGCGAGTTCGTCATCGAGGTCGGTGCGTCGTCCCGTGACCTGCGCGGTGCGGTGTCGCTGGAGATCGAGGGCGAGCCGCTGTGGGGCGAGCTCACGCCGATGTCCACGATCGAGGAGTGGCTCGCGCACCCGGTCGGCGGTCCGCTGCTGCAGGCCGCCCTGGTGCCGCCGGCCGACATGGGCCCGCTCGAYGAGACGATGCAGGCGATGATCCAGCAGATGCCCGCCAAGGTGATCGCCGACTTCGGCCTCTCGGGCTTCGACCGCGAGACGCTGGACACCCTGGTGGCGAAGGTCGCCGCGGGCTGACGCCCACCGCCGCGAGAACGGCACGTCACGCTGCCGTTCTCGCGGCTGGGACACTCGTGCGATGGACCTGGACCTCGTGCTGGCCCGGCTCGACTCGGCCGGGGTCTGGCTGGACCCCGGGCTGAGCGCCGACGAGCTCGCGGACGTCGAGCGGCGGTTCGGGTTCACGTTCTGCGCCGACCACCGCGAGCTTCTGACGCTCGCCGTGCCGGTCGGTGACCGCTGGCCGGACTGGCTCGACGAGGACGCGGAGGCACTCCAGAAGCAGCTCGCGTGGCCCGTCGACGGCGTGGTGGTCGACGTGCTCCAGAACGAGTTCTGGCCGGCGTCGTGGGGTCCGCGGCCTACCGACGACCTCGAGGCCGAGGCCCGTCGGCACCTCGCAGCGGTCCCGACGATGGTCCCCGTGTACGCGCACCGCTACCTGCCGAGCGGTCCCGCGGCGCCGGGAACGCCCGTCTTCTCGATCTACCAGACCGACGTCATCTCCTACGGCTGCGACCTGGCGGACTACCTGGAACGCGAGCTCCTCGGTCGGTCGTCGCCCGTCCCTCTGCCGGACGCCTCGCTCCGGGTCCCGTTCTGGTCCGACCTCGTAGACGGCGTCGACCCGGCGGACATGTGACGTCCACCCGGTCGCCGAGCTCGTGAGTTCGCGTCGAGTTCGGGAGCTGCAGCTCAAGAAGTCGGCGCGAACGCACGAACTCGCACCGGTCAGTCGGTCAGGAGCGCCGCGAACTGCGCCCGCAGGGCCTCCGCCATGTCCGGGCGGTCGTCCGGGGTGTCGGCCGCGAGCAGCCACTGGATCTGCATGCCATCCATCACCGCGACCGTGAGACGGGCAGCGGCGAGCGGATCGATGCCGGCGCGAAGGCGTCCTTCGTCGCGCCACCGCTCGAACTCCGCCGTCGTCAGGGTGAGGACGGCGCGGTAGCGGTCCTGGAAGTACTCGTGCGCGGGATGGTCGGGGGCGGTGGCCTCCGCGGAGAGCGTCGCGAACAGCTCGACGATCCCGGGGCGCGCGGCGTTGCGCTCGATGAGTCGCGCCAGGCCGGCGAAGTAGTCGTGGCCCGCGTCGAGGTCGGCCCGGAAGAGCGCCTCGTCCACCTCGTCCCGCCGCGCGAGGACCGCCGCGAGCAGTACGGCCTTGCTCGAGAAGTGGTGCAGCAGACCCGGGTGGGAGATGCCGACACGCGAGGCCACCTCGCGCAGGGACGCCGTGTGGTACCCCACCTCGCCGAACAGCTGCATGGCCGCGTCGAGGATCTCCTCGCGCGTGGCACGGCCCTTGGCGTAGCCGGCCGCGCGGGAGCCTGACGCCGGAGGAGCTGCGGACTGCGTCGCTGCGGTCGTGACCTCGGTCGTCATGGGCCCAGGATGCCACGAGGGAGCCAATTCCGACCAGATGGTAACCACGGCCTTCCACCAATCCCGACCGCGTGGTAACTTCCCACTTACCACGCGGTCGGGATTCAAAGACGGTCCGACCCGCTGTCCGACACAGGAGTCGACATGGCCCTCTCCCAGCCCCCGGCCCCGCTCACGAGCGCGGCACCCCCGGCACCGAGCACCACCGCGCGCGAGCCGCGCAGCTACCTGCCCGCCCTCAGCCTCGCCAACCTCGGCGTCTACGTCGCGCTGCTCACGCCGGTGATGGTGTCGATGGCGTTCAAGATCGACCACCTCGTCGGCAGCGAGGCGGCGCCGGCCACGCTCGGCATGGTCATGGGTGTCGGCGCGCTGTTCGCCCTCATCTGCAACCCGCTGGCCGGCCGCCTGTCCGACCGCACCACCAGCCGCCTCGGCATGCGTCGCCCGTGGATCATCGGCGGCGCGATCGTCGGCACCGCGGCCCTCGTCGTGGTCGGCACCGCGCAGTCCGTCGCGCTCGTGCTGGTCGGCTGGTGCGTGGCGCAGRCCGGGTTCAACGCGGTGCTCGCCGCCGCCAACGCGACCATCCCGGACCAGGTGCCGGTCGAGCGCCGCGGCAAGGTGTCCGGCCTGGTCGGCATGGCGTTGCCGCTGGCCATCCTGCTCGGCAGCGTGATCGTCAACCGGATCTCCGCCGACGTCACCCGGTTCCTGGTCCCGGCCGCCCTCGGCCTGCTCTTCTCGCTCCTGCTCGCCGCCGTCCTGCGCGACCGCCGCCTGTACGAGGCGCCCGCGCAGAAGTTCACCGCCGGGCAGTTCTTCGGGTCGTTCGTCTTCAACCCCCGCAAGCACCCGGACTTCGGCTGGACCTGGCTGACCAAGTTCATGGTGATGTTCGGCTACGCGGGCATCGCCACGTTCCTGCCGTACTACCTGATCGGCCGGTTCGAGCTGTCCGAGCAGGACGCCACCGGCGTCATTCTCACCGCCACGTTCGCGTCGGTGATCGGCATGGTCATCTCCAGCCCCATCGGCGGCATCCTGTCCGACCGGTTCGGCAAGCGTCGCCCGTTCGTCGCCGCCGCCGGCGCGATCATGGCCGTCGGCCTCGTGGTGCTCGCGTTCGCTCCGTCGATCGCGCTGGTCGTGGTCGGGCAGGCCATCATCGGGCTCGGCGCGGGCGCGTTCTTCTCCGTCGACATCGCGCTGGCCACGCAGGTGCTGCCCAGCAAGGACGACACCGCCAAGGACCTCGGTGTCCTCAACATCGCCAACGCGCTGCCGCAGTCGCTGGCGCCCGCGATGGCCCCCGCCATCCTGGCGGTCGGCGCCCACCTGCCCATCGGGCAGTACCCCACCTGGTACCTGTTCGGCGCGCTCGTCGCGCTGGCCGGCGCCGCGCTGGTCTACAAGATCAAGGGCGTCCGCTGATGCGGGAGTACGAGGACCCGACGCGGCCCGTCGACGAGCGCGTCGAGGACCTGCTCGGCCGGATGACGCTCGAGGAGAAGGCCGGCCAGCTGTTCCAGCACATGATCACCGCCGGACCGCTGGACGAGAGCGACGCCGTCTTCGGCCTGCCGTCCGCCAAGGAGTACGTCCTCGGCAAGCACATGACGCACTGGAACCTGCTGGGCGTCCCCGGCGACGCCCGCCAGATCGCCGAGTGGCACAACCGCCTCCAGGCCCTGGCGCAGGAGACGCGGCTCGGCATCCCCGCCACGATCGCGACCGACCCCCGGCACGCGTTCACCGACAACCCGGGCACGGCCCTGCTCTCCGGCCCGTTCTCGCAGTGGCCCGAGACGCTCGGGCTGGCGGCGACGCGCGACGAGGCGCTCACGGAGCGGCACGCGGACATCGCCCGTCAGGAGTACCTCGCGGTCGGACTGCGGACCGCGCTGCACCCGCAGGTCGACCTGGCCACCGAGCCTCGCTGGGCGCGCGCCAACGGCACGTTCGGGGAGGACGCCGACCTGACCGGCCGCATGGGCGCCGCGTACGTGCGGGGGTTCCAGGGGCCCGACTTCGGGGTCGAAAGCGTCTCGACGATGACCAAGCACTTCCCCGGCGGAGGTCCGCAGAAGGACGGCGAGGATCCCCACTTCGCCTACGGCCGCGAGCAGGTGTACCCCGGGGGCCGGTTCGCCGAGCACCTGGAGCCGTTCAAGGCGCTCCTGGCGGCCGGGACGCGGCAGATGATGCCGTACTACGGGATGCCGGTCGGGTTGGAGGGCATCCCCGAGGTCGGCTTCGGGTTCAACAAGCCGGTGCTCGACCTGCTCCGCGACGAGCTCGGCTTCGACGGGATCATCTGCACCGACTGGGGCCTGGTGACCGAC
Organism: Cellulomonas sp. P1_G12_2; assembly: GCF_056405535.1. Classification (NCBI taxonomy): domain Bacteria; kingdom Bacillati; phylum Actinomycetota; class Actinomycetes; order Micrococcales; family Cellulomonadaceae; genus Cellulomonas; species Cellulomonas sp. P1_G12_2. Next base: position 532,460 of record NZ_JBFUBX010000001.1, on the reverse strand, counting down.
GCCGAGGTGTTCGGGCAGCCGTTCCCCGCGCGGGCGTGGGGGGTCGAGCACCTGTCGGTCGAGGACCGCGTCGCTCTCATCCTCGATGCCGGCGCCGACCAGCTGGGCGGCGAGGCGTGCCCGGAGGTCGTCGTGTCGCTCGTGCGCAGCGGCCGGATCACCGAGGCGCGGGTCGACGCGTCCGTCCGGCGGCTCCTGCGGGAGAAGTTCCTGCTCGGGCTCTTCGACGAGCGTCGTTACGTCGACGTCGACGCGGCATCCCGGATCGTCGGTTCCGACGAGTTCCGCGCCGCCGGCATCGCAGCCCAGGCCGCGGCGGTGACCGTCCTGACCAACGACGGCATCCTGCCGCTGGCCCCCGGACTGCGGATCTACGCCGAGGGGTTCGAGGGCACGGTGGACGACCCCGCCGATGCCGACGTCGCGATCCTGCGGCTGCAGGCGCCGTACGAGCAGCGCGGTCCCGGGTTCGAGTCGTTCTTCCACGCCGGCTCGCTCGACTTCCCCGAGTCGGAGGTCGCGCGCATCGCCGCGATCTGCGCGCAGGTGCCGACCATCCTCGACGTGTACCTCGACCGGCCGGCGATCCTCACGCCGCTGGTGGAGGGGGCCGCGGCGGTCGTCGTGAACTTCGGCGCCGGTGCCGGTCCCCTGCTCGACGCGCTCCGCGGTGCCGCGCGCGGGAGGCTCCCGTTCGACCTGCCCCGGTCGATGGCCGCCGTCGAGGCGTCCCGCGAGGACGTCCCGTTCGACACGGCCGACCCGCTGTTCCGGTTCGGGCACGGCCTCACCGTCTGAAGCCGGCACTCGCGTGAAGACTTCGTACCGCCTGGCGTGACGAAGTCTTCACACGAGCGAGGTGCCGCCCTCGTCCCGGTCGCGCTCGTCGAGGACGACGAGCGCGAACCGCCGCAGTCCGCGGAGCCCGCCCACCGCTCGCGCCGCGTTCTGCTCTTGCTGCTGGTCCCGGTCGCGGCGGTCGCCGTGCTGGCCGGCGCTCAGCAGGTGAGCGAGGCCCTCGAACGGGCAGCCGACGCGAGGGTGGCCGCACTGCCGGGCGCGATCGACCCGCTGGGCGACAGCGTCGACGTCGTGTGGCGCTCCGACCCGATCGACCTCCCGCTCGCGTACGGGCTCGTGGCGCAGGGCGCGGTGCACGGCGTCGTCGTCGGCCCGGACGGGTCGCTGACGTACCGGGCCGTCGACCTCGCGACCGGGGCCGAACGGTGGTCCACCGACCTCCGCGGCCCCGACCCGGACCTCGTCGACCCCCTGAACACCAGCCGCACCCGCTGCCAGCCCTGGGGCGCGGACCTCGCCGACCCCACGCAGGTCGTGTGCCTGGTCACCGACGTCTACCTGGGTCGAGCCGGCACGGGCGAGGCGGGCCGCGTCGCCTCGCAGTCGCGGCTGCGCCTGCTCGACCTGGCGGACGGGCACACGCTGGTCGACCGCGCGATCGAACCCGTCGGCTCGATGGCGGTGCTCCCGGGCCTCGTCGCGACCGGCGCCGTGGACGCTGCGAACCACCTGCTCGTCGTGGCGACCGACCCGCTCACCGGGGCGGAGCTCTGGCGGTACCGCGGCGCCGGACCCCTGCCCGGAGCCACCCCGCCGCCCCCGGACGTCGCCGGGGTGGGCGGCCTCGTCTTCGTGGCCACCAGCGCCGCCGACGGCCCGATGCTGCTCTCTGCCACGGGCGAGCGCATCCCGGTCGACGCCGCGACCAACGGCTGGGCGGGGACCGAGCAGGGCTGGCTCACGCTGCAGCGGCTGGAGCCCGGCCGCAACGACCCCGTCACCACCGTGTACCGGCCCGGCGAGCCGCCGGTGGAGGTGGACGGGACGTTGCTCGACCGCAGCGTCGACGACGGCAGCGTGCCGGGCTTGGAGGTGTCGACAGGGCAGGAGTTGTACGGCTGGGACACGAGGACGGGCGCCCGGCGCTGGGAGGCAGACGTGGACGTCGCACCCGCCTTCCGACCGTCGGTCCTGGTGATCGAGGGGGTCGTGTACGTGGCGGGGTTCGACGACATCGTCGCGCTCGACGCGCGGACCGGCGACGTGCGGTGGACGTTCCCGCGACAGGTCGGCAGCTACCGCGGGGAGCTGCTGACCGACGGCGCGCACATCCTGCTCGTCGAGGCGCTCGGCGACGGCTTCGGGACCGCCTACGTGATCATCCTCGACCGGCGCGACGGCAGCTTCGTCCACCGCCTCGCCCTCCCGGCCGGCGTCCGGGACGTCTTCGCCGCGGGGCGCCGGCTCGTCGACGCCGGGCCGCAGGGGATCGCCGGGCTCGGGTGACGGATCAGGTCCCGACCACCAGCCCGGCCTCGCCGCGGTCCACGAGGACCGTGTCGCCGTCCTTGATCTCGCCCGCGAGGATCTGCCGGGCCAGCCGGTCACCGATCTCGCGCTGCACCAGTCGCCGCAGCGGCCGCGCGCCGTACGCGGGGTCGTAGCCCTCGATCGCCAGCCACTCGCGCGCGGCCGGCGAGACCTCGAGCGTGAGCCGGCGGTCCTTCAGACGACGGCCCAGAGCGGCCACCTGGAGCTCCACGATGTGCCCGAGCTCGTCCAGCGAGAGAGGGTCGAAGAGGACCACGTCGTCGAGCCGGTTGAGGAACTCCGGCTTGAACGCGGTCCGCACCGCGGACATGACCGCCTCGCGCTTCTGATCGTCGGACAGGAGAGGGTCCACCAGGAACTGCGAGCCGAGGTTCGACGTGAGCACCAGGATCACGTTGCGGAAGTCGACCGTGCGCCCCTGGCCGTCGGTGAGCCGCCCGTCGTCGAGCACCTGCAGCAGCACGTCGAACACCTCGGGGTGCGCCTTCTCCACCTCGTCGAGCAGGACCACCGAGTACGGCCGGCGGCGGACGGCCTCGGTCAGCTGCCCGCCCTCCTCGTACCCGACGTACCCGGGGGGCGCGCCGACGAGCCGGGCCACCGAGTGCTTCTCGGCGTACTCGGACATGTCGATGCGGACCATGGCGCGCTCGTCGTCGAACAGGAAGTCTGCGAGCGCCTTGGCCAGCTCGGTCTTGCCCACGCCGGTCGGCCCGAGGAACAGGAACGATCCCGTCGGCCGGTCGGGGTCGGACACGCCCGCACGCGCACGGCGGACAGCGTCCGACACCGCGGCGACCGCGGGGCGCTGCCCGATGAGCCGCTCCCCGAGCACGTCCTCCATGCGCAGGAGCTTGGCCGTCTCGCCCTCGAGCAGCCGCCCGGCCGGGATGCCGGTCCACTGCGCGACCACCTCGGCGACCTCGTCGGGCCCGACCTTCTCCGCGATCATCGGCGCCGAGTCGGGCAGGGAGTCGACGGCCTCCTCGTCCGCCTCGGCAAGAGCGATCTGCTCCTGGAGCGCGGGCAGCTCGCCGTACTGGATGCGCGCGGCACCGGCCAGGTCGCCCTCGCGCAGCAGCCGCTCCGCGTCCGAGCGCAGGGCGTCGAGCCGGGCCTTCAGGTCGCCGACCAGGTTGTGCCCGGCCTTCTCCTTCTCCCACCGCGCGGTCAGCGACGCGAGGTCCTCGCGCCGGTCGGCCAGATCTGCCCGCAGGCGCTGCAGCCGGTCCGCCGAGGCGGGGTCGTCGGACTCGCTGAGCACGACCTCCTCCATCTCGAGCCGGGTCACGGCGCGCTGCAGCTCGTCGATCTCGATCGGCGACGAGTCCAGCTCCATTCGCAGGCGGGACGCGGCCTCGTCGACCAGGTCGATGGCCTTGTCGGGGAGCTGGCGGCCGGTGATGTAGCGGTCGGAGAGGGCGGCCGCGGCGACCAGGGCGGAGTCGGCGATGGTGACCTTGTGGTGCGCTTCGTACCGCTCCTTGAGCCCGCGCAGGATGGCGACGGTGTCCTCCACCGAGGGCTCGCCGACGAACACCTGCTGGAACCGCCGCTCCAGCGCGGGGTCCTTCTCGATGCGCTCGCGGTACTCGTCGAGCGTGGTGGCACCGACCAGGCGCAGCTCGCCGCGGGCCAGCATGGGCTTGAGCATGTTGCCCGCGTCCATGGCGCCCTCGGAGCCGGCACCCGCACCGACGACCGTGTGCAGCTCGTCGATGAACGTGATCACCTCGCCGTTCGAGCCGGTGATCTCCGCCAGCACGGCCTTGAGCCGCTCCTCGAACTCGCCGCGGTACTTGGCGCCGGCCACCATGGCGGCCAGGTCGAGCGCCACGAGCTTCTTGCCGCGGAGCGACTCGGGCACGTCACCGGCGACGATGCGCTGGGCGAGCCCCTCGACGACGGCGGTCTTGCCGACGCCGGGCTCGCCGATGAGGACGGGGTTGTTCTTGGTGCGGCGCGACAGCACCTGCACGACGCGGCGGATCTCGGCGTCGCGGCCGATCACCGGGTCGAGCTTGCCGTCACGGGCGCGCTGGGTCAGGTCCATGCCGTACTGCTCGAGCGCCTTGTACGTGCCCTCGGGGTTGGGCGTCGTGACCCGCGCCGAACCGCGGACCGCGGGCAGCGCTGCCGCGAGCGCGTCCCGGGACGCGCCCTGCGCGCGCAGGGCTTCGGCCACACCGGACTGGCCGGTGGCGAGGCCGAGCAGCAGGTGCTCGGTGGAGATGTAGTCGTCGCCGAGCGAGCGCGCCTCGGAGGACGCCGCCTCCAGCGCGGTCGACGTGGCGCGCGATGCCGAGGGCTGCGCGACGGTGGAGCCGCTGCTGGACGGGAGGTTCACCAGCATGGCCCGGACGGCCCGGCCGAGCGCACCGCGGTCCGCGCCGACGGCGTCGAGCAGGCCGTTGGCGACGCCGCCCTCCTGCTGCAGGAGCGCGTTCAGCACGTGTGCGGGCTCGAGCTGCGGGTTGCCGGCGGCCGATGCCTGCTGGATGGCGTCGCCCAGGGCCTCCTGGGACCGGGTGGTGAACTTGTCGTCCACGTGACCTCCTTGTGTGTCGAGTCTGCTCTTCGCAACCGCGGCCAGAGTTGAGTCTATTCCGCTCAAGTCTGGAAGCCACCTCGGCAGGTTCGCTCGTGCGACGATCACGCCATGACCGACGACGTGCTCGGGCCCGGCTGGACTGCTCAGACGCTGCCGCTGCGGCCCGACGGCCGCACCCCCGATCCCGTCGCCACCCTCGTCCACCGCACCGGATCACCCAGCCGACGCGCCCTGCTCTACGTGCACGGGTTCGTCGACTACTTCTTCCACACGCACGTCGGTGACGCGCTCGCGGCCCACGGCTACGACGTCTACGCGCTCGACCTGCGCGACTTCGGGCGCTCGATCCGCGACGGTCGGCCGCCCAACCACGTCACCGACCTGGGCGCGTACGCCGAGGAGATCGACGCCGCCGTCCGGATCATCCGCGCCGACCACGACGAGGTCGTCCTGCTGGGTCACTCGATGGGCGGGCTGGTCACGTCCCTGTGGGCGGACGCCCGCCGGGGCGAGCACCTCATCGACGCGCTAGTGCTCAACAGCCCGTGGCTCGACCTGCGCGGCTCGTGGTTCGAGCGCACGGTGTTCACCGCCGTGCTCGACGGCGTCGGCAGGGTCGCCCCGGACGTCGTCGTCGGCAAGATCGGTCCGTTCTACGGGCGCGCCCTGCACGAGGGCACCGGCGGGGAGTGGTCGTACGACCTCGCGTGGAAGCCTCACGACGGCTTCCCGGCCCGCGCCGGGTTCGCCCGGACCATCCGGCGCGGCCACGCGCGCGTCGCCCGCGGCCTGGACATCGACGTGCCGGTCCTCGTCCTGGCCTCCGACGCCTCCGGCCCCGACGACGTCTGGCACGACGCCCTGCTGACCACGGACTCGGTGCTGGACGTCGCGGACATGAAGCGGCTAGCACCCAACCTCGGCCCGGACGTCACCTACGTCGAGATCCCCGGCGGCACCCACGACCTGGCGCTGTCCCCCAGGCCCACCCGCGACACGTACGTCGCCGAGGTGCTCAGGTTCCTGGACGCGCGTCTGGGCTGACCGGGTCCATCAGCGGCGGGCGGTTGGTGACCACCAGCCACGCTGCGAGCGTGGCGAGCACCAACCCGACCAGCAGCGACACCTGCGGCACCACCGCGACCGCCATGAACAGGCTCAGCCAGCCGTTGCGGGTGGCGGCGACGACGATGCCGACCACGGCCGCCCCGACCGCGAGCGCCAGGGGCACCGCGTCCCACGCGGAGTGCACGGCGAACCCGAGCGCGACGCCGACGAACAGCGCGGGGAAGATGCGTCCGCCACGGAAGCCGGACGTGGCGGCGACCAGCAGCGCGGCCAGCTTGATGCCGGCCAGGGCCAGGAAGCCGAGTGCGGTCGTGGTGGCAGCCAGGCCGGGCAGCTCCTGCATCTGCGACAGCCCCTTGAACAGGGTCACCTCGCCGCCGAGCGCGCCGAGCAGGCCCAGCAGCAGACCCCCGGCCGTGAGCATGAGGACCGGGTGGCCGATCCGCAGGAACAGGCGGTGCATCGGCACGAAGAGGTACACGGCGACCAGGCCGACCGCGGCGGCGCCGACGGCGATGACGATCGCGTAGCCGAGGTCCTCCAGGCCGCCGTAGGTGTACGCGGGGACGTCGACGGACAGGTCCAGGTCCTCCAGCTGCAGCATGGTGAGCGCCCCGGCGGTCGCCGCGACCAGAGGAGCGAACAGCCGGTCCCACAGCGGGATGCGGCGGTCGCCCGCATCCAGCTCCGAGAGCAGCAGCGCGGCCGCGACGGGCGTGCCGAACATCGCGCCGATCGTGCCGGACACCGCGATGGCCAGCCACATGGTGGTCTTGACCTTCGGCAGGAAGCGCAGCCCGAGAGCCACCGCCAGTCCCACGTTGATCCCGATGATCGGGTTCTCCGGCCCGAGGCTCACCCCGCCCGCGAGCATGAGGACCAGGGCGAGCGCCAGCCCCGGCAGCACCCGCAGGCCCAGAGGCGCGGCGACCAGCTCCTGCGTGGCCGGGTCCGGACCCGCGTGCCCCGGCACGTAGCGGATGACGAGCCCGATGAGCAGACCGATCGCGGTGAGCACCCCGATGATCCAGAGCGCGGAGTTGGAGTCCACGCCGAGCGCCGCGCTCAGGTCGTCCCAGATCCAGCCCTCGAGCAGCTTGGCCAGCCAGCTGAGCGCGAAGAGCGTGAGCGCGCAGCCGATCCCGACGACCGCCGCGGGCACGGCGAGCCGCAGCAGGCTCAGGACCGGCACCCGGAACTCCTGCTCGGTCGCCATGTCAGAGGCCCGCGTCCTGGGGCTCGGACAGGGAGAGCGTCGCGCCGACCACCGCGGGCGTCGCCGAGATCCGCCGCTCCAGCGACGCGAGCACGTGCGACGCGTCGTCCTCGGCCATGTTGCCCGCCAGGTCGACGGCACCCACCAGGTAGATCTGCCGCGCGCCGACGAACTCGAGCCGGAGCTCGGTGACCCGGTCGACCTCGGGGAGCTCCAGCAGCGCCCGGACGGCCGCGGCCTGCAGGCTCGGGTCCACCGCCTGGCCGACGAGGAACCGCCGGTTGCGGTCGATGAGCACCACCGCGACCACGGCCAGCAGCACCCCGACGAGGATCGAGCCCACCGCGTCCGGGACAGGCGAGCCCGTCACCTGGTGCAGCGCGATGCCGACGAAGGCGATGAGGATGCCGACGAGCGCCGCCGCGTCCTCGAAGAACACCGCCCGCACGGTCGGGTCCGACGTCTCGAGCACGTGCTCGAGCACGTCCCGGTCCTGCCGGGCGGCGGCACGCTTCACCTGCCGTGACGCCTGCACGAACGAGATCCCCTCCAGCACCGCCGAGACCGCCAGCACCACGTACGCGATGACGAAGTCGCTGGCCGGCTCCGGGTGGATCAGCTCCTGGATGCCGTGCGTGATCGACACCCCGGCGCCCACCGCGAACAGCCCGATCGCCGCGAACAGCGACCACACGTACACCTCGCGGCCGTAGCCGAGCGGGTGCGTCGGGTCCGGGGGCCGTGCGGCGCGCCGCTGCGCGATGAGCAGGAACACCTCGTTCCCGGCGTCGGCCCACGAGTGCGCGGCCTCCGCGAGCATCGACGCCGCCCCCGTCATCACGGCGGCCACCGTCTTGGCGACGGCGATGAGCAGGTTGGCCCCGAACGCGACGACGACGGTCAGCGTGCTCTCGCCGTGGGACTCCTCCGTCGACCCCGCGGCGGACACCACGGCGACGGGCGGTTCCCTGGGGTCGCCCGCGGCGAAGGGTGCCATGAGACGTGACTAGCACAGGCACCGGGTGATGTCTCCCCCCACAGAGCGCGTTCTGGCTGGTCGCCCGGGTGCGGCCAGCGCGGCGGGGGTGTTGGGTGAGCGCATGACGACCCACCGCGAGGCATGGCCCACCGGCACCCCGGCGTGGGCCGACATCACGGTGCCGGACGTCGCCGCCGCACGCGCCTTCTACGGTCCGCTGTTCGGCTGGGAGTTCGAGGTCGGCGGTCCCGAGGTCGGCTCGTACACGCAGGCGTTCACCGACGGGCGCCGCGTCGTCGGCTTCGGCGAGCCCATGAACGAGGAGCCCGCGCCCCCGCCCGCCTGGTGCGTCTACCTCGCCACCCAGGACCTCCCCGCGACCGCCGCCGCCATCGCCGAGGCCGGCGGAAAGCAGGTCGTGCCGCCGATGCCGATCCTGGACCTCGGCAGCATGGGCATCTTCGTCGACACCGCAGGGGCCGTGTTCGGGGTCTGGCAGCCCGGCTCGCACACCGGCTGGGACGTGGTCGAGGAGCCCGGCTCGGTGGTCTGGTCCGAGGTCATGGTGCACGACCAGCCCGCCGCGGCCGCGTTCTACGAGCGGGTGTTCGCCTACGACGTCGAGGACCTGAGCGCGCCCGGCTTCACCTATGCGTCGGTGTCCGTCGGCGGCGCACCCGTGGCCGGCGTGGGCGGCTACGGCGCCCAGGCCGGGGCCGACGCGCCCGCCGCGTGGACCCTGTACTTCGGCGTGACCGACACCGACGCGTCGGCCGCGCGTGTCACCGAGCTGGGCGGCACGGTGGTCAGCCCGCCGACGGACTCCGCGTTCGGGCGGATGGCTATCGTGGCCGGGCCGTTCGGCGAGGTCTTCGCGCTGATGGGGCCGACGGCCGACGCCTAGGCTGGACCCTCGTGACCCTCCCGTCCGACGCGTTCCGGCACGTGGCGTCGCGGCCGCACGAGCCGCTGCGCACGTTCCACCCGCGTCGCGCTCCCCTGGGCCCCGAGCGCGAGGACGCCCTGCGGCACCTGTGGCCGCGGCTCGGGTTCTCGGTGCACGACGCGGGCTCGCCGATGCCAGTGGCGCCCGACGGCTCCCTGGACACGGTCGCGCTCTTCGGGCGGTCGGCTCCGGTGGTGCTGGAGATCGGGTCGGGCATGGGCGAGACGACGACCGCGATGGCCGCCGCCGATCCCGCGCGGGACTACCTGGCGGTCGAGGCGCACCTGCCCGGCGTCGCGAACCTCCTCGGCCTGGTCGACCGCGCGGGGCTCACCAACGTCCGGGTGGCCCACGGCGACGCGCTGGACCTCGTGCGGACCGCCGTAGCCGAGGAGTCGCTCGACGCCGTGCACGTGTTCTTCCCCGACCCGTGGCCCAAGGCCCGCCACCACAAGCGCCGCCTGGTGCAGCCGTCGCACGTCGCGCTCCTGCGGTCGCGGCTGCGGCTCGGCGGCACCCTGCACTGCGCCACCGACTGGGCCGAGTACGCCGACGCGATGCTCGCCGTGCTCGCGGCCGACCCGTCCCTCGAGAACACCGTGGACGCGTTCGTCCCGCGTCCGCCGCACCGGCCGGTCACCAAGTTCGAGCAGCGCGGCCTCGACCTGGGCCACGAGGTCCACGACCTGGTGTTCCGGAGGATCCGATGACGTTCCGCATCCTGCTCGTCCCCGGCGTCAACCCCGACCGCTGGCTGCGCGTCTGGCAGGAGCGGCTGACGGACGTCCCGGTCGAGCTGGTGCACGCGCAGCCCGACGAGGCCGTGACCGTCCTGCGATCGGGCCGTGCCGACGTGGCCCTGGTCCGGCTGCCCGTGACCGATGACGACCTGTCGACCATCCCGCTGTACACCGAGTCCACGGTCGTCGTGGTGCCCAAGGACCACGTGTTCAGCGTGGTCGAGGAGATCGACGCAGCGGACCTTGAGGACGAGCTGCTCGTCGTGCCCCTCGACGACCAGCTGCACTGGGCCGACGCGCCCGGCGCCCGCTTCGCCGGCGACCCCGTCCCGATGACCACCGACGCGGTCGAGCTCGTCGCCGCCGGGGTCGGGGTGCTCGTCCTGCCGCAGTCGCTCGGTCGCCTGCACCAGCGCCGCGGGCTCGTCGCGCGGACCGTGCGGGACGCGCCCGGGTCCGCCGTCGGCCTGGCGTGGGTCACCGACCGGTACGACGACCTGACCGAGGAGTTCATCGGCATCGTGCGCGGTCGCACCGCGACCTCGTCGCGCGGCCGCGGCGCCCCGGCTGCGGAGGCGACTCCGCCGAAGGCCCGCGGCAAGGGATCCGGCACGGGCGCGACGGGCAAGGGCGGGTCCGGCAAGGGATCGACGGGCAAGGGCGGGTCCGGCACGGGCGCGACGGGCAAGGGCGGGTCGGGTCGCAAGCCGTCGGCCAAGGGCACCGCCGCCCCCCGCGCACGCAAGCCCCGCCCCCGCTGACCCGCAACACGTGACGAGAACAACCCTGGACGCGTTCTGCACCCCCGTGACGCGTCCCACGTTGTTCTCGTCGGCCCGTCGGGCGACTCGGCCGGGGGACGGCCCGGTCGGCCCCTCGGGCGGCTCGGCCGGGGGACGGCCCGGTCGGCCCCTCGGGCGACTCGGCCGGGGGACGGCCCGCGGGAGTAATGTCCGGATCCGGGGGTACCGCGACGACGCGAGCCGGGAGGTCCGATGAGCAGCGCCCTGACCGACGAGTCCCCTGCACAGACGAAGGGGCTGAGCTCCGGTTCGCTGGGCCTCTGGGGCAACACCGTCATCGGCCTGGCCAGCACGGCACCCGCCTACTCGCTGGCGGCGACGCTCGGCTACGTGGTGCTGGCGGTCGGCGACAAGTCGCCGGCCATGTTCCTCATCGCGTTCGTGCCGATGCTTCTCGTCGCGATCGCCTACCGCGAGCTCAACTCGGTCATGCCGGACTGCGGGACCACGTTCACCTGGGGCGCCAAGGCGCTCGGTCCGTGGGTCGGCTGGCTGGGGGGCTGGGGCCTGGCGGTGTCGGGGATCATCGTGCTGGCCAACGTGGCCGAGGTCGCAGCCGTCTACTTCCTGCGCGCGTTCGGCCTCGACGAGGTGGCCGAGAACCGGATCGCGGTCCTGCTCATCGGAGTCGGCTTCATCGCGGCCATGACCTGGGTGAGCTACCGCGGCATCCTGGTCAGCGAGCGCCTGCAGAACGTGCTCGTCGTCTTCCAGTTCATCGTGCTGGGGGGCTTGAGCATCCTGGCGCTCTGGAAGGTCTACGCCGGCACCGCCGGACCGCAGGCCGTGCTCCCGGAGTGGTCCTGGTTCAACCCCGCCGGGCTGTCGTCGTCGGCCATCGCCGCCGCCGTGATCCTGTGCCTGTTCATCTACTGGGGCTGGGACGCGTGCCTCGCGGTCAACGAGGAGACCAAGGACCTCGCACGCACCCCCGGACGCGCCGCGGTGCTGGCCACGGTCATCCTGCTGGTCACCTACTGCCTGGTCGCGGTGGCCGTGCAGGCGTACGCGGGGTTCGGCACCACCGGGATCGGCCTGAACAACGAGGCCAACATCGACGACGTGGTCACCGTGCTGGGCGGTCCGCTGCTCGGACCGGTGATGGCGTTCATCCTCCTGCTGGTCATCGCGGTGTCCGCGACGGCGTCGACGCAGACCACGATCCTGCCGACCGCCCGCGGCACCCTCGCGATGGCCGTCTACAAGGCCGTGCCCGAGCAGTTCGCGCGCGTGCACCCGGTGTTCAAGACCCCGTCGTTCTCCACGCTGGTCATGGGGATCACGGCCACCGTGTTCTACATCGTGCTCAAGCTGCTGAGCGAGGACGCCCTGTTCGACTCGATCGCGTCGCTGGGCCTCGCCGTGGCGTTCTACTACGCCGTGACCGCCTTCGCGTGCGTCGCGTACTTCTGGCGGTCGATCTTCCGCAGCGCCCGCAACTTCTTCCTGCGCGGCCTGTTCCCGCTGCTCGGCGGCGCCGGCATGGTCTGGGCGTTCGGCATCTCGGCGCGCGACATGCTCGACCCCGACTACGGGTACACGAGCTTCGGCGGGGTCGGCGGTGTGTTCGTCATCGGGGTCGGGATGCTGGTCCTCGGGGTGCCGCTGATGGTCGCGTGCGCCGCGAAGCTGTCCCTGCGGCCGTACTTCCGCGGCGAGTCGCTCAACCGCGACACCCCGGTGCTGGTGCCCGACTTCGAACCGCCGCGCGGGGGCCTCTGATCAGCCCTTGCCGGAGGCGGCCTTGCGGTCGGCCTCGGCCTTGCGGTCCGCCTCGCGCGACTCCTGCAGGCGCTCCTCCAGGCGCACCTGCGCGGCGATCTCGCGCTCGCGGACCAGCCAGTTGGGCGGCTCGGCCTGCAGCGCCTCGATCTCTTCCGTGGTCAGCGGGTCCGTGATCCCGCCGCGCGCGAGGCCGCTGATCGAGATGCGCAGCCGGCCCGCGATGACGCTGCGGGGGTGCGGCCCGTCGCGGCGCAGGTCCACCAGCCACTGCGGCGGCGTGCGCTGCAGCTCGGTGAGCTCGTCGCGCGTGATCATCCGGTTCTGGAAGTCCTCCGGCGTGGCCGGCAGGTATACGTCGAGCTTGGCGGCTGCGGTCGACGCCTTCATCTCCTGGGACTTCTTCGCGGGTGTCACGCGACAAGGGTAGGCCCCGGCACCACGTCACAGCGTCCGAGGACGTGAGCGCCGTGGCGGCCACTTCCTCGGACGCTGCGCGTCGTCACTTCTCCGGGGGCACCGGGTGCGTGTGCCAGATGCGGTCGATGTAGTCGCGCATCGAGCGGTCCGAGGAGAAGAAGCCGGACCGCGCCACGTTGAGCACCGCCGACCGCGTCCACGCCTCGGTGTCCGCGTACGCCTCGTCGACCCGGGCCTGCGCGTCGATGTACGCCTGGTAGTCGGCGAGCACCAGGAACCGGTCCTCGGACAGCAGGTTGGACACGATGGGCTCGAACGTCGTCCGGTCGCCGCCGGAGAACGTGCCCGACGCGATCAGGTCGAGAGCGTGCCGCAGCGAACGGTTCTCCTCGTAGTACGACGTGGGGTGGTAGCCACGGTCGACGATCTCCGCCACCTCCGGCTCGAGCAGCCCGAAGAGGAAGAAGTTGTCGTCGCCCACGAGCTCGCGGATCTCGACGTTCGCGCCGTCGTCGGTGCCGATGGTCAGGGCGCCGTTGAGCGCGAACTTCATGTTGCCCGTGCCTGACGCCTCCTTGCCGGCCAGCGAGATCTGCTCGGACAGGTCCGCCGCGGGGATCAGCTTCTCCGCGAGCGTGACGTTGTAGTTGGCGGGGAACGCGACGGTGAGCCGGCCCTGCAGCGCGGGGTCGTTGTTGATCGTGCGGCCGACGGCGTTGATCAGGCCGATGGTCTGCTTGGCCATCTTGTAGCCGGGTGCCGCCTTGGCACCGAACGCGAAGGTGCGCGGCGTGACGTCCTCGATCTTCACGGCGCCGGACGTCACCTGGTCGTACAGGGTGACCACGTGCAGGAGCTTGAGCGTCTGGCGCTTGTACTCGTGCAGGCGCTTGACCATCACGTCGAGCATCGTGTCGGGGTCGATCGCGATGCCGTCGCGCTCCGCCAGCACGTCCACCAGCCGGAGCTTGTTCGCGCGCTTGACCTCGCGGAACGCCTGCCGGAACTCGGCGTCGTCGGCCAGCGGCTCGAGATCCTTCAACCGTTCCAGGTCGGTGACCCATCCGTCACCGATCGCCGCCGTGACCAGCTCGGACAGGCCCGGGTTGGCCAGCCGCACGAACCGCCGGGGCGTGACGCCGTTGGTCACGTTGGTGAACTTGTCCGGGAAATAGTCGGAGAAGTCGTGCAGCACCTTGTCCTTGAGCAGCTGCGAGTGCAGGGCCGCCACACCGTTGACCTTCGAACCCGCCACGGTGGCCAGGTACGCCATCCGGACGGCGCGCTCGGGGTACTCGGCGATGATCGACATGCGGCGCACACGGAGCTCGTCGTCCGGGTACGCCTCCCGGAGCTCGGCCATGAAGTCCTCGTTGATCCGGTAGATGATCTCGAGGTGGCGCGGCAGGAGCTTGCCCAGCAGGTCCACCGACCAGACCTCGAGGGCCTCCGGCAGCAGGGTGTGGCAGGTGTACGCGAAGCACTTCTGGGTGACCGCCCAGGCGTCGTCCCAGTCCCAGCCCTTCTCGTCGACGAGGATCCGCATGAGCTCCGGGATCGCGATGACGGGGTGGGTGTCGTTGAGCTGGAAGATGATGCGCTCGGGCAGCTTGTGCAGGTCGAAGTCGCCGGGCAGCACCTGGTCGAGGAAGTCACGGATCGAGCAGGCGACGAAGAAGTACTGCTGCTGCAGGCGCAGCTCCTTGCCCTGCGGCGTGGAGTCCTCCGGGTAGAGCACCTTGGAGATGTTCTCCGCGAACGTCTGGGCGCGGACCGCCTGCGCGTAGTCGCCGGCGTTGAAGATCTCCAGGTCGAACGCGCGGGTGGCGCGCGCGCTCCAGAGGCGCAGCGTGTTCACGCGACCGTTCTCATAGCCCGGGACCATGTAGTTGTACGGGACGCCCAGGACGCTCCAGCCCGGCACCCACCGGCTCCGGGTCTCGCCGTCGTCGGCCACGTACTGCTCGGTGTGACCGCCGAAGTCGACGGTGACGGCGGCCTCCGGGTGCGGGAACTCCCACGGCGACCCCAGCGCCAGCCAGTTGTCGGGCTTCTCCACCTGCCAGCCGTCGACGAACGTCTGGCGGAAGATGCCGTACTCGTACCGGATGCCGTAGCCGATGCACGGGACGTTCATCGTCGCGAGCGAGTCGATGAAGCACGCCGCGAGCCGGCCGAGGCCACCGTTGCCGAGACCGGGCTCGACCTCCGCCTCGCGCAGCTCCGCCAGGTCGATGCCCAGGGACGCCAGACCCTCCTCGACGACCTCGTCGAGGTCGGCGGCGAGCAGGGCGTTGTCCAGCTGCCGGCCGAGCAGGAACTCCGCCGACAGGTACGCCACGGACTTGGCCTGGATCTGGTACTGCCGCCGCAGGGTCTCCATCCAGCGGACCATGAGGTAGTGGCGCACCGTGCGGGCCATGGCGAGGTACTTGTCGTTGACCGACGCGCGCGTGAGGTCGGTGCCCTGACCGAAGTTCAGCTCGCGCAGGAACTCCCGGACAAAACCGTCGACCGTGTGTTCGGGGGTGGCGATGGGCGTGGGTGTCGAGTTCTCCGTCACCCGAGCCACGGTAGCGGGCGTCCTGGCCAACGACCGAGCCGTGCGATCACTCGTAACAAACGGACTGGTCACACCCTGGCGGCGCGGTAGCGCGCTTCCCTAGGGTGAGGCTCAGGGCCCGGGACCCGCTCCCCGCCCCTGACGCGAAGGAGCATCTCCGATGGTCGTCTTCCTGATCCGGGCGTTCATCTTCCTGGCCTCGGCGGCCCTCGGCCTGTGGATCGCGTCGCTGATCGTCGACGGGTTCACCGTGACGGCGTCGGGATTCCTCGTCGCGGTGATCGTCTTCGCGGTCCTGCAGAGCATCCTCACGCCGTGGTTCCTGGTGATGTCCCGCAAGTACGCGAACGCGCTCACCGGTGCCGTCGGCCTGGTCTCCACGGTCGCGGCGCTGTGGGTGGCGACCCTCATCGGCGAGGGCCTGACCATCAGCGGCACCACCGCCTGGGTCTTCGGTTCGCTCACGGTCTGGATCGTCACCATGCTCGGGACGCTGATCCTGCCGCTGATCTTCCTGCGCAACCGGGTGCAGAAGAACAACGCCGCGGTCTGACGGGCTCACCAGCCGCTGGACGAGTCCGGGTGCAGCTCAGGGCACGTCTGCGCGCCGTCGGCCAACAGCTCGAAGTGCCAGATCTCGTTCGCGTACGTGCGGCACAGGCCCAGCTCGAACCCGTGCTCACCCAGCCACAGGGCTCCCTCGGTGGGTCCGACGTCGATCGCGGTCCCCTGCACGTGCGCGGACGACTCCGGCGGGAGCACCCACCGCCGCGCCTCCTCGATCGACCCGTACCGCTCGACCGCGTCGTCGACGATCGCCTGCTGGTCCGCCGCCGACCGCCAGCCCGACGTCAGGGTGAGGGGCACACCGGCCAGCCCGGCCGCCTCCTGCGCGGCGGCGAACCGCTGCTCGAGCACCGGGCTCAGCCCCTGGGCGGTCGGGGTCGGACCCGGAGTCGCGGCGCTGCCCAGCGCGTGCACGAGGCCGGCGACGGCGACGCAGAGCACGACCACCGCACTCGCGACCGCCCACCGCGCACGGCGACGGCGCACTCGTTCCGGGAGTCGTCCGACATAGAGGGTCACGATCCTCACTCTGCGTCGGCAGGACCCCGCGGCGAGTGGCCCTCAGGGCGGATCCCGGCCGCCGGCCGTTGGTCCCCCGGGCGGACCGCCGTCATCCCCCAGGTCAGTCGTGGTAACCCATCGGGAAGCCGCTGTCGCCCTCCGCCCAGGCGTCGCTCGTCGCCCGAGGTGGTGGCACGTGCCGCACGTCCCCGCACCGCGTGCACCGCCACGTCGAGTCGACCGCGGCGAGCCGGACATACGTGTGGTCGATCGGGAGCTCGCACCACCACCAGGCGCCGGGCGGCTCGTGGTCGGGCGTCCGGTCGCGCAGCGCCGAGACCAGGTTGATCAGCGCGAACACGGCCACGAGGGCGAGCACCACCCCGAGGAACGCCCCGCCGAGCCAGAACCAGGCTGTGGGGAGCAGCAGCGCCAGGGCCCCGCCGAGCGCGACGGCCAGCACCACCGACCGGAAGATCACCCGTCGTCGTCGCACGGCGTGCCTCCTGGAGCCGTCGCCGGCACCGGCGACCTCGGACTCCGTGCACCCGATCGTCCTCCGCGAGCGTGCCCAGGGGAAGGACGGGGCGGCTCGGATCGGGTCAGCGCTACTGTGGTCGGGTCTGCGATGTCGGGGACAGCTGGGGGCCCCATCGTGAAGATGGACGACGCGCTGCGCATCGGAGTCGATGTCGCCTGGCAGGTCGCGCGCGGGCAGGACTACGCCCAGGAGCTCACCGAACGCGTCGACCGGGCGCTCTCCTCGGACGCCGGGACCGGCCTGTGCCTGTGGTCGACGACTCCCACCGGCCTGAGCGGAAGCGTGATGCTCGGCGTCTCGCGGCTGTTCACCCTGACGCCCGCCCAGGTCGCCGAGGCCGAGTCGGTGGCCGGCCGGCATCCCTCGTTCCGCACGCTCCTGCGCAACCGCCTCGTCCATCGCGTCAGCGACGTCGCCGAGATGGAGCCGTTCTGGGACTCCGACATCTACCAGGCGATGCACTCCCACACCGAGGGCCGCTACCCCGCCGCTCTCGCCCTGCAGCGCACCCCGACGACGCTGCTGTTCCTGGGCGTGCACCGGCAGTGCGGCGACCTCACGGACGACGAGCTCGCCTGCCTCGCGGCGCTCGGGGAACCGGTCCGTGCGGCGCTGACGTTCCGCGCGGCACTCGACTCCGCCATCGCCCGCCTCGGGGAACGGTACGAGGAAGGAAGCACCCCGTTCACACCGAGAGAGGCCGAGGTCATCGCCCTGGCCGGCCGCGGATGGACGACCACGCGCATGGCCCGGCACCTGGGGATCAGCGAGAGCGCAGTGAAGCACCGCCTCGCCGCGGCGCGCGACCGGGTGGGAGCGGCCAGCCGCATCGAGCTCGCGGCCCGCTGGGCCCGACAGGTCGACCACGCCGAGTAGCGGGGTGCCCGGTGGGGGTCAGCTCAGCTCGGCGCAGAGGTCCCGGGTCGGGCCCGCGAAGGACTCGAGCGTCCAGACCGCGTCCGCGTCGACATGGAAGACGACCCGGCCGTTGTAGAGGGTGGTGGACGGCCCGGCAGGCACATCCGTCGGGAACAGGATGACGATGTTGCTGCCGTTCAGCTCGTAGCGGGAGGCATCGTCCGGCAGCTGCGTCACCCGCACCGCGACGCCCTTGGACCGCAGGCTGAGCGACGCGCTGGTGTCCACGTTGGTCAGGGTGAGGTTCTCGCCCCGGCCGGTGAACATGATGACGTCGCCGTGCTGGTGGAACTTGAGGGCTCCACCGTCCCCGACGATGTCGAGCGGGAAGTCGCAGGCAAGGCCCGCGGGTTGCACCGCGGCGTGCGCCGGCGCGGCGGCCAAGGCGGTCAGACCGAGCGCTGCGAGGGCGGCGGTGGCCAGGCGGAGGGTGCGAGCAGGTGTGACGCTCATGGGGATGATCCTTCGGTGCGGCGATCGCGATGGGCGATGGCGCGTCACGGTCCGGAGGACGGGGCGCGCGGTGGCGGCCGGCCGCAACAGCCGAAGCGGGCCGGCGTGGTGCGCTGCCCGACTCCGGGCAGGCTGTCTCACGTTATCGGCGAGCGACCGAACGCCTCGCCTGTCCCTTCGGCCACGTTGTGCCCCGAGCGCCGGGTGTGCTCGGGCAAGAAGAGAGGCGCACTGCGTGTCAGCAGCGCGCCTCGTCTTCTTCATCCTGCTCTGTGCGCCCGAAGGGACTCGAACCCCCAACCTTCTGATCCGTAGTCAGATGCTCTATCCATTGAGCTACGGGCGCATGGCCCCGCAGGGCCGCAGACGACGATACAGGTCAGGTGCCCGGTCGCCCAAACCGTGGCCACGTGACCCGTCACACGCCCGTGGCAGGATCGCCCGGTGACGACCACGCAGCGACTGGGCACCGGCGGCGGCCGGTGGGGCATGCGCGCGGACGTGCTCCGGCACGGGGGCGGCCACGACGGCAGCCGGGTCGGGTACATCGAGCTGTTCTTCGACCTCGTGTTCGTCTTCGCGGTCACCCAGCTGTCGCACAGCCTCATCGCGCACCCGGACCTCACCACCCTGCTCCAGACGCTCGTGCTCGCCTGGGCGGTCTGGTGGCTGTGGATCGACACCACGTGGGTGACCAACTGGCTCGACCCGGACAAGACCCCCGTGCGGGCGATGCTGCTGGTCCTCATGCTGCTGGGTCTGCTCATGTCGAGCGCGATCCCCGAGGCGTTCGAGGGCAAGGCGCTGCTGTTCGCGGTGCCGTACGTGGTGATCCAGGTGGGCCGGACCCTGTTCACGGTGTGGGCGATGGGGCGGCACTGGCCGGAGAACGCCACCAACTTCGTGCGGATCACCGTGTGGCTGAGCGTGTCCGGGGCGTTCTGGATCGCGGGCGCGCTGGTCGACGAGCACCTGCGGCCGGCGCTGTGGATCACGGCGGCGCTGATCGACGTCGTCGGCCCCCGGGCGCTGTTCTGGGTGCCGTTCATGGGGCCGACGGACCCGACGACGTGGTCCGTCCGGGGCTCGCACATGGCCGAGCGGGTGGCCCTGTTCCTCATCATCAGCCTGGGCGAGTCGATCATCGTCACCGGCACGGCGTTCGCGGAGCTGGAGCTCGACACCACCACGCTGCTGGCGTTCCTCGCGGCGTTCGCCAGCACCGTGCTCATGTGGCTGCTGTTCTTCGACCGGTCCGAGCGGTCGGCCACCGAGTACTTCTCGTCGCGCGCGGAGCCGGGGATGGTCGCGCAGACCGCCTACACGTACGTCCCGTTCCTGCTGATCGCGGGGATCGTGCTCACGGCCGTGGCCGACGAGCTCGTGCTCCTGCACCCCCTCGGGCACACCGACACGTGGACCGCGGGGCTGGTCTGCGGCGCCGCGGCGGTGTACCTGCTGGGGAACGCGTTCTTCCGACGCGCGACCGGCGGCCGGTGGTCGGCGCCGCACCTGGTCGGCGTCGTGGCGGTGCTCGGGGTGTTCGCGCTGCGGGACGCGGCCTCCCCGCTGGCCCTGAACTGGGTGTCGAACGCGGTGCTGCTGGCGGTGATCGTCGGCGACGTGGTGCTGGCGCGCCGGGGCCGGACACAGCAACAGCCCGAACCGTGACGGTTCGAGCTGCTGGTTCGAGCGAGATCTCGTGCAAGAGCGGAGACGGTGGGATTTGAACCCACGGAAGGCTTACGCCTTCACGACCTTAGCAGGGTCGCGCACTAGACCGGGCTATGCGACGTCTCCAGGACCAGCACAGGGTACCCGCGCCGGTGGCCCACCACCAAAGCGGCCCCTGACCTGCGGCGTCGCTGCCGCCTAGCCCTTGGGCACCCACTCGTTGGCCCGCTTGCCCTCCGCCGCGAGCCGCGCCGACTCCTCGAGCCGCGCCGCACGCGTGGTCGCGCGCTTTGCCTGCACGATCCAGCCGAGGATGGCGCGCCGAGCCGACGGCGGGAATGCGTCGAACTGCGCGCGCGAGCCCGGGTAGCGGTCGAACGCCGCCGCCAGGTCGTCCGGGACCACCAGGTTCTCCACGTCGTCGAGCAGCGTCCACGACCCGTCGGCCTTGGCCGCGTCGATGACCGCGCGGCCGGTGGGGGTCATCCGGCCCTCTGCCTCCAGTCGCACGATCCGTTCCTTGTTGGTCCGCGCCCAGCCGCTGCCCGGCTTGCGGCGCGTGAACCAGAGCATCCGGCGCTCGTCGTCGACCGTCTTGCTCGTCGAGTCGATCCACCCGACGCACAGCGCCTCCTCGACCGCCCGCTCGTACGGCACGGTCGGCCTGCCGGTCGCGGTCTTCCACGACACCAGCCACGCCCCGGGCACGGTGTCGTGGTGGGCGCGCAGCCAGTCGCGCCACTCCTCGATGCTCTCGGGGTGCACCCGCGGGGCGTCGTCCCTGCTGTCTGCCATCGGCTCCTCCTACTTCCCGTCGCGTGCGGCCTCGGCCGCGTCTCGTGCTCGTTCCGCACGGTGGAGCTCGCGCTCGGCCACCGCGACGTCCTTGTCGTCGGCGCGCAGGGTCTGCTGCGTCGACGCCACGTCCTTGTCCGCGACCGTGGCCGCCTTGCCGGCGGCGGCGAGGCGGCGGCGGACCTCCGCGAGCTCGCGCACCAGGTCGTCCTCCTCCTCGTGAGCACGGGCGGCACGCTCCTGCGCGCGGGCGACCTCCGCGGCACTCTCGTCGCGCGCCGCGACCGCGGCCTCGTGCCGACGCCTGGCCTCCGCCGCGGCTCGCTCGGCCTCCTCCCACGCCGCCTGCGCCTCGTCGCGGGCGCGCTGCTCGCGCTCCTCGCGGCGCCGGCGTTCGCGGTCGACGGCGGTCTCCTTGGGCTCTGCGCGCTCCGACTCCCCGACGAGCCGGAGCTTGCCGCGCGCGGCGGGCGGGCTCGGCTCCTTCGGTGCCTTCGCCGGCTTCGGTGGCGCAGGCGGGGGTGCACCCTCGGCCGTGTCCGCGCTGCCGAAACCCGCATACTCGCGCGCCGCGGTGAGACGACCGGACACGACCTCGCGCGCCACCGCCGGGTCCGCGAGCGCGGCGGTGAGCGTGGCGTCGAGCTCCTGGACCACCGCGTCGCCGATCTTCTGACCGGTCGGCTGCGCGAGCCGGCGGGCGCGGGCCACCAGCGAGCGGACGAGCTGGCGACGCTGCGACGACAGCTCGCGCAGAGCAGGTCCGTCCAGCGACCGTTCGGCGTCCCGCAGCCCCTCGCCGAGCGCGACGATCTGCCCGGCGAGGGCGGGGTCGTCGCGCACCAGCAGGTTGACCAGCCAGGCCGAGACGGTCGGCTTGCGCAGCTCTCCGATGGCGTCGGCGAGCTCGCGGTCCTTGTCGGCCTTCGCGGCCTTCACGGCGGCGGCGCGGCGGGCGACGAACTCCGCGGGAGGCCCGGCGTAGAGCTCGTCGGCGACGTCGTCGAGCTCGCTCATCGGTCCGCCCCGGCGCTGGTGTGCACGCTCCGACCCTGCCACGTGGCCGTCCACCTGCGCACGGATCTCCGCTCGGGTCGCGCGACCGACCACCCGCGGTGATGATCTGGACGACGGATCGAGCAGCGGTCCCGCCCAGCTGATCCCCTGGGAGTGACGGAGATGGCCCTGCCTGGAAGCGTGCGACTGCGCGCGCTCGGCCCGAGCAGCGGCGCACCGACGATCCCCCGCACGGTCGGTGAGGCCCTGCGCGACGTCGTGACCTGGCCCGCCGACCTGCTCCCCGGTGGGGGCCGCACGATCGAGCTCTGGGAGCTGCTCGCCACGCTCGGCGCCGCCGACCTCGGTGTGGCACGGGCGGTCGAGCCGCACCTCGACGCGCGCGCGATCCTGGCGCAGGCCGGCGTCCCCGACGGCGGCCGGCGGACTTGGGGCGTGTTCGCGGCCGAGGGCCCAGGCGTGCGGCTCGACGCGGCGCAGGACGACGACGGCTGGCGGCTGCACGGGACGAAGCCGTGGTGCTCGCTGGCGGGCGAGCTGGACGCGGCGCTGGTCACCGCGCACCTCGCGGACGGCACACGGGGGCTGTTCGCGGTGGGCCTGCGCGAGCAGGGCGTCCGGCCGGCCGACCAGGAGTGGGTGTCCCGGGGGCTGGCCGAGATCCCGAGCACCGCCGTGGCGTTCGACGACGTCCGCGCGACTCCGGTGGGCGCGCCCGGCTGGTACCTCGAGCGGCCGGGGTTCTGGTGGGGCGGCGTCGGGGTGGCGGCGTGCTGGTTCGGCGGCGCGGTCGGGATCGGCCGGCGGGTGCACGCGCAGGCGCACGGGCGCGACGACCCGCTGCTCGCGATGCACCTCGGGGCAATCGACCAGCGGCTGGAGTCCGCCCGCCGGGCCCTCGCCGAGGCGGCCGGCCTGGTGGACGCAGGCTCGCTCGACGCCGCGCAGGGCAGGCTGCTGGCCAAGCGGGTGCGGGCGACCGTGGCCGGGGTCTGCGAGGACGTGCTGCGGATCGCCGGGCACGCGCTCGGTCCGGCGCCGCTCGCGCTCGAGGCGGAGCACGCCAAGCGGGCGGCCGACCTGCAGGTCTACGTCCGCCAGCAGCACGCCGAGCGCGACGACGTGTCCCTGGGACAGGCGCTCGCCGCCGTGGCGGATCCGCCGTCGTGACGTTCGACGGACAGGCCCCCGGCACTCCCGCCGACGCCTGGTCCGCCGACGCCCGATTCCGCGACCTGCCCGCGCTCGCGCTCCGGCGGACCGGACGCACGGTGGTGGTCGCCGCCCACCCGGACGACGAGACGCTCGGCGCCGGCGGCATCCTGGCCGAGCTGGCAGACGCCGGTCACCCGGCCGAGGTCGTCGTCGTCTCCGACGGCAGCGCGTCCCATCCCGGCTCCCCGACGCTCACGCCCGACGCGCTGGTGGAGGTCCGGTCGGCGGAGGTGCGCGAGGCGGTGCGGCTGCTGTCCCCCGACTCCCCGGTCACGCTGCTCGGTCATCCCGACGGCGGGCTGCGCGAGGTGCGCGACGCGGTCGAGGCGGACCTCCGGAAGCTGCTGGCCGACGGCCCTCCGGTCGACCAGCTCGTTTCCCCGTGGCGCGGGGACGGGCATCGCGACCACCGGGTTGTCGGCGAGATCTGCGCGACGCTGGCCGACGAGCTGGGCTGCACGCTGCTGGAGTACCCGCTGTGGCTCTGGCACTGGGCGACGCCCGACGACCCCCGCGTCCCGTGGGACCGGCTCCGGGTGGTCGACCTCTCGGACCGGTCGGTGGTGCGCAAGCACCGGGCCGTGGCGGCGCACGCGACTCAGGTCGCCGCGCTGTCGCCGGACCCGCGCGACGCCCCGACGCTGCACCCCGCGTTCCTGCGGACGTTCGACCGGGACGTCGAGGTCGTCGTCACGCAGGAGCCCACCCTGCCGTCGCTGACCGGCGAGTTCTTCGACGCCACCTACGACCGGCACGACGACCCGTGGGGCTACACCGACCGCTGGTACGAGAAGCGCAAGCGCGCGCTGACGCTCGCGGCCCTGCCGGACGCGCGGTACGGCCGGGTGCTGGAGGTGGGCTGCGGGATCGGCGTCCTCACCGCGCAGCTCGCCGAGCATGCCGACGACCTGCTGGCCATCGACGTGTCGGCCGCCGCGGTCGAGCGTGCCCGCGAGCGCGTGCCGGGCGCGCGGGTGGAGGTCGCGGACGTCGCGTCCCGTGTGCCGACCGGCCCGTTCGACCTCGTCGTCCTGTCCGAGGTGGGCTACTACCTGGACCGGCCCACCCTCGCGCGTGTGCTGCGCGAGCTCCGCGCGCAGCTGGCCCCCGGCGGGACCCTGCTCGCCTGCCACTGGCGGCACCCGGTCGAGGCGTACCCGCTCGGTGGCGACGACGTGCACCGCCTGCTGCGTCGCACCACCGACCTCACGCTCCTGGCCGAGCACCGGGAGGCCGACCTGCTCCTCGACGTCTACGCCGACGACCCGCGGTCGGTGGCCGAGCGGACGGGGCTGGCGTGAGGCCGCGCATCGAGCACGTGGTGGTCGTGGTGCCCGCCCGCGACGAGGAGCAGCTGGTGGGGCGGTGCCTCGGCTCGCTGCAGTCGGCGAGGCAGGCGGCCCGGGCGGTGCGGCCGGACCTCACGGTCGACCTGGTGCTCGTGCTCGACCGGTGCACCGACGGCACCCGGTCGGTCGCGCTCGGGCACCTCGACGTCCGGCTCGTGGACCTCGACGAGGGCCGCGCCGGAGCCGCCCGTGCGGCGGGGGTGCGCGACGCCCTGGCACGCTCCACCGCGGACCCCGCGCGGACCTGGGTGGCCGGCACCGACGCCGACTCCGTGGTGCCCGAGGGCTGGATCCTCGAGCACCTGCGGCTCGCGGACGCCGGCGCGGACGTGGTCGTCGGTACCGTGCGCCCGGATCCCACCGACCTCTCCCCCGCCCAGCTGGCCGCGTGGCGGACCACCCGCGTGCCCGGCCGACCGAACGGGCACGTGCACGGCGCGAACCTCGGCGTACGCGCGGACGCCTACGTGCGCGCGGGCGGCTTCCCCGACCGGCCCGAGCACGAGGACGTCGACCTGGTCGAGGCGCTCACGGCGGTGGGCGCGCGCATCGTCGCGACGGAGGACTGCGACGTGCTCACCTCGGGACGCCTGGTCGGCCGGACGCCGGGCGGCTACGCGGGCTACCTGCGGTCGAGGTTCGGCTCGGCGGAGGACGAGGCGGAGTCGGCCTGAGGCTCCGCCAGCTCGAACACGACCTTGCGCTCGTGCACGGAGGCCTGAGTCACGCGGACGCGCACGTCCTCCCCCAGGGGCAGGCCGACGCCCTCGATCCGGCCGCGGACCGCGGGGTCGCGGAGCTGGACCACGCCGAGGTCGCGGTCCTCCCGGACGTCGACGATCGCGCCCTCGAACACCTCACCGACCCGCCCGGTGAGCAGTGCCGCCTCGACCAGGTCCAGGCAGCCACGCTCGAACTCGGCGGCGTGCTTGTCCCCGCCGGCCATCAGCCCGGGGAGCTCGGGGAGCGCGTCGCGCACCCACGTGGGGACGGGCTCACCGGCGCACAGCGCGAGGCACGTCTCGCCCACGAACCGGTCGACGAGCCGGCGCAGCGGCGCGGTGGTGTGGGCGTAGGGCGCGGCGATCGCGGCGTGCATCGTGAACGGCGGCACCTCGCCGTCGAACGCCACATAGGCCGCTCCGCGGAGCAGCGAGGTCGCGTCGGTGAGCAGCGCCGCATGCGTCGGGTTCGCCGCGTCGAGCTCGCGGATGACGTCGCCGGGGGTCGCCCCCGCCGGCCACGGCACGCCCAGGGCGTGCGCGGACAGTCGCAGCCGGTCGACGTCGCGCGGGTCCGCCTCCGGAAGCGTGCGGACGATGCCGATCCGGCCGTCCAGCATGAGCTGCGCCGCGCACATGCCCGTGAGCAGGGAGATCTGGGCGTTCCACTCCTCGACCGGCAGCGTGGCACGGCTGCCGAGGGTCCAGATCCCGTCGGCGTCCTGCTCGACCACCTGCTCCGGCGTGGGGAGCGTGATGCCCCCGCGGGCGCGCTCGGCCGCCTCCCGGAGCGTGCCGACCTCGCGAAGGAGCCGGAGCGTCTCGTCGGCGGACCCGTCGTCGAGCGCCGCCTGCGCACCCACGTAGGTCAGCTGGGCGCGGCTGCGGACCGAGGCCCGCACGACGTTGACCTCGACCGGGGCACCCTCGGCGTCGAGGTCGATCGTCCACACGAGGGCCGGGGTCACCTGGTCCGGCAGCAGGCTCGCGACGCCCTCGGACAGCTCCGGCGGGTGCAGCGGGGTCCGGCCGTCCGGTGCGTAGAGGGTCTCGACCCGCTCGCGCACCTCGCCGTCGATCCGGCCGCCGGGACGGACCCATGCGCCCACGTCGGCGATCGCGTACCGGACGCGGAAGCCGTGCCCCTGGCGCTCGATGTGCAGCGCCTGGTCCAGGTCCTTCGAGCCCTCGGGGTCGATGGTGACGAACGCGATGTCCGTGGCGTCGGACCGCTCGCCGTCGGGTCCCCGTGCGATGACCGCGGCCGCCTCGGCGAGCACGTCCGGGGGGAACTCGGGCGGCACGTCGAGCTCCCGGCGCAGGTCGTCCAGGCCGCGCCGGACGAGGACGTCGACGGCCTCCCCCTGGGCCTCCTGCGGCGGGCGGGCATGCAGCTGGACGTGGCGTCGGGGCACGCGCCGAGCCTAGGTGGGCGACGAGCCGCACGCCTGTCGGTCGGTACCGCGGAGGGCGTGGGATTCGAACCCACGAGAACGGGGTTGTCCCGCTCCAACGGTTTTCAAGACCGTCTCTTTCGGCCGCTCAGACAGCCCTCCCGCGCGGGCACAGGCCCGCAGCGGCACGAGTCTCCCACAGCAAGTCGCGCGTACATGGTCTAGACCAGTAGAGTCGCCAGGTCATCGTCGACCCGTCTTTGGAGGCAGGCCATGCAGCGTTCCGTCGTCGTCGCTCTTCCCGGAGGGCTGCACGCCCGCCCCGCCGCGCAGTTCGTCGCGGCCGCCGCCAGCCAGCCCGCACGGGTCACGATCGCGCGGGCCGGCGGCGACCCTGTGGCGACCGCCTCGATCCTCGCGATCATGACGCTGGGCGTCGGGGTGGGCGACGAGGTGGTGCTGGCCACCGACGACGACGGTGCCGACGCGGTCGCCTCGATCGACGCGCTCGAGCAGTTCCTCCTGCAGACCGCCTAGAGACCCAGCTCCTCGAGCACGTCCAGCGACGCACGCACCGCCGACCGCGCCTCGTCGGCCGTGCGCTGCGCGAGGGCGAGGCCGGCCAGCTCGCGGCACCGCTCGAGCGTCACGGCCGCCAGCACCGCGCCCACGTCCGGCAGGGCCCGGGGCGTCATCGACAGCGACGCGACGCCGAGCCCGACGAGCACCGGTGCGAGCACCGGGTCCGCCGCCGCCTCGCCGCAGACGCCGACGGGCCTGGTGCGGGCCGCTGCGCCCGCGCAGGCCAGCTGGATCAGCGACAGCACGGCCGGCTGCCACGGGGTCGACAGCCGCGCCAGGCCGGCCAGCTCCCGGTCCGCCGCCATCGCGTACTGCGTGAGGTCGTTGGTGCCCAGGCTCGCGAACCGCGCGTGCAGGAGCAGGTCGCCGGCACGGAGCGCGGCCGCGGGCACCTCGACCATCACCCCCGCCTGCGGGAGGCCGTGCGCGACGCAGCGCTCGACGAAGCCGTCGGCCTCGTCGGCGGTGGCCACCATCGGGGCCATCACCCAGACGTCGGCCGACGACGACGACGCGGCCTGGGCGATGGCCGCGAGCTGGTCGTCGAGGACCCCGGGGTGCGCCCAGGAGGTACGCAGCCCGCGCACCCCGAGGGCGGGGTTGGGCTCCCCCGCCGCCGTCACGAACGGCAGCGGCTTGTCGGCGCCCGCGTCGAGCGTGCGGATCACCACGCGTCGGCCCGGGAATGCGGCGAACACCCGCGAGTAGGCCGCCACCTGCTCCGCGATCCCCGGCGCGGTGGTCCGGCCCAGGAACTCGAACTCCGTGCGGAACAACCCGATGCCCTCGGCCCCGGCCTCCGCGGCGGCCGCGGCACCCGCCGGGTCCGCGACATTGGCCAGCAGCGGGACGGCGTGACCGTCGGACGTGGCACCCGGCCGCTCCAGGCGGGACGGGCGGGGTCTCGTCCGTGCTGCCCGCTCGACCATGTCGACGTCGGGGGACCGCACGACCTCGCCCACCGAGCCGTCCACGAGGACCGTCTCGCCGTCGGCGATCGCCTCCGCCCCGACCACGGCGACCACGCACGGGATGCCCAGGGAACGCGCGAGGATCG
Organism: Cellulomonas sp. P1_G12_2; assembly: GCF_056405535.1. Taxonomy (NCBI): domain Bacteria; kingdom Bacillati; phylum Actinomycetota; class Actinomycetes; order Micrococcales; family Cellulomonadaceae; genus Cellulomonas; species Cellulomonas sp. P1_G12_2. The sequence goes on along the minus strand of NZ_JBFUBX010000001.1, from coordinate 504,315 downwards.
CCGTGTGGGCCGTCGGCCCCCCGCCGGCGGTCACGATGGCCAGCACGCGTTCCGGGTCGAGCCGCGCGGTGTCTGCCGGCGCCAGGTCGCCGGCCACCAGGACGAACGGGATGCCCGGGTCCGGCACGCCCGGCGGCCGCAGGCCGAGCAGCTCGGCGATGACGCGGTCGCGCACGTCCTGGACGTCAGCCGCGCGGTCGGCGAACAACCCGCCCAGAGCGCGGAGCTGCTCCGCAACCAGCTCGGCCGCGTCCCACACGGCCCGGGCGGGGGTCGCCCGGGTCTCCAGCACCCGCCGACGGGCCTCGTCGGCGAGCGTCGGATCGGCCGCCATCGCCGCGGTGACCACGAGGATGTCCGCCGCCTCACCGCTCGCCGCCTCGGCGGCCCGGGCCAGGTCGTCCTGGACCCGGGCCGCCGCGCGGTCCACCGCGGTCGCCGCCGCGACCAGGTCAGTGCCCGGAGCCGACGGCTCGGGCGACGGTGCCGGCGGGGCGTCAGGCATGCGCGCCACGACTCCCAGCCGGCGGCCCGGGCTGACCCCGAACCCCCTCAGGGTCAGTGCGGCGGCGACCGCTGCGGTCATCGTGCGGGGGCCGGCTCGTCCGACGCGGCCTTCTGCGCGGCGTTGTCGGCCTGCACCTGGTCGTCCGTCGGGAAGACCTGGACCGTGCCGTCGTCGTCGTCCTCGCGGCCCGGCGTCCGCAGGTTCCAGCGCGTGATGACGAACCGGAACAGGAAGTAGTACACGACCGCGTAGCCGAGCCCGATCACGATCAGCAGCAGCGGCATCGTGGCGATCCGGAAGTTCAGCAGGTAGTCGATCGCGCCCGCGGAGAACCCGAACCCGTCCTTGATGCCCAGCGCGTTGACCAGCGCCAGCGACGTGCCGGTGAGGATCGCGTGGATGACGTACAGCGGGTAGGCCACGTAGACGAACGCGAACTCGAGCGGCTCGGTGACCCCGGTGACGAACGAGACCAGCGCGGCCGAGCCCATGATGCCCGCGATGATCTTGCGGTTCTTGGCCTTGGAGGTGTGCACGATCGCCAGGGCGGCTGCGGGGAGCGCGAACATCATGATCGGGAAGAAGCCCGTCATGAACGTGCCGGCGGTCGGGTCACCGTGCAGGAACCGCGCGATGTCGCCGTGCCACACGTCGCCGTTGCCGTCCGTGTACGAGCCGAACTGGAACCAGGGCAGCGAGTTGAGCAGGTGGTGCAGGCCGATCGGGACGAGCAGGCGGTTCATGGTGCCGTAGACGAAGGCGCCGAGGATCGTCGAGCTGGTGACCCAGTCGCCGACCGCCGTGAAGCCGGAGTCGAACGCGGGGTAGATCAGCGCGCCGACGACGGCGACCAGGATCGCGGCACCCGCGGTGACGATCGGCACGAAGCGCCGACCGCCGAAGAACGCCAGGTACGGGGGCAGCTTGATCCGGTAGTACTTCTGGAACAGCAGCGCGGCCACGAGGCCCATGACGATGCCACCGAGCACGCCGTAGTTGATGAGCTCCTGCGGGTCGTCCCCGACCGGCTTGCCCAGCACGTAGGGCGAGAGCGCGTCGCTGACGCCCTTGAACACGAGGTACCCGATCACGGCCGCGAGGCCGGTGGAGCCGTCCGACTTGCGCGCGAACCCGACGGCGACGCCGACGGCGAACAGCAGCGCGAGGTTGGCGAACAGGGCGTTCCCCGCGGCGCCGAGGACGGCAGCCACGGGAAGGAGCCACGCGGCGTGGGCGCCGAGGCCGTCGGCGCCCAGCATGTCGGGCTGACCGAGCCGCAGCAGCAGCGCGGCGGCCGGCAGGGAGGCGATGGGCAGCATCAGCGAGCGGCCGATGCGTTGCAGCTGGGCGAGGCCGGGGATGCCCCGCTTCTGGGTGGCGTCGGCGGTGACGGTGGTCATGGAGCACTCCTCTATGGGTGGTCCTGAAGCTCTCGGGGGGGTGTCTGGTCTGGACCAGTTGCGAGCAGACTGGTCTAGACCTCATGATGTGTCAAGGGTCACGTCACGACGACGCAGACCGTCGTCGCAAAGGAGTGGCCGCGCGTGGACGAGTCGGAGCAGGGCAGCGCGCACAAGTACCTGACGGTGCGCGACCACCTGGCCACCCTCGTCGCCCAGGACCTCCAGGTCGGCGACGCGATCCCCTCCGAGCGGCACCTCAGCCAGCAGTTCGGCCTGTCCCGGATGACCGTGCGGCAGGCCGTCGACACGCTGGTCACCGACGGCGTCCTGGTCCGCGAGCAGGGGCGCGGCACGTTCGTCGCGCCGAAGCGCATGGACTTCGAGATGCGGCTGACCACGTTCGGCGAGGAGATGCGCCGGCGCGGCATGGAACCCGCCACGAACGTGCTGACCGCTCAGGTCGTCTCCGCGACCCCCGACGTCGCCACCGCGCTCGAGCTCGAGCCCCGCCAGAAGGTGCACTTCCTCTACCGGGTGCGCAGCGCCGACGGCGTCCCCATCTGCATCGAGCAGGCGTGGGTGCCCGTCGCCCTGGCACCCACGCTCTTCGACGACGGGCCCCCGGCGAGCATGTACGAGGCGCTGCGGGACCGCGGGCTGGCCCCCGAGTGGGGCGAGGACACGCTGTCCGCCGACGAGGCCACCGACACGGAGGCGTCCCTGCTCGGGCTCGGCGACGCCCGTGCCGTGCTGCGCGCCGAGCGTCGCACCTACTCCGTCGACACCGCGACGATGTTCTCCCGCGCCTGCTACCGCGCCGACCGCTACAGCGTGTGGGTCCCGCTGCGCGCGCCGCGGCCCGCACTGGTTCCCCGACGACGGGCCGAGGGTGACCTCGAGCCGGCACACGCACCCACCACAGGAGGACGGCAATGAGGCCGCAGAGCAAGGACCAGGCGGCGGCGATCCTGGCCGCCCTCGGAGGCGTCGACAACATCGACGAGATCGAGCCGTGCACCACGCGGCTGCGGTCGCTCGTGCGTGACGCGAGCCGTGTCGACGCCGCCGGGCTGCGCGCCGCCGGCGCGTTCGGCGTCATGATCTCCGGGCGGGTGGTGCAGGTCGTCGTCGGCCCGCACGTCGACCTCATCGCCACCGACCTCGACGAGCTGATGTGAGGGTGCCAGACATGACGAAGGCCGAGAAGATCCTGGCAGCGCTGGGCGGGGACGCGAACGTCCTCGACCTCGAGCCCTGCATCACCCGCCTCCGGGTCGAGGTGGAGAACCCCGCGCTCGTCGACGAGCGCGGGCTCAAGGCGGCGGGCGCGATCGCCGTCGTGCGGTCCGGGGTCGCGGTGCAGGTCATCGTGGGGCCCGAGGCGGACACGCTGGCCTCGGACATCGAGGACCTCCGGTGACGATCCTGCTCACCGTGCTGTCCCCCGTCAGCGGCCAGGTGCTGGGACTCGGCGACGTCACCGACCCCGTGTTCTCGGCCGAGCTGGTGGGCCCCGGGCTCGCGCTCGACCCGGAGCGCTCCGCGACCGCCCAGGTGATCTCCCCCATCGACGGCACCATCGTCAAGCTGCACCCGCACGCCTTCGTCGTCCAGCACGACGACGGCCGCGCGGTGCTCGTGCACCTCGGCATCGACACCGTCGAGCTCGGTGGCACCGGGTTCACCCTGCACGCCACCGAGGGTTCGGTCGTCACCGCGGGGCAGGTCGTCCTGAGCTGGGACCCGTCCGCGGTCGCGGCCGGCGGCCGGTCGCCCGTGTGCCCGGTCGTGGGGCTCGAGGCCGGCTCCGACGCCCTCACCCGCCTCGCGCTCCCCGGCGACACCGTGTCCGCCGGCGAGCCGCTGCTGTCCTGGGCATGACCGCGCTCGAGATCGCGGTGCAGGACGTGGCCGGCGCGGTCGCGTCCGCGGGGCTCGGCGCCGACCGGCTGGAGCTCTGCGCCGCGCTCGCCGCCACCGGCGGGATCACGCCGTCGATCGGCCTGCTCGACGCGACCCTCGCGGCCGTCCCGTCGGGAGTGGGCGTTCACGTGCTGGTCCGGCCGCGCGCCGGGTCGTTCGTCTACCCGCCCGACGAGCTCGCCGTCCAGGTCAGGGACGTCCGGGCCGCGGTGCGCGCGGGTGCCGCCGGCGTCGTGGTCGGTGCGCTCCGTCCCGACGGCTCCGTGGACCGGGACGCGGTCGCGCGGCTGGTGGAGGCCGCCGACGGGCGCGAGGTCACGTTCCACCGGGCGTTCGACACGCTGACCGACCTGGCTCCGGCCGTCGACGAGCTCGTGTCGCTCGGGGTCGTGCGCGTCCTGACCTCCGGCGGTGCCGCGCGCAGCGTCGACGGCCTCCTCCGCCTTACCGCCACGGTGGCGCACGCCGCGGGCCGGCTGCAGGTCATGGCCGGTGGCGGCGTGCGGCCCGACGACATCCCCGCGCTGCTGGGCACCGGCGTCGACGCCGTGCACCTGTCCGCCAGCCGGCACGTCGACGAGTCCGGGGGACCCGGCGGCGGGTCGGCCGGCTACACGACCACCGACGCGACGGTCGTGGCGGCCGCCGCCGCGGCGCTACACCCCGTGGACCGCCTCCAGCCGTCCTGAGTCGATCGCCGACAGGAGCGCGGAGTGGTCCTGCTCGGTGCGGTCGGCGTAGCCGACGGCGAAGTCGGCGAACGCCTCGTCGGCCTCCTTGGAGCCGCCGAGGTACCGCGCGATCGCGACACGGTCGCCGGACCGGGCGTGCGCGCGGGCCAGCGTCCAGGCGCACAGACCGCCGTACCGGCGGAAGCCGTCCGGCCGCATCTCCTCGATGACCGCCGAGCCCTTCCAGTCCCGCAGCTGACGGATGTAGAAGTCACGCTCGATGCCGTCGATGCCCGTGCTCCGCTGCCAGCCGAGCAGCGCGTCGCTCGCGGCCTGCATGAGCCGCTGACCTTCGACCACGCGCTGGCCGGACTGGGTGTACTCACTGGCGCCCAGGAACTGCTCGAGCACCGAGACCTGCGCCTCCTTGGCCTGCAGGACGAGCAGGTCGTCCTCGTCGACGCCCTGCAGGAGCAGGATCCACGCCCGGGTGCCGACGCTGCCGACGCCGACGACCTTGCGTGCCATGTCGATCACCCGGTACTGGCTGAGCAGGTGCCGACGCGCCGGCTCCAGGCTGCTCTGGTACGCCCGCACCAGCTCACCCATCGCCGCGGTGAAGATGCGCGCGGCCTTGTCGCCGAGGATCTCCTCGAGCGAGGTGACCAGCGGCGGGTCCGACCGGAACCGTCGCCGCCCGTCGACGATCTCCGTCAGCTTTCCCACTGCCCGCAGGTGGTCGTGCGTCCGCGCCTTCTTCACCGACGACTCCGTCCGCTTCAGCTGCGCCTTGCCGAAGTCGTCGCGGTGCTCGTGCAGGAAGTCGTCGATGTCGATCCGCGCGTACCAGACCTCGAGGTTCCCCTTGTCGGCAAGGTCGCGGATCGCCGTCCGGTACGTCTTGGCCACCTCCGTGAGGATCTTCCGCCGCTCCCGGTCGTCGACCCCGATGCTCCGCGCCGCGACCTCGACGCTCGCCACCAGACGCTTCACGTCCCACTCGAACGGTCCGGGGAGGGTCTCGTCGAAGTCGTTGAGGTCGAACAGCATCCGCCGCTCCGGCGTCCCGTACACGCCGAAGTTCGACATGTGCGCGTCGCCGCAGAGCTGGACGTCGAGCCCGGAGTCGGGGACGGCCGCGAGGTCGGACGCCATGAGCAGCGCGGCCCCGCGGTAGAACGCGAACGAGGAGGTCGCCATGCGCCCGTACCGGAGCGGGACGAGCTCGGGCAGCCGCGTCGTGCCCTGCGACACCAACAGCTCGATCGGGTCGGGCCGGGAGTCCCCCGCGCCCAGGTGTGCAAGCCGATCCCGCGGCAGCAGAACCCGGGCGGCGGCCCCTCGGGCCTCGCGTTCCTCGCGCGTCAGGTGCGTCACCGGGTCGGCGGCCCGGCGGCGAGAGGGAACGAGGGGCGGCGCGGGCCTGACCCCCCGAAGATCGGGTGCTGGGTCTCGGAGCGCTCCACCGTCGTGAGTCACGATCCGAAACTAGGCCCGCGAGGCGCCGCGCGGAAGAGCACCTACCCCCCGGCCCGCTCCCACCAGCCGGCCGGCCACCCGGGCGAGACGATCGTCAGCCCGTGCAGGGCCGAGGCCTGCGCCAGCTGGAGGTCGTAGGTGGCGACGCCCCCGACCCCCGGGTGCGCCAGCGCGGCCCCCAGGTGGAGCGCGATGAACGGCGGCAGCACGCCGGACACCTTGGTGGCCGCCCGGAGCGTCTGGTCGGAGAACCGGATGACCTCGAGGCGCTCCTCGACGTCGTGGGCCACGCCGGTCGCCTCGACGCCGCGCGGACGGGCTGCACGGCGGAGCTCGGTCAGGCCGAGCGGCGTGGTGAGGAGCTCACCCTCGTGGTCGGCGGTCCACTCGAGCCACTGCGCGCGGCACGGTGCACCCACGAGATACCGGGACAGGGCCGACCCGTCCGCGTACACGCGGAGCGTGGGTGTCGGCGCAGGAACGGGTGCCACGACATCCGGCGTCAGGACCTCGACCGCCCGGGGTTCGTCGTCGGGCGCCGGCCGTGGCTGCGGCAGGACCGCGCTACCGTCGTCGCGCGGTCGCGGCGACGGGCCGAAGGGCGAGGCGGTCACGCCCCCATGATCCCTCACCTGGTCGACGGACGACTGCGGCCGGTCCCCCGCAGGGGACCGGCCGCAGTCGGGTGAGACCTCTCGGGTCACCGGCTGCGCAGACGCTCCATCGCGAGCTGCACGAGGGAGATCAGCGCCTGCTTGGTGGCCGCGCGCGACCGGGCGTCCGTGTAGAGCACCGGCACGTGCGCCGGGATCGCGAGCGCCTCACGGACGTCGTCCAGCTGGTGCTTGGCGACGCCGTCGAAGCAGTTGACACCCACGACGAACGGGATGCCACGGCTCTCGAAGTAGTCCACGGCCGGGAAGCACTGGTCGAGCCGGTCGGTGTCGACGAGGACGACGGCACCGATGGCGCCGCGGACCAGGTCGTCCCACATGAACAGGAACCGGTCCTGGCCAGGGGTACCGAACAGGTAGAGCCAGAGCGACCCCGGCAGGGCGATGCGACCGAAGTCCATCGCCACCGTGGTGGTGGTCTTGCGGTCCGACACACCGCCGGCGTCGTCGACGCCGACAGAGTGCTCGGTCATCGCGGCCTCGGTGTTGAGGGGCTCGATGTCCGAGATGGAGCCGATGAAGGTCGTCTTGCCGACGGCGAAGCCGCCTGCGACGACGATCTTGACGACGGTGGGTGCGACGCTTCCTGCCGTGCCCGCCGGAGCGGCCACAGCGGCGTCAGAGGGCGGAAATGCCATTGAGAACACTCTCCAGCACGCTGAGGGACAGGGCAGGGGACTCACCGGTGTTGACCTCGACCGGCTGTGAGGTGTGCACACGCACGAACTGCTGGTCGGAGAGGTCGGACACGAGGATCCGGATCACGCCGAGCGGCAGGTGGAGCAGAGCGGAGAGCTCGGCTACCGAGATGTAGTTGGAGGCGGCATGTTGCAGGATCGCCCGCTTCTCAGGCGGGAGCCCCTGGCTCGTGACGGCGCCGGGCATTGCCTCGACCAGCGCCTCGAGAGGCAGGTCGGAGCGCGCCGAGCGCACGCGGCCACCGGTCACGGCGTAGGGCCGGACCGTCCTGGCCTCGTACTCGATGTGCTCTGTCATGTGTCTGTCTCTCTCCGTAGCCTCAGGCGACCGGCGTGCGAGTGACGCCGTCGACAGGGAGCTGACCCCGCATCTCGGAGATGAGCTGCGGCGTGAGGGTCGATTCGGTACGGGAGACGAGCATCGCCATCTCGTAGCCGACGAGGCCCACGTCGCAGCTGGACTCCGCGACCACGGCGAGGACAGAGCCGTTCGAGACGCTCATGAGGAAGAGGAACAGAGAGTCCATCTCGATGATCGACTGACGCACCTCCCCCGCACGGAGCTGGCGCGCGGCGCCACGGGTCAGGCTTGACATCCCGGAGACGATCGCCGCGAGCTGGTCGCCGCTGGTGCGGTCGAGCTGCTCGGACATCGCCATGAGGAGACCGTCCGCAGACACCACGAGTGTGTGGCGAGTGCCGGGCACGGTCCGGACGAAGTTGTCCAGGAGCCAGCCGAAGTTGGCTGCATCGGTGCTGAGCGCGGTCACACTTCCTCCTTGCTGGTGCAGTCGATGACTGCGGGGTCAGACGCCACCATGGCGGTGACGACGGTAGTGGGGTTGGGGGCAGTCATCAGCTCACGCCGTTCTGGCCGGACGGGTCCTCCATGGCACGACGGCCACGAGAGGTCCCGGACTGGAAGCTCGACAGACGCGACCGGAGCTGGTCCGCATCACGCTCCACGGGCTTCCCTTCGTCCTCGGAGACGGTCGTCGCCGGGACAGCTGTGGGGACTCGCTTGATCAGGCGCTCCGCGTTGCCACCCGTCGCGGCCGGCCGGTAGGCCGACAGCTGGGAGAGCTCGGAGAGTGCCTGCTCCTGGATGTCCGAACGAAGGGCCAGCATGGCGGCCACCTCGTCGTCGAGCGTGCCGACGCGCGGCGCGACCGACGGCGGCAGCGCGGGCTGCGGGACCGTCGACGAGGGGGCGCGGTTGCCGCCCGGGCGTGCAGCCCACTCCGGCGGCGACCACTGGCCGGCGCCGGCGGGCTCCAGGGGAGCCGGAGCCTTGGGCAGCGGCGCGGCAGGTGCCGGAGCCGACCAGGTGGTCGACGCCATCCACGACTGCGACGAGTCCGCGCCGGACGGCGACTGCGGAGCTGCTGACTCCGACGTCCACGCCGAGGTCCGCACGGGGGCGACCTGGCTGGCGGGCTCCGGGGCGACCGGCGCCTGCGCGACCGGGGCGGCGGGCTCAGGGGTGACCTCGTCGCCCTTCTTCCGACCGAACAGCCCCCAGCGGCGACGCCCCTTGGCGTCGTCGGACTGCGACTGCACGAGCTCGGAGAACGGTGCCTCGGGTGCCGGCGCGGCCGGAGCCGACGCCGTCGGCGCCCACGCCGGTGCGGCGACGGGCTCGGGTGCCGCGAACGTCACCGGGGCCTCGTAGGCGGGTGCCTGCGGGGCGTACGCGACGGGCTCGGGCGTGACGGCGGCTGCCGCCTCGATCGGCGTGAACATCTGCGTCGGCTCGTCGACCTGCGGCTGCGGGGCCTGCGTGGCCCACGCCGGCGCCTCCTGCACGGGAGCTGCCCACGCGGGCACCTCCTGCACGGCGACGGGCTCGGGCTGCGGCTCGGCCTCGGCCGCGGTGTCCGTGCCGTATGCGGGCTCGGGCTCGAGGTAGACGCGACGGAACGCGACACCGTCGACGACGGCGACCTCGGGCTCGGGCTGCGGCTCGGGCGCCGCCTCGGCGACCGGGGCAGCCTCGGTGGCCTGCTCCGCCCACTCGGGCGCCTGCCAGGTCGGCGGCTCCCAGACGGGGACCGGCCAGGCGGCGTCGTCAATGGCGGGCGCCTCGGGCTCCTCGACGGCCTGAGCCGGCTCGGCCACGGGCTGGGCAGCTGCGGCAACGGGCTCCGGCACGATCGGCATGGCGCCGGTGTGCCAGGCGCGGGCCTCGTCGAGCGTCCGCTCGAACGGCTGGTACGGCGCGGCGGGGGCGCCCCAGCCGGCGTAGCCGCTGTACGAGGTGAAGCTCTGGACGGGCGCCACGGGTGCGTCCGGCGCAGCCACGTCCTCCGCCGGCGCTGCCGCCGGGGTGACGCGTCCCGCGAGGGCGACCGGAGCCTCCTCGCCGACGACGGGGGCCTGCCAGGCGGGCTCGTCGTCGACGATCGCCTGGTCCCAGGCCTGCGAGTCGGACGTCGAGGGCGCGACCCACGCCGAGGTCTCGGCTCCGGTGGTCTCGTCCCAGGTACGGGTCTCGGCAGCCGGGGCGTCGAAGCCGGGGGTCTCGGCGACCGCGGGGGCCTCCCACGCCGGGGTCTCCGCCACGGCGGTCGCGTCCCAGGTCGGGGTCCCCGCGACGGCGGGAGCCTCCCACGCCGGGTCCTCCGCGACAGCGGGAGCCTCCCACGCGGGGGTCTCCGCGACAGCGGGAGCCTCCCATGCGGCGGTCTCCGCCACGGCGGTCTCGTCCCAGGCCGGAGCCTGCGCGGCGGCGGTCTCGTCCCAGGTCGGGGACTCCGCGACAGCGGGAGCCTCCCACGCCGGGGCCTCCGCGACAGCGGGAGCCTCCCACGCGGGGGTCTCCGCCACGGCGGGCTCGTCCCAGGCCGGGGTCTGCGCGACAGCCGGGGGCTCCCACGCCGGGGTCGGCGCGGCGGGCGTCTCGGTCTGTGCCCAGGCGGGAGTCGGCTCCCAGACGGGCGCCTCCTCGGCCGCAGGAGCGGACTCGGTCTGCTCGGCCCGCGCGGCGGCGTCCGCCGCGGCGGTCTCGGCGGCCCGTGCCTCGCGGTTGCCGGCCTCCTGCACCTCCCACGAGTCGTCCTCGTCCGCGAGCTGCGGGATCACGATCGGCTCGGCCGGTGCGGCGTGCGCACCGCTCGACATCCACGGGGCGCGGACGGCGTTGGACTGGGCGGGCGGCAGCGCGCGGTCCTCGTCCTCGGACATGAGGCCGGGGACGACGAGGTTCTCGCCGGTGTCGGTGGACGCAGGGGTCTCGGTGCGTCCGCGGAAGCCGGAGAACAGGCCGGCGCGAGCGGCGGGGGCGGGCGCGGGGGCGCTGGCCGTGCTGGTCGGCTCCTCCGGCTTCGCCCACGCGGACGTGGCGGCACGGCTACGGCTCGGCAGACCGCCCTTGAGCGGGGCCAGCGTCTCCGGCTTCCAGTCGGAGCCGGCGGCGGAGATCTCGGGCGCGATGTGGCCGTCCGGGGCCTCGGGCAGGACGAGGTTGTCCTCGTCGAACGTCTTCTTCGACCGCGTCGGCAGCCCGGAGGACTGCGCCAGCTCGGTGACGGGGATCGGGCCGACGGGCTCGTCGGAGCCGTCGTCGCGACGGCGGCGGTGCGGCAGGCCGAGCGACGTCTGGCCGTCGGTCAGGGCGGCGAGGTCGACGGCCTCGACGACGGGTGCCTCGATCTGGGGCAGGCCCGGGTCGTTGCGCGGCGCGGCCAGCTGGGCCGGGGCACCGTTGCCGTAGAGGTTGGTCTCGGTCATCACGAACAGCGTGGCCGGGAAGCGGACGATCGTCTCGGTGCCGGTGCCGTGCGCGGCCTTGAGCAGCTTGACGTCGGCGCCCAGGCGCTGGGCGATGCGGCCGACCACGAAGAGGCCGAGGCGCTGGTTGCCCAGGGAGTCGCTGGCGGAGGTCGAGATGATCTTCGCGTTCGCGGCGTCGAGCTCGGCGTCGCTCATGCCGAGGCCCTGGTCGAGGATGCGGACCACCACGAACTGGCCCGAGACACCGGTGGTGACCGTGACGGGCGTCTCCGGCTCGGAGAAGATCGTCGCGTTCTCGAGGAGCTCGGCGAGCAGGTGGGCGGCGCCGAGGGCGTTGAACCCGTGCATGTGCGGGTCGACCTGCAGGTCGAGCTCGACGCGGTCGTACTGCTCGATCTCCGACGAGGCGGTGCGGACCACGTCCGACAGCGGCATGGCGTCGCGCAGACGACGACCCGAGTCGATGCCGGCGAGCACGAGGAGGGACTCCGCGTTACGACGCATGCGGGTGGCGAGGTGGTCGAGGCGGAACAGGTTGGCCAGCGTGCTCGGGTCTTCCTCGGCACGCTCCAGGGAGTCGATGAACGACAGCTGGCGGTTGAGGAGCACCTGGTCGCGGCGGGCCACGTTGACGAACATCTCCGCGATGGAGCCACGCAGGGCGGCCTGCTCCTGGGCGACCTGGACCGTGGTCGAGTTCACCGAGTTGAACGCGGCGGCCAGCTGGCCGACCTCGTCGCGGGACGTCACGGGGATGGGCGCCAGGGTGATCTGCGGCCCCTCACCGGGGATGGCCACCTGCTCGACGAGTCGCGGCAGCTGCTCGCGGACGTCGGCCGCCGCCTTGGTCAGGCGGCGCAGCGGGACGACGATCCCGCGGGAGACGAGGAGGGCGAAGGCCAGCGAGGCCGCGAGGGCCAGGACGACGATGCCGATGGTGATGAACGTCCGGCTCCGTGCGTCGTCGACCGCCTGGCCGGCGACGTCGCTGGCGGTGGTCAGGACGTCGTCGTTCAGCGTCGAGAGGGTGCCCAGCTGGTCCTGGATCTCTTTGAGGTAGCCCGCGACGTCGATCTGGGCGAAGCCCTGCGGGTTGCCCTGCTCGAGGAGGGCGCGCATCCGCGTGAAGTTGGAGGTCGGGTCCTTGGTCGGGAGCGCCAGGTCGTCCACGCCCAGGGCGGTGACGGCGTACTGGGCGCGCCCGCGGGCCAGCTCGGTGGCGGAGACCTGGGTGGCGTACTGGCGGACGGAGGCGGGGGCCGCGGCGCGGGTGGTCAGCAGCGCGATGCCGTCGATCATCTCGACGACCAGGTTGTCGGCGGTGGTACCGATCTCGCGGTACGCCGTGACGTGCGCGGCCAGGTCGCGGTTCTCGAGGCTGTTGGAGACCTGCTCCATCAGCGACAGCTGACCCTCGATGATCTGCGCGTAGTTGCGCTCGATCTGCGCACGCTGGGACTTGATGTCGACACCGGTACGGACGGCGGGAAGCATCGTGTTGTGCGCCAGCTGGACCTCGACGAACTGGTCGACGACCGGCTTGGGGAACTGGCTCAGGTCCAGGTCGGCCGTGATCGGCCGGACCGACGCGAGCGCTTCGTCCGTGGCCTTGCGGGCGGCGGCGATCTGCTCGGCGGTGCCGCCGTTGAGCGACAGGATCCGCTCGGCCTGCATGTTGGTCGAGACCGGCGTGTACGCCTGGAGCACCGTGATGACGCTGTCGGCGGCCTGGGCGTAGCGCAGCTCGGAGAGTGCGTTCCACGAGATGTACCCACCGGCTGCGAGCAGCACGATCATGGGGACGGCAAGGACAGCCATCACTTTGGCGCGGATGCCGAGCCGTCGCAGCATGTCGTTCCCTTCCGTCTTCCGACAACCGGTGTTGCCACCAGGTCGTGCCGGTCGTTCAATCTGGGCCGTATGACCCAGGAGTGTCCCGATGGCCTTCATCGGCTGTTGGACGCCAGACCATTAGCCCGCGGCAGAGTTTGCCATGGACCTCACCCGCGGGGATACGCCGACCGGCCACCCCTTTCGGGTGTCGTGTGCTAGCACCCCGGCTCCGCCGACCTGCACAGGGCCTGCGGCGATACCGTACGGACGTGCGTGGGGTCGTGATCACCAAGCCGGGCGAACCGGACGTCCTCGCCGTCGAGGACCTGCCGGACCCCGTCCCGGGCGCCCGGGACCTMCTCGTGGAGGTCGTCGCCGCCGGGGTCAACAGGGCGGACCTGCTCCAGCGCGCGGGCCACTATCCCCCGCCGGACGGCGCGCCCGCGTGGCCGGGGCTCGAGGTCTCGGGGACCGTGGTCGCGCGCGGCTCGGACCTGGGGGCCGACGACCTCCAGGTGGGCGACCGGGTCGCGGCGCTGCTCTCCGGCGGCGGGTACGCCGAGCTGGTCACGGTGCCGGCCGAGCTGGCGCTCCGGCTCCCGGAGGGGCTGCCGCTCGTCGACGCCGCGGCACTGCCCGAGGCGCTCGCGACCGTGTGGTCGAACCTTCGGGCCGCACGGCTCTCCCCCGGGGAGAACCTGCTGGTCCGCGGCGGCTCGGGCGGGGTCGGCTCGATCGCGGTCCAGCTGGCGCACGTCCTGGGCACCCGCGTGATCGCGACGGCCGGGGGGCCGCAGCGCACGGCCCGCGTCCGCGACCTCGGGGCGGACGTGGCCCTCGACCACCGCGAGCCGGACCTCGTCGCGCGGGTGCGGGACGCCACGGACGGTCACGGCGTGGACGTGGTGCTCGACGTCCTGGGCGCCGGTGGCCTCGCGGACAACCTTGCGATGCTCGCCGACGACGGGCGCCTGGTCGTGATCGGCATGCAGCAGGGGCGCCGCGGGGAGCTGGACCTGTCGGCGCTGCTGACCAAGCGGGCCAGCATCCTCGGCACGATGCTGCGCTCGCGCCCGCACCATCAGAAGGTCGCGATCATGGACGGCGTCCGCCGCCACGCGTGGCCGTTCGTCGCCGACGGGTCCGTGCGTCCGGTCGTGCACGCGCGGCTGCCGTTCGACCGGGCCGGCGACGCCCACCGGATGCTGGAGTCCGGCGAGGCGTTCGGCAAGGTCCTGCTGATCCCCTGACGTCCGCACGATCGAGCGCCGGGACGACCGGAGGTGCGGACGTCCCGACTGGTGTCAGTCGAGCAGACCCGCGGCCAGGGCCGGGACGATCACCGGGGTCAGCGGCAGGCGCGGGATCAGCGTCGCCTGCACCGCGTGATAGAGGTCGGCCTTGCCGGCCCACACCGTGCGCGACACCTGGTTGTCGGTGCCGAGCTCGTGCCACCACGACCCGCCGACGCGGTCCAGGTGGTGCGCGCCGATGTACTCCCACCACTGCGTGTACGCGTCGTCGAACCGCTGCTCGCCGGTGGCGGCGTGCAGGGCCGCGGCCGCAGCCACGCCCTCGGCGGCCACCCAGTGCATCCGCTCGCGCACCACGGGCGCGCCCGACCAGTCGACCGTGTAGACGAACCCGGGGGCCCCGTCGACGTCCCAGCCCTCGCGCACGGCCGCGTCGAAGAGCGAGATCGCGTCCTCGAGCATCCAGGCGGGGGCGACGTCGCCGCGGGCGGTGATCGCGCCGCGCGCGTGCAGGGTCAGCCGCGCCCACTCCAGCCAGTGGCCGATCGTCGCGCCGTAGGGGCGGAACGGGTGCGCCGGGGTGTCCGCGTTGTACTCGAGGTCCGGCACCCAGTCGGCGTCGAAGTGCTCCGGGATGCGCCACTGGTTGCCCGCGGCGAACCCGTGCACGACGCGCTCGACGATCCGCAGCGCCCGGTCCAGCCAGACGCGCTGCCCGGTGACGTCGGCGGCCGCGAGGTAGGCCTCGACCGTGTGCATGTTGGCGTTCACGCCGCGGTAGCCGTCGAGCGTGCTGAACCCCCGGTCCCACTGCTCGACGACCATGCCGGCCTCGTCGTCCCAGAACCGCTGCTCGGAGACGGCGAGCGCCTCGTCGAGCAGCGCGCGGGCGCCCGGCCTGCCCGCGGCGGCGGCGCTGGAGGCGGCCAGGACGACGAACGCGTGCGGGTACGCGGCCTTGTCGGTGTCCCGCGGGGTGCCGTCGCGCTCGACCTCGGCGAACCAGCCGCCGTGCTCGTCGTCGTGGAAGGCGCCGGTCAGCGCGGCGAGGCCGTGGTCGACGAGCGCCGCGGACCCCGGGCGGCCCAGCAGGTGCCCGATCGCGTAGACGTGGGTCATGCGGCACGCGATCCAGAGCTCGAGCGGACCGTCGACCGCGGCACCGGCCTCGTCCTGGCGGGCGAACCCGCCGGGGACCGCCGAGGCCCGTCCGAAGTCGAGGAGCCGGTCGGTCTCGTCCTCGAGCCACCGGGCATGGGCAGGTGTGGTGAGCCAGGCCATGGCGCACACCCTAGCGAGCACAGAGAGCCTCCCGATCGCTGCGCTCAGGACCGGAGTCGGTGAGAATGCCCTGGTGACCGACAACGAGCCGCAGGACGCCGCCCCGACCGACGAGAAGCCGCGCGTGGTGGTGATCGACCCCGCCGAGGCCGACGACGACGAGCCCGAGGACATCGTGTCGCTGGTGGGCCAGCCGGCGAAGGTCATGCGCATCGGCACGATGATCAAGCAGCTGCTCGACGAGGTGCGCAGCGCCCCGCTCGACGACGCGGCCCGCGCCCGCCTGGCCGAGATCCACGAGCGGTCCCTGCACGAGCTCGAGGAGGGCCTCTCCCCCGAGCTCGTGGCGGAGCTGCACCGGATCACGCTGCCGTTCGTCGAGGACCAGGCGCCGTCCGACGCCGAGCTCCGGATCGCCCAGGCGCAGCTGGTGGGATGGCTCGAGGGCCTCTTCCACGGCATCCAGACCGCGCTCGTGGCGCAGCAGGTGGCCGCACAGAACCAGCTGAGCGGCATGCGCCGCCAGCTGCCGTCCGGTCCGGTGCCGGGCCTGGACGCACCCGCGACCGACCCCACCGGGCGGAACCCGTCCACGGGCCAGTACCTCTAGCCAGCACGTCAGGCCGGCGGCGGCGCCTCGTCCGTCGGCGGCTCCTCGCGGTCGAGCCCGGTCAGCACGATCGCGCCCGAGACCAGGAGCAGCCCGACCACCTCGAGCCCGTGCGGCACCTGCTGGAGCATCACGGCCCCGATCACCGCGGCCGTCGCGGGGAGCATCGCCAGCAGCACGGCGAACGTCGCGGCCCGGACGCGCCGCAGGACCACCTGCTCGAGCGCGTACGGGATCACCGACGAGCACACCGCGATCCCGACGACCAGCGCCGCCAGCTGCGGGTCGCGCAGCACGGGTCCGGCACCCCAGGCCAGGCAGGGTCCGAGCACGACCGCCCCCGCCGCCATGGCCACCGACAGACCGGTGATCCCGCCGGTCGGCGCGCGGGCCACCCGCCGGCCGAGCAGGATGTACGCCGCCCAGCAGGTGGCCGCGACGGCGATCGCCACGAGCCCGATCACCGCGTCCGGCCCGGTGTCCAGGCTCACCCCGGCGAGCAGGACGACGCCGATCCCGGCGATCGCGATGCCCACCCGGTCCCGCCAGCCGCGGCCCGTGAAGGCAGCGACCGCCACCGGGCCCAGGAACTCGATGGACACCGCGGTGCCCAGGGGCAGGTGGTCGATGGCGATGTAGAACGCCACGTTCATGACGCCCAGGACGACGCCGAACACCACGGCGGTGCGCAGGTCCTGCCGGGTGAACCGGGACCGCCACGGGCGTCGCCACAGGACCAGCACCACGGCGGCGACCGCGATGCGCAGCCACGCCACCGTGGCCGGGGCAACCGTGCCGAAGATGCCGACCGCGAGCGCCGCGCCCAGGTACTGCGTCAGCCCCGAGAGGATGAAGAGCAGGGGCGCGGGCACCGCCTCAATCTAGGCGGTGCCCGACGCCCTCAGCCCTTGACCGACCCCGCCAGCAACCCGCGGACGAAGTACCGCTGCAGCGACAGGAACACGATGAGCGGCACGACGAGGGCGATGAACGCGCCCGCCGACAGCAGCTGCCACTGCGACCCGCGCGTCCCGCTCAGCTCCGCGAGGCGCACGGTCAGCGGTGCCACGTCGGTGGTCCCGCCGGCGAACGTCAGCGCGACCAGCAGGTCGTTCCACACCCACAGGAACTGGAAGATCGCGAACGACGCGATCGCGGGCGTGAGCAGAGGCATGAGCACCTGGAAGAAGATCTTCACGTGCCCGGCGCCGTCCATCCGCGCGGCCTCGACCAGCGACGGCGGGATGTCCTTCATGAAGTTGTGCAGGATGTAGATGGCCAGCGGCAGCGCGAAGATCGAGTGCGACAGCCAGATCACCCAGAACGACCCGGCGATGCCCCAGTCCACGTACTGCGAGAGCAGCGGGATGAGCGTGACCTGGATGGGCACCACCTGGAGCGCGAACACCGCGACGAACAGGATGTTGCGGCCCTTGAAGTCGATCCACGCGAACGCGTAGGCCGCCAGGAGCGCGAGCGCGATGGGGATGATCACCGCCGGGAGGGTGATGACGATCGAGTTCACGAAGTAGGTCGCCAGGCTCGTCGACGAGCCGAACAGCGCCTCCTGGTAGTTCTCCAGGGTGAGCTCGAAGTTCCACGGCAGGGTCCACCAGCCGGACGTCCGGATCTCCGACCGCGGCCGGAAGGACGTGATGAGCAGGCCGAACGTGGGCACCGTCCACACGATCGCGATGAGGATGGCGATCAGCGACGTCCACGGCGAGCTGAGCTTGCCCTTGACGGCGGCCGCGCGGGCATCCGCACGGGACATCCGCGTGGGCTTGCGGGTGGTGTCGACCTCCTCCGGGTCGACGAGCGTGGCGGGGGGCAGCGGGGCCGAGGCGGCGGTCATCGGATCTCCTCCGAGAGGCGGAGCTGCCGGACGTTGTAGACGATGATCGGGATCACCAGGACGAAGAGGATGACCGCGAGCGCGGCACCCAGTCCGGCCTGCTGCGCGCGGAAGCTCTGCGTGTAGAACTCGTAGGCCACGACGGACGTGTTGAAGTTGCCGCCGGTCATGGTCCGGACGATGTCGAAGACCTTGAGCGTGCCCATGGCGATCGTCGTGATCACGACCACCAGCGCGGGACGGATGCTCGGCACGGTGATGAACCGGAACATGCCGATCCCGTGCAGCCCGTCGAGCCTGGCGGCCTCGGTGATGTCGTCGGGGATCGCCTTGATGGCCGCGGACAGCACGGTCATCGCGAAGCCCGCCTGGATCCAGATCATCACCGCGATGAGGAAGAACGTGTTCCACGGTTGGTTGAGCAGGAACTGGTACGGCTCCAGCCCCAGCCACACCAGGATCTGGTTGGCCAGGCCGATCTGCTGGATGTTGCCCTGGTTCGGCTTGTACTCGTAGACGAACTTCCAGATGATGCTGGCGCCCACGAGCGAGATCGACATGGGCAGGAAGATCAGGGTCTTGGCCAGCGACTCGTAGCGCGTCCGGTCGACAAGCACCGCGTAGATCAGCCCGATGGCCGTCGCGAGGATCGGCACCAGGATCACCCAGAGCATCGTGTTGCGGAGCACGGTCTGGAACTGGTCCTGCGTGAACGCCGTGACGTAGTTGTCGAGACCGACGAAGTTCTTGCTCTTGGAGTCGTACAGCGACAGCTTGATCGTGTTGAGCCCGGGGTACACCAACCCGAAGACCACGAAGATCAGGGTCGGGCCGAGGAAGCCGGCGACGACCACCCAGGTCGGGACCCTCTTGAGCTTGTCGATCCCGAAGAGGATCGCCCCCATGATGCCGACGAACAGCAGGATCGCGATGATCATCAGCGCGAACTTGTGTCCCACGGAGCCGGCTTCGATGAACCAGTCCATTCCTCACCCTTTCCCTCGTCGTCGAGGTGGCGCGTTCCGGACGATACGCCCGGAACGCCGGGATGGGGGCCGCCGAGCCGACGACCCCCACCCCGTTCCGTCAGCCGGTCAGGACGATGCCGGCCAGGCCGCCTCGATGTTGTCGAGGGTCTCGGCGTCGGACTGGTTCTCCGCGATCCACGCGGTCATCTGCTTCCAGAACGCGTCGGCGCCGACAGCACCGGGCATCTGGTCGGAGCCGTCGAACCGGAAGGTGTAGCTGTCGTCAGTCAGCAGGTCGAACGACAGCTTGTCGATCGGCGACTGCAGCAGCGCCGGGTCGAGGCCGCTGTTGGCGCTCAGCCAGCCCTGGCCGGTGGCCTCGGCCTTGGCGTTGGCCCACTCCGGGCTGGACAGGTACGCCTGGAACGCCTGGACCTCGGGACGGTCCGCGAAGGCCGTCACGAACTCGCCACCGCCGAGCAGCGGCTTGTCGTCGGCCGACTCACCGGGCAGGTAGAACGCGTAGACGTCGCCGTCCTCGGCGACCGTCAGGCCCTCGTCCCAGTTGGCCTGGTAGAAGTTGGCCGCGCGGTGCAGGAAGCACGTCTGGTCCGGGATGCCGTTCGCCGACTCGTTCCACGGGGCCGTGGCGATGGACTGGACGTCGCCCAGGCCGCCGTTCACGTAGTCCGGGTTCTTCAGGATGCTGCCCACCGTCTCGAGGGCGGACAGGACCTGCGGGTCGTTGAACGGGATCTCGTGGGTGACCCACTGGTCGTAGACCTCGGGGCCGGCCGTGCGCAGCAGCACGTCCTCCAGCCAGTCGGTGGCCGGCCAGCCGGTGGCGTCACCGGACTCGATGCCTGCGCACCACGGCTTGGCGTCGGGGAAGTCTTCCTTGATCTGGTCGGTGAGGGCGATGAGGTCGTCCCACGTGGTGGGGATCTCGTAGCCGTTCTCCTCGAACGCGGCCGGGGAGTACCAGACGAACGACTTCACGTTGGCGCCCAGCGGCGTCGCGTAGAGCGTGCCGTCGACCGTGCCGTAGTTGACCCAGCCCTCGGTGTAGTACTCGTTGGCGTTGTCGATGACCGCCTGCGGCGCCGCGACGACGGTGTCCGGGTAGTCGGCGACGATCGACGCCAGGAACCCGGGCTGCGGGATGTACGCGATGTCCGGCGGGTTGCCGGCCTGCAGGCGGACGGGCAGCTGCGCCTCGAACTCGCGCGAGCCCTCGTACTCGATGGTCGCGCCCGTGCACTCCTCGAAGGGGATGTACGAGTCGGTCTGCTGGACCGACTCCGGGTCGACGATCGACGTGTACACGCTGATCGACTTCCCGGACAGGTCGCCGTACTGCTCGAACGCTGCACAGTCGGCCGATCCGGTGGAGTCGCCACCGCCGCCGTCGCCGCCGTCGTCATCGCTCGAGCACGCTGTGAGAACCAGCGCGAGACTTGCCCCCGCCGCGGCCGCAGCCAGATAGCTGCGGCGCCTGCGTGTGCCGTTCATGAGACCTCCACGTCGTCATGCTCCGGTATGGCGCCGGCGTCTTCACCGGCACCCTTGCAAGCGATGCAAGTCGTTACGCAAAGCGGGCGCAACCGTAATGACCAGGCAATACGGTCACGATTGAGTTACAGGCTGACCTCGACGGTCCCGGACGACGGAAATCGTGCGGAAACGCCCTCGCCACGCACGAGATCGTCAGCGGCGTGGACGGGCCACGGCCACGTCAGACGAGGAGGCTGCGCAGGACCGCGAGGGCACCGTCGTCGTCGATGGTGCCGGTGACCTCGTCGGCCGCCGCGCGGACCGCCTCGGGCGCGTGGCCCATCGCGACGCCGCGCGCGGCCCAGCGCAGCATCTGCACGTCGTTGCCGCCGTCGCCGATCGCCACGGTCGCGTGCGGCTGCACGCCGAGGTGCTGGCGCACCTCCTCGAGCGCGCTCGCCTTGGACACGCCGCCCGGGGTGAGGTCCAGCCACGCGGACCAGCCGACGGCGTACTCGACCTCGTGCAGGCCCACGCGCTCGACGAGCTCGTGGAACTCCTCGGGCGTGCTCTGCGGGCTGCGGATGACCACGCGGGTGGCGGGCGTCGCGGTCAGCTCCTCCCAGGACACCACCTCGAGGTCGCCGGACAGCTCGCCGTCCGGGAAGTCGGCGGAGACCCGGAAGCCCAGGCCGAGGTCCTCGACGGCGAACAGGGCGTCGGGCAGCTCCATCGCGATGGTCCGCAGCGCGGGGCCGGGGTCGAACGTGACCACCCGGACGATCTCGTAGCCGTTCTCGGCGGCGGGATCGAGGCGGGCGGTGACCGCGCCGTTCGAGCAGACGACCCACCCCTCTGTCAGCCCGAGCTCCCGGGCCACCGGCGCGGCGGAGTGCACCCCGCGGCCGGTCGCCAGGACGATGTGCAGGCCGGAGTCACGGACCTGCAGGACCGCTTCGCGCACCTCGGCGGAGATCGTGCCGTCGTAGGACATGAGCGTCCCGTCGACGTCGAGCGCCACGAGGCGGCAGCGGGTCATCGCACCGGCTCCAGCACCTCGAGGCCGCCCAGGTACGGACGCAGGCCCTCCGGCACGCGCACCGAGCCGTCGGCCTGCTGGTGGTTCTCCAGGAGCGCGACGATCCACCGGGTGGTGGCGAGCGTGCCGTTGAGCGTGGCCACGGGCCGCATCGACCCGTCGGCCGTGCGCTCGCGGATGCCGAGGCGGCGGGCCTGGAACGTGGTGCAGTTGGAGGTCGACGTGAGCTCGAGGTACCGCTCCTGGCTGGGCAGCCACGCCTCGCAGTCGAACTTGCGGGCGGCGCTCGAGCCCAGGTCACCCGCGGCGGTGTCGATGACGCGGTAGGGCAGCTCGGCGAGGGCCAGCATCTCCTCCTCCCAGGCGAGGATGCGGCGGTGCTCGTCGTAGGCGTCCTCGACGGTCGTGTACGTGAAGGCCTCGACCTTGTGGAACTGGTGCACGCGGATGATCCCGCGGGTGTCCTTGCCGTAGGAGCCGGCCTCGCGCCGGTAGCAGGCCGACCAGCCGGCGTACCGCTTGGGGCCCTTCGACAGGTCGAGGATCTCCCCCGAGTGGTAGCCCGCGAGCGCCACCTCGCTGGTGCCGACGAGGTACAGGTCGTCAGCGGGCAGGTGGTAGATCTCGTCCGCGTGGGCACCGAGGAAGCCCGTGCCGGCCATGATCTCCGGCTTGACCAGCGTGGGTGTGATGACCGGCGTGAACCCGGCGCTCAGGGCCTTGTCGACCGCGGCGTTCAGGAGCGCGAGCTCGAGGCGCGCGCCGATGCCGGTCAGGTAGTAGAACCGCGCTCCGGACACCTTGGCGCCCCGCTCGGTGTCGATGGCCGCGAGGCCCTCGCCCAGCTCCAGGTGGTCCTTGACGGGGAAGTCGAAGTCGCGCGTCTCGCCCACGTACTTGAGGACCACGTAGTCGTCCTCGCCGCCCGCGGGGACGCCCTCCTCGACGACGTTCGAGATCCGGCGGCTCAGCTCGGTGGCGCGCGTCTCGGCGGCGTCGGCGTCGGACTGCAGCCCCTTGACCTGCTCGGCCAGGTGCTTGGCGCGGGCCAGCAGCGCCTGCTTCTCCTCGCCCTGCGCCTGCGCGACCAGCTTGCCCAGGGACTTCTGCTCGGCCCGCAGGGTCTCGAAGTCGGTCAGCGCGGAGCGCCGGCGCGCATCGGCGTCGAGCACCTCGTCGACGAGGTGGGGGTCGTCGCCACGCGCCACCTGGCTGGCCCGGACAAGGTCGGGATCCTCCCGCAGGAGCCGCAGATCGATCACCCAAGAACCCTACAGACCCGCGGGTGACCACCCGAACCGGAGCGCGCGGCCTGGTGGGCCGTAGATTCTGCCCATGACGTGGGAGGCGTGGGTGGCCGTGAGCGCGGCCGTCGCCGCGCTGTCCGCGCTCCTGCTGGTCCTGGTCCTCTGGTTGCGCCAGCGCGAGCTGCGTCGCCGGATCGAGTCGCCCCGCTCCGGGGCGAACGAGCGGGCGCTCCGGCTCGCGCGGGACGTGGACGAGACCGGGCAGCAGGTCGCGTTCGTTGCCAACCCCTCCAAGCCGGACGTCCCCGCGCTCCGGGCGGCGGTGCAGCGCGCGTGCGCGGAGCAGGGGCTGCCGGAGCCGCTGTGGTTCGAGACGACCATCGCCGATCCCGGCGTCGGGCAGGCGCGCAAGGCGATCGCCGAGGGCGCGGACGTCGTCGTCGCGATGGGCGGGGACGGCACGGTCCGGGCGGTGGYCGAGGGGCTCGTCGGCACCGGGGTGCCGATGGGACTCATGCCGCTGGGCACCGGCAACCTGCTGGCCCGCAACCTCGACCTGCCGCTCAGCGACCCGCTGGCCGCCATGCGGATCGCGCTCGAGGGACGGGACCGCACGATCGACGTCGGCTGGCTGCGGGTGCACCGGTGGGAGTCCGACCTCGACGACCCCGTGGCGGAGGCCGCCGAGGAGCTCCCCGACGAGCTCGGGCTCCCCCGCGACCACATCTTCCTGGTGATCGCCGGGCTCGGGTTCGACGCCGCGATGGTGGCCGACACCGACGAGCACCTCAAGGCCCGGGTCGGCTGGATCGCCTACTTCGTGTCCGGCATGCGGCACCTGCACGGGCGCCGCACCCGCATCCACGTCCGGCTCGACGACCAGCCGATGACGTCGACCCGCCTGCGCAGCCTGCTCATCGGCAACTGCGGAAAGCTGCCCGGCGGGATCACGCTGCTGCCCGACGCGCTGCTCGACGACGGCTGGCTGGACGTCGCAGCCATCGACACGCGCGGCGGGATCGCCGGCTGGGCACAGCTGTTCGGCGAGGTGGTGCTGCAGGGCGCCGGCGTGCGCAACGACCTCCCCGCCAAGATCGGCCGCATCGACCACACCCGCGCGCAGGAGGTCCGCGTGGTGGTGCAGGGCGGCGAGCACGTGCAGGTGGACGGCGACATCGTCGGCCGGGTGACCGAGCTGTCCGCGCGGGTGGACCACGCGGCGCTCGTGGTGCGGGTCGCCGCCACCTGATCCGGACGTCCGCGGGCAACCCCGTCATCCACCCACGCGGTGCTGCTCCCGACCGCTACGATCCCCGGCGAACGAGGCCGCGACGACGCGGCTCGCACCGGAAGGACCCCCGTGACCACCACCCTGCGCGCTGCCCTGTCGGCGGTCCTGCTGGCCGGCTTCTACATCGTGGCGCTGGCGATCATCGTCGGCATGGGGGCGCTCAGCTGGTGGGCGTTCCAGTCCGACGCGGAGGCTGCCGCCGCCAAGCTCGGCTTCTTCACGGCGGCCATCGCCGTCGGTGTCGTCGTCGCGCTGTGGAAGGTCGCCCGGGCACGCCCGGCGCCCGACGAGGGGCCGACACTGACGCCCGCCGACGCGCCCGCCCTCTGGGAGACCGTCCGCGAGCTCGCCGCCGAGGCCGGCACCCGCGCGCCCGACGACATCCGCCTCCTCCCGGACGTCAACGCGGCCGTCTCCGAGGACACCCGCCTGCTCGGTCTGGTCGGCGGCACCCGCCACCTCTACCTCGGGGTCCCGCTGCTGCAGGCGCTCGACGTGGGCCAGCTCCGCTCCGTGCTCGGGCACGAGCTCGGCCACTACTCGAACAGCCACACCCGTCTCGGCCCGCTGACGTACCGCGGCAAGCAGGCGATCGTCGCGACGCTCGAGCAGCTCTCCGGCAACGTCGTCGGCTGGTTCCTGCGCCTGTACGCGCACCTGTTCTTCGCGGTCTCGGCCGCGGTGAACCGGCGCCAGGAGCTGGAGGCCGACCGGCTCTCCGTGCGGATCGCCGGGCGCGCGACCGCGCAGAGCGCGCTGCGTGAGCTGCCCGTCGCGGACACCGCCTGGTCCTTCTACCTGCAGAACTACCTCGAGGACGCGTGGGAGTCGGGGTACGCGCCGACCGCGCACGGCTTCTTCGGCGGCTTCGGTCAGCTGGTCACGGCCCGGACCGCCGAGCTGGCCGAGATGCGCGACGACGCTCCCCCGGCCGAGCAGTCGCGGTGGGACAGCCACCCGTCCATCGCCGCGCGCGTCGCCGCGATGGACCGCATGCCCGACGTGGCGGTGGCCAGGGACACGCGACCGGCGTGGGTGCTGATCCCCGACTTCGAGAGGCACGCCACCGAGCTCGCGGCGCGTGTGGTCGACGTCGAGGGCCGCACCCAGCTCGACTGGGAGGAGCTGACCGCGACCTCCCTCGTGCTCTCCCGCCAGCGCACCGCGGACATCGTGTACCGCGCGGCGGCCCGGGTGGCCGGACAGCAGCGCGCGAACCTGGGCACGGTGCTGGACGTCATCGCCGGTGGCCGGCGCGCCGAGCTCGAGAAGGACCTCGGCACCGAGGGCGACCAGCTCGCGGACCTCGTGGAGCTGCTCGTCTCGCAGGCCGCCGTCCAGGCCGGGATCGCCCGGTGGCAGCACTCGTGGAGCGGCCCCGCCCGGCTGGTGGGCCGCGACGACCAGGTGCTCGACCTCGCGCCCGTCGCGAGCGCCGCGCTGCAGCCGGAGACGGTAGGGGCCGCTCGCGCGCGGCTGGCCGAGATCGGCGTCGATGTCGCCTCCACCGGCCAGGTCGCCGACACCGCCTCGGCCCACGGCGGCGAGGTGCTCGGCGGGCTGGCCAGCGTGAAGGTCGACGGCGCGAAGCACGACGTGATCGTGCTCGACATCGGCATGATCCTCGTGCCGACGCCCAAGAAGGACGAGTACGGCAAGGCGCGGATGATCTCGCTGCTGCAGTCGGGATCGGTGGTGCAGCTGGCGTCCTACCACCGGTACCTCGCCTACGAGCAGATCGCCACCGCCCGCATCGTGAAGCGGACGCCCCTGCAGGCCGAGCTGACCCTGCACGACGGGCGGACGGTGTCCCTCAAGGAGACGTGGACGGGCGAGACGCTGGACAAGGAGAGCTCGCTGCGGCTCCTCGAGCGCCTGCTCGCGTACGAGCCCGAGGTCGCGCAGCCCTGACCCTCAGGTCGCCGAGCCGCTCCGGAGCGCCT
Source organism: Cellulomonas sp. P1_G12_2 (assembly GCF_056405535.1). Taxonomy (NCBI): domain Bacteria; kingdom Bacillati; phylum Actinomycetota; class Actinomycetes; order Micrococcales; family Cellulomonadaceae; genus Cellulomonas; species Cellulomonas sp. P1_G12_2. Next base: position 478,413 of record NZ_JBFUBX010000001.1, on the reverse strand, counting down.
GCAGCCAGGTGCGCGCGCCGACGAAGTCGGTGTCCGCGGTGCCCACGTGCACGGTCGGCTCGACGGCGTCGGCCCGCGGGTAGGAGCCGAGGAACCGCACGTACGGGCAGCGGCGGTGCAGGCCCATGACGGCCTCGCCGACGCGCTCGTCGGTGATGTGCCCCTCGGCGTCGAGCGAGAACGAGTAGCGGCCGAGGGCGTCACCGATGGGTCGGGACTCGATCCGGGAGAGGTTCACGCCCCGCACCGCGAACTGCTCCAGCATGGCGAGCAGCGCACCGGCCTCGTTGTCGGGCAGGTGGACCACGAGCGTCGTCTTGTCCGCGCCGGTGGGCGGCGGCACCGCGCCGGGGTGGCCGACGACGACGAACCGGGTCTGCGCGGAGACGTTGTCCGCGACGTCCTCGGCCAGCGGGACCAGGCCGTAGGAGTCGACCGCAGCAGGCGGCACCAGCGCGGCGTCGAAGCCCAGCTCGGCCCCACCCGCCGCGATGAGCGCCGCGGGAGCCGTGTTGGACGTCGCGGGCACATGCACCACGGACGGCAGGTGGTGCGCCAGCCAGCGCCGGCACTGCACCCACGCGTGCGGGTGGGCGGAGATGCGTCGCACGTCCTGGAGCCGCACGCCGGGCGCAGCGGCCAGCGTGAACTGCACCGGCACCAGCATCTCGCGCACGATCACCAGCGGGTCGCCGCCCGCGAGGCTGTCGAGCGTCGCGGTGACACCGCCCTCGACGGTGCTCTCGATGGCCACCACCGCGAAGTCGGCGTCGCCCGTCCGGACGGCCTCGATGGCCGACGACACGTCGGACACCGGGAGGTCGACGCACACGCCCACGGGCGCGACCTGGCGCAACGCGGCCTCGGTGAACGTGCCGGCCGGACCCAGGTAGGCGTACCGCGGTAGCCCCTCGGACATGGCGTCCCTCCCGTGCAGATGATGTGCACGCTGCACGGATACCCCGCAGCGCCGCCGGGGTCGAGGGTAGTGCGCCCGTACGCTGGAACGGTGCTGACCCCTGCCCGCCCGCGCGCGTCCCTGCTCCGCGGCGCGGTGCTCACCCTGGTGCTGAGCCTGGCGGGCATCCTCCTGGCGACCCCTGCACAGGCGGCGGACGAACCTCCGGTGCTCCTCGTCGGCATGACCGGTGTGCGCTGGGACGACGTCACCACCCTGACCACGCCCGCCCTGTGGAGCATGTCCCGGGAGGGCTCGATCGGTCTGGTCGCCGCACGGAGCGTGGCCTCCCGGTCCTGCCCCGCGGACGGCTGGCTGGCGGTCTCCACCGGGACCCGCGCCGCCGACCTGCGAGCCGACGACGGCACGTGCCGCACCCTGCGCGACCCCGGTGAGAGTGGCGAGGTGCCGGGCTGGGACGACTACGTCGCGGCGGCCGACGCCGAGTCGTACGGAGCCACCCCCGGGCTGTTCGGCGACATGCTCGCCGAGGCCGGTTCAGCCGTCACCGGGATCGGTCCCGGTGCGGCGATCGCGCTCGCGGACACCGGCGGCATCCCGGTGGGCACCTACGAGACCCTCCCGATCAACACCCTCGGCCTGACCCGCGTGGTGCGCGACGCCCTCGACGCGTCGCAGCTGGTGGTCGTCGACGCCGGCTCGTTGCGTGACCCCGGGTACGCCACGACGGCCCGGCCCAGCACCCCGCAACCCACCGAGACCTCCCCGGGGGACGTCCTCGAGGAGCCGACCCCGCCCGAGGTCTCCACGCCCGACGCGATCACCGAGCCGTCCCGGGCGCTCCAGGCGCAGGTCATCGACGCCCGGATCGGTGCCGCCATCGCCGGCGCCCAACGCTCGGGCGCGACCGTCCTGGTGGTCTCGCTCGCCGACTCCGGCCGCACCGCGCTCCAGCTCGCTGCCGCCACCGGACTCGCCCCGAACGGCGAGGAGTACGCCGACAGCCTGCTGACCTCGGGCTCCACCCGGCAGGCGGGCGTGCTCCAGACCGTCGACGTGACGCCGACGCTGCTGGCCGGGATCGGGCTGGACAACAGTGCCGCGGCCCTCAGCGGAGCGGAGATCCTGCCCGGCCCGCCGACGTCCGCCGCGACCGCCCGCGTCGCGCACCTGCTGGACGTCCAGCGCCACGCCACCATGGTCACGCGGGTGAGCGGCGCGTACTCGACCCGCCTGGTGCTCATCCAGGCGGTCCTGTTCATCGCCGCCGCGATCATCCTCACCCGCACCGGCCGCTCCGACCGCGCGCCCCTCCGACCCGCGCTGCGCGTGCTGCAGGTCTCCGCGCTGGCCCTGGCCGCCGCGCCGGTGGCCTCGTTCCTCACGAACACCGTCCCGTGGTGGCGCTCGAGCATGCCGGTCACCGCGTTCTGGTGGGTGCTGCTCGGCTGGATCGCCGTCATCACCGTCGTCGCCCTGGTGGGACCGTGGCGGCGCAACCTGCTGGGCCCCGCGGGGCTCGTCGCGGGCGTCACGGTGGCCGTGCTGGTGGTGGACGCCTGCACCGGCTCCACGTTGGTGATCGACTCCCCGATGGGCGCCCACCGCCTCCTCGCGGCCCGGTTCTACGGGATGAGCAACCAGGCGTTCGCGCTCCTGACGGCGGCCGGCCTGCTGCTCGCGGTCGCCATCGCGGACCCGCTGCTGCGGCGCGGTCGGCGGGGGCTCGCGACGGCCGTCGTCGCCGGGCTCGGCCTGCTGCTCGTGGTCGTCGACGGCGCCCCGGGTCTGGGCAGCGACTTCGGCGGCCCGCCCGCCCTGATCCTCGCGTTCGCGATGCTGACCATCGTGGTGAGCGGCCGCAAGGTCAGCTGGAAGTGGATCGGGCTGATCGCGCTGGTCGGCGTCGTGGTGGTCGGCGGGTTCGCGGTGCTCGACTGGATGCGCCCGGCGGCCGACCGCACGCACCTGGGCCGGTTCTTCGCCACCGTGCTCGACGGCGGCCTGTGGGATGTCGTCGGCCGCAAGATCGCGGTGAACCTGCGCGTGCTGACGTCGTGGCGGTACCTCGTCACCGCGATCGGCGGCATCGCGCTCACGTGGCTCGTCGTCGTGGGCGGCCGTCCGCGGCGCGGCGAGCTGATGGGCACCGGCAGCCCTCTGGCCGGACTGACCCGCGCGGTTCCCCTGCTCCGGCCCGCGTTCGCGGCGATCGCCGCTGCCCTGACGGTCGGCTTCCTCATGAACGACTCGGGCATCGTGGTCCCGGCGACGGGCATCGCGGTCGCGGTCCCGTGCCTGGTCGCAGCAGCCGCGCAGTGGCGGCTCGGGGCACCGGACGGGGAGCTGGCCCCCGCGGAGCCCGTGAAGGAGCCTGCGCGCGCCGACTAGCGGTGCGTCTGTGGCGGCTTCTGCGCGGGCGCCACGCTGCGCTTCACGGCCCCGGCGGCGCGGCGCACACGGCGTGCGTTGACCGCCAGCTGCACGTCCCGGTACTGCGCCGCGCGGTGCAGCTGGCCCTTCAGGTCGGTCCCGGACGGCCGGTGCCGCAGGTCGCAGGGGACCTCGACGACGCGGAACCCGCGACGCAGCAGGTCGATGGTCATGCCGGTCTCGACGCCCCAGCCGTGGGCCAGCGGGGTGGCGGCCTCGAACGCCGCGCGCGTCAGGCAGCGCATGCCCGAGAGCGGCTGGGTCGGGGTCCAGCCGGTCATCGAGGCGATCGCGCGGCGGGCGGCGCCGACGACGATGCCCCGGCCACCGGCACCGGGCTGCGGCGGGATCAGCGCGATGGAGAGGTCGGCGTGCCCCTCGAATACCGGCGGCACCAGTGGGGCGGTGTTGACCGCGGTCTCGCCCAGGTCGCCGTCGATGAACAGCAGGATGCGCGGCTGGCGGTCGGGGGCGTCGCGCATGGCGACGACAGCGGCACCCGTCTCCATCGCGGCTGCCTTGCCGCGGTTGTGCGAGTGCCGGACCACCACAGCACCGGCCTCGCGGGCCACGTGCTGCGTGTCGTCCTCCGAGCCGTCGTCGACCACGAGCACGAGGTCCACGTGCGGGATCGCGCGCGCCGAGCGGACCGTCGCCGCGATGCGCCGGGACTCGTCCTTCGCGGGGATGATCACGGCGACCCGCTGGCGGGCCTTGTGGACGGCCGCCTTCCGCTCGTCGACGGCTGCCTTGCGCGCCGCTGCGGGCGAGTCCGGCACCGGCGCGGCCACCCCGTCGGCGGTGGGGTCCGCAGGGGCCGTCGTCGCCTGGTCGTCGGCGGCCTTGCCGCCCGTGCGCGTCACGTCCGCAACCCTATCTATCCGAGCGGACCCTGCCCGTCAGCGCAGGGTGACCTGGCGGGCCACCAGCCCGGCTCGGGCACGACGCTCGTTGGCGTCGAGCGGCGAGGTGTCCGCGAGCGCGGCCTCGAACGCGGGCACGAAGTCGGCCAGCGGCTTCTCGATGTCCTCGGCCTCCGACCCCTTCGCCAGCTCCCACACCGGGACGACAAGACCGGCCGAGCGGAAGTAGCCGACGAACTTGGCGCCCTCGAACCCGGACGCACGCTTGGCGTGCAGACGCGCGAGGCCGTCGAGCACCACCTGCTCCTCGTGCGGCTGCGCCCAGCGCAGGAACTCGCGAGCGCCCATCCGGCACCAGTAGGCGGCGTCGGCAGCCTCGAGCTTGACCGTGTCGATGATGCCGCCGTCGGCCTCCTCGATCGCGGCCTGCAGGTCCGGGGTGCGCTCGGTGTCCGGGGCCAGCCAGTACGCGAACGAGTCCTGGACCGTGACCTCGAACGGCACGCTCAGGTCGAGCACGTCCTGCAGGCGCGGGCCCGGCTCCGGCAGCCCGATGGTCTCGACCGCGGTGCCGGCCTCGACCTCGATGGCCTCGAGCAGCGCGTGCGCCAGGTCGCGGCTGACGTCGTTGGAGCTGCTGGTGGTCTGCAGCGCCAGCAGGATCACGCCGTCGGCGCGGTGCAGCGCGGGCCAGCTCGTCGGGAGCACCGTGGTGACCAGCACGTCGTGCGAGCCGTACTGCGTGGTGGTGCGGGCGGTCGCGGTCGCGGCCGGGACGAGCTCCTTGAGCGCCACCCAGTCGGGCTCACCGGGGAGCCCCTCGAACGGGCGCAGCACGAAGTCGGACGAGTTCTTGGCCATGCCGGAAAGGCTACCGGTCGGTGCGGGCCGGGGTGTGCGGGACCCCGGGGCGTAGGGGAGGATCAGGGACATGGACCCGCGCGCCGGAACACCTGCCCAGCCGTCCGACCTCGTCGATCTGGATGCCCTGACCGGCGCCTACTACGACCGCGAACCCGACCTGGACGACCCCGCGCAGCGCGTGGTGTTCGGCACCAGCGGTCACCGGGGATCGGCCCTGGACTCGGCGTTCAACGAGGCCCACATCGTGGCGATCACCGCCGCGATCGTCGAGTACCGGCGGTCCCAGGGCACCGACGGTCCCCTGTTCATCGGCCGGGACACCCACGCGCTGTCCGACCCCGCCTGGCGCTCGGCGCTCGAGGTCCTGGCGGCGGCGGACGTCGAGGTGCACGTGGACGCGCGCGACTCGTGGACGCCCACCCCGGGCGTCTCGCACGCGATCCTGCGGCACAACGGCGCCGGCAGCTCCGAGGGCGTGCGCACGCAGGGACCGGGCCTGGCCGACGGCATCGTCGTGACCCCGTCGCACAACCCGCCGCGCGACGGCGGCTTCAAGTACAACCCGCCGGACGGTGGGCCCGCGGGGTCCGAGGCCACCGGCTGGATCGCCGACCGCGCCAACGCGATCCTGGCGTCCGGGTGGAAGAACATCCCGCGCGTGAGCGCCGAGGCTGCGCTGGCGGCGGACACGACCCTGAAGCACGACTACCTGTCCTCCTACGTGGCGGACCTGGCCAACGTGATCGACATCGAGGCCATCCGGGCGGCCGGGGTGCGGATCGGTGCGGACCCGCTCGGCGGCGCGTCGGTCGAGTACTGGGGCGAGATCGGCGAGTACTACGGGCTCGACCTCACGGTGGTGAACCCGACGGTCGACCCGCAGTGGGGGTTCATGACCCTCGACTGGGACGGCAAGATCCGGATGGACTGCTCGTCGCCGTACGCGATGGCCTCGCTGGTCAGCCGCATGGCGGGCGACCCGGCGCCGTTCGACATCGCGACCGGCAACGACGCCGACTCCGACCGGCACGGCATCGTCACGCCGGACGGGCTGATGAACCCGAACCACTACCTCGCGGTCGCGATCTCCTACCTGTACGGCGGCGCACGCCCGGGCTGGCCGGACGGGACCGCGATCGGCAAGACGCTCGTCTCCTCGAGCCTCATCGACCGGGTCGCCGCCAAGCTGGGCCGGCGCCTGCTCGAGGTGCCGGTCGGGTTCAAGTGGTTCGTGCCCGGACTCGTGGACGGGTCGGTCGGGTTCGGCGGCGAGGAGTCCGCCGGGGCGTCGTTCCTGCGCAAGGACGGCACCGTGTGGACCACCGACAAGGACGGCATCCTGCCCGCGCTGCTGGCCTCCGAGATCCTGGCGACCACCGGGAAGTCGCCGTCGGTGCACCACCGCGAGCTCGTCGCCGAGTTCGGGGAGAGCTGGTACGCCCGGGTCGACGCGGCGGCCAGCCGTGAGGAGAAGGCCACGCTGGCCAAGCTCACCCCGGAGCAGGTCACGGCGACGACGCTGGCGGGCGAGGCGATCACTGCGCGGCTGACCGAGGCACCCGGGAACGGCGCGTCGATCGGCGGGCTGAAGGTCACCACGGAGAACGCCTGGTTCGCCGCCCGGCCGTCCGGCACCGAGGACGTGTACAAGATCTACGCCGAGTCGTTCGTGTCCGCGGAGCACCTGGCGCAGGTGCAGGCGGAGGCGAAGGACGTGGTCTCGGCGGCGCTGGGCTCCTAGCGCCTCAGTGCTGCGGCGCCCGCACCAGGTCCTGGTAGTCGGGGTGCCGGCCGATCCACGCCTTCACGTACGGGCAGAACGCCACGACGTCCCGGCCGCTGGCCCGGACCGCGTCGAGGGCGGCCTGCACGAGCGTGGACGCGATGCCCTGACCCTCGAACGCCGGGTCCACCTCGGTGTGCGTGAACACGACCGTGGTACCGATCGTGTCGTACACCGTGAACCCGAGGAGCTCCCCGTCGGGGCTGCGCGCCTCGAACCGGTGCTCGTCGGGTGCGTCGCTGACCTGCACGTCCGTCATGCCATGAATGGTGAGGCACGACGCGCCGTCGCGATAGACCTGGTGACAGACTGAGGCGGTGCTCCAGCCCTACCGCGACGTGCTGACGCGCCCGGGGGCTCTGGCCTTCTCCGGCGCCGGTGTGCTCGCCCGACTGCCCATGTCCATGGTCGGCATCGGCATCGTCCTCATGATCTCCACGGTGTACGGCTCCTACGGTCTGGCCGGTCGCGTCTCCGCGGTCTACGTCGTGGCGCAGGCGCTGTGCTCGCCGCAGCTGGCGCGGCTCGTGGACCGGCACGGGCAGTCGCGGATCATGCGGCCCGCCGTGGCGATCGCGGCCGTGGGGCTCGTCGGGGTGGTCGTCGCCGCGTCGCAGGAGGCCCACGAGGCGTGGCTGTACGCCGCCGCGGTGGTCACCGGCGCGGGGATCGGGTCGTTCGGGTCGCTGGTCCGGGCGCGCTGGGCCCGCGTGCTCGGGGCCGACCCGCACCGGATGCACACGGCGTACTCGCTGGAGTCCGCGCTCGACGAGCTCGTGTTCATCGTGGGCCCGGTGCTCGCCACCGTGCTCGCGACGGGGGTCGCCCCCGCGGCCGGACTCGTCGTCCCGCTGGTCGCCATGCTCGTCGGCGGCTACTGGTTCCTCTCCCTGCACAGCACCGAGCCGCCGCCCGCCCCGGTCGGTAGCCCGCGGCCGAAGGGCTCCGTGCTGCGCAAGCCGGGCATGGTCGTCCTGGCGATCGTGTTCGTCGCGATGGGCTCGATCTTCGGCGCCACCGACGTGTCCACCGTGGCGTTCGCGGAGGAGTCCGGCTCCAAGGGGTCCGCGGGGATCATCCTGGCGATCTTCGCGCTCGGGTCGCTCATCTCCGGGCTGCTCTACGGCACCCGCGTGTGGAAGCGGCCCCTGTACCTGCGGTTCGCCACCGGCATGGTCGCCCTGGCGGTCGGCGTCTGCTTCTTCTTCCTCGTGCAGTCGCTCGTCGCTCTGGCCGCGGTCATGTTCGTCGCCGGGTTCGCCATCGCACCCACGCTGATCAACGGCAACGGGCTGGTACAGGACCTGGTCCCGCGCGAACGGCTGACCGAGGGGCTGACGTGGGTGGGCACGTCGCTCGGCGTCGGGGTGTCGGTCGGGTCGTCGGTGGCGGGCGCGCAGATCGACGCCGCCGGGTCGCACGCCGGGTTCCTGGTGGTCGTCGTCTCCGCAGGCCTCGCGGTCGTGGCCACGCTCGCGGCGCTGCGGACGCTGCGCGGCGACGCCGGCGATCACGTGCACGACTCCGTGGAGGCCGGGTCGCCCTCGTCGACCGGCGGTGCGGCCGTGGCGGCGTGCGAGGTCGCCGAGTCCGTCGAGCCGGCGCGCTCGGTCGGTACCCTCGACGCGTGAATGATGCTCTGACCTCGCTCGTCGCCCCGCTCGGACCTCTCGCGGACGTCGAGCTCCTCACCGGAGGACAGTTCGCGACCACGTACCGGGTCACCCTCGCCGGCGGCGCACGCGTCGTCGTGAAGACCGCGCCGGTCGGCACGGACGGGCTGCTGACCTACGAGCACGACCTGCTGCGCGCCGAGGCGCTGGTCTACGGTCTCGCCGCCGACCGGCCCGCCCTGCTCATGCCGCAGGTGCTGCACACGGACTTCTCCCGGACGCTGCTGCCCAGCGACGCGCTCGTGGTCAGCCACCTGCCGGGGGTGCCGTGGGTCGACGCGGGCTTCGGACCGGCGTCGTCGGACCCCCGGACCGCGCGCGCGGAGCGGGAGACCGGTGCGGTCCTGGCGGCGCTGCACGCGATCGAGGGGCCGGCGTACGGCTACCCGTGCGGGCGGCGGGAGGCCACCTGGTCCGAGTCGTTCACGGGCATGGTCGACGAGCTCCTGGCCGACGCCGAGACCTGGTCGGTCGCGGTGCCCGCCGGCGAGGTCCGCGCGGTCCTCGAGAAGCACCGGCACGTGCTCGACGACGTGGTCCGTCCGTCGCTGGTGCACACCGACCTCTGGGCCGGGAACGTGTTTGTCGACCCGGACACCGGCGCGGTGGTCGGGGTGATCGACCCGGAGCGCGCGTTCTGGGGCGACCCGCTGGCCGACCTGGTGGGCATCGACCCCATGGGCCGTGAGCCCGGGACGCCCGCGCTGCTCGACGGCTACGGTCCGCTGGACGTCGAGAGCCCGTCGGCGCGCGTGCGCCTCGACCTGTACCGGATGCGCCTGTGCCTGGTCATGATGATCGAGATCACGCCCCGGAAGTTCGAGGGCGACTGGGTGGAGCCGCACCGCACGGCGGTCACGGCGAACCTGCACGCGGCGCTCGCGTCCCTCCACGGACAGGCTCCCTCTCGGCCGACCGGGTGACGTCACGCTCGTCGTCACCGGTCGGACGAGATGACGACGTGGGCGCCCCCGCGGGTAGGTGAGGATGGGCGGATGCTCCCGCTCCGCCTCGCCGGTCCGGCCCGCGGTGCCGCCGCCGCCCTCGCGATCGTCGTCCTCGCCGGCTGCTCCGCGGAGGACGGCGCCGACCCGGCGGCGTCCCCGTCGGCCTCCTCGACCCCCACGCGCGCACCGCTGACGTTCGAGCAGGCGACGGCCGCGCTCACCGCGACGCTCCTGCCCACCGCGACCGTGCAGCGCTGCGACGAGTACCAGCCGGGCTCTCCCGAGGCGCAGGAGTACCTCGACCAGCTCGCCGCGGAGCTCGCTTCCACGCAGGACGAGGAGGCCGCGGTCCCCCTGCCGAGCCCGGGCTTGCCCCAGTGCGGCAACCCGGCCCTCGGCGACCTGCGGGCAGCGTCCCTCGCGGGCCACGCGTTCGCCGTGGGCGACCCGGTCGCGCTGCCCTTCGCCGGCGGCGCGAGCCGGGCGATCGAGGTCTACGAAATGCGCGACGCGGACACGGCGCAGACCGCCGTCGCGACGGAGGCCGCGGACCTCGACGGCTGGGCCGCCGACAAGGAGACGCCCCGGGTGGACAACGCAGACGGCACCTACATGCCGCGGACCGTCATCTCCGAGGCAGGCGTGGAGGAGGTGGACCTGCCCGGGTGGACGGCGTGGGTGCTCTCGCGCGACGAGGCGTCGTTCCAGGACGACGGCAGTGTCGCCGCCGACCCCTACTCCGCGGCGCACCTCTGGGCGACGCGCGACGGCCTCGTCGTCCGCGTGCAGGTCGTCGGCGACACACCCGGCCAGGCTGTCGCGACGGCCCTCGACACGGCCACCCGGTACGTCACGTCCCTCGACCCGACGGGCGCCACCGACTGACGACCACGCCCGGCCGTGCGCGGTCGCCGGCTCGGGCCGGAACATGCCGCGCCCTAGGGCACCGGGTGGCGGGCGTCGTAGTCCCAGAACGAGCGCTGCGCCCGCACGAGCACCCAGAGGAGCACCACGCACAGGCAGCCGCCGATCACCGCGGCCCACCCCTCGCCGACCGTCGACGCCGCCCCGCCGAGCAGCGCCTCGCCCAGCCGGGGTCCGCCCGCGACGACGACGATGAACACGCCCTGCAGGCGGCCGCGCATGTCGTCGGGTGTCGCCGTCTGCAGGATGGTCTGCCGGAACACCGAGCTGATCGCGTCGGCCGCCCCGGCGACCACGAGCATGAGCACCGCGATCGCGAGCGCGAGCCAGAGCACCTGGTCCGGGTGCGACTGCCCCGCCAGGACGAGGACCAGCCCGAACCCGGCGATCGCGAGCCCCCAGACCGTGATGGCCACCGCGATGATCCGGCCCTGCCAGCGGATCCGGGTCAGCCCGCCGGAGAACAGCCCCGCCAGCCCGACGCCGACCGCCGCCGACGCGGCCATGACCCCGGTGGTCGTCGCGCCGCCGCCCAGGTAGACCAGGCCGATCGCCGGGAACAGCACGCGCGGCGACGACGTGATCATGGCGACCAGGTCCACGGCGAACGTCATCCGCACGTTCTTCTGGGTGCCCAGGTACCGGAACCCGTCGATCACCGAGGCCAGCCCCGCGCGCTCCCGGCGGTTCTCCGAGTGCTCCGGGGGCTGCGCCGGCAGCCGGAACAGTGCGAGGAGCGCGGCCGTGAACAGGAGCGCATCGAGCGTGTAGGCGACGCCGTAGTCGAACGCGGCGACGAGGAACGCGCCCAGCAGAGGGCCGACCGTGAACGCGACGCTGAACCCGAGCGTCTGCAGGGCGTTCGCCGCGGGCAGGAGCGTCGGGTCCAGGAGCCGCGGGATGATCGCCGACCTCGCCGGCTGGTTCACCGCGAACGCCCCCGACTGCACCGCGACCAGCGCGAAGAGCACCCACACCTGCTCGTTGCCGAGCCACGCCTGCACGGCCAGCCCGATGGTCACGCCCCACGCCACGAACGACGCGATCAGAGCGACCTTGCGGCGGTCGTAGTGGTCGGAGATCGCGCCGCCGTACAGCCCGAAGAAGACCAGCGGCACGAGCGCGCAGAGGCCGAGGATGCCGACCGACGCCGTCGACCGGGTGAGCGCGTACACCTGCAGCCCGACCGCGACCACCGTCAGCTGCGCCCCGAGGTTGGAGATCGACAGCCCCCACCACAGCCGCCGGAACGCCGGACTGACACGCAGGGGTGTCGTGTCGACGACGAGCGAGGGCATCGGGCGAGTTTAGTTGCCCGAGGAGACGCGCTCCCCACCTGCGCGAGCTCGGCAGTTTCCGCCGAGTTCGGTAGTTGCAGCTACCGAGCTCGGCGGAAAGTCACGAACTCGAGCCCGCGCGGGCGTGCGAGGCTGTCGCCCGTGAGCAGCCAGCCCGAGCACCTCGTCGTGATGGGCGTGTCCGGTACGGGCAAGTCGACCACCGCGCTCCTGCTCGCCGAGCGCCTCGGCCGGCCGCTGATCGAGGGCGACGACCTGCATCCCCCGGCCAACGTGGAGGCCATGCGCGCTGGCCGGGCGCTCACCGACGACGACCGCGGTCCGTGGCTGCGCGCCATCCGGGACGCGATGACGGCCGCCGGCGGACCGACCGTCGTGACCTGCTCATCGCTGCGCCGGTCCTACCGCGACGTCCTGCGCACCGCCCAGGGCCGCGTGCGGTTCGTGCACCTGGTGGTCCCGCCCGACGAGCTCGCCCGCCGACTCACGGAGCGGACGGGCCACTTCATGCCGGCCACTCTCCTGGCCAGCCAGCTGGCGACCCTCGAGCCGCTGGCCGCCGACGAGGACGGGGTCGACGTTCCGGTCGCCGGCCCGCCGGAGTCGGTCGCCGAGGAAGCCCTCCGCCTGCTGGCCCTCGCGCACCCTTGACCCGGCCGCGAGATCGTGGGTCCGGCACGAGATCGCGAGTGCGCACCCACGAACCGGCGCCGAACCCACGAGATCGAGAGCGACGACGGGCCGGCCGCCGCGGCGACCGGCCCGTGCGACAGCCTCAGGACTCCAGCGACGCGCCCGTCTCCAGGAGCGTCTTGAGGTCCGACAGGATCTGCGGCCAGCCGCCGCCGAACTGCGGCAGGTCGCCGGAGATGAGTGCCGCGGTGCGCGGGGCGTCGGTCACGTCGTGGACCAGGGTCAGCTGCGTGACGCCCTCGCCGCGGGGCTCGAGCTCGTAGGTGAGCCGCGTGAACCCCTCCGCGCGGGCCTCGTCGTCCCACAGGGTGCGCCAGGTGAGCACCAGGCGGGAGTTCTCCACGACCTCGACCACCTCGCCGTCGAGGATCGGCTGGTCGGCGGGGGTGCCGTAGGCGACCATGTCCGCCGACGGGAGCGTGGTGAACGCGCCGCCGGGCGTGAGGTCGAACGTCGAGGGGCTCTTGTAGCCGTAGCGGGCGTTCCACTCCGGCGAGGTGATGGCCTTCCACACGGTGGCGGCGTCGGCCTTGATCCAGATGCGGTTGACGAGGACGGTCGTGGTGGCCGTGTCGGTCTGGGTGGACATGGTGGTCTCCAGGGCTGATTTGAGGTCGGTCAGCGCGTGCAGGCGCTCGGCACCGAGCACGTCGTACTTGTCGATCCACCGTTCGTGGATCAGCTGGATCGGGACGGCGTTGAGGAAGTGGAGCTTCTCCCGGCCCGATCGGCGCGTGACGACGAGGCCCGCCTCCTCGAGCACCTTGAGGTGCTTCATGACCCCGAACCGGGTCATCTCGAGGTCCTGCTCCAGCTCCGTCAGCGTGCGGCCGTCACGCGTGTAGAGCTGGTCGAGCAGGTGGCGACGGGTGGCGTCCGCAAGTGCCTTGAACACCAGGTCCTCGTCCATGCCGACGACGATAGGTGACCAATTAGTCACATGTCAACGACTACCAGCCGCGACTTCCCGGAGACCCCTTGAACGGTCCGACGACGCGCGAGGTGATCCAGCCGCCGTAGAAGCCCCCGGCCTGCGGCTCGACGAGCTCGCCGTCCACCGTGCAGGTCAGGTCGGTCGCGTACAGGGCCACCCGGTCGACGAGCGACTCGTACCCCGGCAGCGGCGCCGGGTAGGTCCAGCCGACGCGCGACAGCAGACGCCCCCCGACCCGCAGGGACACGTACGACGCCACACCCTTGAACTCGCACACCGACGAGCCGACCGCCGGCTCCAGCACCCCCGGCTCGAACGCGTCGAACGGCAGGTAGTACACCGGCGGGTGGCTGGTCTCGAGCACGCGGACCGCGTCGGTGGTGGTCGCGACCGGGACGCCGTCCAGCGTCACGACCACCCGCTCGGACGTGGGCTCGGCCCGGGGCGGCCGCGGGTAGTCCCAGACGGACTCCTGACCGGGAGCCGCCGGCAGCGGGGTAGGGCTCACCGCTGCCCGGGGTTGGCGTCGTCCGCGTCCATCAACGGCTGGACCACGGTCGGCGACGAGTCGTCGGTCGGGTACTTCGTGGTGGACGACGAGACCGCGCTCTTGGCCGTGTCGACCGCCTTCTCCCACACGGCGGCGCCCTGCTTCTTGGCGAACGCGGTCGCCTGCGCCTCGTACTCCTGCACGTAATCCTGCACGCGCGGGTCGTGCCAGACGTCCCCCGCCCAGACCTTCATCTTCTCCAGCTGGCGGCGCCCGGACGGCGTACCGAGCAGGTACCCCGCGGAGACGCCGGCGACGAACACCACTCGCTTGATCATGCGTAGTCCTCCCGAACTCGGCTGAGTGTCCGAGCGTAGGCACGGTTCCGCGTCGACGCGCGGCGGACGGCGAGCGGCAGGAGGTCGGCCGGACGGGTGAGAAGGCTTCGATCCGGCCGTGACCACCCGCGCGCGCCCGTACGCTCTCCCCCGATTCGAGGGGGATCCATGCGCAGCACGACCATCGGCGCCATCGTCGCCGGCACTCTCCTCGTGGCCAGCGGTGCCACGGTGACCGCACTCCTGGTTCGCGACGAGCCGGGTACGAACCCTGCCCTGTGGACGACCGAGACGCTGACCGCCGACGGAGCACAGGCCCTGCCGCACCCGCTGCACGTCACCCCGGCGGACTGCCCCGGCTTCTCGCTGTCGTCCCCGGTGCCCGAGGAGAGTCGCAACGTGCCCGGATCGGGGTCGTACACGGTGACGCTCGCCCCCGAGCACCACGCGTTCTTGGTGTGCCTCGGTTCCACCGAGGCGGTCGGCGGGCCACGCGATGCGGTCGCCGACCAGATCGGCATCGTCGAGGACGTGACCAGCTTCAACCCCGCGCTGGTGAGCACGCCGTTCGGCGAGGCGGTCCGCGTGGACCGCGCGTTCGGCCCGGACGCCGTTCCTCGGCTCACGGACTGGCTGGTCGATCACGGCGGCTACACCTACGCGTTCGGCTACCTCCACCCGACCGAGGCCGCGCAGTACTACGAGACCGTCGAGGCGATGATCGCGTCTGTCGTCTGGGACCAGTAGCCACACCGGTCAGTGCGCACGGAGCCGCCGGGCCTCGTCCTCGAGGTCGAACGAGCGCGCGATCGCGGTCTCCACCCGGTCGTCATCCCACCCCACGTCGGGGTCCGGCTCGAGGTAGGACAGCACGGTCGCGACGACCGCGTACGACTCGGTGGTCCACGGCGACTCGGTGGTCGACCCGAGCGCCCGCATGAGCCGCGGTGGTCGTGGCGGGACGATGGCGGCGCGGGCGACGAGACCGCTCATCAGCGCCCCCGTCGCCTCGGCCATGAGCGTGAACCCGGTGCCGGGGTCGAGCCACGGGACGAGCCGGTAGCCCACCACGTCCGGGAGCCGCGCGTACACACGCGCGCGGCGGTCGGTGAAGGCCCGCTCGGAGCTGGCGAGCTCGGCGGCTACGGCGTCGCGCAGGTCGCCGGGGGGCAGGCTCGAGCAGGTGGCCCGCAGCGCCAGGTGGTCCCGCCACGCGGTCGAGCCGGCGATGCGGCCGAAGTCGCTCTCGGTGGCCACCCGCAGGCTCTCGACCACGAGCGTCCGCCTGCCCTCGGGCGTGGCCAGCACGTCGCGGTGCTCGACGACGAGGTCGCGGACCGCCGCGATGTCCGCGTCGGACTCGGGTTCCAGCTCCGCGTTGCGCACCACGCGCAGGAGGACCTGCTGGAGGAAGTCGGCCTTCGTCGGCCAGTGCCGGTACGCGGTGGCCCGCGAGACGCCGGACGCCGTGATCGCCTCCTCGAGGCTGATGTGGTCGAGGCCGACCGTGAGCCCGCGTTGCCGGATCAGCTCGACCGCGGCGTCGATCACCCGGGATCCGGCGCTCCCGGTCCGTTGACTCGTCTGAGACATGATGTCTATTCTGCATGAGACATCATGTCTCATCGAGTCGGGAGCCCCCCGTGCCAGCTCATGCCCTCCTCGGCCTGGTCGCTCTGCTGCTGTCCGTGCTGGCGGCGCTGACCGCCCTCGTCTACGTCGGGGTTGCCCGCACCCGGCACGCGATGCGCTGGCCCGTCGTCGTCCTCGGCGTCCTGGCACTGACGGCCATCGGTTTCGCAGGCGAGGCGGGCAAGACGCTGCTGACCGCCGTCGAGTCCCTGGGCTCCGCCGACGAGGTGCTGGCCGCGCAGGCGCACGGCCACGGCTCCGACGCCCTGACCACGTCGGTGTTCCTCCTGGTCGCGTCGACGCTGGCCACGGTCTGGGGACCGTTGCGCCCGACGCAGCCCGCCGGAGGCACCGCGGCACGCTGGTGGGCCGCGGTCGTCGGCGTGCTCGCCGTGACGACGCTGGTCTCGGCGGTGGTCGTGCTCGGGCACGCGCTCGAGGCCGTCACCGCCGGCAACCCGGCGTGGCAGGTGGGCTGACGTGCGCGTCCTGATCGTCGTCGAGTCGCTGTTCGGGAACACCCACGCCATCGCCCAGGCGGTCGCCGACCGGCTGCAGGAGGACGGCGCCGAGGTGAGGCTGGTCGACGCCACGTCCGCCGCCCCGAACCTCGACGGTGCCGATCTCGTCCTGGCGGGCGCGCCGACGCACAACCTCGGCCTACCGACCGAGAAGTCGCGCGCGTCGGCCGTCGACCGCGGCGCGCAGCCCGTGAGCTCCGGCCTGCGCGAGTGGATCGGAGCCCTGGAGGCGTCGAGCACGCCGGTCGTCACGTTCGCGACCAGGGTCCAGGGCCGGTTCTCCGGCTCCGCCAGCAAGGCGGCCGTGAAGCTCCTGCGGCGCCGCGGGATCGATGCTCGGCAGGGCACCGACTTCGTCGTCGCCGGCACCACCGGGCCGCTGACCGAGGGCGAGACCGCCCGCGCCCGGGAGTGGGCCGGCACCCTGCACGGCTGACGCAGACCAGGACCTTGTGCCCTGCCCGACGGCGGAGCGTGCGCGCTTGGATGGGTCCTGAATCGATTCACGGCGTCATCGACGACGCCACGAAGGAGGCTGCACGATGTCGCACCGCATGATCTGGAACCAGACGGCGTACTTCGGCCCCGGCTCGATCGAGGTCGTCCCCGACGAGCTGACCCGGCGCGGGTTCACCAAGGCTTTCGTCGTGTCCGACGCGGTCCTCGTCGAGACGGGCGTGACCGCGCGCGTCACCGAACTGCTCGACACCGCCGGCTTCCCGTACGAGGTCTACAGCGACGTCCAGGCGAACCCCACGATCGAGAACGTGCAGGCCGGCGTGGCAGCCTTTGCCGCCGCGGGCGCGGACGTGCTCGTCGCGATCGGTGGCGGCTCACCCCAGGACACGTGCAAGGCGATCGGGATCATCTCCGCCAACCCCGAGTTCGCCGACGTCCGCTCGCTCGAGGGCGTCGCCCCGACCACGCACCCCTCCGTCCCGATCGTCGCGATCCCCACGACGGCCGGCACCGCGTCCGAGACGACGATCAACTACGTCCTCACCGACGTCGAGCGGCAGCGGAAGTTCGTCTGCGTGGACCCTCACGACATCCCCGTGCTGGCCGTCGTCGACCCGCAGATGATGTCCACCGCCCCGCGCTCCCTCAAGGTCGCCACGGGGCTCGACGCCCTGACGCACGCGATCGAGGGCTACATCACGCAGGGCGCGTGGGAGCTGTCCGACCTGTTCCACCTCAAGGCCATCCAGGTCATCGCCACGTCCCTGCAGGCTGCCGCGGACGGCGACGAGGCCGCGGCCGAGCGGATGGCGCTCGGGCAGTACGTGGCCGGCATGGGCTACTCGAACGTCGGCCTCGGCCTGGTGCACGCCATGGCGCACCCGCTCGGCGCGTTCTACTCGGCCCCGCACGGCGTGGCCAACGGGATCCTGCTCGCGCCGGTCATGGCGTTCAACGCGTCGGCCAGCGGGGAGAAGTACCGCGACATCGCCGCCGCGTTCGGGGTCGCCGACGCCCAGACGATGCCCCTCGACGACGCCCGCACGGCCGCGGTCGCCGCCGTCGCCGCCCTCACCCGTCAGCTGGGGAACCCGACCGCCCTTCGCGAGGTCGGCGCCACCGAGACCGACGTCGCCGCGCTGGCGAAGGCGGCGTTCGAGGACGTCTGCGCCGGCGGCAACCCGCGCGAGGCGTCCGTGGCGGACATCGAGGAGCTGTACCGCTCGCTGCTGTGACGGACAGGCTGGCGGCTCGTCCCGAGGCCGGGCGAGCCGTCAGCCGCAGTCGTCGCAGATGCCGGTCGCGGGGAGGGCCATCGCGCACGTGGGGCAGATCGCCGCCACGCGCTCGGGTGCTGCGGGGGCGCGTCGGACGGCCGGCGCGCGCCGTACCGGGGCGACGGGCGCACGGCGCGCGGTCGCCGGCTCGGTCACCTCGAACCCGCGCTTGCGCAGGACCGCCGAGCCGCCCGTGCCGACCTCGTCGGCGCTCGCGAGCCGGCCCGTCGCGTACCGGTGCGCGACCCCGAGGATCGCGGTCGAGTCGTAGCTGCGGCCCTCGTGCACGAGCGGGTACCCGCCCGGGGCGAAGCCGTAGACGCCGAGGAAGTCGTCGCCGCCGCGCGAGTCGTACTCGGCGATGGCCTGGAGGATGTGCTGCCGGGTGACGGCGGAGAACGTGGCCACGAGGACGAGGGTACGTCAGCCCTCCGCGGTCAGCGGGAGCCGCCGGACGCTCCGGAACCGTCGCGGGGTGCCGTCGACCGGGTCGGTGAACGCGAGCTCCCCGGCGAGCAGCTGCAGCGGGCGGGTGAAGTCGTCGACGTCGACCTCGCGCACCACCGGGTACAGCGGGTCGTCGACGATCGGGATGCCGAGACCGTGCAGGTGCACCCGGAGCTGGTGGGTGCGGCCCGTCCGCGGCGTCAGCCGGTAGACCCCGCGGCCGTCCACCTCCGACTCGAGCTCGACGAGCGTCTCCGCGTTCACCGGGGCACCGGGCACCACCTCCGCCTGCCAGGCGCCCCGCTCCTTGTGCAGGTGGTTGCGGACGACGACGGGGAGGACCAGGTCCTCGCGCAGCGGCGCCAGCGCCCAGTACGTCTTGTCCACGGCACGGTGCTCGAACAGGGTCTGATACGGCCCGCGCCACCGCGGTTCCGTGGCCAGCATGAGCAGGCCGGACGTCACACGGTCCAGGCGGTGCAACGGAGACAGGTCCGGCAGCCCGAGCTCGTCGCGCAGGCGGACGACCACGCTCTGGCGCACGTGGCGGCCCCGCGGGATCGAGGACAGGAACGCGGGCTTGTCGACGACCACCAGGCGCTCGTCGCGGTGGACCATGTGGATCGGCGCGGACACCTCGGGCTCGTCGCGCAGGTCGCGGTGGAACCACACGAACTGGTGCGGCGCGTAGGGGTCGTCCGCGCGCACCGGCCGGCCGGCCTCGTCGACGAAGCGCTGCCCGTCGAGCATCTGCGACACGTCGACGTGCTCGGGCAGCCGGTCCCGGAGCCAGGCGCCCATGGTGGGCCACTCGTCCGCGCGGGAGCGGTCGCGATCAGGCGTCCGCAGCCAGGCGGCGCTGAGGCCGTGGCGTGCCGGCAGCGGCGATCTGGGTGGCACCTGCCGATGCTACGGGCTACGTCGCGACGGCCTGGATCCCACCCGGGCCGGCGGTTCCGGTCCGCCGAGTCGGGACGCGCTCCCCGCTTTCACGGCTTTTCGCGCCAGATGCCGCTGTCAGTTCCGAGGAACACACCCGTCATCACTCGTTCGCCGCGCCGCTTGTCCGCATCCGAACTCATACCCCAGCCGTCACGCACCGATCAGAGATGCGGGGGCACGTCTCGCCGCGCGGCTACGGCGACCTCGACCGAACGGACCGGACCGGACCATGCACCACCTCGCGCACTGCTCCCTCTCGGCCGAGGGGCGCGTGCTCGACGGCTTCGTCATCTCCTGCGCGGACGGGACCCTGATGATGCGCACCGAGCCCGGGGCCGGAGGCGGGACATTCCGTGCCGGTGACGACGTCCAGGTCCTGGTCCTCGACGACGTGCGCGGCGAGGTCAGGTACAACGGCTGGGTCGCGAAGGTCCGCGCCACGTCGGTGCAGATCGCGGACCTCGAGCTCACGTCCACCCTGCAGAAGCGGAGGGTCGCTCGCGTCAGGATCGCGCAGACCTGCACGGGCGTCGTGACGTCGCCGGAGGGCGACACCCGGTCCCTGACGTTCGTCGTGCTCGACATCAGCGCGCACGGGATGCGCATCTCCACGATGGCCGAGCTCGCGGAGCGGGATCGGATCGCGTTCCGGTTCCCGGCCCGCGACCGCGTGGTGTCCCTCGACGCGGAAGTGCTGCGGTCACACCGGACCGACGGCCGGTCGACCCACTGCGGCTGCCGCTTCGTCGGTCTCGTCGAGCGAGATCTGGACACCCTGTTCCGGTACGTGCTGCAGACGCAGGGCAAGCAACGGCGCACCCGCCTGCGCGCCTGAGGTCACCGGCGGCTCAGTTGGCCTCGGAGCGCCCCGCACGCCAGTAGCCCATGAACGCGACGGACTTGCGGTCCACGCCGCACTCGGCGACCAGGTGCCGGCGCAAGGTCTTGATGACGGCGGCCTCGCCCGCGAGCCAGGCGTACAGCGCGGCGTCGGCCCGCAGGGGCTGGCCCTGGGCGTCGACCGGAACCTCCCACAGGAGCCCCTCGTCGATGTCGACGTCCTCCAGCTCGACGTCCGGCGCGGGTGCCTGGCCGGGCAGCAGTCGCGCGCACGCGGCCTGCACGGCGGGGATGAGCAGCTCGCCGTGGGCGCGACCGTCGCGGCCGTACCAGCGGACGGTCACCCCGTCCGGCGCAGCAAGGTCGAGCCGGTCGCCCGACAGCGGCATCTCGATGAGGGCCTCGCCGCGCGCGTCGGCGGGCAGGCGCTCGAGGATGCCCGCGATGGCCGGCAGCGCGGTCTCGTCACCGGCGATGAGCAGGCGGTCGGTGTGCGCCGGGGGCACGAAGTCGACGCCGCCGTGCGGGCCCTCGGCCTCGGCGTTGGGGCCGAGGATCACCAGGTCGTCGCCGGGCGCGGCCGAGAGTGCCCAGCGCGAGGCGGGGCCGAGGTCGCCGTGCAGGACGATGTCGACGTCGACCTCCCGGCGGTCCTGGCGGACGCCGCGGGCGGTGTACGTCCGGATCGGGTGGCGCTTGTCGTCGGGCATCGCGCGCCAGCGGCCGTACCAGTCGGCGCTCGACTCGAGGCTGAGCAGCTCGTCGTACGGCGAGTTCTCGAGCGGCAGGAAGAACTTGATCCGCTGGTCGAACCCGTTGTCGGCGAACCGGTCCAGGTCGTCGCCGGTGAACGTCACGCGCAGGACGCTCGGGCACATGGTCTGCACGGCAGCGACCTGCACGGCGAACATGCGGAAGGGCAGCGCGGGGGCTTCGACCGAGACGGGCACGTCGCCCAGGGTAGAGGAAGGTGAGGCTGTCCTCACTACGGTGTTCGTCACAGTGCGCTCCTTCGCGTCCGCCACAGCAGGAAGATGAAGTAGGGGGTGCCGATCATGGCCGTCAGCAGGCCCGCAGGGATCTGCGCCGGGGCGATCACCGTGCGGCCCAGGGTGTCCGCCACGCTGACCAGCAACGCGCCCAGCAGCACCGCGACCGGGATCACCCGGGTGTGGGACGAGCCGACGAGCGAGCGGGCCAGGTGCGGGGCGATGAGGCCGACGAACCCGACGACCCCGATCGCCGACACCGCGGCCGCCGTGAGCAGCGCGGTGACGATCAGCAGGCCGAGCCGGGTGCGTTCCAGCTGGACGCCGAGCACGCGTGCCACGTCGTCGTCGACCGCCAGCACGTCGAGGTCCCGACGCCAGCGGACCACGAGCGGGACGATGACCAGCAGGGCGACCGCGACCGGCCACACCTGCTCCGCGGTCCGCCCGTAGGTCGAGCCGGACAGCCAGGTGAGCGCCATCGTCGTGTTCCACGGGTTGGTCAGGACCACGATCAGGGTGATCAGCGACGTCGCCACGGCCGACACCCCGATGCCGACGAGCACGAGCCGGTCGGAGCTGAGCCCCCGGCGGTTGGCCAGCGTGTAGACGAGCGCGAACGTGGTCAGCGCCCCGACGCAGGCCGCGGCGGACACGATCCAGAAGCTGCCACCGGGGAACAGGACGATGGCGAGCACGGCACCGACGCCGGCACCGCCCGTGATGCCGAGCAGCGACGGCTCCGCGAGCGGGTTGCGCGCGACCGCCTGCACCGTGGTGCCCGCGAGGCCGAGGGCCGCGCCGGCAAGAAGGGCGGCGAGCACGCGCGGGCTGCGCTGGTCGAGCACGAAGCTGACCTGCCGGCCGCTGACGCCTGCGAACCAGTTGGCCACGTCGCCCGTGAGGAGCAGACGGTCGCCCAGCAGGAACCCGGCGACCAGCGCGACGACGACCGCGAGCGCCAGCACGACGACCACGAGCGCCACCCGGGCACGCGTGGCGGGGTGGGCGCCGACGGACGCGGTGCTGCGGGCCGGACCCGAGTCACGCAGCCGGCGGGCCAGCCAGACCATCACGGAGGCGCCGACCAGGGTGGTGACGACTCCGGTGGGGATGGCCACGCCGGCGACCCCGGGCACTGCCAGCCGCAGCAGGACGTCGGCGCCCAGCACCACGACGCAGCCGGCCAGCGCGGCCAGCGGCAGGAGCAGCCGGTGCCGCGCCAGCCCCGGGACGCGTCCCGCGACCAGGCGGGCGATCACGGGGGCGGTCAGGCCGACGAAGCCGATGGGGCCCGCCACCGTGACCGCGAGCGCGGCGAGCAGCACGGCCAGCAGCACGGTGACCACGCGGGTACGGCGGACGTCGAGGCCGAGGACGGCCGCGGTGTCGTCGCCGAGCGCGAGGACGTCGAGCCGGCGCGCCCTGACCACGAGGACGGTGCCCGCGAGCAGCACGACCGGCGCGGCCTGCGCCACCTTGGACGTGCCGGACTGCACGATCGAGCCCTCGCCCCACGCGAACATCCCGGCGGTCTCCTGCTCGAACAGCAGCATGAGCAGGATGGTCAGGGACGAGAGCGCCAGCATGGTCGCGGACCCCGCGAGCACCAGCCGGGTGGGCCCCTCCGCGCCGCCGCGAGCGATGGCCAGCACCAGTGCGGCGGCCCCGAGACCACCCACGAACGCGAGCGCACCGCTCACCGCGAACGGCAGCGTGAGGCCGGTGACGGCCGCGAGCACCACGGTGAAGTACGCGCCGGCGTTGACCGCGAGCGTGTCGGGCGAGGCCAGCGGGTTGCGCGCCACGGACTGCAGCGCGCTGCCGGACAGGCCCAGGGCGGCGCCGACGACCAGCGCGGCGAGCACGCGCGGGGCGCGCGACGCGACGAGCACCGCGAGGGCCTCGTCGTCACCCGATCCCGTGAGCAGGCCGAGCAGGTCGCCGACCCCGACGCGGGAGGTGCCGAGCGTCAGGTCGACGAGCGCGAGGAGCACCACCGCGGCGACCGCGCCCACGAACACGGCGATGATCCGCGCAGGCTGCGCGCCGCGGGTGCGCGCGGGGACGGCGGCAGGATCCGCCACGCCCAGCGCGGCGGATCCTGCCTCCATCGGTGCGTCGACGCTCACGGGTCGGGTGTCAGGCCGCGGTCAGAGCCGCGACGGCCGCGTCGACGAACGCGGACGCCGACCGCGGGCCGCCGAACATCCAGATGCCGTCGGGCAGACGGGCCGTGTTCCCCGCGACGACGAACGGCAGCTGCTCCCAGATCGCGTTCCCGGCGAGCCCGTCCTTGAACGCGTCGCCACCGTCGGTGTCGTTGCCGACGTACAGGAAGTGGATGTCGCCCAGGCTGGTCAGGCCCTCGACGTCGGTCTGCGCCAGGCCGTAGTCGGGGTCGCCCTCGCCGGTCCACGCGTTCGTCAGACCGAGCTCGGTCGCGACGCCGCCGAGGAACGACCCGGGCGTGTACATGCGGATCGACACCGCACCGTCGGACACCCAGCCGTCGGCCATGGTGAACTCCGCACCTGCCAGGCCGGCCTCGTCGAGCTGCCCCTTGGCGTCCTCGACCTTGGCGTCGAAGTCCGCGAGCGCGGCCTCGGCCTCGTCGGAGGTGCCGGTGGCCTCGCCCAGGATCTCGAGCGTGCTGCGCATCTTGCCGATCGGGTCGGACGCGTCCGAGCCGCGCAGCGCGATCACCGGGTACTCGGCCTCGATCTGCTCGATGACCTCGGCCGGCAGGTCGGTGGTGGTGACCACCAGGTCCGGCTCCAGGGCGGCGATGGCGTCCAGCGACGGCTCGCCACGGAAGCCGACGTCCGGCGTCGACTCGTCGAGCGGCACGACGGTCGCCCACGTGTTGTAGCCCGCGACGTCCGCCGCGCCGACCGGCGTGACCCCGAGCGTGAGCAGGTTCTCCGTCAGCCCCCACTCGAGCGAGACGACCTTGCTGGCGGGGCCGTCCAGCTCGACGGTGCCGCGGTCGTCCGTGATCGTGATCGGTCCACCGGCGGCGGAGCTGGACGACGACGGCTCGTCGGCCGCGTCCTCCGTCGTGCCGCAGGCGGCCAGGAGCAGGGCTGCTCCGGCGAGCAGGGCGGGAAGGGCTGTCTTGCGCACAGGGGTGTCCTCAGAGGTAGGCGAAACAGGGGGACTAGACGGTGGTCAGGTGCTGGCGGTGCGTGTGCTTGCCGACCGGGCGGGTGTGCACGCGGCCGGTGTGCTCGTCGCGCACCACGTCGATGCGGATGCCGTACGTCTCGGTGAGCGCGTCGGCGGTGAGCACCTCGTGCGGGCGGCCGGAGCCGACGACCACGCCCTGGCGCAGGAGCACCACGTGGTCGGCGACGGCGGCGGCCTGGTCGAGGTCGTGCAGGACGACACCGACGGCGACCCCGTGGTCGTCGGCCAGGTCCCGCACCAGGTCGAGGATCTCCACCTGGTAGCGCAGGTCGAGGTAGGTGGTCGGCTCGTCGAGCAGCAGGACGCGGGTGTCCTGCGCGAGGCAGGTGGCCAGCCAGACGCGCTGGAGCTCGCCGCCGGAGAGCTCGTCGACACCGCGGTCGGCCATCGAGCCGACGCCCGTGACCTCCATGGCCCAGGCGATCGCGCGGGGTCCGTCGGCGTCGTTCTGGCGCCAGCGGCCGCGGTACGGGTGCCGGCCGTAGCCGACGACGTCGCGGACGCTGACCCCCGAGGGCGTCGGCCGCGACTGCGACAGGAGCGTGACCCGACGCGCGAAGTCCTTGGCGGACAGGGCGTGGGCGTCGGGGACGTCGGGGAGGCTGACCGTCCCCTCCTGCGGGGCGTGCAGCCGGGCGAGCGCGCGCAGGAGGGTCGACTTGCCGGAGCCGTTGGGCCCGATGAGCGCGGTCACCTGACCGGGCTGCAGGCACAGGTCAGCGGAAGTCACCACGACGGTGCCGTGATAGGCCAGGGTGAGGCCGTCGCCGCGGAGGGCGTCCCGCTCGGAGGAGGTCACATGGTGAGGTTAGCCTGCACTAAGTAAGGGTTGGCAAACCTTGTTCGTATGATGGGCGTCACACCGTGGCGCCGAACGCCAGACCGAGCAGGTACGTCGCCGCAGCGGCCCCGTAGCCGATGGCCAGCTGGCGCAGCGCGCGCTTCACCGGCGACGCGCCCGACAGGACCCCGACGGTCGCCCCCGTGGTCAGCAGCGCGAGCCCCACCAGCACAGACGCCCACACCACCGCGGTCAGGCCCTCCGCACCCAGCAGGTACGGCAGGACCGGGATCGCCGCACCCGACGCGAAGAAGCAGAAGCTGGCCGCGGACGCACCGACTGCGGTGCCGACGGCCTCGTGCTCGTCCACCTCGTCCGTGCTCGTCGGCGAGACCGAGCCCGGTTCGCCCAGCGTCCGCAGCCGCTCGTCGGCCCGCGCCTGCGCCTCGGCCGGCTCCATGCCGCGGGCGCGGTAGACCAGCGCGAGCTCGTTGGCGTCGACGTCCAGGTACGGCAGAGCCGCGCGGGCGGCCTGCCCCGGGCGGGACGCCTCGAGCAGCTCCCGCTGCGAGCGCACCGACACGTACTCCCCCGCCGCCATCGACAGCGCACCGGCCAGCAGGCCCGCCAGGCCGGTCAGCAGCACGATCGACGCGGACGCCCCGCTGGCCCCGATGCCGAGCACCAGGGCGAGGTTGCTCACCAGACCGTCGTTGGCGCCGAACACCGCCGCCCGGAACGTGCCCGAGATCCGGTTGCGCCCCCGTGTGGCCAGACCGCGGACGACCTCCTCGTGGATGGCCTCGTCGGCCGCCATCGTCGGCGTCGCGTCTGCCTCGCCGTCGTATCCGGACCGAGCCTCCGCGCGCTGCGCGAGGGCCAGGACGAACACCGACCCGAACCGGCGGGCGAGCACGCCGAGCACCCGGGTCCGGAAGTCGCCACGGCGGGGCTTGCCGACGTCGTCGCCGAGCAGGTCCAGCCAGTGCTGCTCGTGACGACCCTCGGCCTCGGCCAGCGCCAGCAGGATCTCGCGCTCCTCGCCCGTACGGCGCGACGCGATGTCCCGGTAGACGGCCGCCTCCGCGCGCTCGTCGGCCAGATACTGCCGCCACCGCCGGATCTGGGAGCTCGAGGGCGCCTGACGTGCGGGAACGTCCGCGCCGGAGGGGGTCGAAGAGGTCTGCACCCTCTCATCGTCCCAGCCGTGGGGGCGAGAAACCGGCTCCAGGGCGGTGTTCAGGTTGCCGAATCATCAGTTGTGCACAACCGTGGCCGGGACCGACGGGGGGCCGATGCGGCCTTCCCACCATTCCCTGGGAGGCCCCCGATGTACGCCGAGACCGCCGTGTCGCCCTCGCTCTCCGCGATCGCGCCCGCACGGCACTGGGCGCGGGACCGACTCTCCGAGGCAGGGGTGGACGACGGGCGGCTCGAGCTGCTCGTCCTGCTGGTCAGCGAGCTGGTCACCAACGCCGTCGCGCACGCCGACCCGCCCGTCACGCTGCGGGTGCACGTCGACGAGGAGCGCACGCGCGTCGAGGTCACCGACGGCGTCCGCGAGGTGCCCGTGGTGCGCAACCCGCCGCCGACCGCGTTCGGGGGCCGGGGCGTCATGTTCGTCGACCGGCTGTCCAGCAGCTGGGGGACGCGCGAGGAGGACGGTGACGCCGCGAAGGCGGTCTGGTTCGAGCTCCGGCACGACGACGTCGCCGAGCTCGGCGGGTTCTCCTCCGAGCGGTGACGCCCGCGGCCTGACGTCGGACGACGACCGCGGCACAGGCGCTCCCGTCGTCGGGTAGGTTGCGACCGCCCGTGCCGTGGGACGAAGGAGGCGCTGTGGCGACGATGGCCGACGTCGCACGGCACGCCGGTGTGTCCGTGAAGACCGTGTCGAACGTGCTCAGCGGCTACCCCCACGTCCGGGACACGACCAGGGACCGGGTGCTCGTCGCCGTCGACGCGCTCGGCTACGAGATCAACGTGACCGCGAAGATCTTCCGCTCCGGCCGCAGCGGTGTGGTCGGTCTCGCGGTCCCCGAGCTGGGGCAGCCCTACTTCGGCGAGCTGGCCGACGAGATCCTCGCGGCAGCACGCGACCACGGCCTGCAGGTGCTCATCGAGCCGACGGGCTTCACCCGTGAGGGCGAGCTCGCCGCGCTGCGGGTGCCCCGCCGTGGCCTCGTCGACGGCCTGATCTTCAGCCCCGCGGCGCTCGTCCAGAGCGACGCGCACCTGCTCGACGATCTCGGCTACCCGCTCGTCCTGCTCGGCGAGCAGCTGTTCTCACCGAGCGTCGACCACGTCACCATGCGGAACATCGACGGAGCCCGGGCGGCGACCGATCTCCTCCTCGACGCCGGCCGACGCCACATCGCGGTGATCGGCATGCTGCACGCGCAGACCGCCGGATCGGCCTCCCTGCGCTACGCCGGATACCAGCAGGCGCTCGAGGCGCGCGGGATCGACGTCGACACCCGCCTGCTCGGCTGGTCGGACGAGGCGTGGCACCGGGCCAACGGCGCGCGCGCGATGGCCCACGTGCTCGACTCCGGCGTGCCGGTCGACGGCGTGGTCGCGTTCAACGACGCGCTGGCCATCGGCGCGATGTACGAGCTGCAGGCGCGCGGTCTGGCCATCCCGCTGGACGTCGGCGTCGTCGGCTTCGACGACATCGAGGACGCGCGCTACTCCGTGCCGACGCTCACTACCGTCGACCCGGGCAGGCGGGAGATCGCGCACGTCGCGGTCGACATCCTCCGCCGCCGGGTGCGCGAGCGGTGGGACCCGAGCGCGACGGACAGCGCGCCGGTTCTCTACCTCGCCGGCATGCGCCTCGTGGAGCGGGAGAGCACGCCGCGACGCGACGGCTGACCGGCGGGACCCGCCCCACCAGTGGCCGATACTTTCGCGAACTGCTGTGCGCGTGGTCTCCTGAGACTGATCCCGCGTCCGACTCCATTCCAATCTCCATCGGTGGAATTCACCCGTATGGGTTACAAAACGTTTCGCTCAAGATATCGCAACTACCGGAGCGCTCCCATGCCTTGACCGCGTCTGAGCCACCGCCACAGGGTGAGGCGCCGGCGATCAGCCGACGAGTGCACCACCGAGGAGGATCAATCACGACCCCACGACCAGGACGCCTGACCGCGGCTATCGGCGGCCTCGCCGTCGCCGGCCTGTCTGTGGCACTGGCCCTGCCCGCGGCGGCAGCGGGCAGCACCCTGCAGGCAGCGGCCAGCGAGAGCGGGCGCTACTTCGGCACCGCCATCGCGGCCAACCGGCTCAGCGACTCGACGTACACGACCATCGCGAACCGCGAGTTCAACATGATCACCGCCGAGAACGAGATGAAGATGGACGCGACGGAGCCGTCGCAGAACCAGTTCAGCTACGGCAACGGCGACCGGATCGCGAGCTGGGCCCGGCAGAACGGGAAGCAGGTGCGCGGGCACGCGCTCGCCTGGCACTCGCAGCAGCCGGGCTGGATGCAGAACATGTCCGGCTCCTCGCTGCGCAACGCGATGCTGAACCACGTCACCCAGGTGGCCACGCACTACAAGGGCCAGGTGTACGCCTGGGACGTCGTCAACGAGGCGTTCGCGGACGGCTCCTCCGGCGGGCGTCGCGACTCCAACCTGCAGCGCACCGGCAACGACTGGATCGAGGCCGCGTTCCGCGCCGCCCGCGCCGCCGACCCCGGCGCCAAGCTCTGCTACAACGACTACAACACCGACAACTGGTCGCACGCCAAGACCCAGGGCGTCTACGCCATGGTTCGCGACTTCAAGTCGCGTGGCGTGCCCATCGACTGCGTCGGCTTCCAGGCGCACTTCAACTCGGGCAACCCGGTGCCCTCCAACTACGACACGACCCTGCGCAACTTCGCCGCGCTGGGCGTCGACGTGCAGATCACCGAGCTCGACATCGAGGGTTCGGGCAGCTCGCAGGCGCAGCAGTACCAGGGCGTCGTCCAGGCGTGCCTCTCGGTCGCCCGCTGCACCGGCATCACCGTCTGGGGCGTGCGGGACAGCGACTCGTGGCGCGCCTCGGGCACCCCGCTGCTCTTCGACGGGTCCGGCAACAAGAAGGCCGCCTACACGAGCGTGCTCAACCAGCTCAACGCCGGCGGGACCACCACCCCGAACCCGACGCCCACCACGCCGGTCCCGACACCGACGACCACCACGCCCCCACCCACGGGCGGCGGCAGCTGCACGGCGACGTACTCGGAGGGACAGAAGTGGAGTGACCGCTTCAACGGCACGGTGACCATCCGCGCGAACACGAACATCAGCGGCTGGCAGTCGACCGTGACGGTCAGGAGCCCGCAGCGGATCATCGCGACGTGGAACGGGTCGCCGACGTGGGACTCCTCCGGCAACGTCATGACCATGCGGCCGAGCGGCAGCGGCGCGCTCTCCGCGGGTCAGACGACCTCGTTCGGCTTCACGGTCCAGCACGGCGGCAACTGGACCTGGCCGAGCCTGACGTGCACGGCCTCCTGACGACCTGAGGGCAGGTCCGCACGCGCGACGGGCGCGGCACCCATGGTGTCGCGCCCGTCGGTGCGTCTAGTCCTTCCAGGGTGGCGTCTCGTCGAGCTTCGCGTAGTACTTCGCCAGGTGGCTCCTGATGCGATCGCGGTCCTTGTCCGGGACGTCGACCCCACCGCGCGACCCCTGCATGACGGCCGCGGCGGCGAACACGCCCCGTGGCACGGCCTTCAGGCGGCCGTCGATCACGTCGGCGATCAACAGCTTGTACGCGGTGAAGTTCTCCTTGTTCTCGGCGTCGTACCAGACGTGCGCGTCCCGGTACCTCTCGTTCGGCTCGTCCTGCGCCTTGGCCCAGGCCCGGACGCGCTTCTCGGCGGCGTCGCCGTCCCAGGACCGGTCGCGGTCGGCCAGCGGGAGGTCGCCGAATGCGGTGACTGCCATGTGCGGGCTCCTCTCGGTCGCTCTCGACTCACGACCGTGGCACTGGCGTCACCCGTTCGCATCCGCTAGGCGTCCGCCCACGCCTCCCTGGCGGTATGGACGGTGTCGCCGGTGCGTGCCGCCTCCTCGATGGCCAGACCGAGCAGGTGGTCCTGGCAGCCGTCGGCCAGCGGGTACGGCGCGGGACCGCCGCCGCGCACCCAGGCACCCGTCGCGTCGAGCAGGGCCGCGACCGCGATGTCGTCGTCGGCGAGCCGGGCACCCTGGAACGCGTTCCGGTACACGACCTGGCCGTCGAAGCCCAGGTGCTCGAGATCGAAGCCGTCGAGGTTCTGCTCCAGGCCGCTGACCCGCCGGACGATCGGGGACGTGAGGACCGTGCGCTCGTCCACCACCCGGGTGACGGCGTCGTCGACGATCTCGCCGTGCGAACCGCGGATGACGATGCGGTTGGTGCGCAGCGGGTTGTGCCACTGGTTGTCGGTGAAGTCGTACAGGGCGCTGCGGCCGTCGCCGAAGTCGAGGGTGGCGAGGATGTTCCACGCGTCGGCCGGCTCGGTGGCGCCGGTCCAGCCGTCCCGCTCCAAGGGGGACAGCAGCGGAGAAGTGAACGTGCTCGCCCGCACGGTGACCTCGTCGCGACCGGTGCCGAGCAGCCTGCGGATGAGGCCGACGGCGTGGTACAGATGCGTGGAGGAGATCTGTACGCTCGTCGGCCGCCCGATGGTCCCCGCGTCCACGACCGCGATCCGCGCCGCGTGCGAGGGCATCGACGGGCTGTGCTCGGCCACCTGCACGAGTCCGGACGTGCCGACCTCGGCCCACAGCTCGCGCAGACCGTCGACGTCCGGCGCAGGCGGGGTCTCGGCGAGCACCGGGATGCCGAGCGCGACCAGCTCCATCGTCGCCACCGGGGTCACCGGCCACGGGACCGAGACGACGACGAACTCGGGCCGGTCGGTGGTCGGTCCGACGGCGGTCACCAGCTCCTCGATGGTGCGCACCGTCGGCACGCCCCACTCGCGCTCGACCTGCGCACCGCGCTCCGCCGACCGCGTCACCACACCCACGCACTGGAACCGCTCGGGCATCAGCCGCGCCATGCGGACGAAGAACTCCGCGCGCCAGCCGCTGCCGACCACGCCGAACCTGATGGGTGCCATGGAACCGTCCTCGTCGTCGGCCGTGCTGAACTCGGCGAGCGTAGCCGCGTGACGACGTCGTCACGCGCGCGTCAGTCCGCGGTCACCTCGGTGACCTGCCCGTCCTCCACGTGCCAGCGGCGGGTGAGCCGGACCGTCTCCAGCATCCGCCGGTCGTGCGTGACCAGCAGGATCGTGCCCTCGAAGCTGTCGAGCGCCTGCTCCAGCTGCTCGATGGCCGGCAGGTCCAGGTGGTTGGTCGGCTCGTCCAGCACCAGCAGGTTCACGCCACGGGCCTGCAGGAGCGCGAGCGCCGCGCGGGTCCGCTCCCCCGGCGACTGCGACGACGCGGGCCGGTGGATGTGGTGCCCGCCCAGGCCGAACTTCGCCAGCAGCGTGCGGACGTCGGCGGTCGGCCAGTCCGGCACCTCGCGGGAGAACGCGTCGACCAGCGGCTCGTCGCCCTCGAACGCGCGCCGCGCCTGGTCCACCTCGCCGACCAGCACACCCGAACCCAGGTCCACCGCACCGGACGTGGGCTCCAGCCGGCCGAGCAGCAGGGCCAGGAGGGTCGACTTGCCGGAACCGTTGGGGCCGGTGACCGCGACGCGGTCCTTCCAGTCGAGCTGCAGGTCGACCGGGCCCAGGGTGAACGCTCCGCGCGTGAGCACGGCGTGACGCGCGACGGCGACGACTGCCCCGGAGCGCCCGGCCGTCGCGATGCTCATCTGCAGCTGCCACTCCTTGCGCGGCTCGTCGACCACGTCGAGGCGGGCGATCATCTTGTCGGTCTGCCGCGCCTTCGCCGCCTGCTTCTCCGACGTCTCGCCGCGGTGGTGCTTCACGTGCTTGTCGTTGTCCGAGGCCTTGCGGCGCGCGTTCCGGACGCCCTTCTCCATCCACGCCCGTTGCATCCGGGCGCGAGCGTTGAGCGCATCGCGCCGGGCGGCGTACCCCTCGTACGCCTCGCGGGCCTGGCGACGGGCGATCGAGCGCTCGTCGAGGTAGGAGTCGTAGCTCCCGCCGTAGGTGGTGACGCGCTGCAGGCTGCGGTCGATCTCGACGACGGCCGTGACCGTGCGGCTGAGGAACTCCCGGTCGTGGCTGACGACGACGATCGCTGCCTCCGAACGGTCGACGAACTCCTCCAGCAGGTCCAGGCCCGCGGCGTCGAGGTCGTTGGTCGGCTCGTCGAGCAGGTAGAGGTCGTACCTCGAGAGCAGCAGCGCGGCGAGGCCGACCCGGGCCGCCTGGCCGCCGGACAACGCGGTCATCGGGTGGTCGAGGTCGACGGTCAGTCCGAGGTCGTCGGCCACCGTGCCGAGCCGCGCCTCGAGGTCGGCGCCGCCCAGTGCGAGCCAGCGCTCGAGGGCCTCGGCGTAGACGTCGTCGGCACCGTCCTGGCCCGCGCCGAACGCGTCCGCGGCATCGTCCAGAGCGCGCTGCGCGTCCGCGACCCCGGTCCGCCGCTCGAGGTGGGCACGCACCGACTCCCCGTCGGCACGCTCGATCTCCTGCGCCAGGTAGCCCAGCTGCGCGTGCGACGGCGACACCGCGACGCTGCCGGAGTCGGGCTGCCGACGGCCGCCGAGGATCTGCAGGAGCGTGGACTTGCCGGCGCCGTTGGGGCCGACGAGGCCGATCACGTCACCGGGCGCGACGACGAGGTCGACACCGGAGAAGAGCTCACGATCGCCGAAGCCGGCCCCGACACCCTTGGCCTGCACTGTTGCGGTCATGCGGTCATTCTCCTTCGGCCGAGCCCCGCCGTCGGACGGCGGGACTCGGAGAAGGTACGCGGACGTCCGACCGTGGTGCGCCCTGTTTAGGAGGCGAGTGCCGCCCGCAGGCCGTCGACGAGGGTGGTCGTGGGCCGGCCGATGAGCGTCCGCAGGTCCGACGTCGCACCGGCCAGGTCGCCGCGGCGGATGTCGGCGTCGAGCGTCGCGACGAATCCCGCGGTGCCCTCGTCGAGACCCGCGCCGAGCAGGATCGCGACGTGCTCGTCGAACGACACCTGCTGGGCGACGACGGGCACGCCCAGCACCGTCGACGCGGCCTCGGCGAGCTCGTCGAAGGTCCACGCGACGTCGCCCGAGAGCTCGTAGACGCGGCCGTCGTGGTCGCCGCCGAGCAGCACCGCGGCCGCGCCGGCGGCGAAGTCGTCGCGCGATGCGCTGGCGACCCGCCCGTCGCCGGCGCTCGTGAGGATCACTCCGGTGGACCGCGCCTGGTCGAGCGCGCCGACGTAGTTCTCCGTGTACCAGTTGTTCCGCAGGATGGTCCAGGCGAGGCCCGAGCCACGGAGCAGCTCCTCGGTCGCCTTGTGGTCGGGAGCCAGGACGAGCGAGGTCGTGTCGGCGTGCGGCGCGCTGGTGTAGACGACGCGGCGGACATCGGCGGCCGCGGCCGCGGCGATGACCCGGCCGTGCTGGGCGACCCGCTGGCCGACCTCGCTGCCGGAGACCAGGAGCACCGTCTCGGCCCCGGCGAACGCGGCCTCGAGCGACGCCGAGTCGTCGTAGTCGACCGCGGCGGTGCGGACGCCGAGGTCCGCCAGGCGCTCGACGTGGCGGCCACCCGCGACGATCTCGTCGGCGGGCAGGCCGCCCGCCAGGAGGTGCTGGACGACAAGACGGCCGAGGTGGCCTGTGGCACCGGTGACGACGACGGACATGAGTGGGTTCCTCTCGACGGGCGACTGCGTGTCGTCCGCCGCAACCGGCCGTCGGTTCAGAACCTTCCGGATCGTGGGTACCCACTTTGGCGTAAGGTACGCACGTGACGGTGAGTAACGAGGTCAGCGCCCTGGATCGCCTCCTGACTGACGGGGTCCTGGCCGCGGCCTGCCCGTCGCGTGTGGTGCTCGACCACGTGACGAGCAAGTGGGGCGTCCTGCTGCTGGTCGCCCTGTCCGAGCGCACGATGCGCTGGGGCGAGCTGCGGCGGATCGTCGAGGGGATCAGCGAGAAGATGCTGGCCCAGACCCTGCGGACGCTCGAGGCGGACGGGATCGTGCACCGCGAGGTCACCGCCAGCATCCCGCCGCGCGTCGACTACTCCCTCACCGAGCGCGGGTCCGAGCTGGTGGCCCGGCTGCTGCCGCTGATGGAGTGGATCATGGACAACGCCGAGGAGATCGTCGCCGGCTGAGCGGCACGCCGGCGTGCCACGGTGGACCGGTCGGGCCCACGACCGGGTCCGGGGCCCGCCTGGGACTGGGTTCCGTCGGACGAGTGAGGGTTCGCGACTGAACTCCGGGCCGCGGGATGCCGACAACAAGACGTGGGCTCCGCGATCCGGGCTCGCCTCGCACGTCGACGTCTTGGAGGGCAGGCCGTGTCTACGCCGACCGACGCGTTGCACGCAGCCCTGATCGCCCGCCCGCAGCAGACCGCGCTGGAGCTGGCGCACGGCCTCGCACTCGCCGGGCACCCCGGCCTGACGGAGGCCGAGGTGGAGCAGGTCCTCCGCCGCGATCCTCGGCTCCGGCACGACGCGAGCACGCCTCCGCGGTGGCGCGCGCTCGGGGCGGGCCACCCGACCACCGCCCTGCACGTCCCGACCCCGTACCTGCCCGTGACGCACGTGCTCGCGCCCGCCGTGTTCTTCGGCCAGCGGGCCGCGGCCGACGCCTCGCGGCCGCCGGTCACGCCGCAGGGGATCCTGCCCGTGGCCGCGTTCGGGGGCAGGCCGCCGGTCCGGCTGCTGGACGACGCCGCGGCGGCACCCGCAGAGACCATCACGGACCCTCCCGTCCCGCCCCCGATGCCGGTCCGCGTCCCCGTGATGGCCCGCCTGACGGCCGTCGACCCGCCGCCCGCACCCGCGCAGGCTCTCGCACACCCCGTCACGACGCCGCCGGCACTGCCCGCCCGGCCGATCGCGACGCCGCCGGCACTGCCCGCCCGGCCGATCGCGAGGCCGTCGGCGCTGCCCGCCCGGCCGACCACGGTCGAGTCCTCCAGCGCGACGACGACGCTCCCGGCACCCCCGACGACGCACCCGGTCGCCCGGATCGCCGCGCCCGCGGAGCCCGCCCCGCACATCGAACCCACAGAGCCGGTCGCACCGGTCGCACCCGTCACCGAGACCGAGCCACTCCCCCGACCGTCGGCCGGCGCCCCCACCCGCACCGCCGACCGCAGCCCCCTCCCGCCCGGCGGCGAGGTCCGGTACGTCGGACCCCAGCTGCGCCCGTGGCAGAAGGACGTGCTCGACGCGTGGCTGGCTGCGGGCCGCCGCGGGATCGTCGAGGCGGTGAGCGTGCAGGGCCGAGGTGTGGTCGGTGCGCTGGCGGCCTGGGACGCGCTCACGCGCGGCGAGAAGGTGCTCGTCCTGGTCCCGACGACGGACCTCCTCGAGCAGTGGCTGACCACCCTGACGCTCCAGCTGCCCGGCCTGTCGCTCGGCCGTCGCGACCTCACGACCGCCCACACGTTCGACGACTGCGACGTGCTGGTGTCGCTGGTCAGCAGCGCCTTCGGGCACGACCTCCTGGAGGACCGGGCGGGCCTGCTGGTCGCGGACGAGGTGCACAAGTACGGCTCCGCGCGTCCGGCGGAGACGCTGCGCGACGGGTTCCGCGCGCGCCTCGGCCTGACGACGTCGGTCGAACGCCAGGACGCCGGCGTCGACGAGATCCTGCAGCCGTACTTCGGCACGGTGCTCGACGGCTGCGACCTGCGTCGCGGTCGCGCGGAGGGTGTGCTGGGCCGGTTCCGGCTCGCGCTCGTGCCGGTGGACCTCGACCCCGCCGACCAGTCGGAGTACGACACCCTGTCCGCGCAGCTCACGGACCTGCAGGAACGCCTGACCGCGCACGGCTGCGCGCCGGGCACGTTCCACGACGACGTGATTCGGCTGCAGGGCGGCTGGCGCGAGAACGCGCGGGCCGCAGCCGACGCCAGCGCGTGGCTGCGCGCGGTGAGCAGCCGGCGTGACCTGCTTGCGACATCGACGGCCAAGCTCGACGCCGTGGCGCAGCTCGCTCCGCTGCTCGCCCGGTCGGCCCGCGGCCTGGTCTACACGCACACGAAGGACGATGCCGACACCGCCGCCTCGCGACTGCGGTCGGTCGGCGTCGCCGCCTCGTGGTTCCACAACGGTCAGGAACCCGAGGTCCGGCGGAACACCCTGCGCGACCTGCGCAGCGGCGGCGTCACGGTCCTGTCCGTCCCGAAGGTGCTCGACGAGGGCCTCGACCTGCCGGCGATCGGCGCGGTGGTGATCCTCGCCGGCAGCCGGACCCGACGGCAGCTGGTGCAGCGCGTGAGCCCTGTCCTGCACCCGGCGGAGGCGGACCGGCTTCCCGTGGTGGTCGTCGTGCACGCCCGCGGGACCGTGGACGCGGACGACGGCTTCCTCGCGGAGCTCGCCGAGGTCGCCACGGAGGTCCGCGCGTTCGACGCGGACGCCGCCACGATCGCCGACTGGTCCGCAGGCGCCTAGCCCGCAACCCTGTCCGAGGCGCCCTCTACCCTCGGCGCATGTTCCTTCTCGACGACGGTGGCCTGGTCCTCAGCCCGAGCGACCTGGCCAACGCCGCCGCCTGCGAGTTCGCCGTGCTGAGGAACCTCGACAGCCGCCTCGGCCTGGCGGAGCCGGCGCCGATCGCCGCGGACGCCATGCTCGCGCGGGTGTCCGCACTGGGCACGGCGCACGAGAACCGGGTGCTCCAGGAGTACCGGGCGTCACACGCGGTCGTCACGATCGCCCGCCCGCGGTACGACGAGGCCGGCGACCGAGCCGCACTGGAACGCGTGCACGCCGTCACGCTCGCCGCTCTGGGCTCGGATGCCGACGTCATCTACCAGGCGGGGTTCTTCGACGGCCGGTTCACGGGGTGGGCCGACTTCGTGGTGCGCGAGGAGGGCGGCTGGGCCGTGCTCGACACCAAGCTGGCCCGGAGCGTGAAGGTCACCGCCCTGCTCCAGCTGGCGGCCTACGCGGACCAGCTGATCGGTGCGGGCATCCCGGTCACGGCCGAGGTGCACCTGATCCTGGGCGACCGGACGCGGTCGAGCTACCGCCTGGCGGACCTGCTGCCGCTGTACCGCGAGCGCCGGACGCTGCTCGAGGACGTGCTCGACGAGCACCGCGCCGCGCAGACGCCCGTGGCCTGGGGCGACACCCGCTACCGGGCATGCGGCCGGTGCGACGTCTGCGCCGCGCAGATCGCCGCGCACCGGGACGTCCTCCTGGTCGCGGGGCTGCGGTCGACGCAGCGCGCGCGGCTGGCGGCGGTCGGGATCGGCACCGTCGACCAGCTGGCCGCGAGCGCCGGCCCGGTCCCGGGGATCGGCGGCGCGACGCTGGCCAACCTGCGCCGGCAGGCGGCCCTGCAGGTGCGGCAGGAGACGTCGACCGAGCCGCTGGTGTTCGAGGTCATCGACCCCGGGGCGGTGCAGGACCTGCCCGCGCCGGACCCCGGCGACATCTTCTTCGACTTCGAGGGTGACCCGCTGTGGACGGACGACACGGTCCCGGCCGACGCGCCCGCCGACTGGGGGCTGGAGTACCTGTTCGGGGTGGTCGAGGCCGACGGGACGTTCCGGCCGTTCTGGGCGCACGACCGCGCTCAGGAGAAGCAGGCGTTCGTCGAGTTCCTCGCCTATGTCGCCGAGCGCCGTGCCGCGCACCCCGGCATGCACGTCTACCACTACGCCCCCTACGAGCGGACCGCCCTGCTCCGGCTGGCCGGCCGCTACGGCGTCGGCGAGGACACCGTGGACCAGCTGCTGCGCGACGGCGTGCTGGTCGACCTGTACGCGACCGTGCGGCGGGGTCTGCGGGTGGGCAGCAGCTCGTACTCGCTGAAGAAGCTCGAACCCCTCTACATGGGTGACGAGACGCGAGAGAGCGAGGTGACGACCGCGGCCGACTCGATCGCCGAGTACGCCGAGGCGTGCGACCTGCGCGACGCGGGGAACGAGACCGCCTGGCAGGCGAAGCTCGCCGAGATCGCCGAGTACAACCGGTACGACTGCGTCTCCACGCTGCGGCTGCGCGACTGGCTGCTGGCGCACGGCCCGGTTCCGACGGGAGCCGCGGCGGGTGAGCCTCGGGAGCCCGCCGACGAGGACCCGCTGGTGGCGGACGTCCTGGCGAAGGCCGAGGTGCTGGACGACCCCCGTGACCAGCAGGCGGTCCGGATGCTCGCCGCGGCGGTCGGCTACCACTCGCGCGAGGCGAAGCCGTTCTGGTGGGCGCACTTCGACCGGTTGCAGTCCGACCCCGCCGAGTGGATGGACCCCCGCGGCACGCTCCTCGTCGACGGGACGGCTGAGGTGGTCGAGGACTGGACCATCGGACCCGGCAAGCGCACCTTCGCCAGGACGCTGCGGCTGACCGGGCAGCTGGAGCCGGGCAGCGACCTGCGCGCAGGCGGCACCGCGTACGCGCTGTACGACCCGCCGCCGGAGTACGCGCAGACCTCGAGCACCGGCCACCGAGGCTGGACCACAGGCGTCGACATCCTCCAGGTCACGTCCCGGGAGGCGACCGACTCGGCGTCGGGCACGCGCGACGTCCTGCTGGTCAGCGACCGGCTGCCCACCGGGGCGACCCCCGGACCCGACCTGCCCATGGCGCTCGCCCCCTCCGCCGGTCCAGGCGTGAAGGGCATCGTCGAGGCCATCCGCACCCTCGTCGGCGGCGTGGCCGACGGGCTCCCCGACCTCCCGCCGCTGCCCGCGGCCGACATCCTGCGCCGTGTCCCCCCGCGCACCCGTGCCCTGCCGCTCCCCCGGCCCGACGACGTCAGCGGGACCACGGAGGCGATCATCGAGGCGGTCCTCGACCTGGACGGCTCGTATCTCGCGGTCCAGGGGCCGCCCGGCACCGGCAAGACGTACACCGGCGGCCACGTGATCGCCGCGCTCGCCGCCCAGGGCTGGACGGTGGGCGTCGTCGCACAGTCGCACGCCGTCGTGGAGAACATGCTGCGTGCCGTGAACGCCGCCGGCCTGCCGGCGGAGCAGATCGGCAAGAAGGCGCAGGACCAGCACCCCGCCGACGCCGTCTGGCAGTCGTTGCCGAAGGGCAAGGACGCGACCGCGTTCCACGCCCGGCAGCCCGGCGGCTTCGTCGTCGGCGGTACCAAGTGGGACTTCACGAGCCGCGACCGCGTCCCCGAGGGCGGCTTCGACCTGCTGGTGGTCGACGAGGCCGGCCAGTTCGCGCTGGCCGACACGATCGCGGTGTCCACCGCGGCGCGGAACCTGCTGCTGCTCGGCGACCCGCAGCAGCTCCCGCAGGTGACCCAGGGCCGGCACCCGGAGCCGGTGGACCGGTCCGCCCTCGGATGGCTCGTGGACGGCCAGGACACGCTGCCCGACGAGCTCGGGTACTTCCTGGCCCGCACGTGGCGGATGCACCCGGCACTCTGCGCGGCCGTCTCGCGCCTCTCCTACGAGGACCGCCTGACCGCGGTCCCGCACACCGCCGACCGCTCGCTCGACGGCGTCGCGCCCGGGCTGCGGACGATCGTGGTCGACCACGCCGGCAACGCGGTCTCGTCGCCCGAGGAAGCCGCCGTGGTCGTGGACCAGGTCCGGGACCTGCTCGGTCGCTCTTGGACGGACGGGTCGACCCGGCCGCTGACCGGGGAGGACATCCTCGTCGTCGCCCCCTACAACGCCCAGGTCTGGACGGTCCGCCGCGCGCTCGACGCAGCCGGGATCAGCGGCGTCCGCGTGGGCACGGTCGACAAGTTCCAGGGCCAGGAGGCCGCGGTCGTGCTGGTCACCACCTGCGCGTCGTCGGCGGACGACGTGCCGCGCGGGATGGAGTTCCTGCTCAACCGCAACCGGCTGAACGTCGCAGTCTCCCGGGCGCAGTGGTGCGCGATCATCGTCCGCTCCGCCCGCCTGACCGACTACCTGCCGGCACGCCCGGAGCAGCTGGCGGAGCTGGGCGCGTTCATCGGCCTCTGCTCGAGCTGACGGTCGTTCTCGCCGCGCGCATCCCGGACGAACCGGGTAGAACCGAACCCCATGACCATCGTCGGCTTCCACAACTCGCACGAGCAGGTCCATCCCGCCGCGCTCCTGGCGGCCACCCAGCGCGCGGAGCAGGCGGGGTTCGACGCCGCCATGTGCTCGGACCACTGGGCCCCCTGGTCGGTCCGGCAGGGGCACTCCGGGTTCGCCTGGACATGGCTCGGCGCCGCGTTGGCGACGACCGGGCTGCCGCTGGGCGTCGTGAACGCGCCGGGCCAGCGGTACCACCCGGCGATCATCGCGCAGGCCGCGGCGACGCTCGCGGCGATGTTCCCCGGACGGTTCTGGGTGGCGCTGGGCTCGGGCGAGAACGTCAACGAGCACATCACCGGCGGGCGCTGGCCGGCCAAGGCGGAGCGGGACGCGCGGCTGCGGGAGTGCGTCGAGATCATCCGCGCGCTGCTGGACGGCGAGGAGGTCACGCACGACGGGCTGGTCACGGTGGACCGGGCCAAGCTGTGGACGCTTCCCGACGAGAAGCCGCTGCTCATCGGTCCCGCGGTGACGCCCGCGACGGCGCGCGCGCACGCCGGGTGGGCCGACGGGCTGGTCACAGTGAACCAGTCGCCGGAGGTCCTCAAGCAGGTGGTGCAGGAGTACCGCGACGCCGGTGGGCGCGGCGCCCTGACCCTGCAGGTGCACGTGTCGTGGGCACCGTCCGCGGAGACCGCCCTGGCCGTGGCCCGGGACCAGATGGCCGGCCAGGTGTTCGGCCCGCCGGTGGCGTGGGACCTGGACACCCCCGAGGCGTTCGACTCCCTCGGGACCCATGTCGGCGACGAGGCCCTGCGTCGCAGCGTGCTGGTCGACCACGACCCGGCACGCCTGGCCGACCGGGTGAGCGAGCTCGTGGCCATCGGCTTCGACGCGGTCTACCTGCACCAGGTGGCGACGGACCCCGCACCGAGCGACGAGAAGCACGACGACGCCGCCCCCACGAGCACCCCGCGCAGCGCGACCCTCGACGCGTTCGTCGACATGGCCGCCGAGCACCTCCTCCCCCAGCTGAAGCAGGTGACCGCATGAGGATCCACGACACCGGCGACCTCTGGTGGAAGAACGCCGTCATCTACTGCCTGGACGTCGAGACGTTCATGGACTGGAACGACGACGGCGTCGGCGACCTGCCCGGCCTGGTCCAGCGCATCGACCACCTGGCCGACCTGGGCGTCACGTGCCTGTGGCTCATGCCCTTCTACCCGACGGCCGACTTCGACGACGGCTACGACATCTCCGACTTCTACGGGGTCGACCCGCGCCTCGGGCACTCCGGTGACCTGGTCGAGGTCGTCCGGACGGCCAAGGACCGCGGGATCCGGGTGATCGTCGACCTCGTCGTCAACCACACCTCCGAGAAGCACCCGTGGTTCCAGAGCGCGCGCAAGAGCAAGGACAGCCCCTACCGCGACTTCTACGTGTGGCGCTCGGACAAGCCGCCGTCCACCAAGGACAAGGTCGTCTTCCCCGACAAGGAGGCGGGCATCTGGACCAAGGACGACGCCACGGGCGAGTGGTACCGGCACACGTTCTACCACCAGCAGCCGGACCTCAACACGGCGAACCCGCAGGTCAGGGACGCGATCGCCAAGGTGATCGGCTACTGGGCGGAGCTCGGGCTGAGCGGGTTCCGCGTCGACGCCGTGCCGTTCTTCCTGGCCGACGCCGCGAAGACCCCGGGCGACACGGTGGAGGACAAGCACGACTTCCTCA
The DNA here is from genome assembly GCF_056405535.1 of Cellulomonas sp. P1_G12_2. Lineage (NCBI taxonomy): Bacteria > Bacillati > Actinomycetota > Actinomycetes > Micrococcales > Cellulomonadaceae > Cellulomonas > Cellulomonas sp. P1_G12_2. The sequence continues at coordinate 436,380 of NZ_JBFUBX010000001.1, read as the reverse complement.
AGGAGCTGCGTTCGTTCCTCACGCGCCGGGTGGGCGACGCGATCCTCATGGGCGAGGTGAACCTGCCCTACGAGGAGCAGAGGCAGTACTTCGGCGGAGGCGCGGCGGACAGCGACGAGCTCACGCTCCAGTTCGACTTCATCGGGATGCAGAACCTGTACCTGGCCCTGGCCCGGGAGGACGCGCGGCCCATCGCGAAGGCCCTGGACGACCGGCCGGAGATCCCGCACGACGCCCAGTGGGCCACCTTCGTCCGCAACCACGACGAGCTCACGCTGGACAAGCTGTCGGAGGACGAGAAGCAGGAGGTGTTCGCCGCCTTCGGCCCGGACCCCGACATGCAGCTGTACGGGCGGGGACTCAGGAGGCGCCTCCCGACGATGCTCGGCGGCGACCCGCGGCGCATCCGGATGGTCTACTCCCTGCTCTTCTCGCTGCCCGGCACCCCGGTGCTGTTCTACGGCGAGGAGATCGGCATGGGCGAGAACCTGGCCGCCGAGGGCCGGCTGGCCGTCCGCACGCCGATGCAGTGGACCTCGGGCGTGAACGGCGGCTTCTCGCGCGCCCCGAAGCGCAAGCTGTCCGGCCCGGTGACCGAGGGCGGGTTCTCCCCGGAGCACGTCAACGTCGCCGACCAGCGCCGCGACCCCGACTCCCTGCTGAGCTTCGTCCAGCTGCTCATCCGGCGCTACCGAGAGTGCCCCGAGCTCGGCTGGACGACGCGGGCGGAGATCCTCGACCAGCCGCACGCGTCCGTGCTCGCGCACCGCAGCACCTGGGACGACGGCTCGCTGGTCGCACTGCACAACCTGGGTGCCGAGCCGGCGATGGTCCCGCTGCGGTTCGCCGACTACGACGACACGGTCCGGCTGGTCGACCTGCTCCAGGACGGCTCGTGCACGATCGACGCCCGCGGGGCCACCGAGGTGGAGCTCGACGGCTACGGGTACCGCTGGCTGCGCGTGGTCCGGGAGGGCGACCGGCGGCTGCTCTGAAGCGATTCGCGCCGCCCAGCCACCGGGCCGCTCAGCGGGCTCCCAGCAATCTCGCGTACCGTGCCGAGGTCCGCCGCCTCCCCGGGCGGGACCCGAACCGACGGAGGACCCTCGTGCGCCGCACGACCACCGCCCGCCGCGGCCTTGCCGCCGCAGCTCTCGCCCTGACCCTCGGCCTCTCGCTGGCCGCCTGCGCCGGCGACTCGGCCGACGACCCGACGCCCTCCGCGACGTCGACGTCGACCGCCGACCCCGCCGACGTGGCCGCACTGGCCAAGGTCAAGGTCGAGGGCGAGCCCGGCAGCAAGCCCACCATCACGCTCCCGACGACGCCGTTCACGGTCAGCGCTCTCGTGGTCCGCGTGGTCGACGAGGGCACGGGCGACGAGATCACCGAGGGCCAGACCCTCTCGATCGAGACGGCCGCGGTCAGCGGCACGGACGGCACCGAGCTCGGTGACACCTACGCGGCCGACAGCCCGCCCGAGAAGATCGTCGCCGACGACCAGCTGCTCCCCGACCTGCACGACGCGCTCGTCGGCCAGAAGGTCGGCGTCCGCATCCTGTTCGCCGTCCCGGACGGCGAGGGCACCAACGTCGTCGTCGGCGAGGTCGTCGAGGCCAACGACACCGTGCCGGCCCTCGAGCGCGCCGAGGGCGAGGCCGTGACTCCTCCCGCCGGCCTGCCGACCGTCACGCTCGACGCCGACGGCAAGCCGTCGATCACGCCGATCGCCGACCCGGCCCCCACGACGCTCGTCGTGCAGCCGCTGATCAAGGGCACCGGCGCCGAGGTGACCGCGGACCAGACCCTGACCGTGAACTACACCGGCTGGCTCTGGGACGGCACGCAGTTCGACTCGTCCTGGGACTCGGGCGAGCCCGCGACGTTCGCACTGAACGGCGTCATCGCCGGCTGGACGCAGGGTCTGACCGGCCAGACGGTCGGCAGCCAGGTGCTCCTGGTCATCCCGCCGGACCTCGGTTACGGCGACCAGGCCAGCGAGACGATCCCCGCCGGATCGACGCTGATCTTCGTCGTCGACATCCTCGGGGCCGTCTGACCGACCGAACGGAGTACGAGCCCGGGACGCGCCTCGCGTCCCGGGCTCGTCGCGTCCTAGGGTGGCTCAGGAGCAACCTCGAACCAGGAGTGAGCCATGGACCAGGCATCGACGCCGCGGATCCGGACGGTGGCGCTCCTGGGCGCCGCCGGGTCCGGCAAGACGACTCTCACGGAGTCGTTGCTGCACCGGGCCGGGGTGCTCACCCGAGCGGGCCGCGTCGAGGACGGCTCGACGGTGACCGACCACGAGCCGGAGGAGATCGCGCGCGGGATCTCCCTGGGCCTCGGCGTCGCCCCCTTTCCGTGGACCGCGACGGACGGCAACGCCTACGACGTGACGCTGCTGGACGCGCCCGGCTCGGCGGACTTCGCGGGCGCGGTCGACGCCGCGCTGGCGGCCGCGGACCTCGCACTGATCGTGGTCAGCGCGGTCGACGGGGTGCAGGCGGGCACGCACGCCGCGTGGCGGCTCGCGGCCGAGGCCGGGGTGCCGCGGATGGTCGTCGTCACCAAGGAGGACAAGGCCCGGGCCGACTTCCGGCACGTGCTGGCGGACCTGCGCACGGCGTTCGGCGACGGGCTGGTCCCGCTCGAGCTGCCGCTGGGCGAGGAGACGTCGTTCACGGGCGTCGCCGACGTGCTCAGCGAGCAGGGCCTGGCCTACGACCGGGACGGCCACCACCACACCGAGGCCCTGCCGGCCGGGCTCGCCGACGAGGAGCACCGCCTGCACGACGAGGTGACCGAGGAGATCGTCGCGCACGACGACGACCAGCTGGAGCGCTACCTGTCGGGCGAGGTGCCCAGCACGGCCGAGCTGGAGAGCACCCTCGCGCAGGAGGTCCGGGCCTGCGAGGCGTTCCCCGTGCTGCTGGCGTCCGGCGTGACCGGGGTGGGCGTGGACCGGCTCGCGGACCTGCTGTGCGAGCTCGGGCCGTCGCCGGCGGACCGGACCGCCCGCGTGCAGGCCGGGAAGACCGAGGTCGAGGTCGCCGCCGACCCGGCGGGGCCGACGCTGCTGTACGCGTTCCGGACGCTGGCGGACCCCTTCGTCGGCCAGGTGACCATGTTCAGGGTGCTGTCCGGCACGGTCCGCAACGGCGACCGGCTGCTCAACACCGCGACCCGGACGGAGGAGCGCATCCCCGGACTGTTCCGGCTGCGCGGCAAGGAGCACCTCCCGGTCGACGCCGTCCCCGCGGGGCAGATCGGCGCCGTCGCCAAGCTCACCGGGACCCCGTCGGGGAGCCTGCTGGCGGAACGCACCGGGCCGGGCGCGTCGATGACCGCCCGGCCTCCCCGTGCCCGGGACACCGTCTACGCCCTCGCGCTCGAACCCGTGACCCAGTCCGACGACGACCGCCTCTCCGCCGCGCTGTCCCGCCTGACCGCCGAGGACCCGACCCTGAGCATCGACCGCTCCGGCGACAGCACGGTGCTGCGCGGGCTCGGTGACACGCACCTGGCGGTCGCGCTGGAACGGCTCGCGCGCGTGTTCGGGGTGCACGTGAGCACCTCGCCGGTGCCGGTCGGGTACCGGGAGACGATCCGTCGGCCGGTCGAGGCGGAGGGCAAGGTCAAGAAGCAGTCCGGCGGGCACGGGCAGTTCGCGGTGGTGCAGCTGCGGGTGTCGCCGCTGCCGCACGGGTCCGGGTTCGAGTTCGTCGACGCCATCGTCGGCGGTGCGATCCCCCGCACCTACGTCCAGGCGGTGCACAAGGGCGTCGTCGAGGCGATGGCCTCGGGCGGCCCGCACGGGTACCCCGTGGTGGACCTGCGCGTTGAGGTCTACGACGGCAAGTCGCACTCGGTCGACTCCTCGGACATGGCGTTCCGCACCGCCGCGGGCAACGGGGTGCGCGAGGCCCTGCACTCCGCGGGGACGACCGTCCTGGAGCCGATCAGCCACGTGTCCGTCACGGTGCCGATCGCCGCGCAGGGCGACGTGATGAGCGACCTGAGCGCGCGCCGGGGGCACATCAACGCGACGACGTCCCTCGACGACGGGCTGGTGCGCATCGACGCCTCGGTGCCGGAGGCCGAGCTGGGTCGGTACGTGCTGGACCTGCGCTCGCTCACCGGGGGCCGCGCGGAGCTGACCATCGCGCCCGACCGGTTCGAGGTCTGCCCGGACCACCTGGTCCCCGCGTGACCGAGCTCGCTGAGCTGGCCCGCCTCGTGCGGGAGTTCAGCACCGAGCGCGACTGGCAGCAGTTCCACGACCCCAAGTCCGTGATCCTGGCGCTCGTCGGGGAGGTCGGGGAGCTGGCGGAGCTGTTCCAGTGGGTGCCCGCGGACGACGCGGTCGCGCAGTTCTCCGCACCCGACCGTCATGCGCGCGTCGCCGAGGAGATGGCCGACGTCCTCGTCTACCTGGTGTGCCTGGCGGACGTGCTCGGCGTCGACCTGGGTGAGGCGGCGCGCGCCAAGCTGGCCGCCTCGCACCTGCGGTTCGCCGCCGACCAGGTCCGGGGCGTCGCACCCCACAAGCCGTAGCCTCGACACCATGGCCCGGTACTTCGACGTCCACCCCGAGAACCCCCAGCCGCGGTCGATCGCGCAGGTGGTGGACCTGCTGCGCCACGACGCGGTGATCGCGTACCCGACGGACTCCTGCTACGCGCTGGGCTCCCGCATCGACAACCACGACGGCGCCGACCGCATCCGCAAGATCCGGCACCTCGACGACCGCCACCACTTCACGCTGGTCTGCGCCGACTTCGCGCAGCTGGGCCAGCTGGTGCACCTGGACAACAGCGCCTTCCGCGCCATCAAGGCGGCGACCCCCGGCCCGTACACGTTCATCCTGCTGGCCACCCCCGAGGTGCCCCGGCGGCTGGCGCACGCGAAGAAGCGGTCGGTCGGCGTCCGCATCCCGAACCACCCGGTGGCCCAGGCGATCCTGCGCGAGCTCGGCGAACCCCTCCTGTCCAGCACCCTCCTGATGCCCGGCCACGAGTGGCCGATGGTCGAGGGCTGGCAGATCAAGGAGGAGCTGGACCTGGTGCTCGACGCGGTGGTCGACGCCGGCGACTGCGGCACGGAGCCGACGACGGTGGTCGACTGGACGGAGGGCACCCCGGAGGTGGTCCGCGTGGGCGCCGGGGACCCGGACCGGTTCTGACCCCGCAGCACCCCGAGCTCGGTGGTTGCTGCAGAACTCGGTAGCTCTACCCACCGATCTCGACTGGAAGCACCGAGCTCGAGGAGCGGCACATGGCTTACGTGGGGGTCGTCGGACCGTCGGACGCGTCGTCCGACGAGCGCACCGCCGCTGAGGAGCTCGGGCGGGCTCTCGCCGAGCGTGGGCACGTCGTCGTCTGCGGCGGGCTCGGCGGGGTGATGGCGGCGGTCTCGCGCGGAGCTGCGGCAGCCGGCGGGACCGTGGTCGGCCTGCTCCCGGGGACCGACCGGGCAGAGGCCAACCCCGATGTCACCGTCGCGATCCCCACCGGGCTCGGCGAGCTGCGCAACGCGCTCCTGGTGCGGTCGAGCGACGTCGTCGTGAGCGTCGGAGGGTCCTGGGGCACGCTGAGCGAGGTGGCGTTGGCCGTACGGACGGGCGTACCGGTGGTGGCCATCAACGGCTGGCGCATGCCGGCGCCCGCGGAAGGTTCCGCGCAGGTGTCGTCGGTCGACGAGGCGCTGCTCCTGCTGGACCGGCTGCTCGGCTGAGGAGATGGTAGGAATGCCCGCGTGACCGACGACTCCCCCTCTCCCGTGGTCGGGCCCGACCTCTCGTGGGGCGCCCCGCCCGCGGCGGAACCCGTCCCTGCCCCGCCCCGCTACGCGCCCTGGTGGCAGCGTGCGGCCGGTGCCGTGGTGGACGTGCTGGTCACGTTCGCCGTGTACCTGCTCGGCGTCGCGCTCACACTCCTGACCGATCCCGACGGCACCGCCGAGCCCCCGACCGTCGGCGGAGTCGTCGTCGTCGCCGGCGCGGTCCTCATCCCGGTCGTGTGGATCTGGAACCGCGGAGGCCAGCAGGGCCGCTCGGGGCAGTCGCTCGGCCGCTCCCTGACGGGGACCCGGCTGGTCTCGGCTGCGACGGGCCAGCCGATCGGCGCCGGACCGGCCCTGAACAGGGACATCGCCCACCTGCTCGATCTCCCGCTGCTGGTCGGGTTCCTCTGGCCGCTGTGGGACCGGCGCCGCCAGACGTTCGCCGACAAGACCGCGCGGACGGTCGTCGTCCGCGCGGCATGACCCCGGACGAGTGAATCGGGGCAACTGGTTCTCGGGGGGCGTGATCGGGCATAGTCCGTCGTCAGAGCGCGATTCCGCCCGTCCGATGTCCCCCTGGGCAACCTTTTCCGGGTGTGGACACACGCTGCACGAGACGGGCATTCCTGGCACGATGCTGACTTGCCGCCGAGCCGGGCGGTGCGATGACGGATCTGACGGCGACTTTGGGGGCCGACATGAAGTTTGCGATGGGTTCAGACGTCCTCTCGACGCTGACCAAGAAGACCTCGACGTCCAGCGAGGACCTCGGAGCACTGGTCAAGCAGCTCTCGGCCGCCGCTGAGCCTCTCCACGGCAAGTTCAACGGTGCCGGTCGCGCCGCCTTCGACAAGTTCAAGGGCGAGACGGACCGCATCTCGGCAGACCTCAACGCCGCGCTGGCCGGCGTGCTCGGCGGCATCGCCGGCATGGACCGCTCGTTCGGCGAGGGCGACCAGCAGATGGCGGACGAGACCCGATCGACCGAGGGCGGCACGGCGTTCGACGCTGCACGCTTCGGTTCCACCAAGGCCTGAGGGGGACGACCATGAGCACCGGCAACAGCATCGACCGCCGCGACTACGAGCTCGCCGCCTCGCAGACCGCGCAGGAGAACTTCAACGCGGTCGCCTCGCGCCTCGAGTCCCTCATCGACGCCCGTGACCGCGACGTCAAGAGCGCGATGGCCGACTACACGGCCGACGGCGTCTCCGAGGACTACGCCGCCAAGGAGGCTCGGTGGAACCGGGTCGCCGGCGAGGTGCGCACGATCATCCGCACGCTCCGCGGCGCGCTGGAGAAGAACGACACGACGGCGCAGGACACCCTCAAGAAGGCCAAGGCCGCCGTCGACGCGATCGGCTGACCCGATGACGGGATGGCGCATCGAGCCGGAGGGGGTGCAGTCCGTCCTCACCAAGGTGGGGACGGCTGCTGAGTTGCTCGGCACGGCGGTGGAGAACCTTCCCCCGCACGCCGAGACGGTGGTGGCAGGGTCGGCGAACTCGCCGATCATCGCCGACGCCATCGCGGGGTTCTTCGAGTTCTACAAGCCCACGCTGACGTCCATCGGCAACCGCATCAACGCGTCCGTCGGCGGCGCGGCTGCGGCCACCCGCTGGTACCGCACGGGCGACGAGACGATGGCCGCGGAGCAGCAGGCGGCCGCCCAGACCGTCGCCGGCACGGGTGTGTCCACGTTCACCGTCCCCCCGGTGCCGGGCTCATGAGCGCGGACGTGTGCTACGCGGGCGGCGGCATCCAGCCGTACGCGATCCCGGGTGCGGACCTCGACCCTGACGGCGTGATCGCCGCCGCGGACTCGCTGAGCACGGGTGGCGGCTCCGTCCGCGACGCGGGCGCGGACGTCGTCGGAAAGTGGCGCGGCCTCGGGACGTACTACGAGGCGCCCGAGTCGGGGCAGCTGTTCACCGTGATGGATCCGGTCGAGACCCAGGCGCGCGACTTCGGTGATGCGGTGCAGCAGGTCGCGACCGTGCTCAAGGCCTATGCGGAGGAGATCCGCCCGATCAAGGCATCCCTGGACGCGGTGCGCCGCGACGCGTACGCGTTCCGGGACAAGATCGCCTCGAACTCGGAGTGGGAGTACGACCAGGACCTCGTCGACGAGAACACCGACCTGGTCAACCGGGTCAACTCCGCGCAGATCAAGCTCTGGGACGCCGAGCGCACCTGCGCCAACGGCATCCGCGCCCTGTACTGCGCCGCCCCCTGGCACGCCGCCACCAGCGCGGACGACCCGCTGGGCTACGGCGTCTCGGCGATCCCCGCCGACGCCCCCATGGCCTGGGGCTCGTCGGTCGAGCGCAAGGACCACTGCCCCAAGTCCGCCGCCGTCGGCGTCAAGCGGTTCGTCTGGGACGGCGTGGTCGTCGACGGCCTGTGGGGCACCGTGGTGGGCCTGGGCGCCCTGGTCGGCGTCAAGGACTGGTCGTGGTCCTGGGACAACTTCACCGAGTCGTGGACCGCGATGGGCGGCCTGATCGGGTACGCGGACGGCGAGTGGTCCTGGGGCAATGCGGGCGACTCGTGGCTCGCGCTCGGCAAGGGCCTGATCGCGTACGACATGTGGTCGGAGGACCCCGCACGCGCCCTGGGTGGTGCCGGGTTCAACATCTTGACCATCGTGGTGCCCGCCGGTGCGGCGGTCTCCGGGACGAAGGCGGCCGCGTCTGCCGCGGGTACGACCTCCCGGGCAGCCGCGCTGCTGTCCAAGGGCGCCAAGATCGTGGACTTCCTCGACCCGATCTCCCTGGTGTTCAAGGGTGGTCAGCTTGCGCTGCCCAAGCTCGGAGACCTGCTCACCGGGATGCGCGGCGCCACCGAAGGCCTCAGCGACGCGCTGCGGATCCCCGACATGCCCACCAACCTCGACCTGCCGACCAGCGGCCTGGACGACCTCGCCGACGGGTTGCCCCCGCTGCGCGACCCCGACGTCGAGGTCCCGACCGTGCACGAGCCGGTCGAGTTCCCCGTCCCGGCGAACCAGCTGGTCGGACCCGACGGCAACCCCATCCGGGACACCCCCGGCGGCACCGGCTCCGGCGCCGACGACCTCGCCGGCCCGCAGGCACCGCCGGCCGGTCCGATCCACACGCCCGGGACGGACGCGCCGACGGGTGGGTCGTCGCACGGCCCCTCCACCGGAGACGGTGCGGGCACCGGTGGCTCCACCACCCCGCCCTCGGGTGGGGGCCACGCTCCGGCGACCCCGATCGGCGGGGGCTCAGGCGGTCCCGTCGACCCCGTCACGCCGACCGATCCCGGTGCCGGCCCGGTCGACCCGGCCGCGCCGCACGACCCGTCGAGCCCGGCCGGCGGACCCCCGGCGCCCACGCCGCCCGGGACCGGCCTCGGCAGTTCGCCGTCCGGCCCCGAGCTCAAGTTCACGGACGTGCTCGACGACGTCCTGCTCGACAACGGGCTCAACCGCACCCACTTCCGCGAGCTGCTGCAGACCCGCGTCGAGGACCTCACGCGCGCGCAGGTGGACGTGCTCGTCGACATCCGGCAGGCCATGCCGCCGGTGTACGCCGACACCCTCCTGCAGAAGGTGATCACCCAGGAGCAGGCGCTAGGCCTCCTCGACGGGGACGCGGCGCGGTTCATGGAGCCCGACCAGCTTGCCGCCGCCAGGGCATCCGGCGCGCAGCAGGTTCCCACCATCGGTGGGTTCGTGTCGCGCCTCATCGATGTCGACGGTGCCACCCCGGCGCAGCTGTACCACCAGCTCGGTCTGAACTACCCCGGCAGCACGTTCAGCCCCGACGGTGGTTCCGTGTTCACGGTGCGTTACATGGCCGGCGACGGGATCGCACCCGGGCCGCTGCCTACGCCGGTCGTCGCGGGGATCCCGGACGGCACCTTGCGCGCGATGGCGTCCATGCCCGACAGCATCTTCCAGATCACGAACGACGCGGCCCGTCGGACCGCGATGTTCGACTGGGTCAGGACCGTAGACCCGAGCTCGACGTACGACGCCGCTCGCGCGTTCGACGTCGACCGTGCGACCGGTGTGCCGAACGTCGGCCCCGACCGCAACCCCTTCCGGGGATCGGGCTGGAGCGGGACGTCCTCGGCTTACAGCCCTGAGCTGGCATACGGATCCAACAAGATCCAGATCATCGAGGGTTCGGAGCTCTGGCGCGTCCGACCCGACGGAACGCAGGAGATCGCCGCTGTCTACACAGGCGGTGTGTGGAAGGTCGTGCCGTGAGAGCTGGGCCCTACGCGGAGGTTGACGGCGTCACGTACCCCGCCGTGGCCCTGCACGGCCCGACCGTCCGGATTCTGGCCTTCGGCGACGAACAACCGCTGCCCGGGTTCGAGCACGACGGGTGGGACCGGTGGGGTCGTCTCGTGGACCGGTCGGCGATCAGTCGCCTGTTCTGGGTGCAGACGACTGCCACGTGGTCGGGCAGGACGGTCACTGTCGACAACGTCGTCGGCAACAAGGCGACGTTCAGCTACGACGGGGACGACCTCCCACTGGACAACCCCGCCGTGCGCCGCATCGGACGCTTCGAGTGGCAGGGCACCGTCCCGGTCGATGAACTGAGCGACGTCGTCGAAGTCCTCACTGACGTCCCGCTCTGACGTGCACCCCCAGGAGCTGCCGACGTGAGAGCCGGCCCGTACGCCGAGTGGAGCGGTCGGACCTGGAGGCTTGTCAGCGTCGACAAGCCGTTCGTCCGGCTCCTCGAAGGGGGTGACCAGCCGAAGCCGGAAGGCTTCGAGCTCGATCGCTCGGGCCGGTGGACGCGGGTGATCGACCGGTCCGAGGTCACGCGGATCTTCCGGGTGGAGACCACCGCGTCCTGGCGAGGGCACACCGTACGGATCTCGCACGTCGACGGAAGCCTGGCGCAGTTCACCTACTTCGGCATGGGCCTGCCGGAGACGCGGGACGTCGCTCGGGTGCAGTCGGACGAGTGGCAGGGCGTCGTCCCTGTCGATGAGCTCTCGCACGTCCTCGAAGTCGTCCACGAGATCCCGCTGTGAACGGACGAGGCCGCTTCCTGATGCGCGTGGGCCACTACGCCGAGGTCGACGCGGCGGTGCACCCGTGCGAGGCGCCGTACTCCCCACGGGTCCGGCTGCGGTCGACGGAGGCCGACGACGACCCGACGCTGACCACCCGCGAAGTGGACCGCGACGACGTGACCCGGGTGTTCAGCGTGACGACGACCGCCGTGTGGCACGACGCCCCGGTGGAGGTGCAGGCCCTCCGCCTGGCTGGCGTGGTCGTCCTGGGACAGGCCGCGAGCCGCCCGCGCGGCGTTGCGGTCCGCGATACCGGGTACACCTGGCAGCAGGTCGTCGACCCGACCGAGCTCACCCAGGTCGTCGAGCGCGAGACGGATCTCCTGCGTCGCCGGCCGCGTTGGGTGGTCGACGGACCCGTGCCGACGCAGGTCGGCACGTACGCGGAAGTCGGCGGACGGACGCTGCCGAGCGGTGAGGCGTTCGCGGGTCTGCTGCCCGTCGGGGACGCGATCGCCGGTCTCGGCGAGGTGACAGCCATGAGCACGGTGTCGACGACCGCGAGCCTGGCCGGTGCGCGCGTGACGGTGCGATCGGTCGACGGGTCGAACGCCCTGGTCGAGCACACCGACGGCCGCGCGGACGTCGTGCCCGTCGGTGACCTGACAGACGTGGCGGAGGAGATCAGGTCACTCCCGGTCCCGGCACCACCGGCAGCACCGACCGCTCGCGTGATCCGGCCGCCCCGACTCGCACCCGGCGCAGGAGTCAGTCCCGAGCTGGCCGAGTGGGTGGCGAGCGGAGGCACGCGGAACCGCGAGCTGCGCGACCTCGTCGCGGCACTGGCCAGGGCGGCGGACGCGGACGGTGCGGCGATGATCGCGCAGGAGACACCGCGGATCCTGGCCGTCGACGACGACCTCGACGACGCCCGGGGTTATCTCCGGCTGGACTGGACCCTGCGCACGGCGACCGCCACCTGGGCCGCGATCGGGGGCTTCGCCGGCCTGGCCGACGCCCTGCGGGCACTTCCGCCAGTCACCGACGACGACACGGCGCTGCACGCCCGGCCCCTCCTCGAGCAGGCGAGTCCCGTGATCGACCGGGTGCGCATCGCCGTCCGCCGCGGCCCCGCAGACCAGTGGGAGGAGATCGCGTGGCGAGCGGCGCGCAAGGGCGGCCGCGCCGACGCGCTCGTCGAGGTGGGCAAGTCGGTGCCGGTCCACGGTCGCGCGGTGGGGACGTCGGGCTCCGCTCCGGGTGCGGTCGCTGCGCTGACCTCCCTGGCCGGCGCGGTCCGGTACGACCTCGGCCGCATCGTCGCGAAGCGCGGCATCGACCCGGCGGTGACCGACACATCCCCCTACCCGCTTGGCGCTGCTTTCCGCCGGTCCGCGATGGAGCTCCTGGTCAGGGCCCTGGCTCTGGGGGCGTCGACGTGAAGGCCGGCCAGTACGCCGTCGTCGACGGGGTCGAGTACGTCGCCCCACCCCGCGGCACGGCGGTCTTCGTCGCCCACTCGCGGGACCCGGGGCCGTACTCGGACGTCACGCAGGGGCATCCGTCGAACCTGCGATTCGAGGCCATCGACAACGAGTGGGTCGGCTACCTCGAGGTGGATGCCCTCCCGGACGTGCGCGAGATCCACCACGATGTGTCGGTCGCCACCTACTCGACCCCGCGCGAGCAGCGTCCCCGCAGATGACGACCGCTGGGGCTGTGGACGTGCCCGGTCCGCCTGCCGCTCCTGCGACATACTCGGTAGCCGTTGCCGACGACCCGGAGGACCACTTGTCCGTCATGCAGAAGGCCGTGACCCCCGCCATGAGCGCGGCGTACCTCGACGGCGGCTACGACCGCGTCGCGGGGTTCGTGGTGCGCGCGGAGGACGTCGCGTGGGCGACCACGCCGGCCGACCTGTTCGAGGCGCACGGGCTCGGCTTCCCGGGGTCTCCGTTCACTGCTGACGCCCCGCACGTCGACGTCCTGCGCTTCCCCGCGACGCCGCAGCTGCGGTTCGAGAACGCGACGGGTGGCCCCGACCAGAAGACGCGCGAGCTGACCGGTGGCCCGTTCATCGACCGGCCTCCGTTCCAGGGCACCGGGTTCGTGCTCGCGCCGGGCCACCTCGTCCCGCTCTACTGGCTGGTCCACTCGCGGGTGCCCGCCGGGTCGGAGCTGGTACGCGTCGCCGCCGACGGCTCGAGCACGCTCCTCGCCCGGTACGTCGACGTCGGGTTCGCGTGGGTGTCCGACGTGGTCACGGTGACGCCCTCGCCGAACCCGCGGATCTCGCGCCTGGTCGGTCCGATGGCGAAGTGGGAGAACACCTACCTCAGCGCCGACGTGCTCGGGGACGACGTGGTCGTCGTCGCCGAGGTCGAGCCGCCGGACGCGTACGGGTTCGAGCGGACGCCCGCGGGTCGGTTCCGCCGCGTGGTGCCGAAGGCCGAGACCTCCGAGCTGTTCGAGATGGACATGTCCGGCCGGTGGAACGGGCTCGAGGTCCGGGTGGTCGACCAGTGGCCGACGCCCGACGGTGCCGGTGTCTCACGCGTGTCCTACACCGGCCACAACGCCGACCTGGCCGAAGGGCTGCAGCTGCCCAAGGTCGACGCGGCGGTGTACGAGGTCACCGTGCCGACCGACCACCTGGTCGAGGTGGTCACCACTCAGCTCATCCCCGCGTCGTGGACCACCTCGGGCTGAGCGCACCGGTGTCGCTCGGGGGGCGGTCGCAGGGCCGCGGGAAACGTGCCAGTATCGGCGGTCGCAGAGGGCCACGACTGACCGCCGACCGCCGTGGCACCCAGCTACACCGAGGGGGTCCGCCGGCATGACCGTCGCCGTCGCCGCCTCCTGTGGCGTGTGCGCGTCCGCTCTGCCCGGCGGGCGCGACGTCTGCCCCCGGTGCGGATCGCGCGTGCAGCACCCGCAGGCCACGATGCCCACCGTCCTGGCCGGCACCCTGCCCGCTGCCGGGGGGTCCCGTGCGGGAGCGACGGCCGTGGACGTCGTCCTGCTGCTCGTCGCGGTCTCCCCGCTGGTGATCGGCCTGCTGAGCGACTCCGGTGCCCGTGCCGCACTGGTCGCGACGGGCGCCGTGCTCGTCGTCGGCCTGCTGCTGGCCATGTGGGTCTCGCTCGCTCGTGCTGGTCAGACCCTTGGCGGCGCGCTGCTGGGACTGCGGACCGTCGACGCGCTCACCGGACTTCCGCCCGGCACCGGCGTGGGGCTGCGGACATGGTGGCGGGACACCGTGACGCTGGACGTGCGGGCGGGTCGTGACCCGTTGCACGACATGGCGCCGGAAGGACCGCGCGAGAGCACGCCGGTCGCGGCTGGCCCCGCGACGCGGCGACCCCGCGCGGTCGGGCCGGACGTGACCGCTGCCCCTGCGGCCTCCGGTCCCCGGGAGATCGGGCCCGACGTCGCCGCCGCACGGGCGATACCGACCGGAGCCACCCGCGCCGCGCGCCGCGCGGGAGCCCCCGCCACCGGCGCGGTGCCGGCCGTGGCCGCCCAGCCGACCACGAGACCCGCGACGGGTTCCTTCCCCACCGTGCCCGCACCGCCGACCACCGGCGCGGTGCCCGCCGTCTCCACCCCGTCGACCACCAGACCCGCCACGGGTTCCTTCCCCGCCGAGCCCGACGGCTCGCGCCGCTCGCGTCGGTCGCAGCCGCCCACCGGCGCGGTCCCCGTCATCGACACCCCCGCCGCGGGCGCCCCGGCGGTGAGCGGCATGGTCCTCGTCGCCGCCGACGGCCACCGCCTCGAGGTCACCGGCCTCACGCTCGTCGGCCGCAACCCGGAGCCGGTGCGCGGCGAGGTCCCGGACCAGTTGGTCCCGCTCATCGACCTGTCCCGATCGGTGTCCAAGACGCACGCGTCCCTGCGCTGGGACGGCCGCACGCTCTGGGTCGCGGACCGCGGCTCCACCAACGGCACCACCGTGTCGATCGGCGGCGGAGCGCGCACGCTCCTGCCCCCCGGCGGCGAGGAGGCCCTGCCGGTCGGCACGTCGGTGCACTTCGGCGACCAGACGTTCACGGTCGAGGGGCCGGTGGGCATGTGACGGCTCCGCACCCCGCGATCGACGCCTCCGCGGGCGAGGTCATCGCCACCGAGACCCGTGCCGAGATCGCGTACCTGAGCGAGGCCCGCGCGGACCTGCTCGTGCAGGCGTCGGCCGCGCACCGGACCGTCGCGCTGGTCAGCGACGAGGTGACCCGGCTGACCTACCCCCTGCGCGAGGCACTGCGCGACGCCGGCGGGCGGTGGGTGGTCCGCGGGATCGACGGCACCCTGCGCGACGGGCTGGACGGTCGGCGCCTCGCGTCGGTCGCGGACGCCGCCGACCGCACGCCCCTCAAGCACGCCGACGATGTCGCCGTCCGCTTCCTGCGTCCCGTTCCGGCCGAGTCGGTGCAGCTGCTGATCTCGCAGTCGGTCCGGCACAAGGCCGCGGACACCACCCTGCTGGGCGCCACAGCCGAGCTGTTCGCGCACGAGCTGACGGGCGCGGCGCCGAGCGGGTGGGGCGCGCACGAGCCGGCGGTCAGCACGTGGGACCGCACGCGGCTGACGGAGCTGGCCCGCAGGCGGATGCCGAACGAGACGGTCGTCATGGTGGCGGGGTCGCCCGAACGGCCGCTGATCGGCACGCTCCGGACCGCGCGCACGGAGAGCGGGCTCGAGGAGACCACGCAGCTGCTCGTCGGCATCGGCGAGCCCGGCAGCGACCAGGCGCGGACCGCGATCGACTCCCTGCCGTCGGTGTTCGCGGCGCTGGCCACCCACCAGATGCCCCTGTTCGGCCTGGTCATGGGCCGGCACGGCCGTCGCGACCTCACGTTCCCGTCCGTGCTCGAGGCGCCCCCGACGCCCCTCGGCCTGCTGATGGGTCCGCCGGGCGTCCGCGAGCTGGGCCTGCCCGTCGAGGAGCTCACCGCGCGGCTCGGCGCCCGCGTGGTCGGCCGACCGCGCGTCCCCGGCCTGTACTTCCCGCTCGGCTCGCTCGATCGCGAGGGGTGGACCGCGCTCGACGCGGTGCTCGACGCGATCGGGCATGACAACGTGCGGCGCGCGCTCGGCACCGGCGGACCGTTCGAGGAGGTGCTCGATGGCCCGCGACCCTGATGCGATCCTGCTCGAGTCGGTCAAGGTGCACCGCGGCCGGCTGCGCGCGGCGTTCCTGCACGGTGACCTGCGCGACCGCCGGACCACCAACGACAACGTCCGCCGGTTCGTCGGCAGCACCGTGATCGCGGCGCTGCTCTGCGCCGGCTGCGCGGGGTACTCGTTCATCCAGGCCAACAGCGGCTCGCTGCGTGGCGGCATCGGCACCACCACTCCCTCGTCGACCGGGGGGACCCCGTGAGCACGTTCACCCGACTGACGCTCGTCGGCTCCGTCCGCCGCGCCGAGGTGGTGGTGCCCTCCGACGAGGGCGTCGCCGCGATGCTCCCGCAGCTGCTCGAGCTGCTCGGCGAGGCCCCGCGGCTGTCGCCGCAGGCGGTCGCGCTCGTGCGGGTCTCGGGCGACCAGGTGGACCTCGCACTCGACCCGGCCTCCCAGGGTCTGGCCGACGGTGAGGTCCTGCGCGTCGTGCGTGCGGCGGCCGCTCCTCCCCCGCCGCAGGTCGCCGACGTCACCGACGCGACCGCCGAGGAGCTGCGCACCCGCGCGGGCCGGTGGTCGGTGGGCACCCGACAGGCCGTGGCCGCGACGGGCGCGGGCCTCGCGGTCACCGTCAGCGGCATCGTGGCGGCCGGGCACGTGGACGCGGGACCCGCCGCGGTCGGTGTGGGGCTCGCCGCGCTCGTCCTGCTGGCCACGAGCGCCGGGCTCGGCCGCGGCGGGCAGCGGTATGCCGGTCTCGCCTTCCTCGCGCTGGCCCTCGGCTGCGCGGTGCCGTTCGGGCTGCTGCTGGACGCGAACCTCCTCGAGAGCGTGCTGGCGGCCGTGCTGCTGGCCTGGGTCGCGCTCGGTGCGGGCATCGGGGTGGGCCGTCGGGACCGCGGGGCGCTCGCGGGCGCGCTCGCGGGCGCCCTGATCACCGGGCTCCACCTCGCGCTCGGTGCGCTGGTCGACGCCGTGCACGCGGACACCGCGGTCGCGGTCGTGGCCGTCGTCGCGTGCGGGCTGCTGCCCTGGTGGGCCATGACGTCCTCGGGCCTGACCGGGCTCGACGACGCCGCGCTCGACGGTGCCGCCCCCAGGCGGACGCGCGTGCGGACCACCCTCGACGAGGCCTACCGCGGCCTCACCTGGAGCGCGGTCGCGGTGGCCGTGGCGATCGCGATCTCCTGCACGGGTCTGGTCGCGTCGGGCGACGACGGGGCCACGCTGCTCGCCGGGATCGTGCTCGCCGTCGTCGCGCTCCGGACGCGCAGCCTCCCGCTGCGCACGCAGGCCGTCGCCCTCTGGGTCGCCGTGGTGGTCCCGCTGGTGGTCGGCGTGCTCGGCCCGTGGGGTGCGCAGGAGCCGTGGCTCGCCGCGGGGATCACCCTCGGGGTCGGCGTGCTCACCGCGATCGTCGCCGGCGCGCGTCCGTCCGGTCAGCAGCGGGCGCGGCTGCGCCGGCTCGGGGACCTCGCGGAGCTCATCGGCGTGCTGGCCGTCCTGCCGGTCGCGCTCGGCGTGTTCGGCGTCTACGGCGACCTTCTGGGCACGTTCTGATGCTCGTCCGCGACGCGCTCCGGCTGGGGTTCGCCGGCTCGACGGCGGTGGCGCGCGACCTCGTGGCGGCCGACGAGGGACTGCGCCGACCAGTGTCCACGAGCCGACGGATCGCTGTCGTGCAGGCGCACGGCGGGGCAGGGGCGACGACGGCGACCGCCGGGGTCGCGTCGGTGCTCGCCGGTCGACGTCCGACCGGGGTGCTGGCCATCGACGCCGGGCACGGGAACGCGTCGCTGGCCGCCGCGTGCGGGATCGACCGACCGCTCGCGTGGGCCGACGGCCGCGCCCGGACCGCGGGGATCGCGCGGGCGGAGCAGGCGCGTGCTGCGCTCCCGCGCACCCGCGACGGGCTCGCCGTCCTGGGCGACGGGTCGGCGTCGGCACCTTGGCCCCCGCAGCCGCGGACGTGGCGCGAGGTCGTCGACCCCGTGGGCCGGTTTTTCGACGTCGTCCTCACCGACTGGGGCGTGCGCGGCCCGGACGAGCTGGCCGTGGTGGCCGGCGACCACCACGTGGTCGTCGTGGTCGCGCGCGCGGACCGGGCGGACGCCGAGCGTGGTGTCGCCCTGGCGTCGCACCTGGCGACCACGGAGCAGCGGGCACCCGCCGTCGTCCTGCTGCTGGTCGACGTCGGCGGCACCGGCGGCCCGTCTGCGACACCGGCCCGCGACGCGCTGGCCGCGCATGCCGTGACCGTCCGGAGCGTGCCCCACGACCCCGCCCTCGGTGCGGGCGCGACGTCCCCGGGGACCGACGTCCGCACGGCCTTCTCCACCCTCGGCGCGCACCTGCTCACCCTCGCGTGCGACCCGCACGCCGCCCTGACGGCCGGGGACGCGGGATGACGCGCACCCTCGTCCACCGCCCTGCTCGCGTGGTCCGACCCCTCGCCGCGCCGCCCGACGTCCCGGTTGCCGCACCGCCGCAGATGAACGACGCGGCCGGCGGCTCCGGTCTGCAGTCGATGCTCCCCGTGGTCGGTGCCGTCGGGTCCATGACGATGATGCTGGTGCTCCGCGGGAACCCGCTGTTCGTCCTGGTCGGCGTGATGGTGCTGGTCGTGGCGCTCGTCGGCGGGGTCGGCATGGCGCTCAGCCACCGCGGCACGGCGGCGCGCGGTCGGCGGCTGCAGCGCGAGCGGTACCTGGACTACCTCGAGGGCCTGCGCTCGGACCTGCGGGACGCCGAGAACGACGCGCGCGACGTGGCACGGACCGTGCACCCCGACCCGGTCGCGCTGGTCGACGTCGTGCGCGACCCGGAGCGCCGCTGGGAGCGCCGGCGGACCGATCCCGACTTCCTGGACCTGCGGGTGGGGGCCGGCGACCGGCCCTGGTTCGACCTGCGGGTGCCCGAGGACCCCAACCCGACGCAGCCGTTCGACCCCGCCATGGCGGCGGAGGCCGAGGCGGTCCGGGTCCGGCACGGACGCGTCCCGCAGATGCCGATCACCGTGCCCCTGGACCGCGTCGGCGAGGTGGCCGTCATCGGGCCGCGGGACGCCTGCCTCGCGGTCGTCCGCGCGCTCACGGTCCAGGCCGTCGCCCTGCACGCCCCCGACGACCTGCAGGTCGCCGCCACGTTCTCCGCGGACCGCGCCGGCGACTGGGCGTGGCTGGGCGCGGTCCCGCACGTCGTCGACGACGCGCTCTTCGACGGTCCCGTCCCCGCCCGCCGGGTGGCCGCGGACCTGCCCGGCCTGGTCCGCGTCGTCGGCCCCAGCCTGGTGGACCGCGCGCAGGCGGCCGCCCGGGTGCGCCGCGGCGGCACAGGCGTCGCCGCGAGCGCCGGGTACGAGTCGCGCCTGCTGGTGCTCGCGGACGGGCACGGAGCCGTCGCGGGCGTCCTGCCGCCGGTCGACGCGGCCCTCGGGCTGGCCGACCTGGGGGTCACGGTGGTGCACCTGCTGGCCGACCGGCTGCACGAGCCGTCGGACACGGCCCTGCGCCTCACGGTCGACGAGGACGGCACGGTGACCATCGAGGACCTGCGCGACGAGCACCCGGTGCCGGTCGTTGCGACGGTCGACGACGTCTCCGTCTCGCTGGCCACCGGCCTGCTCCGCGCGCTGGCCCCGCTGCGCCTCACGCTCGACTCCGTCGGCGGCGGCGGTCCCGCGGCCGCGGTCGGCACCGACGAGCTGCTGGGCGTCACGGACGTCACGGCCATCGACGTCGGGCGCACCTGGGCCGGCCGGTCCACCCGTGACTTCCTGCGCGTGCCCATCGGGGTCGACGACACCGGCTCGCCCCTGCTGCTCGACCTCAAGGAGTCCGCGCAGCTCGGCATGGGACCGCACGGGCTGTGCGTCGGCGCCACCGGGTCCGGCAAGTCGGAGATGCTGCGCACGCTCGTCGCGGCGCTGGCCATCACGCACCCGCCCGAGGACCTGTCGATGATCCTCGTCGACTACAAGGGCGGCGCCGCGTTCGCGCCGTTCGCCTCCTTGCCGCACGTGGCCGGGATCATCGACAACCTGGCCGACGACGCGGGCCTCACCGAGCGGGCGCGCGCGAGCATCGCCGGCGAGGTGGTGCGCCGCCAGCAGGTGCTGCGCGACGCGGGCAGCTCGCCGTCCATCACGCACTACCGCGAGCTGCGCGCGCAGCAGCCGGACCTGCCGCCGCTGCCGCACCTGCTGCTGGTCATCGACGAGTTCGGCGAGCTGCTCACCGCCGACCCCGACTTCGTCGACCTGCTGCTCACCATCGGGCGCATCGGCCGGTCGATCGGGATGCACCTGCTCCTGTCCAGCCAGCGGATCGAGTCGGGCCGGCTGCGCGGGCTGGAGACGTACCTGTCGTACCGGATCGGGCTGCGGACGTTCTCCGAGGCGGAGAGCACCGTCGTCCTGGACACCCCCGACGCGTTCCACCTGCCGGCCGTCCCCGGCTACGGCTACCTCAAGGTCGACACCACCGTCTACCAGCGGTTCCGCGCGGGCTACGTGTCCGGGCCCGTGCGCTCGGAGAGCGTGCAGGAGCCGGAGGTGGACGAGGAGCTGCACCGGCCGCTCGTGCTCCCCGTGCACCACGGTGTGCTCGCCGCCAACGGCATCGAGACCGGTGGCGGCGGCGAGGTCGAGCTGGTCCGGCCGTCCGTCGGCGCGTCGATGGTGGACGTCATCGTCGGGCAGCTGTCGGGCCTGGCGACGCCCACGCGTCCGGTCTGGTTGCCGCCGCTGCCGTCGCGCCTCCCGCTCGGACGCGTGCTCGGGACGCAGCACCCACACCTGTCCGTGCCGATGGGTCTGCGCGACGACCCGGCCAAGCAGCGGCAGGCGCCGTGGCTGCTGGACCTGACGCGCGCGGGCGGCCACGTGGCCATCATCGGTGCCCCGCAGACCGGCCGGACCACCCTGCTCTGGACCCTGGCCGCGGGCCTCGCCCTCACGCACACGCCGCGGCAGGTGGCGGTCTACGGGATGGACCTCGCCGGCGGCGGGCTCGCGCGGATCGAGGGGTTCCCGCACGTCGGCGGCGTCGCCACGCGAGCCAGCCGCGACCGGCTGCGGCGGCTGCTCGAGGAGCTGCACGGCATGCTCGCGCTGCGCGAGCGGGTGTTCGCGGACCACGGGATCGACTCGCTGGCCATGCTGCGCGCCGAGCACGCCGCCGGGCGCACGCCCGAGCTGGCCGCCGCGGACGTGGTCCTGCTGGTCGACGGCGTGGGCGCGCTGCGGTCCGACTTCGAGGAGCTCGACGAGCCGTTCTCCGACCTCCTCGCGCGCGGCAGCGGGTTCGGGGTGCACGTCGTCGCGACGATGACGCGCTGGAACGAGCTGCGGATGCAGGCCCAGCCGCTGGTCGGCACCCGGATCGAGCTGCGCCTGAACGACCCGGCCGACTCCACCGTGGCGCGCAAGCTGGCCGCGACCCTGCGCGCCGACCAGCCGGGCCGCGTGCTCACCGACGAGTCCCTGTTCGCGCAGGTGGCGCTGCCGTTGCTCGACGACGGGGACTCCGACGAGGTGGGAGCGTCGCTCCAGGCCCTGGCGCGCAGCACCGCGCAGGAGTGGGCCGGCCCCGCGGCGCCGCCCATCCGCCAGCTCCCCGAGGACCTCGACCCGGCCGAGCTGCCCGACGCCCTGGACGAGCCCGACCTGGTGCCGGTGGGTCTGCGCCAGGACACGATGGGCCCGTTCCTGCTCGACCTTGCCGGCCGCGACCAGCACCTGCTCGTGCTCGGTGACCCGCGCTGCGGGAAGACCACCCTGCTGCGGACGATCGTCGCCGGGCTGGTGGAGCGGGCGACCCCCGACGAGCTGGTCGTGGCCCTGTTCGACCCGCGCGGCGGCCTGGCGGACCTGTGCCCCGAGGAGTACCTCGGCGGCCGCGCGACCAGCGGCCCGCTCGCGCTGCAGCTGTCCACCGCGGTCGCCGCCGAGCTGGCCAAGCGGACCGACGGCAGCGCCCCCGGCCCGCGGATCGTCGTCGTGGTCGACGACTACGACATCCTCGCGTCGGGCGGCACCGACCCCCTGCGCCCGCTCCTGGCCCATCTGCCCGCCGCGCGCGACCTGCGGCTGCACGTCCTGCTCACCCGCCCGGTCGCGGGTGCCTCCCGCGCGCTCTACGACCCGGTGCTCCAGGCCATCCGCGACACCGGCGGCAGCGGGCTGCTCATGGCGGGCGAGCGCTCGGAGGGTCAGGTCTTCCCCGGCACCTACGCCGAGCAGCTCCCGGCCGGCCGCGGGCGGCTGCTGCGCCGCGGCGAACGGCCCACGCTCATCCAGGTCGCACACACCCCGGAGGTGCTCGGTGCCCCGTGAGATCGTCGTCCTCAGTCCCACGCCGCCGGACGCGCGCGCCCTGGTCGAGGCGGGGGCGTCCGTGGACCCGGAGCTCGGCCTGCGCACGCTGCACGGTGGCGCGGTGCACCAGGTGGTCCGCGCCGACGGCGGCGAGGGGCGCGCGGTGCTGAGCATCCACCAGCCACTGACCGTCCAGAACGCCGCCGAGATCCGTCGGCTCCTGCCGTCCGTGCGCCAGCTGCCGACGTGGGCCACCGACGGCAGCCCGCTGTGGTGGGTCGAGGCGCTGGTCCCGTGGAACGCCGAGGACGCCCGCACCGGCCTGGCCGTCGTGCAGGAGATGACCGCTCGCCTGGGCGGGCTGTGCGTGGTCCAGGACGGCGAATGAGCCTCGACCTGCTGGCCCCCGAGGCGCACCGCTGGCTGACCGGCCCGGTGCCGGACGGCACGCGCGTGGTCGTGGCCGGCGTCGCGGGCGGGGTCGGCACGACGACGGTCGCGGCGCTGGTCGGGCGGATGCTGGACGGCCGCTGCGCCCTGCTCGACCACTCCGGGGGCACGCTGCACGCCCGCGCCGGCTCCACCTCGTCGCGCGGACCGGTCGTCGTGCACGACCTCGGCCCGCACGCCCTGGCCGGCGAGAGTCCCGCGCTCGAGGACCCGGGCGCGGTGGTCGTCCTGGTCTGCGCGAGCCACACGGCCGGCCTGGCGGCGGCGGTGCGGGCGTTCGAGACGCTCGAGCCGCGCTCCCCCGGCCTGCACGGGCGGGCGCTCATCGTCCCGGTCGCGGTCTCCGGGCCGGGGCTCGGTGCACGCGAGCTCTCCGGTCCGGTGCCCGTCCTCGGCCTGCCCCGCAGCCGCGCCCTGGCGGCCGGCGGCGTCCTGCCGCCCCTCGAGCGCGACCTGCGGGCCACCCGGGCGGCGGGCGTCGTCGGCGCCGAGGTGGTCCGTCGCGCCCGGTGGGTGGCGACGGTCGGATGACCCCCGCCGGCGTGCCGACGACGCCGGACGACGTCGTGCGCGCCGCGGCGGCCGCCCCTGACCTGGCGGCGCTCGACGCGGTGGTCCCCACGTGCCGGGCGTGCCCGCGGCTGGTCGCCTGGCGCGAGCTCGTCGGCGTCGAGAAGCGGGCAGCCTTCCGCGACGAGACGTACTGGGCGCGGCCGGTCCCCGGCTTCGGCGACCCGGCCGCGGCGGTGCTCGTCGTCGGCCTGGCCCCCGCCGCGCACGGCGCCAACCGCACGGGCCGGATGTTCACCGGCGACCGGTCGGGCGACTTCCTGTTCGCCGCGATGCACCGCACGGGCTTCGCGTCGCAGGGGACCTCGGTGTCCCGCGACGACGGCCTCACCCTGACCGACATCCGCGTGACCGCCCCGGTCCGGTGCGCCCCGCCCGCCAACGACCCGACCCCGCAGGAGCGGCGGACCTGCGGGCCGTACCTCGCGCGGGAGCTGGAGCTGGTGCGGCCGGGGGTCGTCGTGGTGCTGGGCGCGTTCGGGTGGCAGGCCCTGCTGACGACGCTCACCGAGCAGGGCTGGGCCGTCCCCCGGCCACGACCCCGGTTCGGGCACGGCGTCGAGCTGACCCTCGCCGGACCGGGTGGCGCCACGGTGGTGCTCCTCGGCTGCTTCCACGTCAGCCAGCAGAACACCTTCACCGGACGGCTGACCCCGGCCATGCTCGACGCGGTCCTGCTGCGCGCCCGGACCCTCGCGGGGTGACGTCGGGGGCTGTCGGCGGCCGGGACTAGCGTCGGCGGACATGGAGATCTCGTTCGTCGCGGGCTTCGGCCCCATCACGCGGGACGCGCACGTCGCCCGCTCGTTCTGGGGCGACGGCCTCGGCATCGCCCTCGAGGAGCCCGCGCCGGGGTACCTCACCAGCGACGACCTCGAGGGCGTCAAGGCGTTCGCCCTGTGGCCGATCGCGCAGGCGGCGCAGTCGACGTTCGGCACGCCGGACTGGCCCGCGGACCTGCCGACCCCGCAGGCCTGGATCGAGTTCGACGTCGCATCCGTCGCCGCGGTCCCCGAGGCCGTCGCGGAGCTGACCGCGAAGGGGCACCGGCTGCTGAAGGGCGCCACCGAGGAACCCTGGGGTCAGACGACGGCGCGCCTCCTCAGCCCCGAGGGCCTGCTGGTCGGCGTCACGTTCACGCCCTGGATGCACACGGGCTGAGCGGCGCGCTCACCCGAGCGAGGGGTCGGGGGCGAGGCAGAGGTAGAAGCCGGTGCCGTCGGCCAGGTCGAGGACCGAGTAGGTCTGCGCGGGACAGTCCGACCCGTCGCTCTCGAGGGTGACGAGCGTGCCCACGTACTCGTGCGCGGTCTCGCACCGCACCTGGAGTGCCTGGGCGTCGCCCGTGCCCTCGACCGTCCAGCACGAGCCGGCGATCGCCGGGCCGAGCGGAGGGAGCGACGACGCGCGCGCCACCTGCACCACACCGACGACGGCCAGCAGCGCGGCGAGCCCGGCGGCACCGAGCACGAGCGACTTGCCCGCGGCCGACCACGGGGTCCCGCCCTTGTCGACCATGACCCGGTACGACTTGCCGGCGCGAACGAAGGCGACGGCCGCCGAGATCAGCCCGCCGGTCGCGATGTAGCTGCCGCTGCTCCCCGAGACGCCGAGCTCCAGGGCACGTGCCCGGGCGATCGCGACCGCCCCGCCGACCACCATCGCGACGATGCCACCCACGAGCGACCAGGTCGTCGCCCGGCGGGCCGAGCGGACCGCACCCTCGTCGACGAGTCTCCCGAACGGAAGGGCCGTTCCGTAGGAGGTGCCCGGCTGACCCGGGGCCCCGAAGGACTGTCCGAAGGGCGCGATGGTCTGCCGCGGCGTCTCGAAGCCGGCGCCGAAGCCGAAGGTCATGGGCGTCTGCACCCCGAACCCCACCGGCTGGCCGAAGGCCGCATCGTGCGCGTAGGCCGCTGTGGGGACGGGCGCGGGAGGAGCGAGCGGACGCGTCGTCTCGGTCCATGCAGTCCCGTCGAACCACCGCTGGACGCCGGGCGTCACGCCGTCGTCGTACCAGCCTGCTGGATGCCCGCTTCCTCCGGTCACCTCACCCCTTCGGCAGATCGACCCACGAACTTGACCCGACCCTTTGTTCACTCGGCGAAGAAAGTCGGTAGGCTGCTCTCGTGATCACTGGAGATGACCTCGGCTACGTGGCGGGCATGACGTGGGGCTGGACCGGCGTGCGGGGCACGTGGGGCGGACCGGAGGCCGAGCGGTCGATGGACCTGATGGTCGAGCGGCTCGGGGTGACCTGGACGGCGGTCACGTTCGGTGCGCTGCAGGACACCGCACAGTCGACCCAGATCCACTTCCGCGAGCAGCCGACCGTCACCGACGACGAGGTCCGCTGGGCCATCCGGGCGGCCAGGGCGCGCGGCCTCAAGGTCTGCCTGAAGCCGGTGGTCAACGTCCGGAACGGGACGTGGCGCGCGCACATCAACTTCTTCGACATCGACGTCCCGCCGGAGCCCACGTGGTCCGAGTGGTTCGCCTCCTACACCGAGTTCATCGTCCACCACGCGCGCATCGCGGCCGAGGAGGGCGCCGAGATGCTCTGCGTCGGCTGCGAGATGGTGCAGACGGACCGCCGCGAGGCCGAGTGGCGTGCGCTCGTCGCGGAGGTCCGCGCGGTCTACCCCGGCCTGGTCACCTACAACTGCGACAAGTACCAGGAGGACCACGTCGGCTGGTGGGACGCGGTCGACGTCATCTCGTCCTCGGGCTACTACCCGGTCGACGACTGGGAGAACCAGCTCGACCGCATCGAGCCGGTGGTCGCCGCGCACGGCAAGCCGTTCTTCTTCATGGAGGCCGGCTGCCCCAGCCGCGTCGGCTCCCCCGCGCTGCCCAACGACTGGGCGCTCCCCGGTGCCACGTCCGAGCAGGCGCAGGTCGACTGGTACGAGGCGGCGTTCGGGGCGTGCGCGCGCCGCGACTGGGTCCGCGGCTTCATGCTCTGGGACTGGCCGGCCCGGTTGTACGACGAGGCGGACGCGGCGGCGAACGACGACTACTGCATGTTCGGCAAGGCCGCCGAGAGCGTCGTCCGTGGCGCCTATGCGGCCGTGTTGACCAGGTAGAGAACGCAGAAGACGCAGCCGAGCACGCCGCCGACGATGCCGAACACTGCGCGCCCCGACCCGTGCCCACCGGTGCGGGCACGCCGCAGGCCCAGCACGCCCACCACGACCGCCACCGGGGCGAGCGGCCAGATCAGCAACGCCAGGAGGCCGAGGTAGCCGGCCAGGATCGACTGCCACGAGCGGCCGACGGGCAGCAACCAGTGGAGCGTCTGATCAGGTGCCGTGATCCCCGCGGGGTCGCCCACGGGCGCCGGGGGCCACGGGGCCGCCACCCTCGCGCCCGGCGCGGGCGGCAGCGGCGCGACGTGCGGGGTCCAGCTCGTGCCGTCGTACCAGCGCAGGACGCCAGGCGTGGCGCGGTCGTCGTACCACCCGGGAGCCGTCGTCATCGCACCGAGACTGTCTTGACGATCTTGTCCGCGAACGTCTGCCGCTTCGCGTCCCAGAGCGGGAACCAGAAGCCGAGGCCGAAGATCCAGCAGTCGAGCCAGTGCGCGAGGTCCCGCAGCAGGGCACGCCAGACTCCGACGTTCTCCCCCGTCTCGTCGCGCGCGAGCCGCAGACCGACCACCTTCTTGCCCCACGACTGACCAGTGCGCGACTGCTGGAAGCCCCGGTTCCACACCCAGAGCGCCAACGAGACCAGCGCGCCGATCGCCAGCGCGGCCGAGCCGGCCGGCGTCGAGACGCTCGTCGGCTGACCGAACTGGTCGTACCCGGGCGTCGACAGCATGCCGGAGACGAACGCACCCACCCAGTACGGGATCACCCCGAGGAGGTCGAGCAGCATCGCCGCGACGCGCAGACCCCAATGCGCGTACGTCGGCGCCGACGCGAGCGGGTAGCCGTATGTCGGGGCGGCGTACTGCGGGCCGGCCGGGTAGCCGTAAGGCGGCGCCGCGGGCGTCCCGTAGGACGCGAACGCGGGGTGCTGCGCCTGCGGGGCACCGAACGGGTCGGCCTGGAACGGCGGTGGTGGAGGCGTGCCGTACTGGTCACCCGTGTACGGCGGCGGCGTGCCGTAGGCGTCGCCCTGCGGCGAGTAGGCGGGAGCGGCGAAGCTGCCGGGCTGCCATCCGGCGCCGCTCGGCTGCTGGTACGGGTCCTGGTTGCTCACGGCGCTCCTGGTGTCGGTCCCGCGCGCCGGGGTCCGCGGCGGTCTGCGCTGGACATCGACGTCTCACCCGCTCCGCGTGAGCGTCGACGGATCACGATCTGACGCATCACCCGATCGGCTCTCAGGCGCGGACCAGCTCCTCCTCGACGACCCGGAGGTAGCGGGTGGCGCCCTGCCCGTACAGGACTCTGGCCGACACCCTCTCGTGGCGGTGCACCGGGATCAGCACGCGATGGGTCAGGCGCGCGCCGATGGGCAGCGGCTCGACCACGACCTCGCGCTCCCACGCGTGCTCGGGCACCCCGGAGAGGCTGCGCAGCACGATCGACCGGCCCGGACGCAGGCCGACGACCTGCTGGAACGTCGCGGCGCGCCCCCCGCCGACCCTGTCGACGAGCACGCAGACGAGCTCACCGACCTCGCCCCGCCGGGAACCCGGCACCGTGAAGCTCACGGCCGACGGGTCCGACGACTCGAGCGCGACCCTCTCCGCATCGGCGACGAGCTCCCAGGCGTCCTCGGCCGACGAGGCGATCTCGATGGCGGCGGTGACCTCGATGTCGACGATCGATCCGCCGTCCGCACACCGCGGCACGCACGGAGCGTCGACCTCGGGGGCGACCTGCCCGGTCATGCACGCGGCGATCCGGCCGAGGTGCTCGACCAGCGCGGCCGAGAGGCGGGGCCGTAGGGCCTCGACGTGCTCGGGGTGCGTCTCGGCGGCCACCTCCCACGTCAGCTCGCCGTCCGCGACGGTCACGGTCTCCCGGTGGCCGTGGCCCTCGCTCAGCACCCGCACGACGAGGCGGACGCCCTCGACACGCTCGACCGTCTCGCCGAGCACTCCTTTCCAGGACCCGTCCCCCTGTCGGACGACCGTGCACAGGACCTCACCGACCGCGCCCGCCGGCGTCCCGGGGACCACGAACGACCGGACGTGCTGGGCACCGAGGATCGCGCCTTCGTTCCCGGGGTCGGTGACGAAGGCCCAGATCTCCGCCGCCGTCCGCGGAACGGCGACCTGCTCGCACACGTGGGCCGTCACCAGCGGGCGGCGCAGATGAGCCTGCACCTTCCGCCGGTGACGCCACGCCTCGACCGCCGCACGGCCCCCGAACCACCTGCGTGCGATCCACTCGTTCACCCTGGACGAGTCGACCAGGTGGACTCTCTACTTGAGCAGCTCGAGGTGCGACGGCACGCGCGGCTCGAACCGCAGCCGCATCCCCGCCTCCGTAGGCGTGCGGTCGCGCTTGCGGTGGTTGCAGGCCGCGCAGGCGGCGACGGTGTTCAGCCACGAGCTCGCGCCGCCGCGGCTGCGGGGCAGCACGTGGTCGACGGTCAGCGCGCCACCGGTGCCGCAGTACGCGCAGACGTGCCCGTCGCGGACGAGCATCCCTGCACGGGACCACGTCGGCACCCCGCCCCGGTGGCGCCAGCGCATCTGCACGTAGCGGACCAGGCGGAGCACCGCGGGGAGCGGGTACGGGCCGAACGTGCGGCCGTCCACGGCCTCCTCGACGACCGCGACGCGGCGGTGCAGCATGCGGACGGCGTGCGCGAGGGAGACGCGGTGCAGCGGCTCGTAGCCCGCGTTCAGGACGAGTACTCCCGCCATCGTCGTTCCTCTCGGTGGTGCCCCGCGCTGGAGTCGAACCAGCAGCCTCCGGCGTCGTAGGCCGGCACTCTGTCCTGTTGAGCTAGCGGGGCGGATCGGTGTGTGGTCGCGAGCGGAGGAGTCGAACCTCCCGGGGCGGGGCTCATCGACCCGCCGGCGACCTGCGCCCGCGGCGACCAGGGTGCGCGCCGGGGCCGCGATCCGGCCAGTGATTTCCCGGTCAGTCGAGCGAGATCCGCAGCCCGACGCCCGCGGCGGCCGTGGCGATCGTGACGTCGAAGACCAGGGCGGGGTCGGCGGCGACCCGGTGCAGGTGGCCGAACAGCTCGACGGAGATCGCGCCGACGAGGGATGTGAAGAGGGTCGCCGACCGCGTGGCCACCCGGGCCACCTCGACGGGCACGGCGGCCGGATCGGGGAAGCCGGCGAAGGCGTAGACCTCGGGTGTCATGCGACCGACGGGGTCGAACGCAGGGCCCGCCGGGTCGAGCACGCCGTCCCCGTACGCCTCCAGCAGCAGCCCGACGAGGACCGCCCACACCCGGACCGCGGAGCGCACGGTGTCGTCGGGGGCGCGGTAGCCGCGGACCGGCGTGCCGTAGATGAGCTCGAACGAGTACGGCTGCTCGAGCGCCCACCGCCGCACGGCGCGCGCGACCTCGAGCCACGCCTGAGCGGGGCCGGCGTCACGGGCGCCGGCAGCGGCCTCCTCGGCGACCTGGCCCACCGCGTCGTACGCCTCGATGATCAGCAGGGTCAGCAGGGCGTCGCGGGAGGGCACGTACCGGTAGACCGCCGACGACGCCATGCCGAGGTCCCGCGCGACTGCGCGCAGGCTCAGCGCCGCGGACCCTTCGCTCTCGAGCCGGGCGCGGGCCGCGGCGAGCAGCTCGGACATGAGCTCGGCCCGGGCCCGCTCCCGTGCGCGCAGGGGGGCGGTCGTCGGCTCGGTCATGGCGTCAGTGTGCCAGAACTGCGAGCAGTGCTCTTGTTCTCGTCGCAGTCTTGTGCGAGCATTGCTCACATCACAGAGCACTGCTCGCACTTCGATCCTGGGAGATCTCGCCATGAGCCGCCACGTCATCGTCGGCAAGGGTGCTGTCGGCACCACGCTGGCCCACCTTCTCGCCGCCGAGGGCGCCGACGTCCTGGTGCTCAGCCGCTCCGGCGGAGCCTCCGCCGGCGGCATCACGCACGCGGCGGTCGACGCGACCGACGTCGACGCCCTCGCGGCGGCGGCCCGCGACGCCGAGGTCCTCTACAACTGCGCCTCGCCCGCCTATCACCGCTGGCCCACCGACTGGCCGCCGCTGTGGGCGTCCCTGCTCGACGCAGCAGCCCGGACCGGGGCGGTGCTCGTGACCGCAGGAAACCTCTACGGCTACGCCACCCGCGGCGCCGTGATGACCGAGGACTCGCCGCTCGACGCGACCGACTCCAAGGGTGCCGTCCGCGCGCAGATGTGGCGCGAGGCCGAGGCCCGGCACCGCGCAGGAGACCTGCGGGTGGCCGAGGTGCGCGGGGCCGACTACCTCGGCCCGCTCGCGGACTCCCAGGCGCTCGCCGGGCCGCGGTTCCTCGAGCCCCTCCTGGCCGGCAAGGTCGTGCGGCCGGTCGTCGCCGTCGACCAGCCGCACAGCTGGACCTACCTGCCCGACTTCGCGCGCGCGCTCGTCGCCGCCGGCGCGACCCCCGACGCCTGGGGGCACGGGTGGCACGTGCCGACCGCGGAGCCGTTGACGCTGCGCGAGCTGGGCGCACGGTTCGCCGCGCACGGCCCGGCTCCGCGGATCCGCCCGATGCCGGCTGCGGTGGTGCGCGCGCTGGGACTCGTGTCGCCGCTGCTGCGGGAGGTCGCCGCCGTCTCCGACCACTTCACGCAGCCCTACGTCATGGACACCGCGGCATCGTCACGCGTGCTGGGACTCGTCGCGACACCGTGGGACGTCGCGATCGCCGAGACGCTCGGCCGGACGGCTGTCGGAGGCCGGGCGTAGCGTCCGGTTCATGAAGTTCGGTGTCACCGCCACGTGCGGATCTGCTGCCCAGAACATCGAGATGGCGGTCGCCGCCGAGGAGGCCGGCTGGGACGGCTTCTTCGCGTGGGACGGCATCGCCATCGGCCCGATGGACACGTTCGACCCCTGGACCCTGCTCGGGGCCGCGGCGGTGCGGACCAGCCGCCTCACGCTCGGCGCCATGGTCTTCTCGCTGCCGCGGCGCAAACCGTGGGAGGTGGCCCGGCAGGCGCTCACGATCGACCACCTGTCCGGCGGCCGCCTGGTGCTCCCTGTCGGCCTCGGCGCCATCGACGACGGCGCGTACAGCCGGGTGTCCGGCGAGCACGTCGACGTCAAGGAACGAGCAGCGCTCCTCGACGAGTCCCTCGCGATCCTCGACCTCGCGTGGACCGGCGAGAAGTTCAGCCACGAGGGCACCCACTACCAGCTCACGGACTTCGAGTTCCAGCCTCGGCCGGTGCGCGGGACCATCCCGGTCTGGGTGATCGGCGCGTGGTTCGCCCCACGGTCGATGCGTCGCGCCGCCGGGCGCGACGGGGTGCTGCCGGTCCGGCGGGAGAACTCCTTCGACCCGCTCGGCCCCGACCAGCTCCGCGAGATCAAGGCGTGGGTGACCGAGCAGCGCGGCGGCGACCCGTTCGAGCTGGTGGTCGAGGGCGTGCTGCCGACCGACCCCGCCGAGGCCGCGGACAAGATCGCCGCACTCGAGGACGCCGGCGTCACGTGGTGGATCGACTCCAGCTGGGACTTCGACACGGTCACCCCGGACGGCCTGCTCGAGCGCATCCGACGAGGCCCCGTGTGACGGTGACCGTCGCGGACTGCGAGCGGGTCCAGCTCAGCTGGTTCCAGCTGCGCGCCGAGGTGCTCGGCGGCGACACGTGGGAGGACGACGGGCTGGTCTGGGCGAACGGCGACCTCATGTTTCCCCGGGTCATCGACCCGGCGGCACTGGCACGCGGCGTGGAACGTGCGCGGGCCAACGGAGCCGCAACCGTCGGCGCGTGGCTCGGGCTGGACGTCGACCCTGCGCCACTGGCCGCCGCCGGGTTCGAGCGCGGCTGGGAACCGTGGTGGATGGCCGGGCCGGTGGATCTCGGAGGCATCCTGGCGGACGCGCGCGTCGAGCTGCAGGCCACGACCACCGACTACCGCGGGATGCACGCCGGCTACGCGGCCGAGCTTGCGATGGCGCGGCTCCGTCCCGCTCGGGCCTGGTACGCCGCCGCCTACGACGAGGGCCGGTTCGCGGGCCGCGCGTGGTCGCACCGGGTCGGTGACCTGGCGGGGGTGTTCGACGTCGACGTCTGGCAGCCGTTCCAGCGGCGCGGACTGGGCACCGGACTGATGCAGGCCGTGTGCTCCGCAGCGGCCGGCGCCGGGGCGCGGACGGTGGTGCTGAACTCCACGCCGGCAGGGGTCCGGCTCTACGAGAAGTGCGGTCTGGAACGCATCGGGACGGGCATCACGTGGTGGTTGCACCTGCCGATCGGCGCCGGAGGTCCGCTGGGTGCGTCACACTCTCTGTAGAGACGAAGGAGCACCATGCTGACATGCCCGGTCTGTACGTCCGGAGAGCTCGAACTCGTCGAACGGTTGGCGGACGATCGCCGCATCATTCGATGCACCGCGTGCGCGCACCAGTGGACCCGTGGGGAGTCGAAGGCGCAGGCCGCCCTCCCGGCCTCGTCGGCCGACCTGCAGGCGCGGTTCCCGGATCGTTCCGCGGTCGACCCCGCCCGGCTGGAGCAGGTGGCTGCGCTCGCCGCGGCGACCGCACCGACCGAGCCCGGCTTCGACTGGTCGCACTACCAGCAGGTGTTCAGCCGGGACGAGGTCGCCGACTGCGACCCCCGCGACCTCCTGTCGTTCGTCAACGAGACCCCCGGCGCCACCAACGCGACCACCGCGTCGTTCAACCGGGCGTGGAAGTCGATGGGCGAGCGTGAGGCGTCGGCCCGCACGCGCAACACCATCCGCTACCTGCTCTACGGGCCCGCGACGGTCCCGCTGCCCGACCGGCTCACGCGCCTGATCCTGGGCCAGGGCGGTCTGGGGATGACGGGCTTCAAGGAGCCTGCGCTGACCCGCGTCCTCGTCGCCACGTCGCCGGACGCGTACCTGCCGATCTCGACGTACGGCGGCGCGCGCGGCGGCAAGAAGGAGATCGCCCAGCGCGTCTACGGGCTGACTCTTCCCGAGGTGGCCAAGGAGCAGTTCACCCTCGGGCGGCTGATCCTGTGGAGCAACGACCTGCTGGTGGACCTGGTCGAGGACGAGTTCGACGACCTCACCCAGGCGGCCGCGTTCCTCACCAGCGTGAAGGTGCCTGTCCCCGCCTGATCACTCGTCGTGTGGCCGCGCCAGCTCCTCGCGCAGCGTGGCGACGACGTCCGGTCCCAGCTCGAACCCCTGCGAGCTGCCCGGGTTGATCACGATGCCCACGTCCGCGGGCATCCGCAGCAGCACCTCGCGCACCGGCATCGTCACGGCCTCACCGCCGAGGCGGCCTTCGTCGTGGAACCGCTGCACCGACGAGAAGGCCACCAGGTGGTGCGCTCCGTCGCGGTGCACGATCGCGGGGATGAACCCCTCGAGGTGCTCGCCGACCGGTCCGCCGCTCGGCACGGCCAGCTGCTCGTAGGCGAACCGCGTGAGCAGCTTGGCGCCGTCGATCGTGCCGGGCGCCGCGGTGCGCAGCGCCTGGTCGAAGTCCTTCATCGTGGTGCTCCCTCGTCGTTGCGGGCGAGGGTCACGCTACCTGCGGATCAGAGCGTCGCGAGCCGGAACAGGCTCGGCGTGACGACCTCGAGCCGCAGGACGTCGAAGCCGGTGTGGTGCCGACGCCCGACGACGTGCCGCGACCACGCGAGCTCCCGGCACAGCTCCGGCGTCGACCACACCTGCCCGTTCGGCCAGCCCGGCGTGTCGAGCCGGACCCCCATCACCTCGCCCATCACCAGCACCCAGCGGGTGTCCGGTCCGTCCGACGCCTCCCCGATCGGGTGCGCCACCGCCCACACGGTGGTGCCGACTTCCGGCTGGTGGTCGTCGGTCGCGGAGTAGAGGCGGGGCACGTCCAGCGCGATGGCCATGGCACCCAGTGCACTCCGGCGACGTGGCCGCCAGGTGGCGTCTCGTCGACGGTTCGGCGACGACTCACTCCGCGGGCGGCGGCCCGCCGTGCGCGTCGACCTTGCGCGGAAGCACGAACACCAGCGCGAAGGCGACGACGGCCAGTGCGGCGCTCACCGCCATGGCGTGCGCGGCGCTGTCGGTGAACGCCTGCGCGATCTGCGCGGGGTCGTTGCTGGTGATGACGAGGGTGCCGAACAGGACGCTGCCGATGACGGCGATGCCGATGGCCGACCCGACGCGCTGCATCACCCCGATCACCCCGCTGGCTGCACCCGCCTCCGAGCGGTCCACGGTCGCGACGATGAACTGCGCGTTCGGAGCGATGAACAGCCCGCTGCCGATGCCGCCGATGAGCAGGGGGACCAGGAGCTGCCAGTGCGTGAGGTCGGCGGCGGGCACCTGGCGGAACACCAGCCACACCCAGACCAGGCCGACCGCGACCATTGCGGTGCCGACGACGAGCACGGTGCGGCCCAGCCGCTGCGAGAGACGGTTGCTCTGCGACGCCCCGATGATCGACCCGATCGCGAACGGCACCGCCACAAGCCCGGACTCCAGCGCGGTGTGCCCGAGCCCCGCCTGCCAGAGCAGCGAGATGGTGAAGAAGATGGACGTGAACGCGGCGAAGTAGACGAGCGCGAGGATCGTCCCGCCCGTGAACGCCGGGTGCGAGAACAGGTGCGGCGGCACCATCGGGTTGTCGTCCTCGATGTGCTTCTCCCAGAACGCGAACGCCACGATCAGGAGCACGCCCACCGCCAGCGTGACGAACGTCCACGCCGGCCAGCCCTTGTCCTGTCCCTCGATCAGCGGCACCAGCAGCGCGATCAGCCCCGCGGTCACGAGCGCCAGGCCGACGAAGTCGTACCCGGGCTTCTGCTTGCCCTCCGCGCCCGCCGGCAGGATCTTCGCCGCGGCGACCAGGGCGAGGACACCGATCGGCAGGTTGACCCAGAAGACGAGCCGCCAGCCGTTCTCGTCGCCGAACGCCTCGATGATCAGCCCACCGAGGATCGGCCCCAGTGCCGTCGACACCCCGATGACCGAGCCCATGATCGCGAACGCCTTGCCGCGCACCTGCGGGGGGAACAGCAGCTGGATCATCGCCGTCACACCCGGCACGAAGATGCCCCCGGCGAGCCCCTGCACCGCCCGCGCGACGATCAGCTGGAGGCTGTCCTGCGCCAACCCGCAGAACGCGCTCGCGACCGTGAAAAGCAGCAGGCCGGTGAAGAACACCCACTTGTGGCCGACCCGGTCACCGATCCGCCCCGCCGGGATCAGCGCGATGCCGAACGCGAGGGCGTAGCCGCTGATGATCCAGCTGAGCGTGGCCTCGGACGCGTCGAGGCTGAGCCTGATCGTCGGGAGCGCGACGTTGACGATCGTGGTGTCCAGCAGGGCCATGAACATGCCGGCCATGAGGACGATGAGCGCGTTCCACGCGGAGCGCGGGACGGCGGGGGGCTGGCGGACAGCCGTGGCCTCGGTCATGAAGGGACCCTTCGGGCTGTTGGGCTGTGGAGTGCGAATGCGTTGCTGATCATCGCAGCGAGAGGCGGCCGCCGCCCTCCAGAGCCCCCGAACCGTCGGTGTCGCGGGCCACTCACAACCAACCTTGCGTTTTGCGTTCAGTTACTGCTCAGCTGATCCGGTGGACACTGCCGTCGAGAGCGCCCTCCGTATGCGGATCTTCGATTGGGTGCGTGAGCGCGCAGACGCCAATGGTGGGTTTCTGCATCGACACGAGCTCTTGGACTTCACGATCGATGGCAGGGAGCTGCCGATCATTGACTTCTCGAGGGGTATCCGCAATCCGCGTGAGTTCTCGTCGACTCTGGCAATCGTGGCCTCTGCCAGCGGCCCGTACGACGACACTGAGAGCCAGACCGATGGCCTCCTGCATTACGCGTATCGGGCAGGTGACCCAGCTGGTGGGGACAACCGGAAGTTGCGTGCTGCCATCTCCACTGGACAACCACTGATCCTCTTTCGCAAGGAGATCGCCAACTACTACACGCCGGTCATGCCGGTCTATGTGGTCGATGACGATCCCGTGAGGCGCTCGTTCACCATCGCCTTGGACGAGGCATTTCGCTTCATGGGATCGACGCGGGACCTTTCAGACCCACAGCGGGCTTACGCGCTGCGACTGGCTCGCCAACGCCTGCACCAACCCGCTTTCCGGACTCGGGTTCTCCTCGCCTACGAGACGACCTGCGCGGTGTGCACACTTCGACACGGCTCTCTCCTTGACGCCGCGCACATCGTGCCGGACACGGAGGCGGGAGGCGTTCCGACGACGTCCAACGGGCTTGCCCTCTGCAAGATCCATCACGCCGCGTACGACCAACAGATGCTCGGCATCTCCCCCGACTACAAGGTGTCGATCGATAGGGACCTGCTCCTGGAGATCGATGGCCCGATGCTCCGACACGGTCTGCAGGACATGCATGGCCGCAGCCTGACCATCCCGAAGAAGGCCAAGGATCAGCCCGATCGCACCCTGCTCGCGTGGCGATGGGAACGGTTCGAGGCTCACGCTGCGCCCGCGACCTCTGGCTGAGTTCGATCCCGAAACCCCCCCGCAACACTCCGCACGTACCGTCCCCAGAACCAGGGCATGGACGCAGGCGTCTCCCGCACGCGACCCTGTCCCCACCCGGACGAGCGCAAGGAGCGGCGGATGTTCGAACGCGTCGACCCCTTCATCGGCACGGAAGCCACGAGCCTGCCCGACCAGCACGGCCTCGCAACGACGTGGTGGTGGCCCAAGCCGCAGGTCGGCAACACCCACCCGGGTGCCACGTACCCGCTCGGCATGGTCAGTGCCTGCGCGTACAGCGGCGCGTACCCGACGGGCTACGGCCGCTACGACCTCGGCACCGAGGGCCTCCCCACGGAGATGCACGAGCGCCAGGTGGCCAGCGGGTTCACGCACTTCCAGCAGTCCGGCACGGGCGCGATTCGCAAGTACTACAACTACTTCCGCGTCACCCCGATGCTGCAGCCCCTGGACGGCCTCGGTGACCTGTGGGAGATCGTGGACGAGGCTGCGGAGCCGGGCTACTACGCGGYCACGCTCGAGTCGGGCATCCGCGCGGAGATCACCGTCGGCCCCAAGTCGGCGGTCCACCGGTACACGTTCCCTGCGCACCGCGACGCGCGCCTGGTGATCGACTTCTCGCTCGGCGGTCTGACCATCCCCTACGGCCGCACGGTGCCGCTGCGGGCGCACCTGCACTCGATCAGCCCGGGGATCGCGCAGGGCGAGATCGTCGTCGAGGGTGCACCGCTGGCCATCCACGTGGAGTGCGACGACCCGCGCTGGCGGCAGATGCTCTGGTACGACCGTCGGCTCATGCCGGGTGGCACGCGGCTGGACTTCGACCGCATCCGGCCGACCACCCTGAGGCCGTTCGGGCTCATGTGGGCCGGGCCGTCCGAGCCCGGTCAGGTGGTGGAGCTGCGGTTCGGGTTCTCGCTGCGAGGCGTCGACCAGGCCCGGGAGAACCTCGAGCGCGAGTGCGGTCCGGGGCCGTCCAGCTTTGCGACGAGGCGCGCGGCGACTGCGGAGAAGTGGCAGGAGAGCCTCGGCAAGATCCGGGTGGACACTCCGTCGAAGGACAAGCAGACGGTCTTCTCGACTGCGCTGTACCACTCGCTGATCAAGCCGTGCCTGGCCCTGGACGAGTCGCCGTTCTGGCCGACCGACGGCCCGTTCGCGTTCGACATCGCGACCATGTGGGACATCTACCGGACGCAGCTCCCCCTGCTGACAACGCTCATGCCGGACAAGGCCGTGGAGCTGGCGAACGCGCTCCTGTACATCTCCGAGGAGGAGGGGAACCTCCCGATCGGGTACCGGATGGCCCGCGGCGCCGACCAGTTCAGCCGGCAGGCGAGCGCGCTGGCGCACACGTTCCTGTCCGACCTGTGCCAGCTGGGCCTGCCCGGGATGGACTGGGACTGGGCGCTGGTGCACATGCACAACGACCTGCGCCGCACGTACGGCGAGGACTTCCTGCTGCGCGGCAAGGTGCACCCGATCAGCCACACGCTCGACCTGGCGTTCGGGTACTGGTGCACCTCGCAGATCGCGGCGCACGTGGGCGACCCGATGCTCGTCGAGCAGTTCACGCCGCTGGCCGCGCGCTGGGTCAACGCGTTCGACGAGGAGACCGGCCTCCTGCAGGACTCCACGTACTACGAGGGCGGGCGCTGGAACTACTCGTTCCGGCTGCTGCACGACATGGCCGCGCGCATCAAGCTCTCTGGAGGCGATGACGCCTTCGTCGCGCAGCTCGACCAGTTCTTCGGCTTCGACGCCCCACCCGTGACGCAGCCGGGGCTGCGGCCGGACCTCGAGGAGATGGCGGCCGGCTACGCGCTCAACCGGTTCGAGGGCCTGAACAACGAGCCCGACATGGAGGCTCCCTGGTCCTACCACTACGCCGGCCGGCCCGACCGGACCGCCGAGGTGGTGCAGGCGATCGTGCAGAACCAGTTCGGCGTCGGCCGCGGCGGGCTGCCGGGCAACGACGACTCCGGCGGGTTGAGCTCGTGGTTCGTGTGGGCGTCGCTGGGGATCTTCCCGGTGGCCGGCCAGAACCTGTTCCTCATCAGCGCGCCCGCGTGGCGGGAGTCGAGCATCGAGGTCGGCGACCGCAACTTCGTCATCGAGACCTCAGGGTTCATCGAACCGACACCCGACGGACCTACGCAGTATGTACAGTCCGTCCACCTCGACGGTGAGCGGCTCGATCGCACGTGGCTGACCGGTACCGAGCTCCACCGCGGCGGACGCCTGCACCTGGAGCTCGGTCCGACGCCCAGCGCCTGGGGCACCACCGTCCGGCCCCCGTCCGTCAGCACGACCCCCCCGTCCACCGCGCTGCGGCGCTGACCCCAGGAGTCGCCGTGTTCCCGAACCGCCGTCTCGTCATCGTCGTCCGCGCCGACCCGGTCATCTGCGGGCACTCGGGCGAGGCCCGCAACCTCGCGGAGGCCGCCCTCCAGCGGGGTTTCGACGACGTCCGCATCGTCACGTGGCCCATCGACCGGCTGCAGGCGACGGGCCTCCCCCTCAAGCCGCTCGACGGGGTGCTGCCCTACTCGCCGGGGATCACCGTCGAGCGCCCCGAGCCCGTCGGCGACTACAAGGTCCCCGACGGCCGCTGGCTCGCGGGGATCGTCGGCCGCCTGGTGGAGCTCTTCACCGACGGCGTCCCGACGGTCGCCATGTCCCTGTACCTGAGCCCGCACTCGCTCGCGGTGGCCGACGCCGTGCACGTCGCCCGACGGACCGGCCTGCCCGTCAACGTCACGACTGTCGCCGAGGCGGTCGGCTCCGACGTCACCAACGTGGTGCGCGCCTGCGTCGAGAAGGACGAGTTCGGTGCAGCCGCGCACGTGCTGTCCAGCTACCTCGAGCACGACGTGTGCCTGGCGGTCAGCGACTACACGCGCGAGCTGATCATCGCCGAGGCCGCCGCCATCGACGCCAAGCACGGCACCACGTTCGCCGCCCAGTGCCGCGAGCGCGTGACGGTCTCCTATCCGGCCATCGACGTGGGCTCCTACCTGGACCTCGACGCCGCCGAGACCGACCGCGTCCTGGCGTCCCGCGGCCTGGAGCGCGACGGCTACGTCCTGTTCCTGTCCCGTCTCGCGCACGCCAAGGGGGTCGACGACCTCATCGCCGGCTTCGCCGAAAGTCGCGCGGCCGACTCCCTCCGGCTGGTCGTCGCGGGCAGCGGACCCGACGCCGACCGGCTCCAGGAGCTCGCCGCCGCGTCGAGCGCCGCCGACCGCATCGTGTTCTTCGACGACGTCGACGACGACGAGAAGGCCCACCTGATGGCCGCGTCCGCGTCCTACGTGCTGCCGAGCAAGCCTCGGCCGGAGTTCGTCGAGACGTTCGGGATCGCCCTGGCCGAGAAGATGCTCGCCGGCGGCGGTCCGGTCATCACCACGGACACCGGAGGCATCGGCGAGGCGGTCGGCGACACGGCGATCATCGTGCCGGTGGAGTCACCGTCGGCCATCGCCGCCGCGCTGGACCGCGTGCTGACCATGTCTCCCGACGAGCGCGCCGGCTGGGAGACCCGCGCCCGCCTGCACGCGATGCAGTTCGACCGCGGGGCGGTGCTGGACGCGATCCTGGACCGCGTCGCCCGGGTCGAGCGGGTCCCGACACCGGTCGGCTAGAGGATCACGCGGGCGCGTTCCCGGGCGATCTCGACCAGACGCTCGGCTTCGCGCCGCGTCAGGCTCGGGACGGCCGCGCGGAACTCGTCCGCCAGGTCCAGCGCAGGCACCCGGACGGGACGCGCGGGCGGGACGGAGGGGCTCCCCGGAACCACGATGTAGCCGCTGTGGACGTCGCCGAGGACCCGCATGGCCGGGGATCCCGTGCCCCAGAGCCAGGCGAGATAGGCGCAGAGGACGGCGTCGACCTCGTCCTCGACGCGGTCGAGATCCGCGATCCGGCCGGCCGCTGCCACCGCGCTGCGGATCTCCGCCCAGCGCGCCGACGTGGTCAGCCGGAGCGGTTCGTCGCAGACCCGCTCCATGTGGTCGAGGAGGGACAGGAAGGCGACCTTGAGGCTGTCCAGCCCGCGTCCGCGCTTCGCCTTGTAGGGCAGGACGCTGGCCAGCGCGAAGAGCACGACCATCGCCGGGTGCGGGTAGACCTCGATGGCGACCGAGGTGCCGTGGCCGGGCGCGGTCGCCGGGTCGGGGTCCCACCCGAACCGAGCGCAGAGCGTCTCGCCGCGCGGAGGGTCGAAGAGCGGGCGGGACCGGTTGGAGGGGTAGGCGCCCGCGTTGTAGGGCCCGAACTCCCGCGAGACGAGCTGCTCCGGCACCCGCGAGCCCGTGGCGTTGGGGACGATCAGCGGCGCGTCGATCGCGGCGACGACGGTCCCGCTCGTGTGCGCGTCGACGAAGGTGGCGATCTCGTCGTCCGTGACCACCGCGGTGGACGCGACGAGGCGACCGGTCTCGTCGAGCGCGGCAAGGCCGGTCCGCGCCCGCGCCGCCCACGCGAGGTCGATCCCGAGGTAGCTCGTCATGCAGCCCATCGTCGTCCACCACGGGCGCCAGACCGCGCCGCCGCGCGCTCGTCGGCAAGCGCACGTACGGTCGAGGCTCCGCCTGTCACCGTCGTGAGGACCCGCCCGATGGCGCCCACCGAGCCCCTGATCTTCGTCCTGCACGGTGCCCGCGGGGACCTCGCGCGGCGCATGGTCCTGCCCGCGCTGGCCACCCTCCAGCGCCGCGGTCTGCTGCCCGAGCGCTGGGCGCTGCTCGGCACGGGACGCACCCCGATCAGCTCGACGGAGTTCGACGAGCTGCTCCGCACCGCGGTCGAGGAGTTCGGCGACGAGGAGGCGGCCGAGGGCGTCCCCGAGCTGACCACGCACACCGCGTACTGCGGTGACGTCACCGAGGACGGCAGTGCCGACGAGCTGCCGGGAGAGCTGGACCGGCTGCAGGGCGTGCTCGGTGGCGGTGCCACGGTCGTCCACTACCTCGCGGTGCCGCCGTCGTCGTTCGCGCCGATCACGCGGGCGCTGGACAAGGCCGGGCTGACCGACGGCGTCCGGGTGGTCTACGAGAAGCCGTACGGCACGTCGCTGGAGACGTTCCGGGACCTCGACGCGACCGTGCACGCCGCGTTCGACGAGGAGCAGGTGTTCCGGATCGACCACTTCCTGGGCAAGGAGGCGACGCAGAACCTGCACGTCCTGCGGTTCGCCAACGAGCTGTTCGGCGGGGTGTGGAACCGGCGACACGTGGAGCAGGTGCAGATCGACGTGCCCGAGACGCTGGACGTCGCGCAGCGCGCCGAGTTCTACGACGCAACCGGCGCCGCGCTCGACATGCTGGTCACGCACCTGTTCCAGGTGGCCGCGGAGGTCGCGATGGAGCCGCCGCGCAAGCTCGACGCGGCGAACCTGGGCAAGGCACGCGAGGACGTCATCCAGCACTTCCGGCCGCTCGACCCCGCGAACGACGTGGTGCTCGGGCAGTTCGAGGGCTACCGCGACATCGACGGCGTACCCGACGACTCCACCACCGACACGTTCGTCGCCGCGCGGCTCTGGGTGGACACCGAGCGGTGGAAGGGCGTGCCCTTCCTGCTGCGGACCGGCAAGCGGATGGGCGGCTCGGCGCAGCAGGTCACCCTCGTGCTGCGGACGCCGGACACGCTGTTCGGCTCCCCCGTCGGCCCCAACCGTGTGATCGTCTCGCTGGCCGGCTCGGGCGAGCTCGAGGTGACGACGACCGTCAAGAAGCCCGGCGCGTTCCTCGAGCTCGGGACCGGGACGGCCAACCTGGAGCTGGCCGACGTCGAGCCGGGCGAGTCCCTGCCGCCGTACGCCGGGCTGCTGGAGGACGTCCTCGTCGGCGACCGCACCCTGTTCACGACGCCGGCCGGGCTGGAGGCGGCCTGGATCGCCTTCGCTCCGCTGCTGGGCGACGCGCGTCCGACGCCCGAGCCGTACGCGGTCGGCTCGTGGGGGCCGAAGTCCGCCGAGAGGCTGGCCGAGCCGCACGGCTGGGTGCTCGGCGACTGAGATCAGCCCGCCCCGGCGCGTCCGACGAGGCAGCGTGCTCGTACGATGCGCGCGTGACCGCCCCCCGCCTCGAGCTCAGCTTCCTCACGTTCGTCCCGTACGACGACCCGGCCGACGCGGGCCAGTCCCTGCGCGACGCCATCGACCTCTTCCAGTACGCGGAGGAGCTCGGCTACGACATCGGCTGGGTCCGGGTCCGTCACCTGGAGAAGTTCCTCTCCTCGCCGTTCCCCCTGTTCGCGGCCATCGGCCAGGCGACCACGCGCATCCGGTTCGGCACCGCGGTCCTGCCGATGCGGTACGCCGACCCGATCGCGGTCGCGGAGGACGCCGCGACGGTCGACCTCCTGTCCGGCGGCCGGCTCGAGCTGGGCGTCGCCGGCGGGATCAAGCCGTCGGCCGCGCTGCTCGACGGGGTCTACGGCTCCAGTGAGCTCTCGTTCGACGACGAGTCCCAGCACCGCATCGCCCGGCTGCGCGCGGCTCTCGCCGGGGAGCCCGTCGCAGTCGCCCCGGAGGGCGGCTTCCCGATCGCACCGCCCGGCACCCCCCTGACCGTCACGCCGCACAGCCCCGGCCTCGCCGACCGGGTCTGGTACGGGCCCGGGTCTCGGGCGACCGCCGTACGGACCGCCGAGCAGGGGATGGACCTGCTGGTCTCGACGCTCAACGGGGAGGACGACGGGCGGTCCTTCGAGGAGACGCAGCGCGACCAGATCCGCGCGTACAAGGAGACGTTCGACGTCCCCGGTCGGACCCCGCGCGCGGTCGCCGGACGGATCGTCCTGCCGAGCGTCATGCC
The DNA here is from genome assembly GCF_056405535.1 of Cellulomonas sp. P1_G12_2. Taxonomy (NCBI): domain Bacteria; kingdom Bacillati; phylum Actinomycetota; class Actinomycetes; order Micrococcales; family Cellulomonadaceae; genus Cellulomonas; species Cellulomonas sp. P1_G12_2. The sequence goes on along the minus strand of NZ_JBFUBX010000001.1, from coordinate 392,762 downwards.
CGCGGACGACGAGCTCTTCGCCGAGTACATCGCCTGGTACGCGGGCCGCTTCGACGCCACGGGTCGCCCGCCCGCCGGCACCGGGTTCGGGGTGTTCAGCCCGACGCACCACGGATCGCCCGACGAGGTCGTCGCCAGCCTGCAGGCCGACGTCGCCCTCCAGGAGGCGACGGGGCTCGACATCGTCCTGCCCGCGAACGCGACCCACGCCATGAGCCGCCGCATCCTCGAGAACGTGGCGACGAGCGTCGCGCCGCGGCTCGGCTGGAACCCGGCCTGACTCGTCGGCGGGCGACGCCTCGACGAGGCCGCCGCGTGGCCCCGCCCGTCCTTCGGCCCCCTCGGCGACAGTCCGGCCGCCGCCGGGCTCAGAACGGTGGGTCGCCCCAGTCGCGCGGTGGCGGTGGCGGCGGTGGGTGCTCGGCGACGGACGGCGTGGTCAACAGCTGGACCGGATGGCGCGCGTACGTCAGCCCGTGCCGGTCGGTCCACGTCGAGATCCCGGTGACCGGGTCCCAGGTCACCTTCCACCACCCCTTCGTCTTGGCCTCGTGGTGGTGCTTGCACAGGGCGTGCAGGTTCGCCTCGCACGTCTGAACGTCGTGCACCGAGCCGGCCGGCGCTCGCGAGAAGTCGTAGGGGACGCGGTGGTCGATCTCGCAGCGCGACGCAGGCTGCCGGCACCCCGGGAAGGTGCAGGTGACGTCGCGGGCGATGACGGTGCGGGTCAGGTCGGCGCCCGGCCGGTAGGTGGCGCTGCCGACCGCGCAGACCTGGCCGGTGGCGTCGGTCAGCACCCGGCGCCACGTGGCGTCCTGCGCCAGCTCGCGGGCGACCTCCGCGGTGATCGGACCGTACGACTCGAGGACCGCCGGGTTGTCGTCCACGCCCAACAGGGTGCTCGCCGCCACCGCGACCTGCAGGGAGACCCGCTGCCCGTGCCGGGTCGGCAGTGGCGTCCCGTCCGGGGTGGCCTGCCGGTCCAGGATGCCCGTGAACACATCGGCGAACGCGTCCGCGCGACGCTGGTCGACCGTGCGGTCGTCGCCGTCGACGGCGGCGTTCCCCGCGAGGGCGTCGACCGCCGTGAAGGCCGCGGTCGCGTGCTCGGCCGGCAGGTAGGCGCTGAGGAACGCCATCCCGTGCTCGGACAGGCGCATCGAGACCCAGCGATCGGCTCGCTCCTTGACGCGCCGCCGCTCCGCAGCCGCGGCGTCGGCACCGATCACGGCACCCCGCACGTGCCGAGCCAGCTGGGGCGCCGTGAGGTCCTGGGCGCGGTCGAGAGCGTCGGCGACCACCGCAGCCACGGTGCCGGGCTCCGCGGCGAGGGTCTCGGCGACGATCACGTCGACCTTGCGCGCGTCGACCGCACCCGCGGCCCACGCGTCCGCGAGCGCCGGACGGTCACCCGCGAACGACGCCCGCAGGACCAGGTCCCGAGCCAGCCGCCCCGTGCACACCAGCGCGCACGCCAGCTCGTCGCCGACCTTGGCCAGCGCGTCCGGCGTCCTCGCCTCCATCTCGCGGATGACGACGGCCTGCGCGGCCTGCGCCATGTTGAGCACCTGCTGCCACGCGGTGACGGCGTTGACCAGCTCGACGTCGGAGGCGTCCGCGACCGACACGGACTCGAGCCGGCCGGCGAGCTCGCTGAGCGTCAGGCCGGGGATCGGGAACGCCTCGACGTGCCTCAGGTCCAGCTCGGGCGACGGGCCCCAGTCGGAAGCCGGGGTGCGCGGGTCGTCGAGAAGCGCCGTCACCTCGCTACCTCCTGTCGATCCCTATCGGAATCGAACAAGTGTACGATCGACCGCCGACACTCGGCGGGCCATGATGACCGCACATCCGGTACCGCGTCAGGCGCTGATCACATCGCCGGCGCCGCCGTCACCTGGTCGGCCGGCGGGGCCTCGATCGTCACCGGGCCGCCCCAGTTGCTGAGCGTCATCTCGATGTGCGAGCCCATCATGTCCATCACGAGCTTGCGGGGCAGCTTGTCGTCCCCGACCCAGTACGTGTAGGTGATCTCCTTCGGCACCTCGACCCCGGCTGCGGCCGCGGCGGCGAACTGCTCCGCCGACGGGCCGGCCATCTTGCTGGTGTCGACCACCACGTCGTACGGCTGCGCGCTGACGCCGTCGAGCTGCTCGGCGGCTCCGGCCTTGGTGACGCTGACCAGGGCGGGGAGGATCTCCTCGAGGCTGTCGGTCGCGCTGGAGCCGGTCGTCTGCGAGAGCGACGCGGTCAGGGGGTTGCTGGTGTCGGTGGGGTCCAGCTGCCAGAACATGCCCCCGGTCAGCTCACCCATGTTGATGTACATCTGGCCGCCGACGATGCGCATCTCGATGGGCGCGGTCATCTGCGCGCTGCTCATCGTCATGGTCAGCTCGTTGCCGGCGTCGGTGACGCGTGCCTGGCCCTGAGCGGTCATGGAGGCGCCGGCGACGTCCGTGACCATCGTCGTGTCGTAGGTCTTCGCGGCCAGCATCGCCGTGGCGATGTCGCCCAGGTTGTCCGTGGTGAGCTCGAAACCGGCGGGCTCGACGACCGTCTCCTCCTCGACCGATGCGCCGACGGAGGACGTCGGTGCGGCCTCCGGCGCGGACCCTCCGCACGCGGTCAGCGACCAGGCGAGGACGGCGGCGGCCGGGACGACGAGCAGACGACGGGACACGCGCACGGGGGAACTCCCAAGGTGGAGGGCGGAGAGGGAACGAGGGGAAACCCTTCCATACCGGCGGGTGGTCCCGTGCCCGATCCACGCCTGCGCCTCAGCCCTCGCACAGCGACGGCACAGGCTCGCTCGGCTCAATGGAACCCGTCCCACTAGGAGGGTTCCCATGACTCAGTACGCGCTCCTCGCGCTCGATCTCGTCGCCATCAGCGTCCTCGCACTCGGCGTCTACTTCCCCCGGCACCGGCGGCGTGACCTCGTCGTCGCGTACCTCGGCGTCAACGTCGGCGTGCTGGCGGTGGCGACCGCCCTGGCGAGCAGCGCGGTGGGCGCCGGCCTCGGGCTCGGGCTGTTCGGCGTGCTGTCGATCATCCGCCTGCGCTCCACGGAGCTGACCCAGCACGAGGTGGCGTACTACTTCTCGGCGCTGGCGCTCGGGCTGCTGGGCGGGCTCGCGGTGACGCCGTCGGCCCTGAACGCCTCGCTGATGGTGATGGTCGTCGTGGTCATGGCGGTCGTCGACCACCCGCGGATGCTCCGGCAGTACCGGCAGCAGACGATGATCCTCGACTCGGCCATCACCGACGAGACCGCGCTCGCCGCGCACCTGGAACGCCTGCTCGGCGCCACGGTGCACACCGCGATCGTGCAGCGCGTCGACCTGGTCAACGACACCACCTGCGTGGACGTCCGGTACGAGCTGACCACGGCACGAGCCCGGGTGGCGGTGTCGGCATGAGCTTCGAGCCCATCGACCTCGTCGAGCTCACCGAGCGGGCGAGCCTGCAGACCCGGATCGACCGCAAGTACGTGGTCCCGGCGGACGCGGTCCCGGTGCTCCTGCGCGGCGTCGAGCCCGGTGCACGCATCCTCGAGATCGGCGACCAGCGCGACTTCGCCTACGAGTCGGTCTACTTCGACACCCCCGACCTCACTAGCTACCTCGGGGCGGCCCACCGTCGCCGGCGGCGGTTCAAGATCCGCACGCGCACCTACGTGGACTCCGAGCTCTGCTGGGTCGAGGTGAAGACCCGCGGTCCGCGCGGCAGCACGGTCAAGACGCGCCTGCCGTACGACCCGGACGACCGCGACACCCTGACCGACGAGGGCCGCCGGTTCGCCGACGACGTCCTCGACAACGCCGGGCTCTACAGCCCGACCCTGGTCAGCACATACCGCCGCTCGACCCTCTTCCTGCCGCGGACCCAGAGCCGCACGACCATCGACACCGGGCTGGTGTGGACGTCGGCCCTCACGGGCGGGTCGAGGGCGCTGCCGGACCGCGTGGTCATCGAGACCAAGACGGGCTCCACGCCCTCCTCCACCGACCGCCTCCTGTGGCGGCACGGCCACCGCCCGGTCCGCATCTCCAAGTACGGCACCGGCATGGCCGCCCTGCACGCCGACCTCCCCCACCACCCGTGGCGCCGCGTCCTCGACCGGCACGTCACCCGTTAGGAGCACACCCCATGCGACGCCTCACCCCGAAGTTCCTCGTCCCCGCCGCCCTCGTCGCGGCCCTGCTGGCCGGCTGCACTGCGACGGCCGACGCCGCGGACAGCACCGACTCGAGCACGACCGTCACCACGACCTCCGACGCGAACGTCACCGTCGAGCAGGCGATGGCCGCCAACACGGCCCCGTCCGACGTCGACCTGGAGGCCTCGTCGGACGAGGTCGCGGTCGACCTGGACGACCCGACCGCGACCGACGGCGTGACCGTCGACGGCAGCACGATCACGATCACCGCCGCCGGCACCTACCGGCTGAGCGGCACGCTCGCCGACGGCTCCGTCGTCGTGAACACCACCGACGACGGCGTGGTCCACCTGATCCTCGACGACGCCGCCCTGGCCAGCTCGACCACCTCCCCGCTGCAGGTCCTCGACGCCGACCAGGTGGTGGTCCACCTCGAGGGCGACAGCACCCTGTCCGACACCACCGCCTATGCGGACACCGACGACGCGAGCGCGGCCCTGTTCAGCAGCGCGGACCTCACGATCACCGGCGACGGCTCCCTGACCGTGGCCGGCAACGCGAACGACGGGATCGCCGCCAAGGACGGCCTCGTCATCGCGGGCGGCACCATCACGGTCGACGCGGTCGACGACGGCATCCGCGGCAAGGACTACCTCGTGGTCTCCGGCGGCACGCTCGACGTCACGGCGGGCGGCGACGGCCTGAAGTCCGACAACGACGAGGACGAGACGCTCGGCTACGTGGAGATCACCGGCGGCGACGTGACGATCGCGGCGGGTGACGACGGCATCGCCGCGCAGACCGACGTGATCGTCGCGGACGGCACGGTGGCCGTCGTCGCAGGCGGCGGCAGCGGGACCGCGGTCGCGGAGGACGCCTCCCCCAAGGGCATCTCCGGCACGGTGTCCGTGGTGGTCGGCGGCGGGCAGCTGCTGATCGACGCGGCCGACGACGGGATCGGCTCGGACGGCGTCGTCAGCATCGCGGGCGGCTCCCTGACCATCGACGCGGGCGACGACGGCGTGCACGGCGACCAGGCGCTCCAGATCAGCGACGGCACCGTCGACATCACCGGATCGAACGAGGGTCTCGAGGCCGGCCTCATCACGATCGGCGGCGGGGACATCTCCGTGGTCGCCAGCGACGACGGCGTGAACGCCTCCGACCCGGACGCGACGGGCGAGCAGGCGGCCCCCGGCGGGACCGCGAGCACCGACGTCGGCCTGACCATCACCGGCGGCACGATCGTCGTCGACTCCGAAGGCGACGGGCTCGACGCCAACGGGTTCTTCACCATGACCGGCGGCACGGCCGTCGTGAGCGGCCCGACGAACGACGGCAACGGCGCACTGGACGTGGACGGCGCGTTCGACGTCTCCGGCGGCACGATCCTCGCGGCCGGCGCGTCTGGGATGGCGATGACGCCCGGTGCCGAGTCCGCGCAGTCGTTCGTCGCCTTCACGTTCTCCTCGACGCAGCCCGCCGGCACGGTGGTCCACGTCCTCGACGCCGACGGGAACGAGATCGCCGCGTTCGAGTCGTCCAAGGACTTCACGTCGCTGGTCTACGCGTCGGCCGACATCGTCTCCGGGGACACGTACTCGGCGGCGACCGGCGGCTCGGTCAGCGGGGAGACGGTCGGCGGGCTCGCGCAGGCCGGCGACAGCAGCGGCTCCACGGTCGCGGCGACCGGCACCGCCGGTGAGGCGATCGCGGGGATGGGCGGCGGCGGCGGCCAGGGCGGCCCCGGCGGCGGCGGTCGACCGGGCACGCGCCCGTGACCTCCGAGCTCAGCGCTGCGGCCTGACGATCTTCGCGACGAGCTCGGGGGTGCACCCGACCGCCCGCGCGATCGACCGGTAGGACCACTCGCCAGACAGGTGGAGGGAACGCACGAGAGCGTCTCGCTGCTCACGATGCTGAGCAGCGAGACGCTCTGCGTCCTGGGCCGCGCGATGGTGCTCGCGCGCCTGCTGGGCCCTACTGTCCACGCGCGAAGTCGCCGATCAGACCGGGGACGGCCGAGTCGAAGCCGGCCACGTCGAGCATCCCCGCATCGGTCGGGTCGGCGATCGAGAACCCTGTGGACGTCATGCCCACGACGACCAGCCGCGCCGGGATCCCGGTGGCGTCCCGGTACCGCTGCAGGGCCTGGAACGGGTGGACCTCCCCGTGCCACGTCTCGTTGTCCGTGTAGACGACGAACGTGTCGATGGCGAGGCCCGCCTCCAGCGCGTGGAGCATCGGCAGCGCGCAGTCCGTCGGACCGAACGGCAGGTTCGCCGTGGTCCGCAGGACGTCGTCGAGCCGTTGCCTCGGACTGATCGAGAGCGGGGTCAGCCCCGCCCGCTGGCGCCAGCGTCCGATCCCCCGGCCCGTGAACCCGACGATGGTGACGTCGTCCTCGGTCGCCGCCGTGACGAGCGCGAGCGCGGCCGACGCCTCACGGGCCGTCAGCGGCATGCCCGAGATCCCCGCCCCCATCGACCCCGACACGTCGAGCGCCAGCATCAGGCGCTTCCGGGTCGGCTCGACCGTGCGGTATGCCGCGTAGTAGGCGGCATCCAGGGCGTCGACGATCCGACGCTCGGGAGTCCACTCGCCATCGCCACGTGCCGAGCGCCCGGACGCATAGGTCCGTTGCGCCACGAGCACGTTGACGGGGTGCACGCGAGCCGCCAGCAGCCGTTCGGGGTCGGCGAGCCGACCCGCGACCGACTTGCCGAGGTCACCCTGGAGCAGGCCGAGCCGCGTGAGCCGCGGGAGCTGACGCATCAGCGCGGTCTGCGGCATCCCCTTGGCCAGCAACGCCTCCCACACCTCGCGCTCGCCGAGCAGGCGGTCGGGCAGCATCTCCCACGACAGCGGGTTCCGCGCGACCAGTGCGACAGCCTCCGAGACGTCCGCCACCTGCACGGCCTCCGCCGCGGTGACGACGGCCGGCAGCGCCGGGTCCTGGACGCCGCGCACCACCCACTCGAACAGGGCCCTGCGGTCCGGCTCGGTGGTGACGGGGTGCGCCAGGCGCAGCAGGTCGCGGTGCGTCCAGCCCTCTCGTCCGCGGTACTTGACCGCCTGGTAGGCGACGTCAGCGATCGGCTTGTCGAGGTACCAGCGCCCGACCGCGCGCCGCAGTCCACGGCCCCAGCCGCGGAACTGCTCGACGTACCGCGCGAAGACGAACAGGTGCGTCCCGGTGCGCGCGACCGACGGGAGCGCGGCAAGGGCAGCGGCACGCGCGTCGTCGTCGCCGACCGACGCGACCATCGCGAGCGCGAAGAGCGCCGGGTTCTGCTTCGGCGCGCGCCCCGCGGTGGAGACGTCGACGATCGCGCGGACCACCGCGAGCCCGTCTGCCCTGGCCATGCGCAGGACGGCGGCGGCATTGTCGGCGGTGAGGTCACGCGCGGACGCGTAGTAGGTGCCGCCCTCGGTGCCGAGCGTGAGGAAGCGGTGCAGCCGAGTCGCGTCGTCGACCTCGAACACGAACCCGCCGGCGCCGTTGCGCACCTGCTCGGGGCGCGCGCGCTCCGTCTGCGGGGTGCGGCGCAGGCGGAACATCGACAGGACGTCGCGCACGGTGCTCCTCGGCGGATCGTCGGGACGGAGAGGTCGGGGTGGGCGTGTGTGTGACGCCCGGGATGTGAACTGCTCTGCCTGGTTGAGCTACACCACCCGAGGGCGGCGACGGGAATCGAACCCGCAACCCGTCCATCCTGTGTGAGGTAACCGACCGTCTCCGGCCCACCCCGACTGCCGGACTGTAACGCGTTCCACCGTCGCCCAACAGCGTATTTACCCGCAGCCCCGCACCGCTCACCCGTTCAGGCGAGACGGGCCCCCTAGAGCACGACCGGCGAGCGGAGCGCCTCGGTCGGCACCTGGCCCGGCTGACCGACACCGGTGGTGATCCGGCGCTTCAGGCTGACGTTGATGTACCAGCTCCACGCGTCGTGGCAGATCTCGAAGCACTCGTGCGCCGGCACCAGCCCGAGGTGCGTGAACGTGAGCCGGGTCCCGGAGTCGGTCGGCGTGATGTCGAACCGGATCCGCGTGCCCACCCACTCGGCCGTGTCCTCGACGAAGTTCAGCTCCGCCTCGGTGACGAGCCACTCGACCCGCTCCCCCGGCACGACGTCGGTCAGCCGCTGGACCGACCGGTGGATGGGCTCGTTGTGGAAGATGAACTCGTCGCCCAGCTGGGTCGTCCCGCCCTCGATCGCGTCGACCCACCAGCCGCGCACGTCGACGACGGCCGCGAACACCTCGTCGGGTGTCTGGTCCACCGTGTAGGTCGTCGTGAAGTCCTGCTCGCTCATGGATGGCTCCTCTGCATCTGCAATGAATTGGTTGCAGATCGACGGTAGATGTCGATCTCTACAAATGCAACCCTCTGATTGCAGATTGCTTCGACGCGCGCGCCGAGTCGGTCGCGGCCACGATCGACACATGGCCGACGAGCGCGACGACGCCCACCGTGAGCCCCCGGGCACCCCGGACGCCGTCGTCGACGCCGTCGGCGCCCTCACCGCCGCGTTCGAGGTGGTCGAGCACGCCCGCGGGATGCTCTACGCGTTCCACCGGCTCACCGGCCGCGCGGACAACGAGCTGGCCGAGGCCCTGGACCAGCTGGCGGAGTCGGGGCACCAGGAGCTGGCCGACGAGCTCCGCGCCGAGCTCGTCGGCCGCAACGTGCTGCCGGGTCGGTGGACGTTCCAGGTGGTCGAGGCCTACGACGAGCAGTACTACCGGGTGTTCGAGGCCGCGGAGCGGCGCGTCCGCGACGAGCTCCTGGCCGGTCGCCGGCACGTGTACGAGGCGCGGCTCAAGGAGGAGAACCGCACCCACGGCCGCCCCGGCCACGAGGCACGTCCGCAGGCCTAGCGGCCCGTCACGCGCGCCTTCCCCGCGGCGAGGTCGAACAGTCGCGGCAGGATCTCGTCGCCGGCTGCGCGCAGCCCGTCGTGCAGGTGCTCGTTGGTGATCCAGACGTCCAGGTGCCCGACGTCCGTGGCCAGCGCGAGGTCCAGGTCCACGTAGGGGTCGTCGTAGTACTGCACGGCCGCCACCGGCACCTCGTTCGACGCCAGCCGGCCCAGGTCGTAGAGCGCAGGCCACGACGTCCGGGCGGCGAGCTCCTCGGCGGCCCCGCGGAACGGGCGCAGCGCGCGGTGCTGGGAGTACATCCAGGGGAAGATGACCTCGCCAGTGAGCTGCAGCGGGCGGGCGGCCGCGGCGAACGACGGCCACCGGTCGTGCTCGGCCTGCGCCGCCCAGCCGGGCTCCCGGTCGCCCTGGTGGTAGATGACCTCCTGCAGCACCGCGTAGAGCGGCCCGCCGTCGAACCCGGTCTGGTCGGCCACCGCCGCGAGGAACCCGTCGGAGAGACCGCCGTCGGCGCGGAGCGCGGTGTCCAGCAGCCAGTGCACCTCGTCGATCCCGGTGCTCATGCCGAGCGGCATGCCCAGCTGCTGCAGGCGCTCGGGCGTGAACGGGTCGCCGTTCGGGAGCACCGCGTCGCGCTCGCCGAGCAGGTCCGCGATCCGCCCCAGCACCGGCACGTCCGCCGGGTGCAGGCGCGCGAGCTCGCGGTTGCGCGCCGCCTGCCGACGGTACGTGTGCGCGTAGACCTCCTCCGCGGTGGCCGTCGCCGGCGGGAGCCCGCCGGTCACGAAGCAGCGGGTGAGCGCGCCGGGGTGCCGCGACAGGTAGGTGAGCGTGAGGAACCCGCCGTACGACTGCCCGAGGGTGGCCCACTGCCGGCCCTCGTAGACCGTCCGGCGCAGGTGCTCGGCGTCCTCGACGATGGCGTCCCCGCGGAAGCACGCGAGGTAGTCCCCGGCCTGCGCGGCGTCGTCGAACCCGCCGATCACCCGCCCGTCCACCGGCGACGAGCGCCCGGTCCCCCGCTGGTCCAGCAGGATCACGCGGTACCTCTCGAGCGCCTTCGCGATCCAGCCGCCGCCGAGCGGCCGCGGACCCTGACCGCCGGGCCCGCCCTGCAGGAACAGGAGCAGCGGCAGGTCGTCGGACGCCTGCTCCGGGTCCACCAGCTCGCGGGCGAACACCTCGATCGACCCGAAGCGCTCCGGTGCGGACCAGTCGACCGGCACCTCCACCCGGTGGTCGCGGACGGTGAACCCGGTCATCGCGTACTGGTGCGTCACACCGCCAGCCTAGGGTCGAGCCAGAACCACCACCGAGGAGGTACCCCTGAGCAGCACCGGCGTCGGCTTCCGCTCCGACCGCGGCCCGATCCTCGTCGCCATCATGGTGACCACCGGCCTGGTCGCCATCGACGCGACGATCCTGGCCACCGCGGTGCCGACGATCGTCGCGGACCTCGGTGGCTTCACCAGCTTCCCGTGGTTGTTCTCCGTCTACCTGCTCACCCAGGCCGTGAGCGTCCCGATCTACTCCAAGCTGGCGGACACCATCGGCCGCAAGCCGGTGGTCCTGCTCGGCATCGGCCTGTTCCTGCTCGGCTCGATCCTCTGCGGGTTCGCGTGGAGCATGCCCGCCCTCATCGCGTTCCGTGCCCTGCAGGGTCTGGGCGCCGGCGCGGTGCAGCCGATGGCCATCACGATCGCGGGCGACATCTACACGGTCGCCGAGCGGGCCAAGGCACAGGGCTACATCGCGAGCGTGTGGGGCGTCTCGTCGGTGGTCGGTCCCACGCTCGGCGGGCTGTTCTCCGAGTTCCTGTCCTGGAACTGGATCTTCTTCGTCAACATCCCGCTGTGCCTCGCCGCCGCGTGGCTGCTGGTCCGGTACTTCCACGAGACGGTCGAGCGCACCCGGCACCGGATCGACTGGGCGGGCGGCGTGCTGCTCACCACCGGGATGAGCCTGCTGATCCTGGCGCTGCTCGAGGGCGGGAACGCGTGGGAGTGGCTCTCCGTGCCGAGCGTCGGGGCGTTCGCCGTCGGCGCCCTGCTGCTCGTCGCGTTCGTCCGCGTGGAGCAGCGGGCGGAGGAGCCGGTGCTGCCCCTGTGGGTGTTCTCGAGGCGGCTGCTGCGGGCCTCGGCGCTGGTCGGGGTGGGCGTCGGGATCATCCTCATCGGCCTCACCTCGTACGTGCCGACGTTCCTGGAGGCGCTGCTCGGCGTCTCGCCGCTGACGTCGGGGCTCACGCTCGCGGCGCTGACCATCGGCTGGCCCATCGCGGCGTCGCAGTCGGGCCGGCTCTTCCTGCGGCTCGGGTTCCGCACCACGATGCTCATCGGGTCCGCAGTGGTGGTGCTGGGCACCGCGGGGCTCGTGCTCGCCTCGCTGCACCCCTCGGTCTGGGCCGTCGGCCTCGCGTGCTTCGTGTCCGGCGTCGGGCTCGGGCTCGTCGCGTCCCCTAGCCTCATTGCCGCGCAGTCCAGCGTCGGCTGGGGCGACCGGGGGGTGGTCACGGGGGCCAACCTGTTCGCGCGGTCCATGGGCAGCGCGGTGGGCGTCGCGGCGCTCGGAGCGCTGGTCAACGCACTGATGAACGGTGAGACCCCCGCGCAGGACCCGGCGCAGTTCGGCGACGCCGTCACGCTCGCGTTCGGCGCCGTCACGCTGGTCGCGCTGGCCACGGTCGCGGCCGCGGCCGCCATGCCCCGGACCACCGTCGAGCACGGCTCGTCGGGCGCTCCCGCGGTCGAGGTCACAGACTGAGACGCGTCACGAGACGAAGGGACAGCGCCATGGGTATCGAGGATCTGGTCGGCAAGGCGAAGGACGCGCTCAGCGGGCACGAGGAGCAGGCCAAGGACGCGCTCGACAAGGCCGGCGAGGCCGTCAAGGCGCGGACCAACGACAGCCAGGACAGCACGGTCGACAGCGTCGTCGAGAAGGCCAAGGACTACCTGGACGAGCAGAAGAAGTGACGACGACGCCCCCGGTCACCGACCGGGGGCGTCGCACTCGTCAGTCCTGCTGCAGGCAGAGGTACGTGCCGGCGTCGTCGCCGTCGAGGTAGATGTCCTCGGGGCACTTCTCGATGTCGTCGACCAGGGAGACGGCCTTGTACTCGTGCGCGTCCTCGCACGCGACCAGCAGGGCGGTGTCCTCGTCGTCGATGTGCCAGCACGAGCCGGCGGTGGCGGACAGGCTCTCCTGCCCGAAGAACGAGGCGGCGGCGGTGACGCCCGACCCCACCACGAGCACCAGCCCGACGATCGCGACGATCCTGGCGGTCCCTCGCAGCGACGGGGCCCCCTCCTTGCGCGCGGACCGGTACGCCGTGAACGCCCGGACGAGGGAGATGACGCCGACGATCATGCCGCCGTACCAGTAGATCCCGCTGGTCGAGTTCGACGTGACGATCGTGGAGATCGCGCCGGCCAGGAAGAAGCCGATGCCGACCCAGAACGAGGTGACGGCCTGCTTGTAGTGCCGCGTCCCCTCGGTGGTCTCCCCCGCGAGCGTGACGTCGTCCTCGACCCACAGGAGCCAGCCGGGCGGCGGGGCGGGCAGCGACGGGTCCGGCGTCCAACCCGGCTCGGGCGTGAACCCCTCAGGAGGTGCCGGCCAGTTCGGCGGCGGGTTGAACTTCACAGCTGGGGCTCCATTCTCCGTGAGCGCCGAGCGCGCCCTGTGACGCCCTCATCGGTTGCCCGGGACAGGCACTTGAGCCTCCAGGGAATGCGCGTGCCCGGCACGAGGGTTCCGGTTCACATGCCTCTCACTGGTGAGTACGCCCCCAGCACCTCCGCATGGGCCCGCAAGCAGGCCGAGACCTTCGAGCGCTCCGGCGGCCAGAAGGCCAACACGCTGCACGGCAAGCCGGTCATCGTGCTCACGTCCGTGGGTGCCACGAGCGGCAAGCTGCGCAAGACGGCCCTCATGCGTGTCGAGCACGAGGGCCGGTACGCGGTCGTCGCATCGAAGGGCGGGACCCCCGAGAACCCTGCCTGGTACCGCAACCTGGTCGAGCACCCGCACGTCGAGCTCCAGGACGGCGCGGTGAAGAAGGACTACCTCGCGCGTGAGACGAGCGGCGCCGAGCGCGACGAGTGGTGGGCGCGCGCCAACGAGGTCTGGCCGTCGTACGACAGCTATCAGACGAAGACGGACCGGCTCATCCCGGTGTTCGTGCTGGAGCCGATCGAGGACTAGAGCTTCGCGCCCGTACGCGAGTCGAAGTGCGGGTTCGCGGCGATCGAGTGCCGGTACGAGTACGCGAAGTAGATGACCACCCCCACCGCCAACCAGGCGAGGAACCGCAGCCAGGTCAGGGTGGTCAGGTTCACCATCAGCCACAGGCACGCCACCCCGGCGACGATCGGCAGCGCCGGCGACCAGGGCACCCGGAACCCGCGCGTGAGGTCCGGGCGCCGCTTGCGCAGGACGGGGATGCCGAAGCTGACCAGCACGAACGCCGACAGCGTCCCGATGTTGATCATCTCCTCGAGCAGCTCCACCTCGGACAGCCCCGCGATGATCGCGACCACGATGCCGACGCCGATCTGCAGCCGGACCGGGGTGCCGTACTTGGGGGAGGTCCGCGACGCACCGCGGGGCAGCAGCCCGTCGCGGCTCATGGCGAACACGATCCGGGTGAGGCCAAGCAGGAGCACCATGAGCACCGACGTGAGGCCCACCAGGATCCCCACGGAGATGACGCGGCCCGCCCAGTCGGCGCCGACCAGGACGAACGCGGTGGTCAGCGACGGGGTGTCGGCCGCCGCGAGCTCGGTGTAGGAGACCATCCCGGTCACCACCACCGTCACCAGGATGTAGAGCACGGTCACGATCGCCAGACCGCCGAGGATGCCGCGCGGGACCGTCCGCTGCGGGTTCTTGGTCTCCTCGGCGGTGGTCGCGACGACGTCGAAGCCGATGAACGCGAAGAACACCAGCGCCGCGCCGGACAGGATGCCGATCACGCCGTACGCGGTGGGCTCGAGGCCGAACAGGAACGCGAACACCGGCTGCTCGAGCGAGGTGCGCTCCGGCGCAGGCTGCGACGGCGGCACGAACGGCGAGTAGTTGGCCGTGTTCACGTAGAAGAACCCGACGACGATGACGAAGATCGTGATCGCGACCTTGATGATGGTGAACACGCTGTTGACGCGGGTGCTGAGCTTGGTGCCGAGGGCCAGCAGCGCCGTGAAGATCCCGACGATGACGACCGGCCCCCAGTCCACGTCCACAGGGCCGACCTGCAACGTGGTCGGGATGTCGACGCCGAACAGGCTGAACGCGTCCGCCAGGTAGACGCCCCAGAACTTCGCGATCACCGCCGAGCCCAGCAGCATCTCGAGGATGAGGTCCCACCCGATGATCCAGGCGACGAACTCCCCCATCGACGCGTAGGAGAACGTGTAGGCGGACCCGGCCACCGGCAGCGTCGAGGCGAACTCGGCGTAGCACATGATGGCCAGCCCGCACACGATCGAGGCGATGATGAACGACAGGATCACGGCCGGCCCGGCGTAGTTCGCCGCCGCTGTCGCACCCACCGAGAAGATGCCCGCGCCGACGGCCACCGCGACACCCAGGACGATCAGGTCCCACGTGGTCAGCGTCCGGCGCAGCGCCCGCTCGGGATCGAGCGACTCCTCCATGGAGTCCTCGACCGACTTGCGTCGGAAGATGCTGGTGTCCACGGCCATGTCCGATCACCCCCGGGGACGAGCATGCCGGTACACAGCAGGTTTCGTCTTGCGCTGGCGTCAACCGAGCAGGAGGTACCAGCCGCCGACGCCGATGATGCCGCCCAGCAGAGGGGCCGCCACGGGCACCCAGGAGTACCCCCAGTCGGACGGGCCCTTGTGCTTCAGCGGCAGGAAGGCGTGCACGAGGCGGGGCCCGAGGTCACGCGCGGGGTTGAGCGCCGGACCGGTGGGACCGCCGAGGCCGGCGACGAGGCCCCACACCAGGAACCCGAGCGCGAGGTGGGCGACGGCGGGCTCGTTCACCGCGAGCGGTGAGTGCACGATGGCCAGCGCGCACGAGAAGAGCACGACCGATCCCAGGAGCTCCGACAGGAACCCGTTGAGCCGCGAGTGCACCGCGTTGACCGTGGAGAACGTCGCCAGGATGTCCGCAGGGTCGGTCGTCATGTCGTAGTACGGCTTGTGCGTGACCACGATGGCGATCTGGCCGGCCATCGCACCGAGCATCTGCGCGACGATGTACGGCGCCACCTCGCTCCACGGGAACAGCCCCCACACGGCCAGCCCGAGCGTGAAGGCGGGGTTGATCTGGTTGCCGCTGATCCCGCCGAACATCATCGCGGGGATCATCACGCCGAACCCGTAGCCCATCGCGATCAGCGACCATCCGCCGCGGTACCCCTTGGAGCCCTTGAGGTGCACGTTCGCGACCGTGCCGTTGCCCAGGATGATGAGGATCGCGGTGCCGATGAACTCGCAGGTCAGCCGGACGGCCAGGCTGTACGACGGATCCATCGGCGCTCCACTGTTCGATCCGGCTCAGGCTGGGTCAGCCTGGCACAACCGACAGCCGCCGGACGAACGCCCCGAGCGCTGCACCGACCGCGTACGCGACGAGGTCGAGGGCGGCGAAGGTGGTCCCGAGCACGTAGCGGGCGGCGGGCACGGCGTCGACCGCTGCGGCGGGGATCCCGGTGAGCTGTGCGAGCTCCACCAGCGAGCAGAGCCCGAAGGCTGCGGCCGCGACGATCCCCGCTCTCGCTCGGGGGGCGACGACGACGAGGAGCGCGTAGACGAACGCGGCGTAGAGGGCGTCGCCGACGGGATCGGCGAGCGGGTGGTCGAGCCGGGACACGAGGAGCCCGAGCGCGACGAGCCCGGCGGCCGCGAGCGCGGCGAGCGGCCGCACCCTCTCGCGTGAGGGGTTCGTTCCTCTGAGCGGAACGAGGTCTCCACGCGAGCGGTTGTCGGTCACGTGAGCGACCGTACGTGCCGCACTGCGGAGGTGATGTCAGGCGTTCGTGCAGGTCCTGCGCTCGTACAGGCCGATCTTGAGCTCGATCGCCTCCAGGTGCGTGGCCACCTCGGCCAGCTGCTGCCGGACGCGGTCGCGGTGCGCGACCAGCAGCTGGAGCCGCTCGGCCTCGTTGCCGTCGCCCGCCCGGACCAGGTCGGCGTACTGGCGGACCTCCCGGATCGGCATGCCGGTGGAACGCAGGCGCGTGATCATCCGGATCCAGCCGAGGTCGTCGTCCGAGTACCGGCGATGGCCCGACGACGCCCGGTCGACCGCGTCGAGCAGCAGCCCGTCACGCTCGTAGTAGCGCAGCGTGTGGGTGGTCAGGCCGGTGGCCTCGGCCGCCTCGGCGATGCTCAGGGTCACCCGGTCCGTCACGACGCTCATGGCGTCGATGGTGCGCCTTCGAGTGCACTCGAAGTCAAGCGAGCCGCCCCCAGCCCCGGCGGTCCACAAGAGAGGCCCTGCGTGCGGCACGCGATGCCCACCCTGGCACGGTGACCTCCTGGCAGCGCCCCGGCCCGTGGCTCGTCGGCCTCGTCGTCTGCGTCGCGATCGGAGCCGGCGCACCCGCCTGGTCCCAGGCCCGGGTCGCCGCCCGGTACGCGGTGACCGCCGACGACCTCGCCGCCGGCCACGCGGCGCTCGACGCCCTCCCCGTCCGCGGCAGGGCACCGAGCACCGGGTACGCCCGGGAACGGTTCGGCCAGGCGTGGGCCGACGTGGACCGCAACGGCTGCGACACCCGGAACGACATCCTGCGGCGGGACCTCCTGGACACCGTGGTCGAGCACTGCGTGGTCCTCAGCGGCACGCTCGACGACCCCTACACCGGCGTGCCGGTCCCGTTCGCTCGCGGACCCGACTCGGCGGCCGTCCAGATCGATCACGTCGTCGCGCTCTCGCACGCGTGGCAGACCGGCGCGCAGGAGTGGTCGCCGGCCGAGCGCGAGGCGTTCGCCAACGACCCCGCCAACCTCCTCGCCGTCGACGGTCCCGCCAACCAGGAGAAGGGCGCCGGCGACGCGGCGACCTGGCTCCCGCCCAACCGCGGGTACCGCTGCGTCTACGCGCTGCGGCAGGTGCGCGTGAAGGCGGCGTACGGGTTGTGGGTCACCGCCCCGGAACGTGAGGCGCTGGACCGGGAGCTCGGACGGTGCGTCGTCGGTACGGTGAAGCCACCATGACGCTGCGCCTGCCTCCCCTGCTGCTCGGCCCCACGACCAAGGGCGTCTGGGCGCCGACCCCCGTGACCCGGTCGGAGTTCGTCGCCGCGGGTCACACGCTCACCGACGGCTCGCTGACCTGGCCCGCGATGACCCTGGACGCCGACGCCCTGGCGCACAACGTCGCGCAGCTCGCGGCGTTCACCGCCGAGCACGGCCTCGTCTTCGCACCGCACGGCAAGACGACGATGTCGCCCGAGCTGTTCGCCGCGCAGCTGGACGCCGGGGCCTGGGGCATCACCGTGGCCACCGGGAACCAGCTGCTCGCCGCGTACTCGTTCGGTGTGCGTCGGCTGCTGGTGGCCAACGAGGTGCTCGACCCGACCGTCCTGCGCTGGATCGCCACGGCCGCCGACGCCGAGATCCTCCTGTGCGTCGACTCCGTCGAGGCGGTGGACGCCGCTGCCGCCGCGGTGGGTGACGGCCACCTGCGCGTGCTGGTGGAGGTCGGCTTCGACGGCGGTCGGACCGGCGTGCGCACCGGCGACCAGGCTCTCGCGGTGGCGCAGCGCGCGGCGGGGGTCCCGGGGATCGAGCTCGTCGGGGTCAGCGCCTACGAGGGCGGCCTCGGCGACGTCGACGCAGCGCGGGCGTTCCTCACCGACGTCCGCGCGGTGGCGGAGATGCTCGTCCGTGCGGGACTCCTCGGTGAGCACGTGGCGCTCTCCGCCGGCGGGTCCGCCTACTTCGACGTCGTCGCGGAGGTGCTCGGCGGGTCGGAGATCGCCGGCGTCCCGAGCGTGACGATCGTGCGGTCGGGCTCCTACGTGACGCACGACCACGGGACCTATGTGGCGTCGACGCCGTTCACCCGCATCGCCGGCGACCTGCACCCGGCGCTGCGGGTCTGGGCGCAGGTGTCGTCGACCCCCGAGCCCGGGCTCGCGCTGGTCGGCGCCGGCAAGCGCGACGTCCCGTACGACGCCGGCCTCCCGGTCCCGCTGCGCCGGCACCGGCCCTCCGGGGACCCGGTCGACATCGAGGGCTGGACCGTCACGCGCACCAACGACCAGCACGCCTACCTGGAGGGCTCCGGCACCGAGCTGCGCGTGGGCGACCTGATCGAGCTCGGCATCTCGCACCCGTGCACGGCGTTCGACAAGTGGCGGGTGATCCCGGTGCTCGACGCCGACCTCCGCGTGGTCGACGTCGTCACCACCTGGTTCTAGCGGTGGGCGGACCTAGTCGTCGTCGGACGTCAGCCGGCCGGCGATCACGTCGATCTCGACCTTGATCCCCGCCAGCTGCGAGCCCACCGTCGTGCGCGCCGGCTTCGGGTACGGGAAGAACTCGCCGTAGGCCTCGTCGAACTCCGCGAAGTCCGCGAGGTCGGCCAGGTGGACGGTCGTCTTCAGCACGTCACCGAGGTCGAGCCCGGCCGCGACCAGCGTCGCCTCGACGTTCCGGAGCACCTGCCGCGTCTGCTCGGCGACCGACGCGGGGATCTCGCCGGTGACCGGGTGCTGCGGCCCGAAGCCCGCGGTCCACACGAGGTTGCCCAGCCGGATCCCCTGCGAGTAGTTGCCCGCCGGCTGCGGCGCGTCGGGGGTGCTGATCTTCTCGCGGGTCATCGCACTGCCTCTCGGTGGTGAGCGCTACGGGCACAGTCTTCCTCAGCGGACCGCGCGACCGGGGAGGGCGCCGGTGAGGCGCGCGTCGCGCAGGGTCGGGACGCCGTCGACGAGGACCGCCTGCACCCCCGACGCCAGCCTGCGGGGCTCGTCGTACGTGGCCCGGTCGGTGACCGTCGCCGGGTCGAGGAGCACGACGTCGGCCCGCGCGCCCGGCTGCAGGGTCCCGCGGTCGTCGAGGCCGAACCGCCGTGCGGCCGTCGTGGACAGGTGCGTCGCGGCGGTGGGCCAGTCCCAGTCACCCAGCTCACGCACGTGCCGGCCGAGGAAGCGAGCGAACGTGCCCCAGCCGCGCGGGTGGGGGTGGCCGCCCTGGTAGATGCCGTCGGACCCGGCGCAGTGCGCGGGATGCCGGAGCAGGGCGCGCATGGACTCGTCGGAGTTCGTCGGCGGCTGGGCGAACACGCAGCCCACCTGCAGGTTCGTCGTGACCAGCAGGTGCAGGACGGCGTCGGCGGGGGTCATGCCGAGACGGCTCGCCGCCTCCAGCAGCGACAGCCCCTCCGCCCAGGGCATGCCCGGCACCCACGCCAGCGTCACCCGCGGCCAGACGTCGTCGTGCGCGGGAAGCCGGTCGCGGACCGCGGGGTCGGCCAGGAGAGCGAGCGTGCGGTCGGCGTCGGCGAGCGGCAGCCAGTCCGGGAGTGCGACGAGGGCGAGGATCGACGCACCGCGCAGGTACGGGTACGCGTCGAAGGTGAGGTCGACGCCCTCGGCCAAGGCGTCGTCGACGAGCGGGCCGAGGCGCTCGGCGGGCCCGTGGTAGTGCGACACGTGCGTGCCGACGCCGGTGGCGCGGGCCAGGTCGAGCAGCTCCGCGAGCGCCGCGGGGGCCTTGTCCTCGTACCCGCGCATGTGCGACACGTGCGGCCGACCCCGCCTAGCCAGCACCTCGCACAGGGCGAGCAGCTCCCCGCGGTCCGCGGACGACGCGGGCGCGTACTCGAGCCCGGTCGACATCCCGCGGGCGCCGTCGTCGAGCCCTTGCTCCAGCAGGCGGGCCATCGCCGCGACCTCGTCGGGCCGGGCAGGTCGGTCGTCCGCCCCCAGCACCGCGTACCGGAGCGTCCCGTGCGGGACCAGGTAGGCGGTGTGCACCGTGGTGGCGCGGTCGTAGGTCGCCAGCAGGTCCGCGACCGTCCCGCCGCGGAACGTCGGGTGCGTGCCGTTGATGGCGGCGAAGTACCGCTCCGCGTACTCGGTGGCCCCCGACCCCGGCGGTGAGGGCGCGAACGAGACGCCGTCCTGGCCGAGCACCACCGTGGTCACTCCCTGGTGGGTCAGCGCCGCCTGCACGTCGGGGTCGAGCACCCCGGCATCCGCGTGCGCGTGGGCGTCGACGAACCCCGGCAGGACGACCAGCCCGCCCGCGTCGAGGACGTCCGCACCGTCGACCGGCAGGTCCGGACCGATCTCCGTGATCCGGTCGCCGACCACCCGCAGGTCGGCGCGGACCAGCTCGTCACGGGCCAGCAGGCCGCCGCGCACCAGGATCACCCGACGATCATCCATCGGGATTGACGATGAATCGTGTCAGGAGCAGCGTGGCGCCCATGACCTCCCCCGAGCCCACGGACGACCCGCAGGCCTTCGCGCGCGCGTTCGAGGAGGCGTTCCAGCAGGCCTACCTGCGGTTCCACCGTCGCGACGGCAAACGGTCGCAGATGTCGGGGGCGTCGCGGGCGGTCCTGCTGCACCTCGCGCACGCCGGACCGCTCACCGTCGGCGAGGCCGCCAAGCACCTCGACCGCGCGCAGTCCGTGGTGAGCGACATCGTCACCCAGCTGGAGTCCAAGGACCTGCTGGCGCGCGAGCCCGATCCCCACGACCGGCGTCGCACGCTCGTCTGGCTGACCCCGGCCGGCTTCGACGCCCTGGACCGCGACCGCCAGGTCCTGTCCACCGAGCTGATCGCGCGCGCGGCCGCGACCCTGTCCGCCGAGGACCGCACGGCCCTCGTCGGCATCCTGCACGCCCTCAACGAAGGAGCACGACCATGACGACGCACGACCTGCACTGCGACAGCTGCGGCATGCCCATCGAGTCCGGCCAGTACTGCGCGTACTGCACCGACGCGGACGGGAACCTGCAGGCATTCGACGAGCGCTTCGAGCGCATGGTCGGCTGGCAGTCGCGGCAGCACCCGTCGGCCCCCCGCGAGCAGCTGGAGACCGAGACGCTCACGTACATGGCGACCATGCCCGCGTGGAAGGACCACCCCCGCGTCGTCGGTCGCACGGCATGACCGAGGTCCTCCCCCTGACGCCGGACCGCTGGCCGGCGCTGGAGGAGCTGCTGGACCACGGCGGTCCCGCGGCGCGGTGCTGGTGCATGGCGTGGCGGATCGGGCCGGAGTACCGGCGTCGGACCGCCGAGCAGAACCGCGACGACCTGCACGCGGTCGTGGCGGGCGGTCCGCCGCCGGGGCTCCTCGCGTTCCGGGACGGTGTCGCGGTCGGCTGGTGCCAGATCACCCCGCGCGACACCGTCCCGGCGATCGACCGCCAGTGGCGGCTGCGGCGCGTCGACGACGTACCGGTCTGGGCGATCACGTGCTTCTACGTGCGCAAGGGCCATCGTCGCGCCAGGGTCACGTCCGACCTGATCGCCGGGGCGGTCCAGCTCGCCCGGTCCGCCGGCGCGCCCGCGGTCGAGGCCTACCCGCTCGACGGGTCGGTCTCCCCCAGCGCGACGAGCACGGGCTACGCGACGACGTTCGCCGCGGCGGGGTTCGTCGAGGTGGCGCGACGGTCGCCGGAGCGGCCGATCATGCGGCGCACGCTCTAGACCTGCAGGCCGATCAACCAGATCGCGCCGAGGGCGAGGGCGGCCAGGCAGACGAGCAGCAGGATGCCCACCCAGAGGGAGCCGGGGGTGTGCGTCAGCCGGCCCAGCAGGCCCGCGTCGGAGGTGTCGGCCACCCCGCGCCGCCGCGCCCTCCGGCGCTCCGACTGCATCTCCAGCACCGCGCGCGGGGCACCGAGCAGCAGGAACCAGGTCATCGCGTACGCCGCGACGCTCTGCACGGTCGCCGAGCCCCACACCGTCACGCCGACCAGCAGCGCGCCGGTCACCAGCACGGACCACAGGCCGTACCAGTTGCGGATCTGCACGAGCACGAGGACCAGCACCACGAGCAGGATCCAGAGCAGCGCGACCGCGTACCCGCGCGACAGCAGCCACGCCGCGCCGACGCCGAGCACTGCCGGGCCGAGGTACCCCGCGGCGACCGTCGCCACCATGCCCGGACCTCGCGGCTTGCCCACCGACACCGTCAGGCCGGAGGTGTCGGAGTGCACCCGGATGCCCGAGAGGCGGCGGCCGACGAGCACCGCGACGCCGGCGTGCGCCGCCTCGTGCACGATCGTCAGCCCGTGCCGGGCGACGTGCCACGCCGTCGGCACGAGCAGGACGAGCAGAACCCCCGCCGCGGTGAGGAGCACCACGGTGCTCGACGGCACCGGTTGGGGCGTCGTGATGTCCTGCCAGGCGTCGCCGAGCCAGTCCACGGGGGTCCTTCGTCCGTCGTCGACCACCCAGCCGGGCGGGCAGGACGGACCCTACCGAGCGGGAGGCGCCTCGGTGGGCAGGACGACGTCCGTGCCGTTCGCGGTGATGCGCACACCGTCGGCGACCACGGTCGCGTCGGAGAGGACGAGGACCTCCGGGAGTCCGCTCACGGGGATCTCGATGTCGGTCAGGCGGTTGCCGATCGCCCGCGGCAGGTCGTCCACCGACACGGTCAGCCCCGCGATCTGCACGTTCTCGACGGTCACCAGCAGCCGCCCGTCCTCGACCCGCGGCACCAGGTTCGCCGCCAGCTCCAGCCCGAGCACCGTGCCCGAGGCAGTCAACGCCTGACCGTCGACCGCGACCGCGATGTCCAGCTGCGAGCGGTCCGCGACGATCTGCTCGATCGACGCCGTCGGCAGCGTCGCAGCGATCGTCGCGGTGCCCAGGGTGTACGGCTCGGAGGTGGTCACGTCCTGCGCGTCGATCGTCACGTCAGTGGCGTCGATGCCCTCGAGCGTGACCCCGTCGACCGCGCCCGTGACCTCGTCCACCGAGCCGGCCAGGAGCTGGGTGAGGAACGGGAACCCGCCGATGTCGACCGTCGGGGTACCCACGACGTCGAGGTTCTGCTCGATCGCCTCGGACACCCGCCGCTCCGCCGTCGAGTGCGTCACCCGGTCCGCCACCAGCACACCGGCGGCAAGCACCACGACGACGACGATCCCCCCGGCCACCGCTCCGCGCACGCTCACGGCTTCACGCTAGGGGGCACCGGCCCGCTCCGCTGGTCAGGGACGCTTCTCGCAGCCGATACCGTCGCCGTCCCCGTCGAGCTTGGGCGCGTACCCGGGGTCGCCGGCGAGCACGGGCGCGGCCCCCGCCGCCCAGGCCTCGGTGCAGTTGGCGAACGGTCCCGAGATCGCGGCGGGCGGTGCTGGTGCCGGGAGGTCTGGTGCTGCGGGCGCTGCGTCCGGGGCGGCCGCGACGGGGGGTGCCTCAGCGGTGAGCGACGGCACAGGCGACGCCGGCGGCAGCGGCTCCGCCGGGCACGTCGACAGCACGCGAATCATCGCGTCCTGCTCCGCCTGCGTCACCCAGAGCCCGTACGCGTGCTTCACGGCCACCTGCCGGGCCACGTACGCGCACCGGAACGCGGTGTTCGGCGGTAGCCAGGTGGCGGTGTCGCCGTCGCCCTTCTGCTGGTTCAGCCCTCCGTCGACGGCGAGCAGGTTCAGGGGGTCGTTGGCGAACGCCTCGCGGGTCGGCGCATCCCACTGCTGGGCGCCCTTCTGCCAGGAGTCCGACAGGGCGACGACGTGGTCGATCTGCACCGCCGTCGACGTCCCCTGGCCGCGCACGAACGCGATCGCCGCAGCGGAGTAGGGGTCCCGGAGGGTGCCCGACGCCACGACGCAGCCGTTCGTCCCGGGCTTGAGCAGCTGGTCGACCAGGTCCCTGCGCAGGACGTCGTTGCGGGTGTCGCAGCCGTTGCGGTCGACGTCCTTCCACGCCTGGCCGTACAGGTCCCGGGAGTAGCCGGTCTTCGGGGCGCGGCCCTTGACCGCGAGCAGCGCCGCGGTGCCGAGCGCGGTCCCGGGCGGCGCGGCGGCAGGCTCGGCCTCGGGAGCCGGCTCGAGCTCGGGCGGCGTCGTGGCCCGCTCCTCGGCGGTCGGCTCGGGGCTCACGCTCGCGTCGGCCGTGGGGCTGGGTCCTGCGGCGGTCGGCGAGGGTGTCGACGCGGCCACGGGAGGGGTGGGGGCCGGAGCCGCCACTGCGGAGACGACGACGAGCACGGCGAACGAGCCCGCGAGCAGCGCGGCGGACACCCCGCGACGCATCGGCCCCAGCCACGAGCGCCGGCGCACCACGGCGTACAGCGCCGTCACGCCGATGTACAGCGCCGCGAACATCAGCGCGCCCGACCAGCCGGACGTCAGGCCGAGGAGCATCACGGCGACCAGACCGACGACGCCGGCGTTCGTCGCCGCGCGCCCCCGAGTCCGCGTCGTCGCGGCGGGCGGGACGTCGACTCGTGCAGGCGCGTCGTCTCGCGGTCCCGTCACTCCCTGATCATCGGCACGACGACGCTTCGACGTGACGGTCCGTGGTGCACGCCACCCGATGCCCCGTCCCACGGAGTGGACATGCCGGGAAGATGATTGCGGTCCGCAACCTTGGGTCAGTCATGGCCCGGATCCCCGCGACGCGCGTGAGCGTCGGCTTCGTCCTCCTGCTGTCGGCGCTCACCGCGATCGGCCCTCTCACCTTCGACACCTATCTCGCCGCGTTCCCGCAGATCGCCGACGACCTGAACTCCCCCGCCGCGGCCGTCCAGCTGACGATCGCGGCCTCGCTGGCAGGGCTCGCCCTGGGGCAGCTGCTGTTCGGGTCGATCTCCGACGCGTTCGGTCGCCGCCGGCCTCTGCTCGGTGCGCTCACCGTGTACGTGCTGGCGTCCCTCGGCCTCGCCCTCGTGGAGAACATCACCGCGTTCACCGCGCTCCGGTTCGTGCAGGGCTTCACCGCCGCCGCCGGCATGGTCCTGTCGCTGGCGATCGTCCGCGACCGGTTCGAGGGCCTCGCGGTGTCGAAGGTGATGGCGCGCCTCATGCTCGTCGTCGGCGTCGCCCCGATCCTGGCGCCCACCATCGGTGCGCAGCTGCTGCTGTTCGGGACCTGGCGGCTGATCTTCGTGTTCCTCGCTGCCACCGGCGCGATCCTGCTGGTCACGGCGTGGTTCACGCTCCGCGAGTCGCTGCCCGCCGAGCTGCGCCGCACGGGCGGCACCGGGGCGGCGCTGCGCACCTACCGCGACCTGCTCACCGACCTGCCGTTCCTCGGGCTCGCGCTCATGTCCGCGTTCTACCTGTCGGCCATGTTCACCTACGTCGCGTCGTCGACGTTCGTGTTCCAGGACGGCTACGGCCTCTCGCCGCAGGAGTTCGGGTGGGTCTTCGCGGCCGGTGCGGTCGCGATCACCGCCGGGTCGCAGGTGAACGGCGCGCTCGTCGGTCGGTTCCGCCCGGAGCAGATCCTGTCCGGTGCCGTGGCCGCCGGCCTGGTGCTCAGCCTCTCGCTCTTCGCCGCGACGCTGCTCGGCGCTCCCTTCTGGCCCGTCACCGTCCTGCTCGTGCTCACGCTCGGCACCGCCGGGTTCGTCCTGCCCTCGGCACCGGCGATCGCGCTGGCGTCGAACCCGCACCGGGCCGGGTCGGCCGCGGCGCTGCTCGGTGCTCTGCAGTTCGGGCTCGGCGCGGTCATTGCGCCCCTCACGAGCCTCGGCGGGGAGCCGACCGCCGTGACGATGGGTGCCGTGATGGCCGGGGTCATCGTCGTGGCGGCCGTGCTGCTCGTCGCCGTGCGGCGGTCCTGGGCGCGCGGTCCGGTCGAGGAGGCCGAGGGCGTCGTCGCTGCTGCGGAGCTCACGGACGCGGAGCTGGCCTTCGCGACGAGCATCCGCGGCGCCGAGCGCGACCACGTGTCCGCGACGAAGGCGCGTGCGTTCGCCGCCCCCGCGGACGAGCCGGACGCGGTGCCCTCTCCCGGCTGAGCCGGCGGCGTCACCACATCGCAACCTCGTACGTCCAGAAAGGTGTGGCGCAGGTCACATCGGCGACCTAGCCTGGACGTACGCGCACGATGAAGGACGCACGATGAGCTGGGTGATTCTCGCCGCAGTCTTCTTCCTTCCGGCGCTCGTCTTCGGGGCGATCTGGCAGCTGTTCCCGTCGCCCGACGAGCCGCCGCGATGGCGGACGTTCCTGGCCACCCGGCTGGAGCGCCTCGCTGCACGTCTGCGTCCACCTCGGCCCCCGACGTACGACCCGTTCATGACGTTGCGGGTGCAGGAGCGGCTGGGGGTCGTCGCCGACCACGTGCGCTCCCTGGAGCTCGATCCGCACACGTTCGCGCGCGCCGAGCGGATCATCGCGTCCCAGCTGGCCTACGACCAGCTGCTGATGGAGGCGTGCCAGCTGGCGGGCGTCGAGGTCCAGCCGGCGGCCAAGGGTGACCCGGCCGAGCGGTTCCGCGAGGAGGTCGAGCTCGCCTCCCGCGGCTGGGCCTGGTGACGATCGCCCGACGTCGCGTCCGGTAGGTCGAGCCCGCTCGTCGGTATCGACCGGCGCACGCATGCACCACTCCTCAGCCCGCGCGCACCACCAAGGTGCTCGGCCCCTCGGCGGTCGGGCGGATCTCGATGCGGTCGGCGATCGACTGCTTCAACGCCTCCACGTGGGACACGACCCCCACCACCCGTCCACCCGCGCGCAGACGCCCGAGCTCGGCGAGTACCGCGTCGAGCGTGTGCGGGTCGAGCGATCCGAAGCCCTCGTCGACGAACAGCGTGCCCAGGTCCATGCCACCGGCCTCGGCGGTCACGACGTCCGCCATGCCGAGCGCCAGGCAGAGCGACACGTAGAACGTCTCGCCGCCGGACAGGGTGCGCGGGTCACGCGGTTGCCCGGTGACGTGGTCGACCACGCGCATGGCCAGACCGGTGTTCCGCGCGCGCACGTCCTCCTTCTCGTCGCTGCGGACCAGCTCGTAGCGACCGTCGGACATGAGCAGCAGCCGCTCGTTCGCGGCCGCGACCACGTCCTCGAACCGGCGCACGAGGACGAACGTGGCCAGCGAGAGGCTGCGCGCGTTGTCACCCCCGCCGCCGCCGGTCAGGTCCGCCAGCCGGGACACGGGACCGGCGGCCTCGACCTCCCGGGCGAGCGTCTCGGCTGCCGTGAGCACATCGTCGGCCGCAGCGGTCGCCGCTGCGGCGCGCTCGGCGGCCACCCGGGCCTCCCCCGCGGCCTCCTCGGCGCGCGTCCGGGCGAGCGTCTCGGCGGAGCGCGTGCCGTCGACGTCGACCGACAGGTCCTCCGCCAGCTCCGCGATCGCAGGCTCGGCCAGACCAGCGGCCACCCGGTCCAGCGCGGACGCGTACGCGGTGACGATCCGGTCCAGCTCGGCGAGCACCTCGGCGTCGACGGCCGCGTCCCGGGCAGCACCGAGGGAGTCGAACCCGTGCTCGGCCAACCCCTGCGCCAGCTCGTCGTGGCGACGGTCGCGCTCGTCCTGCGCGGCCTCCTGCTCGGCCAGGGCGTCGAGGATCTCGATGGACGCGGCCGACCGTTCCAGCAGTTCCGCGTGCCGCGCGGCGACGGTCGGGTGATCCCCGCGTCCCGCGACGACCTCCGCCTCGGACGCGTCGAGGTCCAGCACCGTGACCTCGAGGACGGACCGGTCCCCGGTCAGGCGAGCGACGGCCGTGGCCCGTTCGGTCTCCCGGCCGTGCGTCTGCGCGTCGAACCCCTCGAGAGCGGGGGCGAGGCGGGCCACGTCCGACTCGGCCGTCCGGGCCTCGTCGAGCGCGGCGCGCGCCAGCGCCGTCAGCTGCTCGGCCTCCTCGGCGGTGACCTGCCCGACGCGGACGCGCAGGGAGTCCACCCGCTCGGTGAGCGCGCTGCACCGCTCGGCTGCCTCCCGGAGGGCGGCCTCTGCCCTCGCGCGGTCCGCCTCGGCGCGGTCGACCCGCTCGGCGGACACGTGGTCGACGTCGAGCACCGCCTTCGCGGGGTGGTCCGCCGACCCGCACACGGGGCAGGGGTCGCCGTCGTCGAGGCCTGCGGCGATCTCGCCCGCCAGGCCCGTGATGCGTGCGGCCCGCAGGTCGCGCTCGGTGTCCAGCGCCGCCGTCGCCACGGCCGCCGCGGTCGCACGTGCCTCGACGGCGGCCGCCAGTGACGTCTCCGTCACCGCCAGCTCCCGGTGCGCGACGACCAGCTCGGTCGCCGACGCGAGGGCAGCCTCGTGGTCGCCCCGCAGGGCCGCGCGGGTGCGCGCCGCCTCCAGCTCCGCCAGGAGGGTGGTGCGTGCGGCCGGCCGCGCCGCGAGCCACTCGTCGTCCGCGGCGATCGCCGCGACCAGGTCGTCGATCGCGTGGCGGGCGTCCCGGACCGCTCGGCGCCGCGCCTCCAGCCCTGCCTCGACGTCCACGAGCCGAGCGAGGGCGGCGGCCTCCTCGACGGCCACCCGGCCGGTCGCCTGCACGTGCGCCCGCAGCGCGGTGCCCGTCGGGGGGATGGCGATGTCGTCGGGCGCGGCGTCCAGCGCGGCCCGGAGCGCCTTGCGGGCCCCGTCCAGCGCCGTCTCCGCGCGCTCGAGCCCGACCAGCAGCGGCCGGACGGCCTGGGCCGATCGGGCGGCCGTCAACCGCAGGACCGCCTCGGCGTTCACGTCCGCGGCGGCGTCGAGAGCCGCACGCTCCGTGCGCAGCGCAGAGCGGCGCGTCAGCAGCGCATCCGTGGCTGTCACCTGGTCGAGCAGTGCCCGAGCCTGCCGGCGCACCTCGTCCGCGGCCGTCGCCGCCGCGCGGGCGGTCTCCGCCGCCCGCAGCAGTCCGTCGGTCCGTGCGGCCACGACCGTCTCCACGCCGGCGACCAGACCCTCGCCGCGCAGCACCGCGGCGTCGATCGCGGCGCGCACCTCGGTGGCGTCCTCGCTGGTCAGCCGTGCCGCGCCGACCAGCTGCGACGAGGCGGACACGAGCGCGGCGCGGGCGGTCGCGCAGGCGCGGTCGCCCTCCCGGCGCATCTCCGCCAGCCGCTGCGCGAGCCGGTCGTACACCTCGGTACCGAAGATCTTCTGCAGCAGGCCGCGCCGCTCCTCCGGCTTGGCGCGCAGGAAGTGCGCGAACTCGCCCTGCGGCAGCACGATCGTCTGCACGAACTGGGTCCGGTCCAGGCCGACCGCCTTCTGGATCTCGGCGCCGATCTCGTCGAGCCGGTTGCCCAGCGGGACGCCCACCGCGTCGAGCGTCGCCGGGTCGAGCTCGACCCCGGCAGGCAGGCGCCAGGCCTTCACCGTCGCGTTCGCCGTGGTGGTGCCCGTGCCCCGCCGCTTCGCGCGCTGGTACGCCGGGGTGCGCCGCACGCGGTAGACCCCCGCGGGCACCTCGAACACCAGGTCGACGACGCTCTCGACGTCGTCGGCCGCGTACGCCGAGCGCAGCCGCTCCTCCGACGCCTCGCTCGACGCGACCTTGCCGTACAGGGCGAACACGATCGCGTCGATGAGCGTCGACTTGCCGGAGCCCGTGGGCCCCTCGAGCAGGAACAGCCCGGCCTGGCCGAGCGCGTCGAAGTCGACCGTGTGCCGGCCGGCGAACGGCCCGATCGCCTGGAGCGTGAGGGAGCGCAGGTGCATCAGGCGCTCCGCTCCATCGCGGTGACGTCCTCGTAGGCGCGACGCAGCACCGCGGCCTCGGCGGGCGTCGGCCCGTGGCCGGTGACGTGCGCGAGGAAGTCGGCGGCCACGACCAGCGGGTCGTGCGCCGCGGTGACGACAGTCGCGCGGGCGGCACCGGCGGTCTCCGCGGCCCGGTGCTGCACGACCAGCGCGTGCGGGAACCGCTGCTTGATCCGTCGGTAGAGGTCGTCGGGGCGGTGCGCGTCCGTGACCGTCACTCGCGTCCAGGCCTCCGTGTGCGGCTCGCCGGCAGCGCCGAGCAGGTCCTCGAGCGTGCCGGTCACGTCCGCCAGTCGGCGGGGCACCGGCGCGTCGACCAGCGACGTGCGGACGGAGCCGCCCGACAGGTCCACCAGGACGGACGACTTGGCGTGGTGCTGCTCGGAGAACGAGTACGCGAGGGGCGATCCGCTGTACCGCAGGACGGTGCCGTCCACACCGGTCAGCTGCTGGGGGCCGTGCAGGTGGCCGAGGGCGACGTAGTCCGCGCCGGCGAACACCCCCGCCGGCACCTGGTCCACGCCGCCGACACGGATGTCCCGCTCCGACTCCGTCGGCGCCCCGCCGATGACGAACGCGTGCGCGGCCACCACGGAGCGCGGCCGGGCAGACCCGGAGCGCGTCGCCAGATCAGCCCGGATCTTCCTCATCGCCGCCGACGCCACCGCCCCGTGCGACCGGGCGAGCGGCTCAGGACCGTCGGCCAGCTCGACGCGGGCGAAGTCGGGGTCGAGGTACGGGATGCCGTAGACCAGCACGTCGCCGTCGTCGTCGGGAAGCACCACCGGCTCCGCCAGCCCGGCGACCCGCGTGCGCAGCCGGACGCGGTCCCGCATGAGCGCCGACCCGAAGCCCAGCCGCGTGGCCGAGTCGTGGTTGCCGGACGTCACGACCACCGTCGTGTGCTCGGCCAGCCGCGCGAGCGTCTCGGACAGGAGCGTCACGGCCTCCACCGGCGGGATCGCGCGGTCGTACACGTCCCCCGCGACCACCACGGCATCCACCTGCTCGGCGCGCACGACATCGACCAGGTGCTCCAGGTACGACGCCTGGTGGTCGAGCAGATCGACCCCGTGCAGCGTCCGGCCCAGGTGCCAGTCCGACGTGTGCAACAACCGCATGCCGCGAACGTAGACCAGCCCACCCACACGCCCGCCGACCGTGCCGGGGTGTTGCGTCAGACGCGCGTCACAGGCTCCGCGGGGAGCTCGCCGGACAGCCCGACCATGTCGAGCACGTCCCGCAGCACGCGGTGCGGGTCGAGGAGCGTGACCGGGATCCCGGCCTCCGATGCGGCGAGGTGCAGCTGCAGCACGAAGGCGATCCCGGAGGAGTCGATGAAGGTCGCCTGCGTGGAGTCGATGACGACCGGGTCGCCGGTCACGAGTGCGAGACCCATGCAGGCGCTGGCCTCGTCGCGCAGCGCCGCGTCGATCTCTCCGACGAGGACGATGACGGTCCGAGCGTCCTGGGCCTCGACCCGGATGGTGCCGGCCGCGGCCGCGTGCTCGATCAGGTCCATTGCTCCTCAGTCCATGCCCGGTCGCGGCACCGGAGCTCCATTCCGGCGGGACGACGCTACCGGTCCTGCAGGATCGCGCCATCCGAGGGGAGAAACGGACATCGGCCGCCCGCGGTTCCCGGTTAGCCTCGAGGAATGGCTTCCCACGAGCTCCCGCCCAGCCACGCCGACCTGCTGGAGCGCCCCACCTTCGCGCACCTCGCCACGGTCGCGCCCGACGGCTCCCCGCA
The DNA here is from genome assembly GCF_056405535.1 of Cellulomonas sp. P1_G12_2. Taxonomy (NCBI): domain Bacteria; kingdom Bacillati; phylum Actinomycetota; class Actinomycetes; order Micrococcales; family Cellulomonadaceae; genus Cellulomonas; species Cellulomonas sp. P1_G12_2. The sequence goes on along the minus strand of NZ_JBFUBX010000001.1, from coordinate 361,350 downwards.
CAGCAGCGTGATGTGGTTCGTGTGGGACGGCGAGGTGCTCCGGTTCACGCACACGTCGACGCGGCAGAAGTTCAAGAACCTCCAGCACGAGCCCCGCGTCGCGATCTCGATCCACGACCCCGAGGACCCCTACCGGTCGCTCGAGGTGCGCGGCACGGTCGAGTCCACGGTCAAGGACGACGAGGTGGCGAGCTTCTACAAGTCGCTGCAGGAGAGGTACGGCCAGGACTACGAGATCACCGACGCCGCCCGGCGCGTGATCCTCACGGTCCGGCCGACCACCTTCGTCACGAAGTAGCGGAGGACCGAGCCGGAGCGGAGCGCAGGCTCAGGCCGACACCGGGCCCGAGGCCTCGGGGTCGGTCACGTCCGCGACCGTCGCATCGAGCGCGTGCACGAGCTCGGCCCCGTCGACGTTCGCCGCCACGCCGTGGGCGCCGCCGCCGATGGACACGGTCCGGGTGGGCACGCGGGAGTCGGCGACGACGGGCCACGCGACCAGAGACCCGAACGGCGTGATCGTGCCGCGCACGTAGCCGGTGACGTCCCTGGCGGTCTCCGCGTCGGGCATCGACAAGCGTGTGACGCCGAGCAGGGCACGGAGCTTCGGCCACGAGATGGTCCGGTCACCGGGGACGAGGACGAACAGGAAGTCGTCGTCGCCGCGACGCACCACGATCGTCTTGACGATCCCGGCCGGGTCGACGCCCCGGGCCGCGGCCGCCTCCGCCAGCGACCGCACGGGTCCGTGGCGGGTGACCTCGAACGTGATGCCCGAGGCCTCGAGGCCGGAGAGCGCGCGACGCTCCCCCTCGGTCGCCGCTCCCGCTGCGTCGCTCATGCGGTCACTGTAGGACCGAGGACGTCAGCGGGCAGGCGCCGCGCCCGCCATCGCCTGCGCGAAGGCGGCGGTGTCGAACACCAGCGTCTCGGCGGCGAGCTTTCCCTCCCGCACGACGAAGTGGTCGACCGTCAGCGGGAGCGGCTGACCCGCGGGACCGCGCAGCTCGTACATCACGAGCGCCTCGTCGTCGTCGGCGAACGCCGCGACCTGCCGCCATCCCGGCCCGATCCGGGCGCCGAACCGCGCGAGGAAGGGAAGGAAGTCGGCTGCCGAGGTGAACGTCGCACCGGCGCCCTGGAAGGCGAAGTCCGGCGCGAGGTAGGTCGCGGCGGCGTCGAGGTCGCCGGAGGTCCAGGCGTCCTGGTAGGCGGTCACGAGGTCGAGCACGTCCTGCGGCATGGCTCCTCCAGTCGGGTTCATCGGGTCCAGGTGTCGGGGCCGGGGTCGTCGCCTGCGGCCGTGGACGTCAGGCGTGCGAGGAAGTGCACCCAGCCGTCGGCGTGCCCCGCGAGCCGCGTCTCGGGCAGGCCGGTGTGCGACAGGTCGACCCGGGTCCCGCCCGGCTCGGGCGTGAGGACGAACTCGACGCGGCTCGCGGACGGTGGCAGGTCCTCGCTGCCTTCCATCCCCCACGACACGACGACCCGGCGGTCCTGCTCGAGCTCGAGGTACTCCCCGCGCACGAGCGATCCGCCGACGTCGACGGAGAACTCGCCGCCGGGCACCGGATCGAGGGTCGCCCGGTGACCCATCCAGGCGATGAGGCGCTCGGGGACCACCAAGTGGGCGAACACGATGTCGGGCGGTGCCGCGACATGGATCGACGTCGCGTAGTCAGCCACGGGACACCTCGGCCTCGGCGGCCGCCTTGAGCGCCCGCAGCTGAGTCGGCCAGAAGTCGTCCAGGTAGTCCCGCACCGCGGCCAGGCCGTCGGTCCGGACCGCGTACAGGTGCCGTGTCCGGTCGCGCTCCTGTGAGACGAGCCCCGAGTCCCGCAGGACCCGCAGGTGGTGCGAGACGGCCTGCTGCGACATCCCGACCTGCGTGGCGATCTCCCCGACCGCGTGCGGCTGGTCCCTGACGACGGAGAGGATCCGGCGACGGTTCGGGTCGGCCAGGGCGTGCAGCGCCGCGGCGGCGATGTCCATGTGTCCTCCACAAGTGTTTGCTTGTACAAATGACGGTAGCGACGAGTAGACGTCCCGGCAAGGGCCGGCCTGCTGCGACATGCTGGGCGCCGACATCGACGGGAGGACACGCATGCTCGACAGCGTCACGGAGACTCTCCGCCTCGCCGCGGCCGCCCTCGGGACGACGGTGGCGGACCCGCAGCCGCTCAGAGGATCAGACCGCTCGACGGTGCTCCGGTGCCAGGTCCCCGGTGGGACGGTCGTCGTCAAGAAGTACCCGGACGGGGCGGCCTCGTCGTTCGCCCGCGAGGTCGCCGGGCTGACCGCACTGGACCGCACCCCGGAGCTTCTGGCGGTCGACCGCGACCACCGACTCGTGGTCATGAGCGACCTGGGAACCGGCCCCACGCTCGCCGACCTGCTGCTGGGCGTCGACGCAGACACTGCCTGGGCCGGGGCGCTGGAGTGGGTCGACGCCCTCGGCGACACCCTCGGTCGGAGCCAGGTCGGCACCGAGGCGTTCTCGGCGGTGCTGAGCGGTCTGCCCGCCCAGGAGCCCTCGGCCGCGGCACGAGCGGGTGTCCGCCGGCTCCTCGACGACGTCCTCGGCCTGCCCGCCGACCCCGCGATCGAGGCGGAGCTCGACGCGATCGCGACGCTCGACCACCGCGACCCCCGCTCCGACGTCGTCTCCCCCACCGACACGTGCCCCGACAACGCGATCCGCACTCCCGACGGGTGGCGCTTCCTCGACCTGGAGGGCGCTGCCGTCCACCACGTCGCCTACGACGCGGCCTACGCCGCGATGCCCTTCTCCACCTGCTGGTGCGTCTTCGACCCGCCGCCCGGCTTCACCGACCGGCTGCTCGACCGGTTCACCGCGGCGGTCGGGGCACACCTCCCCGACGTCGTCGGCGACCCAGGGTGGGCCAGGGCTGTCGACCTCGCGAGCGCGGGTTGGATCCTGGCCATGACGGGATGGCTGATCGACGGTGCCGACGAGGACCGCCCTCGCGTCGGTCCGGAGGGTGTCCCGTCGCCGAGCTACCGCCAGCTGCTCACCACGCGATGGCGTGGGGGCGCGGTCCGGCTCAGCTCGACACTGCCCGCCGTCGCGGGCCTCCTGGCCGCCGCCGCTGCATGGGCCGACGACGAGTGGGGAGCGTCCGCCGTCCCCGTCGGGCCGTACCGCGCGTTCGCCCGCGACGAATGAACGAGCGGTCCTGGCCCCGCACCTGGGAGACTGGGCCGTCGTGAGCGCACCGTCCCCCTCCCCTGCCGACCCGTCCGGGTCCGATGCGGGGCGACCCCCGAGGAATCAGCGCCGGGGCCGCGGGCGTCGTCAGCCGGCGGCAGCAACCGAGCAGCAGGCAGCACCTGCGGGTCATCGCTCGTCGGGTCAGCGCTCGTCAGGTCGGCGGTCCTCAGGTCGCGACGACGCCGGGCGCACCGCCGCCCGCCGCGCCCGGGCCGCCGCGATCCGGCAGGCCGTCGACCTCCCCCCGATCGTCTACCCCGAGCAGCTCCCCGTCAGCGCCCGTCGCGCGGAGATCAGCAATGCCCTGCGCGACCACCAGGTGGTCGTCGTCGCCGGCGAGACGGGTTCGGGCAAGACGACCCAGATCCCGAAGATCGCGCTCGAGCTGGGCCGCGGTCGCGCCGGGCAGATCGGCCACACGCAGCCGCGCCGGATCGCCGCGCGCAGCGTCGCGGAGCGCATCAACGAGGAGCTGGTCGGCGACGCACCGCTGGGCGGGATCGTCGGCTACCAGGTGCGGTTCACCGACGAGTCGAGCGAGTCGACATTGGTCAAGGTGATGACCGACGGCATCCTGCTGGCCCAGATCCAGCGCGACCCGATGCTCTGGGCCTACGACACGCTCATCATCGACGAGGCCCACGAGCGGTCGCTCAACATCGACTTCATCCTCGGGTACCTCACGCGGCTGCTTCCCCAGCGCCCGGACCTGAAGGTCGTCATCACGTCCGCGACCATCGACTCCGACCGGTTCGCCCGTCACTTCGCGAGCGCGGACGGGGTCGCGGCGCCCGTCGTGGAGGTCACCGGACGGACCTACCCGGTCGAGATCCGCTACCGGCCGCTGTCGCCGGACGTCGAGGAAGGCGCGCCGGTCAAGAAGCGGGGCGCCGAGGACCGCGACCCGATGACGGCCATCTGCGAGGCGGTCGACGAGCTCAGCCTCGAAGGGCCCGGCGACATCCTCGTGTTCCTGTCGGGCGAGCGGGAGATCCGCGACGCCGAGGACGCCCTGCGCTCTTCGCTCGGCGCGCGGGTGTCCGACCCGCGCACGCCAGGCGCCGTCGAGCTGCTCCCCCTGTACAGCCGGCTGTCCGCCGCCGAGCAGCACCGGGTGTTCGAGCGCCACCAGAACCGCAGGGTGGTCCTGTCCACCAACGTGGCCGAGACCTCCCTGACCGTCCCGGGGATCCGGTACGTGATCGACCCCGGCACCGCCCGCATCTCCCGGTACTCCAAGGCGACGAAGGTCCAGCGCCTGCCGATCGAGCCGATCTCGCAGGCGTCGGCGAACCAGCGCTCGGGGCGCTGCGGGCGCGTCGCGGACGGCATCGCGATCCGGCTGTACTCGCAGGACGACTTCGACGCGCGGCCGTTGTACACCGAGCCGGAGATCCTCCGTACATCGCTGGCGTCGGTGATCCTGCAGATGATCGCCGTCGGGGTGGCGACGACCCCTGAGGACATCGGCGACTTCCCGTTCGTCGACCCGCCGGACACCCGCGCGGTGCGCGACGGCGTGCAGCTGCTCACCGAGCTCGGGGCGCTGGGCGACGGTCGTCTGACCGACGTCGGACGGGCGCTCGCGCAGCTGCCGATGGACCCGCGGCTGGCGCGGATGATCGTCGAGGGCGGCCGTCGCGGGGTGGCGCGCGAGGTCATGATCATCGCCGCGGCGCTCTCGATCCAGGACCCGCGCGAGCGACCCGTCGAGGAGCGCGAGAAGGCCGACCTCTCGCACTCCCGGTTCGCGGATCCCACGTCCGACCTGCTCACCTACCTGAACCTCTGGCAGTACCTGAAGGACCAGCAGCGCGACCTGTCGGGGTCGGCGTTCCGCCGCATGTGCCGGTCCGAGCACCTCAACTACCTGCGCATCCGTGAGTGGCAGGACGTGGTGACGCAGCTGCGCGAGCTGGCCAAGCCGCTGGGGATCGTGATGAACGCCCCGCGTCAGGCCGCCGAGTCGGACGGCCTCCAGCTCGAGTGGGACGGCGACCGGATCCACGTCGCGATCCTGGCGGGGCTGCTCTCGCAGATCGGGATGCAGGAGGCGACGGAGGTCGCTGCGACGGGGAAGGGCCGGACGCAGGGAAGGCCGGACCGTCGCGCCCGCAACGAGTACCTCGGCGCCCGTGGGGCGCGGTTCGCGATCTTCCCCGGATCGGGCCTGGCCCGGAAGCCCCCCGCCTGGGTCATGGCCGCCGAGCTCGTCGAGACCTCCCGCCTCTGGGGCCGCGACGTCGCGCGCATCCAGCCCGAGTGGGCCGAGGAAGTGGGCGCCCACCTGGTCAGACGCACGTACTCCGAGCCGGCGTGGTCCACCCGGCAGGGAGCGGCGACGGTCTTCGAGAAGGTGCTGCTGTACGGCGTCCCGATCGTCAACCAGCGGCGGGTGCTCTTCTCCAAGGTCGACCCCGAGCACGCACGTGAGCTCTTCATCCGGCACGCGCTGGTCCAGGGCGAGTGGACCACCCACCACGCGTTCTTCCACGAGAACCGCCGCCTGCTCGCCGAGGCGGAGGGCCTGGAGGCGCGCGCCCGCCGACGGGACCTGGTGGTCGACGACGACACCCTCTTCGCGTTCTACGACGAGCGCGTCCCGGACGACGTGGTCTCCAGCCGGCACTTCGACCAGTGGTGGAAGTCGGCCCGGCGTGACGACCCCGACCTGCTGACCTTCACGCGCGAGCTGCTGGTCGGCGAGGCCGGCGCGATCGACGAGTCGGCGTTCCCGTCGCGCTGGCCGCAGGGCGATCTGCGCCTGCCGCTCACGTACCAGTTCGAGCCTGGTACAGAAGCAGACGGCGTGACTGTACACATCCCGCTGTCGACGCTCGCCCGGCTGATGCCCGAGGGGTTCGGCTGGATGGTCCCGGGCCTGCGCGAGGACCTGATCACCGCCACGATCCGCTCGCTGCCCAAGCCGGTCCGCGTCCAGCTGGTCCCCGCGCCCGACGTCGCCCGCGGCGTGGACGCCTGGATCACCGAGCACACTGCCGACTGGGAGGACACCGTCCGCGCGGGCGACGCCGCTCCCTCGTTCCGGGACGTCTTCCGCCGGGCGGTCCGCGAGCTGCGTGACGTCGACGTCCCCGAGGACGCGTTCGACGACGACCGCCTGCCGGCGCACCTGCGGATGACGTTCCGCGTGGTGGGCGACCGTGGGGGAGTGGTGGACGAGGGCAAGGACCTGCAGGTCCTGCAGCGCCGGCTCGCGGACCGCACGCAGAAGGCGGTGGACGACGCCGTCCGCACCGCCGTGCGCGCGGCGATGGAGGAGGCCCGCAAGGCAGCACCCCCGGAGGCGCCCGCCGCGAGCCCCGCGCCCGCGATCGACATCGAGCGCACCGGCCTCACCACCTGGCCCGCGGACCTGCCGGAGCTCCCGGAGGTCGTCGAGGTCGGAAAGGTCCGCGCGTTCCCGACGCTCGTCGAGGAGGGGCAGTCGGTCGCCGTCCGCGCACTGGCCGACGAGTCGCAGCGTGCCGTGGCGTCCCGCCGCGGGCTGCGCCGGCTGCTGGCGCTCGACGTCGGCCTGGCGCCTGCCCGGATCACCACACGCTGGACCGGCACGCAGGCCCTCACGCTCGCCGCGAGCCCGTACCCGAGCACGGACGCCCTGGTCAGGGACGTGCAGCTCGCCGCGATCGAGCACCTGATCACGGAGCCGGTCCGCACAGCCGACGCCTACGCCCGGCTCCGCACGACCACCCGGGACCGCCTCGAGGACACGGTGTTCGCCGTCGTCACCGACCTGGTCGCCGTGCTGACGGCGTGGCGCGAGCTGGATGCCGAGATCCGCGCCCGGTCGAGCCTCGCCCTGCTGGCCACCGCCCAGGACATCCGCGCCCAGGCGGCGCGGCTGGTGCACGACGGGTTCGTCAGCGAGGTCGGCGTCGCCCGGCTCCCACACCTGACCCGCTACCTGCGGGCGGCCCGCCACCGGCTGGTGAAGGCCGCGGACAACCCGCAGCGCGACGCCGACCTGACGTGGCAGGCGCAGGACGTCGAGGCGCTCTACCGCCAGCTCGTCGCGAAGCACCCGCACGACGCCGGCCTGACGGAGATCCGCTGGATGCTCGAGGAGCTCCGCGTCAGCCTGTTCGCCCAGCAGCTGGGCACCCCGGTCCCTGTGTCGACCACCCGCATCAAGAAGGCGCTCGCCGCCTACTGACCGCGTCGGAACAGCACGGCCGCCGCCAGCCGCGCGACCACGAAGATCCCGACGCACCACACCACCGCCGCGAGCGCCGAGCCCCCCGCGCCGGTGCCGAGCAGCAGCGCGCGCAGCGTGTCGGTGATCGGGGTGATCGGGTTGTAGGTCGCGATCGTCTCCAGCACCGACGGCATCGACTCCGGCGGCACGAACGCGCTGGACACGTACGGCAGGAACAGGATCGCGAAGGTGAACCCGCTGGCCGCCTCCGGCCCGGACGCGACGACCCCGATGGCGACGGCCACCCACGTGAGCGCCAGGACGAACAGCCCGATGAGGCCGATCGCGGCCAGCCACTCCAGCGGGGACGCGTCCACGTCGAACCCGATGAGGAACGCGATGCCGATCACGAGCGCCGTCGAGACGGCGTTGCGCGCCATGCTGGCGACGACGTGCCCCGTGAGCACGCCGGTGGAGCGGATGGGCAGGGACCGGAACCTGTCGATGATGCCGCCGGTCATGTCGCTGGCGACGTCCACGGCCGTGGTCGACGAGCCGTAGCCCGCCGTGAGCAGGACGATCCCGGGGACCACCCAGTTCACGTAGTCGCCGCCGGTCTGGATGGCGCCGCCGAACACGTAGACGAACAACAGCAGCAGGATCACGGGGAGCATCACCGCCATGAGGACGGTGTCGAGCTGGCGCAGCGACCGGCGGATGCACCGGCCGATCAGCGCGGCCGTGTCGTGCGCGGTCCAGCCGAGGGCCGGAGGTGCAGGGGCGAGCGTGGTCATCAGAACTCCCGGGCAGCGACGAGGGCGGGTGACTCGGAGGCGACCGGGCGGCCGGTCAGGGTGAGGAAGACGTCGTCGAGCGTGGGGGAGCGGACCTCCCAGTGCTCGACGTCGATCCCCCGGCGCTCGACGTCGGCCAGGATCCGCCGCACGTCCGGCACCGAACCGTCGGTCAGCAGACGTTCCTCGGTGCCGTCCTTGAGGCGCAGCTCGACGTGCGCAGAGCCGACCGCCCGCTTGAGCTCCCTCGCGGTGCCGTCCGCGATCACCCGGCCGTGGTCGATGACGGCCACGCGGTCGGCCAGCTGGTCTGCTTCCTCGAGGTACTGCGTGGTGAGCAGGACGGTGGTGCCCGACGCGACCACGGAGCGGATGACGTCCCACAGGTCGTTCCGGCTGCGCGGGTCGAGGCCCGTGGTCGGCTCGTCGAGGAACACCACCTGCGGCCGGGAAAGGAGGCCCACGGCCAGGTCGAGGCGCCGCCGCATCCCGCCGGAGTACGTCTTGACCACGCGCCTGCCCGCCTCGGTGAGGTCGAACAGCTCGAGCAGCTCGGCGCTGCGGGTGCGCACCTCGGCGCGCCCCAGGTGGGCGAGCCTCGCCATGAGGTGCAGGTTCTCGGTGCCCGTCAGCAGGTCGTCGACCGCCGCGAACTGCCCGGTGAGGCTGATGGCCGCGCGCACCTGAGCCGGCTGACGCACCACGTCCTTGCCCGCGACGTACGCGGTGCCGCCGTCGGGCCGCAGGAGCGTGGACAGGATGCGGACCGTCGTGGTCTTGCCGGCGCCGTTGGGGCCGAGCAGGGCGAGCACCTCCCCCTTGCCGACGTCGAGGTCGACGCCGTCGAGCACGGTCAGGTCGCCGTAGGACTTGCGCAGCCCCCGGGCGACGACGACAGGAGCAGTCATCGCGATCTCGCTTTCTGTGTATGTCGTAAACTGTGTGTGTACTTCATACACACTTGTAGGATCACGGGTCAAGGAGGTGCCGTGGACGACGACGAGGCACGAGAGGCCGAGGAGGCCCGCCGCGAGGCCGAGCTGCTGCGACGCGACCGCGAGAAGGCCGAGCGCGCGGAGGCCAAGGAGGCCGAGCGCGCCAGGAGCGACCTCGAGAAGGCCGACCGCGACGCCCGCAAGCAGGTCGAGCGCCGCGAGCGCGACCGCCTGAAGGCCCTGCAGGACGCGGCCAAGGAGGAGGAGCGCCGACGCAAGGAGCAGGAGCGAGCCGCTCAGCAGGCGGTCAAGGAGGCGGCCCGCCAGCTCCGGGAGGCGGAGAAGGCGCAGCGTGCCGCGGCCCTGGCCCAGCAGCAGGCTGCGCGCGAGGCGGAGAAGGCGCGCCGGCACGCCGTGCGCGTGGCCGGCTCCGAGGGCGCGCCGATCGACCTCCCGCCCGGGATCGCCGTCCTGTGGCGCACACCGGCCCCCGGCCGGCCCGGGCCGCGGCCGGGTCTGACGCTCGAGCAGATCGCCGACGCCGGCATCGCGCTGGCCGACAGCGAGGGGATCGAGTCCGTGTCCATGGCCCGGCTCGCCGAGTCGCTCGGGTTCACCACGATGTCCCTGTACCGGTACGTCTCGTCCAAGGACGAGGTGCTCAGCCTCATGTCGGACCGGGCGTCGGGCCGGCCGCCCGTCCTCGGGCCCGAGGTGGGTGGCTGGCGGGAGCGGCTCGAGCTCGTCCTCGCCGTCCAGCAGCCGATCCTGCGCGCGCACCCGTGGCTGGCGCGGGCGTCCGCGGTCCTGCACGCGGTCGGGCCCGGGCGGCTCGCCTGGATGGAGGCGATGCTCTCGGCGCTCGACGGCACCCCGCTGTCGGAGGACCAGAAGGTGGGGGCGATCGGCCTGCTCGCCTCGCACACCCTGGACCAGCTGCGGATCGGCGAGGAGCTGAGCGGCGCCGGGCGCACCGCCGCGGTCGGCACCACCGCCGGGGGAGCCCTGCCGCCGGACCTGGGAGAGCTCATCACGATGCTCGCCTCCGCGGACGAGCACCCCACGCTGCTGCGGGCGGCAACCGCGGGCGCCTTCTCCTTCCCGGAGGACGCGCCCGAGGACGACGAGCTGGACTTCGGCACCGTACTCATCCTCGACGGGATCGAGCGGCTCATCACCCTGGCCTCCTGAGCCGCCCACAGCCCCGTCGCCTGCACAAGCGGCGGTCACGATGTCGGCGCGGCCGGGCAGACTCGACGCATGACCTCGCCCGACGCCCCGCGCACCGGCCGCTGCTTCGGCGACGGCACCCCCCTGTACGAGCAGTACCACGACGAGGAGTGGGGCAAGCCCGTCCACGACGAGCACGCCCTCTACGAGCGGCTCGCCCTGGAAGGCTTCCAGTCGGGCCTCGCCTGGATCACGATCCTGCGCAAGAGGCCCGCGTTCCGCACGGCGTTCGCGGACTTCGACCCGGAGGTGGTCGCGGAGTTCGGTGACGACGACGTGGCCCGCCTGATGGCCGACGCCGGCATCGTGCGCAACCGCGCCAAGATCGAGGCGACGATCGCCAACGGCCGTGCCCTGCGCGAGCTGCACGCGGCGGGTCGCACTCTCGACCAGGTCCTGTGGTCGCACGCCCCCGACCGGACGGGTTACCAGCGCCCCTCGGGCTGGGCGGGCGTGCCCGCGCAGACGCCGGAGAGCCGCGCGCTGGCCAAGGAGCTGAAGTCGCTCGGGTTCCGGTTCGTCGGCCCGGTCACCGCCTACGCGGCGATGCAGGCGTGCGGTGTCGTCGACGACCACCTGGCCACGTGCCCGGCGGCGTGGGGCTCTGCCGGCACCGGAGAGCTTGCCGGGTGAGATTTGCTTCTGGCGGGTGATCGTGCGGCTGCCCTCTCGGCACCACGCACCCTGCGGACTACAGTGCCAGCCATGACGGAGATGCCCGACCCTGACGTTCGGCGTGATGCCGCGCGCGAGGCGGCCGAGGCGCTCACGGACAACGTCGTCCCCGATGCAGAGATCCTCGAGGCCGTCCAGGTCGGGCTGCTGTCCGTCCCGGCCGGCTCGCCGAACTCGTGGTTCGACGTCCCGTCGCAGCGCAGCCGCATGCGCTCCTCGAACCTGGCCCCGCGCCGCCCGCACTAGACGGGCGCCGAAGCAGACATGCTCCGCGGACGGCGCCGTCTCACGGGTCGATCACTGTTGCCCAGCATGTGATCTGCGGACTACCATCGCGGCTACCATCCAGAGCGGCCGAGAGACCTGGCTCGACGACGCCGCAGCAACCCCCCTCCTCGCGAGGGTGTGGGTGCTTCCGCCAGGGGCGATGGAGTGAGTCATGCCCCCACAGGACACCTGTCCCCGCACCACCCCGGTGCCGACGACCCCGCCGGCCGCGCCGTGAGCGCAGCCGTGGCTGAGCCCCGCACCCCCGGGCTGCACACCGCGCCCGCCCGCCGGGCGCAGAACGCGAACGACCGCCCGACGATCTCGTTCGAGCTCTTCCCGCCCCGGAACCCCGACGCGGCTCCCCGCCTGTGGGCCACCATCCGCGAGCTCGAGTCGGTGCACCCCGACTTCGTCTCGGTCACCTACGGCGCCTCGGGCAAGACGCGACTCACCACGCGCGCGCTGGTCCGCCGGCTGCTGCAGGAGACGTCGCTCAACCCGATCGCCCACCTGACCTGCGTCGGGACCTCGCGCGAGGAGATCACGACGATCGTCGGGGAGTTCCTCGACGAGGGCCTGCGGTCGTTCCTCGCCCTGCGGGGCGACCCGCCCACGGACCAGAGCGACTGGCAGGCCCACCCGGACGGCCTGCAGACCGCGGGCGAGCTGGTCGAGCTCCTGCGCGAGATCGAGGCGCAGCGGTGCCTGGACAGCCCGTCGCAGGCGGTGCGGGCTCGGGTGCGACCCCTGTCCGTCGCGGTCGCGGCGTTCCCGCGCGGCAACCACGCCACGGGCGGCACCCGCGCGCAGGACGTCGCCTCGCTGCTGGCCAAGCAGGAGGCCGGCGCCGACTTCGCGATCACGCAGGTGTTCTTCGACGCGGACGACTATCTCGGTATCGTCGCGGAGGCCCGTGAGGCCGGCGTGACCATCCCGATCATCCCGGGCATCATCCCGACCACGGACCCGGCCCGGCTGCTGCGCGTGCAGGAGCTGACCGGCGTCCCGGTGCCGAAGGACCTGATCGACCTGCTCGGATCCGCCGACGACGAGCTCGACCGTCATCGCCGGGGCATCCGGGCCAGCGTCGACCTGGTCAACGGCGTCCTGGACGGCGGCGCACCCGGCGTCCACCTCTACACGTTCAACCAGCACCACGCCGCACTTGACCTGCTCGAGGGTGCACACCTCGACGGCGGAGCTCGGACAGCTCCCGACCTGGCCAGCTGGCCGCAGGACACGGCACCCGCCCGACCCCCGAGGGACTGAACCACATGACCGAGAACCGCCCGATCTTCCCCGCCAGCTCCGTGCTCGGCTACCCCCGCATCGGCCCGCGCCGCGAGCTGAAGAAGGCCCTCGAAGCGTTCTGGGCAGGTCGCACGTCGGCCGACGAGGTCGAGGCCACCGCCGCCGACCTGCGTCGCCGCACCCGCACGCGGCTGGCCGAGCTCGGCCTGGCCACCGACGTGCCGGCGATCCCGAGCGCGTTCTCGTTCTACGACCAGGTGCTCGACGCCACCGCCGTGATCGGCGCTGTCCCGGCCCGCTTCGCGGACGTCGTGGGCGCCGACGGGTCGCTCGACCTGGCCGGGTACTCGACCGTGGCCCGCGGCCGCGGCGACGACCTGCCGCTCGAGATGACCAAGTGGTTCGACACCAACTACCACTACCTGGTCCCGGAGATCGGCCCGGAGACGACCTTCCGCTACGCGAGCACCCGCCCGGTGCGCGAGTTCACCGAGGCCCTCGCGGACGGCGTCCTCACGCGTCCGGTCATCGTCGGCCCCGTCACGTACCTGGCGCTGGCCAAGGCCACGGAGGACGCCCCCGAGGGCTTCGCCCCGATCGACCGCCTGGCGGACCTGCTGCCGGTCTACGCCGAGCTGCTCAAGGACCTCGCCGCCGCGGGTGCCACCTGGGTGCAGCTGGAGGAGCCCGCCCTGGTCTCCGACTCCGTCGCCGTCCCGGCCGAGCAGCTGCTCGCGTCCGTGATCGAGGCGTACCGCGCGCTGGCCACCGAGCTGACCCCCCCGGAGCGCCCGGCCATCCTGGTCGCGGCCCCCTACGGCGACCTCGCCGCGGCGTTCCCGGTGCTCGCCGCGACGGACGTCGAGGCCATCGGCATCGACCTGATCCGCGGTCACGCGCCTGCCGAGTCGGTCCCGGGCCTGGAGACCAAGACGCTGGTCGCCGGCGTGATCGACGGCCACAACATCTGGCGCGCGGACCTGGACGCCAAGCTGGCCGTCCTCGAGCAGCTCGAGGGCCTCGGCGCGGCCGCGGTCACCGTCGGCACCTCGACGTCCCTGTTCCACGTGCCGCACACGCTCACGGACGAGCCGAACCTCGACGAGACCCTGAAGACCTGGCTCGCGTTCGCCGACGAGAAGGTCGTCGAGGTCGTCACCCTGGCCGAGGGTCTGACCGAGGGCCGCGAGGCCATCCACGAGCAGCTGCTCACCGCCACGGACGCGGTGAACTCCCGCCGGACCGCACCCGGCGTCGTCAACCCGGAGGTCCGCGACCGCGTGGCCGCCCTCGGCGAGAATGCGTTCAGCCGCGGCTCGTTCGACGAGCGCAAGGTCGCGCAGGCCGCCCGGCTCAACCTGCCCCCGCTGCCGACGACGTCCATCGGCTCCTTCCCGCAGACCACCGAGATCCGCACCGCGCGCGCTGCGTTCGGCAAGGGCGAGCTGACGGAGGCGCAGTACGACGAGGAGATGAAGGCGGAGATCCGCCGGGTCGTCGAGCTGCAGGAGAAGATCGGCTTCGACGTGCTGGTGCACGGCGAGCCCGAGCGCAACGACATGGTCCAGTACTTCGCGGAGAACCTCGACGGGTTCGCCGTGACGCAGAACGGCTGGGTCCAGTCCTACGGCTCGCGCTGCACGCGTCCGTCGATCCTGTGGGGCGACGTCTCGCGGCCGAAGCCGATCACGGTCGAGTGGTCGTCGTACACGCAGTCGCTCACGGAGAAGCCGGTCAAGGGCATGCTCACCGGCCCGGTGACCATCCTGGCCTGGTCGTTCGTCCGCGACGACCAGCCCCTCGGCGACACCGCCAACCAGGTGGGCCTTGCCCTGCGCGACGAGATCGCCGACCTCGAGGCCGCCGGCATCGCCGTCATCCAGGTGGACGAGCCCGCGCTGCGCGAGCTGCTGCCGCTGCGGGTCGAGGACCACGCCGCGTACCTCGACTGGTCGGTGCGCTCGTTCCGCCTCGCCACGGCCGGGGTCCGCCCCGACACGCAGATCCACACGCACCTGTGCTACTCGGAGTTCGGCGAGATCATCGGCGCGATCGACGGGCTCGACGCGGACGTGACCTCCATCGAGGCGGCCCGCTCGAAGATGGAGATCCTCGGCGACATCTCGGCGGCCGGCTACCCGCGGGGGATCGGCCCGGGCGTCTACGACATCCACTCGCCGCGCGTCCCCAGCGAGGCGGAGGTCGAGGAGCTGCTCACGGAGGCCGTCAAGGCCATCGCGGTCGACCAGCTCTGGGTCAACCCGGACTGCGGCCTGAAGACCCGCCGCTACGAGGAGGTCGCCCCGTCGCTGGAGCACATCCTCGCGGCCACGCGGGCGGTCCGCGCCACGCTCTGACGCATGCTCACGGCCCCGGACACCTGCACAGGTGTCCGGGGCCGTCTGCGTCCTAGGGGGCACCCTGCGTGCCCAGCCACGTCAGGATCGCGTGGTTCGTCTCGTCGGGCTTCTCCTGCTGGATCCAGTGACCGGAGTCCAGGCTGACCACGTCCACGTGAGGCACGAACGTCGACAGGTTCTCCGACCTCACGACCGGATCGCGGTCGCCGTAGATCATGAGGGCGGGCTGCTGGATGACGGGGTCCACGTCCGCCAGCAGGTGCCAGTTGCGGTCGAGGTTCCTGTACCAGTTGATGCTGCCCGTGAACCCCGATGCGTCGAAGGCGGAGACGAAGACGGCCAGCTCGCTGTCGCTCATGACGGGCTCACCGCGTGGTGTCGCCGCTCTGGCGAGGTTGATCCACGCCATACCGGGCTGAGGCTCGGTGGGCGGCTCGTTCTTCCGGTACAGGTTGCGAAGGAACTGGAACGTGTTGTCGTCGAGCACGGCGTCGGCGACGCCCGGCTGTCGATTGAAGTGGACGAAGTAGAAGTCGCCGCCGAGAACCTGTTCCATGAGCTCGATCGGGGGGATCTCCCCGCGCTCGATGTACGGCAGGCTCAGGTTTATCACCTTGGAGACGCGGTGGGGATGCAACAACGTCAGTCCCCAGACGACGTTCGCGCCCCAGTCGTGACCGATGAAGAGGGCGTCCTCGTACCCGTAGTGGTCGAGAAGTGCGACGAGGTCACCCGACAGGTGCCCGATGTCGTAGTCCGTCACCTCGGTCGGACGGGACGAGTTCCCGTAACCCCGCTGGTTCGGGACGATGACGTGGTAGCCGGCTGCGACGAGGGCAGGCACCTGATAGCGCCAGGAGTAGGCATGCTCGGGCCAGCCGTGACAGAGCACGACAGGATTGCCGGCATTCTCCTGGCCCGCTTCGAAGACTTCGAGCGTCACGCCGTTGACGGAGATGAGGGCGGGCTCGGGAAAGTCGGTCGGATCGAACACGGCAGGTCCTCCGTAGCTCTGGGTGATCGGCCGCGTGCGGCCTGATCGGTTGCCGCCACCGTAGGGAGCATTGCGGACAGGATCGGTCCGCAAGAGGTGGCAGACTCGGAGCATGCGAAAGGACCCCACCGGTCGAGCGTTGCAGCTGCTCTCGCTCCTGCAGACCCATCGATGGTGGGGTGGTGCCGAGCTCGCCGATCGCCTCGAGATCACGGAGCGAACGGTGCGCCGCGACGTGGACCGGCTGCGCGAGCTCGGCTATCCGGTCGACGCCACGTCAGGAAAGGACGGGGGCTACCGGCTCGCGACGGGGGCGCACCTGCCACCCCTGGTCCTCGACGACGACGAGGCCGTCGCGGTAGCCGTCGGGCTGCGCTACGCCGCGGAGGCCGCGATCGGCGGCATGGAGGAGACGTCGCTTCGCGCCCTGACGACGATCGAACAGCTGCTGCCCCATCGGCTGCGCCGCCGGGTGTCGGCGCTGCACTCGAGCGTCAGCTCGATGCGGTGGCCGGGCGACGACGACGTCGTCGACCCCGACGCACTCAGCGTGCTCGCCGCAGCGTGCCGGGACCGCGAGGACGTGCGCTTCGACTACCGACGACATGACGGCACGGACAGCGGACGGCTCGTCCAGCCGCACCAGCTCGTCACCGCCGGCCGTCGCTGGTATCTCGTGGCATGGGACCAGCGCCGCGACGACTGGCGCACGTTCCGGCTGGACCGGCTCCGGGAGCCCCGGCTGACGGGCGGTCGTTTCACACCCCGCCAGATCCCCGGCGGCGATGCGGCGACCTTCGTCGCAACCTCGCTCGGCTCGATGTTCAGTCAGCATCACGCGACGATCGCGGTCGACGCCCCGTTCGCCGAGCTCGAGCTCCGGTGGGTGGACCACACACCGATCGAGACGAGAGCGGACTCCTGCGTCGTGCAGATCCGTAGCGAGGATCTCGACTGGCTCGCCCTGACCGTCGCCCGCATCGCGCTCACCGCCCCGGTGGCCGTCATCGAGCCGGCCGAGCTCGCCGACACCGTCAGGCAGCTGGCCGCCCACCTGCGCCTAGGGTCGGTCGCGTGACGATCTTCGACACCGTCCCGCTCGACCAGCTGCGTCGCCGGACGAGCGTGAAGTGGCGGCACTACCCGCCGGACGTCCTTCCGCTGTTCGTCGCCGAGATGGACGTCCCGCAGCCGGAGCCGGTGATCCGGGCGGTCTCCGACGCGCTGCGCGGCGGGGACACCGGGTACGCCGAGGGCACCTCCTACGCCGAGGCCTTCGCCGCGTTCGCCGCCGAGCGGTACGGCTGGGACGTGGACGTGCCGGCCACCCGGACCGTGCCCGACGTCATGCTCGGGATCGTCGAGGTCCTCGGGCTGCTCACCGGGCCCGGCGACGCCGTCGTCATCAACCCACCGGTGTACCCACCGTTCCGGGGCTTCGTCGAGCACGCCGGCCGCTTGGTGGTCACGGCTCCGCTCGGCCCTGACGGGCGGCTGGACCTGACCGCGCTGGGGGAGGCGTTCGCACACGCACGTGCGACCGGGCGGCCCGCGGCGTACCTGCTGTGCCACCCGCACAACCCGACGGGCACCCTGCACACGGCGGCCGAGCTCCGGGCGGTCGGCGAGCTCGCGGCGCAGCACGGTGTGCGGGTCGTCGCCGACGAGATCCACGCGCCGCTGATCCCCACGACGGCGGACGGCTCGGCCCCGCACTTCGTGCCGATGACGACGCAGATCCCCGACGCGATCGCCTTGCACTCCGCATCGAAGGCGTTCAACCTGGCTGGCCTGCGGGCCGCCCTCGCGGTGCCGGGTCCCGCTGCGACCGAGGACCTGGCCCGCCTTCCGGAGCTGGTCGGCCACGGCGTGATGCACCTGGGCGCCGTCGCGCAGATCGCGGCGCTGCGCGACTGCGGCCCGTGGCTGGACGAGGTGTTGCGCGGGCTCGGGGAGAACCAGCGGCTGCTCTCCGGTCTGCTCGCCGACGCGCTCCCCGAGGCCGCCTGGGCGGTTCCTGACGCCACCTACTTCGCGTGGCTGGACCTGCGCGCGGTGCCGGCTGTGCGTGCGGGTGCGGACCCCGCACGGCTGGCCCTCGACCGAGGTCGGGTGGCGCTGAACCAGGGGCCGACGTTCGGCGTCGAGGGCGCGGGGTTCGTCCGGTTGAACCTCGCCGCCTCGACGGCGACCCTCGCCGAGGCGGTCAGCCGAATGGCTCTTGCCCTGGCGAACTGAGACCGATTCGTGACCAACCGTGGACCACGCGGGCTCATGTCCACCCCGGGCACGTGCCGATCTCTCCCACAGCAGGGCCGTACAACGACGTAATGGGAGATCGACATGGTGAAGTGCGACGAGTGCAGCTCCGCCGTGCAGGTGTGCGAGCGGTGTGATGGCGCCGGTCGCAAGCGCTGGTCCGGGGAGTGCAGCTACTGCCGTGGCACCGGCCAGACGTGCATGAAGAACGCCAACCACCGCTGGTGAGCTGACCAGCGCACCCGCCACCAGAGGGGGGCAGGCACCACAGGACTCAGCCGAGGCGGACGGTCAGGCTCGCCAGCCTGTCCACGATGCGCACGTCCGCGTCGAGCCACGGCACGTCGTGCCACTGGTGCAGCGGGAGCCACCGCAGCTCGTCGTGCTCGACGAGCGGCTCCGCCGTGCCCTCGACCACCTCGGCCAGCCAGATGCGCATCACGTACTCGTCCGACAGGCGCCAGAGGCCGTCGTCGGGACCGACGAGCTCGTCGCCCAGGCCGATCCGCACGCCGAGCTCCTCGCGGATCTCGCGGTGCAGCGCGTCCTCGGGCGACTCGTTCCCGTCCACCTTGCCGCCGGGGAACTCCCAGCGGCCCGCCAGCCGCGCCGGCACAGCCCGGCGCGCGGCCAACAGCTCACGAGGGTCGTCCAGGTCGTCGACGATCGCGGCGGCCACGACGAGCACGGGTGAGGTCATGCGGTGAGTCTGCCAGGCCCGCGCAACGCGGGTCCGGCGGCAGCGGGACGGCCCGGTGTCTTGAGCCGTCGGAGCATGGTCAGCGGATGCCGTGCGCGACGGCCCAGGCGACGGCTTCCGCGCGCGTCGAGGCACCGATCTTGCGGTACACACTGCGGACCTGCGACTTCACGGTGTTCCTCGTCACGAAGAGGCGCGTCGCGATCTCCTCCAGGGTGACGTCCTCGGCGAGCTCCGCCAGCACGACGCGCTCACGACGCGTGAGTGCTTCGTTCGCGACGCCGACAGTCCTGCTCGTCTCCAACATGCTCATGGTGTCCTCCGGTGTGCTGCGTGACCCGGGTGATCCGGGTCACGCTCTGGGCTGCGTACCGGATGAGAGAGGGCTGGTGGTGAGCCATGACGCCACTTCCAGCAATCTCCTCATGCGCGGGTTCCCCCCCGCCAAGCGCCCGATCGCGCGTGCCACCCACAATGAACGTCCACTGCCGAATCAGATACGCCGAACGCGTGAGCATCTGCGGGGTTCACCCGTAAGGCTGACGCGCGCGAACGCACGTGACACTGGTGCAACGGGGCAGCTGCCCGCTGGGTTCAGCCCGCGTTCTGAGCCGTGTACTCCTCGGCCGTGAGCAGCGGCCCGGCCGAGGTGACCTCGACCTTGAGCAGCCAGCCCTGTCCGTAGGGATCCGAGTTGACCACCGACGGGTCGTCGACGGCCGCCTGGTTGACCTCGACGACCGTGCCGGACACCGGCGAGTAGAGCTCCGAGACCGACTTGGTGGACTCGATCTCGCCGACGACCGCGCCGGCGGTGATCTCCTCACCCACGGCGGGAAGCTCGAGGTAGACGATGTCGCCGAGCGCGTCCGCCGCGATCCCGGTGATGCCGACGGTCGCCGGGGCGCCGTCATCCAGCCATTCGTGCTCGACCGTGTAGTGCAGGTGGGTGGGCAGCTCCGCTGTCATGTGTCTGGCTCCTGTCGACTTCTCTAGGGCTTGGTCTACCGGGGTCGGCGGTAGAAGGGAAGAGCCACGACGCGGACGGGTTCGAAGCGTCCACGCACGTCAACCGCCAGCTGCGTGCCCTCGGCGCTCACCTCGGGGCTGACGTAGGCCATCGCCACCGGGTGTCCGAGGGTCGGCGAGGGCGCTCCGGACGTGACGGTACCGACCGTCGGGGCGTCCGCAGCGGTGGAGTGCTTCACCGGGTACCCGTGTCGGGCGGCCCGGCGGCCGAGGCCCTCGAGCCCCACCAGCACGCGGGCCGGCTCCGACTGCCCGCGGGCCTCGAGCGCGGCGCGGCCGACGAACGGGAGCGGGTTGCCGTCGGCGTCGACCTTGTCCAGCTTCACCACTCGGCCGAGGCCGGAGTCGTGGGGGGTGGTCGTGCGGTCGAGCTCGTTGCCGTACAGCGGCATGCCGGCCTCGAGGCGGAGGCTGTCGCGCGCGGACAGGCCGGCGGGGACCAGCCCGAACGGCTCGCCGGCCGCGAGGAACGCCTGCCACAGGGCAGGTGCCAGGGGCGCGTCGAGGAAGAACTCGAAGCCGTCCTCGCCGGTGTAGCCGGTGCGCGCGACCAGGACCGGCTCGCCCTGGAACGTCATCGGCATGGCCGCGTAGTACTTCAGCGTCTCGGCGTCGTGGCCGGCCTCGGCGAGCCCGTCGGTCGCCCGCAGGATCTCCAGGGCGCGGGGGCCCTGCACGGCGATGAGGGCGGTCTGCGGGGAGCTGTCCTCGACGGTCACGTCGAAGCCCGCAGCGCGCTCGGCGAACGCGGCCAGCACGGTGTCGTGGTTGGACGCGTTGGCGACCACCAGGAACGTGTCCTCGGTGTCCCGGTAGACGATGAGGTCGTCGACGACGCCCCCGTCCTCCGCGCAGATCATGGTGTAGCGCGCACCCAGGATCCTCAGTGTGGAGAGGTTGCCGACGAGGGCGAAGTCGAGGAACCGGCCGGCGTCCGGACCGGTCACCCCAATCTCACCCATGTGCGACAGGTCGAACAGCCCGGCGGCCGTGCGGACCGCCGTGTGCTCGGCGATGTCGCTGGTGTAGCGCAGGGGCATCTGCCAGCCGGCGAACGACGTGAGGGCGGCGCCGAGGGCGACGTGCTCCGCGTGCAAGGGGGATTCGCGATCCGTCATGTCTGCGTCCTCTACTCGGCGTACGACTCGATAGGCGGGCAGGAGCAGACCAGGTTCCGGTCGCCGTGCGCGCCGTCGATCCGGCGCACGGGCGGCCAGTACTTGCCCTCGCGCAGCGCGGCCACGGGGAACGCGGCGAGCTCACGGGGGTAGGCGTGGTCCCAGACGTCGGCGGACAGGGCCGCGGCGGTGTGCGGCGCGTTCCGCAGGGGGGAGTCGGCGAGCGGCCAGCGGCCCGCCTCGATGGCGTCGATCTCGCCGCGGATGGAGACCAGGGCGTCGACGAACCGGTCCAGCTCTGCCAGGTCCTCGCTCTCGGTCGGCTCCACCATGAGCGTGCCGGCCACCGGGAAGGACAGGGTCGGGGCGTGGAAGCCGTAGTCCATCAGGCGCTTGGCCACGTCCTCGGCGGTCACCCCCGTCTCCTTGGTGATGTCCCGCAGGTCGAGGATGCACTCGTGCGCGACGAGCCCGTTGGGGCCGGTGTAGAGCACGGGGAAGTGCCCTGAGAGGCGTGTGGCCAGGTAGTTCGCCGCCAGGACCGCGGTCTCGGTGGCCGTCTTGAGGCCGTCGGGACCCATCAGCGCGACGTAGGCCCAGGAGATCGGGAGGATGCCGGCCGAGCCCCAGGGGGCGGCGCTGACCGGAGCGACGGTGTTCGCCTTCGTTGCCGATGGCGTCGGATCGCCGGGCAGGAACGGGGCCAGGTGGGCGGCGACCGCGACCGGTCCGACGCCGGGTCCGCCGCCTCCGTGGGGGATGCAGAAGGTCTTGTGGAGGTTGAGGTGGCTGACGTCGCCGCCCAGCTCACCGGGACGGGCCAGGCCGACGAGCGCGTTGAGGTTGGCGCCGTCGATGTAGACCTGACCGCCGGCCTCGTGCACGAGGTCGCAGACCGTGCGGACACCCTCCTCGTAGACGCCGTGCGTCGAGGGGTACGTGATCATGATCGCCGCGACCTTCGGGCCGTGCTGCTCCAGCTTGGCGCGCAGGTCGTCCAGGTCGATCGAGCCGTCGTCGGCCGTCGCGACGACCACCACGCGCATGCCCGCGAGCGCCGCCGACGCCGCGTTGGTGCCGTGCGCGGACGCCGGGATCAGGCACACGTCGCGCTGGTCGCCGCGGGATGCGTGGTAGCCGTGGATGGCCAACAGCCCGGCCAGCTCGCCCTGGCTTCCCGCGTTCGGCTGCACGGAGACGGCCGCGTAGCCGGTGATCTCGGCCAGCCAGTCCTGCAGCTCGGTGACCAGCTCCGCGTAGCCCTCGGTCTGGTCGGTGGGGGCGTAGGGGTGGATGGTGGCGAACTCCGGCCAGGAGATGGGCTCCATCTCCGCCGTGGCGTTGAGCTTCATGGTGCACGAGCCCAGCGGGATCATCGTGCGGTCCAGCGCCAGGTCCTTGTCCGAGAGGCGGCGCAGGTAGCGCAGCATCGCGGTCTCGGAGCGGTGCAGGTGGAAGACGGGGTGCTGCAGGTAGGCGGTGGTCCGGCGCAGCTGCGCGGGGAGCGCGTCGGAACCGTCTGTGCCGAGGAAGCCGAACGCGTACGTGCCCTCCTCCGCCTCCAGGGTGGTCACCCCGGCGGCCGCGAAGGCGAGCACGATGCGCAGCAGGTGGTCGTCGGTGGTGCGCTCGTCGCACGCGATCTGCACGTGGTCGTCGTCGGGCGCCCACAGGTTCACGCCGGCCTCGGCGGCCTGCGTGACGACCTCGCGCGCCTTGCCCGGGACGACCGTGCGGACGGTGTCGAAGAACGTGTCGTGCTCGACCGTCACCCCGACGCCGTCGAGGAGCTCGGCCAGGCCGGCTGCGCGCGCGTGCACGCGCTCGCCGATCGCCCGGAGGCCGTCCGGACCGTGGTAGACCGCGTACATCGACGCCACGATCGCCAGCAGGGCCTGCGCGGTGCAGATGTTGCTCGTCGCCTTCTCGCGGCGGATGTGCTGCTCACGCGTCTGGAGGGCGAGTCGGTAGGCGCGGGCTCCGTCGGCGTCGATCGAGACGCCCACGAGCCGGCCCGGCAGCATCCGCTCCAGACCGTTGCGCACCGCCATGAACGCGGCGTGCGGGCCGCCGCCGAACAGAGGTACGCCGAAGCGCTGCGCCGAGCCGACGGACACGTCGGCGCCGAGCTCGCCGGGGGAGGTGAGCAGGGTGAGCGCGAGCAGGTCCGCGGCGACCGTCACCAGACCCCCGCGCGCCTTCGTGTCCTCGATGACAGGCCGGAGGTCGCGGACACGCCCCGACGCACCGACCTGCTGGACGACGACGCCGATGAGGTCGCCCTCGATCTCGGGCAGCCCGTCGGAGAGGTCCGCGACGACGACCGGGAGGCCGATGGCCTCCGCGCGGCCGAGCGTGACGGCGAGCGACTGGCCGAACAGGTCGGCGTCGAGCACGACCGTGCCGGCCTTGCCGCGAGCTGCGCGCCACATGAGCGCGACGGCCTCGGCGACCGCGGTGGCCTCGTCGAGGAGCGACGCGTTGGCCAGGTCCAGGCCGGTGAGGTCGGTGACCATCGTCTGGAAGTTCAGGAGCGCCTCGAGCCGGCCCTGCGAGATCTCCGGCTGGTAGGGCGTGTAGGCGGTGTACCAGGCCGGCGACTCGAGCACGTTCCGGCGGATGACCGCGGGCGTGATGGTGTCGGAGTAGCCCTGGCCGATCATCTGCGTCATCACGCGGTTGAGGCCGGCGATCGTGCGCAGCGCGGCGAGCACGTCCTCCTCGGACCGCGCGGCCGGCAGGTCCAGCGGGCGGTCCGTGCGGATGCTCGCGGGGACCGCGGCGTCGACCAGGTCGTCGAGCGAGTGGTAGCCGACGACCGACAGCATGTGCGCCGTCTCGCCGCCGCGCGGGCCGATGTGGCGGTCGGCGAACACCTCGGCCGCGGGGGTGTGCTCCACGCTGGTGAACGGGACGGCGTCGGAGCTGGTGTCCAGGTGGACGGCGGGGACACCGTTGAGGACGGCGTCGTGCAACTGGCTCAGATCGGTCACGGGCTGCTCCGCAGGGTCGTCCGGACGTGCCGGGACGGTGGGTGGGCTCCCCGCTCTGTCATCCGCGCAGACTCGCGCAAACCTGAGAGTTTTGCCGGTCCGCCTGTCGGGGCGCGCCGGCTTGCACCGTCGGTGGGGCCCTCGCGGGTCCGCTTTCCAGAGTTGCCTCGCCGTGGCGGTACAGGGGCCTGAGAGATTCCCGGGGAGGGTTGCTCCTTCGGCGCCCCGCACGATGCGCGTTCGATCTGCGGGAGCTCTCCCGCCGCGGTTCGAGCAGCGTGTGAAGTTGTGGGGCCAGCGTACCGGGCGATGTCCAGGGGACAGCCCGACCGTCCACCGGTGGGGTCGCGTGCGTAGATTGGCCCGGTGCAGACGCCCACGTCACCCCTCGCCGCGGTGATCGTCGTGTCCGACCGGTCCGCCTCCGGCGAGCGCGAGGACCGTTCCGGTCCGGTGGCAGTCGACCGCCTGTTCACCGCCGGCTTCGCGGTGGACGCCGTGGCGGTCGTGCCCGACGGGGCCGAGTCCGTGGAGCGGGCGATTCGCGAGGTGCTCCGTGCCGGAGCGCGGTTCGTCGTGACGTCCGGCGGCACGGGCGTCAGCCCACGCGACCAGACCCCCGAGGGGACCCGACCGGTGCTCGCCCGCGAGCTGCCGGGGGTCGCGGAGCTGCTGCGGCGCGAGGGCGCGAAGACCGTCCCGACGGCGGTCCTCTCCCGCGGCCTGGCGGGCGTGACCGAGGAGGGCGCGCTCGTGGTCAACCTGCCGGGGTCGCCGTCCGGCGTGGCCGAGGGTCTGGACGTCCTGCTGCCGCTCGTGGACCACCTGCTCGACCAGCTGTCGGGAGGCGACCACTCGTGATCGCGCGCGTCGTCGACGAGCCTCTCGACCTGCAGTTCCACGTGGAACATGTGAGCGACCCGCGGGCCGGAGCGGTCGCGACCTTCGTCGGGCTGGTGCGCGACCACGACCCGTCGGTCGAGGGGTGCGTGGTCGGTCTGGACTACTCCGCGCACCCGAGCGCGGAGGCGGTGCTGCACGGGATCGTGGAGCGGGCGCTGACGGACGGGGTCCTGGGCATCGCCGTCAGCCACCGCGTCGGGCACCTGGCGGTCGGGGAGGCCGCGATCGTGGCCGCCGTCGCCACCGCGCACCGGGCCGAGGCGTTCGACGTGTGCCGCGCGCTCGTGGAGACCGTCAAGGCCGAGCTGCCGGTGTGGAAGCGTGAGGTCCTCGAGGACGGCTCGCACGTGTGGGTGGGGATGACATGAACGACCAGCTGATCGACCGGTTCGGGCGCGTGCACCGCGACCTGCGGATCTCGCTGACCGACCGCTGCTCGCTGCGCTGCACCTACTGCATGCCCGCCGAGGGCGTCCCGTGGCTCGCGCGCTCGACCATGCTGAGCACCGAGGAGATCGTGCACGTCGCGCGCGTCGGGGTCTCCCTGGGCATCACGGAGATCCGGCTCACCGGCGGCGAGCCGCTGCTCCGCGTGGACATCGTGGACGTCGTCCGCCGGCTCACCGCCCTGACCGGCCCCGCCGGCAGCCCCGAGGTGTCGCTGACGACGAACGCGCTGCGCCTGCCCGGTCTGGCCTCCGACCTCAAGGACGCCGGCCTGTCCCGCGTGAACATCAGTCTCGACACGCTCGATCGCGCCAAGTTCCTGTCGTTGACGCGCCGCGACAAGCTCGTGGAGACGCTCGCCGGGATCGCCGCCGCCGACGCCGCCGGGCTGCACCCCGTGAAGATCAACGCCGTGGCCATGCGCGGGGTGAACGACGACGAGGTGGTCGCCCTGACGCGGTTCGCCGTGGAGCGCGGCTACCAGATGCGGTTCATCGAGCAGATGCCTCTCGACGCGGGGCACACGTGGGACCGCGCGGAGATGGTGACGCAGGCGGAGATCCTGGCGCGGCTGCGCGCGGAGTTCACGCTCAAGGAGGTGCCCGGCCGCGGCGCCGCTCCTGCGGAACTGTGGACGGTCGACGGCGGACCGGCCACCGTCGGGGTCATCGCGTCGGTCACCGCGCCCTTCTGCGGCGCCTGCGACCGGCTGCGGCTCACGGCCGACGGGCAGCTGCGGGCGTGCCTGTTCTCGCAGACGGAGACGAACGTGCGGGACCTGCTGCGAGGCGCCGAGGAACCCCCGGCCCAGATCGGCGTCGGTCCCGGTCAGGCGGTCCGCATCGGCACGTCGGCCCCCGCTCGGCCGGCACCCGTGGCGGCCGACGTCGACACCGCCCTGGCCGACGCGTACCGCCGGTGCCTGGCAGGCAAGAAGGCCGGGCACGACATCGACGACCCGTCGTTCCTGCAGCCGGACCGCCCGATGAGCGCGATCGGCGGCTGACGGCCCCGCACGTCGCCGGCGTCGCGTCGACGTCCGCGTCGTCACGCTCGCTCATCGCGCTCGTGTGAGGACTTCGTTCCGCCTACCGCAACGAACTCTTCACGCGAGGACTCCCCGCAGCTCGCGGGCGGCATGTTGCGGGGTCATGTGGTCGCGGGCATCGACATGCTCTGGTCCTCGCACCCGCTACGGGCGCACGCGTCGCGGCCATCAGCCGCCCGCGAACGGGGGCAGCACGTCCAGGGTGACCCCGGCGAGGACCGGATCATCGCCCTCCACCCGCGTGCCGTCCGCGAGCAGCGCGCACCGGCCCAGCACCCGGTCCAACCCGGGACCGTGCGAGGCGACCATCGCGGCCCTGACCTGCGCGGCAGACCCCGCGGGCAGCTCCTCGGTGTCGACGCCGGCGGCCTCGGCGGCGGCGGCGAAGTAGCGGACCGTGATCACTGCTCGACGGTCCAGGCTCCGGCCTCGGCCTCGATCCGCGCCAGGATCGGCGCCGGGTCCACCCCTGCGGCCGCGAGCCCCGCGATGAACATGGTGATCGGCACCGCGGGGCGGGCCACCTGGTGGGCGACGTCGGCGGCGACGCCGAGGAGCCGGTCGGTGTCCACGAGAGCCGGGTCGACGCCCAGCGCGGCCGTCAGGCTCTCGATCCAGGCGGGCAGGTCGGCGCCGGGTGCGCGGCGGGGGTCGTCGGTCATGGCTCGATCCTGTCACTGAGCGCTGCGTCGAGGCGTTCGACGTCGGCCCAGGTGTCGGCGTCCGCCGTCGCGTCGTGCTCGTCGGGGACGTCCACCAGGCGCAGGCCACCGACCAGGCGGTGCATCGCCGCGCCGCGCACGTCCGGGAGCGCGTCGAGCGCGGACCGCAGGGCGGCCCGCCGGTAGACGGCCACCAGGTGCTGCGGTCGGCCCTCGGCACCGACCATCCGGGCGCCGTCCGCGTCCTGCACGGCCGCCAGCAGCGCGGGCAGCGCGCGTCCGGCGAAGGGCACGTCGCACGCGAGGACGACCACCAGCTCGGGTCCGTCGCCGGGCAGCTGGTCGAGACCGGCGGCCAGGCCCGCGACCGGGCCGCCGTCCGGCGGGTCCTCCAGCACGGTCACGACCCCCGGCCGCGCGAGGTCCGGCGGCCCGACGACGACGACCTGCGCCGCGCCCGCCACGGCCGCGAGCGCATGGTCGAGCAGCGCGGTCCCGCCCACCTCGACCTCGGCCTTGCTGACGCCCCCGAGCCGACGGCCACGGCCGCCCGCGAGCACGACCGCGTCGAACGCCGGCGCCGGCGTCGCGTCGAGCAGCCGCGCGGGCCCTGCGTCCGGTCCGAGCTCCGTCACGCCTCGCGCCGCCACTCGCCCGAGCGGCCGCCCGACTTCGCCTCCAGCTGCACGTCGACGATGCGGACGGACTTGTCGAGCCCCTTGACCATGTCGACGACCGCGAGCGCGGCCACCGACACCGCGGTGAGGGCCTCCATCTCGACGCCCGTGCGGTCGGCCGTGCGGACGGTGGCGGTGATGGACACGCCCTCGTCGGTGAGCTCGAGGTCGACCACCACGCCGTGCACTCCGATGACGTGCGCGAGCGGGAGCAGCTCGGGGGTGCGCTTGGCGGCGGCTATCCCGGCGATCCGTGCGACCGCGAGCACGTCGCCCTTCGGCACAGCCCCGTCCCGCAGCGCGGCCACCACGTCAGGGCCGCACTGCACCCGTCCGCTGGCGGTGGCCGCACGGACGGTCGGCTGCTTGGCGGTCACGTCGACCATCCGGGCGTGCCCAGCGGCGTCGAGGTGCGTGAACTGCTCGGTCATGGGCTCACTCTCAGGACGGTGACGTGGTCGCCGGCGACGACCTCGTCGATCTCGGCGGGGATCACGGCGAGACCCTCGGCCAGGGCGAGACGGGCGACGAGGTGCGAGCCGGAGCCGCGCGCGGTCGCACGGACCACGCGGTCGGGGCCCACCCAGCGCACGGGCATGAGCTGGGCGCGGCCGGGGGGCGTGGTCCACCCCTCGTCGGCCACCACCTGGACCGTGGGGCGCTCGACGTCGGCCAGCCCGCGCATCCGCAGCAGGGCCGGGCGCACGAACATCTCGAACGACGCGAACGAGCTCACCGGGTTGCCGGGCAGCGTGTAGATCGGGGTACCGCCGGGGAGCCGGCCCAGGCCCTGCGGCTTGCCGGGCTGCACAGCGACGGGGAGGAACTCGACGCCCGGCTCGTCGGCCAGCGCGGCCTTGACCACGTCGTACGCGCCGACGCTCACCCCGCCGGACGTGATGATCGCGTCGACCGAGCCGTCGAGGTCCGCGAGCACCGACCGCAGGGCGTCGACGTCGTCCGGCACCGGGCCGATCCGCACCGGCGTACCCCCGGCGTCCCGGACCGCCGACGCGAGCAGCCAGGAGTTCGAGTCGGGGAGCTGGCCGCGGCGCAGCGGGGTGCCCGGTGCCACGAGCTCGTCGCCGGTGGAGACCACCCCGACGCGCGGCCGGCGGTGCACCCGGACGGTGGCCCGGCCCAGCGAGGCGACGGCGGCGATCGCGGCGGGTCCGAGCAGCGTGCCGGCGGCCACGACGACGTCGCCGGGCACGGCATCCTCGCCCGCCCGGCGGAGGTGGACCCCGGCCGCCGGCGCCTCGCGCACCCGCACGGTCGCGGTGCCGGCGTCCGTCAGCTCGACCGGCACGATCGTGTCCGCGCCTGCGGGGACCGGCGCACCCGTCATGATCCGCGCCGCGGTGCCCGGACCGACCACGGGCTCGTCGGCCGTGCCCGCGGGCAGGTCCGCCACCACCCGGAGGGTCGCCGGCAGGTCGACCACGTCCTCGTGGCGCACGGCGTACCCGTCCATCGCGGAGTTGTCCCAGCGGGGCAGCGGCTCGTCGGTGCGCAGGTCGTCGGCGACCACGAGGCCGTCCGCGTCGTCGAGGAGCACCTCGACCGCGGGCAGGGGCGAGGCCAGCGCGAGGGCGGCCGCGCGGTGCTCGGTGAGGGAGCGCACGGTCAGCTGGCGTCCATCCAGGCCAGGATCCCGCCGTCGACGTTCGAGGCGTCGAACCCCGCGCCGCGCAGGATCTGCGCCGCGGTCAGGGAGCGGGCGCCCACCTGGCAGTGCACGACGATCTCCCGGTCGTGCGGCAGGCCGGCCAGCGCGGAGCCGTCGAACAGGGTGCCCAGCGGCACGAGCACCGCGCCCGGGATGGACGCCTGGGCGTGCTCGGCGGGCTCGCGGACATCGATGAGCAGGAAGTCGTCGGTGCCGGCCTCGCGGGCGGCCAGTCGGCGGACCAGCTCGGGGGCGGTGACGACGGGGACGTCGGACATGGGAGGGACCTCCGGGGTCGTTGCGGGTACCGGTCGGCGGGGTACGAGGGGGATCTCGGTCCATCGGCCGCGCAGGGCGTCGATGACGAGCACGCGGCCGAGCAGGCTCTCGCCGGTGCCGGTGATCAGCTTGACCACCTCGGTGGCCATGACGGAGCCGACCTGCCCGCAGAGCGCGCCGAGCACGCCTGCCTCGGCGCAGGACGGGACCTCGTCGGGCGCGGGCGGCGAGGGGAACAGGTCGCGCAGCTCCACGCCCGCCCGCCCCCAGAACACGGTGGTCTGGGCGTCGAACCGCAGCACGGACCCCCACACCTCGGGCAGGCCGAGCCGGACGCAGGCGTCGTTGACCAGGTAGCGGGTGGGGAAGTTGTCGGTGCCGTCGACGACGACGTCGTAGCCGCGCAGGATCTCGTCGACGTTCTCGCTGGTCAGGCGCGTGCGATGAGCCACGACGCGGATGTCCGGGTCGAGGGCGGTGACCGAGTCGCGCGCGCTGTCGACCTTGTGGCGGCCCACGTCGGCCGACCCGTGGATGACCTGGCGCTGCAGGTTGCTGACGTCGACCACGTCGTCGTCGACGATCCCGATCGTCCCGACACCGGCCGCCGCGAGGTACTGGAGCACCGGGGCACCCAGGCCACCCGCACCGACCACGAGCACCCGGGCGTTGCGCAGCCGGCGCTGGCCGTCGACGCCGATCTCCGCGAGGAGGAGGTGGCGGGACCCGCGCTCGGTCTGC
This sequence comes from Cellulomonas sp. P1_G12_2, assembly GCF_056405535.1. Lineage (NCBI taxonomy): Bacteria > Bacillati > Actinomycetota > Actinomycetes > Micrococcales > Cellulomonadaceae > Cellulomonas > Cellulomonas sp. P1_G12_2. The sequence goes on along the minus strand of NZ_JBFUBX010000001.1, from coordinate 330,924 downwards.
GCAAGGGTCAGGGGCGGACCCGGGGGGACCAGGGCGGACAGAGGCACGAGATCCAACCTACGTCGCGGCGGGCGGCTGGATGACCGTCGCCTCGGACAGGGCACCCGCAGCACGCGCCGCGGCCACGACCGCCTCGACGTCCACCAGCGGCCCCTCGACCAGCACGGGCTGACCCAGCAGCGACGAGCCCGACCAGCTCACGGCCGCATGCTTCGGCGGCCGGAAGTCGACGGTGCGGGGCAGGTGCACCACGGCCGCGGCCCGGACGCCCAGGTCCTCGGCCCGGCGCACCAGCACGCTGCGAACCGCGTCCAGCCGCTCGACGCTGCGGACGAGCACCCGCTGGCGGCGCTCACTGGTGCGGAACGTCACGACCACCAGCCCGTCGTCGCCCGCGACGTCACCGGTGGCCAGCGACTCGAAGTTCACGCCGCGCGTGGCGAACACCCCGGCGAGCGCCGCGATGGTGCCGGTCCGGTGGTCCGCCCGGACGAACGCCACCCAGCGGTCGTCGTCGTCGGAGATCATGCGCCGCCTCCCAGCCACGGCGCGTTCGCCGCGTCGATCCGGTCTGCCACGGCCGTCAGCCGGCGGACCTCGTCGGGCGCCGGCTCGTCCAGCAGCACCCGCGACCAGCCCTCCTGCCCGACCACCACGGGGACGCCGAGCACCCCGGTGCGGTCCAGCACCTCACCCGAAAGCGCCACCTGCCCGGCGACCACGATGTCCCGCCCGTCGAGGATGGTGTCCACCAGGTCGATCGTCGCGCTCGCGGTGCCGGCAGCGGTCTTGGCCCCGCTCTGGTGCGTCATCCACGGGCGGGCGACCACCCGCAGGTCCGGCGGCCAGCTGTCGATGAGCGCGAACGCCTCACCGATGTCCCGGATGGCCCCGAGCTGCGCCTTGGCGTCCGCGATCTCCGCGCCGAACCCGTCGAGCGAGCGCCCGCCGCGCAACGTGGCCACCGCCCGCCGCCGCTCGTCCACGTCGAGTCCGCTGATCCGCACGGACGACCAGAGGGGCACCAGGTCGTCCCCGTGCTGCCCGGCCACGAACCCGGCCACGCGGTGGCGTCGGACCCCGAGCGACACCGCGATCTCCCGCCGGAACCGCAGGGTGTCCAGCCACGCGCCCATCCCGATCACGCGGTGCCGCTTCAGCGCGGAGGCCATGACCGCGACCCCGAGCTCGACGGGGTTGGAGACCACGACCACGACCTCCTGCCCCGAGCCGTACCGGGCGAGCGCGTCCGCGTAGGCCGTGAACGCGGCCAGGTTCTGCTCCGCGAGCTCCGCCCGGGTCATCGGGGCACCCGCCGACGCCGGAGCGGTCGCGCCCGCGGCGACCACCACGACGTCCGCGACCACGTCCGCCGGGTCCAGGGCGACGTCGAGCAGCGGGGCGTGCTCGTCGTACGCGTCGATGAGGTCCGCGCGCAGCCCGTGCACCGCGCGGCCGGAGGCACCGTCGAGCCGACCGACCAGCTGCAGCCGCGAGCTCGTCGGCAGGATCCGCCGCTCCACCAGCTGCGTACAGATCTGCCGTCCCACATCGCCCGTCGCGCCGAGCACCGCCACGTCCATGGCCGTGACTGTAGGGGGCTCGTGTTACAGCGAACGCTGCCAGGCGACGATCCGGTCCACGGCCTGCCGCACCACGTCCACCGACGACGCGAACGAGAGCCGCACCCAGTGGTGCCCGTCGACCGGATCGAAGTCGGTGCCCGGCGTGAGGGCGACCCCGGCCTCGTCCAGCAGCCGCGCGCACCAGGTGATCGAGTCCAGGCCGCTCGCGGAGATGTCGCCGTACAGGTAGAACGCGCCGTCGGCCGGGGCGATGCGCGCCCAGCCGAGCTCCGGCAGCCGGTCGAGCAGGTGCGCGCGGGCCGCTGCGTAGCGCTCGACGTTCTCCCGCGCGGCGGCGTACCCGGCCGGGCTGAACGCGGCGACCCCGGCGTGCTGGGCCAGCGCCGGCGGGCAGAGGGCGACGTTGCCCGCGAGCGCGTCGACGGTCGTGACCAGGTCGTCGGGGAGCACCAGCCAGCCGAGCCGCCAGCCGGTCATCGCCCAGTACTTGGAGAACGAGTTCACGACGACGGCACCGCGGTCCAGGTACCGGGCGGCGGTGGCCGTCGCCTCGGAGCCGTAGGTGATCCCGTGGTAGATCTCGTCGCTGATCAGCCGCACGCCGTTCCCCGCGCACCAGTCCGCGATCGCGGCGAGCTCGTCCGGGTCGATCATCGTGCCGGTCGGGTTGGCCGGGCTGGCGATCACGAGCCCCTCGACCGGTGGGTCCAGGGCCTCGAGCTGCGCGACGGTCGGCTGGTACCGGGTCTCCGGGCCGCACGGGACCACCACGACCTCGCACCCGAGGGCCGCGAGGATGTTGGCGTACGCGGGGTAGCCGGGGACCGCGAGCGCCACCCGGTCGCCGACGTCGAACGCCGCGAGGAACGCGAGCACGAAGCCGCCGGACGAGCCGGTGGTGACGGCGACCCGGCCGGGCTCCACGCCGACGTCGTAGGTGTCGCGGTAGTGCTGCGCGATCGCCGCGCGCAGTGCCGGAGACCCCAGCGACTCGGTGTACCCGAGGTCGCCCGAGGTCAGCAGGTCGATCGCGCGCTGCCGCACGACCTCCGACGCCCCCGTCGACGGCTCGCCCGCGCAGAGGTTCAGCACATCCTCGCCCGCGGCCTTGCGCGCGTTGGCGGCGGCCAGGATCTCCATCACGGCGAACGGTGGGACGTGGGCGCGGGCGGCAACCTTCATGGGCTCATCGTGGCGCACGGGCTCGGCTTCGGCGCCGGACCCGTGCGGCAATCGATCAGCTGTTGTCGACGGTGTCCGCTCCCGCTGCGTCGGACTTGATGCGGTCGATGGCGTTCTGGGCCGACGCCTTCGCCGAGTAGCCCTCGCTGGACGCGAGGACGTTGCCGTTGGTCGCGACGATCCGGAACCGGAACTCGCCCGCCTTGTCCTTGTAGATCTCGAACTTCACGACAACCTCCGGGAGTTCTTCCGCGGGTGCCGCCGGCGTTCGTCGACGGCCCTGCCAGTCTGTCGCGCCAGGGCCAGGAGCGCGCGGTCTAGCCTTCGTCTCGTGATCGTGGACTGCGCGCTCTACTCCGCCGGACGCCGGCGGCACCACATCGATGACCTGCGCCTGGCCCTGCAGGAGGCCGAGGCGGAGGACGGGTTCGTGTGGATCGGCCTGGTGGAGCCCACCGCCGAGGAGTTCGACCAGCTCGCCAAGGGCTTCGAGCTCCCGCAGCTGGCGATCGACGACGCCATCCGGGCCCACCAGCGGCCCAAGCTCGAGCAGTACGGCGGGGTCACGTTCGCGGTGGTCAAGCCCGTGCACTACGTCGACCACGTCGAGGTGGTCGAGGTCACCGAGCTCGCGATCTTCCTGGGCGAGCGGTTCGTCATCGTGGTCCGGCACGGCGACACGACGATCCCGGCGCAGGTGCGGGCGGCGCTGGAGGCCGACCCCGAGATGCTGCAGCACGGCCCGCCCGCGGTGCTGCACGGGATCCTGGACAAGGCCGTCGACCAGTACCTCGACGTCACCGCGGCGATCGACGAGGACCTGGACCAGATCGAGGACCAGGTGTTCGGTGACGACCCGGGCAGCGACCACGCCGAGCGGATCTACAAGCTCAAGCGCGAGGTGCAGCAGTTCCGGCGCGCGGTCGTGCCGCTGGTCCAGCCGCTGACCCGGCTGGCCGAGCAGCAGGTGCCCTGCATCCCCGCCTACTCACGCCCGTACTTCCGGGACGTCCAGGACCACGCCCTGCGGGCCGCGGAGCTCATCGAGGCCGCCGACGCCCTGCTCACTGGCGTCATGCAGGCCGACCTCGCGCAGGTGAGCGTCGAGCAGAACCGCGTGACGGTCCAGCAGAACTCCGACATGCGCAAGATCTCCGCGTGGGCGGCGATCGCCCTGGTGCCCACCGCGATCGCCGGCCTGTACGGGATGAACTTCGACTACCTGCCCGCCTCGGACTGGTCGCTCGGGTTCTGGATCGTGCTGGCCGGGATCGGCGTCGTCTGCGTCGGCCTGCACCGAGCCTTCCGACGCAACCGCTGGCTCTAGCCGGGCAGGGACGACTCGATCAGCTCGACGATCTCGGGCGCGTCCGGGGACGTCTGCGGGCGGAACCGGTGCACCGACCCGTCCGGCGTGACGACGAACTTCTCGAAGTTCCACGTGACCCGGCCGGCCTTGCCCGACGCGTCCGGGGTCGTGGTCAGCGCGGCGTACAGCGGGTGCTGGTGCCTGCCGTTGACCTTGACCTTCTCGAACATCGGGAACGTCACGCCCCACGTCGCCGAGCAGTACTCCGCGATGGCCTCCTCGGAGCCGAGCTCCTGGAGGAACTGGTTGCTGGGGAAGCCCAGGACCGTGAACCCGCGGTCGCCGTAGGTCTTCTGGAGCCGCTCGAGCGTCTCGTACTGCGGGGCCAGGCCGCACCGGGAGGCCACGTTGACCACCAGCTTGACCTTGTCCGCGTACGCGCCGAACGTCGTGGGCTCGCCCTTGAGGGTGGTCAGCGGGATCTCGTCGAGGGACATGCCTCGGTCAACCATGGCGACTGACCTGCGCATTCCCCAGCTCCGCGCGGACGTGCTCGACGATCCCGTCGGCCGCGGCCTCGATCTGGGCGAGGCAGTCCTCGAAGTCCTGCGCGCCGCCGTACCAGGGGTCGGCGACGTCGAGGTCGCCGGCCGCCACCGGGTCGAACGAGCGGAAGAGCACCGGCTCGACGTCCAGCCGCCGCAGCGCCCGCGCGTGCGCGTTCGTCATGGCCAGCACCAGGTCTCGGTCGTCACCGGCCCGCACCTGACGCGCCCGGTGCCCGTCACCGGCGGGGTAGCCATGGCCCAGCAGGACGGCCCGCGCGCGACGGTCCACCGGGTTGCCGTGCTCCTCGGCGCTGATGCCCGTCGAGTCGACGACCACCTGGTCGGCGAGCCCGGCGGCGGCGAACCGCTCGCGCAGGACCACCTCGGCCATCGGGGAGCGGCAGATGTTGCCGGTGCAGACGACCATGACGGAGTACGGGGTGGGCATCCCGCCATGATCGCCGCTCGACGTCACCTGTGCGCCCGGAACACCTTCGCCGCCGGGCCGAGCCGCAGGAGCACGGTCTCGCCGGAGGCGTCCTTGAGCCCGTCGTTGTCCGTGATCGCGTAGACCTGGCCGTCGCCACCGATGGTCAGGCCCTCGAGCTTCTCCTGCGTCCACCCGTTGGTCGCCCGCAGGTCCGGGACCAGGTCGCGGACCAGCGTCTTGGTCAGCGTGCCGACGGTGCCCGGTGCGGGGTCCCTGGCCGGGATCCGCACCGTGTAGACGGCCTTGACCTTCGCGTCCGGGCCGTTGAGCTTGTCGCGCTCGACGACCGCGAGCGTGTCGCGGTCCACGACCGTGATCTCCGACAGGCCGATCCAGTCGCCGGCGGTCGTCGTCGTGCCCAGCGGGTAGGCGAACCACGCCCAGGTCCCGGTGCGGACGTCGTAGCGGCCGATGCGCGCCCGGGTCTCGTCGCCGGTGAGCCCGCGCTGGAGCGCGACCCACACGTGCTCGCCGCGGGAGTCCTCCGTGGCGGCGACGCCCTCGATGCCCCACTTGCTCAGCCCCGCCGAGACGTCCGCGGGCAGCGGCACCGTCTGCTGGATCGCGCCGCTCGCGTCGGTGCGGACCAGCGCGTTCGCCGCGCCCGTCGCCCCCTCGGACCCCAGCCAGAAGCCGCCCCGCCGACGGGCCGAGACGCCCTCGATGTCCAGCGACGCCGCCGTGCCCCCCTGCGTCACGACGACGTCGCGGTCGATCACCGCCGGCGTCCGCGACACGTCGAGCCGGAGCAGGTGCGCCGTGGAGTAGGCCGCGTCCGACGCCGTCCACAGGTGCTTCTTGTCGGTCGGGTCCGCACTCAGCGCGCCGAGAGCGCCCCAGCCGATCGGGTTGCCCGCAGCGTCGTCGGCGGAGACGACGCTCGGGAACTGCGGGGCGCCGCCGGTCCGGGCGTAGGCCTTGCCACGCCCGAAGACGGTCACCGACGAGCGGACCAGGACCGACGCGTCATCGGTCTCGCTGGAGACCAGCAGCAGGTCCCGCGACGGCACCGGCAGGATGCCTTCCGGCCCGTTGGTCGTCGCCAGCACCTGGACGAACCGCGGGTGCGCGGCGTCGTCCACGTCGTACACCGCGACGAAGTTCGACCGCTCGGAGCCGACGAACGCGTACCGCTTCCCGCCGAGGGTCGCGACCGCCAGCCCTTCGATCTCGACGCCCTTCTTCCCGGCGCGCGACTCGGAGTGCAGCCCGGTCCGGACGGCCAGCCGCTCGAGCTCCGCACCGGCGTCCCAGACCACCGCGCCGGAGGTGTCGAAGACGGTCCACCCGCGGGTGCCGCCCTTCCAGTCGCCCTCGTTCGCCGTCGCCAGGTGCGTCGCGTCGAGCCACGCGACGGCGTCGGGCTCGCGCGGCGTGGCCGGGATGGACCCGGTCTGGTTGATCACACCGTCCTGCGCGGTGTCGATGCCGGTCACCGCGACGCTGCCCGCGCTGAACACGCGCGAGACGGCCCCGGAGGCGATGTCGACGAGCGCGACGCCGTTGTTCTCCTGCAGGGTCACCGCGACCGTGGTTCCCGTGGGGTCGATCGCGACGTACTCCGGCTCCGGGTCCTGCGGGGTGTCGAGCCCGGCGAGCGCGTCCGCCGTGAACGGCACCGCCCGGGTGGTCCAGGTCGCGGGGTCGGTCCCGAGCAGGTCCACGAGCTGCAGGAACCCGCCGGGCAGCTGCGGCAGATCGCCCTTGGCGCCGCCCGTCGGCTTCGCGTCCTCGTCGCGCTGGTTCTCGATCGCGATCGCCGCGTGCGTCTTGTCAGGCGTGAGCGCGATCGAGTCGGGCTGGCCGCCGAGGTCGATCGTCCGCACCAGCGCGTGCGTGGCCAGGTCGATCACCGCGAGCAGTCCCGACGGATTCGTGAAGCTCTCGGACGTGTCGACGACGACGAGCACGTAGCCGCCGACCACGGCCACCGACGTCGGCTCCGCGTGGTCGCCCACCCCGAGGTCCGCCGCCAGGTCGAGCGTGCCCAGGCCCCGCGGCTTCGCCGGGTCCGTCAGGTCGACGAAGCCGATCCGGCCCGCGAGCGCGTCGGTGTGGATGAACGTCCGACCGTCCTCGCTGACTGCGGAGATCTCCGCGACGGTCGGGTCCGCTGCCGGCACGTCCGCCGGGCGGTTCAGGTAGACGGGGTACGTGGCGAGGCGGTGGAACACAGCCTGGGGGGACGGCTGGGGGTGCGCCGCCGCGGCGGTCGCTCCCAGGCCCGCGCAGAGCACGGCGGTGCAGGTCAGCGCGGCAAGGGTGCGGCGGGCGTACGGCATCGAGGTCCCCTTCGATCGGTGTGCACCGAGGGTGACCAGGGCGGATGTCCGAGTTGCGGCAGGCAGGTGAACAGGGGTGGGCGGCGACGTGACGTTTGCCACGGAGGGAATCACGGCCCGTCGTCGCCCGGTTGTCGGGAGCATGCGAGCCATCACCTACTCCCGCTACGGCGCGTCCGACGTCCTCGAGCTCACCGAGCAGCCCACCCCGAAGGTCGGCCCCGACAGCGTGCTCGTCCGCGTGCGCGCCGCGTCGGTCAACCCCGTCGACTGGAAGGTCCGGGCCGGGTACCTCGACGAGATCATGGACGTGACGTTCCCCGCGGTCCCCGGCTGGGACGTGGCCGGCGTGGTCGAGCGCGTCGGCCTCGACACCCCCGAGTACCAGGTCGGCGACGAGGTCTACGGCTACGTGCGCCGCGACTGGGTGCAGGGCGGCACGTTCGCGGAGTACGTCGCCGCACCCGTGCGGACCCTCGCGCGCAAGCCGTCGACCCTCTCGTTCGAGGAGGCTGCGGCCGTGCCGCTGGCCGGCCTGACCGCGTTCCAGGCGATCCGACGAGCCGGCGTCCGCGACGGTCAGACCGTCCTCGTGCACGCCGCCGCGGGCGGGGTCGGCGCGTTCGCCGTGCAGATCGCCCGCTCGGTGGGCGCCCGGGTGATCGGCACGGCGTCCGCGCGCAACCACGAGTACCTGCGCGACCTCGGCGCCGAGCCCGTGGAGTACGGCGACGGGCTGGCCGACCGCGTCCGCGCGCTGGTGCCCGACGGCATCGACGTCGTTCTCGACTTCGGTGGTGACGACCTCGTCGAGACCTCGAAGGCCCTGCTGGCCGACGGCGGGGTCGTGGCCTCGATCGTCGACGCCGCCGCGCGCGATGAGCTCGGCGGCCACTACGTCTGGGTCCGGCCGAGCACCGCGGACCTCGACGCCCTCGCAGCCCTGATCGACGCGGGCACCGTGAAGGTCGACGTCGCCGAGGTGTTCGAGCTGGCCGACGCCGCCGCAGCCCACGAGGCCAGCCAGACCGGTCACGTCCGCGGCAAGGTCGTCGTCCGCGTCGACTGACTCTTCCACGACGACGGCCCGCATCCTCAGCGAGGGTGCGGGCCGTTCGTGCTTGGCAGACGCGTACTAGTCGAGATATATTCTGGATCGAGCATTCGAACTGGAGCAGGAGGAGCCATGGCACCGCGCAGCCGGAACAACCCACTGGCCCTCGCCGTGCTCGCGCTCCTGTGGGAACGCCCGATGCACCCGTACGAGATGTCGATGACCCTGCGCGAGCGCCGCAAGGACGAGTCGGTCCGGCTGAACTTCGGCTCGCTGTACTCGGTGGTCGACTCGCTGGTGAAGCAAAGGCTGATCGAGGCCGCGTCCACCGAGCGGGAGGGCAACCGCCCGACGCGCACGGTGTACCGGATCACGGACGCGGGCGCCACGGAGGCCATCGACTGGCTGACCGACCTGGTCCGCACGCCGGCCAAGGAGTTCCCGCAGTTCGAGGCCGCGCTGTCGTTCCTGCCGCTGCTGGGTCCCGACGACGTCGTCCGGCTGCTGCACCTGCGGCAGACCTCGCTCGAGCGGCAGATCGCCGGCTTGGAGAGCGGGCTGGTCGACGCGCGTGCGATGGGCCTGCCGGCGATCTTCTCGCTGGAGAGCGAGTACGAGGTCACCATCGTCCGCGCCGAGCTCGGGTTCGTCACCGCGCTCGCGACGAGCATCGCGGACGGGTCGTTCGAGGGCGTCGATCTGTGGCGTGACCTGCACCAACGCGCCAGCACGCACGGCCGGTTGGATCCCGATGAGCTTGCGGAGGCGCTCGCGCCCTATCTGAGCCCTCCGTAGAGAAGAAGGTCGGCCCAGGTGCTGGAACACCCGGGCCGACCACCACGAACCGACCGGGACCCGTGAGGGCACCTGTGCGATCCGCCGCACGAATCAGCATAGGTGGCAGCTCGGTCGGACCACCCGCCGTTCTGGCCGGAAGGAACGGACGGCACGACCGAAGGCGGCACCATGCCCGCAGCACCCGTGGTCGAGGCACTCGACCTCGTCAAGACCTACCCCGGCGGCCGCGGCCGACCGGACGTCCGAGCCCTCGACGGCCTCACGCTCAGCATCCCCGGCGGCACCGTGCACGGGCTGCTCGGACCCAACGGAGCCGGCAAGTCCACCACCACGAAGGTGCTCACCACCCTCGCGCGCGCCACGTCCGGGGTCGCCCGCGTGGGCGGGCGCGACGTCGTGCGGGAGGCCGACACCGTCCGCCGCAGCATCGGCTACGTCTCGCAGGGCACGGGCGCCGACCCGCTGCTCAGCCCGCGCGAGAACCTCGTCATGGCCGCGCGGCTGCGGGGGCTGTCCCGAGCCGCCTCGTCCGACCGGGCAGCTGCCCTCGTCGACCGGTTCGGGCTGGCCGGGGCCGCCGACCGTGGCGCAGGCAAGCTCTCCGGAGGCACCCGGCGCAAGCTCGACGTGGCACTCGGTCTCGTGGGCACCCCGCAGGTCCTGTTCCTCGACGAGCCCACCACCGGGCTCGACCCGGAGGCGCGCGCCGCGATGTGGGCGGAAATCCGACGGCTCGCGGGTGAGGACTCGCTGACCGTCGTGCTCACCACCCACTACCTCGAGGAGGCGGATCGACTGGCCGACGGGTTGACGATCGTGGACCGGGGCCGGGTGGTCGCGTTCGGTTCCCCGGACGCGCTGAAGGCCACGCTCGAAGGGGACACGCTCACGGTCGACCTGGTCGAGCCGACCCCCGACCTCGTGCGGTCCGCGGTCGCGCCGATCACCGCGCTGCGCGAGGTCGTCGTCCACGTCGAGGGGCCGACCGGTCGCCTCGTCGCACGCACCACCGACGGACCGGCCGTCGTCGGCACCGTCATCTCCGCCCTGCAGGCGGCGGGCGTTCGGCACGGAGCCGTCGCGGTCTCCCGCCCCACCCTCGACGACGTCTACCTGCGGCACGCCGGCCGCTCGTGGACGTCGGCAGACGTCGCCTCGAAGGAGGTCGCCCGATGAGCACGCTCACCGTCACTCGTCCCGTCACCACGCCGACCCGCGCGTCGTGGGTCACGCAGACCGTCGAGGTCACCCGCCGCTGGACGGTGGACGCGATCCGGCAGCCGTGGGGCCTCGGGGTGGCGATCATCCAGCCGGTGATCTGGCTTGTCCTGTTCGGGAACGTGTTCTCGTCGGTCGCCACCGCTCCCGGTTTCGGGTCCGAGGACTACATGACGTTCCTGGTGCCGGGCATCCTCATGATGACCGTCCTGTACTCGGGCGCGTGGGCGGGCACCGGGTTCATCGACGACATCCGCTCAGGGGTCATGGACCGGATGCTCACGTCCCCGGTGTCGCGGTCGTCGCTCGTGGCCGGGCAGCTGGTGCAGCAGCTGCTCGTCTGCGTGGTGCAGGGGATCTGCGTCCTGGGGATCGGCGCGCTGGCCGGCGCGCGGTACTCCGGAGGTGTCGGGGGCATGGCCCTCGCGATCGGGGCGTCACTGCTGCTCGCGGCGGCGTTCTGCTCCCTGTCGGCCGCCGTCGCGCTGCTGGCCCGCGACCAGACGGCGCTCATCGGCATCTCGACGATCATCGTGCTGCCGGCGACCTTCGTCTCGACCGCCCTCATGCCCGCGGCGCTGCTGCCCGACTGGGTGCAGACGGCCGCGCGGTACAACCCGCTGACCTGGGCGACGGAGATCGCCCGCACGGGGATGTCCCCGTCGGTGGACTGGTCGGTGGTGGCCACCCGCGGCGCACTGCTCCTGGCCCTGGCGACGCTCATCGGGTGGTGGTCGGTCGGGGCGATGCGCACGTACCAGCGCTCGCTGTAGAACCCGCAACGTCCGCACTCGATGAGGTTCAGACCCGCTCGAGTGCGGACGTTGCTGGTCCCTGGCTGGGACGTCCGCACTCCGTCGGGTTCAGGCCCTCTCGAGTGCGGACGTTGCGGTCAGTGGGAGGTGGTGCGGCCGAAGTGGAACTTGGCCGTCGCCGGGCTGCTGGGCCAGCGGCTGGTGACCACCTTGCCGCGCGTGTAGAAGCGCACCGACTCGGGGCCGTAGATGTGGCTCTCGCCGAACAGCGAGTTCTTCCACCCGCCGAACGAGTGCCACCCGACCGGCACGGGGATCGGCACGTTGATGCCGATCATCCCGACGTTCACGGCCCGCTGGAACGTCCGCGCCGCGTCGCCCGAGGACGTGAACAGCGCGGTGCCGTTGCCGTACGGGTTGGCGTTGACCAGGGCGATCGCCTCGGACAGGTCCGCCGCCCTGATCACCACGAGCACCGGCCCGAAGATCTCCTCGACGTACGCGCGCATGTCCGTGGAGACGCCGTCGAGGACCGTGGGGCCGACGAAGAACCCGTTCTCGTGACCAGCCACCGAGTGCCCGCGGCCGTCGACGACCGCAGAGGCTCCGTTGGCGACCGCGTCGGTGACGATCTCCTCGATCCGCAGCTGCGACGCCTTGGTGATGACCGGGCCCATGTCGCTGTTCGGGTCGGTGCCCGGCGCCACCCGGACCTTCTCCGCGCCCGCCCGCAGCCGCTCGAGCAGGGCGTCCGCGACCTCGTCGACCACGACCGCCACCGAGATGGCCATGCACCGCTCGCCGGCCGCGCCGAACGCCGCACCGGTCAGGTGGGTCGCCGCGAGGTCCAGGTCGGCGTCGGCCAGCACGACCGCGTGGTTCTTGGCCCCACCGAGCGCCTGCACCCGCTTGCCGTGCGCTGTCGCGGTGGCGTGCACGTGCTGTGCGATCGGCGTCGAGCCGACGAACGAGACCGCGGCGATGTCCGGGTGCGTGAGCAGCGCGTCGACGGCCACCCGGTCGCCCTGCACCACCGAGAACACGCCGTCGGGCAGCCCAGCGGCCTTCCACATCTTCGCCAGGAACAGCGACGAGGACGGGTCGCGCTCGGACGGCTTGAGGACGAACGCGTTGCCGGTGGCGATGGCCATCGGCGACATCCACAGCGGCACCATGGCCGGGAAGTTGAACGGGGTGATGCCCGCGACCACGCCCAGCGGCTCCCGGAACGAGAACACGTCGACGCCCGTGGCCGCCTGGTCGGTGTACTCACCCTTGAGCAGCTGCGGCATGCCGCAGGCGTACTCGATGACCTCGAGCCCGCGGGCGATCTCCCCGTGGGAGTCGGCCAGCACCTTCCCGTGCTCGGCGGTGATGATCGCGGCCAGCTCGTCGGTGTGCTGCACGATCTGCTCGCGCAGCGCGAACAGCACGGCGGCCCGCTTGGCGACGGGCTCCTGCGACCACGACTCCGCCGCGACCACGGCCGCCGCGACCGCCGCGTCGACGTCGGCCTGCTCCGCCAGGAGCACCCGGCCCGACACCTCCCCGGTCGCGGGGTCGAACACGTCCTGGGTGCGGGACCCCTCGGGGGTCGTCACCTGGCCCCCGACGACGTGACCGATGAGCGGAGCAGTTTCGACGAGCGCGGACATCAGAGGCCCTCTTCCGTGCGGATCCGCCGGCGATGCCGGATCGAGCCAATCTAAGTCCGCCGTCAAGAACAGGGAACGTCCGCACATCCGGTCGCTGGGACGCGCGAGCCCGCGGACGTCCGAGGATGCGGCTGCCCTGGCGACCGCTTGCTCGGACGCTCACCGGCTCACCTGCGTTGCGTCCGAGGATGTGGCTGCTCCGGCGGCCACTTCCTCGGACGTTGGACGTCTGGGTCAGTCGCGGGCAGTGAGGACCAGGGCGCCGTCGGGGGTGATCGCGATCGTGTGCTCCGCGTGGGCGGCCACCGAGCCGTCGCCCGTGCGGATGGTCCAGCCGTCGGCGTCGATCGTGTACTCGTCGCCGCCGGCCATGAACCAGGGCTCGATCGCGATGACCAGGCCGGCCTTGAGCTTCTGCCCGGTGCCGCGGCGCCCGAGGTTGGGCACGTGCGGGTCCTCGTGCATGGTCCGCCCGACGCCGTGGCCCCCGAAGTCGGCGTTGATCCCGTACCCACCGGCCCGGCCGATGGTGCCGATGGCCGACGAGATGTCACCCATCCGCGCGCCCGCCCGAGCTGCGGCGATTCCGGCGTCGAGGGCCCGCTCGGTGGTCTGGATCAGCTTCTGGACGGCCGGGTCCTGCGTGCCGATCTGGAACGTCAGCGCGGAGTCGGCCACCCAGCCCTGGACCTGCGCGGCGAAGTCGATGCTCAGGACGTCACCGTCGGCGAGCACGTAGTCGGACGGCAGGCCGTGCAGTGCGGCGTCGTTGACGGAGGTGCACAGCACGCCGGGGTACGGCATCGCGCCGAACGACGGGTGGTAGCCGAGGTAGACCGAGTGGGCGCCGGCCGCGTCGATCATCTGGTGCGCGTGGGTGTCCAGCTGCTTGAGGGTCATCCCCTCGCGGGCGACGTCACGCAAGGAGGAGAGCACGCCGGCGACGAACTTCCCGGCCGGGCGCATCTGGTCGATCTGGGAGGGGTTCTTGAGAGCCACGCCTCCAGCCTGCCACGAGATGGGCAGGCAACAGCCCGTGGGCCAGGCCTCCGAAGAGGCCCTGCCGCGAAGGACGAGGTCGCGGCTCCCACGGGCTGCGGTGACTGCCATGGATTCGCTCGCCGGTCCGGGTGGGCCTGCGGGCGGATCGTCTGTGCAATCCGTCCGAGTACTTTCGGGCGACTAGCGGGCAGTCACCTCACGCGTCCTGGAATAGAACATGTCCTGGACCACCTCCTTCCCGTGTGCGACGACCGTACGTCCGGATCCCGCCGCCGCCAAGGGGTTTTCCGGGTGGCGAACACGGGAACACGTGGCGACGCTGGACGGGTGATCTCCGCGCTGCACGTGCTGCTGGCCAGCTCCGACCCCGCCGCCGATCGCGCGTTCCTGCGTGACGTGCTCGGGTGGCCGTCGGTGGAGGATGCGACCTCGGGCGACGGGTGGCTGATCTTCGCCCTCCCTCCGGCCGAGCTCGGGGTGCATCCCGGCCACAGTGCGGACGGCGCGACGCTGCACCTGATGTGCGACGACCTGGACCGGACGCTCGCCGACCTGGCCGCCAGGGGGGTGCGGCCGGTCGGACACCCGCACACCGAGGACTGGGGCGTCGTCACCCGGATCCCGCTGCCCAGCGGTGGGTCGCTCGGGCTGTACGAACCCCGGCACCCGTCACCGCTGACGATCTTCGGCGGCCCGGCCGTCCGAGAACCGATCACCCGGCACGCGGGCCTGGAGTTCTCCCTGTCCACCACGGTCCTGGAGGCCCGCGACGCCAACGCGCTCGGCGACTTCTACCGCCGCCTGCTCGGGTGGCGCGTCATGGGCGAGGAGCCGGGCTGGATGATGCTCCGGCCGCCGGGCGGCGGGACTGGCGTCGCGTTCAGCTCCGACCCGCTCTACGAGACGCCTGTCTGGCCGGCGACGACCGACCACCAGCAGATGATGGAGCACCTCGACATCTGGGTGAACGACATGGCCAGGGGCGTCGAGCACGCGCTCGCGGAGGGGGCCACGCTCGCGGGGTTCCAGCCGCAGGAGGAGGTCCGCGTCATGCTCGATCCGGCCGGCCACCCGTTCTGCCTCTTCGAGAGCTGAGCCGGCGGCCTACGCCTTCAGCCGTGTGGCGATGTCGTTCGTGCCCCGCGCCAGGTGGTCCAGGACGGCAGCTACCGCGACCGGGCCTGGAGCCACTCCGCGAAGGTCAGCCGGCCGACCGCGTGCTCGGGCGTGAGGTGGTGCCCTCGTCGGAACCCGCCCAGACCGGGGAACGGGACGGTCCACACCGGCCGCCGCCGCCCGGTCGCCGAGAGGTACGTGCGCATGAGCTCGGCGGTGGTGAGCACCTGCGGGCCGCCGAGGTCGTCGACGCGACCGGAGGGTCCCGCCGCCACCAGTGAGACCAGTCGCGACGCCACCTCGCGGACATCGACGGGCTGGTCGCTCATGCCGGCGGGCGCGAGCGCGACCGGTCCGCGGGACAGGAGGTCGAGCAGGTGGGCGACGAACTCGTGGAACTGGGTCGCCCGCAGGATCGTCCACGGGACACCGCCGTCCTCGACGATCTCCTCCACGCGGTGCTTGGCCTTGTAGTACGCGAACGGCACGCGGTCGACGCCGACGATCGACACGTAGACCAGGTGCGGGACCTCGGCCGCACGGGCCGCCAGCAGCAGCTGGACGGCGGCGTCCAGATCGTCGTCGGGCTTGCGCGGGTCGCTCGCACAGTGCACGACCGCGCTGGTGCCTGCCACGGCCTCGACCAGACCGTCGCCGGTCAGCAGGTCACCGACCGCCCACTCGACCGCGGCGGGGACGGCAGGTGAGCGATCGCGCCTGCTCAGCACCCGCACCGGACGGTGTGCGTCGAGGAGAGTGTGCACGAGGGCGCGGCCCAGGGTCCCGGTGCCGCCGGTGACCAGCACGGGGCGTTCGACGTCTGCCATGCCCTCGATCCTCGCCGATCGCGCTGCAGGACCGCGAGGCCCCAGGCGCATTCGAGCCCGATCCGCGGGATCGACGTCGCCGGCGCGAGCAGGGTCAGCGGAAGGTCGTGAAGTAACCCCCGACGTCGACGACGAGGTCGGTGGTGGCTGAGTGCGTGTAGAAATCCACCCCGCCCCCGGTGCCGATCTTCGAGATCACCATGTTCGGGTCGTCACGACCCGGGACCAGGTTCAGGTTCGAGATGGACGGCAGCTGAGCCAAGCCCGCGGGGAACACCCGGATCACCGTCAAGTACCCGGGACGAGCGCCCGTGACATTGAGCACCGCCGCCTTCGCGTCCGCCGGGATGCCGTGCGTCCCCGACACCCTGAGCGTGCGGGACTCGGTCGGTACCATCCGCCCACCGGGCAGGCCGAGACCCGTTCGCGTGTCCGCGAGCCGAACCGGATCCATCGCCGTGAACCCGTTCGCGCCCGTCGGGCTGTAGTACCCCGCCAGGTCCGCGACCAGGAACATGTCGGTGTTGTGGACGTAGAACCGGACCTTGCCGTTCCAGCCCACCTTCACCGTGACCAGGTTCGGCTGGTCGCGGCCCGGCATCAGGTTCAGGTTCGAGACCTCCGGTCGCCAGCTGTTCCGGAACGGCTCCGGCGTCGGATACACCCGCACCGTGGTGCGGCCGGGCGGGTTCACGCCCGTCACGTTGAGCACCACGGCGGACGCGTCGGCAGGCACGCCGTTCTTCCCGGCCACCTGCAGGTCGACGTACGTCCCCGCGCTGATCCGGCCCTTGAAGCTGCCGTCCTCGCCCGTGCGGTTGTCCATGACGCGCACCGGCGCCAACGGCACGTACGCCGTGGCGCCACCGGCCCCGTAGTAGCCCGCGAGGTCCACCACGATGTGCGTGGTCGTCCAGATCGACGAGATCCGCACGCTCCGGTCGCGTCCCAGCTTCACCGTCACCAGGTTGGGCTGGTCGATGCCGTTGGCCAGGTTCAGGCTCGACGTCGACGGCTCCGTGGTCACACCGACCGCCGGCGTCGGGAACACCCGGACGAACCCGGCCCCGACGGGCGCGGCGGCGGTGACGTTCAGGACGACCGCCGTCGCGTCCTCGGGCAGCTCGTCGAACGACAGGTCCAACGGCGAGCCCGGCCGCAGCGCGCCGCGACCCTGCCGGGTGTCCAGCCACCGCTCCGGGTCGACCGGCGTGTACCGCTGACCCGCCGCACCCACGGTGAACCAGCTGCGCACGACATCCGGCATCACGTCCCCGTCGGTGTCCTCCAAGCCTGTCACCAGCACCTCGTAGTGCCCACCGGTCACCAGGTCCGCGGTCGGCGTCAGCGTGATCGTGTGGCCTGACGCGTCGAGAGTCACTCCGGCCGCGACAGACTTCCCGTCGGACCCCACGAGCGTGACGCCGGTCGCCCGCGCCAGCGAACGCGTGCTGGTCACCTGCACGTCCGGGCGCGCCGGCACACCAGTGGCGAAGGCCTCCGGTGAGACTGCCCAGACCCACGCCGCAGCGCCCGGCGTGTCGTCTCCGTCGGGCCCGAGCTGCGGAACCACCAGCGTGCTGTCGCGGGTCGAGCAGATCAGGTCCGGCCGACCGTCACCGGTCAGGTCACGAACCTTCACCACATCGCCGTCGATCTCCAGGTACTGGCGCTGGATGGCGCGGAAGCTGCGGTCAGATCTCTGCAGGACGATCCAGTCGCGTCCGACGATGTCGGTGTGCCCGTCACCGTTGACGTCGACGAGAAGCAAGGACCGCGGCGAAGCGGGCGGGATGTGCACAGGCTGTGGGGCGCTCAGGCCACCCCCCGCCTTGCCATAGAAGATGGACGTCTCGCTGTTCCCGCCCGACTGGATCAGGAGATCGGGCAGGGCGTCGTCATCGATGAGCGCGACCCTCGACTCGTAGCCGCCGTAGATGCCCAGCTCGGGACCAGGAGCGAAGGTTCCGTCCGGGCGCTGCAGGGCGGTGCGCCCTTGGTCGAACACCAGGTCCAGCCCGTTTGCGCCGTCGAGATCCAGCAGCTCCACGGTCGTCCCCGCCATCGAGGTCAGGGTCTCCTGGTGCAGCTCGCCACCGACGTTCCGGAACACGAGGGTCTGATACCAGAGGGTCACGACCACGTCCTGGTCGCCGTCACGATCGAGGTCCCCCGTCGTGACTTGCCGCACGTTCTCCGTCACCGCACCGACGGGGATCAGAGGAGCCCAGGACCCGCCCCGAGCGCTCGTGACATAGGCACCTGCGGATCCGGGGACGACGAACAGCTCGGGGACTGCGTCACCCGAGATGTTCACCGGCACGGTGAAGATCGTCTGTCGATCGGGGGTCGGTATACCGAGAGTGACCGCGGGTCCGTCCGCCCCGCTCGCCAGACCAGGCCACAGGATCAACGAGTCCGACCAGGTCCCGACCCCCACCCGGTCCTCGATGCCATCACCGGTCAGGTCGGCACCAGCAAGGCCGGAAGGCGTGGGCGCGATGGCCGCCGGCTCGTCGAACAGGACGAAGTCCGTCGACCGTTGGGTCGGTGCACGTCGGATCGTCAGGAGCGTGACGCCGATCTCCTCAGCATCCTGCGCACGAGGCCCGACCCCGACGTACATCGTCCCGCCCGCCAGGCTGCGGTAGGTGTGCTCCCGGCCGAGCAGGTCCTGCGCTTCCGGGTGCACCTCCTTGCCGTTCTTGTCGAGCACCACGACGAGGTCGAGCGGGCTCCAGTACTCCGGGCGGGCCACGATCTCGTAGTCGGTGCCTGCCACGCTCTCGAACCGACGCCAGTCCGCGTCACCCTGAGCCTCGAGCGGCACGACCGCATCCGTCACCGGCAGGGAGACCGCGACCGCGCGGCTGGGCAGGTCGTCGGTGGCGCCCGCATCGCCCACCGCGCGGTCGAGCGGGACCGCCGGGGTCTGGCCCAGCGCCGCTCCGGCGTCGAGGATCCCCCGACCGAAGTACGGGTCGACGCCACGTGGGCCCGCGTCCCGAGACGTCGCCATCAGCCGCTCGGACACCTGCGCGGGCGTCCACGTCGGGTTCTTCTGGATGACCAGAGCAGCCGCACCGCTCACGAACGGAGCGGCCACCGACGTCCCACTCATGGAGACCCACGGCGTGCCATTCGCGCCAGCACCGATGATGTCCAGGCCGGGAGCGGCCAGCGACACGGAGTCACCCCCGGAGGAGCTCGGCAGGGTCTCGCCGTCGTCGTTCGTCGACGCGACGGACAGGACACCGGGCAGCTCAGCGGCGTAGGCGGCGGGGTACTGGGGGACGTCGTCCCCGGAGTTGCCCGCGGCCACCACGACGACCGAGCCGCGCGACACGGCCGTCTGCATGGCAGCACGCAGGACGAGCGACGGATCGGGGCCACCCAGAGACAGGTTGATCACCTTGGCACCGTGCGACGAGGCCCAGTCGATACCCGCTGCGATGGTGGAGTCAGTTCCCTGACCTGAGTCGTCGAGGACTCGGACCGGCATGACCGACGCGGCGTACGCGGCCCCGACCGCCCCGAGGCCGTTGGCACCACCCGCGGCCACGCTCGCTACAGCCGTCCCGTGGGAGTTCGTCATCCAGCCGCCGACGAGATCGATACCCGGGACGATCCGGGACGCGAGCTCGAGGTGGGTGGTGTAGATCGCCGTGTCGAGCACCGCGATGGTCACGCCGCGGCCGTCGGCCGACTCCCAGGCGGACGGCAGCGTCGTGAGTTCAAGGTACGGCCAGGCGTGCTCGAGGTACTCCTCACCGCCCCAGACCTCGACCCCGCTCGACGCCCGCACATGATCCACCTGGACGTCCGCCACGGAAGGGTCCGCGTCCAGCTCCGCGGCGACGTCAGCGGCCTCGCCCGGAGCCGTTTCGACGGCGACGAAGCCGGTGCCGCCGATCGCACCGTCCTGCGTCCCGTCGGCGGCCTCGATGGAGCCGCGCTTCGCCGACGCCGAGGTACCGGGCGCGAATCGGACGAGGACGCGGTCGGGCTCGATCGCGGGTGCTGCCGGCTCCAACACCGGGACGAGGCCGAGGTCGGCGCGATCCGCCGGCTCCGCCTCCGGGTCGGGCACGGCAGCCGACTCTCCTGCCGTGATCTCGGCGACCCGTGCGGGAGCGGGCGAGGCGACAGAGACCATCGGCGTCGCGACGAGCACGGCCGCGACCGCCGCCGCGAGGGCACCCGCTCGGCGACTCGTGAGTCGCATCCGGGCGCGGCGACGGGTGGGCGATGCGGTCATGGCGGTCCTCGGGCGTGGTGCGGCGTCTCGGTGATCTCCAACAGTCCGAGGTGCGCGGATTTTTGCATAAGCGCGGGTCACGCCCCAAGCGCCCGAGATGAATCGCCCGTTCGGGTCCGCCATACCGGGATGATCCGGCGCGCGAGCGCCGTGGTCCGAGGCTGGCGGGCCTCGGACCACGGTCTCGTTCACTCGTGGGCGACGAGGAACTGCGTGTACGCCGGCACCGTGAGGAACGTCGGGAACTCCTCCGACAGGGCGACCTGCCGGAACAGGTCGGCCGCGTCGTCGTACCGGTCGCCGTCGGTCCGCGGGAGGTCGGCCAGCACCGCCTTCAGCACCTGCTCGACCCGCTCGGCGTCGATGCGCGTCCCCTCGGCGGTGACGACCTCCTGGTGCACCCACTGCCACACCTGCGACCGCGAGATCTCGGCCGTGGCGGCGTCCTCCATGAGGTGGTCGATCGCGACGGCGCCGATGCCCCGCAGCCACGCCTCGAGGTACCGGACGCCCACCGACACGTTGCCGCGCAGGCCCCCGTCGGTGACAGCTCCGGGCTCGCCGCCGCCGGCCGACGGGATGTCCAGCAGGTCCGCGGCGGTCACGTGCACGTCCTCACGCAGCCGGTGCCGCTGGTCGACGCGGTCGCCGAGAGCCTCGTCGAACACCTCGCGGGCGACCGGGACGAGGTCGGGGTGAGCCACCCAGGTGCCGTCGTACCCCTGTCCGGCCTCGCGCTGCTTGTCGGCCCTGACCTGAGCGAGCGCCTTGTCGGTGACCTCCGGGTCGCGGCGGTCGGGGATGAACGCGCTCATGCCGCCGATGGCCTGCGCGCCCCGCTTGTGGCAGGTCGCGACGAGCAGCTCGGTGTACGCCTTCATGAACGGGACCGTCATCGTCACGCTGCCGCGGTCCGGCAGGACGAACCGCGGTCCGCGAGCGCGGAAGTTCTTGATGACGCTGAAGATGTAGTCCCAGCGGCCGGCGTTCAGCCCCGCGCAGTGGTCGCGCAGCTCGTAGAGGATCTCCTCCATCTCGAACGCGGCCGTGATGGTCTCGATGAGCACCGTCGCGCGGATGGTCCCGTACCGCAGACCCAGGTAGGCCTCCGTGAACCGAAAGATCTCGTCCCAGAGGCGCGCCTCCAGGTGACCCTCCAGCTTGGGCAGGTACAGGTACGGGCCGCGGCCGGAGTCGATGAGGGCCTGCGCGTTGTGGAACAGGTACAGGCCGGCGTCGACGAGGCTCGCGGACGCCGCGCACGTCTGACCCGCGCGGTCCGTGAACTCCAGGTGCTTCTCGGTCAGGTGCCAGCCGCGCGGCCGGAACACGATCGTCGGCGTGGTGGGGCCGACCCGGTACTCCTTGCCCTCGGGGGACGTGAAGTCGATCTGCCCCCGGATCGCGTCGAACAGCGAGTGCTGCCCGCCGATGACGTTGCCCCACGTGGGGCTCGTGGCGTCCTCCATGTCCGCCAGCCACACCTTGGCGCCGCTGTTCAGCGCGTTGATCGTCATCTTGCGGTCGGTGGGGCCGGTGATCTCGACGCGCCGGTCCTCCAGGCCCGGCCCGGGGCCGGCCACGCGCCAGCTCGGGTCCGCCCGGATCCCCGCGGTCAGGGGCAGGAAGTCGGGGTCGGCACCGTTGGAGAACCGCGTCCGGCGGTGCTGACGGCCCAGCAGCAGGTCGTGCCGGCGGCTGGAGAAGCGCAGGTGCAGGTCGGTGAGGAAGTCGATCGCCTCGGTGGTGAGGATCTCGTTCGTGCCGGGCACGGACGGCCCGGTCTGCGACAGGTGAGGTCGGATCAGCGGCGGGGGGATGGTGATGGTCATGGCGGGTGCTCCTGGGGTTCTGGGGCCGCGAGTTCGGCAGTTCCGGTCGAGTTCGGTTGCTACAGCTGCCGAACTCGACGCGAACTACCGAACTCGCGGCGGGTAAGGGAGGTCAGTGGGTGAACTGGGCGGTCTCCGTCGAGCCGGCGAGCGCGAGGGTGGCGCTCTCGGGACTGATCGCGGTGGCGACGCGGTCGAAGTAGCCGGTGCCGACCTCGCGCTGGTGACGCGTGGCGGTGTAGCCGTCGGACTCGGAGGCGATCTCGGCCTCCTGCAGCTCGACGTACGCGCTCATGCCGCGCTCGGCGTAGCCGCGAGCCAGCGAGAACATCGAGTGGTTGAGGGCGTGGAACCCGGCCAGGGTGATGAACTGGAACACGTACCCGTGGCCCGCGAGCTCCCGCTGGAACCGCGCGATCTGCAGGTCGTCCAGCTGCGAGCGCCAGTGGAACGACGGCGAGCAGTTGTAGGCCAGCAGCTTGCCCGGGAACCGCTCGTGGATCCGCTCGGCGAACTCGATGGCCGCGCCGACGTCGGGCGTCGACGTCTCCACCCAGATGAGGTCCGAGTGAGGCGCATAAGCGGACGCGCGTTCCACGACGGGGTCGAGGCCCGGGCGCACCCGGTAGTAGCCCTCGGCGGTCCGCTCCCCGGTGAGGAACGGCTCGTCGCGCGGGTCGATGTCCGACGTCAGCAGGTCGGCGCCGAGCGCGTCGGTGCGGGCGACGATGACCGACGGCACCCCCGCGACGTCGGCCGCGAGCCGCGCCGCGGACAGGGTCCGCACGTGCTGCGACGTCGGCACCAGCACCTTGCCGCCCAGGTGTCCGCACTTCTTCTCGGCCGCCAGCTGGTCCTCCCAGTGCACGCCCGCCGCACCCGCCTGGATCATCGAGTGCATGAGCTCGTAGGCGTTCAGCGGCCCACCGAACCCGGCCTCGGCGTCGGCGACGATCGGCGCCAGCCACTCGCGCGTGCGGCGACCGGTCTCGGCGAACTCGATCTGGTCGGCGCGCAGGAGCGCGTTGTTGATCCGGCGGACCACCGCGGGCACCGAGTTGACCGGGTACAGCGACTGGTCCGGGTACGTCTGGCCGGACAGGTTGGCGTCGGCCGCGACCTGCCAGCCGGACAGGTAGATGGCCTCGAGCCCCGCGCGGACCTGCTGCACGGCCTGGTTGCCGGTGAGCGCACCCAGCGCCGGCACCAGCGTGCGGGAGTGCAGGAGCTGCCAGAGCCGCTCGGCGCCGCGGCGGGCGAGCGTGCTCTCCTCGCGGACCGACCCCCGGAGGGCGACGACGTCCTCGGCGGTGTGGGTGCGGCGGATGCCGGCCCAGCGCGCGTCGAGGTCCCAGCTCGCCGCGAGCTCGGCCGCGGTCTCGGTCTGGTCGCCGTGCCTGTACGTGCTCATCGTGATCCTCCGTCATTGGCGGTTCTTCTCGGCCCTTCGGCCTGACCTCGACTTTCCTCGCTGTTCCACGGTTCTTCCCCGGCAGAGTCCGCAGAAGATCGGCGTTCCTTCTCCTGGACAGAAGCGCGGGCGGCGGGCGATGGTGGACGCATGACGACGACGGCCAACGGCGGCCTCGACACGCTGGTGCTGGGACGACGGATCCGGCACCTGCGCACGGGCCGGAACATGACGCTCGACGACCTGGGCACGGCGATCGGTCGCGCGCCCTCGCAGGTGTCGATGCTGGAGAACGGTCACCGCGAGCCCAAGCTCTCGCTGCTGGCACAGGTGGCGGAGGCGCTCGACGTCCCGCTGTCCGAGCTGCTGCGCACCGAGCCGCCCACGCGCCGCGCCGCCCTGGAGGTGGAGCTCGAGCGCGCGCAGCGGGGACCCCTCTTCGCGTCGCTCGGCGTCTCGCCGGTGAAGGTCGGTCGCTCCCTGCCTGCTGACGCCCTCGAGGCGCTGGTCCGCCTGCAGGCCGAGATCCAGCGCCTGCTCACGGAGAACGCCGCCACGCCGGAGGAGGCCCGCCGCGCCAACGCCGAGCTCCGCATCCGGATGCGCGCGCAGGACAACTACTTCCCGGAGCTCGAGGACCACGCCCGCCGCCTGCTCGCCGCGATCGACCACCCCGGCGGCCCGCTGTCGCAGCGCGCGACTGCGGACATCGCCGCGCACCTGGGATTCGGCCTCCACTACGTGCCCGACCTGCCGCACTCCACCCGATCGGTCACCGACCTGGCCAACGGCCGCATCTACCTGCCCCAGGGCAACCCCGGCACCAGCGACGCCCGTTCACCGCTCCTGCAGGCCATCGCCAGCCACGTGCTCGGCCACGCGGAGCCCAGGGACTACGGCGACTTCCTGCGCCAGCGCGTCGAGGCTAACTACCTGGCGGCCGCGCTGATGCTCCCGGAGGACGGCGCCGTGCCGTTCCTGCAGGAGGCCAAGGCCGAGCGGCGGCTGTCGGTGGAGGACCTTCGCGACGCCTTCGCCGTGCCCTACGAGACCGCCGCGCACCGGTTCACCAACCTGGCGACGCGCCACCTGGGCATCCCCGTGCACTTCATGAAGGTCCACGAGGGCGGCACCCTGCACAAGGCCTACGAGAACGACGGCGTGAAGTTCCCGGCCGACCCGCTGGGCGCCATCGAGGGGCAGCCCGTCTGCCGGCAGTGGACCGCCCGGGTGGTGTTCACCCTGCCCGACCGGTTCTCGCCGTACTACCAGTACACCGACACGTCGTCCGGCACGTACTGGTGCACCAGCCGCGTGCAGCCGTCGTCGCAGGGCGCGTTCTCCGTGTCCGTCGGGGTGCCGTTCGCCCAGGTCCGCTGGTTCCGGGGCCGCGAGACCACCGAGCGCGCGGCGTCGAAGTGCCCGGACCCGACGTGCTGCCGGCAGCCGCCCGCCGACCTGGCCGAGCGTTGGTCGGACAAGTCCTGGCCGAGCGCCCGCCCGCACGCGTCCCTGCTGGCTGCGCTGCCCGTGGGGGTGTTCCCCGGGGTGGACACGACGGAGGTCTACCGGTTCTTGGACCGGCACGCGCCGCAGGCGTGACGTCCGGCTGGGGTCACCACCGCCTCTCGCAGGCGATCCCGTCGCCGTCGCGGTCGAGCTCCTTGCTGTAGCCGGGGTCCCCGGTGCGGAGCGGAGCAGCGCCCGCGGCCCGGACCGCGTCGCAGTTCTTGTAGTAGACCGTGCCGCCCGGAGCCGCCGCGGGAGCCTTGGTCGTCGTCGGCGTCGGAGCCTTCGTCGCCGCTGCCTTCGTCGCCGCTGCCTTCGCCGCTGCTGCCTCGGCCGCGACCCGGGCCGCCTCCGCGTCGGCTGCCGCCTGCGCCTGACGCGCTGCCTCGTTCGCGGCCGCCTGAGCCGCCTGTGCTGCGGCCGCCTCGGCGGCGACCCGCTCCGCCTCGATGCGCTGCTCCTCCGCGGCCCGCGCCTGCTGCAGCGCCGTGGCGGCGGCGCTCAGGCGCTCGTTCACCGCTGCCGTCCGACCTCGCAGGTCGGCGACCAGCACCGCCGGCAGCCGCGCCGCCTCGTCGCCGTCGAGCATGGCGGTCACCTCCGCTCCCGCGACCGCCGCTGCCGCGACCACGGCTCCCCGCCGGTCCACCTCCTCGACACCCGCTCCCGCCGGTAGCGACGACGCTGCCTCGGCGGCCTCGGCACCGGTCACCTCGAGCGCGGCCACCTGCGACGACACCGTGCACTCCGCGGCCGCGCCGAACAGACCGACGCCGGCCGCGATCGCCTCCTCCTCCGCGGCCAGCACCTCGTCGGTGACCACCGTGTTGGCGAGCGTGTGCCCCAGCCCCAGCCGTGCCGGCTCCGCGTTGACCAGCACGCCGTCGGCGTAGACGGCAGCGAGGCTCTCGCCGGACACCTCCAGACGCACCTCGGTCCCCGCCGGCAGCAGCTCCTCGAGGGCCCGCGCCGCCTGCGCTCCGAGGCACTCATCCAGTCCGGGCGCATTGAGACCGAGCAGTGTGAGGCTGGCGGACGCGCCGTTCTGCTCCACCTCGACCGTGTCCCCGTCGACCACCCCGATGACCGTCGCCGCGTGCGGGTCGGAACTGACATCGGCGGCGGAAGCCACGCTGCAGCCGGTCGCGGTGGCCGCGACGAGGAGTCCGAGGAGGGCGACGCGCGAACGGTGGGAACGCATGCCAGCGACATCGGCCGAGCGCGCGGCCCGGTTGACGTCGGGACGGAGCGTTCAGCCTTCCGCCAGGTCAGGCGACCGCGGTGCTCCGCTGCTGACGGACTCGGGTGATCGCACCCGCCAGGCCGGTCCGGGCGGCCAGCGCGTCGACCCGCACGAGGGCGTCGGCGCCCAGGTCACGGTGCAGCGCCACGAGGTCGGCGAGCAGGTCCTCGTGCGGCACGGGGACGGTGGCGTCGAGCAGCGTCTCCGTGCCGTCGGTGACCATGTACGCGATCGCCGGCCCGAACTCGTCGGCGGGCGCGACTCGGAAGCGCACGGTTCCCGCCTCCACGGGCGCCGGGAGGGCCTGGCCGCGCACGTGACCGATCTCGAGCAGGTCGCGGATGGCCTTGGCGCCGGCCGCGTCCAGGCCGGCCGAGGCGTCGAGGGAGTCGAGGTCCGCGAGCACGACGCACCCCTCGGTGGGCTCGTCGGACCCCGGGTGCCAGGAGGCGTCGACCTCGAGCGCGAGGAAGCCGCCGCTCACCGAGAACGCGTCCCGGATCAGGGCAGCGCGCTCGTCGGCCGACATCCCGCGCAGGGGGTGGCGACGGGTGGAGCCGGCGGAGCCGCAGGAGCAGGACAGAGTGATCATGTCCACCAGGGTGCAGCCGACCACTGACACTCGGCGGTGGGCACGCCGGGGAGGTGCGGATCGATCAGGCCGGCGGGTCCCACCGCTGCACGGCTGCGGCGGCCCGCGCCGACGCCGCGTCGGGCATCGCCCGCAGGAGCAGGTCCCGTGCCGCGGCGGCCGGCCCCCAGCCCAGCTGGGCGACGCGCCCGACGGCCCGGGCTCGACGCGCGATCGCCTGCGTCCGCGGACGCCGCAGCCGGTCGTACTCCGCGAGCGCGGCGCGCAGGTCGCCGTCGCACAGGACCGCGAGGGTCGCCGCGTCCTCGAGCGCCTGCCCGCCGCCCTGCCCGACGTCGGGGGTCATCGCGTGGGCGGCGTCCCCGAGCAGGGCCACCCGACCCTGCACGAACGACGGGAGCCGCCGGTCGAGGTCGTGGATGTCGTGCCGCAGCACCGCGGCCGGGTCGGTGCCGGCGACGAGCGCGGGGATCGAGTCGTGCCAGTGGTCGAAGCGGCGACGGACCTCGGCGACCTCGTCGGCGGACCGGGTGCCCGGCGGGACGCTCGCGACGGCGAACCAGTACACGCGTCCGTCCCGCAGTGGCACGTACCCGAACCGCTCGCCGCGGCCCCACGTCTCGCCCGCGGAGCCGAGCAGGTCGACCGCACCCTCGGTGACTCCCCGCCACGCGGTGTAGCCGACGTACCGGGGGGACGCTCCGTGGGCGAACGTGCTCCGGACCGCGCTGCGGAGCCCGTCTGCACCGACCACGAGGTCCGCGGCCGCGCGACCTCCAGAGGAATCAATGACGACCCCGCGCGCGTGCTCGACGCCGGCCACCGTCATGCCCGTGCGCACCACGCCCTCGGGCAGCGCGTCCAGCAGCATGCGCTGCAGGTCCTGCCGGTGCACGACCGCGAGGTCCTGCGTGGAGCTCGGGGGGACCTCGACCAGCCACCGTCCCGACGGCTGCCGCTGGCCCGTCCGCAGCGTGGAGTCGTACGGAGCGGAGACCGCGCGGACGTCGTCGGCCAGTCCGAGCACCCGAAGGGCGGCGAGCCCGTTGGCGAACAGCGAGATCCCGGCGCCGGGCGCGGTCAGGTCCGGGCTGCGCTCCAGCACCGTGACGTCATGCCCTCGGCGGTGCAGCCCCACCGCGACCGCGAGCCCACCGATCCCTGCGCCGACGACCGTGACCTGCATGAGCACAGGATGCCGGGTCGGAGGGCCGACGTGACAGAGTCGCGGCCCCCGGTTCGTGAACCGGGGGCCGCGCAGACGGGACTACTTGGCGTACGTCTCGAACTCGGCCACCCGGGGGGTCGCCGACGATCCAGTGATCTCGAACGTGACCTTCTTCAGCGACGTCGTCGTGAAGCTGATGACGCCGGCGCCGCTGCCGGTCTTCAGCACCGCGCCCGTGTCGCCGTTGAGCACGCGCCAGTTCCCGATCCGGCCGGTGGCCCCGGAGGCCTCACGGATCGCGATGGTCGACACCGTCTTCGCCGATCCCCACTTGACGGAGATGCTGCCCGTCGATCCGGACGGCGACCAGTACGTGCTCGTGGACCCGTCGATGACGTTGCCGTAGCTGGTGCCGCTGGCCTTGCTCGAGCCGTCAGCGCCCGCGCCGATGCTGAGGTTGGTGCCGGTGGGCGTCGTCGACGTCGGGGAGGGCGTCGGGGCGGGGGTCGTGGTCGTCGGCGTCGGGGTCGGCGTCGTCGGGGTGGGCGTCGGCGTCGTAGGGGTGCACGAGCCGTTCGAGACCTTCAGGCCTGTGCCGGCGCCTGCCGTCTGGCGCACGATCGCCGGCACGCAGGCGGCCCCGTCGAGCGTGTAGCCGTACGGGATGCTCACCGTCGTGGTGGACGTCGGGTTGGGTCCGGCCGGGTTGTTGTCGGTGCCCTTGGCGCTCCAGGTCACGTTGTCGAAGATGTTCCCGGCCACCTGCCAGCTGCCCGGCAGGTCCGTGTAGAAGGTGCCGAGCACGTCCTTCGAGTCCTCGAAGTAGTTGTTCTCGACCTTGGCCTTGCCTCCGGCGCGGGAGTTGATCCCGGACTCGTTGAGGCCCGCGTAGTAGTTGTTGTAGATGTGGGCCGTGGCGCCGCGCAGCAGCGGGGCGCGGGAGTCGATGTTCTCGTACAGGTTGTGGTGGAACGTGACGGGGCCGTTCTGGAGGTCGCTGTCGCTGGAGCCGACCAGGCCCCCGCGGCCAGAGTTGCGCAGGATGCTGTAGGAGAGGGTCACGTACGTCGTGCTCGCCTTCATGTCGAAGAGGCCGTCGTAGCCCTCCGACTCCCCGCCGGACGCCTCGAGCGTGGCGTGGTCGACCCAGACGTTGTGCACGCCGCTCTCCATGCCGATGGCGTCGCCGCCGTTCGACGTGGGCGAGCCCGACTTCTTGACGTTCCTGACCGTCACGTTCTGGATGATGATGTTGCTGGACTCGCGGATGTGGATGCCCAGCTGGTCGAACACGGCCCCGCTGCCCACACCGACGATCGTCACGTTGCTGATCTGCTTGAGCTCGATCACGCCGGCCGCGGTGCTGCAGCTCTCGCCGGACACCTTGGCCGTGTTGGCGTGGTTGATGGTGCCCTGCACCTGGATCGTGATCGGTGTGCTGCTGCTCGCGCGGTTGCACAAGGCCGCGTGGATCGCGGTGCCGGTGCTCGCGGTGACCGTCTGCCCGCCCGCACCTCCGGTGGTGCCGCCGTTGACGGACGCGAAGCCGGTTGCCGGGCCCGTCGCCGCCTGCGCAGCCGAGACCGTCAGGGCCGTCACGCCGATCGCCGTCGCCAGCGCCACCGTGGTCCCCGCTGCCAGGAGCCGGGGTGCGAGTGGTCGTCTCATCGTTGCCTCACTTCGTCGTGGGAGCTTCCCCGGGCTGCGAGAGACCGGTTTCACGACAGTAGGAGAGCGTTTTCCGTGACGACAACCCCGCCTAAGCGTTTAGCGCTGGGGTCCGAGCTATCGGCGTGCGCGCAGCGGGTGCCGGTGCGGCCGGAGCCGACGGCGGATACCCGGGCCCGCCTTCTCGAGGTGCGACCGGCGCTGCTCGAGGCGGACCTCGAGCTGGTGCTCCTCGTGGCGGTACATGGCGATGGCAAGGTCCGGGTGCATGAAGGGTCTCCTCGTTGAGCACTCATGGCAGGTAGAGCGGCTTGTGGCCAGTTCCACTCTCCTCCTGCGGACCCCCGTGACCCGCACCACCAGGGGCCCCTCACCCGATCACCACGGTCGCCAGCGGGTGATCTCGGAGCCTGTGGGGGTCCAAGGTCCCAGGGCGGAACGGCACGACCCTCCCTCGGGACCGTGCAGGTTCCGAGGGAGGGTCGGGGTCGAGCTGCTCAGATCGCGACGATGTCGATCTGCGCGAACTCCTCGTCGCCGATGACGGACCGGATCCAGTCCTGGGCCGCCTGGGTGTCGACGCGGTACCCGAAGTCGGTGCCGCGGCAGTACGAGTTCAGACCGAACGACGTCACGGCCACGATCGTGTTCGACGTGTAGCCGCCGTGGAACACCGGCCCGCCGGAGTCACCCGAGCAGGTGCCGCCCTTGCCCTTGCCGTTGCCCGTGGTCTGGATGTTGAACCCGCCGGTGTTGTTGCTGGTCAGGTTCGTCAGGCGAGCGGACGCCATCAGCCGCTCGCGGAACGACTCGACCCCGACCGGGCTGCTGTAGGACAGCCCGTACCCGCTCGCCGTGAAGGTCACGTTCTTGGTGCCCTGCGCCGTCGCAAGGCTGTCCAGCGAACCGACCGCGGCCAGCGAGCCGTACTCGTCCAGCGTGATCGGCTGGTCGAGGATCACGATCCCGATGTCCTTGGTGTCGGGGAAGCCGGCGAAGTCGTCGAAGCCCCAGTTGTAGGTCTCGTCGGACGTCGCGCACACGACGCCGAGGGTGTCACCGGCGCAGAACTCCGGGTAGCCGGTGATGGGGTCGAGCTCGGTCTCGGGGTCGTAGTTCACGCCCGCGTCCTGCTGGAAGTAGACGACCGCGGTCGCGACGTCCTCGGTGCAGTGGCCGGCCGTGAGGAACACGGTCGGGGTGAGCAGCGAACCGGAACAGCGGCCCGCGAACACACCGTCGGCGTCGAAGGTGGTGAGCAGGCCCACGTAAGGGTGCTCGAAGTCCTTGACGTAGTTGCCTGTGATCGCGGCAGCGGGTGTCGCCGACGCGAGGAGCAGGCCGACCAGCGCGATGAGCGCGAGGAGGGTCTTGCGCACTGTGCCTCCCATGGTGAGGGGCGGTCGGGGTGGCCGCCTCAGCGCAGGCTAGGCCGGGTACGCCACGGGGGCATCCCGGACGAATGGGACGCGCGAGACGGGACGTTCGGCCCTCTTGCGAGCAGGCCCTGAAGGCGTTCCCTGAAGCAAGGCGAAGGGCCGGTGACCGGCATGTTCCAGGTGCGCATCCACGGACGGGGCGGGCAGGGCGTGGTCACGGCCGCCGAGCTCCTCTCGGTGGCCGCGTTCCGCGCAGGCCGGCACGCGCAGGCGTTCCCCAGCTTCGGCTCCGAGCGCACGGGCGCCCCCGTCGTGTCCTTCTGCCGCATCGCGGACGGTCCGATCCGGTCGCACGACCCGGTGGCCGCACCGGACGCGCTGATCATCCAGGACGTGTCGCTGCTGGGACGGGTCGACGTGCTCGCCGGGATGGTGGCCGACGGGTACGTGCTGCTCAACACCGTGCGGACGCCCGCCGAGCTGGGGCTCGGGTCGGCGGCCGCGGCCTTGCCACCGGGCCACGTCGTGACCGTCCCCGCGTCGGAGCTGGCGATGGAGCACGTCGGCCGGCCCGTGCCCAACGTCCCCCTGCTCGGCGCGTTCGCGGCGCTGACGGGGGTGATCACCCTCGACGGGGTCGTCGCGGCCCTCGAGGAGCGCTTCCCCGGACCGCTCGCCCGGTCCAACTCGGCGGCTGCCGAGGCCGCGTACCGGCTCGTCGTCGAGGAGGCCGCTCATGCTCCGGCAGGTTGAGGGATCGCGAGCCGTGGCGGCTGCCGTCGCCGCGTGCCGGCCGCAGGTGATCTGCGCCTACCCGATCTCGCCGCAGACCCACATCGTCGAGGAGCTCAGCCGCTTGGTGAAGGCCGGCGAGCTGGCCGGGTGCGAGTACGTGAACGTCGAGTCGGAGTTCGCCGCCATGTCCGGCGCGATCGGTGCCAGCGCCGTCGGCGCGCGGTCCTACACCGCGACCTCCAGCCAGGGCCTGCTCTACATGGTCGAGGCGGTGTACAACGCGTCCGGCATGGGCATGCCGATCGTGATGACCGTGGCCAACCGGGCCATCGGGGCGCCCATCAACATCTGGAACGACCACGGCGACACGATGTCCCAGCGCGACTCCGGCTGGATCCAGCTGTACGCGTCGAGCAACCAGGAGGCCGCGGACCTGCACCCGCAGGCGTTCGCGATCGCCGAGGAGCTGTCCGTACCGGTCATGGTGTGCATGGACGGGTTCGTCCTCACGCATGCCACGGAGGGGATCGACGTGCTCGACGCGGCGGGCGTCGACGCGTTCCTGCCGCCGTTCGAACCTCGCCAGGTCCTCGATCCCGACGAGCCGGTGTCGATCGGGTCGATGGTGGGCCCGGACGCGTTCACCGAGGTGCGCTACCTGGCTCACCTGCGCCAGCTCGAGGCGCTCGAGGTCATCCCGCGCGTCGCGGCGGAGTTCGCCGCACGGTTCGGCCGGGACTCTGGCGGTCTGCTGCGGCCCTACCGGACCGACGGTGCCGAGACCGTCGTCGTCGCACTGGGGTCGGTGTTCGGCACCCTGCAGGACGTGGTCGACGCCGAGCGCGACGAGGGCGTCAGCGTCGGGCTGCTCGGGGTCACCTCGTTCCGGCCGTTCCCGTACGCGGCCCTGGCGGCCGCGCTGGCGGGGGCACGGCGCGTGGTCGTGATCGAGCGGGCGCTCGCCGTCGGGGCGGGCGGGATCGTCTCCGGCGACGTCCGCCTCGCGCTGGCCGGGACAGGGATCGGCCAGAGCACGGTGATCGCGGGGCTGGGCGGACGGCCCGTCACGACGACGTCGCTGCGCGAGCTGCTCGGCCGCGCGGTCCGCGACGAGCTCCCGGAGCTCACGTTCCTCGACCTCGACACCGCGGTCGTCGACCGCGAGCTCGCGCGGCTCCACCCGAGCCTGAGGGAGGTGCGGTCATGAGCGCCACGCCGGTGAAGTTCTACCAGGTCGGCAGCTTCGCGGTCGGGAACCGGCTGCTCGACCCCGAGCTGCGCAGCGCGCAGTCCGAGCAGGGTCGCGCCAACTCGCTGACGTCCGGTCACCGCGCCTGCCAGGGGTGCGGCGAGGCGCTCGGCGCGCGCTACGTGCTGGACGCCGCCATGCGCGCGGCGGGAGGCCGGATGGTCACGGTCAACGCGACGGGCTGCCTCGAGGTCTTCTCGACGCCCTTCCCCGAGACGTCCTGGCGCGTGGCGTGGCTGCACTCGCTGTTCGGCAACGCACCGGCGGTCGCCACCGGCGTCGCGGCCGGGCTGCGTGCCCTCGGCAAGCCGGACGTGCGCGTCGTCGCACAGGGCGGCGACGGGGCGACGGTCGACATCGGCTTCGCGTGCCTGTCCGGGATGTTCGAGCGCAACGACGACGTGCTCGCCGTCTGCTACGACAACGGCGGCTACATGAACACCGGGGTGCAGCGCTCGGGTGCCACGCCGCCCGCCGCCCGCACCATGACCACGCAGACCGTCGGCGAGCACCCCGGCAACGTGTTCGGCCAGGGCAAGGACGTGCCGCGCATCGCGATGGCGCACGAGATCCCGTACGTCGCGACGGCCACCGTCGCCGACCTGCGCGACCTCGAGGCGAAGGTCGAGAAGGCCATGGGGATGCGCGGCGCGCGCTACCTGCACGTGCTGGTCCCGTGCCCGCTCGGCTGGGCGTCGGCGGCGAAGGACACCGTGCGGATCGCGCGGCTGGCCACCGAGAGCGGCTACTTCCCGGTGTTCGAGGCCGAGCGCGGCGAGGTGACGTCGGTGCGCCCGATCCGGCACCGCGTCCCCGTCGAGGAGTACCTCGCGCTGCAGGGCCGGTACGCCCACCTGTTCTCGCCGGTCCGGCGCGACGACGTGATCGACCGCCTGCAGGCGATCGCGGACCGGAACATCGCGCGGTACGGGTTGCTGGAGGAGGTGCAGTCATGACCAAGCCGTTCGCCATCACGCTCGACGTCGGCTCGAGCCTGGCCAACCACACGGGTGCCTGGCGCCAGGAGCGACCGGTGTACGTGGACCTCACGCCGCCGTGCGCGCACGCCTGCCCCGCCATGGAGGACCCGCAGAAGTGGCTCTACGCCGCCGAGGACGGCTCGTACGAGCAGGCCTGGCGCACGCTCGTCGAGGCCAACCCGTTCCCCGCGATCATGGGACGTGTCTGCTACCACCCGTGCGAGACGGTCTGCAACCGCAGCTTCCTCGACGAGGCGGTCGGCATCAACGCCGTCGAGCGCTTCCTCGGCGACCACGCCATCGAGCAGGGCTGGGCGCTTGCCGTCCCCACGGTGACGACCGGTCACCGCGTGCTGGTGGTCGGCGCCGGCCCCACCGGGCTGTCGGCCGCCTACCAGCTGCGGCGGCTCGGCCACGAGGTCACCGTCCGCGACTCCTCGCCGAAGCCCGGCGGGATGATGCGGTACGGCATCCCCGCGTACCGGCTGCCGCGCGACGTGCTCGACGCGGAGATCGCCCGCATCGTCGACCTGGGGATCACCCTCGAGCTGGGTCGTCGGGTGGACGACGTGCTGGCCGCCCTGGCCGAGGGGTTCGACGCCGTGTTCCTCGCGGTCGGCGCGCAGATCGGCAAGCGCGCGTACGTGCCCGCCGGGGAGGCGGCGCGGATCGTCGACGCGGTCTCGATGCTGCACGACGTCGCGCAGGGCGAGCCGCCGCTGCTCGGCCGCCGGGTGGTCGTCTACGGCGGCGGGAACACCGCGGTCGACGCCGCGCGGACCGCGAAGCGCCTCGGTGCGACCGACTCGATCATCGTCTACCGGCGCACCCGCGACCGGATGCCCGCGCACGACTCGGAGATGGCCGAGGCGCTCGAGGAGGGCGTCGTCGTGAAGTGGCTGTCCACGGTCGCGCACGCGGACGCCGGGCACCTCCGGGTCGAACGCATGGAGCTCGACGAGAGCGGCTTCCCCCAGCCGACCGGTGAGTTCGAGGACCTCGAGGCCGACTCCCTCGTCCTCGCGCTCGGCCAGGAGAGCGACCTGTCGCTCGTCGACGACGTCCCGGACGTCGCGCTCAGCGACGGGTCGGTCCAGGTGGACTCGTCCTTCATGACGGGTCACCCCGGCATCTTCGCGGGCGGCGACGTGGTGCCCGCCCAGCGGACGGTGACCGTCGGCGTCGGGCACGGAGCCCGGGCCGCTCGCGCGATCGACGCCTGGCTGCGCCGGGTTCCGGCGGTGGAGCCGACCGAGGCCCCGCTGGCGGAGTACGCCTCCCTGAACACCTGGTACTACGCCGACGCCCCGCACGCGGTCCGGCCGCGCCTCGAGGCGGCCCGGCGCACCTCCGGGTTCGAGGAGGTCGTCCAGGGACTCGATGCCGAGACCGCCGCCTACGAAGCACGCCGCTGCATGTCCTGCGGCAACTGCTTCGAGTGCGACAACTGCTACGGCGTCTGCCCCGACAACGCGGTGATCAAGCTCGGCCCCGGCAAGCGGTTCGAGATCGACTACGACTACTGCAAGGGCTGCGGGATCTGCGTGGCCGAGTGCCCGTCCGGGTCGATCCTGATGGTCCCCGAGCCGCGGTAGAGGCTCGTCACCGCCAGGTGCGGAAGTACCCCCCGACGTCCACGACCAGGTCGGTCACCGCGGAGTGGCTGTAGAACGAGACACCACCGCCCTGACCGATCCGGGAGATCACCATGTTCGGGTCGTCCCGGCCCGGGATGAGGTTGAGGTTCGAGATGCTCGGCGCCGGCCCCGGACCGGCCGGGAACACCCGGATCACCGTCAGGTAGCTCGGCCGCGCACCGGTCACGTTGAACACGGCCGCGGTCGCGTCCGACGGGATGCCCCGCACGCCCGCGACAGCCAGGGTGCGGGTCTGCTCGGGATACATCCGCCCGCCCGGCAGGCCCAGCCCGGTCCGGGTGTCCGCGAGCCGGACCGGGTCCATCGCGGTGAACCCGTTGTCCCCGGTCGGCGAGTAGTAGCCCGCGATGTCGGCCACGAGCATGACGTCGGAGGCGTGCGAGTAGAACCTGACCTTGCCGCCCCAGCCGACCTTCACCGTCACCAGGTTCGGCTGGTCGCGCCCCGGCATCAGGTTGAGGTTGGACACCGACGGCAGGTAGTCCCCGTAGAACGGCTCCGGGCTCGGGAACACCCGCACGACCGTGCGGCCCGGCGGGTTCGCCCCCGTGACGTTCAGGACCACCGCGGTCGCGTCCGCGGGGACACCGTTGCGGCCCGCCACCTGCAGGTCCACCCACCGGCCGGGGTGCAGGACCCCCTTGGGGCCACCCGCCTCGCCGGTGCGCAGGTCCATCACACGCTTCGGCTCCATCGGCACGTACGCGGTCGCACCACCGGCGCTGTAGTAGCCGGACAGGTCGACCACCACGTGCGTGGTCGTCCAGACGGTCGAGATGCGTACCCGCTGGCCCGCCCCGAGCTTGACCGTGACCAGGTTCGGCTGGTCCACGCCCGTCGCGACGTTGAGGTTCGAGATGTCCGGCTCGGGTGTGCCGGCGCTCGCGGGTGCGGGGAAGACCCGGAGGAACCCGGGTCCCTGCGGCGACGCGGCCGTGACGTTGAGGACGACCGAGGTCGTGCCCTTCGGCAGGTCGCTGAAGTCGAGCTCGACCGGGGATCCGGGACGCACGGCACCCTTGGTGGTCTCGCGTGTGTCGAGCACCCGGTACGGCTCCACGGGCGTGAACCGCTCACCCGCGGCACCCACCGTGAACCAGCTGCGCGCCACCTCGGTCATCGTCGCCCCGGCCGCGTCACGCAGGCCGGTCACGACGACCTCGTAGTGGCCGCCGGTCTCCAGGTCCGCCCTCGGCACGAGGGACACCGCACCCGTGGCGACGTCGGTGGACCGGTCCGCGGGGACGTCCTCGCCTTCGCGGTCGACCAGCCGCACGGACTCGGCCGTCACCCCCGCCGGGTCGAGCTGGCGCTTGCTCGTCACCGTCACCGTCGGCCGCGCGCCGACCCCGGACGCCTCGTCCTGCGGCGTCACGCCCCAGACCCAGGCCTGGTCACCCGGCGGGTCGTCCACATCGATCTGCGGCAGCACCGCCAGGTTGGAGTACCCGTCGCTCGCGAGGACGTCCGTCCGCGCGTCACCGGCTCCGTCGAACGGCAGGGCCCAGCCCGTGGTCGAGGTCCCCCAGGGGTGCGTGACGTACTGCTTGGCCCCGAACGAACCGTCCGCGTGCTGGATGGCCACGTAGGTGTTCCACACCAGGTCGAGGCGGCCGTCGCCGTCGACGTCTCCGAACGACGGGCTCAGCATCTCGACGGAGGTCGAACGAAGACCGCTCTGCGGGGCCGAGAGGATGCCGCCCGCGACGCCGTACACCACGGTCGTCGTCGCCAGGGTGCTGTTGGTGCTGATGAGGTCGGGCGCGCCGTCCGCATCCAGGTCGGCCACCTGGGCCTCCGTCGGACCCGCCAGCGCCGACACGTCGGGACCCGGTGCGAACGTGCCGTCGGCGTTCTGGAGCAGCGTCTTGCCCCGCCCGAGGAGCACGTCCGGCCCGCGAGCACCGTCGAGCTGGACCACCGCGACCGAACCCGGTGCCGTCGACGTGACCTGCTCCTTCAGGTAGGAGCCGGCCTGCGACCGCAGGAGGACGAGACCGCCCTGCGAGCCGACGAGGACGTCCACGTCGCCGTCGGCGTCGAGGTCCGCAGCCGCGACGCGTGCCGCCTCGCCCAGCCCGGTCGCCAGGACGACGGGCTGCGCCCACGCCCCGCCCGCCGCACTGAACGCCGAGACCTGGGACTCCCCTGCGGCGACGACCTCCGGAACCGTGTCCCCGTCGAGATCGACGACGACGAGCGTCGGGGGCCAGAACCCCGTCGGCACCGGGGCGTACGACGAGGCTGCGAACGTCCCGTCGGCGCGGCCGACGTTGAGCACGAGCTGGCCTACGCGCCCGAGACCGCCCGGACCCGGCGTAGAACGTCCCGTGACCAGGTCGGCGACGCCGTCCCCGGTGACGTCAGCGAGCGTCGGCCGCGTGTATCCCAGGAAGCCGACACTGGTCGCCTGTCCGCTGCCGAACCGCACCGCGTCCGCCGCGCGCTGCACTCCCGACGGCCGGACGACGACGATCGACTCCGGGTACGTGGGACCCCACGACGTGCTCTGGCGCGTCCCGTTCGGGGCCCACACCTTGACGTACACCCGCCCGCCGGCCGTGCGGAACCGTGAGCTCAAGGTCCCGAACTGCGTGAGCTGGTGGCCGTCGCTGTCGAACACGAGACCCCGCATCGGCCCGTCGACCATGTAGGCCTCGTAGTCGATGCCTGCCTGCAGGCCGTTGATGACCAGCCAGTCCACGTCCGCCTCTGCGCGCAACGACACCGCGTGCGCACCGAGGGCGACGATCGTCGCGTCCATGGCGAAGTCGTCGCTCGGCCCGTCGTCCCCGATCCGGTCCAGGGGGACCGCGGGCACCTGCCCGAGGGCCGCGCCGGCGTCGAGGATGCCGGCGCCGTAGAAGGGGTCGACCCCGCGAGGACCCGCGTCTCGCGCGGTCGCCTTCAGCCGGGCCGCGACCTGCTCCGCCGTCCAGCCGGGGTTGCGCTGG
The DNA here is from genome assembly GCF_056405535.1 of Cellulomonas sp. P1_G12_2. NCBI lineage: Bacteria > Bacillati > Actinomycetota > Actinomycetes > Micrococcales > Cellulomonadaceae > Cellulomonas > Cellulomonas sp. P1_G12_2. Next base: position 292,466 of record NZ_JBFUBX010000001.1, on the reverse strand, counting down.
ACCAGGAGCGCGGCCGCGCCGCTGACGAGCGGTGCTGCGAGCGAGGTCCCGGTGGCGGACACGTACACGTAGGAGCCCGCGGCCGACGGGCCGAGGATCTCCCGACCCGGTGCGGCGATCGACACCGCGTCGTTGTGGGACGAGGCCCCGGTCGAGGTGTACTGGTCCGTCTCGGTGATCCGGCCGCTGTCCTCGACCGAGGACACCGAGAGCACACCGGGGATCTCGGCTGCGTACGCCGCCGGGTACTGGAGCACCTCGTCGCCCGTGTTCCCTGCCGCGATCACGACGACGGAGCCGCGGGCGACAGCCGTGACGAGAGCGGCGCGAAGGATCGGGGACGGCGACTCGCCGCCGAGCGACAGGTTGATGACGTCGGCGCCGTTGGACGACGCGAAGTCGATGCCGGCCGCGACGCTCGAGTCCGTGCCCACACCGGAGTCGTCGAGCACCCGCACCGGCATGAGCGACGCGCGGTATGCGGCGCCGACGATCCCGGCGCCGTCGGCGGCACCCACGGCCACGCCGGCGACGAGCGTGCCGTGCCAGCCCGAGCCGGTCGGGTCGGCGTCGCCGCTGATCGCGTCCCATCCCGGCTTCACCCGGCCGGCCAGCTCGTTGTGCGAGGTGAGCACCGCCGAGTCCAGGACCGCCACCGTCACGCCGGTGCCGTCCGCGGTCTCCCACGCCGAGGGCAAGGTGGTGAGCTCGAGGTACGGCCACTGCTCGCCGACGTAGTCGTCGCCGCCCCAGACCTCGACACCGCTGGCCGTGCGGACGTGGTCGACCTGCACCTCGGCCACCCGCGGGTCGTCCGCGAGGTCGTCCGCGACCGCCGCGGCCCCCCCGGCCGGGGTGTCGACCGCGACGAAGCCGGTCCGACCCACGGTGCCGTCCACGCTGGAGTCGACGGCCGCGAGCGCCGAGCGGCGGGCCGAGTCCTCGGTCCCGGCGCGGAACTTGACGAGGACGCGATCCGGCGCGGCGGGCGCGGCGGGTGCGGCCGGGATCGTGTCCAGACCGAGCTCGGTGCGGTCGCGCGGCTCGTCCAGCGAGGGCACGACAGGCTCTGCCTGCGCGGGTCCCGCCAGGGCGAGCACCAAGGACGCCACGACGACGGACCCGATGCCCGTCTGCGTCAGTGCTCGGTGCGTGCGTCGTCGCAGGGAGATCATCAGAGTCCTCGCTCGTGCTTCCGGCTGCCCGCCGGCGGGCGCCAGACCGGCGCCGTCGATGCGTGAATCATCGGGCATCGAGATGCCCGGCCAAACCGCGCATTCGGGTGAACCGCCCATCGGGCGCCGAACACGGCAGCAGCCCGGACCTGGAAGGTCCGGGCTGCCGCTCAACGTGTGCGCGAGGGGGGATTTGAACCCCCACGCCCTTTCGGACACTGGCACCTGAAGCCAGCGCGTCTGCCGTTCCGCCACTCGCGCGCGCCGCAGAACATTAGCACGATCGCGACCTCCCTCCGACCAGGCCGAGAGGCCCCGGCAGGCTCGCCGCGCGCACATCACCCCTCATCCGGCCCCGTACCGGTGGGGCACGGATACGATCAAGGCGGGTTGCGGGTGCTGTACCTGCACGCAGAGGCGCACGAGGGACGAGGGAGGTGGCTGTGGGCATCCTCGACAGGTTCGAGAACGGCGTCGAGCGCGTCGTCAACAACGCCATCGCCAAGGCCTTCAAGAGCGAGCTGAAGCCGCTCGACCTCTCCAGCGCGCTGCGCCGCGAGGTGGACGACCGGGCCGCCGTCGTGGGACGCGACCGGACCGTCGTGCCCAACGAGTTCACGATCGAGCTCGCGACTGCCGACTACGACCAGGTGGAGTCGTGGGGTGCGGAGGCGTTGGCGGACGAGTTCGCCAACAACGTCACCGACTACGCCGCGAGCCAGCGGTACGCGTTCGTCGGGCCGGTGACCGTGTCGTTCAGCGAGGACAGCGAGCTCGAGGCCGCGCGATTCCGCGTGCACAGCGCGACGGTGCGCGGTGCGGTCGCCCCGGCGTCGGCGACGTCAGCACCGAGCGCGCGTCACCCGCTGGTGGACATCGACGGTCAGCGCTACATCCTCACCGGCCCGGTGACGGTCATCGGGCGCGGCTCGGAGGCGGACATCATCGTCGACGACCCGGGCGTCTCGCGTCGCCACCTCGAGATCCGTGTGACGTCCGACGGCGTGGTCGCAACCGACATGGGCTCCACCAACGGACTGTTCGTCGAGGGCCACCAGGTTCCGGCCGCGACCCTGCTGGACGGCAACACGCTGACCATCGGCCGTACCCGGATCCTGTTCTGGACCGGTGGCGAGCCGGACCCGGACGAGTGACGCCGGCGCATGAGTGAACTGACGATCACCCTGCTGCGGCTGGGTTACCTGGCCCTGCTCTGGGTGCTCGTGCTCTTCGCCATCGGGGTGCTGCGCCGCGACCTGTACGGGACGCGCATCACCGACCGTCGTCGTCGCAAGGCTCCCGTCGTGGCAGCCGGTGCGGCCGCGGTCGCCACCGAGCCCGCCAAGCCCGAGACCGCGCCGACGCGCACCCCCCGCTCGGCCCGCAGCGGCGCCGGCCCGTCGCGCCTCGTGGTCACCGAGGGTCCGCTGCGCGGCACGATCGTCCCGCTGGGGACGTCGGCGGTGCTCATCGGACGGGCGCCCAGCTGCACGCTCGTCCTGGACGACGACTACTCGTCGTCGCGGCACGCACGGATCTTCCCGCAGGGTGGCCAGTGGTTCGTCGAGGACCTCGGATCGACGAACGGGACATTCGTGGCGGACCAGCGCGTCGAGGCTCCGACCCCCGTCCCGACGGGTACACCCGTGCGCGTGGGCCAGAGCGTTCTCGAGCTGCAGAGGTAACCCGGTGACCGTCGCACTCAGGTATGCGGCGCGGTCCGACGTCGGACTCGTGCGCTCCAACAACCAGGACTCGGCCTATGCCGGTCCGCACCTGCTCATGGTCGCCGACGGCATGGGCGGCCACGCCGGGGGCGATGTCGCCTCGTCGGTGGCCGTCGCCGCGTTCGCGCCGCTCGACGGGGAGTCGCACGGCCCCGACGACGCCCTGGACGAGCTGGAGACGGCGCTGGCCAACGCCCGCGACGAGATCATCGCCCGCAGCGACGCCGACCCTGACCTCGGCGGCATGGGGACGACCGTGCTCGCCATCCTGCGCGCCGGCAACAAGCTCGCGATGGTGCACCTCGGCGACTCGCGCGGCTACCTCATGCGCGACGGCGTCCTCACGCAGGTCACCACCGACCACACGTTCGTGCAGCACCTGGTGGACATCGGCCGGATCACGCCGGAGGAGGCCGAGCACCACCCGCAGCGCTCGGTCGTCATGCGCGTGCTGGGCGACTTCGACCCCGAGGTGACCCCGGACCTGTCCGTCCGCGAGGCCCGCCCGGGCGACCGCTGGCTCCTGTGCTCCGACGGCCTGTCCGGCTTCGTGAGCGCGGAGACCATCGAGGAGACGATGGCGACGATCGACGACGTCGACGCGTGCGCGGACCGGCTGGTCCAGCTGGCGCTGCGCGCGGGCGGCGGCGACAACATCACCGTGGTCCTGGCGGACGTCATCGAGCTGGACGCCGTCGCGGACGGCGCCGGTCCGACGACGAACGCCACCGTGGTCGGCGCCGCCGCGCTGACCCGCAACGCCCCGACGGCCGCCGCCGACGGTCCGGCGGCGCGCGCGGCAGGCCTCACCCGGGCGCCCCAGGCGGGGGACGACGCCGGGGAGGAGTCGGTCGAGCCGCCGACCCCGGACGACCACGACGACGAGCAGCCGACGCCTCCGCGGCGCTGGCGCTCGGTCGTCGCGTGGGTGGTCGTCGCCGTGGTCGTCCTCGGTGGTGCCGCGATCGCCTACGGCTGGACGCAGACGCAGTACTACGTGGGCGTCGACGACCAGGAGGTCGTGATCTTCCGCGGGCTCCCGCAGAACCTCGGACCCGTCCCGCTGTCGTCCGTGGTGGAGCGGACCGGTACCTCCTTGGAGGACCTCGCGTCGGGCTACCTGCGTGCCCGCGTCGAGCAGACCATCCACGCCGAGTCCCTGGACGACGCGCGCGAGCTCGTCGCCATGCTCGAGGAAGACACCGTCGGCACTGTCCCACCGAAGTCGTCGCCTTCGTCGACCCCGTCCCCGTCCGTCTCCGTCACCCCGACGGCCGCACCGTGAGCCGCGCGTGATGGCTACGGTCCAGCCGCACCGCGTGCGGGCCGGCCGGGATGTCGAGCTCGGCCTCCTGCTGCTCGCGCTCGCCATCGGCGTCGCCGCGTACGCGCTCGTCGGCATCGGCACCACCGACAAGGTCCCGCCGGACGTCATCGGCTACGGGGTCGGCATGGCCGCGCTGGCCATCGGCATCCACCTGGTGCTGCGGTGGCGCGCGCCGTTCGCCGACCCGGTGATCCTGCCGATCACCGTGGCACTCAACGGCATCGGGCTCGCGATGATCTACCGGATCGACTTCGCGTATACCGCGCGAGGCCGCGAGGACGCGTTCGCGCAGCGCCAGCTGGTGTGGACGGCGATCTCCGTGGTGCTCGCCGCCGCGGTGATCATCCTGCTGCGCGACCACCGGACCCTGCGGCGGTACACGTACACCGCCATGCTCGCCGGTCTCGTGCTCGTCATGCTGCCCCTGATCCCCGGCCTGGGCGTGCTGATCAACGGTGCGCGCATCTGGGTGCGCGTCGGTGGGGTCGGCTTCCAGCCCGCGGAGTTCGCCAAGATCGCGTTCGCCATCTTCTTCGCGGGGTACCTGGTCACCCATCGCGACACGTTGGCGCTCGCCGGGCCCAAGGTGCTCGGCCTGCAGCTGCCGCGACCGCGGGACCTCGGACCGATCCTCATCGTCTGGGGCGCGTCGGTCGCCGTCCTCGTGCTCGAGCGTGACCTCGGCACCTCGCTGCTCTTCTTCGGCCTCTTCGTCGCGATGCTCTACCTCGCCACGGAACGGCTGAGCTGGGTGGTCATCGGCCTCCTGCTGTTCGTCGTCGGCGCGGTCCTGGCCGCAGGCGCGTTCTCGCACGTGGGAGCGCGGTTCGACGCCTGGCTGCACGCCTTCGACCCCGCCGTGTTCGACCAGAGCCCGGGCGGGTCCGGGCAGCTGGTGCGCGGGCTGTTCGGCATGGCCAGCGGCGGTCTGTTCGGCACCGGGTGGGGTCAGGGGCGCCCCGACCTCGTGCCGTTCGCGGAGTCGGACTTCATCGTCGCGTCCCTCGGGGAGGAGCTCGGGCTCACCGGGCTGCTCGCCATCCTGCTCTTCTACGCGATCCTCGCCGAGCGCGGCATGCGCACCGCGATCGGGGTGCGCGACGGGTTCGGCAAGCTGCTCGCGGGCGGTCTGGCGTTCATCGTCGCGCTGCAGACGTTCGTCGTGGTCGGTGGCGTCACGCGGATCATCCCGCTGACCGGCCTGACCACCCCGTTCATCGCCTACGGCGGCTCGTCCCTGGTGGCCAACTGGGTGATCGTGGCCCTGCTGCTGCGGATCTCCGACGAGGCCCGGCGCCCGGCACCGTCCATGAAGCCGTCGCTCACGCCGATCGCGGGTACTCCGGTCGTCGGCGGCAGCAATGAGGATGATCAGCCGACCGAGATCATGCGGGGGGTGCGGTGAACACTCCCCTGCGCCGCCTCGCGACGGTTGTCCTCGTCATGTTCGTCGCGCTCATGGCCAGCGCCACCTGGGTGCAGTACTTCCAGGCCGAGCGGCTCAACAACGACAGCCGGAACGTCCGCACGCTCTACCGGGAGTTCGGCAACGCGCGCGGACCGATCGTGGTGGCCGGCGACGCCATCGCCCTGTCGACGCCGGTCGAGGACTCCTACGGCTACCAGCGCTCCTACACGGCCGGGGAGCTGTACTCGACGATGACCGGCTTCTACTCCGTGGTGAACGGCCGGACCGAGCTGGAGCGGGCGGCGAACGACGACCTGACCGGCCGCGGCGACCGGCTGTTCTTCTCGCGGATCCGGGACCTGCTGACGGGGAGCCAGCCCGAGGGCGCCGCCGTCGAGACCACCCTGCTGCCCGCAGCGCAGCAGGCCGCGCTCGAGGGACTGGCGGGCCAGCAGGGGGCGGTCGTCGCGATCGAGCCGTCCACCGGCAAGATCCTCGCGCTCGTCTCGACGCCCGGGTTCGACCCCAACGCGCTCGCCTCCCACGACATCGCGGCCGCCGGGGCCGCGTACCAGCAGCTGGCCTCGGCGGAGGGCAACCCGCTGCGCAGCAACGCCACGCAGGAGCGGTACCCGCCCGGCTCGACGTTCAAGCTGGTCACCGCGGCGGCGGCGCTGGAGAGCGGTCAGTACACGCCGCAGAGCACCCTCCCCGCGCCGGTCGAGCTCACGCTCCCGCAGACCACGGCGACCATCGGCAACTTCGGCGGTGGCGGCTGCGGCAGCGACCCGATCACGCTCGCGGACGCGCTGCGCATCTCCTGCAACACCGCGTTCGGACAGCTGGGCCTGAACGTCGGCGCCGACGCGCTGCGCACCCAGGCGGAGCGGTTCGGCTTCAACGACCCGAACCTCACGATCCCGATGAAGGTCGTCGAGAGCGTGTTCCCCGACGAGATGAACGCGCCGATCACCGCCCAGTCGGCCATCGGCCAGCGGGACGTCCAGGCCACCCCGCTGCAGATGGCGATGGTGTCGGCGGCGATCGCGAACGGCGGTCGGCTGATGACGCCGTACGTGGTGCAGACGGTGCGGTCGGCGGACCTGCACCGGGTGTCTGAGACGGAGCCGGAGCTGTACTCGACGGCGATGTCGCCCGGCACGGCCGCGTCGCTGCGGGACATGATGGTCGGCGTCGTCGACAGCGGGTCGGGCACGGCCGCCAAGATCCCGGGCGTGCAGGTGGCCGGCAAGACCGGTACCGCGCAGACCGCCGACGGGCAGGCTCCGCACGCCTGGTTCACGGCGTTCGCCCCGGCCGACGCCCCGCGCGTCGCGGTCGCGGTGCTCGTCGAGCACGGCGGGAACGCCGGCAACGAGGCCACCGGCGGACGCGTCGCGGCGCCCATCGCGAAGGCCGTCATCGAGGCGGTGCTGGGCTCGTGAAGACGGCATCGGGTCTCCTGCTCGGCGAGCGCTACCGGCTGGTCCGGCAGATCGCCGTCGGCGGCATGGGCGAGGTGTGGGAGGGGTACGACGACGCCCTCGCCCGCCCGGTCGCCGTCAAGGTGCTGCGCTCGGAGTTCGCCGGCGACCGCGGGTTCCTCGAGCGGTTCCGCACCGAGGCGCGCAACTCGGCGTCGCTGTCGCACCCGAACATCGCGCAGCTGTTCGACTACGGCGAGCAGGAGGGTTCGGGCTTCCTCGTCATGGAGCTCGTCGTCGGCGAACCCCTGTCCGACCTGCTCGAGCGCGAGCCCGTGCTGCCCACCCGCCGACTGCTGCCGATCCTGGCCCAGACCGCCCGCGCGCTGCACGCCGCGCACCTCGCCGGGGTCGTGCACCGGGACGTGAAGCCCGGCAACATCCTGCTGGGCCGTGGCGGCCGCGTGAAGATCACCGACTTCGGCGTCTCGCTGGCGCGCAACCAGGTGAACATGACCGCGACCGGCATGGTCATGGGGACCGCGCAGTACCTCTCGCCCGAGCAGGCCGTCGGCAAGCCCGCGACGCCCCTGTCCGACCTGTACTCGCTGGGGATCATCGCGTACGAGGCGCTCGTCGGGCACCGGCCCTTCACCGGGCCGACGGCGGTCGACATCGCCGTTGCCCACGTGAACAACCCGGTCCCGCCGCTGCCGTCCAGCGTCGACAAGCAGCTCGCCGCGCTGGTCATCCGGCTGCTGTCCAAGGAGCCCACCGCGCGACCCGCCTCGGGCGAGGAGCTCGCTCAGCTGCTGGACAAGATGGTGCCGCGCACGCCGCCGTCGGGCATCCCCGTGCTGGTCAGCAAGCACCAGCGCACCCCGGACACGTTCGCGACCGCGGTCGCGTCGGGGGGCGCCTCCGCGGAGGTACCTCCGCCCTCCTACCCGCCGCGCCGCACCCGGCGGGCCGACGAGCCCACCGGACGCGCCGCAGCCCGGCGGGCGTCGACGACCACCGGGGTCCGCCTGGGCCGGACGGGCCGGCTGTCCTGGCCGCTGCTCGCGCTGGTCCTGCTGCTCATCGGCCTGCTCGGGGCCGCCCTGGCAACACGGTTCACCAATGCGGACGGGCCTCCTGGCGACCAGACCAGGCCGTCGGCATCGGTCGCCCACTACCCTCGTGGCGACACCCTCGATGGGATGATCACGGAGAACGGGTCCGGCGCGCTCACAGCGGGCCCGGCATCGACGGAAGCAAAGGACGCCTAGTGGTGGACGACGGATCCCGCATCCTCGCCGGACGGTACGAGGTCGGCGAGCTCATCGGCCGAGGTGGCATGGCCGAGGTACACATCGGGCACGACACCCGGCTCGGTCGCACCGTGGCCATCAAGATCCTGCGCTCCGACCTGGCACGCGACCCCTCGTTCCAGAACCGGTTCCGCCGCGAGGCCCAGTCCGCGGCCGCGCTGAACCACCCAGCCATCGTCTCCGTCTACGACACCGGCGAGGACGTGTTCACCGAGCCCACGGGCGTCGTCGCGCACGTGCCGTTCATCGTCATGGAGTACGTCGAGGGCCACACGGTCCGCGACATCCTGCGGGACGGCCACGCGGTGCCCATCGAGGAGGCCGTGGAGATCACGGCCGGCGTGCTGTCCGCGCTCGAGTACTCGCACCACGCGGGCATCGTGCACCGGGACATCAAGCCCGCGAACGTCATGCTCACCCCGACGGGCGCGGTCAAGGTGATGGACTTCGGCATCGCCCGCGCCATGGCCGACTCGGCCGCGACGATGACGCAGACGCAGGCGGTCATCGGCACCGCGCAGTACCTGTCGCCCGAGCAGGCGCGCGGCGAGACCGTCGACGCCCGCTCCGACCTGTACTCCACCGGCTGCCTGCTCTTCGAGCTGCTCACCGGCCGGCCCCCGTTCGTCGGCGACTCGCCCGTGGCCGTGGCCTACCAGCACGTGCGCGAGGCCGCCCCGGTCCCCTCGACGTTCGCGTCGGACGTGCCGGACACGCTGGACCGCATCACGCTCAAGGCGCTGGCCAAGGAGCGCGACTCCCGCTACTCGAGCGCCGCCGAGTTCCGCTCCGACCTCGAGGCCGCCGTCCGCGGCGGTGCCGTGGGCGCGCCTGCTGTCGGTGCGCTCGCCGCCGCCGCGCTGGTCGCGACCCCCGCCACCGAGGCTACGCAGGTCATGGCCCCGCCCGTCGCCACGACGCAGGCCATGCCTCCGGCCACCTCGCCGTGGGCGTCCACCGGTGCCGCGGTCGCCACGGCCGGCCCGCCCGAGGAGGACGAGGGGAACAAGCGACCGTGGCTGCTTCCCCTGCTCATCGGGATCGCCGTCCTTGCCGTCGCGGGCATCGTGGCGCTGCTCATCGCCAACGCGAACAAGAGCAACGCCCCGGAGCCGATCCTCGTGCCGTCCGTCGTCGGGATGACCGCGGCAGAGGCCGAAGCGGCGATCACGGACGCCAACCTGATCTTCGTGCGGGCGCAGGAAGCCTCCGACACCGTCGAGGCCGAGCACGCGATCAGGACGGACCCTGAGGAGGGCACCGAGGTCAAGGCCGAGGACCCGATCACCGTCTACATCTCCACCGGACCCGCCAGCCTCGCCGTCCCCGACGTGTCCGGCCGGACCGAGCAGGAGGCGACCGACATCCTCACGGGCCTGGGCCTCGTCGTGTCCGCCAACCGTCAGGACGACGACAACCCCGCCTTCCCGCAGGGCCAGGTGACCAAGACCGAGCCCGCGTCGGGCACGTCCGTCAGCGCGGGTTCGTCCGTGACGCTCTTCGTCTCCACCGGCAACGTGCTCGTTCCTGACGTGGCCGGCAAGACGAAGGCCGAGGCGACGCAGATCCTCAACGACGCCAAGCTGCAGGTCAACACGTCACCGGTGGAGTCCGGCACCCAGGCGCCCGACACGGTCGTCTCGCAGGACGTCCCGGCCGGGACGCCGGTCAAGCAGGGTCGCGTGATCAACCTGCAGATCGCCATCGCGCCCACCACGGCGACCATTCCCCAGGGGCTCCCCGGCCAGACCTACGACCAGGTCGTCGCGGCGCTGCAGGCGGTCGGCCTGACCAACTTCAACCGCATCGAGGACCAGTCCGACCGGCCCGCGAACGAGGTGCTCCGGACCGACCCCACCGCGGGCGACGAGGTCCCGCTGGACCAGCAGATCGACATCCACGTCTCGAAGGGGCAGGGCAACGACCCGGCCCCGACCCAGACGCCCTAGGTGGCATGACGAAGGGGCCGTCCCGGTCGGGGCGGCCCCTTCGTCGTGCGTCAGAGGCGGACGAGCGGGTGCAGCCCCTCGGAGCGCGCCACGGCCTGGTCGTCGCCGCAGATCTCGAGCCAGTTGGCCAGCAGCCGGTGACCGCCCTCGGTGAGCACGGACTCGGGGTGGAACTGCACCCCGTGCAGGGGCAGCGACACGTGCTGGAGACCCATGATGATCTGTCGCCCGTCGCCTGCGACGACCGCCGTGACCTCCAGCTCGTCCGACACCGTGTCGTTCACCACCGCCAGCGAGTGGTACCGCGTGGCGGTGAACGGGTCGGGCAGCCCGGCCAGCACCCCCTCGCCCTTGTGCTCCACCTGGCTGGTCTTGCCGTGCATGAGCTCGGGCGCATGCGTGACGGTCCCGCCGAACACCTCGCCGAGCGCCTGGTGACCGAGGCAGACACCCAGCATCGGCAGACCGGCGTCGGCGCAGTCGCGGATCACCTGCATGCTCTGGCCGGCGTCGGCGGGGGTGCCGGGTCCGGGGCTCACCAGGACGCCGTCGAAGCCCGTGCGCTCCTCGACCGGCGGGACCGCGTCGTTGCGGACCACGACCGTCTCGGCGCCCAGCTGGTTGAGGTAGCCGACGATCGTGTAGACGAACGAGTCGTAGTTGTCGATCACCAGGATCCGCGTCACGTCACTCACCCACAGTCGTCTCGTTGAAGGGCATGAAGGGCGCGATCGCCGGGAAGACCCACAGGAAGCAGGCGGTCAGGACCGCGAGCGCGGCGACCGTGAGGATCAGCACGCGCACCGCGGCGGGTCCGGGCAGCCGGTGCCACAGCCATCCGTACATCAGCGCCCTCCGTCCCGCTCGCAGGTGACCATCATGCGCCACCGAGCAGCTCGGCCGGGATCCCGTCCGACGTCGGCGCCCAGTAGTCGAGCACCCCGTGGACGATGAACCGCTCCCGCGCCGAGAACATCGGGTGGCAGGTGGTGAGCGTGATCATGCGCTCGGTGGGAGCCGCGCCGGGGTCGCCGGGCACGGGGGCGATCACCGAGACCTCGGACGGCAGGACGATCTGCGTCGACGTGACCCGGTAGACGTACCAGACGTTGTCGGTGGTCCGGATGACCAGCGGGTCACCCACCTGGAGCTCTTCGACCCGGTTGAACGGCTTGGCGTAGGTGGTCCGGTGGCCGGCCACCGCGAAGTTCCCGAGCCCTCCGGGCATCGCCGTGCCTTCGTAGTGCCCGGCGCCGAGCACGTCGAGCACCGTCGCACGGTCCGTCCCCTGGCTGATCGGGCGCTCGGGCTCGCCCACCCACCGCGGCACCTGGATGGTCGCGAAGGTCGTCGCGTGCGGCGGCTCGGCCATCACCGGCGGCTCGTCGCGCCGCGGCGGGGCGATGACCGGTCCCGCGGGTGCTCCGGCGCTCGGTGTCGCGGTCGGCACCGGCTCGAACGGGAGCTCGCGCACGATCTCGGCCTGCGCGCGGTTGCCGACGACGTCGGTCCACCAGAGCTGCCACACCAGGAACGCGAACAGCAGCACGCCGAGCGTGATGAGGATCTCGCCTATGACGCCGACGATCCCGTAGACCCTGTGCCGGACCCGGTGGGCCGCGACCTTCTTCTGGCGCTCCCGCCTCGTGTCAGGAGGGGGCTCCGTCGTCGTCCCGGTCATCCGTCGGCACCGGGGCTTGCGCGGTTCTCCGCCTCCGCCTCGGCCTCCTCGAGCCCGGGCAGGATCTCGACACCGTCAGGGACGCTCGCGGACGTCAGCTCGGTCGCGCCCGAGTAGGCCCCGAGCGAGAGTGGCTCCTCCGCGTCGGTGACCGACCAGCCGAGCCCGACGTCGGCGGCGTCGCGCAGGTACGACTGCACGGCGGGCGAGGCGAGGAGCGCGCGGCGCAGCTCCGTCGGGTCGCCGATGGCGCGCACCACGTACGGCGGGGAGTACAGGCGCCCGTGCAGCTTGAGCACGTTCCCGACGCACTGGAACGCGCTCGTGGAGATCACCCGCTGGTCCATGAGCTCCATGGCCTCGGCGCCCCCGGCCCACAGCGCGTTCATCACGGCCTGCAGGTCCTGCTGGTGCACCACGAGCACGTCGGGGCTCACCTCGTCGCGCCGCGGCGAGTCGGTGGGCGCGTCCTCGAGCTGCACCGTGACTCCCGGGCCGACGACGGGCACCAGGCCCCCCTCGACCACGTACCCGGCGCTGGGGCTGCCGGGAGGGGTCCCGCCCGCGGCGTTCTCGCTCGTCGTCAGGTCGTCCACGTCGGCGCGCAGGCCGTCGACCTCGGTGGAGAGCCGCGCGACGCGGTCCGTCTCCACCTGCACGAGCTCCCGCAGGTCCTGCGGGTGACGCTCGCCTGAGGCCCGCGCGAACTTCGCGTTGGCCGCGAACAGCGCCCCCGACAGCGCAAGCACCAGGGCGACCGACAGCGTCCCGCGCGCGAGGAAGCGACGCGCGCGGTGCGGGTGGTCGGTCACGGACGGCTCCTCGGGCGGTGCATCACGACGGGCACAGTTCGGGTGGGCACTACGCTAGGTCACGATGCGACGGGTCCGTGACGACGCGGCCTCGGCGCATCATCGACGAACGCCCATTTTCGACCACGCCGTTTCCCGCGTGGTCTCCCGTGGCCCGTGGGCCGCACCGCCGCAGGACAGGAGCACCGGACGTGCCTGAGTCGAAGTCGCGCAAGAAGGCGACGTACACACCGCCGCCCGCCAAGTCGACGGGACCCAAGGTCAACGCGCCCTGGTTCCTCCCCGTGATGCTCGGGCTGATGATCCTCGGACTGATCTGGATCGTGGTCACGTACCTCACCCAGTCGCAGTACCCGATCCCTGGCATCGACCAGTGGAACCTGGCCATCGGGTTCGTCCTCATCATCGCCGGCTTCAGCATGACGACGCGCTGGCGCTGACGCTCCACACGCTCTGACCGAGGCGCCGTTCGCACCCGCGAGCGGCGCCTTCGTCGACCCCGGCGAGCGGGCGTCCGCTATGCCCGGACCCGGCGCTCGTCCCCACCCTCGTGCCACCGACGTCATCCCCAGGCCGCGGCGCTGACCTGCGGGAACGCCCGGGCTGTCCCCAGCGGTGCACAAGTCTGTGGATAACTACACGGGTGTAGTTCCACAGCTGTGGGCAACCGTGGGGACACCGGGAGAGGTGCCGGATCGTGCTGTGAGCGGGCTTGAGACTCAGTCGAACGCGCCGACGGAGGCATACGTGAGCAGCGTGGCCACGAGCAGCACCGCGACGAGCGCCACGGGCGCCGCGACGGCGACGAGCCGTCGTCGGGACGCGGGGGCGTAGGCGTACGCCGCGGCGAGCAGCCCACCGGTGACCAGCCCGCCCACGTGCGCCTGCCACGCGATGTTCGCCATGACGAACCCGAGGGCCAGGTTGATGCCGATGAGCACGAGGATGCCGCGGACGTCGCCGCCGAGCCGCTTGCTGACCACGAGGATCGCGCCGAACAGACCGAACACCGCACCGGACGCACCGACGCTCGTGACGGCCCAGCTGTCCGTCGCGGTGGCCAGCAGGACCGACCCGACGGAACCGCCGATCGCGGACACCAGGTAGAGCGTGATGTACCGGGCCCGGCCGAGCGTGTTCTCGAGCGTGGGCCCGACGAACCACAGGGCCACCATGTTGAACACGATGTGCAGGTACTGGCCGGGGGAGTGCAGGAACGCCGCGGTGAGGAATCGCCACGGCTCGTAGAACCCGAGGATCGGCGAGAACAGCCAGCGGCCGGTCCACGACGGCAGGACCAGCTGCAGGACGAAGCTGACCACGCACAGGCCGATGAGGGTGAGCGTGACGACGGGCCGGCCGTCGTGCCGCACCCCGCCGAGCGCGGTGCGGGTGCTCGGCACGGCACGGGCCGCCTCGGCCACGCAGTCGACGCAGTGCACGCCGACCGCGGCCTGGCGCTGGCACTCCGGGCAGGTGGGCCGGCCGCACCGCTGGCACCGCACGTACGACACCCGGTCGGGGTGCCGAGGGCAGACCGGCGGCGCGACCGGCGCGCCCGGCTGGGAGGACTCGCTGATGGTGGTCTCAGTCCTCGATGGTGATCGAGTTGATGACGATGTCCTCGACGGGACGGTCACCCGGGCGGACACGCGTCTTCTCGATGGCGTCGACCACGGCACGGCTCTCGTCGTCGGCGACCTTGCCGAAGATCGTGTGCTTGCCGTTGAGCCACTCGGTGGGCGCCACCGAGATGAAGAACTGCGAGCCGTTGGTGCCGCCGACCTTGCCGGTGGTCGGGTCCAGACGCTTGCCGGCGTTGGCCATGGCGAGCAGGTAGGGCTCGTTGAACGACAGCTCGGGGTGGATCTCGTCGTCGAACGTGAAGCCGGGGCCTCCGCGGCCGGTGCCCAGCGGGTCGCCGCCCTGGATCATGAACCCGGAGATCACGCGGTGGAAGACGACCCCGTTGTACAGGGGGTCGGTGCGCTCCTCGCCGGTGGTCGGGTCCGTCCAGGGGGTCGTTCCCGTGGCCAGCCCCGTGAAGTTCTGCACCGTGCGGGGCGCGTGGTTGGGGTAGAGCTCGATCCGGATGTCTCCGGCGGTCGTGTGCAGAGTCGCAAACATGCGAGAAGTCTCGCACGCGACCCTGCTGAGGACCTGGAGACGAGCGGTCGCGCAGGCCACGGGCCGAATACCACCCTGCACGGGTGCGCTCACGGTGGCAGAGTGGGACGCCAGTACAGCCGACGAGCCGGGAGCCGAGAATGCCGTTCACGAAGAGCCCGAAGATCGACGTCGATACCGAGAAGCT
The DNA here is from genome assembly GCF_056405535.1 of Cellulomonas sp. P1_G12_2. Lineage (NCBI taxonomy): Bacteria > Bacillati > Actinomycetota > Actinomycetes > Micrococcales > Cellulomonadaceae > Cellulomonas > Cellulomonas sp. P1_G12_2. The sequence continues at coordinate 277,336 of NZ_JBFUBX010000001.1, read as the reverse complement.
GAAGGACCAGGCAGCCGACCTGGGCGCCACGCTGGCCGACGCCGCGAGGAGCGCCAAGGAGACCGCCGGGACCGCGGCGTCCAAGGCCGGAGACGCCGCCGCCCAGGCGAAGGACTGGACGACCCCGCGGGTCGAGGCGGCCATCGACTGGCTGCTGCCCCGCGTCGAGCACCTGTACAAGGAGAGCGTCAAGGCGGCCGCTCCCAAGGTGGAGAGCGCGGCCCTGAAGGCGTCGCCGGCCATCGACAGCGCGCACGACAAGCTGGTGGACGACCTGCTGCCCAAGCTCGTCGCGGCCATGAACGACGCCGCGGTCAAGGCGGGCGCTGCGGTCGAGCACGCTGCCGACTCCGCCGCGACCCGGGGCAAGGGCAGGGCCGCGGCGCTGGCTGCGGCAGCCGAGGCGGCCTCGGCCAAGAAGAAGCACACCGGCGCCAAGGTGTTCTGGCTGCTCGCCGCCCTGATCGGCATCGGCGCGGGAGTCGCCGCGTGGACCCGGTCGCGGTCCAGCGTGGACCCGTGGGCCGAGCCGTGGGAGCCGACGGACACCGGTTCGGCGCACACGCGCGTGGGCGATGCCGCGGACGCCGTGGGCGAGGCTGCCGGCAGCGCCGTCGCCAAGGGCCGCGACGCCACCCGCAAGGCGGCGGAGAAGGTCACCGCCGCCACGGAGAGCCTCACCGAGAAGGTGGTGGAGGCCAAGGACGACCTGACCGAGAAGGTCTCCGAGGCCACGGACGCCGCCAAGGAGAAGGTCGCCGGCGCGACGGAGGCGGCCAAGAAGGCCACCACGCGCCGGACGGCCAAGCCGGCCGACGCCACGGCGCCGGTGGTGGTCGACACCGACACGCCGCCCGCGGCGGAGCCGGTGATCGACTCCCCGCCGGACCCCGTCAAGAACCTCGACGAGGGCGACCGCCCGCTCTGACGCCTTCCGACCCGCACGGCCCCCGGTCCTCACGGACCGGGGGCCGTCGTCGTGGTGCCTAAACGTTTTGGCCGTTGACCCTCGTCCGGCCGCCTGAGGACGATGCGCGAGGCGCGTCGTGCCGGGGCCGCACCTAGGCGACGCCGGGGCCTCCCGCCGACCCCGCTGAGTCGACCGTCCCCAGTGCCGTGGAAGAGGACCCCATGCACCGCCCCAGAACCCGTGGTCGCGTCGCGATCGCGTGCACGACCGCCCTGACCGTCGCCGCCGGCCTGCTCGTCGCTCCGCTCGCCGGCGCCGCGACCGCCGCCGACCCGGCGTACAACTACGCCGAGGCCCTCCAGAAGTCGATGTTCTTCTACGAGGCGCAGCGTGCGGGCGACCTGCCGGCCGACAACCGCGTGAGCTGGCGGGGGGACTCGGCGCTGACCGACGGTGCCGACGTGGGCAAGGACCTCACGGGCGGCTGGTACGACGCGGGCGACCACGTGAAGTTCGGGCTCCCGATGGCGTTCAGCTCGACCATGCTCGCGTGGGGCGCCATCGCCGCCCCCGCCGGCTACACCAAGGCCGGGCAGCTGGACGAGCTCAAGAGCAACCTGCGCTGGGTCAACGACTACTTCATCAAGGCGCACACCGCGCCCAACGAGCTGTATGTGCAGGTGGGCGACGGCGAGGCGGACCACAAGTGGTGGGGCCCCGCCGAGGTCATGACGATGGCGCGTCCGTCGCACAAGATCAGCGCCTCGTGCCCGGGATCGGACGTCGCGGGCGAGACCGCGGCGTCGCTGGCGTCGGCCGCGATCGTCTTCAAGACCGACGACCCGGCGTACTCCGCCACGCTCCTGTCGCACGCCAAGCAGCTCTACGCGTTCGCGGACACCTACCGCGGCAAGTACTCCGACTGCGTGACGGCTGCGGCGGCGTACTACAAGTCGTGGTCGGGCTACCAGGACGAGCTCGTCTGGGGCGCCTACTGGCTCTACAAGGCGACCGGTGACGCCACCTACCTGGCCAAGGCGGAGGCGGAGTACACCAAGCTGAGCGTCGAGAACCAGACGACGACCCGGTCGTACAAGTGGACCGTCGCGTGGGACGACAAGGCCTACGCGATGTACCCGCTGCTGGCCATGGAGACCGGCAAGCAGCAGTACGTCGACGACGCCAACCGGTGGCTGGACTACTGGACCGTGGGCGTGAACGGCCAGCGGATCCCGTACTCGCCCGGTGGCCAGGCCGTCCTCGACTCGTGGGGCTCGCTGCGGTACGCGGCGAACACGTCGTTCGTCGCGCTGGTCTACTCCGACTGGCTGCCCGACGCCACGCGCAAGGCCCGGTACCACGACTTCGGCGTGCGCCAGATCAACTACGCGCTCGGCGACAACCCCCGCAAGAGCAGCTACGTGGTCGGCTTCGGCGCCAACCCGCCGCAGAACCCGCACCACCGCACCGCGCACGGCTCGTGGCTCGACTCGCTGACCGCACCGACCGCGACGCGGCACGTCCTGTACGGCGCACTCGTCGGCGGACCCAGCGGCGCCAACGACGCGTACACCGACCTGCGGTCCGACTACACCGCCAACGAGGTGGCCACCGACTACAACGCCGGCTTCTCGAGCGCGCTCGCGCGGCTGACGCAGGAGTACGGCGGCACCCCGCTGGCCGGCTTCCCCGTGGCGGAGCAGCCGGACGGCGACGAGATCTTTGTCGAGGCCATGCTCAACCAGCCTCCCGGTGGCACGTTCACCGAGGTCAAGGCCATGATCCGCAACCAGTCGGCCTTCCCCGCCCGGGCGCTCAAGAACGGCACCCTGCGGTACTGGTTCACCCTCGACGCCGGCGACTCGGCGGCGAACCTCACGCTCTCGGCCAACTACAGCGAGTGCGGCCCGCAGACCGCGAAGCCAGTGAGCGCGGGCGGCACGCTCTACTACGCCGAGCTCAGCTGCGTCGGTCAGAACATCCACCCCGGCGGCCAGTCGCAGCACCGCCGCGAGCTGCAGTTCCGGGTGACCGGTGGTTCCACGTGGAACGCGACCAACGACCCCTCGTTCGCGGCCCTCACCACCACTGCCCTGGCCAAGACGAAGGCGATCACGCTCTACGACGGCGGCCGGCTCATCTGGGGCACCGAGCCCACCGGGACGGTCACCGACACGACCGCGCCGACCGTGCCGGGCACACCGGCCGCGTCCGGCATCACGTCGACCGGCGCCTCGCTCGGCTGGACGGCCTCGACCGACGCCGGCAGCGGCGTGGCGGGCTACGACGTGTACCGGGTCCAGGGCACCACCTCGACCCTGGTCGCCTCGACGACCAGCACGTCGACGGTCCTTTCCGGCCTCACGCCGAGCACCGCGTACTCGTACGCCGTGCGGGCCAAGGACGTCGCGGGCAACGTGTCCGCCGCCTCCGCGGTCGGCACGTTCACGACGGCCGACCCGCCCGTCGAGGTCCAGCCGCCAGGAGCGCCCGGGACGCCGGTCGCGTCCGCGGTCACCGCGACGGGGGCCACCCTCACCTGGACCGCGGGCATCCCGGGGACGTACGCCCTGGCGGGGTACGACGTGTACCGGATCAGCGGGTCCACGTCGGCGCTCGTGGGCTCGACCACCGGGACCACGTTCGGGCTCACCGGTCTGACCGCCGGGGCTGCCTACACGTACGCGGTGCGGGCCAAGGACGTCGCCGGGAACGTGTCGGTCGCGTCCTCGTCCGTCACGTTCACCACCACGGCCGCGACAGACACCACCGCCCCGACCGTGCCCGGCACGCCGGTCGCCTCGGCGGTCACCCAGACCGGCGCCACCCTCGCCTGGGCGGCGTCGACCGACACCGGGAGCAGCGGTCTGGCCGGGTACGACGTGTACCGGGTCCAGGGATCGTCCTCGACCCTGGTGGCCTCGACCACCGCCGCATCGACGACGCTCGCCGGACTCACCGCGAGCACCGCGTACACCTACGCGGTGCGGGCCAAGGACGGCGCCGGCAACACGTCGGCGACCAGCCCGTCGGTGACCTTCACGACCCTGCCGACGACGACCGGCAGCAGCTGCGCCGTGGCGTACTCCGCCAACAGCTGGAACGTCGGCTTCACCGGGAGCGTCAAGGTCACCAACACGTCGACCACCCCGCTGACCTGGACCCTCGGGTTCACGTTCCCCTCCGGTCAGAAGGTGACGCAGGGGTGGAGCGCGACGTGGACCCAGACCGGGTCCGCCGTGACGGCCACGGGCCTCGGGTGGAACGCCACCCTCGCGCCCGGTGCCAGCACGGACATCGGGTTCAACGGGTCGCACACCGGTACCAACACGGCCCCGACCGCCTTCACGGTGAACGGGGTGGCCTGCACGGTCTCCTGACCTGCGGGACGACGACGGGCGCTCACCTCGCTGACCGGGGTGGGCGCCCGTCGGCGTTGCCTGCGGCGCTCAGTCCGCGCTGTGCACCGGGCGGACGTGCTCGCCCATCTCGGCCAGCTGCGCCTTCATCTCGCCGACCGTCAGGGTGTGCGCGACCCGCGGGGAGTAGAGCATCGAGCTTGTGATCGCGCCCGTGGCGCCGATCCGGAACGCGTCCGCCACGTGGCTGACCAGCCCGGCCCCACCCGAGGCGATGACCGGCAGCGACACGGCCTCGGTGATCCGCTGCGTGATGTCCAGGTCGTACCCGGAGCCCGTGCCGTCGCGGTCGATGCTGTTCACCACGATCTCGCCGGCGCCCAGGTCCTGCCCTCGCTTGGCCCACTCGACCGCGTCCATGCCGGTGTAGGTGCGGGCGCCGTCGATGGCGATCTCGTACCCGCTGGGGATCGTCGCCGTCGGCTCCACGCGCTTGACCTGCATGCTCAGCACGATGCACTGGCGGCCGAACTCGACCGACCCCTGCGTGATGATCTGCGGGTTGCGCACCGCCATCGAGTCGATGCTGATCTTCTCCGCGCCGGCCCGGAGCACCTCGTGCATGTCCTCGAGGTGCCGGATCCCGCCGCCGACCGTGAGGGGCACGAACGTGCGGTGCGCTGCCTTGCGGACCATGGCCAGGTCGATCTGGCGCTTCTGGGCGCTGGCCATGATGTCGTAGATGACGATCTCGTCGACGTCCTCGTGGTACAGCCGGTCGGCCAGCTCGGCCGGGTCCCCCACGTCGATGTTGTCCTGGAACTGCTGGGCCTTGGTGACGCGGCCGTCCTTCACGTCGAAGCAGGCGATCAGCCGGTTAGCGAGCATCGAGATCCTTCACCTCGTTCATGTCGAGATCGCAGAACGCCTTGAGCACCTGCAGGCCGGCGCGCGCGCTCTTCTCGGTGTGGAACTGCGTCGCCATGATGTTCTTGTAGGCCACGGAGGCAGCGAATTCCTGGCCGTAGGTGGTGACGCCCACGAGGGTGGAATCGTCCGTCGGCTTCGCGTAGAAGGAATTCACGAAGTAATAGAACCCGCCCGGCGTGAATGCCCGCGAGAACGGGTGGTCCCCGCGGACGTCGACATTGTTCCAGCCCATGTGCGGGACCCGGACCTGGGACCTGTCGAACTCGTGCACCGACCCCTTGAGCCAGCCGAGGCACTCGACGTCGCCCTCGTCCGAGTGCTCGAACAGCACCTGCAGCCCGACGCAGACCCCGAGAAAGCCCTGACCATCGGCCAGAACCTTCTCCGACAGGTGGTCGATCCAGCCCTCCTGGGCCAATGACTCCATGGTCACGCCGGCCGCCCCGACCCCGGGGAGGATGTACCTGTCGACCTCGTCGCACTCGCCGGGCTTGGCCACCAGCGCGTGGGGGACACCGAGGTGCTCGAGCGCATAAGAAATGCTCTGCGAATTACCGGTGCGGTAGTCGATGATCCCGATCACTTGCCCAATCCTACACCGGACGCCTGTCTCATATGTCGGACGTCAGTCGAGGAACAGGGCCTTCAACCGCACGGTCGTGAACACCAGCCCGAGTCCGATCATGACCACGAAGTACGCCACGTGCGTGAGCATCGAGCCGTCGACCACCCCGAGCGTCAGCCCGCGCACCAGCTCCACCGCGTGCCACAGCGGGAGCGCCTTGATGAGCCCCTGGATCCAGCCCGGGTAGACCGTGATGGGGTAGAAGGTGGCCGAGAACAGGAACATCGGGAGCATCACGAAGTTGATCCAGTCCATCTGCTGGAAGGTCTTCATGTAGCTGGTCACGGCCATCCCGACGCTGGCGAACCCGAACGCGACGAGCAGCACGGCCGGCAGTGCGAGCGCCGCCGACCAGGCCAGGTTCAGGCCCATGACCTGCATGACCGTCAGGAATCCGAAGGCGTAGACGCCTCCGCGCAGGAGCGCGTAGGTGATCTCGCCGAACGCCACGTCGAGCGGACCGAGCGACGTCGCCAGCATCGCGTCGTACAGCTTGCCGAAGTGCATCTTGAAGAACACGTTCCACGTCGAGTCGTAGACCGCGCCGTTCATGGCGGACACCGCCAGCAGGGCCGGCGCGATGAAGGCCGCGTACGGCACCGAGGTCCCGTCGGGGAGCTCGACGTCGCCGATGAACGAGCCAAGCCCGAGGCCCATGGCGAGCAGGAAGAAGACCGGCTCGAAGAAGCCGGAGAGCACGATGATCCCGCTGGAGCTCTTGGTCGCCCTGAGGCCGCGCGCGACGACGGACCGCGCGTTGCGCGCGTACAGCGAGCTGATGGCGCTGCGGGTGGGCTCGTGGGTGGTCGTCGTCGTCATCCTGCTCGGAGCCTCCTCACGAAGGCCCGCCGGGCCATGACCCAGCCGGTGGCGGCGAGCACGAGCAGCACGGCCAGGTGCACCCACACGGGCCACGCGCCCGGCGGCGAGCCGTAGGACAGCGACCGCCCGATCTCGCTCGCGTGCCACAGCGGCGACACCCAGCCGATCCACTGCAGCCACACGGGCAGGGTGGTCAGCGGGAAGAACGTGCCGGAGAACAGGAACAGGGGCGTGAAGACGAACCGCTGCACCAGGGCGAACTGCCCCTTGTCCTCCGTCAGGCCCGCGGAGAACGCCATGACCGGCAGGCCGAACGCCAGACCCGCCAGCACGCCGACCAGGGGCATGAGCGCGCCGGTGACCGGATCGCCCACGGCCCCGAACGCGACGATCAGCAGGTAGTAGATGGTCGTGGTGAACAGCATGCGCAGGACGACCGACAGGACCAGCCCGGCGGCGATCTGCGGGGGTGCGATCGGCGAGGCGTTCATGCCCCAGAAGATCCGTCGCCACTTGAACCCGGCCATGATCACGAAGGTGAACTCGTCCATGGCCACGGTGACCGCGGCGGTCGCCAGGAGCGCCGGCGCGACGAACCACACGTAGTCCACGAGCCCGTCCGCGCCGGACGCGATCGGCTGGTCGAGGAACGCGGCCAGGCCCAGTCCGATGCCGAGCAGGTACAGCAAGGGGTTGCCGACGCTGCCGACCACGATGGTCCAGCCGTACGCCTTCATGCCGCGCAGCTGGTGCTCGGCGATGTACCAGGCCCCGAACCGCCGGGGCCTGACCGCGGCCTCGACCGCGGCGTCGGTGACTGTGGTGGTCATTCGATCAGGCTCCGCCCTGTGAGCCGCAGGAACACGTCCTCCAGGCTCGAGCGTCGCACGAGGGACGTGGTCGGGTGCAGACCCAGGTCGGTCACCCGCTCGAGCACCGCCTCGCCGTCGTCGGCGTACAGCAGCACCCGGTCCGGGAGCACCTCGATCCGCTCGACCAGACCGGCCATCCGCACGGCGGCCTCCGCGTTGCGGTCGGACCCGAAGCGCAGCTCGACCACCTCCCGCGTCGAGTACTGCCGGATCAGGGACGACGGGCTGCCCTCCGCCATGATCCGGCCCTTGTCCACCACCACCAGCCGGTCGCAGAGCTGCTCGGCCTCGTCCATGTAGTGCGTGGTGAGCACCAGGGTGGTGCCGCGCTCCTTCAGTCGGAACAACCGGTCCCAGAGCACGTGGCGCGCCTGCGGGTCGAGGCCGGTGGTCGGCTCGTCGAGCATGAGGATGCGCGGCTCGTTGATGAGCGCGCGGGCGATGGTCAGCCGGCGCTTCATGCCGCCCGACAGGTCGTCGACCTTGGCGTTCCGCTTCTCCTCCAGCTGCGCGAAGCCCAGCAGCTCGTCGGCCCGCGACGCGCACACCGCCCGCGGGATCCCGAAGTAGCGGCCGTACACGATGAGGTTGTCGCGCACCCGCAGCTCGGTGTCGAGGTTGTCCTCCTGCGGCACGACGCCCAGCAGCGAGCGGATCTCCGGCCCGTGCGTGTCGGGGTCGAGTCCGAGGACCGTCAGGTCGCCGGCCGTGCGCGACGACACGGCGCCGACCATCCGCATGGTGGTCGACTTGCCCGCTCCGTTGGGGCCCAGCAGGCCGAACGACTCGCCCGGGGGGACCTCGAAGTCGATGCCGTCGACGGCGGTGAAGTCGCCGAAGCGCTTGGTCAGGCCGTGGGCGGCGATCACGGGAGCGGTCACAGCGGACCAACCTAGACGAGCGGACCCACACGAGCCGAGTGCTTTCAGGTTGACCGGGGCAGCGGAGCGGGGAAGCCTGCGGCCATGGACGACCTCTGGCCGATCTCCGGGCTCCGTGTCCGCAGCGGCGACCTCGAGCTGCGGTACATGGACGACGAGCACCTGGCGGCGCTCGCGCGGCTCGCCGGCGAAGGCGTGCACGCGCCCGACGCGATGCCGTTCATGGTGCCGTGGACGCGCGGGACCCCGACCGAGGTGGCTCGGAGCGTCCTCGCGTACCAGTGGGGTGCGCGAGGAACCGTGTCGCCGGCGAAGTGGAACCTCGAGCTCGCGGTCGTGCGGGGCGGTGAGGTGGTCGGCACCCAGGCGGTGATGGCGAGCGAGTTCCTGGTCACCCGGACGGCGGAGACCGGTTCGTGGCTGGGTCGGCGCCACCAGGGCCAGGGCGTCGGCACCCGGATGCGGCTGATGATCCTGCACCTGCTGTTCGAGGGCTTCGACGGTGTGCGGGCGACCACCAGCGCGTTCGACGACAACGGCCCCTCGAACGGGGTCACCCGGCGGATCGGCTACGTCGAGAACGGCATCGAGATCGTTGCTCGCGAAGGTCAGCCCGCGGTCAGCCGGCGCTATCTGCTGGACCGGGCGACATGGGAGGCGCGGCCGGAAGAGCTCCGTCCCGACGTGACGTTCCTCGGCCTCGACGCCGCCCGGGAGCAGCTCGGCCTCTGAGTCAGCGGTCCTCCGCGTCGTGCACGTACCGGGCCACCTGCACGCGGTTGGTCACCTCGAGCTTGGTGAACAGGCTGCCCACGTGCGTCTTCACCGTGGCCACCCCCAGGTGCAGCGACCGGGCGATCTCGGTGTTGGTCAGCCCGCTGCTCACCGCGTCCGCGACCTCCCGCTCCCGGTCGGTGAGTCGCGCCAGGAGCGTCCTCGCCTTGCGCCGGCGCCCGTCGTCGGCCGGGCGCGTGACTGCGGCGATCAGCTGGCTGGTGACACTGGGCGACAGCATCGGCTCGCCGAGCGCCACGCGCTGCACGGCGACGACCAGATCGGCCGGTGGGGTGTCCTTGAGCAGGAACCCGGCGGCGCCCAGCTGCAGCGCGGTGAGCACCATCTCGTCGGTGTCGAACGTGGTCAGGACGATGATCCGTGCCGTGGTGCCTCGTTCACGCAGCCGTCGGGTGGCGGCCAGGCCGTCCATCCGCGGCATCCGGATGTCCATGAGCACCACGTCGGGGAGCTCGCGCGCGACGACGTCCAGCGCCTCCTGACCGTCGGCCGCCTCACCGACCACCTCGAGGTCCGGTGCCCCGCCCAGGATCATGCGTAGACCGGCGCGCACCAGCGCGTCGTCGTCGACCACGACCACCCTCACGCCGGCCACGGCAGCCTCGCTTCCACGACGAACGCCCCGTCCGGTCCGATCCCGTGATCGAGCTCGCCCCCAGCCAGCTCGGCGCGCTCCTCCAGCCCGGCCAGCCCCACCCCGCCGCGCTGCCCGCCGGGCGGTGTCCGGACCGGGTTGCGGATCGCGATCTCGAGCTGGGCGCCGGGTCCGCCGGCCAGCCGGACGCTCACCGGCTCGCCGGGTGCGTGCTTGCGGGCATTGGTCAGGGCCTCCTGGACGATCCGGAACGACGTGCGGGACAGGGTCTGCGGCTGGGGCTCCTCGACGAGCCCGCTGGTGTCGAGGTCGACGTCGGAACCGGCCTCGCGCGCGTCGGCCAATAGCGCGGGCAGCTCCGCGAGGGTGGGCTGCGGGGGCTCGATGCCCTCGGCACCCGCGCCGGCCCGGAGGACTCCCAGCACCTGCCGGAGCTCGCTGAGGGCCAGGGCGGCGTTCGACTGGATCGTCTGCGCCGTCTCGCGCGTCTCCTCGCGGGTCAGGTCGTCGCGGTACGCCAGGGCGCCCGCGTGCAGGGCGACCAGCGAGATCCGGTGCGCGAGCACGTCGTGCATCTCCCGCGCGATCCGGGTGCGCTCGGCGTCGCGGGACCGCTCCGTGGCCAGCTCCCGCTCGCGCTCGGCCGTCGCCACCTGCTCGCGCAGCGACGCCACCAGCTCCCGCCGGGTCCCGATGTAGTAGCCGGTCGCGACGACCGCCGCGAGGTACGAGATACCCACGAGGAGCCCGACGAGCACGAGGTAGCCGCTGTTGTCCCGGTCGGGGAAGGCCGCGCGGTAGAACAGCTCGGACGCCAGTCCCGTCACGAGCGCCGTCGCACCGGCCGCGACCACCCAGCCGCGCCGGCGCCAGGTGGCCAGCGAGACCAGCGCGATCGTCGCCGCGCCGACGCTCGCCGAGGAGACGGTCGTCGCGAGGAGGATCAGCAGGGCGACCGGCAGGGGGTACCGGCGACGCAGCGCGAGCAGGCAGGTCGTCATCACGCCCAGTGCCAGGTCCACCACGAGGAGCGTCCCGGCGACGTTCTCCGCCGCCTCGGGCGAGACCGACAGGTGCTCGGCGGCGGTCACGCCCCAGGCGGCCAGCCCGACACCCGCCGCCACCAGGTACCGCCACACGCTCGACCACGTGGACAGCGCGGGCTGCGGCTGCGGCGGCAGGTCGGGGTCGAGGGCCATGACGGCAGCCTAGGCAGCGTGCGCGACGACCTCGCCCACCTTCAGGCCGGACCGCCTCCACCGTCCGGTGGACCCGGTCGCGGACGGCCCCGAGCCCGGCGCGTAGTGTCCGGATCGTGCGCTCGTCAAGGACCCCGCTGCGTGGCGCCTCGGTCACGGCTCTGCTCGTCCTGCTCGCGTCGTGCTCGCCGGTCGAGGGGCAGCGTGGGCCCCGGCCCATCGTCGCGTGGTCGGTCTCGGGAGACGTGCTCCAGCTGGTGGTCGACACGTGTCACGGCGACCCGCGGGCGACCGTCGAGGAGACCGACGACGAGGTGACCGTCACGGTCGTCTCGACGCGGCACGACCCCGGTGACGCGTGCCAGGACGTGGTCGAGGTGACGCTCAGGGAGCCGCTAGGCAGCCGGACGTTGATCGACGGGTTGTCGGGGCAGGAGCCGGAGCCCGTCGAGGGCTGAACGGGCGCGACGCCGCTACGCGTCGACGGTGGCGACCGGCTGCCGCAGGATCGTGCGCATCTTCTCGGGCGCGACCCTGCGGCGGTCGCTGAGGTAGATCTCGTGGTGCGTCCCCGTCATCCGCAGCCCACTGTCGGGGATGAACTCGTGGTGCAGCTGCGCCAGCACGGGGGCCTCGTCGTCGTAGGAGCCGACGTGCAGCGTCTGCACGCACCGGCCTTCCGACAAGGTCTCCAGCCGGACGTCGTCGAGACGCGCGGGGCGGTCCTTCTTGGCCCGGACCTGCTCGGCGGCGGCGGAGTACCGGTCATGGTCGATCCAGTCCGGGACCATCAGCAGCAGCGTCCAGTCCCACCGGGACTTGTCCCGCGCCACCGTGAACGAGTCCATGTCGTCGGCCCGCCACAGGCCCTCCAGCGGCGGCACCACGTAGTCGCGGCCGAGCTCCCGCTTGCTGGCGAACTTCAGCGTGTACGCCACCGGGTAGAGCGCGGCGACCGCCTCCGCGAACTCGGGCGCGGTGTTGGGGTCTCCGTGCCCGTCGATCATCAGGTACTGCATCTCCGGCACGTCCACGAGCCGGAACGTGCCCCGTTGCGCGCGGTAGCCGTCGAGCGTCTTCGTGAAGTCGGTCTTCTCAGACACGAGTGCCCCTGTCGACATGGTCGGCAGGGGCAGCGGTCACACTGGTGGAGCCAAGGGGACTCGAACCCCTAACCCCCTGCTTGCAAAGCAGGTGCGCTACCAATTGCGCCATGGCCCCGTTGCGCATCCCCGGGGCGGATCACTCGAACGTGTCGGTGACCTCTGCCCACAGGTCTCGCTCGTMGCGATCCTGCGCGTACTTCTGCCACACGACGAATCCGACGGCGGCGGCTACCGCCAGGAGCAGGAGCTTCTTCATCGGTTCCCCCACGGGTTTGGGAGTGGGCCTAACAGGACTTGAACCTGTGACCTCTTCCTTATCAGGGAAGCGCTCTAACCGTCTGAGCTATAGGCCCGTGCACTACGCGCGCCGCAGTGGCGCCGGATGAGACTACCCCAGCGCGGGGGCCGCGCCCAAACCGGCTCTCGTCACTCGTCCGTCATGGTCACGTGCACGCCGCCGACGAGCGCCGCCACGATGTTGTAGAGGAACGCGCCGATGGTCGCGAGGGCCGTGAGCAAGAAGACGTCGATCACCGCGATGAGCGTGGCGCCGGAGATGATCCGCTGGAACTCGACGTACTGCAGGATGTCGATCCCGCTCTCCGTACCGGTGATCTGGGTGACCAGGTCGTTCGCCTTGGTGAACACCTGGAGCCCGTTCAGCGTGAACCAGACGACGGCCGCACCCACGACGATCATCACGCCGATGGCCACGGACAGCAGGAACGACAGCTTCATCACGGACCACGGGTCGACGCGGGAGATCGCCAGCCGGACCCGGCGCGGGGCGCCGTGGGGACCGACAGCGGGGATGCGTCCCGTGGTCGGCCGCGCGCCGGTGAGGTTGTCGGACGCGGTTGCCGGCCGGGGGGCCGTGGTGCTGGCCGCCGGGGCAGCTGCCGGGGTGGTCGTCATGGTCGGTTCCTTGGTACGGGGTCGAGTGGCCGCGGCTATCGCTGCGGACGTCGCGACGCCGGCCTTCTTCAGCCAGACGGTGGCGGTGTCCACCGCCACCATCATCGGGGACGGAGGGTCGTGCTCGTCGCCGACTGCCGGTGCGGAGGTGTCACGATCCTGTGGAGATGTCGGGGTGGCCGGCGCGGTCTCCGTCTGCACGGAGCTCGTCTGGCGTTCCGGCGCCTCCGCCCGCGCCACCGGCGGCGACGACTTCGTCGGGGCGACCGTCGGGGGCATGACGCTGGCCGGCACGGTGAACGCGGTGGTGCCGTTGGAGCCGTTCAGCCCCGGCACGTGCGTCGCGGCGTCGTCGGTCGACGTGCCGTTCCACGCCGACGTCGATCCTGCGCGTGGCGCGGACGTCGTCGTGCGACCGGCGGTCGTCGGCGTCGTCGGTCGCTTGCGCGGCGGGATCGAGGGGGGCGTGGAATCGGTCATGCGTCCTCCGCTGACGGGTCGGTCACTGCCTGGTCGACGGGCGTCTCGGCGACACCGGGAGCGTCCGGGACGTCGGAAACCTGGCCATTCTCAGCGCCCACGGTACCCGGCTCCTCGGCGAGGTGTCGCTCAGTGTTCCGCGCGACCGCGATGATGCGGTCCCCGTTGTCGGGCTTGGCGAAGATAACGCCCTGCGTCGTGCGACCCGTGGCGTTCACCTCGGCCGTCGCCGAGCGCACGATCTTGCCGCGCTCCATGATGACGAGAACCTCGTCCTCGGGGTCCACCACGAGGGCGCCCACGAGGTCGCCGTTCGCCTCCGGGAGGTTGGCCACCTTGATACCCAGACCGCCGCGACCCTGCTGGCGGTAGTTCTCCACGGTGAGCGCGGTGCGCTTGGCGATGCCGCCCTCGGTCACGGTGAACAGGAACGCGTCCTCACGCACCACGTCCATGGCGAGCAGCTCGTCGTCTGCGCGGAACTTCATGCCCGTGACGCCCGAGGTGGCCCGGCCCATCGGGCGCAGCGACTCGTCGGAGGCGGTGAACCGCACCGACTGGCCCTTGCGGGACACCAGGATCAGGTCCTCGTCGGAGTCGACCAGGCGGGCCGAGACCAGCTCGTCGGGCAGGCCGTCCTCGTCCTCGCGCAGGTTGATCGCGATGACGCCGCCCGACCGGTTGGAGTCGTAGTCCGACAGGCGAGTCTTCTTCACCAGACCGCGCTGCGTGGCCAGGACCAGGTACTCGGCGTTGGTGTAGTCGCGGATGTCGAGCACCTGCGCGATCTTCTCGCCCGGCTGGAACGCGAGCAGGTTGGCCACGTGCTGGCCCTTGGCGTCCCGGCCGCCCTCCGGCAGCTCGTACGCCTTGGCCCGGTAGACGCGTCCGAGGTTGGTGAAGAACAGCAGCCAGTGGTGCGTCGTCGTGACGAAGAAGTGGTCGACCAGGTCGTCCTCGCGCAGCTGCGCGCCGCGCACGCCCTTGCCGCCGCGGCGCTGCGCCCGGTAGTTGTCCGACCGGGTCCGCTTGGCGTAGCCGCCGCGGGTGATGGTGACGACCATCTCCTCCTCGGCGATGAGGTCCTCGACGCTGACCTCGCCGTCGAACGGCAGGATCGTCGTGCGCCGCTCGTCGCCGTACTTCGCGACGATCTCGCCCAGCTCCTCGGAGACGATGTCCCGCTGGCGCTGCTCGGAGTCGAGGATCGCCTGGTACTCCGCGATCTCGGCCTCGAGCTTGGCGTACCGCTCGAGGATCTCCTGGCGCTGCAGCGCCGCAAGCCGGCGCAGCTGCAGGTTGAGGATCGCGTTGGCCTGGAGCTCGTCGATGTCGAGCATCGCCATCAGGCCGGCGCGCGCCTCGTCCGCGTCGGGGGAGCGGCGGATGAGCGCGATGACCTCGTCGAGCGCGTCGAGCGCCTTGAGGTAGCCGCGGTAGATGTGGATGTCGGCCTCGGCCTCGCGCAGCTTGTACGCGGTGCGACGGACGACGACCTCGAGCTGGTGGGTGACCCAGTGGCGCACGAACGCGTCGATGCTCAGCGTGCGCGGCACCTCGTCGACGAGCGCGAGCATGTTCGCGCCGAACGTCTCCTGCAGCTGCGTGTGCTTGTAGAGGTTGTTCAGCACGACCTTCGCGACGGCGTCGCGCTTGAGCACGATGACGAGGCGCTGGCCGGCGCGGCCCGACGTCTCGTCGCGCATGTCCGCGATGCCGGTCACCTTGTTCTCGCGGACCAGGTCCGCGATCTTCTTCGCCAGCGTGTCCGGGTTCACCTGGTACGGCAGCTCGGTGACGACGAGGCAGATCCGGCCCTGGATCTCCTCGACCTCCACGACCGCGCGCATGGTGATGGAGCCGCGACCGGTCCGGTACGCCTCCTCGATGCCCTTGTGCCCGAGGATCGTCGCGCCGGTGGGGAAGTCCGGGCCCTTGATCCGCAGCAGGAGGGCAGCGAGCAGCTCCTCCCGCGACGCCTCCGGGTGGTCGAGGTGCCACTGGACACCCTCGGCCACCTCGCGCAGGTTGTGCGGCGGGATGTTGGTGGCCATGCCGACCGCGATGCCCGCCGAGCCGTTGACCAGCAGGTTCGGGAACCGCGACGGCAGGACCGTGGGCTCCTGGGTGCGGCCGTCGTAGTTGTCCTGGAAGTCGACGGTGTCCTTGTCGATGTCCCGGACCATCTCCATGGACAGCGGGGCCATCTTGCACTCGGTGTACCGGGGTGCGGCCGCGGGGTCGTCGCCCGGGGAGCCGAAGTTGCCCTGCCCGGACACCAGCGGGTAGCGCAGCGACCAGTCCTGGACCAGTCGCACCAGGGCGTCGTAGATCGACGTGTCACCGTGCGGGTGGTACTTGCCCATGACGTCGCCGACGACGCGCGAGCACTTGGAGAACTGGCGGTCCGGCCGGTAGCCGCCGTCGTACATCGCGTAGAGCACGCGGCGGTGCACCGGCTTGAGGCCGTCGCGCACGTCCGGCAGGGCGCGGCCGACGATGACGGACATGGCGTAGTCGAGGTACGACCGCTGCATCTCCAGCTGCAGGTCGACCTGCTCGATGTTGCCGTGCTCGATCTCGTTGCCGGTGGTCTCGCTCAACGGGGTTCCTTACTTCGGTTGCGTACGTGGGTGTAGGCCGGACGTCTCCGATCAGACGTCGAGGAACCGCACGTCCTTCGCGTTGCGCTGGATGAACGAGCGGCGGGACTCGACGTCCTCGCCCATGAGGACCGAGAAGATCTCGTCGGCCGCGGCGGCCTCGTCGAGCGTGACCTGCAGGAGGGTGCGGTGCTCGGGCGACATGGTCGTCTCCCACAGCTCCTGGTAGTCCATCTCGCCCAGACCCTTGTACCGCTGGACCGAGTTGTCCTTGGGCAGCCGCTTGCCGGCCGCCTGGCCGTCGGTGATGAAGACGTCCCGCTCACGGTCCGAGTACACGTAGTCGTGCTCGGCGTTGGCCCACTTGATCCGGTACAGCGGCGGCTGCGCGAGGTACACGTGGCCGTGCGTGATGAGGTTCGGCATGTAGCGGAACAGGAGGGTGAGCAGCAGGGTGCGGATGTGCTGACCGTCGACGTCGGCGTCGGCCATGATCACGATCTTGTGGTACCTCAGCTTGGACAGGTCGAAGTCCTCGCCGATGCCGGTGCCGAACGCCGTGATCAGCGCCTGGACCTCCTGGTTGCCCAGGGCGCGGTCCAGGCGGGCGCGCTCGACGTTGAGGATCTTGCCGCGGATGGGCAGGATCGCCTGCGTGCGGGGGTTGCGGCCGCGCACCGCCGAGCCGCCGGCCGAGTCGCCCTCGACGATGAAGATCTCGCACTCCTCCGCGCGGTTCGACTGGCAGTCGCGCAGCTTGCCCGGCATGCCGCCCGACTCCAGCAGACCCTTGCGGCGGGTGGCCTCGCGCGCCTTGCGGGCAGCCATGCGGGCGGCCGCGGCCTGGATCGACTTGCGGATGACGTCCCGCGCCTCGTTCGGGTGCGAGTCCAGCCAGTCGCCGAGCTGCTCGTTGACCACGCGCTGCACGAACGTCTTGGCCTCGGTGTTGCCGAGCTTGGTCTTGGTCTGGCCCTCGAACTGCGGCTCGCCCAGCTTGATGGAGATGACCGCCGTGAGGCCCTCGCGGATGTCGTCGCCCGTGAGGTTCTCGTCCTTGTCCTTGAGGATGCCCTTCTCGCGCGCGTAGCGGTTGATCAGCGAGGTCATCGCCGCACGGAAGCCCTCCTCGTGCGTGCCGCCCTCGGTGGTCGAGATCGTGTTGGCGTACGTGTGCACCGACTCGGAGTACGCGTTGGTCCACTGCATGGCGATCTCGACGGCGATCCGGCGCTCGGTGTCCTCGGACTCGAAGTCGATGATCTCCGGGTGGACGACCTCCACCTTCTTGGCGCCGTTCAGGTGCTTGACGTAGTCGACCAGGCCGTCGTCGTACTTGTAGGTGACGGTCCGCGCGGCCGGCGCTCCGCCCTCGTCCTCGGGCTCCTCGCCGCCGACGACCTCGTCGCCGGTGTCCAGGTGCGCCGGACGCTCGTCGGTGAGCGTGATCTGCAGGCCCTTGTTGAGGAACGCGTACTGCTGGAAGCGCGCGCGCAGCGTCTCGAAGTCGTACTCGGTGGTCTCGAAGATGGCCGGGTCCGCCCAGAACGTCTGCGTGGTGCCGGACTCGTCGGTCGCCTCGCGCTTCTGCAGCTCACCGAGCGGCTTGCCTCCGTCGGCGAAGTCCTGCTGCCACACGAACCCGTCGCGCTTGACCACGGTCTCGACGCGGGTGGAGAGCGCGTTCACCACAGAGATGCCGACGCCGTGCAGACCGCCGGAGACCGCGTAGCCCGCGCCGCCGAACTTTCCGCCGGCGTGCAGGATCGTCATGACGACCTCGACCGTCGGACGGCCCTCGGTCGGGTGGATGGCGACCGGGATGCCACGTCCGTTGTCCACCACGCGCACGCCGCCGTCGGGCAGCAGCGTGATCTCGATGTGGTCGCAGTAGCCGGCCAGCGCCTCGTCGACGGAGTTGTCGACGACCTCGGTGACCAGGTGGTGCAGACCACGGGCACCGGTGGAGCCGATGTACATGCCGGGGCGCTTGCGCACCGCCTCGAGGCCTTCGAGCACCGTGATCGCGGAGGCGTCGTACCCGCCGTTGCCGCTCTTGATGGTGCTGGACGGGGTGGTGCTCTGCTCAGCCACGGGCGGTGGTGCTCCTCAAGCTCTCACACGCGACGGAGCGCGCCGACCGAACTTCGCCGGGTCGGATCACTCCATGACGCTGGAGTTCCGGGCACAGATGCGCCAGGAATGACCTTCACAGTCTACCTGGTGGACGGGCTCAGACCCTCTTTTCCCACAGGGGTCGGCCGAGCTCTTCGGCAGTCAGCGGAACGTGTCGCGCTCCCCGCGGCCCGCCACGCGCTTCGGACCGGTCTTGAACCGGGGTCCGCCGGGGTTCAGCACCGTGATCTCCAGGACGATCCCGTCGCCCAGATCGGCCGCGAACCGGCCCAGCATGGCCGGGGCCAGGAACTTCAGCTGCGTGGCCCACGACGTCGAGTGCGCGCGGAGCGTCAGCGCCCCGCCCTCGAACGACACGTACTCGCAGTGTTCGGCCACCTGCGGGCCGACGAGCTCCGCCCACCGGTGCTTGAGCACGCCCGCCACCTGGTCCGACGTCCCGCCGAGCTGGTCGAGCAGGCCGCTGACCGTCGAGCCGATGAGCTGCGGGTCCCGCGCACCCGGGCCCGCCGTGCCGACCGCCACCTGGACCAGAGGGCGTCGTCGAGCCGGGTCCCCAGGCCGGAACCCGCGCTGTGCCGCGGCGGCCTTCGCGCGGCCCAGTGCTCCGAGAGCCACCTGGCGCGGGGGTGTCAGGTCCACCAGGTCATGCAGCGGGGTGCCGTCCAGTGGCCGGGGCTTGGGGAACAGGCTGTCGTCAGAGGACACGGGCCACCTCGCCGCCCATGACGTCCACACGTGCGCCGGCCAGCGGTGCGGGCACGTCCTCCGCGACCGCCGCGGTGATGAGCACCTGCCGCGCCGGGGCGACCAGCTCCGCCAGCCGGTCCCGCCGGCGCGCATCGAGCTCGGCGAACACGTCGTCGAGGATGAGCACGGGCTCGCCGTCGGGGCCCCAGTCACCGCCGACGCCTTCATCGCCCCTGGTCAGAAGCTCGTACGACGCCAGGCGTAGTGCGAGCGCGAACGACCAGGACTCCCCGTGGCTCGCGTACCCCTTGGCCGGCAGGCCTCCGAGCGTGAGGACGAGGTCGTCGCGGTGCGGTCCGACGAGGCTGACCCCCCGCTCGATCTCCTTGCTGCGCAGCCGACCGATCGCCTCCAGCAGCTGCGCCTCCACCAGGTCCGCCGACGCCGTCTCGTCGGTGCTCTCGAGGACCGTGTCGAGCGAGGCCTTGTAGGTGACGATGGCATCGCCCTGACCCGCACTGACCTGCGCGTACGCCCGCTCGATGTGCGGTGCCAGGGCGCGGACCAGGTGGCGCCGGGCGACGATGATCTGCGCGCCGGTCTGCGCGAGCTTGGCATCCCACACGTCCAGCGTGCGCAGGTCCGCACCGGCACCGCGACGCGCCACTGCGGCCGACTTCAGCAGGGCCGACCGCTGCCGCAGCACCCGGTCGTAGTCCGCGACCGTCCCCGCGACCCGTGGCGTCAGCTGCACCAGCAGGTCGTCGAGGAACCGGCGTCGGCCATCGGGATCGCCCTTGACCAGCGACAGGTCCTCCGGCGCGAACAGGACCGTCCGCAGGATGCCGAGCACGTCGCGAGCCCGGGTGGGTGAGCCCCCGTTGACCCGCGCGCGGTTGGCCTTCCCCGGCGTGACCTCGATCTCGACGAGGGTCGACCGCGGCCGGCCCGGCTCCAGCTCGCGGACCACCTTCGCCCGGACGACCGCCCGGGTGGTGCCGGCGCGCACCAGGGCGGCATCCGTCGGGACGCGGTGGCTGCCCAGCGTGGCGACGTAGCCCAACGCCTCGACCAGGTTGGTCTTGCCCTGGCCGTTGGGCCCGACGAGCGCGGTGATGCCGGGCTCCAGCGGGAGCTCGACCTGCGCGTACGAGCGGAAGTCCGTCAGGGAGAGGTGCGCGACGTACATCGTCGGTTCAGGCGGGCGGTGCGGGTGGGGCGCCCGCCGGCTTCACGGCGTGGCCGCCGAACTGCTGGCGCAGAGCGGCGACGGCCTTCATCGCCGGGGACTCCTCCTGGCGGGACGCGAAGCGCGCGAACAGTGACGCCGAGATCACCGGAGCCGGCACCGCGAGGTCGATCGCCTCGTCGACGGTCCAGCGACCCTCGCCGGAGTCCTCGACCCAGTCGTCGATCTCGCCCAGGCCCGGGTCCTGCTCGAGCGCCTTGACCAGCAGCTCGAGCAGCCAGGAGCGCACGACCGTCCCCCGCTGCCACGCGCGCATCGTCCCGTGCACGTCCGTGACCAGGTCCTTTGCCGCCAGCAGCTCGTACCCCTCGGCATAGGCCTGCATCAGCCCGTACTCGATCCCGTTGTGCACCATCTTGGCGAAGTGACCAGCACCGACCTTGCCCGCGTGCACAAAACCCTCGGCGCGCGGACCCTCCGGCCGTAGCGCGTCGAACACCGGCATGACGGTCGCGACGAGCTTCTCGTCCCCGCCGACCATGAGTCCGTAGCCGTTCTCGAGCCCCCAGACACCGCCGGACACCCCGGCGTCGAGGAAGCCGACACCCGTCGCCGCCAGCAGGTCCGCGTGCGGCTGGTCGTCCTGGTAGTACGAGTTCCCACCGTCGATGACGATGTCACCGGCCGTCAGCAACCCGGCCAGGTCGTGCACCACCGCGTCGGTGATCTCACCCGAGGGCACCATCACCCAGACGACACGCTCGCCCGCGGGGAGCGACTCGACCAGCGCCTCGAGCGACGGGACATCGGTGACGTCAGGGTTCCGGTCGTACCCGGTGACCTCGATGCCTGCTGCCCGGATGCGCGAGCGCATGTTCGCGCCCATCTTGCCCAGACCGACCAGACCGATGTGCATGGCGTGCCTCTCTCGTCGCGACCGCGTCTCACTCTGCCGCAGGACGCGACGGTGCGCCGATCAGCTGGCGAAACGGATCGGCACCAGCAGGTACCGGTACTCCGGGTTGTCCTCGCCGTCCAGCGTCTCCTGGCCGGTGAACTCCACGGGCTTGTTGGGGTGCGTGAACGACAGCCGGACGAACGTCGTGCTCAGCGCGCCGAGCCCGTCGAGCAGGAACTGCGGGTTGAACGCCACCGAGATGTCGTCGCCCACGAGCGTGGCCTCGAGGGCCTCGGACGCCTGCGCGTCGTCGCCCTGGCCGGCGTCGAGCACGACCTGACCCTCGCTGAACGACAGGCGGATCGGGGTGTTGCGCTCGGCGACCAGGCTGACGCGCTTGGCCGCGTCCGCGAGGGCGTGCGTGCTGACGATCGCGTGGATGGGCGTCTCGTCCGGGAACAGCCGGCGGACCGCGGGGTAGTCCCCGTCGACCAGGAGGCTCGTGGTCTGGCGGCCGGCGGCCTCGAACCCGATCATGTCGACGCCCGAGCCCGTGGACAGCGCCACGGTGACCGAACCGGCGCTGCCGAGCGACTTCGCGGCGTCCGACAGCGTGCGCGCCCGGACGAGCGCGACGGTCGAGATGTCCGGCGACGACGGCTTCCAGGTGAGCTCGCGCAGGGCGAGCCGGTAGCGGTCGGTGGCCAGCAGGGTGACCTTCTCGCCCTCGATCTCGACGCGCACGCCCGTGAGCAGGGGCAACGTGTCGTCCCGGCTCGCGGCGACGGACACCTGGGCGACCGCGTGCGTGAGCTCGTCGCCGTCGACGGTGCCGGTGGTCGGCGGCATCACCGGGAGGTTCGGGTAGTCCTCGACCGGCATCGTCAGGAGCGTGAACCGGCTGGCTCCGCAGGTCACGACCACCTTGGTGCCCTCGAGCACCACGTCGACCGGCTTGTCCGGCAGGGAGCGGGAGATCTCCGCGAGCAGGCGTCCCGAGACCAGCACGGAGCCGGCCTCGCTGACGTCCGCCGGGATCTGCGACCGCGCCGAGACCTCGTAGTCGAAGCTGGAGAGCTGGACCGTGCCCGTGGTGTCGGCCTCGAGCCGGACTCCCGCCAGGACAGGGACCGGCGGCCGGGTGGGCAGGCTGCGCGCCGTCCACGTGACGGCGTCCGCGAGCACGTCGCGGTCGACCCGGAACCTCATACCTCACCTCTCGTCGAGCTGGCCCGGCCGACGTCCCACCACGGTTGTGGGGAGTGCGGGCTGACAGGCATCAGGCGAACACTACGCGAGAGGTCGGACGCTCGGTACGGGCAGTCGGATGACAACAACAGCCGTGTTGTTCTCCGTGGGGTCTGGGGCCGGTCGGGGCCTTTGGCGGTGTGTGGATCCCCCTCATAGAGATGTCTCATCATCGTCATCGGTCCTGTGCATCATGTGGATGGTCGGTGTCCGTGCAGGTCAACCCTCGATCAGCCTGTGCACGCGAGCTGTGGGCCGAAACGGACTCTCCGTGGACGGGGGTGGACGGCTGTGGTCGGGCCGTTCTGCGTCCACCGATCAGGGCCCGCCCGTCCACACCGTGACGGGGGGTCATCCACCGTCATCCACAGGTGAGTGCACAGGTGTGGAGATTCGTCCCATGCATGTCTCATTCCGAGGGTGAAGGTTGAGGTCAAGAGCCTCGTATCGTTTCGATGGTGAGAGTTGTCTCATGGCATTTCGTGGGAATCGATCGTTTGTGAACGCCGGAGATGTCCCGTTGGCGGTATTTCCGCAGATCAGAGCGTTCCGGTTGTCGCCCGGAGCGACGGATGCGTCGTTCAGGTGAATGCCGTCACAAGCGTCCCCAGGTGCCTGTGGACGGCTGTGGATAACTAGGGCTGATCAGCCCCGGTTCTGCTGCTTGATCCGGTTGGTGAGCTCGGTCACCTGGTTGTAGATCGACCGGCGCTCGGCCATGAGCTCGCGGATCTTGCGGTTGGCGTGCATGACCGTGGTGTGGTCCCGGCCGCCGAACGCCTGGCCGATCTTGGGCAGCGACAGGTCGGTCAGCTCACGGCACAGGTACATGGCGATCTGGCGGGCCGTCACGAGCACCCGGGAGCGGCTCGAGCCGCACAGGTCGTCGATGCTCAGGCCGAAGTAGGCCGCCGTCTGCCCGATGACCTGGGTGGCGGTGATCTCGGTGGTCTGGTCGTCGGTGATGAGGTCCTTCAGGACGATCTCGGCGAGCGACAGGTCGACCTGCTGCCGGTTGAGGTTCGCGAACGCCGTCACCCGGATCAGGGCACCCTCGAGCTCACGGATGTTGGTCGAGATCTTGCTCGCGATGTACTCCAGGACGTCCGGCGGTGCCTCCAGGCGCTCGCTGCCGGCCTTCTTGCGCAGGATCGCGATGCGCGTCTCGAGGTCCGGCGGCTGCACGTCGGTGATGAGGCCCCACTCGAAGCGGGACCGCATCCGGTCCTCGAAACCGTTGAGCTGCTTGGGCGGCAGGTCGGAGGTGATCACAACCTGCTTGTTGGCGTTGTGCAGGGTGTTGAACGTGTGGAAGAACTCCTCCATCGTCTGTTCCTTGCCCTGCAGGAACTGGATGTCGTCGATGAGGAGGACGTCCACCTCGCGGTAGCGCCGCTGGAACGCGCCGGCCTTGCCCTCGCTGATGGAGTTGATGAAGTCGTTGGTGAACTCCTCGGAGTTCACGTAGCGCACGCGCACGCTGGGGTAAAGGTTCTGGGCGTAGTGGCCGATCGCGTGGAGCAGGTGCGTCTTGCCCAGACCCGAGTCGCCGTAGATGAACAGCGGGTTGTACGCCTTGGCCGGCGCCTCGGCGACAGCGACGGCGGCCGCGTGCGCGAACCGGTTGGAGCTGCCGATGACGAACGTCTCGAAGAGGTACTTCGGGTTGAGGCGCGCGGGCTCCGCGGGCTGACGGCGGTTCGGCCGGTCGTCGTTGCGGCCGGGGTACCGGCGGTCGCGTGCCGAGCTGCCGTGGTTCGGCTCCTCGTCGTCGTCGTCCTGGACGAGCGACAGGTCGGGTCGCGCCTCGCGTCGGGCGTCGGCCTCGTCGGCCTCGCGCGCGTCGTGCGACGGGCTGTAGGGCTCGTGGTCCGGTGCGGACGTGACGACCCGCAGGGCCGGCGGTGCGTCCTCCGCGAGCTCGGGGTCGACCGTGATGGCAAACCGGGCCTCGCGTCCGAGTGCGGTGCTCAGTGCGCCGGTGACCTCACCGCGGACGCGGGACTCGAGGTAGTCCTTGGTCAGGTCGTTGCCGACGGCGAGGAGAAGGGTCCCGTCGAGGAGACCGAGCGGACGGGCCAGCCGGACGAAGGCGATCTGGCGTGGCGTGATGTCCGGGCTCGACTCGAGGGTCGACACCACGTKCCCCCAGACCCGGGAGAGCTCTTCGTCCTGTGACACGTGCTACCTCGGTTGTTCGATCGCGTGGGTGGTCGAGTCTCGCATGACCGTACGTTGTCCACACAGTTGTCCACACCTGTGAGCAGATGGTCACGCGGGTTCCGTGGGCGCCGGTTCGCGACGAGGACGGTGCCGACAGCGCCGCTCTCCCACGTGTTGCGCGTCGTGCCGCACCTCTGTCCACCACGTCGTGGTCCACAGCCTGCGCACCCCTGGCAACGATGACCGATCGTAGTGGCAGCGGTGTCCGGGCGGCAGGGCGCGAGCGGGTGACTGTGGCAAGATCGAACCGGCGCGTCGCGTGCATTTGACCGGCCAGTACGGCGGGAAGTACGGTATTGCAGCCTTCTCGATGGCTCCTGCTGGCGCGCCCTGACGCCGCACGCACGCGATGCGTGTCCTGGGAGCATCGATCCTGGCAGCCTGAACCTGGTCGCGCGGCACATGCGAGGCCCACCCGATGTAGTTGGAGACTCTCGTGACCAAGCGCACCTTCCAGCCGAACAACCGGCGCCGGGCCAAGACCCACGGCTTCCGCCTGCGCATGCGCACGCGTGCCGGCCGCGCGATCCTGGCGGCTCGTCGTCGCAAGGGCCGCGCGGAGCTCTCGGCCTGACATCACCGTCGGTGCTGTCCGCCGCGCACCGGATGCGCCGCGCTGCCGACTTCGAGCAGGCGGTGCGCCGAGGTGCGCGCGGCGGACGGGACACCCTCGTGGTGCATCTGACGACCAGGACCGACCACTCGCCCTCGGGGCCTGTGGTCGGTCTTGTCGTGTCCAAGGCGGTCGGCAACGCGGTGACGCGGAACCTGGTCAAGCGTCGGTTGCGCGAGCTGGTGCGTGCTCGGCTCTCCGGCCTGCCGGCGGACGCGGGGATCGTGGTCCGGGCTCTGCCGCCGGCGGCGACGCAGCCGTTTGCGGTCCTGGGCTCTGATCTGGATGCCGCGCTCGAGACCGCAGCGCGGCGCGCCCGACGTCGGACCGAAGGTTAATCATCCCATGACCATTCGCTTGGTGGCGCGTGCTGTGGTGCGTGCTCCTGCCCTGCTCCTGCTCCTGCTCTTGCGCGGATACCAGCGGTTCATCTCCCCGATGACGCCGCCGACCTGCAAGTTCTACCCGTCCTGCTCGCAGTACGCCGTGATCGCGGTGCAGCGCCACGGTGCCCTTCGCGGCACTGCGCTCGCCGTCTGGCGCGTCCTGCGCTGCAACCCCTGGAACCTGGGTGGCGTGGACGACGTTCCACCAGCACGACCCGTCCACCGCCATCTCGACGTGGCCTCGTCCACACACTGATCCCCCGAGGAGTTCTCCCCGATGAGCTGGTTCGACGGTCTGCTCAAACCGATCATGGTCGTCGTGGCCTGGATCATGGTCCAGTTCCACGCCCTGCTCACCGCACTCGGACTCGACCCCGAGAGTGGTGCCGCGTGGGGACTCTCGATCGTGGGCCTCGTCATCGTGATCCGGATCCTGCTGATCCCCCTGTTCTTCCGGCAGATCAAGGCATCGCGCGGCATGCAGCTGCTCGCGCCGGAGATGCAGGCGATCCAGAAGAAGTACAAGGGGAAGTCGGACCCCGCCTCCCGTGAGGCGATGAGCCGCGAGACGATGGCGCTCTACCGGGAGCACGGCACCAACCCGTTCGCGTCCTGCCTGCCGATCCTGCTGCAGTCCCCCATCTTCTTCGCGCTGTTCCGCGTGCTCATCGAGCTCCCTCGGATCGCCGCCGGGACGTACCCGCCCATCGGCCCGATGACGCCCGAGCTCGCCGCACAGGCCGAGGCGGCGACGATCTTCGGCGCCCCGCTGTCGGGCACCTTCATGCAGGCCGGCGACAACTGGCACATCCGGGTGGTCACGGTCGTGCTGATCATCGCGATGTCTGCGACCACGTTCCTCACGCAGCGCCAGCTGACCATGAAGAACATGCCGCCTGCCGCGCTGCAGGGGCCCATGGCGCAGCAGCAGAAGGTGCTGCTCTACGTGCTGCCGCTGATCTTCGCGTTCTCCGGCGTCAACTTCCCCATCGGTGTCCTCATCTACTGGACCACCACCAACCTGTGGTCGATGGGTCAGCAGTTCTACACGATCCGTCGCATGCCGGCCCCGGGCTCCCAGGCCGAGATCGCCATGAAGGAGCGCAAGGCTCGCAAGGCCAAGTCGCACGGACTCATCGAGGAGCCCGAGTCGACCGTCATCATCGAGGAGAAGCCGCGCGGGCAGCGCGAGCAGCCCAAGCGCAAGGACCGCAACAAGCCGCGCGTCATCGAGGACCGCACGGTCAAGCCCGTCACACCGAAGGACGACGAGTCCGACGGACCCAGCACGCCGGCGCCCGGCGCCCCCACCAAGCCAAAGAAGTAGCGCACCCGCGCGACGTTGATCGGAGAGAGACTCCATGACTTCGACCCAGCCTGAAGCCCCCGTCGAGCCGACCAGCACGAAGCGACTCGAGGAAGAGGGGGAGATCGCCGCCGACTACCTCGAGGAGCTGCTGGACATCGCCGACCTCGACGGCGACATCGACATCGACATCGACCACGGCCGCGCCGCCGTCGAGATCGTGTCCGAGGACCCTGCCGACCGTTCGCTCAGCTGTCTCGCCGGCCCTGACGGTGAGGTCCTGGACGCGCTGCAGGAGCTGACCCGACTGGCCGTACAGGCGAAGACCGGTGAGCGGAGCCGCCTGATGCTCGACGTCGCCGGCTACCGCGCTGCACGCCGTGCCGAGCTGGTCACGGTCGCCACCGAGGCGATCGAGCGGGTGAAGGCGTCCGGGGAGGCCGTGGCGCTCGGTGCCATGAACCCCTTCGAGCGCAAGGTGGTGCACGACGCCGTGGCCGCTGCGGGGATGTCCAGTGACTCCGACGGCGTGGAGCCGAACCGGCACGTGGTGATCCGCCCGGCGTGATCCATGCCCCTCAAGGGCGTAAGGCGAAGGGGTGGACCCGTGGGGGTCCACCCCTTTGTCGTACGTGTTTCACGTGAAACACGGGGCGAGGGTTGGGAGTGGCTCCGGCGGTGATGTGAACAAGACTCGCTGTTTCACGTGAAACGAGGCTGCGCCGCTGCTCGGCTGTCCCGCAGACGAACCTGTGTCTGTTGGGGCGAGTGAAGCCGGCGCCGGCCGGCTGTGGCCCTCTCTGGTGCCGACGGTCCGGCCTTGATGCGACCGTTCGTGGCGAGTCGAGCTGGCTTCCTGGCTGGACGAGGGTCGTTGCGGCACGCCTACGTCGTCGGAGAGGGTGTGCCTGGCGTCCCGGCGCAGCACCTGTTCGGCAGTGAGCCTCTCGCACGGATCTATCGGAGGCCTCATCCCGCGTCGCCGAGCGGAGGTCGTCCTCGTCGTTTCACGTGAAACATGCGCTCGGAAGCTGGCCCGCCGCGCAAGGTGGTGCGCGTGGGTGCAGTGCTCGAGATCGTCGGGCCACTAGGCGGCACCGCTTCGCGCTCCGCCGGCGCTCGCTGGACTTGGCACGGCTTGCGGGTACCCACAACCGATGGACATGGCGCGAGGCGCTTACCTGCCCTTCGACTCCAAGTACTCGTGAGTGGTGTCCCTCATGAGCGGGTCGCACCCGTCGCGAGTAGGGGAACAACGGCCACGTCATGCTGTCGGAGATCTCGCCGTGAGACTGCAGGCAATTCTCCGTCGGTTTCCCAAACAGCTCGCAGTCAAAGGGAGAGTTCCTCCCTGCGCCGCATCCGCGTGCCACCCTGCGATATCCGGTCGTACGGACTGGCAGTCGTCTCGGCGTTCGCCGGGTCGCGAGGCGTCGGTTGGCTCGTGGGGGCACGGCACGGCGGCACGGCGGCACCACGGCACGTCGGCACGGCCGCTCGGCGCTCGTCTCTGCTTGTGAGGCCCCCATCCCTGGGGCTCATCTCAATGCCGCACCCAGAGCAGACGAGAGTTCGCCGACAGGTGGCAGGGCGACCCTGGTGATCACACCTCGTGATGTTCCACGTGAAACATGCGATCGGACGGCGAGTCGGCTGTGCGGTGGCGTTCGCGAGGAGCGTCCCGATCACCCCCTCCAAGGCACGCTGGCCGATGGCGCGCTACGAAGTCAGGGCCGTCGGCGTTCGGCGAGTCGGCACCGAGTGTCAGCTGGGCCATTCCAAGGCGAGATCGCGGCGCGGTGACTACTCAGACCGCCCCCCACCGGCAGGTCGCCGGGCGGGCCAGACGCCCTGGCGTGATCAGTGACCGAGTCCATAGCGTCTGTCTCGGCGATCGCGATCGAGCCGTACTTGTCTCGATCGGCTACAGGCAGGAGGGACCCGGCGGCTTGCCGGCGGAAGCGCAGTTCGAAGTCGGATGCCCCGCGGACCCCTGGGCGGTCACTGAGGTGCGCGCTCGACGGTGTCGACCAGATGGCACTCTCGGGCGTGGCGTGAGCTAGATGCGCGGCCATGGGCTACGGAGCCTTCTGTGGCGGGTGCGATGGTGGTCGGGCTCGGGTGTTGAGCGGCGTCGTGCGATCTCAGGTGGCGGGAGTATCCGTGCCACCTAACGGCAGGGCTTGCGCATGAGGCTCCCGGCCTCGGGCGAAGCTGATGGCGAAGGCACCCCGACATGGGTCGAAGCAAGAGCAGCAGCAGTTGCGAGCCAGCCAGTGCGTGGGATGTAGAGCTCAGTCGGGTAGGCAGTCGTGTTTCACGTGAAACAGCAGGCCGTCGCCAGCGACGGCCGGCCGCAATACCGTCCACGGTTCTCACGCCCTCAGCGCCCGGGAATGGCGACGGGCAATCGACAACGCGGGCACATGTAGTGAGCGCTGGCGAGCTGCGACGTGAGCCGGCTGCACCCGGGATCGGAGTGCGGTCGACGGCCGCGACGCTCGGTGTGCGGAGCGTGGGCGCACGAGTGGCGAGGGAGCGCGGCGTCCGACCATCGGGTGCACGAGCGACGCGGGTCGAGGGGCGGGTAATGACCGGGTGGACGAGTGACGTGCGTCGGGCGACAGGTCGTGGACGGGTGGACGAGCGATGCGCGTCGGGCGACAGGTCGTGACCGGGTGGACGAGTGACGTGCGTCGGGCGACAGGTCGTGACCGGGCGGGCCAGCGATGCGCCTTCGGGCGACAGGTCGTCACCCGGTGGGCGAGCGAGTTGGGCAGAGCAGCTAGACGAGTGACGTGTCAGACAGCGTCCGCGACCTGCGACGTGCGAGTGCCGGAATCGGGACGGTCGAGCGGGGCGAGCGGTCGCCACGGTTGGCAGGTGACGCACATCGAGGACTCGCGGCGTCCGAGGCGGCCTGACGATGAGCGCAGAGGCGGGCCCCGCTCCAGTCGCTCCGTCCTCGCGGCCCGGGATGACACCGTCACCTACGGGCACGACAGCGGCGACGCCGGGTGGGAGGGAGGTCTCCGAGCCACCGCAATCGCCCGGCGAGTGCACCGCCATCTCTCCACCGAGCCATGACGCCGACCCACACATGAACGGGCCTCGCCTGATGCTTGGCACCACCGTCGCGGACAATGACGTACGACCCGGCTCAGGGCACCGCCAGGCCTGGTTGCGGGCGTCCGCGTCGGCTGGACGAGTTGCGCGAAGGAGGAATCCGCCAAAGCTCGCGGTCGGCTACTGCCGCACGGGTGTTTCACGTGAAACGGCCGCGGCCGACCATGCGGTCGCGAAGGAGCGAGGCACGTGGCACCTCGCGTAAACGAGCCCCCGGAGGCTGGTACCCGCGTCAGTTCCACGGCCGCGCCGCTGATGACTCCGTGCTCATCGAGAACCGGACAAGTCGATCGGCGACATGTCCTGTGGACGGCGAGGGGAGGGAACCCTCGCACGGTACGGTAGGGCCGCGCGAGAGCCAGGGCAGCCCATCGATCGTCGTCACAGGCGCCCTCACGCGATGTTCAGCAGCACTGTTTCACGTGAAACCTGGGGGACCTGACAGTGGCGGAAGTTCAGTCGGACGCGACCGACAGAGCCGACCCGCTGGATGGCGACGCCCGCCTCGAGCAGTACTTCGGTCCCGCGTGGACGGCAGTCCTGGGGTTCCACGACCTGCTGGTCTCCCAGGGGGAGCTGCGCGGGCTGGTCGGCCCTCGGGAGCTGTCCCGTCTGTGGGAACGCCACCTGCTGAACTCCGCCGCCGTCGTTCCGTTCCTCCCGCGTGAAGGACGGATCATCGACCTCGGCAGCGGGGCTGGATTGCCGGGCATCGTGGTCGCGGCGATGCTTCCGGACGCCGAGGTCGTTCTGCTCGAACCCATGGAGCGGCGAACGGCGTGGCTCAGCGAGGTCGCGGAAGAGCTCCACCTCGGCAATGTCGTGGTGCGGCGGGGCCGGGCACAGGACGAGCACGGCAGCTTGCTCGGGGACGCGGTGACCGTGCGAGCGGTGGCCTCGCTCGACAAGCTCTACCGGCTCGCGCTGCCATTGCTTGTCGCCGGGGGTTCGCTCGTCGCGCTGAAGGGCGGCAAGGCGGAGGACGAGATCGAGGCGGCCAAGCATGTCGGCCGCAAGCTCGGAGCAGGCGTGGCATCCGTGGTGGACGCCCCCACGATCGAGGGAGTCGAAGTGACGAGAGTGGTCCGCGTCGTACGGGAGGCAGTGCCTGGTGTTCGGTAGGAAGAAGCGTCGTCCGGAAGCGGAGACTGGTCAGGCCGTCGACCGCGCGCCCGACGGGACCACCGCGAGCACCCCGGCCTGGGCACCTCAGCAGGGACCTGCGCAGCCCGACGTCCCGCCGGCAGCGCAGCACGACGCAGGCACGCGGCCCACGGAAGTGACCGCTGTGCCGCAGGCCGCGACTCGCCAGGCGGTCCAACAGGTGCCCGAGCGCGAAGCCCGCGGCACCCCCCGGGAGGTCCCGCCCGCTCCGCAGGACGCACTGCGGCCAGCTGTAGAGCAGGCCGCCCACCCCCTTGCGCCGGTGGGTAGTGGCTCCTTCCAGAACGGGATGCCGCGGACAGCCGAGCAGCACCTGGCCGCGCGGGAGGTCCCGCAGCGGGAGCAGGCGAACGAGCAGCACCCGGCCGCGCGGGAGGTTCCGCAGCGGGAGCAGGCCAACGAGCAGGACCCGGCCGCGCGGGAGGTCCCGCAGCGGGAGCAGACGGACCAGCAGCCCGGCTCGCCGACGTCGGGCGCGTCCCTGTCGAGCTCTGAGCCGGCCAGCGGACCGGCCGCCGCCGGCGTGGCCCACACCGCTGCCTCACACCCACAGGCCGGTGTCGAGACGGAGTCGACCGCCCATGACGCGGGCGCGTCGGCCATGCGCCAGAGGCGGAGCGCCCGGCCCGAACCGGTGAGCGCGGGAGAGCCGTACATCCCGACCGTCGCCGCTCCTGCATCGCAGGACCACAGTGCCCCCGTTTCACGTGAAACATCGCACAGTGACTCGGAGCTCGCAGCGGCGGCCGACACCGCAGGGTCATGGGACGACCAACGTATCGCCGCAGGTCACGCAGGCGAGAGCACCGAAGAGTCGGTACCCCTCGCTGATGCTGGGGGGAGTACCAGGACAACCGGACCGGACTCCCAGCAGGCCGAGAGCACGGGACAGGTCCCGGCACGTGACACCATCTCGCCCATGCCTGCTCGCCATGATCTGGACCCCGAGGAGAGCCGTCGCGCGGCGCTCGTCGACAGCCTCCCGGTGGTGTCCGACGACACCCCGCTGATGGCGGAGCTGAAGCAGGATGCCCGCCGTCGGATCGAGCTCCGCGGACGACGGTTCCCGCGCCCCCCGCAGACGCGCATCATCACGGTGGCCAACCAGAAGGGCGGCGTCGGCAAGACGACGACGACCGTCAACCTGGCCGCGGCTCTGGCACAGGCCGGCCTCAACGTGCTGGTCCTCGACAACGACCCGCAGGGGAACGCGTCGACGGCGCTCGGTGTCGAGCACCGCGCGGGGACGCCCTCGATCTACGAGGTCCTGGTCGACGGCGCGCCGATGGCCGACGCGGTCCAGGAGAGCCCGGACGTACCGAACCTCTGGTGCCTGCCGGCCACGATCGACCTGTCCGGTGCCGAGATCGAACTGGTCTCGATGGTGGCGCGGGAGACGAGGCTGCGGAACGCTCTGGACGCCTACCTCGACGGCCGGGTGGCGAGCGGGCAGGAGCGGATCGACTACGTCTTCGTCGACTGCCCCCCGAGCCTCGGGCTGCTGACGGTGAACGCGTTCGTGGTCGCACGTGAGGTGCTGATCCCCATCCAGTGCGAGTACTACGCGCTCGAGGGGCTCAGCCAGCTGCTGAAGACGATCCAGCTGATCCAGGCCCACCTGAACCCGAGGCTGCACGTGTCGACGATCCTGCTGACGATGTACGACGCGCGCACCAACCTGGCGCAGCAGGTGGCGACCGAGGTCCGCACGCACTTCCCGGAGCGCACGCTGCGCACGACGGTGCCGCGGTCCGTCCGCATCTCGGAGGCCCCGAGCTACGGCCAGACAGTCATGACCTACGACGCCGGATCCTCGGGAGCCCTCGCGTACCTGGAGGCCGCCCGTGAGGTGGCGGAGCGAGGCGCCACCGAGCTCGAGGACGACCACCACAGCAACGGGCAGGCGTCGAACGGCTCCGCCCCGACAGACCATGAGCACCAGACGGCTGCGGCCGTCCGTCAGGAGGAACTGTGAGCGAGAAGCGACGCGGTCTGGGCCGGGGCCTCGGAGCCCTCATCCCCACGGGCCTGGACGGCCAGCGGCCGACCGGGGCGGAGCGTCCCGTCGACGTGTTCTTCCCCGATCGCGAGCGAGAGAACGGTGAAGCGGCCGCGGCGGCCGCCGCGCTGGCGACCGCGACCCTGACGGAGGAGCCACCCACGGTCGAGCCGACGACGGCCGAGCCGACGTCGGCGACCGGGCTCGACGGGTCCACGAACGGGGTGGCTCACCTCGAGCACAACGGGACACCGCTCGTCGAGGCAGTCGCTGCGGAGCCGCTCGTCGCGGAGTCGGCCGACGGGCTCGTGCCGGTGCCCGGTGCGCGGTTCGCCGAGCTGCCGGTGGGGGAGATCCGGCCGAACCCGAAGCAGCCGCGCACGGTCTTCGACGAGGACGCGCTCGACGAGCTGGTCGGATCGATCCGCGAGGTCGGCGTCCTGCAGCCGATCGTCGTGCGCGATGCCGGCGACGGCTACGAGCTGATCATGGGCGAGCGGCGGTGGCGCGCCACGCAGGCGGCCGGTCTGGCGACGATCCCCGCGATCATCCGTGACACGGACGACTCCGACCTGCTGCGCGACGCTCTCCTGGAGAACCTGCACCGCTCCGAGCTGAACCCGCTGGAGGAGGCGGCCGCGTACCAGCAGCTGCTGGACGACTTCGGCTGCACCCACGAGCAGCTGGCGACGCGCATCCAGCGGTCTCGCCCGCAGATCTCCAACACGCTCCGCCTGCTCAAGCTCCCGCCGCTGGTGCAGCGCCGGGTGGCCGCAGGTGTCCTGTCGGCCGGACACGCTCGCGCGCTGCTCGGACTCAACGACGGCGCGGCGATCGAGCGCCTGGCCCAGCGGATCGTCGCCGAGGGCCTGTCGGTTCGCGCGGTCGAGGAGATCGTCTCCCTCGGCGGGGACGCAGCGCCGGTCGCACGCCGGACCGCACCCCGCGCAGGCGTGAAGAACGAGGCGCTCGACCACCTCGCCGCACGACTCTCGGATCGATTCGACACCCGCGTCAAGGTGAGCCTCGGCAAGTCGCGCGGCCGGCTGACGGTCGAGTTCGCGTCGGTGCAGGACCTCAACCGCATCCTCGCCAGCTTGGCTCCGGAGGACCCGGGCCTGCTCAAGGGCTGACCGCGTACAGCTCACCCGTCCACAACCGTACGAAAACGGTCAGCGGGTGAGCGCGGCCTCGACGAGCGCGCGGTACAGCTCGCCGAGGGAGAGGCCCGCGGCCTCTGCGGCCTGCGGGAGCAGCGACGTCTCGGTCATGCCGGGGGCCACGTTGACCTCCAGGAACCACACGGTGCCGTCCGCATCGACGATGAGGTCGGTGCGGGACAGCGCGTCGAGCCCGAGCGCTCGGTGCGCGGCGACGGCCACGTCGGCGACCGCGGCCGTCAGCTCGGGAGAGAGCCGGGCCGGCGCGAAGTACTCGGTACGTCCCGGGTTGTAGCGGGCGTCGAAGTCGTAGGGGCCGTCCGTGACGATCTCGACGGCGGGGAGCGCCACGGGTCCGTCGCCGGTGTCGACCACGCTGACGGCGACCTCGGTGCCGGCCACGGCCCGCTCGATGAGCGCCGTGTCGCTGTACGCGAAGCAGTCGACCATCGCCTGAGGAAGGGCATCCGCGCTGGTCACGAGCGTGACACCGAGCGCTGAGCCGCCGCGGGAGGGCTTCACGACGACCGGCAGCCCGAGCCGGCCGACGATGGCGTCGAGCACCTGGCGCGCACCCAGCTCACGAAACAGCGACTGCGGCAGCGTGACGAACTCCGGCGTCGACAGGCCCGCCCGTGCGGCGACGGTCTTGGCGATCGGCTTGCTCCACGCGATGCGGCTCTCGCGCGGGCCGGTGCCCAGGAGGCGCAGCCCGAGCATCTGCACGACGTCGCGCACCGAGCCGTCCTCGCCGCTGGTCCCGTGCAGGAGGGGCCACACGAGATCGGGCTGCAACTCGACGAGGGCGGGCACCAGGTCGGCGTCGACGTCGTGGACCGAGACCTCCACCCCCACGGACCGCAGGGCGTCGGCGACCCGTCGCCCGGAGCGCAGGGAGACGTCGCGCTCGTGGGACAGGCCCCCGGCCAGGACGACGACGCGGGGGGACGGGGTGGCGGTCACGGTGCGAGGACTCCGATGGCGAGAGGACGGGGGCGGGTCAGGCGACATCCGGGCCCGGCTGCTGCACGTCGCCGTGCCCGGCGGACC
The DNA here is from genome assembly GCF_056405535.1 of Cellulomonas sp. P1_G12_2. Classification (NCBI taxonomy): domain Bacteria; kingdom Bacillati; phylum Actinomycetota; class Actinomycetes; order Micrococcales; family Cellulomonadaceae; genus Cellulomonas; species Cellulomonas sp. P1_G12_2. The sequence continues at coordinate 242,056 of NZ_JBFUBX010000001.1, read as the reverse complement.
CGGTCGTGCCGAACAGCTCCACCAGCTCACGCTCGCCCGCGACAACACCCGCGAGGCGGCGCACGCCCTCACGGATGCGCTCGGGCGTGGGGTAGCAGAACGACAGGCGCATGTGGTCGGCGCCGGAGCCGTCGAAGTAGAACGCGGTCCCCGGCACGTAGGCGACGCGGGCGGTGACAGCCCGCGGCAGCATGTCCTTGGCGTCGAGGCCGTCGGGGAGCTTGACCCACGTGTAGAAGCCGCCGTCCGGAACGTTCCACGTGGCGTCGGGCAGGTGCTCGGCCAGCGCGGAGATCATGGCGTCCCGCCGCTCCCGGTACTGCTCGCGGTAGACCTTGATCTGGCCCTGCCAGTCGCAGGTGGACAGGTAGGTGGAGATCGCGATCTGCGAGGCGTTGGACGGACAGAGGATCGCGGACTCGCTGGCCAGCACCAGCTTCTCGCGCACGGCGTGCGGGGCGACCACCCAGCCGACGCGGTAGCCGGGCGCGAACGTCTTGGAGAACGAGCCGAGGTAGAGCACGCCCTCGTCGTCCAGAGAGCGCATCGCGGGCCGCGGGTCCCCGGAGAAGCCGAGCAGCCCGTACGGGTTGTCCTCGAGGACCAGGACGCCGTAGCGACGGGCGATCTCGAGCACGAGCGGCCGTCGCTCGATGGACAGCGAGACGCCCGCCGGGTTGTGGAAGTTGGGCACCGTGTACAGGAACTTGACCCGACGACCCTCGCGGGCGAGCGAGGCGAGGGTCTGCTCCAGCGCGGCGGGGATCAGCCCGTCCGCGTCGATCGGCACGTGCACCACGTCCGCCTGGTACGCACGGAACACACCGAGCGCGCCGACGTAGGACGGGGCCTCCGCGACGACGACGTCGCCCGGGTCGATGAAGATGCGGGTGACCAGGTCGAGCGCCTGCTGCGACCCGGTCGTCACGACGACGTCGTCGGGGTGCGCGTCGATGCCCTCGAGCGCCATGACGTCGAGGATCTGCTCACGCAAGGTCTCGTCGCCCTGACCGGACCCGTACTGCAGCGCCTGCAGGCCGCGCGTGGCGACGACGCGCTGGGCCAGGTCTCCGAGGATGTCCAGCGGGAGTCCCTCGAGGAACGGCATCCCCCCGGCGAGGGACACGACCTCCGGACGGTTGGCGACGGCGAACAGGGCGCGGATCTCGGACGACCGCATGCCGTGCGTGCGCTCGGCGTAGGAGCCGAGCCACTGGTCGAGGCGCGTGCCGGTGCCGGCGGCGGAGGACGTGGGGGGGCCCGACGTCTCGCCGTCGGGAACGGGGTGCGCAGTCATGCACCTGAGTTTGGCACGCGAGCGACCATGCTCCGTGCACCGTCCCAGCGACACGAACGGCCCCGCCGCAGTTGCGACGGGGCCGTTCGGCAGGGAGTGCGGGTCTCAGACCGTGGCGAGCACGCTCTCGATGTCCTCGGCGATCATCGACTTGGGCCGTGCGCCGATGACGGACTTCACCAGCTCACCGCCGGCGTAGAAGTTGAGCGTCGGGATGGACACGATGCCGTAGTCGCCCGTGACCTGGGGGTTCTCGTCGGAGTTGACCTTGACGATCTTGACGCGGCCCTCGTACGTGGCGGCCAGCTCCTCGAGCACGGGAGCGACCATCCGGCACGGTCCGCACCAAGGAGCCCAGAAGTCGACGATCACGGGGATCTTCGACTCGAGGACCTCGGACTGGAAGGTGGCGTCGGTGACCGGGGTGGTGGCGCTCATCGGATCTCCTCGGCGTAGGTCTCCACCGGCGGGATCGGGTGCACGAGGTCACCGAGCGAGGCCAGGAAGTGCTGGGCGTCCAGGGCCGCGGCGCAGCCGGAGCCGGCCGCGGTGATGGCCTGGCGGTAGGTGTGATCGACCAGATCGCCGCACGCGAAGACGCCCGTGAGGTTGGTGGCGGTGGACCGGCCGATCACCTGCACGTAGCCCTCGTCGTCCAGGTCCACCTGGCCCTTGACCAGCTCGGAGCGCGGGACGTGCCCGATGGCGACGAAGACGCCGGTCGCGGGGTGCTCGCGGGTCTCGCCGGTGACCGTGTCGCGCAGCGTGACGCCGGTGACCTTGGCATCACCGTGGATCGCGACGACCTCGCTGTTCCACGCGAACTCGATCTTCGGGTCGTTCTCGGCGCGGTCGGCCATGATCTTGGAGGCGCGCAGGTGGTCGCGGCGGTGCACGAGGGTGACGCGCTTGCCGAACCGGGTCAGGAACGTGGCCTCCTCGACGGCAGAGTCGCCGCCGCCGACCACGATGATCTCCTGGTCGCGGAAGAAGAACCCGTCGCAGGTGGCGCACCAGGACACCCCGCGGCCGGACATGCGCTTCTCGTCGTCCAGGCCCAGCTCGCGGTACGCGGAGCCGGTGGCCAGGATGACGGCGCGGGCCTGGAAGGTCTCGCCGTTGAGCGTCTCGATCGTCTTGATGTCGCCGGTGAGGTCGAGCGACGACGCGTCGTCCCACAGCACCTCGGCGCCGAACTTCTCGGCCTGCTTCTGCAGACCCTCCATGAGCTCCGGGCCCTGGATGCCGTCCGGGAAGCCGGGGAAGTTCTCCACCTCGGTGGTGTTCATCAGCGCGCCGCCGGCGGTGACGGAGCCGGCGATGACGAGGGGCGTCAGACCCGCACGGGCCGCGTAGATCGCGGCGGTGTAGCCGGCCGGACCCGAGCCGACGATGACGAGATCGCGGACGGTGGTGGACTGCTCGGTCACGAGACTTCCTTGCGGTTCGGCATGCCGGAGACGATCCGGCGGGGCTGACGGATCAACAGATCCTAGGCCGGATCTGTTCCGGACCCGCGTCAGGACGCGGCACCGTCAGGACAGGGCGATCTCCGTCAGCTCGAGCCGGAAGCCGCCGTCGGGTGCCGTCGGGAGCTGCGTGATCCACAGGACGATCGACTGCGTCTCCGTGGCGGGGTTCAGGGTGAACACCGCGTCCGGTCCGAACGGTCCGGACGCGAGCACCGCCCCGCTGGTCGGGTTCGCCGCGTCGGTCGCGCGGATCTCCACGTTCCCGCCCGTGCTGTTCGAGTGCAGCGTCACGGTGCTGACCGTGGTCTTCGTGGTCAGGGTGATGGCGTAGCCGACGGCGTCCTTGAACCCCGCGAAGTCGTCACGCTTGTAGGTCTGGGTGTACCAGAACGTCGCCGGGTCGCTGTCGTACGCCTTGGCGACGTCCTCCTGGTGCTCGCCGTCGGCGTCGGACGGGTCGATCGTCGTCGCGGAGGCGATGACGGGTGCACCGCCGACGGGGGCGGCGGGCGCGGCCGGTTCCTCCGCCGCGGGTGCGGCCGGGGTGGACGGCGCCGCGGCGCTCTGCGACGTGTCGGGATCGGCCGTCGAGTCGCCCGGGTCGAGCGAGGAGAACAGCGCCCGGAACGCGAGGACCACGCCGATGATCACGACGAGGACGACGACGATCAGGACGAGCGCGGTCGGGTCGAACCGGAGCTTGCTGGGCGGCGTGGACTCGGCCCCGATGACGTCGCCGAAGTCGAAGGTGTCGGGCCGCCCGGCGGGGGGCTCGACGGGCGGTGGCGGTGCGGCGGCGCGGCCGGCCGGGGGCACGGAGGACGGCGCGCTCGCTGCGGTGGACCGGGCCACGGGTCGGCGCACGACGGTCGGGAGCACGGGAGGCGCGGGCGCCGGCTCGGGGGCGGCCGTCGGGGGCAGCTGCGTGGTGGCGGCCGTCGGCGGCAGAGCCTGCGTGGTTGCGACGGCCGGGGGGAGGGCCTGCGTCGCCGCAGCGGGCGGGGCCTGCTCGGGGGCGGCGGCACCGAGCGAGCTGGTGCGTGACGGCGTCGCCGGCGGGGGGGTGCCGGGCCGGTTGGCGCCCGGCGGGTCCTGCTGCTGGAACGCCGTCCGCACGGACTGCCTCTGCACGGTCACGGGCGCGGTGTCCTGCTGGTCGTCCTCGTCGGGCACGGGAATGCCTCCTCCGGGTGCCGCGGCACCGGTGGGCGGGAACTGCGCGGTGACGGGGCCACCGAGCGTGGACGGGTCGGGCGCGGACGTCCGGATCTCGCCCCAGGGCTCGAGCTCACGCACCAGCTCTCCGGGGCTGTGCGGGCCGTCGTCGTTGGGTCCCAGGGTGACCACGCAGAGCGTGTCCAGGTCGTTGGGCACACCGGGGACCAGGTCGGCGGGCGCCACCGGGGCGCCGTCGACGATGGGGGCGGGGGGCAGCGTCTCGCCGCCCGGCGTCTGCGGGGCACGCGGGTCGGCCGGCCACAGCCCGGTGAGAGCGGCGTAGAGCAGCCGGACCAGGCCCACGGCGTCGGCCCGCGAGGTCGACCGGGCGTCGCCGCCTGAGTCGCCGAGGAGGGCCGCGTCGAGCGCGAGACCGCCCAGCAGCACCCGGCCGTCCGGGCTCACGTGCAGGACGGACGGGCGCAGGGCGAGGTGGTGGACTCCGCGGCGCCGGGCGACCTCGAGCGCCGACGCGGCCTCACCGACCACCGCGCGCGCCTGCTCGGCCGTGAGCGGGGTCTGCGCAACCAGCCGCGCGAGCGACGGGCCGACGCGCTGCTCGGAGACGACGTAGCCGTAGCCCTCGTGCGTGCCGACGTCCAGCACGCGCACGAGGCGGGAGTCGGTGACGAGGGCCGCCCGCCGTGCGGCATCAAGCGCGGGGGCGACCGCGCCGTGCTCGAGGATGCGGACGCGGACGGGCCGGTCGAGGATCTGGTCCGTGGCCTGCCAGGCACTGGCGCCCTCGAGGTCGGACACCACCGGGGACAGCACGCGGTACCGGCCCGCGAGCACGGTGCCCCGTCCGACGACGTCGCTCACCAGCACCTCCGTGTCGAACACCTGGACAGGACACCCTGCATGCTAGACGTGCCGGATCAGCGGCGTCGCCCGGGCAGCCGACGGAGTACCGGCAGGAGCAGGCTGTCCAGCTCGCGCACGCGCAGCACGCGCAGCGCGCCGACGTACACCAGGCCCATCACGGTGCCGACGACGGCGCACTCGACGATCGACGCCATCAAGCCGGTCGACAGGCCCCGACCGAGCAGCAGCAGGACCAGCCCGCCGATCCCCGCGGACACGAGGGCGGCCAGGGTCGACCGTGCCAGCACCCGGACCACGCGAGGGCCGTCGATGCCGTCGAGGCGCCGCCGCAGCCGCCACTGGGCGAGGAGTGCGCCGACGACGTAGGACGCGCTCATCGCTGCCCCGGTGCCCACGACCCAGGAGGTCGGGTGCAGGAGCTGCTGGGACAAGACGGCGCCGAGCACGACGACGGCCGCCATGACCACCTGGATGGGCACCATCGACCGGGCGTCCTCGTAGGCGTAATAGGCCCGTTGGAACATCGACCAGGCGCCGAAGGCCGGGAGCCCCAGGATCATCGCCAGGACGACCGCGGACACGGCGTCGGCCGATCCCTCGGTCGCCGTCGCCAGGACGACCCGGGTGAGCGGCAGGGCTAGCACGACGATGGCCGCGGTCGCGAAGATCGTGAACACACTCACCACCCGCAGCCCCGAGGACAGCGTGCCGCGGACCCCGTCGACGTCGGCGTCGTGCGCTTGCGCGGACAGCCGGGTGAACAGGGCCGTGGCCAGCGACACCGTGACCAGGGAGTGCGGCAGCATGAAGATGAGGAACGCGACGTCGTACGCGCCGGGACCGGCCACCGCGGTCTTGGCGACACCATCGGCGACGGCGGCCGCCGGTGCGGCTGACCCGATGCGGGTGACGACCAGGAACCCGAGCTGCCCCACCGCGAGGCCGGCGAGCGTCCAGGTGGCCACCCCGCCCGCCGTGCTCAGGCCCGATCCGCGCAGCCCCCAGCGCGGCCGGTAGTGGACACCTGCCCGGCGCAGTGACGGGATGAGCACGACGGCCTGCGCGATCACACCGAGCGTCGCGGCGGCCGCGAGCAAGGCCGTCTGCCCGGGCGTCCAGGAGGCGGCCTCGACGACGCCCGACTCCTCCCACCCACCGAAGACGGCGATGAAGACGCCGAAGCCGACGATGGCCACGATGTTGTTGACCGCGGGCGCCCACATGTACGGACCGAACGAGCCGCGTGCGTTGAGCACCTGGCCCAGCAGCGCGTAGACGCCGTAGAAGAACAGCTGCGGGATGCACCAGTAGGCGAACGTCGTCGCCAGGGCGTCCTGCGCCGAGTTGCCGAAGCTCGAGTACAGGTTGATGAGCACCGGGGCCAGCAGCGTGAGCACCACGGTCGCGGCGGCCAGCACCACGAACCCCAGGGTGAGCAGCCGGTCGACGTACTCCTGCCCCGCCTTGCGCCTGTACGCGCGGACCACCTGCGGCACGAGGATCGCGTTGAGCACGCCCCCGGCCAGCAGCATGTAGAGGACGTTCGGCAGCTTGTTGGCCACCGCGAACGCGTCGGCGGCCTGGCCCGTGGCGCCGATCGCGCTGACCATGACCATGCCGCGCAGCAGCCCGAGGACCCGGGAGACGGCGGTGCCGGAGGCCATGAGGGCGGCGCCGCGACGCATCCCGTCGTCGTCGGTCACCGAGGATCCTCCGCCGGGTGGGTCTCGTCGGGAGCGACGCCCCCGAGCACAGGCAGCGACGTGGGTGCGTCAGCCTCCGCCTCGGTGCGCGCCCCGCGGCGTCCGCTCTGGCCGCGACGCACGGTCCGGATGATGCCGAGGACCAGGCCGATGGCGAGCAGGACGCCGACGACGATCGTGCCGATGCTCTCGATCGTGGGCGCCACCTGAGCGGTGAACCTGACGGTCGGGGAGACGGCCATCCCGTCCGGGGCCGTCAGCCGCGCGGTGACGGCCACCGTGCAGTTGGCCCGGGCGCTCAGCGGGACCCGCACGCTCGTCTCGCTCTCCGCGTCGACCTGCACCTCGGGGATCTCGCCGACCTCCAGGCACGCCGTGCGCGGTGTCACGTCGAGCAGGACCGTGGCGGGGACCGCGAGGGCGTTCTGCACGACGATGGACAGGGTGCTGCTCGCCGCGATCACCCGGTAGTCGCTGACCGGGGCGATGCTCAGGCCCGTGGTCCGCGCGCCGACCTCGGTGACGACGGACGTCACGAGCTCGTCCCGCCCGGCAGGGTCCGCGCGCCACGCGACCGAGAGCGGGGCGAGGACCTCGGCGTCGACCCCCTCGAGCAAGGTCGCGGGCTCGCTGGTGACCTGGGCGAACGCGACGGCGTGCGCGCGGGCGTCTGCGAGAGCCCACACGCCGCTCGGGGCGAGCTCGTCGGGGTCGGTGGTGCGGGAGGGGAGCGTGGCGCGGGCCTCAGGCTCCGCGGTGTCGAGGAGCCTCGACACCGGGGCGACCCGCACCCAGGGCGCGCTGTCGAACGCGGTCAGCAACGCCGACACGTTCTGCGGGTCGGGCTCCCACGTGCGTCCCGGCGCGAGCAGGAGGTGCGGCGGCTCGTCCCCCTCGCGGGTGATGACGGCCAGCTCGGCGAGGGCACGCTGGACGGTGGTGGTCGTCGTGGCGCCCGGCTCGATCTCGTCCGGCGCTGTGAGCAACCCGGTGAGGATGGCGTCGGGCCGAAAGGCGGTGATCGCACCCGCTGGAGTCTGGACCCGCGCGGCCGCACCGGGAGTCGTCTTGACGTCCGTCTCCGTGGCGGGCGGGAAGACGATCGCGTCGGCACCCACCTGGGAGGTCACACCGGCGGTCGCCTGGTCGGGCGTGTCGGTCCCGGGTGCCCACAGCAGGCCCGAGGACGTGGTGAGGCCGGGGATCCCGGTCTGCGCGGTGCGGTCCGCCGCCACTTGGACCAGGTCCGGGTGCTGGCCGTGCGCGGCCGCGGCGATGTCCGGGTCGGACCAGGGCAGCGCCACGACGTCGTGCGCGCGGAGCCGGGTGGTGAGGTCGGTGGCCCACGCCCGGGTGCTCGGTGAGCCCGCGGCTGCGGCGGCGAGCAGAGCCGGGTCGACGGCGACGCCGATGTCCGCGTCGGCAGCGACGACGGCCGTGAGGTCGTGCAGGCGCCCGCCGGTCCCGGTCTGCTCCTCGAGCTCGGCCACGCTCTCGTCCGTCCCGGTGGGCTCCGTGGGCGGGCCGACCATCGGGACGAGGACCGAGACGTCGGTCTGCGGCACGTCGTCGGTGGTGAGCCACAGGACGAAGGTGCGCTGGAGCCCGACGCGGCTCGACCCGTCCAGCGCCTCCACGACGAGCCCGCGGGGACCCCAGGTGTCGGCGCCCTTGAGCAGCCCGATGCGGTCGGCCGGGATCATGAGCTCCACCGAGACGCTGGCGCCCGGGAGCAGCGGTCCGGCGACCGGCACCGTGGTGTCGCGACGGGTCCGTGACAAGCCGCTGGTCCCGGCGGAGGCCCACGCGTCCACGTCCGCGCGGGAGAAGACCCGGAACCGGCTCAGCCGGAGGGCGGCTCCTGGCTCCTCGATCGCCTCGTCGCCGTCGTTGCGCAGGATCGCCCGGACGTGCAGGTCCTCGCCGGGCCGCAGCACGCTCGGGGACACCTCGGTGATCTGCACGGTGACCGGGAGCTCGGGTGCGTCGGTGGCTGCCATCGCCGGAGGTGCTGCCGCGAGTGCGCCGACGAGCGCCAGGGCCGCGCAGAGCACCCGGCGCCGCAGCGAGCGCCCGCTCATGCCTCGCCGACGAGGACCACGAGCGCCGCCTCGGCCAGTCGGCGCTCGTTCGGATAGGCGAGCACGCCGTGCAGCTCGGCCACCGGGATCCAGGCCGCGTCCTCGGCCTCGCCGTCCGGGTCGCCTTCGACCGAGAGGGTGCCGCCGGTGGCTCCGAGCAGGAAGTGGTGCACGACCTTGTGCACGCGGCGGTCGTCGCCGCTGAACCAGTAGTCGATGACGCCCAGCCGGCGCAGGACCTGTCCGGTGATGCCGGTCTCCTCCGCGATCTCGCGGACGGCGGCCTCCTCGGGCGTCTCGTCGCCCTCCAGGTGGCCTTTCGGCAGGCACCACTCGAGGCGTCCGGCGCGGTTGCGCCGCGCGATGACCGCGGCGTGGTCGACGCCGTCGCGGCGGCTGACGACGATGCCCCCGGCGGAGGTCTCGTCCACCACGGGCAGCGGCGCGGCGGGGACGCGGACCAGCGAGTGCCGGGGGTCGATCCGCAGCGGATGGCCACCCGGCGGCGCTGGGACGCCCCCGGGGACGGGTGGGCGCGCCGGGCTCGACATATCGACACTGTAACGACTGGGACGGTGCGCTCCGGCCCGCAGACGCCTGAGCAGAGCCTCGGGTCTGGCAGGCTTGGACGAGTGCCGTCCCTCGATCCGACCGTCAGCCCCGAGTCCCCCGACCTGAGCGCCGCCCTGGTGGCGCTGCAGAAGCGCGCGCTGGGCGTGCTGGCAGGGCTGCCCGCGGATGCGCTCGAGCTGGGCGAGCTGTTCCGCGCGGCCGGCCACGAGCTGGCGCTGGTCGGCGGCCCGGTGCGGGACGCGTTCCTGGGCCGGGCGTCGGCGGACCTCGACTTCGCGACGTCGGCGACGCCCGACCAGACGCAGGCGATCCTTGCGCGCTGGGGTGACGCGCACTGGGACATCGGCAAGGAGTTCGGCACCATCGGCGCCCGCCGATTCGCCGGCCGCCGCTCGTCGCTGGCGCAGGACGTCGTCGTCGAGGTCACCACGTACCGCACGGACGAGTACGACCCGGCGTCGCGCAAGCCGCAGGTGGCGTTCGGCGACTCGCTCGAGGGCGACCTGTCCCGCCGCGACTTCACGGTGAACTCGATGGCCGTCCGGGTGCCCGAGCTGACGTTCGTCGACCCCTTCGACGGACTCACCGACCTCGCCGCCGGCGTCCTGCGCACCCCGGTGGACCCGCGGCAGTCGTTCGACGACGACCCGCTGCGCATGATGCGGGCCGCCCGGTTCGCCGCCCAGCTGGGGTTCGCCGTCGACCCCGCGGCCCGCGAGGCGATCGTCGACATGGCCGACCGGATCGCGATCGTCTCCGCCGAGCGGGTGCGCGACGAGCTGAGCAAGCTGCTGGTCGCGACGCAGCCCCGTGCGGGCCTCGAGGTGCTGGTCGACACCGGCCTGGCGGACCACGTCCTGCCCGAGCTGCCCGCGCTGCGCCTGGAGATCGACGAGCACCACCGGCACAAGGACGTCTACGAGCACTCCTTGACCGTCCTCGAGAAGGCGATCGCGCTGGAGACCGGCCCCGACGGTGTGGTGCCCGGTCCCGACCTGGTGCTCCGGCTGGCGGCCCTGCTGCACGACATCGGCAAGCCGAAGACCAAGCGGCTCGAGGACGGCGGCGGTGTCAGCTTCCACCACCACGAGATGGTCGGCGCCAAGCTCGTCGCCAAGCGGCTGAAGGAGCTGCGGTTCGACAAGTCCACCGTCCAGGCGGTCGCGCGGCTGACCGAGCTCCACCTGCGCTTCCACGGCTACGGCGAGGGCAGCTGGACCGACTCGGCGGTGCGCCGCTACGTCACGGACGCCGGCCCGCTGCTGGAGCGGCTGCACCGGCTGACCCGGTCGGACTCCACCACGCGGAACCTGCGCAAGGCGGCCCGGCTGTCCGCGGCGTACGACGACCTCGAGGCCCGGATCGCGCAGCTGCGGGAGCAGGAGGAGCTCAGCTCCATCCGCCCCGACCTCGACGGCACGCAGATCATGGAGATCCTCGGACTGGCGCCCGGGCGCGAGGTCGGCGAGGCGTACAAGCACCTGCTCGAGCTGCGGATGGAGCGCGGGCCGCTGGGGCCGGACGCCGCGCGCGACGAGCTGCTCAGCTGGTGGGCAGCGCGCTCCTGACCACGAGCAGGCAGACGTCGTCCTCCTGGTACGGGCCGATGAAGCGCTCGACCAGCCGGTCCTTGACCGTCGTCGCGTCCACGTCGTCGGGCAGCGACGCGAGCTCCCCGGTGAGCAGGGCGATCCCCTCGCGCAGGCCACGGTCGCGTCGCTCGACCAGTCCGTCGGTGTACAGGACCAGGGTCGCGCCCGGGGGCACGTCGATCGTGGCCTCGGCACCGCCGGGACCGGCAAGGCCGATCGGCGTGGACAGTCCCTCGTCCAGTGCGCGGACCTCGCCCCCCGCGAGGCGCAGGAGCGGTGGCGGGTGCCCCGCACGTGCGTAGGTGACGTGGGCGCCCTCCCCGTTCGGCCGCCAGCGCAGGTACGCGCACGTCGAGATGTCGGCGATGTCGAGGCCCCGCACCAGCTCGTCCGCCCTGGCCAGGACCTCGCCCGGCGACGACCCCTCCCACGCGTAGGACCGCAGCAGCGAGCGGAGCTGGCCCATCGCTGCCGCTGCGCGCAGGTCGTGGCCGACCACGTCGCCGACGGCGAGCCCGATGGCACCGTCCGGCAGCGGGAGCACGTCGAACCAGTCCCCACCCACCTCGGCCTGCCGGCCGGACGGGATGTACGCGGCAGAGATGTCGAGTCCGGGGATCTCGGGGATCTCCGGCAGGAGGCTGTGCTGCAGGGTCAGCACGGCGGTGCGCTCGGCCAGGAACAGTCGGACGTTGTCGAGCGCCAGCCCGGCCCGGCGCCCCAGGTGCGCGGCCGTCACCACGGCGTCCGCACCGAACCCGTCGACCGCCACCAGGGTGAGCACGCCGAGCACCCGGTCGCGCGCACGCAGCGGCACCACCATGGCCTGACCCAGGCCGAGCCGACGCAGCAGGTCCAGCTGGTCGGGGGTGGTCCGCCCGGGCAGCGACGCGGTGTCGATGGCGTAGGGGGTCGCGACGAACCCGGGGCTGCTGGTCAGCGCCTCGACGATCTTGGGGGCGCGCGTGAGCCAGCTGATGTCCTGGTTGGCCAAGGCCCGGATGGTCTCGCGGTCGTGCAGGTCGCCGGCGACGAGGTGCACGCGGGAGAACCGACCGCGGTCGTCGGTGATGGCGACGAATCCCCAGCTCGCCAGCGCGGGGATCGCGATGTCCCCGAGGGCGTCGACCGCCGCGTCGTAGTCGAGGTTCTTGGCCAGCTCGTCGCTGATGTGGGCGAGCAGGTCGAGCCGGGCCGCCGTCTCGTCGACGAGGTCGAGCTCGAGGTCCCGCACCTGGTCGGCGGCCACCCGCTCGGTGACGTCGGCCTGGATCCCCACGTGGTGCGTCACCCGCCCGGTCTCGTCGACGACCGGGCTGATCACCACCTGGTTCCAGAACGGGGAGCCGTCGCGGCGGTAGTTGCGGATGACGGTCGCGACCGCTCGCCCGTCGTCCATCGCGGTCCGGATGCGCCCCACGGCGATCGGGTCGGTGTCCGCGCCCTGCAGGAACCGGCAGTTGCGGCCGAGCACCTCGTCCGCCGGGTAGCCCGTGAGCCGGCTGAACGCGCCGTTGACCCACACCAGCGGGTCGTCGGGCCGCATCGCGTCCGAGATGGACAGTGCGAGATCGCTGGAGAGCACGGCGTTCAGCGGCAGGTCGTCCTCGTGCTCGACCACCTTGTCGTCGCTGCTCACGAGGCCAATCGTGCCTCGGTGACCCGCCCCGCGGGTACCCCCCGGGAGGCCGATCCGTACAGCGCGGCGAACCCGGCGTACGCGAGGGCGAGCACCAGGAAGAGGCCCTGGGAGTAGCCGGTGTCGGGCAGGGTGACCGCACCGAGCGCGGCGGCGCCGACGAACGCGGCGTTGTACAGGACGTCGTACAGCGCGAACGCCCGTCCGCGGAACGCGTCGTCGGTGTCGCGCTGCACGATCGTGTCGACCGCGATCTTGGCCCCCTGCGCGGCCAGGCCGAGCGCACCGGCGGCGACCAGCACCGCGACCCGGGACGCCGAGGCGACGAGCAGCAGCTGGCTGACGGCCGCCAGGCCGAGGCAGAGCACGATCCACCAGTGCGGGCCGGTGCGCGGCGAGAGCACGGGCGTGAGCACCACCGCGAGCACGAACCCGGCCGCCGACGCTCCCAGCACCAGCCCGAACGTCTTCAGCCCCTGGCCCGCGTCCGCGGGGTCGGACAGCAGGTTGCGGGCGATGAGGATGCTCGCGATGAACGTGACGCCGTAGAGGAACCGGTGCGCGGCCATGATGCCGAGCGCCCGTGCGGGGGTCCGTCGCTGGACCAGGTGCCGCGCGCCGGCGACCAGACCGTGGGCGAGGCTGCTCAGCGCCGCCCTCATCTGGCGGGCGTCGGCGCGCTCGTCGGGACCCAGCCGGTCCTTGCCCAGCCGGGTGGCCAGCGCGGCGGCGGTCGCCATGACCGCGGCGGCGACGAACAGCGCGGCTCCGTCGCGGGTGTGACCCGCGGGCAGCACCAGGCCGAGCACGAAGCCGATCCCGGCACCGACACCGGCAGCCGCGGCACCGAGGGTCGGGGTGAGCGAGTTGGCGGTGAGCAGCAGCGGACCGTCCACCGTGCGAGGCAGCGACGCGCTCAGCGCCGACAGCAGGAAGCGGTTGATCGACAGGTTGACCAGCGCGAGCACGTAGACGGCGGGCCCGACCCCGTCCGTCACCATGATCAGCGCGATGACCACCGTGATCGCCACCCGCACGAGGTTGCCGACGAACAGCACCTGGCGGCGGCGCCACCGGTCGAGCAGCACGCCCGCCCACGGTCCGACGATCGTGAACGGGAGCAGGAGCACCGCGAACGCGGTCGCGACGCCGGCCGCGGTGCTGGCGTTCTCCGGCGAGAAGAAGAAGAGCGTGGCGAGCCCGACCTGGAACATGCCGTCGGCCGTCTGGCTCACGAGCCGGACGGCGAACAGCTTGCGGAAGTCCTTCAGAGGCCACAGGGCCTTGAGGTCGGCGATCACCTGCACCGGGTCATCCTCCCATCCGGTCGTGCCGCCGGATCGCGCCCTGCGGCACGACGAAGGCGCGCACCCCCGCAGGGATGCGCGCCTTCGTGTGTCAGATCAGCGGGTGGTGCTGCGTTCCGCTACGGGCGGGTGCGCTGGCGCGCCTCCACCCTTCGCTGCACTTCGGTCAGCGCTCGCGCTCGCCGCGGATGAAGGCCTCGACCTGCGAGCGGCCCTCGGTGTCCTCGGTCTGCACGGGCGGGGACTTCATGAAGTACGTCGACGCCGACAGGATCGGGCCGCCGATGCCGCGGTCCTTGGCGATCTTCGCGGCGCGGACGGCGTCGATGATGATGCCGGCCGAGTTGGGCGAGTCCCAGACCTCGAGCTTGTACTCGAGGTTCAGGGGCACCTCGCCGAACGCGCGACCCTCGAGGCGGACGTAGGCCCACTTGCGGTCGTCGAGCCAGGCGACGTAGTCCGACGGGCCGATGTGGACGTTGCGGTCCGACTTCTTGCCGCCGAGCGGGCCACTCAGGTTGGAGGTGACGGCCTGCGTCTTGGAGAGCTTCTTGGACTCCAGGCGGTCGCGCTCGAGCATGTTCTTGAAGTCCATGTTGCCGCCGACGTTCAGCTGGTACGTGCGGTCCAGCACGACGCCGCGGTCCTCGAACAGGCGGGCCAGCACGCGGTGCGTGATGGTGGCGCCGACCTGCGACTTGATGTCGTCGCCGACGATCGGGACACCGGCGGCCTCGAACTTCGCGGCCCACACCGGGTCGGACGCGATGAAGACGGGCAGCGCGTTGACGAACGCGACGCCGGCGTCGATGGCGCACTGGGCGTAGTACTTCGCGGCGATCTCGGACCCGACGGGCAGGTAGCAGACGAGGACGTCGGCACGGGCCTCGCGCAGGGCGGCGACGATGTCGACCGGCTCGGCGTCGGACTCGGTGATGGTCTCGCGGTAGTACTTGCCGAGGCCGTCGTTGGTGACACCGCGCTGCACCGGCACGCCGAGCGGCGGGACGTCAGCGATCTTGATGGTGTTGTTCTCCGAGGCACCGATGGCCTCGGACAGGTCGAAGCCGACCTTCTTCGCGTCCACGTCGAACGCGGCGACGAACTCGATGTCGCGGACGTGGTAGTCGCCGAACTGCACGTGCATCAGGCCGGGCACGGTGCCGCTCGGGTCGGCGTCGGCGTAGTAGTGCACGCCCTGGACGAGCGACGCGGCGCAGTTGCCGACGCCGACGATGGCGACGCGGATGGAGGTCATCCTCGCTCCTTCTCGGTGGTTCGCGCGGGGGCGACGTCGTCGTCCTCCACGGGTGTGTCAGCAACGGCCGGATGACCGGTGCCTGCGGGACGGGTGCGGCGCACGCCGCGCTCGTTGTCGATCAGCCCGTCGAGCCAGCGGACTTCACGCTCGACCTGTTCGAGGCCGTGCCGCTGGAGCTCGAGGGTGTACTCGTCCATGCGCTCGCGGGTGCGGGCGAAGGACTGGCGGACCGTCTCGAGCCGTTCGGTCAGGCGCGAGCGCCGACCCTCGAGGATCCGGAGGCGGGTCTCGGCGTCGGTCTGCCCGAAGAAGGCGAACCGGACGTCGAAGTTCTCGTCCTCCCAGGCGGCCGGTCCCGACGACGCGAGCACCTGCTGCAGGTGCTCCTTGCCGTCGGCCGTCAGCTGGTAGACGATCCGGGCACGCTTGGACGCCACACCGTGTGGGGTCGCGAGCGACTCGATCCCCTGGATCCACCCGCGGTCGACCAGCGACTTGAGGCAGGGATACAGGGAGCCGTACGACAGGGCGCGGAACGACCCGAGCACGAGGTTGAGCCGCTTGCGCAGCTCGTAGCCGTGCATCGGGGACTCGTGGAGCAGCCCGAGGATGGCCGGCTCGAGCACGTCGGAACGACCGCGCACGGGGGGCACCTCCTCGGGATGTTGGTGAGTCGATGTATCAACTCGATACATCCGGAGAGTATGTCGAGAACGAGGATACGAGCAAGTCCGGCCCTGACGGTGACCCCCGTCACCTCTGCCCTCCCGGGTGCGGCGGCGGTTCGTGCGCGGCGTGCCGATCATGTGAAGGCTCGTCGGATCCACGCGTGAGCCCTCGCGACCGGGACAGGGAGGTCCCCCATACTGAGCAGCGCGGCTGACGCCTGCCCGGATCCGGGCGGACCGGCCGGACCCAGTCGTCGGACGGAAGGCAGCGCGTTGGCAGGCACGAATCGGAGGGCTCCCGCCCGGGGCAAGCGCAGTGCGCCCCGTGGGTCGACGGCGTCCTCGTCGCGCAGCAGCGCCCCCAAGCGTCGGTTCTTCGACTACCCGCGGTCGGGCTTCCACGGCCTGCACCGCTGGCTGCCCTCGTGGCGGTTCGTGCTCGGCACCATCCTCGCGGTGGGCTTCCTCGGCGCCGGCGCGTTCGTCGGTGCGTACGCATACACGACGATCCCCGACCCGGCCGACGACACCCGCGCCGAGACGACCACCGTCTACTTCGCCAACAACCCCGACGGCTCGCCGGGCGGGGTCATGGGCACGTTCGCGGCCCAGAAGCGTCAGATCGTCCCCTACGAGTCGCTGCCGGAGTACGTCGGCCAGTCGGTCGCCGCCGCCGAGGACAAGACCTTCTTCACCAACAACAGCGGCATCTCGATCACCGGCATGGGCCGCGCGTTCCTGAACAACCTGCGCGGCGGCGCCACCCAGGGTGGGTCGACGCTGACGCAGCAGTACGTCGAGCGGTACTACGTCGACAAGACGACGACCGACTACGTCGGCAAGTTCAAGGAGACCCTCCTGGCGATCAAGATCGCCAGGGAGGAGACGAAGCCCGAGATCCTGGGGCGGTACCTCAACACCATCTACTTCGGCCGCGACTCCTACGGGATCCAGGCCGCCGCGCAGGCGTACTTCGGTGTCGACGCCGCCGCGCTGACCCGTGAGCAGGCGGCCCTGCTGGCCGGGATCATCCCGTCGCCCAACAACTGGGACCCGGCCGTCAGCCCCGCCAAGGCCGAGGCGCGTTGGAACATCGTGCTCGACTCCATGGAGGAGGAAGGCTGGCTCACCGCGGCCGAGCGGGCGCCGATGGTCTTCCCTCCCACGGTCGAGTACAAGGAGTCGGACACGATGCAGGGGCCCACGGGGCACCTGCTGAAGATGGTCCGCGACGAGCTCATGGGTGAGCCGCTCGCCTTCACCGAGGACGAGATCAAGCGGCGCGGGCTCAAGGTCGTCACCACGATCCAGCAGCCGCTGCAGGCGTCCGCCCAGGACCAGGTCGCCGCGTTCCGTCTCGGCACGCTGCCCGGGCAGGACGGCGCGACGCCCAGCGAGCTCACCCGTGTGTCCCTCAGCTCGATCGACCCCAGGGACGGCGCCATCGTCGCGCTCTACGGCGGCCCGGACTTCCTCGCCGACCAGAAGAACGCGGTCACCTACGACAACGTCCAGCCCGGGTCGACGTTCAAGCCGTTCACGCTCATCGCCGGCCTCGAGCAGGGCGTCGGGCTGAACACGCGGTTCAGCGGGCGGACGCCGCAGGAGTTCGGCGACTGGAAGGTCAGCAACTTCAGCAACGGCCAGTTCGGCAACATCGACCTGGTGGAGGCGACCGCGCAGTCGGTCAACACGGTGTACGCCCAGCTGAACCTCCAGATCGGTCCGGAGAAGACGGCCGAGGTGGCCGAGCGTGCGGGCCTCCCCGCGCCCGTGGACACCAACCGCGCCAACGTGCTCGGCACCGAGACGCTGAAGCCGATCGACATGGTCGGTGCGTACGCCACCATCGCCTCGGGCGGCATGCGGGTGGACCCGTACATCGTCCGCTCCGTCACCAACTCGAACGGCTCGGTCGCGTACGAGCACAAGGACCCCACGGAGCGGGCCTTCGCGCAGGACGTGATCGCCGACGCGACGTACGCGATGACCCAGGTGGTGCAGAAGGGGTCGGGCAAGCAGTGGATCAAGCCGCTCGACCGTCCGATCGCCGGCAAGACCGGCACCACGCAGGACAACAAGGCGGCCTGGTTCGTCGGCTTCACCCCCAACATCGTCACGGAGGTGTCGCTCAGCCAGATGAACGGCACCACCCAGGAGTCGATCTCGCCGATCGGCAAGGTCAAGTTCGTCACCGGTGCGACCTGGCCCGCGTTCCTGTGGCAGTCGTACATGAAGACGGTCTTCGAGCAGCCGCAGTACGCGGACGTGGTCGACTTCCCGCCGCGGGCCAACGTGGGCGCCAAGCCCACCGCGACCGCCAGCGCGACGCCGACCGAGACGACGGCGCCTACCGAGCAGCCCACGGAGCAGGCCCCCACCGAGGTGGCCGTGCCCTCCGGGCTCGAGGGCAAGCTCGAGGCGGACGCGACGGCGACCGTGGTGAACGCCGGGCTGGCGACGAACGTCGTGTCGGAACCCTCCGACAGCGTGACCGCGGGCCGGGTCATCCGGGTCGACCCGAAGGGCGGCACCATGCTCGCCCCCGGGAGCCCGGTGACCCTCGTCATCTCGACCGGGCCGAAGGCCCAGCCGACGCAGGAGCCGCCTCCGCAGCCGACTCCGACGGAGACACCGGCAGCCCCCTGATCCTCGGCGAGGGGCGGGCAGCCGCCCCTCGCCGGAGCTTCCAGGTCCTCGCCCGTCCACAGCCGATTTCGGCGGTGGCCCCGGGCCGGGTAGCCTTGGAGATTGCTGTGCCCGGAGGGGCCCGTCGTCATGGACGGATCGCTCCGCGCAGCGACGCACACACCCTCCTGCCACGGATCGACCGTGGCCGCTGAGACCAGAGGAGGTGGGTATGAGCCTGCGTCAGTACGAACTCATGATCATCCTTGACCCCGAGATCGAGGAGCGCACCGTTGCTCCGTCGCTCGACAAGTACCTGACGGTCGTCAAGACCGACGGTGGCACTGTCGACAAGGTCGACATCTGGGGCCGTCGTCGGCTTGCCTACGACATCCAGAAGAAGTCCGAGGGCATCTACGCCGTCATCGACTTCCACGCGACGCCCGCGACCGCCAAGGAGCTCGACCGCCAGCTCGGCCTCAACGAGGTCGTCCTGCGGACCAAGGTCCTGCGCGCCGACGCCTGATCTCTTGTGGGTGGCCGCCCGTAACGTGCGGCTCCACATCTTCCGACTGATCGAACGAACGAGGAGCTGGGCATGAGCGGTGAGACCGTCATCACGGTGATCGGGAACCTGACCGGGGATCCCGAGCTGCGCTTCACCCCCTCGGGGGCAGCTGTCGCGAACTTCACCGTCGCGTCCACCCCCCGTACGTTCGACCGCCAGAGCAACGAGTGGAAGGACGGCGACACGCTGTTCCTCCGCTGCTCGATCTGGCGGGAGGCGGCCGAGTCGGTCGCCGAGTCGCTCACCAAGGGCACCCGCGTCATCGTGACCGGCCGGCTCGTGCAGCGCTCGTATGAGACCCGCGAGGGCGAGAAGCGCACCGTGTACGAGCTCCAGGTCGACGAGGTCGGCCCGTCCCTGCGCTACGCCACGGCCAAGGTCACCCGGACCCAGCGTTCGGGTGGCGGCGGCGGTGGCTTCGGCGGCGGGGGCGGCGGCGGCTTCAACGGTGGCGGCGGCGGTGGGTTCGGCGGCTCCGGCGGCGGTGGCGGCACCCAGCAGGACGACCCGTGGGCGACGCCCGCGGGTGGTGCTGGCGGTGCCGGCTACTCCGACGAGCCCCCGTTCTGATCGGCGCCTGACACTCAGACATTCCCCATCCCTGGGCACGGCAACGCCCAGGGCTCCAGCAGACAAGGAGCACCACGATGGCCAAGCCCGTGGTTCGTAAGCCCAAGAAGAAGTTGAACCCGCTCAAGGCGGCGAAGATCGACGTCGTCGACTACAAGGACACTGCGCTGCTGCGCAAGTTCATCTCCGACCGCGGGAAGATCCGCGCTCGCCGGGTGACCGGTGTGTCCACGCAGGAGCAGCGCGCGATCGCGCGCGCTGTCAAGAACGCCCGCGAGATGGCCCTGCTGCCGTACTCGTCGTCGGCACGCTGAGAAAGGGGACCATCATGGCGAAGATCATCCTGACCCACGAGGTCACCGGTCTCGGTGAGCCCGGCGACGTGGTCGAGGTGAAGGACGGGTACGCCCGGAACTTCCTCGTCCCGCGCAGCCTGGCGACGCCCTGGACCAAGGGCGCCGAGAAGGACGTCACCGCGATCCGCAAGGCCCGCAAGGCCCGCGAGATCGCGACGCTCGACGACGCCAAGGCGATCCGCGACTCGCTGCAGAGCAAGCCCGTCGTCGTGTCGGCCAAGGCCGGCGAGTCGGGCCGTCTGTTCGGTGCCGTCACGACCTCCGAGATCGCCGAGGCGGTCAAGAAGTCCGGCGCTCCGCAGATCGACAAGCGGAAGGTCGAGATCGGTCAGCCGATCAAGGCCCTCGGCGAGTACCAGGTGTCGGTCCGTCTGCACGCAGACGTGTCCGCGACGGTGACCGTCAAGGTCGTCGCAGCCTGAGCTGAGCACTCCTGAGAAGCGCCCCGTTCCCCTGAGGGGAGCGGGGCGCTTCTATGCGCCCGTCACCATCCACGCCGTGCCGCGGGCGCGCCAGCCGGTGGTGGCCGCGCGTGCCAGCATGAACACCCCCGCGAACGCGGCCCAGAGCCACGCCAGACCGGCGGCCCCCGGCGGGGCGGCCTCACGGACGGCCAGCGCGAACGGCACGTAGACCACCAGCGTCGCCATGCCCGCCCACGCGAGGAACCGGCCGTCGCCCGCGCCGATGAGCACGCCGTCGAGCACGAACACCCAGCCGGCCATCGGCATGGTCACCGCGGCGACCACGAGGGCGGCGACGGCGGCGCGGCGGACGTCGTCGTCGGACGTGAAGAGCGGGACGTAGAGCGCTGACAGCCCGCCGACGACGAGGCCCAGCGCGGCCCCGGCCCCCACGCCCCACTGCAGGGTCCGGCGCAGGATCGCGCGGACCCTGGGGACGTCGGCGGCGCCCAGGGCGTGGCCGACGAGGGCCTGCGCGGCGATGGCGAGGGCGTCCAGCGCGAACGCCGCGAGCCCCCACACCGCGTTCACCACCTGGTGCCCGGCCAGCTCGACCGCGCCGAGCCCGGTGGCCACCCACACCGTCAGCAGGATGGCGAGGCGCAGCGACAGCGTCCGGACGAACAGCGGGGTGCCTGCGCGTGCGTTGGCCCAGATGCCGCCGGCCGCCGGCCGCAGCTGGGCGCCCGTGCCGCGCGCCCCCCGGACCACGACCGCGGTGAGCGCCACAGCCATGCCCAGCTGCGTGAGCGCGGTGCCGAGCCCCGACCCGGCGATCCCCATGCCGACGCCGTAGACGAGCACGACGTTGAGCGCGGCGTTGACCACCGCGCCGACGGCCGCCACGACCAGCGGCGTGCGGGTGTCGAGCAGCCCGCGCAGCGCGCCCGTCGAGGCGAGGACCAGGAGCATCCCGGGCAGGCCCGGTGACGACCAGCGCAGGTAGATGACGGCCTGCTGCGCGACCTCACCGGACGCCCCGAGAGCCTCCACCAGCCAGGGCGCGCTCAGCCACGTGGCCGCTGCGAGCACCACCCCGAGGCCGAGCGCCAGCCACATCCCGTCGACGCCGACCTGCAGGGCGCCGGTCCGGTCCCCGGTGCCGAGGCGCCGCGCGACGGCAGCCGTCGTGGCGTAGGCCAGGAACACGCACAGCCCGATGACGGTCATCAGGACGGTCGACGCGAGCGCCAGACCGGCCAGCGGGGCGGTGCCGAGGTGGCCGACCACGGCGGAGTCGACCAGCACGAAGAGCGGCTCGGCGACGAGTGCGCCCAGCGCCGGGACGGCGAGCGCGAGTATCTGCCCGTCCAGGCCTTGGGGTCGGTGTCCGACAGGTGAAATCTCGGCCAACCTTTCTCGCGTCCACAGCACGTGTACAGCGTTTGCCCGGGTGAGAGGCAGATTCGGGTGCTGATTCACCCGCTCGTCCACACCCCTGTCCACGGCCTGTGGACAAAATCGGACACGATCCACAGCGCGACTCACAGTAGGCGAGCGTTCCTCCACAGACGCGCCGGTGTCCTCCCACAGGTGCGGGCCGTGTCGCCCACAGGCCCGCGAGCCGGTTTGGCGGCGCTCCTCAGGACCCCTAACGTCGCGTGTGCGGGACCTGCCAGTGTCAGACCCCCCATGGAACATGTGTACGACGACGACGATGGGGACCAGGTGACGATCGAGGAGCTCGAGTACGGCGCGCCGTCGGGCACCCACCGCGGCGGTGGCGGCGGCTATGACCGGACCCCTCCGCAGGACCTCGACGCCGAGCGCTCGGTGCTCGGCGGCATGATGATCTCCAAGGACGCGATCGCCGACGTCGTCGAGCAGATCCGCGGCACCGACTTCTACCGCCCGGCGCACGAGGTCGTGTACGACGCGATCATCGACCTGTACGGCCGCGGCGAACCGGCCGACGCCATCACGGTCGCGGACGAGCTGACCAAGCGCGGCGAGATCCAGCGCATCGGCGGGGCCCCGTACCTGCACACGCTCATCTCGTCGGTCCCCACCGCCGCGAACGCCGGCTACTACGCCCGGATCGTGCGGGAGCGGTCGGTGCTCCGCAAGCTCGTCGAGGCCGGCACGCGCATCGTGCAGCTCGGCTACGGCACCGACGGCGGCGACGTCGACGAGATCGTGAACAACGCGCAGGCGGAGGTCTACGCGGTCACCGAGCGACGGTCGTCCGAGGACTACATGATCCTGGGCGACATCATCGGCGGGGCGGTCGACGAGATCGAGGCCGCCGGCCACCGCGGCGAGGGCATGATCGGCGTGCCGACGGGGTTCTCGGACCTGGACCGGCTCACCAACGGGCTGCACCCGGGCCAGATGATCGTGCTCGCAGCACGTCCGGCCATCGGCAAGGCGCTGGCACTCGACACGCCGCTGCCCACGCCGACGGGCTGGACGACGATGGGTGAGGTCCAGGTCGGGGACCAGCTGCTCGCCTCCGACGGGACGCCGACCAGGGTCGTCGCCGCGACCGAGGTTCTCACCGACCGGCCGACCTACCGCGTGACCTTCGACGACGGCAGCCAGATCGTCGCCGACGCCCTGCACCAGTGGTCCACCAGCACGCGCGCGGAGCGTCGGCGGAACGCCGGTCTGTCGGCGATCCGGACAACCGAGGAGATCCACGCGACGCTGCGGTGCGCGACCGGCGACGCCCGCGCGAACCACTCGGTGGCCACCACGGCGGCACTGCGGCTGCCCGAGGCTGACCTGCCGATCGACCCGTACGCGCTCGGCGTGTGGCTAGGCGACGGCCACTCCGCGTCGGCACGGTTCACCAGCGCGGACCCCGAGATCGCGATGCTCATCGAGGGTCGTGGCCTGGTCTCACGAGCGGCCCCGGCCGGCCCCGGTGCCGCGCGTCTGTACTCGATCCAGCTGCCCGTCGACCCGATCGCGTCGCGCGCCTGCGAGGTCTGCGGGGCGTCGTTCGTGCCGCAGCGGTCCCAGGTCCGCACGTGTGGGCGGTCGTGCGGCGGCAAGGTCAAGGCGCTGTCCGGCCCCGTCGCGGTGCCCACCTGCCCGGACTGCGGGGTCGAGACCACCGGACTGCTGCGCTGCCAGCCGTGCCACGACGCGAACGGCACGATCCACGGTCGGCTTCGCACGCTCGGCGTGCTGGGGAACAAGCACATCCCGTCGACCTACCTGCGCGCCAGCGAGCAGCAGCGGCGTGACCTGCTCGCCGGCCTGCTCGACACCGACGGCACGGTCAACCCGACGGGATCGCCGCAGATCGCGCTGACCAGCCGTCGGCTGGCCGAGGACGTCCGGGAGCTCGTGCACTCCTTGGGCTACCGCACGGGCTGGTCGACCAAGCGGGTCGCGGGCCGGACCGAGGACTCGTCGGTCGCCTACACGCTGACCTTCACGACGGACGACGAGGTGTTCGCCCTCGAGCGCAAGCGCCTGGTGCACAAGGAGCGCCGCCGTCCGTCGACCCCACGGCTGACCCAGCGGTACATCGTCTCGGTCGAGCCGATCGACACCGTGCCCGTGCGCTGCGTCGAGATCGACCATGCGTCGCACCTGTACCTCGCGGGCGACGCGATGATCCCGACGCACAACTCGACGATGGGCATCGACATCGTCCGGTCGGCGTCGATCAAGCATGGGATGACGTCCGTCGTCTTCTCGCTCGAGATGAGCCGCAATGAGATCACGATGCGTCTGCTCTCGGCCGAGGCGCGCGTGCACCTGCAGAAGCTGCGCAACGGTCAGATGGGCGAGGACGACTGGGCCAAGATCGCCGCCACCATGGGCAAGATCTCCGAGGCACCGCTGTTCATCGACGACTCCCCCAACATGTCGCTCATGGAGATTCGCGCCAAGTGCCGACGGCTCAAGCAGAAGCACGACCTCAAGCTCGTGGTAATCGACTACCTGCAGCTGATGTCCTCCGGGAAGCGCGTCGAGTCCCGCCAGCAGGAGGTCTCGGAGTTCTCCCGAGCGCTCAAGCTGCTGGCCAAGGAGCTCGAGGTCCCGGTCATCGCCATCTCGCAGCTGAACCGTGGCGCCGAGCAGCGCACCGACAAGCGCCCGCAGATGAGCGACCTGCGTGAGTCGGGATCCATCGAGCAGGACGCCGACATCGTCATCCTGCTCCACCGCGAGGACGCGTACGAGAAGGAGTCACCCCGCGCCGGGGAGGCCGACCTGATCGTGGCCAAGCACCGAAACGGTCCGACGGACACCCTCGTCGTGGCGTTCCAGGGTCACTACTCGCGCTTCGTGGACATGCAGGCCTGACGTTCTTGCTCAGCGAACTCGTAGATGCGAGTCGGAGGGTTCTGAACTGGACCGAGCGGTCGTCGAGCACATCACCTTCTCGGGCCCCTCGCCGCGTGGCGAGCTGCGGTTCGCGCCCGCGTTCGACGCCGCGGGTCGCTGAGCGCCGCTCGACAGCCTCCTGGCTCAGCCGCGAGCCGATCAGTCGAAGTCTGACCTGGCCGGGTGTCGTGGCTACGACGGGCGACCCGCGTTCGGTGCGGTCTCGCTGCTGGTCGCTGCCCAGCTCGCCAGCATGCGGATGGCGTCCGCGTCGGGTGAGCCGGCCGGGCTGGTGAAGGTGATCAGGGTCAGGCCGGGGTCGGCGGCCAGGTCGAGCACCTCGAAGTCCAGGTGCAGCTCGCCGACCACCGGGTGGCGGACGTGTTTGCGGCCGGTGCGGTGCAGGCGCACGTCGTGCGCGGCCCACCGGGTGCGGAACGGCAGGCTCTGGGTGCTGAGCTCGCCCACCAGGTCGGTCAGGGCGCGGTCGTAGGGATCACGGCCGGCTTCGGTCCGCAGCTGGGAGACGGAGTCGTCGGCGGCGCGTTCCCAGTCGATCCAGAAGTCGCGAGCCCGATCGTCGAGGAACGTGAACCGTGCGTGGTTGGCGGGGGCACCTTGGTGGTGCGGTGTCGCGTACACCGGCGAGAACAGGGCGCGCCCAAGGGCGTTGGCGGCGACCAGGTCGAGGCGCCCGTTGTTCACGATGACGGGCACGGTCTGGCCCACGAGGTCGAGCAGCCGTTGCACGCCGGGGCGGATCTTGGCAGGTGTCGGCGTGCGGCGCTGCCTGGTGCCGGGGCCGGCTTCGCGGGCCAGATCGGCCAGGTGGGTGCGTTCTGCCTCGTCGAGCTGCAGCGCGCGGGCCAGGGAGTCCAGGACGCTGTCGGAGACGCCGGCCAGGTTGCCGCGTTCGAGCTGGGCGTAGTACTCGACACTGACGCCGGCCAGGTCGGCGACCTCACCGCGCTTCAGGCCGGGCACACGCCGGTTGCTCGCGAACGCGGTCAGTCCGGCGTCTGTGGGACTGAGTCGGGCTCGGCGGGTGCGCAGGAAGTCCTTGACCTCGTCTCGGTTGTCCACGTCGCCACCGTAGATCGCGTCCGCGGGTCCTGGGGTGGGCTGTCGGTACGCCTTCCCGCAGTGACTTCTTCGCTGGTCTCCTCGCGGGTTGCATGGAACGCGTGCCGCTCCTGGCGGCGGACCCGAGGTCGAGCGGCCCGCGCGGAGACCATGCGCCGCGACTGCTGGCCGGCGGGTACGCGAACCGCACTCCACGACCCCGAAGGAGCACGACCCACATGCGCAACGCCCACCTCGGCGCTCTCGATGTCTCCCGCATCGGCCTCGGCGCCATGACCATGGCCGGCACCTACACCTCGGAGGGCGCTGTCGACGACGCCGAGTCCATCCGCACCATCCACCGCGCCCTGGACCTGGGCGTGACCCATATCGACACGGCGGAGATCTACGGCCCCTTCCACAGCGAGGAGGTCGTGGGCAAGGCCGTGGTCGGCCGGCGCGACGACGTCGTCATCGCCACCAAGTTCGGTCTGGTGTCCCATGCGGGCGGAGGTCCCGGTGCGCTGGACAGCAGCGCCGCCAACATCAGGGCTGCGGTCGAAGGGTCGCTCCAGCGGCTCGGCACGGACCGCATCGATCTGTACTACCAGCACCGCGTGGATCCGAGCACGCCCATCGAGGAGACTGCCGCCGCGGTCGGCGAGCTGGTCGCCGAGGGCAAGGTCCTGCACTTCGGCCTGTCCGAGGCCGCGCCGGCCACGATCCGCCGAGCGCATGCGGTCCACCCGGTCGCCGCGCTGCAGACCGAGTACTCGCTGTGGACCCGAGACGTGGACGACGAGATCCTGCCGCTGCTCCGCGAGCTGGGCATCGGTCTCGTCCCCTACTCCCCGCTGGGCCACGGCCTGCTCACCGGGCAGATCCGCACCGTCGACGACTTCGCCGACGACGACTGGCGCAGGACCAACCCCCGGTTCACCGGCGAGAACTTCCACCGCAACCTGGCGATCGTCGACGAGGTGAGGGCCATCGGCGCCGAGAACGGCGCTACCCCTGCGCAGACCGCACTGGCCTGGCTGCTGACCCGCGGCGCCGACATCGCCCCCATCCCCGGCACCCGCCGCGTCACCCGGGTCGAGGAGAACACCGCGGCCGACCTCATCACCCTGACGCCCGGCCAGCTCCACCGGTTGGACACCCTCGCCCCCGCCGTGGGCGAGCGCCACGACGAAGCCAACATGGCAAGCATCGACCGGTGAGGACGCCGGGCACAGCGGGCCGCTATGACGTCTCGGACGCCCGGCGAGCCCGGTCCTCTCGCAGGAGTCGCCGTGCCCGCTCCACCGGTTCGTCGGTGGCCAGCTCCTGCCTCGACCCGGGGGTCGTGGCGTACAGCTCCACCATCTCCTGGTACGGCAGCGGCGGGAGGAAGGCATGGGGGATCGAGACGGCGTCAGCCTGGACGACCTTGCGGCGTCCGCCGAGCAGCGGCAGCGTGCGACGGCGTCGCGCGGGGCGGCGCGTCTCGACGATGAGCTCCTTAGGCGTCGTGACCAGACCGCGCACGTCGTCCCACGGCACGAAGACGTCTGACCCGGCCCACAGCTGGTGCATGCCCTCCGGGGTGAGCGTCAGCGTCCCGTCGCCGGCCCGTCCGGTGGCGCGCGCCCAGCTCAGGTAGACGAGGTACGCACCGACAACGAGGAACGACGCGGCCGCGTACGGTGCCGACCGAAGGTACCCGACACCGACAGCCAGCATGCCGACGGCGAAGGCCAGCGCCAGCAGGGGAAGCAGCCGGTGCCCACGTGCGGGGTGAATCGCCAGCCCGCACGTTCCCTCGGCCGGCTCGAGGGTCACCACCTCGTCGACGGCCAGCCGTCGCACCGACAGAAGGACCGGCACGGCACACAAGAGCACCAGGGTCGCGATCGCCAGCACACCACCAACGGCACCTCCCACGCGACCACCCCCTCGTCCAAGCGACCTCGCAGGGAAAGCGTCACACGCGGCCAGGGCGCCGTGTGGGCACCGCCGCTCGGCGTGAGCGGGTCGCGCTGCTCGCGCGCAGCGGCTACGGGACGTCGACGGGGGGTTGTGGCGGCGAAACCTCGCTCGAAGTCTCCCGCGGCAGCCCGCCGCGCCTGCGTCGTCGGCGGAAGCGGAGCCACACCAGGACGAGCCCGACCAGCCCGACCAGGACCAGCAGGGGCGCCAGGATCGCCGCGAACGACAGCCCGACGCTCGTCACGTCCTCGACGGTGCTCACCACGGGTGCCCCGGCGCCGAGGGTCGTGACGTTGACGACAGGCCGCACGGTGGCCTTCGCACCGTGCACGACGAGCGCCAGGACGATCCCGATGACGATCGGGACCCACTGGCCGGACTCGACGAACGCCTCGGGATCCGTGACGACGGCGGTCTGGGAGCTCGAGCCCGCACCGAACGCGATGCCACCCGCGACGGGCCGCACGACCGTCTGCACCACGTCGTTGACGCTGTCGACGCCGGGGATCTTGTCGGCGACGACCTCGAGCGCCAGGAGCACGGCCAGCACGGCCAGGACCCAGCCGTTCGTGAGCCACTCCCACCCGGCAGGTGTGTCCATGAGGTCCGTCCACCGCGCGAGCGCGCCGATGACCAGCAGCGGGATGTACGCGTTGAGACCGGCCGCGGTGGCCAGGCCGGTGCCGGTGAGCGCCTCGAGCATGCGGCCAGCATCCCATTGCGGCCCGGCAGGGCGCTCGCTACGCGGCCCGCATCAGCCACCGGGCGAGCGCGTCGGAGATCGGCAGCCCCGCGGCCGTCTCGTACCAGGAGTAGCCCGGGGACGGGTTGACCTCGAAGCACACGATGCGGCCGTCGTCCGCGAGCTTTAGGTCGACTCCGGCGAACGGCAGGTCGAGGTTGCGGGCGAGACCGACGCACCGCTCGGCGACGTCGTCGGGCAGCGCGTACGGCGCGAGCTCGGCGTCCTCGCCCACCTGGGCGCGGGCGTAGCGGTAGTCGGTCGCGGAGGAGTCGACGATCGCGGCGTACACCTCGTCGCCGACCACATGGACGCGCACGTCCCTCCCACGGACGTTCTCCTGGAACTGCACGGGGCACCAGCGGATCAGCTCCAGCCGCTCGGCGTCGCGGTCCAGGTCCACGATGCTGACGATCGAGCGGACCCCGCTGACCGACTTGTAGATCGCTCCGCGGTGCGCGCGCACGAACGCCCGCGCCTCGTCCGGGTCGTCGGTGACGACCGTCTCGGGGGTGTCGAACCCGCCCTGCTGGACCAGCTGCGCCTGGTACGGCTTCGACATGTTGGAGGCCATGGCGGACAGCCGGCTCGCGACCCTGCAGCCCAGCGCGTCAGGAGCGGCCTCGGTGAAGGCCATCAGCGCGTCGAACTCCGCACGAGCGCGCTGCATCGCGGGGTCGTCGGCAGGCACGCCCTTGAGCTCCGGAACGAGCTCCGGCTCGATCGGCCGCACGTAGGCGCCGCCGATGTCGCCGAGATCAGTCGTCCGATCTCCGACCCGGATCGAGCCGCGCAGCTCTCCGCCCGAGAGGTGGACGTCGACGCTCTGCTCCAGGAACTGACGGGGGTGGACCACCACCGGGTCTGCGCCGCGACGGGCCAGGGCCCCCAGCAGGAGCTCGACCGGACTCTCCGTCGGCACTCCCCACACCATGACGCTCATGCCGGCACCTTCTCCACAAGCCCGATCAGATCCTGGACGAGGGCGTCGCCCGCGACCATCAGGTCGGGCAACGGCGTCATGCCCGCGAACCACCACCGGCTCCCCGCGACCACGACGTCGATGCCGATCAGGCCCTCGGCGGCACCGACGGCGGCAGCGAAGCGGGTGACCGCCGACGAGAAGCCCTCGGGCATCCGTGCGCCGACCCGTCGCTCGACGCGGTCGGCATCCGCGATCCGGCCGTCGAGGACGACGAGGTGCAGGACGTGCGCGGCCGGCCCGGCGCGGCGCACCGCGGCCTCGAGGAGCTGGAGCGTGGACGTGCCGGCAGCGAAGTCGGCGTCCGGCACGTCGAGCCCTGCGCGGTGCGCGACGACGGCGGCGCGCAGCGGGTGCGGCGACGGGCCGGCGAGGCAGGTGGGGGACGGACGGTTGCGGACCGCCCCTGGCACGGCCGCGAGCCAGCTGAGCGTGAACGCGGTCATCTCCGCCCCGGCGTAGTCGCGCTCGCCCGGCTTCGCCCACTGCCAGGCGGCGACGGGTGGTGACAGGAGGCGGTTGACGACGAGGTCGGGCTGGTCGATCACGCTGGCCTCGCCGAGGTCGACGACGGCTCGGGTGCCGTCGCGGCCGATCCACTGCGATCGTCGCCGAGCGAACGACAGCAGGCCGGAGGTGACGAGCGTGCAGCTCTGACCGAGGTCGCGGAATCGCGAGTCCAGCCAGAGAGCAGCACTGTCGTCGAGGTCGCACAGGACGACGAACATGGGGTTCCCCTCGGTAGGGACCCGGCCGGTGAGGTCGTCACCGGCCGGGTCGCCGTCTGCTCAGCCCAGAAGGTTGTCGAGGTCGGACTTCGCGGCCGCGGCGTCGGCGACCTGACGTTCGGCCTCGGCACGCAGTGCTGCGATCTCGTCGGTCGAGAGCTCCTCCTCGGCGCTGAACGCGCTGGAGGTCAGGTCCGGGCGGAGCTCGGGCGAGATGAAGCTCTCGAGCGAGCCGAGTCGGCCCTCGAGCTCGGCCAGGCGGTCGTCGAAGCCACCACCGAAGCCCGGACCGTCGCCGGGGTCACCCGGGTGGCCGGGGATGTCGGGCGACTTGAACACGTCCTTGATGTCCTTGAGCCGCTTCCCGTCGATGATGAGCTCCTTCTTGAGCTCCTTGTCCTTGATGACTTCCTTCCTCAGCTCCTTGTCCTTGATGAAGTCCTTGCGGAGCTCCTTGTCCTTGTCCTTGATGATGTCCTTGCGACCGTCCTTGATGTCCTTGATGATCGACTTCCCCTTGGGGATGGCGATGTTCAGCTCGGACAGGACGCTCGCGATCGGGTTGCCGACGGTGTTCGTGCCGGATCCGGCGAACAGCAGGGCCACGACCGCACCGGTCGAGTCGACGATGACGGAACCGGAGTCGCCGTGGTCGGAGAACAGCGGGTTCTGTGCGGTGTCGGTGGCGATGCTCACCTGGTTGGTGAGGGTGTGGACGCCGAGGCCGTCGCCGTAGTCGACGTTCACGGTGAGCGACAGCCCGTCGACGGAACCGTGCGTCAGACCGGTGGTGCGTCCGCGCTTGCGGACCACCATCCCGAGCGTCGCCGGCTTGGTGCCGTTGACCGTCCCGATGTCGACGATCGTCCCCGCCGTCGTCTTGCCCGCATCGATCGAGATGACTGCGCCGTCCACGTGCGACGACAGGACGGCTCGCAGGATCGCCCCGAACTCGTCGCCGGGCACCGTGCCCGTGTCGACGCGGCTGGGCTGTACCTGACGGTCGCCCACGGCCCACCCGCTGTCCACGCACGCCACGTGGAAGTTGGTCACTGCCGCCTTCTTGCCGCTGACGTTGTCCGTGACGATCGCGCCCAACGTTCCGGCGAAGACGAAGCCGCCGATCGCCCTGCTCGGGCCGATGCTGATGCCGCCCTGGAGGGTGGCGTAGTGAGTCGTGTCCGCCTGGGCGCTGAAGTCCAGCGGCTCGCGGACGACCTGCAGCTCGTAGGTGCGCTCGAGCACGTCCGTGACAGCGCCGTCGATCGTCGCCGGAACCAGCTGCGCCTTCGGCACGCTGGCCTTCTTCTTCTCGACGTGGACCCGGATGGCGACCTCGTCCGTCTGGACGCCCCCCACGACCTTGTACCCGACATCGATGCCGGTCACGCCGGGCCGTGCGAGGTACTCCGCCTCGACGCGCTCCTTGATGGCGACCAGCTCCGCAATGGATGGCATGGCTTACCCCCTCGTATGCACCACCGTCGGATGGGCAGACACCCACCCATGGGACAGGAGCGCACCCTCGGTGAGGGAGATACGTCCGACGACGGCGGGCGGCGCCTCGGCACGAGTGGGACGATGGTGCGATGGCACTCACGTATGACGAGGCCGTCGCCGTCCAGCGCGAGCACGAGGCGCGGCTCATCGATCTCGCAGGCGTCAACGCGGTCGGCGTGAAGCAGACCGACTCCGGTCTGGTGCTCGAGGTCACCGTCTCCCCGGACGCCGAGCTCCCCGCCGAGCTGGACGCCGA
Organism: Cellulomonas sp. P1_G12_2; assembly: GCF_056405535.1. Classification (NCBI taxonomy): domain Bacteria; kingdom Bacillati; phylum Actinomycetota; class Actinomycetes; order Micrococcales; family Cellulomonadaceae; genus Cellulomonas; species Cellulomonas sp. P1_G12_2. The sequence goes on along the minus strand of NZ_JBFUBX010000001.1, from coordinate 210,312 downwards.
CGAGCTGGACGGTCTGCCGCTCAAGGTCGTCCGCGGCGGCTACACGCTGCAGTGACGCCCGGGCTCAGGCCCCGCTGACGACCACCAGCTCGTTGCCCTCGGGGTCGGCGACCCGCCACCTACCCTCCGACTCGTCCAGGATCCGGCCACCGGCTGCGATGCTCGTGGCGAGGCGCGTCTGCGCGAGGTCCGACGGCACGGCGAGCTCGACGTGGATGCGGTTGCGCTGCCGGCGACGCTCCGTCTCCGACGTGTCGATGTCCTGGAACACCAGCACCGGGTTCAGCCGCCACGGATCGACGATGTCGGTGTTCCAGTCTCGCCGGTCGGGGGTGTAGCCGAGGGCGGCGACCCAGAACGCGCGGACCGCGGCGACGTCGGCGGCGTCGAAGAAGAGCTGGACGAAGCGTGGCAGCCCCGGGTCCGCCGTGGCCCCGAACTCGCGGGCAGCGGTCTGGAGGTTACGGGCGAGGTCGGTGAAGTCGAGCTCGAGGCCGTGGGCATCGTCCACCCACTGGTCTTTGCCGCTGTCGAGGATCACGAGCCCCGGGCGCAGGTCGACCAGCAGCGGGAAGCCGGCGTCGTCGGCCAGCGCCGCTGCGGTGACGGCCAGGTCACGCTGCTGGGCCGGCGAGGTGGTGCGGTAGCACGCCATCGCACTGAACACCGCCTGCCAGTCGGCCGTCCCGGTCTCCTCGCCGAGCGCGTCGCCCGGCACCAGGTCGACCTCGTTGCCGTCGGGGTCGGCGTGACAGACCCCGTACGCTCCGTACGCCTCACCCAGACCCGCCTGCTCGACCGCCGCGGCCGGCCGCACCACGTCGAGGTGGATGCGGTTGCGCAACGGCCGTGGCTCGCTCGACTGCCGGATCCGCATCGCGGGGTCGCGCCGCAACGGATCCGCCAGACCGCTGTCCGGGCCGGGCGCGTAGTCGAGTGCGCGCTGCCAGAACGGCCCGACCGCAGCCGGGTCCGCGGACTCGAGCACGACGCTCAGGTGCTGCAGCGCGGAAGGGTTCGCCACCAGCCCGAGCTCCCGCGCGGCCGCCGACACCGTCTCGGCGTGCTCGGCGGAGTCGAGGCGCACCCGCACGCCTGTCGCGCGCAGGTCGACCACGATCTCGCCAGGCAGCTCCACGATGCGTCCGGCCAGCGCAGCCCCGTCGGTGAGCGAGGGCGCGTCGAACCACGCCGTCACCGCGCCGTCGACGACCCGCCAGTCCGTCCCGACCTCTGTCCTGTCCGGCACTGTCGAGTCCCTTCGGAGGCCGGCGCGTCCACCGTCGATCGCGGCGGTCGTGTCAGTATCGCGGGTCGGGTCGGCTGGGGCCATGGCCCCCTACGCCTTCTTCAGCTCCTCGGCGAGCATCACGAGGATGCCGCTGGGACCGCGGAGGTAGGTGAGCTTGTAGACGTCCTCGTACGTCGCCACGCCGCGGAGCGGACGGTAACCGTGCCTCGCGGCAGTCTCGAGGGCGGCGTCGATGTCGTCGACCGAGAAGGCGACGCGGTGCATGCCGATCTCGTTCGGACGAGTGGGCTCCGTCTCGATCGCTTCGGGGTGGATGTACTCGAAGAGCTCGATGCGACCGTGACCGTCGGGCGTCTGGAGCATCGCGATCTTGGCGTGGTTGCCGTCGAGACCGACGGCCGTGTCGGTCCACTCACCGCTGACCGTGTCACGGCCGACGACCGTGAGGCCGAGGTCGGTGAAGAACGAGATCGTCGCCTCGAGATCGCGCACCGCGATGCCGACGTTCTCGAGCCTGATGGGCATGTCGCGCATGCTACCGAGCCGGCGGTCGGGACAGCCCGATCACGCGCGCACCGCGGCAGACGTGCGCCGACGCTGCCGAGCGGCCCGGCGTGCCTGGATCCGGTGTACCGACCGTCGGATCGGCGGTAGCAGCTGGAACACGCTCAACACCGCGAAGACCAATGTGTTCACGCCGACGAACAGGCTCAACGCCTCGAACCACGTCGACTCCAGGACAGAGGACGGCAGGGGGTTCCACTGGCCCAGCAGGGGCGCGGCGAGCAGCAGGGGCAGAGCGAGCGCGGTGACCGTGGTCCGTGGGACGTAGTTCCACCCCGACTTCTTCCCGCTCGCGATCTGCACGAGCGACGTGACGAACGTCGACTGCAGGAACAGCGCGTACCCCAGCTCGAGCACCAGCGGCAACGCCACCAGCCGCCCGCGCCACCCCTCCGCCCAGGCGGTCACGACGCGCTCGAGCAGGAAGACCAGCCCGACCGTGGTCCAGAACATCGACCAGCGGAACCCGTCGGCCGCGAGCAGGGAGATCGTCGTGAGAAGGAGGAAGGAGTTCAGCGCGACGACCCCGTACGCGAGCCCGACCTGCTGCCACCAGTAGTGGGCGGTGGTGCGCGTCAGGCCGTAGGCCGCGATGTTCTCCAACGCACCGCGCTGCCACCGGTTGCGCTGCCGGCGCAGGTCCCGCCACGTCGGCATGACCTCCGTGACGACCCGGCACTCCGGCGGGGACGCCAGCCCCGCCCCGAGCGTCTTCAGCGCCAGGGTGAGCTCGTTGTCCTCGGTCATGGCCAGCGTGTCGTAGACGTCGCCGGGCCGACCGGGGATCAACGAGCCCCTCGCCTCCGCGACGGCACGCAACGCGTACGCGCGGATCACCGACGCGGTGCCCGTCAGGACGAACACGCGCCCTTCCCGACGACGCAGCACCCGCTGGTACCGGGCGAACTCGTTGCGCTGCATCTGCCCGAGGAGCCGCCCGCCGTCCTCGCCGGAGAACAGACCGCCGACCGCCATCAGGTCGGGGTCGTCCTCCAGCCGGCCGAGCGCCACCTCCAGGAAGTCGGGAGTGATCGTCGAGTCGGCATCCATCACGAGCACGACGTCCGCAGGTCCGGCGTCCGGCAGGAGGCGAGCCAGCACCTGGTTGAGCGCACCGGCCTTGGCCTGCGTGTTGTCGACCGTCTCGACCACCTCGACGCCGTGGTCGCGAGCGATCTGCACGGTCGCGTCGGCGCAGTTGTCCGCGACGACGAGAATGCGGTCCGGTGCGCGGACCTGCCCGAGCAGCGAGGTGAGGGTCCGACCGATCACGGCCTGCTCGTCGTGCGCCGGGATCAGGACGGTGCACCGCACGACCCCTCCCGCGGCGTCGGCGTCGGCGGGGATGGCGGAGCGCGGCCAGGCGGGCGGGTCGTCCAGCGCGAGTGCGCGCGTGGCCGCGGCGCCGAGGACGCGACGCCCCAGCACGGCGGTCGCTCGGGGTACCGGTCGCTCGAGCCCGCGACCCCAGGACAGCACGCGCATCGCGGCGGCAGTCTGCTGAGCGGTCATCGCGACCAGGAACGCTGCGACCGTCAGGCCCACCGCCAGGACGATGATCGGTCGCGGTGCTCTCAGCTCGACGTCCACCGGCAGGATCGCGATCGCGATCTCGGCGTCCGGGACGATCGGCGGAGCACTCGTCGCCAGGAGCCAGATCGCCCACCCCAGGAGCAGTGCAGCGGCCAGGGCGAGCGCGGCGGTGACCCAGCCGAGCCGGGCGGCTCGACGATGCCAGGTCCGCGGCGGCCTCGGGGTCATGGTCGGTTCCGTCGCTGCGTCATGACGGCGCCGACGAGGCCGGTGAGGACGATGATCAGGCCGAGCCAGAGCAGGATCGTGCCCAGACCGGCGAAGCCACCGATCACGAGCGCCACCCCGGCGAGCGTGAGGATCAGCCACAACGGCATCGAGCGAACCCCCCGCCAGTCGGCCACCACCGCCGTTCGGCAGCCTACCGCCGGGTCTCGGCGGGAGATCCGGCACGTCGAGGCTGCGTCCGCCGCCGGTCGACCAGCACCAGGAGAGCGGGCACGACGACGAGGGCGCCGGCCGCCAGGGTCAACGCGGACCACCCGGCGAGCGCGAGGACCACGGTCGAGGTGAGGGTGCCGGCCGCCGCGGAGACCCACACGACGGCCTCGACGGAGCCCTCCACGTCGGTCCGCTGCTCCGCCGGCAACCCGACGGCCAGCGACGCGCTGCCGCCGACGAAGCACAGGTTCCACCCGTAGCCGAGCGCGAACAGGCCCACCGCCTGCGGGACCAGGGAGCCGGACGCGGCCACGACCGTCGAGACCAGCAGCGTGCCGAGACCGAGCGCCATCACCCGCCCCGGGCCCAGGCGGTCGACGAGGCGTCCCGTGAGCGGCGACAGGACGAACATGCCGAGCGTGTGGGCGGCGAGGATCACGCCGACGACGTCGAGCTCGTGATGGTGCAGGTGGAGCTGGACCGGCACCGACGTCATCACGGCGGCCATCACGACCTGGCCGGTGACCATCACGGCGAGGCCGTCGCGACCGGCCGGTGATCCCAGGACGGTCCGCACAGGTACCCCGCGCCCGGTGCGGGGTCGCCTGGCCGTGCGCAGCCCGCTCACCGCCAGCGCGGCGAGCAGTCCCGCCGGGACGCTGAGCAGGAACGCACCGGACAGAGCGGGCCGTCCGACCGCCTCGGCGAGGCGCGCGGTGGGGAGCAGGAGCAGGGGGCCGCCCACGGCCCCGACGGTGCCGGCCCAGACGATCAGGCCGATGGCGACGCCGCGCCGTCCCGCGGGCACCAGCTCAGCTGCCGCGTACCGGGACAGCTGCGCGGCGGCGTTCCCCAGGCCGATCAGGAGCATCGCGCCGACGAGCAGCGGGATGTGTCCGAGCGGCACGGCCACGGCACCGGCTGCGGCGCCGAGCGCGCTCGCCAGGTACCCGAGGCGCAGGGCGGTCCCGGTGCCGGCGCGGTGGGTGAGTGCGGTGACCAGGAGGGCGCCGAGCCCGGTCCCGACGACCGCCGCGGTGCCGGGCACCCCGCCCCAGGCTCGTCCGAGGACGTCGACCGCCACCAGCGCGGCCACCGTGCTGGTCGTCGCGATCACCGCACTGCTCAGGGCCGCACCGGTGAACAGTGCGGTCGTCGCGGGGGCGACGGCGGTGGGACGTGCTGCGCCAGGGGTCATGCGATCGACGCTACGAAGGCCAGGCGCTGCCGTGAATGGCCGATCGCAGACGTTGGTGGCTCTTCGCCTACTGATCACAAGGTGTTCCCGGACTACGGTTTACAGATGAGCAAACCGCTCGACAGCACGGACTGGCGCATCCTCGCCGAGCTGCAGGACGACGGTCGCCGTCGTTCAACCAGCTCGGCCGCAAGGTCAGCCTGTCCCCGCCCGCGGTCGCCGACCGGGTCCGGCGGCTGGAGGAGGCGGGGGTGATCGCCGGGTACCAGGCCCGGATCGACCCCGCGCGTGCGGGCCTCCCCCTGACTGCGTTCATCAAGCTGCGGTGCTCGCCCGGACGCTGCCTGCTCAGGACCACGGCGTCCGACGAGTTCCCCGAGGTCGTCGAGATCCACAAGCTCAGCGGCAGCTCGTGCACCCTCCTGCGGGTGCGTGCCGCGTCGATGCCGCACCTCGAGGAGATCTTCGAGCGCATCGGCAGGCACGGCGAGATCGACACCCAGATCGTGCTCTCCACCCAGTACGAGGGCCGCCCGGTCGCCGAGCCTCCCGCGCACACCCGGTCCGCGCAGCCGTCGCCGGGATGGAGCCGCGAGGCCGGGCCGGACGACGCCTGACCGGGGCTCAGCCCAGTCGGAACTCGTTGCCGTCGGTGTCGGCCAGCTCGACCGCGCCCTCCTCGACCACGCCCAGCCGGGTGGCGCCGAGCGCAACCAGCCGATCCACCTCGGCCGCGAGGTCCCCGTCGACGAGGTCGAGGTCGAACCGCTGGCGGTTCCTGCCCTGCTTCGGCGGCACCGGCGGACCGCCCCATGCGACCTTCGTGCCGCCGAGCGGGGACTGCACCGCGGTCTCCTCGTCCTGGTCCCACACCAGCGGCCACCCCAGGGCCTCCGCCCAGAACAGGCCGACGTCGCGGGTGCCCGTGCACGCCACCTCGCCGAGGAAGCCGCAGCCCGCGAGGAACTTGTTGCCCGGCTCGATCACGCACAGCTCGTTGCCCTCGGGATCGGCGAGCACCACGTGCCCCTCCTCCGGCAGCTGCCCGACGTCCACGTGGCTGCCGCCGAGCCGGAGCGCGTGCGCGACGGTCGCCTGCTGGTCGGCCGGGCTGGTGCTCGTGAGGTGGAGGTGGGTGCGGTTGAGGCCGACCTTCGTCGTCGGGCTGGGCTCGAACCGCAGTCCGACCTGTGTGTCGGAGCCGGGCAGGAGGGCTCCGCGCGAGTCCGTGACGGCGTCGCGGCCCAGGATGCCGGCCCAGAACTGGGCCACACGCGTGGGGTCGTGGGCGTCGAACACGACGGCCGTCAGTCGGGAGGGCACCTTCGCAGGCTAGGCACGGTGCGATGTTCCGGCACAGGTCATTTTCGGACGGCGGTCACTGAGCGGCCACACACCTCGACGGCGTCAGTCTCCGCCCCCGATCGACGACGGTGCGAGCAACCCCGCGAGGCGGTCGCGCTCGGAGCGGTTGGCCTCCAGGTCGGCCCGTGCCTTCCCCTGCGCGGCGGCCGGTGCGCGCCCCAGGAACCCGGCGTCGGCAAGTCGCGACGACAGGCGGTCGGTCTGCTCCTGGGCCTTCGCCAGCTGCCGCTCCAGCGAGCGCCGCTGCGCATCGTCGAGCTCCGGGGCCGCGGGAAGGGTCAAGGTCCCGCCGCGTCGGCTGATCCTGGTGCTCTCGCCGAGCTCCCCGTCGGTGAGGCGGGCCGTGCGACACAGCTCGGTCCACAGCGCGATGCCGTCGCCGCGCGCGGGGAGCCACGCCGCAGCGGGGAAGCCCTGCCGGCCCCGGTGGGCGCGGGCCGCGTCGCGCAGCTCCCGCAGCTGGGCTCCGGCGGATGCTGCCTCCTCGTCCGGCCGCGCCGACGCGGGGAACGGCTCCTGGTCCATGATCCCGGTCCAGCCGATCTCCTCGGCGAGCTCCTCGGTGAGGAACGGCAGCATCGGGTGCAGCGCCAGGAGCAGCGCCGTCAGGGCGTGGGAGAGCGCGGCGATCGCACCACCGTCGCCGCGGTACAGGTCGTCCTTGCGCGCTTCGAGGTACAGCCCGGACAGGTCGTCCTCGGCCAGGCGGGTCAGGGCGTCCGCTGCGCGAGCCAGGTCGCCGCTGTCGTAGCCCGCGTCCGCCTCCGCCAGGGCCGCGTCGAGACGGGTCAGCAGCCACCGGTCGAGCAGGTGCGTCGTCGTCGGCCGCGCTGTCTCCCACGTGCACCCGAGTCGAGCGGCCAGGCCCGCGATGCTGCGCAGCTTGGTCACGTAGCCCCGCGCGCGCGTGAGGTCGTCGAGGCCGAACGGGACGTCCGCTCCGGGGCGAGCCTTCCTGGCCATCGAGAACCGCAGCGCGTCGGGCCCGTGCTGGGCGATGAGCGGCTGCGGGTCGATGGTGTTGCCGAAGCTCTTGCTCATCTTCTTGCCGTGCTCGTCGCGGATCATGCCGTGGAACAGCATGCGCCGGAACGGTGCCTGCCCGGTCAGGTGGGTGCACAGCAGCATCATCCGGAGCGCCCAGAAGAAGATCAGGTCGTTGCCGGTGATGAGCAGGTCGTTCGGGTAGAACCGGTGCAGGTCAGGGGTGTCGTCCGGCCACCCCAGGGTCGAGAGCGGCCAGAGGGCCGACGAGAACCACGTGTCCAGGGTGTCCAGGTCCCGCGTCCACCCGGCAGGGATCTGCTCGTCGGACGCGAACGCGCGCGCCTCCCCGTCGGGGCCGTACCAGATCGGGATGCGGTGGCCCCACCACAGCTGCCGGGAGATGCACCAGTCGCCCAGGTCGGCCGCCCATCGCAGATAGTCCCGCCGGGCCTCGTCCGGCTCGATGCGCGTCGTCCCGCTCGTGATCGCGGCGGTCGCTGGGGCGGCGAGTGCGCTGGTGCGCAGGTACCACTGCGGGGTGGAGCGGGTCTCCAGGGTGGTGCGGCAGCGAGAGCAGGCGGGCGTGCCGGTCGACTCGTCGGCCTCGATGTCGGACAGCGTGGTGGCGCACCCGGGACACCACAGGGTCTCCCGCTCGGCGCGGTAGACCAGGCCCTCGTCGAACAGGCGGGTGAACGCCGTGCGGGTGGCGCGGCTCGGCCCGTCGTCGAGCGTGAACGTCAGCCGGTCCCAGTCCGGGCTGTCGCCGAGGAGACGCATCTGCGCGGTGATGCCGTCGGCGCACGACCTCTTCCACGCCCAGGCGCGGCGGGCGAACTCGTCGCGACCGATCTCGTCCCGGCTGGTCCCCTCCGCGCGCAGCCGGCGCTCGAGGAGCGCGTTCGTGGCGATCGCGGCGTGGTCGAGGCCGGGGAGCCACAGGGTGTCCGCGCCACTCATCCGCTGCCGTCGGGCCAGGGTGTCGGAGAGCGTGTGCTCGTAGGCGTGCCCCAGGTGGAGGTCGCCCGTGATGTTCGGCGGGGGCAGGATCATGGCCCACGTCGGTGCGTCGGTCGTGCCGGTCGCGGCGAAGGCGCCGGCCGCTTGCCATCGCCGGTAGCGGTCGCTGGGGGTGGTCGAGGTAGGCATGGTCGTGGGTCCGTCCGTACGTGTCCTGGAGTCGTCGCTCGAGTCGAGATCTGCTCGACGAGCACAGGAGAGCCCTCGCCAGGTGTCCTACGGACGGCGAGGGCTACGGAACGAGCGCGAGGCGCAGCGAACCCAGGAACCGGGGTGCGCGCGCGGTGGCCATGCCTCCATTGTGCGCGCGGTGCGCTCCGACGCACCACCCGTCACCCGGCGCTCGTGCTCTCCAAGCCGGCCGTGCCGTCCCCGATGACGATCTCCTGTCCCGGACACACCGGCCCGGCCAGCACCACGGACTTGTCGGACGGGAACTCGACGGTGACGTCGCCGGGCGTGCAGCCGTAGTCGAGGAGGGCTGCTCCGCCCCCCGCCGAGACGGTGACCTCCTCGTCCCCGGTCAGGACGGTGACGTCGGCGCTCCCGTCGTTCCTGATGGACAGGTCGCCTGTGTCGCTGCACGCGGTCAAGGACGCGGTGAGGGTGACGGCGACGAGCCCCACACCGATGCGCCACGTCCGACTGCTCATCGCATCCTCCGCCTGATCGCTCGGCCCACCGGTGTTCGTGACGGTAGCCGTCGTGCTCGCACCCGTCCGGGGTATCGCCCGACGGACACGGAATGTGCACAGGACCTGCGGCTGGGCGGTGCTACGTTCCCGCGCATGGGCAGGAGGAACTACCTGGTCGAAGGGCTCTCCGGCACCGGCAAGACCACCGTGGCCGACGAGCTGCAGCGGCGCGGCCACCAGGTCGTCCATGGCGACCGGGAGCTGGCCTACCTGGGCGATCCGTCGACCGGCGAGCCAACCCTCGACGGCGGGCACGAGAACCACCTCTGGGACGTCGACAAGGTGCGAGCCCTCGCCGCGGACCGCACCGTGGAGGCCACGTTCTTCTGCGGTGGGTCGAGGAACTTCTCGACGTTCCTCGACCTGTTCGACGAGGTCTTCGTCCTCGAGGTCGACCTCCCCACGTTGCATCGGCGGCTCGACGCACGGCCGGACGAGGAGTGGGGTGGCGGACGGCCCACGGACCGGGACCTCATCGTGCGATGGCATCAGACGAGAGCCGACGTCCCGAAGGACGGCGTGGTCATCGACTCCACGGCACCGATCGAGCGCGTCGTCGACGACATCCTCCGTCGATGCAACCCGGACGCGTGAGCACCATGGATCTCGTCGTGCGGTTCGACGTCGACGACGAGGCACTCTCCCGGCTCCACACCCGCGCGTTCGACGACGGGAGACCCGCGCAGGTCGTCCCGTGGGCGAGCCGGCTCAGCCGGCACGCGCTCACCTGGGTCGGGGCGTTCGAGGGCGATCGCCTCGTCGGCTTCGTCCATGCGTGCTGGGACGGCGGGGCGCACGCGTTCCTCCTCGACGCCGTGGTCGATCCCGAGCGGCAGCGTCGTGGGATCGGTCGGCGGCTGGTCGAGGCGCTGGTCGACGAAGTCCGGTCGGCCGGGTGCGAGTGGCTGCACGTCGACTACGAGCCCCACCTGGAACCGTTCTACCGGCAGTGCGGCTTCGCCTCGACGCGCGCGGGAGTCCTGAGGCTCGAGCGGTAGCCGTCACCAGATCAGTGGTGGTGGCCGTGCCGGCCGAGGGTCTGCTCCGGGGTCGCGCCGGGCCGGGTCCACTGCGGCGCGGGCCGGCTCGTCGGGCCCCAGCCGGCCCTGCCGCCGGCGTCCGAGCGCCAGAACCAGCCCGGCTCGCGTCCGGCCGGGACGTCCTGCCACGCCTCGCCGCGCCCGGTTCAGGCCTCCGGGATGTCGCGGCCGAACGTCTCGAGGGTCACGACCTCCGGGGCCGGGCCGCCGCGGTGGTCGGTGTCGAGGGCGTCGATCGAGGCGAGCTCGTCGTCGGTGAGGTCGAAGTCGGTGACGGCGAAGTTCTCCGCGATGCGCGAGGGTGTGACGGACTTGGGGATCGCCGAGCGGCCCTGCTGCAGGTGCCAACGCAGCATCACCTGCGCCGGGGTCCTGAGGTGGGCCCGCGCGATCGCGCCGATGACCGGGTCCTCGAGCGTCGAGGTGTGACCGGCGTCGCGGTAGAACGTGATGCCGCCGATCGGGGACCAGGCTTGGGACACGATGCCGTGCTCGGCGTCGGCTGCCAGGACCGAGGGCTGCCGGAAGTACGGGTGGATCTCGATCTGGTTCACGGCCGGCACCACGGTGGTGGCCTCGAGCAGGTCGGTCAGGTGGTCGGCCATGAAGTTGGAGACGCCGATCGCGCGGACCTTGCCGTCCGCCAGCAGCTGCTCGAGGGCGCGGTAGGCGTCGATCGTCAGGTCGAACCGGCCGGGCAGCGCCTGGTGCAGGATCAGCAGGTCGATGGTGTCGACGCCGAGCTTGCCGGCGGACTTGTCGAACGCGTGCAGGGTGGCGTCGTAGCCGAAGTCGCTGATCCAGACCTTGGTCTCGACGAACACCTCGTCGCGGGGCAGCCCGGACTCGCGGATCGCCCGGCCGACCTCCCGCTCGTTGCCGTAGGCGGCGGCCGTGTCGATGTGCCGGTAGCCGACCTGCAACGCGCTGCGCACCGCTGCGACGGTCTCGTCGGGCGGGGTCTGGAAGACGCCGAAGCCCAGGGCGGGCATCGTGACGCCGTTGTTCAGGGTGAGGGTGGGGATCGTCATGCCTGCCACGGTACGAAGGGTTCCGACCCACCGGGAGGGTCTGGTGGTACCTCCCGGGGGCGTAGCAGGAGACGTACGGTCGAACCATGGACCTGAGAGCCGAGACGCGTGAGTTCCTCACGACGCGACGCGGCCGGATCACCCCCGAGCGCGCCAACCTGGCTGCCTATGGCGGGAACCGGCGCGTGCCCGGGCTGCGCCGCGAGGAGGTCTCGATGCTCGCCGGCGTGAGCATCGACTACTACACGCGCATGGAGCGCGGGAACCTGTCGGGGGTGTCCGAGGAGGTCCTCGAGGCCCTCGCGGAGGCGCTCCAGCTCGACGAGGCCGAGCGGGGTCACCTGTTCGACCTGGCTCGCGCCGCCAACGCCTCGGGTGTGGCCCGCTCCCGTGCCCGCCGCCAGCCGGCGCCGGTCCTGCGTCCCGCGGTCCAGCGCATCGTCGACGCCCTGGACGGTGCACCGGCGTTCGTCCGCAACGCCCGGCTCGACGTGCTCGGCGCCAACCTGCTCGGTCGCGCCCTGTACGCGCCCCTCTACGACTCGCCCCAGCACGTGCCCGGCGGGCCGGTGAACACGGCCCGGTTCCAGTTCCTCGACCCGGCCGGTGCGCGCGCGTTCTGGGGCGACAGGGCCGACCGGATGGCGCACGACGCCGTGGCGATCMTGCGCGCCGAGGCCGGCCGCAACCCGTACGACAAGCGTCTGACCGACCTGGTCGGCGAGCTGTCGACCCGCAGCGAGGACTTCCGCCGCCTGTGGGCCTCGCACGACGTGCGCTACCACCGCTCGGGCACCAAGGTCTTCCACCACCCGGCGGTCGGCCTGCTCGAGCTCGACTACGAGGCCCTCGTGCTGCCCGCCGACCCGGGGCTGCAGCTCAACGTGTACACCGCCGTCCCCGGGTCACCGTCCGCGGACGGGCTCACGCTCCTGGCGTCCTGGGCGGCGACGACCCTGGCCCCGATCGAGGCTGCGCAGGGCTGAGGCGCTCGCGGTCAGGAGCCGCTCGCGGCCGCGGCCGCCGCGAACAGGGCGAGACTGCGGCCCCAGGAGCGGGCGTGCTCGAGCTCGTCGGGCAGCAGCCCGCTGCTCCGGCCGCTCACCGTGAAGGACTCAGGCGGGACCACCAGGACCGCGCCGGCCTTGGTGAGCCGCTTGCCGATCGTGGCGGCGGCGGAGCCGGAGAGCCGGCCGGCGACCGCGGTGTCGAAGACGGCGGTCGGCTGGCCGGACACCCGACCGACCAGCTGGTCGAGCCACTCCCGCACGCCGTCTCCGCGCGACACGGTCTCGGCGACGTCCCCACGCGCCACGTCCCGGGTGCGCGTGGTGGACAGTCCGCGCTGGTGGGTGGGGGCGCCGATCACGAGCAGGCTCGGCCGGGTGTTGAACGACGGGACGTGGGCCATTCCCACCTCGCACACGGTGGTCGGGATGCGCAGGTCGGCCAGCCCGGCGGCGACGGCCTCGGCGATCGCAGCGGTACTGCCGTACATCGACTCGAAGACCAGGAGCGCACTCATGGACTCACGGTCCCGTGCCGGTAGGCAGGTGTCGCAGGCCTAACGTCCTCACCCGATCATGATGATTGACAGGAATATAGTTCATCGGCACCTAGTTGTGCCCGACATGGACTTCTTCGACGCACTCGTCCGGTACGAGACGGAGCTGTGGAACCACCTCGACGACCGGCTCCGGGACGCCGGCGCCGTCTCGCTCGCGACCCTCTCGGCGCTGCGGGTGGTCGGACGGCACCCCGAGGACTGCCGGGTGCACGAGATCCGCACCGAGCTGGCGATCACGGTCGGCGCCGCCAGCAAGCTCGTGGACCGGCTGGAGCGCGACGGGTGGGCGGTGCGCCGCGCGAACCCGGGCGACCGGCGCTCCTCGTTCGTCGCGCTGACGCCGGCGGGTTCGGACGCGCTCGCGGTCGGCGCCGCGCTGCTGCAGCGCGAGCTCGATGAGCACCTGAGCGACGAGCCCGGTGTCGCGGACGCCACCGCCGTCCTGCTGCGGCTGCGGTCGCGGCTGGGGGTGCGGTGATGCGCGCCGTCGTCGTCGACGCCCCCGGCGGCCCGGAGGTGCTGCGGGTCCGCGACGTGCCGGAGCCGCGCGTCGAGGCCGGTCAGGTGCTGGTCCGGGTGCGCGCGTCCGGGCTGAACCGGTCCGAGCTGCACTTCCGCCGCGGGCAGGCGTCGTCGGGCAGCTTCCCGCGGATCCCGGGGATCGAGGCCACCGGCGTGGTCGAGTCGGCGCCGGGCGGGGAGCTCTCGGTCGGGACGCAGGTCATGACGATGATGGGCGGTATGGGCCGCACGTTCGACGGCGGCTACGCGGAGCTCGTCGTCGTGCCCGCCGCGCAGGTCATCCCGTTCACCAGCGACCTGCCCTGGGACGTGCTCGGGGCCGTCCCGGAGATGCTGCAGACCGCGCACGGGTCGCTCGCCGTCGGCGTGCAGGCACGTCCCGGCGACACGGTGCTCGTGCGCGGGGGGACGTCCTCGGTGGGCCTGGCGATCGCGGTGCTCGGACGTCTGCGCGGGCTGACCGTGCTCTCGACCACCCGGTCGGCGGACAAGGTCCGGCTGCTCGAGGGGGTCGGCGTCGCGCACGCGCTGGTCGACGACGGTCAGGTGGCCCGCCAGGTGCGCGAGCTCGTGCCCGAGGGCGTCGACGGCGCCGTCGAGCTGGTCGGGGTGAACACCCTGGCCGACACGCTGCGCGCCACCCGCCCCGGCGGCACCGTCTGCTTCACCGGGATGCTCTCGGACCAGTGGACGATCCCGGAGTTCTACCCGATGGACTGGCTGCCCAACGGCGTGCGGCTGACGGCGTACTCGGGCGCGTCGGCCGACCTCCCGGTGGACGTGCTGCAGGGGTTCCTCGACGCGGTCGCCGCCGGTGCGGCGCGGGTCCCGCTCGGGCGGACGTACCGGCTCGACGAGATCGTGCGGGCGCACCGGGACCTGGAGGCGGACGCCGTCGGCGGGAAGGGCGTGGTGGTCCTGTGACACCCGACACCGTGTGCGTGCGCGTCTGGGCGGGCGAGGAGGGAGCCGGTTGGCGCCGCAGGCTGTGGGCGCGGCTCCTCCTCCTTTTCAAGGTATAGCCGGGCGGGGGGCTTGCGGCAAGGCCCCCGTCGCGGCGAAGAATCTCCGACCGTGACACCCCTGACCACCCGTGCGTTCGACCTTCCCGACCACCTCGCCGCCAAGGCGGACCCCGCGCTGATCGCCCGCGACGAGCAGCACCTCGCAGCCATCGGCGAGAGCCTCGCGGAGCAGATCGCGGAGCTGTCCGACCGCCTCGACGTCCAGCGCACCGCCCCCGGCCGGGGCGGTCAGCAGGCGCTGGACCGCGACCAGGAGATCCACCGCCTGACCGCCCGCCTGCGCACCCTGCGGCGGTACGGGCTGGACCTGTGCCTCGGGCGCATGGTCGGCTCGGACGACTCCGAGCCGGTGTACGTCGGACGGCTCGGCCTGACCGACAGCGCCGGGCGTCGGCTGCTGGTCGACTGGCGCTCCCCCGCGGCCGAGCCGTTCTTCGGGGCCACCTACGCGCAGCCGATGGGCCTCGCGAGCCGCCGTCGGTACCGCTGGACGGGCGGCCGGATCCGCGACTACTGGGACGAGGTGTTCACCGCCGACGGGCTCGAGCAGAGTGCCGCGCTCGACGACCAGTCCGCGTTCATCGCGAGCCTGGGCAGCGACCGATCCGACCGGATGCGCGACGTGCTGGGCACCATCGCGGCCGACCAGGACGCGATCATCCGTGCAGGCTCCCGGGGCGCCCTGGTGGTCGACGGCGGTCCCGGCACGGGCAAGACCGTCGTCGCCCTGCACCGCGCGGCCTACCTCCTGTACTCCGACCCGCGCCTCGGTCACCACCGCGGCGACGTGCTGGTGGTCGGACCGCACGAGCCCTACCTCGCCTACGTGTCCGACGTGCTGCCGAGCCTCGGCGAGGAGGGGGTGCAGACGTGCACCCTGCGCGACCTCACGCCCGAGGGGGCCGCGGCCACCGTCGAGACCGATCCGGACGTGGCCCGGCTGAAGGCGTCGGCGCGGCTGGTGGGGGCGATCGAGCCGGCCGTGCGGTTCTCGGAGCGGCCGCCCACCGAGGGGATGCTCGTCGAGACGGAGTGGGCGGACCTCTGGCTCAGCACCGCCGACTGGGCGGAGGCGTTCGGCGCTCCGGACCCCGGCACCCCGCACAACGAGGCCCGCGACCAGATCTGGGAGACGCTCCTGGACATCCTGGTGGACAAGCACGAGGACGAGGACGTCCCGGCCGAGGTGCTCCGCCGGGCCCTCGCCAGGAGCACGGAGCTGGCCCGCGTGTTCAGCGGCGCGTGGCCGGTGCTCGAGGCGACAGAGCTCGTCGGCGACCTGTGGTCGGTGCCGGCCTACCTGCGGCTGTGCGCCCCGTGGCTCACCCCCGACGAGGTCCGCACGCTCCAGCGCGAGGACGCCCAGGCGTGGACCGTCTCCGACCTGCCGCTCCTGGACGCGGCCCGGCAGCGCCTGGGCGACCCCGAGACGTCCCGACGCCGGCGACGGCAGGAGGCAGCGCTGGCCGAGCAGCGCGCCCGGATGGCCGACGTGGTCGACGACCTGATCGCGACCGACGACTCCGAGATGCTCGTGATGTCGATGCTGCGTCGCCCTGACCTGCAGGCTGCGCTCGTCGACGACTCGGCGCTGCCGACCGCCGACCCGGACCTGCTCGCCGGCCCGTTCGCGCACGTCGTCGTGGACGAGGCTCAGGAGCTGACCGACGCGGAGTGGCAGATGCTCCTGCTGCGCTGCCCGTCCCGGAGCCTCACGATCGTCGGCGACCGTGCGCAGGCCCGGCGCTGCTTCCCCGAGTCGTGGGAGGAGAGGCTCGCACGGGTGGGGCTGCACGAGATCTCGGTGGCGTCCCTGAGCATCAACTACCGGACGCCCGAGGAGGTCATGGTCGAGGCCGAGCCGGTCATCCGGGCCGCGGTCCCGGACGCGAACGTGCCGACCTCCGTCCGCCGCAGCGGCCTCCCCGTCGTCCACGGGTCGTGGGCGGAGCGCGACGCGATCCTCGACGCCTGGCTGGCCGCGCACGCCGACGGGATCGCCTGCGTCATCGGCGACCCGTCGTTCGAGGCCACGCCCCGCGTCCGGTCGCTGAGCCCGGAGCTGGCCAAGGGGCTCGAGTTCGACCTGGTCGTGCTCGTCGACCCGGAGGCGTTCAGCGCGGTCGACCGCTATGTCGCGATGACCCGGGCGACCCAGCGGCTGGTCCTCCTCACGAGCGCGACCGGACCGTGAGCGACGAGGCCACCGGTGTCACTCCTCGATCGCGGCGTCGAGGGAGCGCAGGTGCTGGCGGAAGGTGATCCCGTCCCGGTCGCGGGCGACGAGGTAGTCCCCGAACCGGGTCTGCTCGCGCAGGGTCGTACCGAGCTGCATGCGGGCTGCCTGCTGCCGTTCGGTGTCTCGGATCCGCGCCGCGACGACCGCGATCTCGGCAGCCTTCCCGGACGGGATGAACACGACCCCGTCGTCGTCGACGAGCACGACGTCGTCGTCTGTGATCGTGTGCGGTCCGCACCGCGCCCACGCGAGCGCGTCGGCGGGCTGGGCGTCGAGGCGCTCGGGCCCGCCGGGGCAGGCGCCGAGGCTGGCCACGGGCAGGGCGATCGAGCGCAGCTGGGTGGTGTCGCGATGCAGCCCCCAGATCACGATCCCCGCGAGCCCCGCGCGCGCGACCTCCAGGGCGACCAGGTCTCCGACGCAGGCCTCGTCGGTGCGACCGTCGTTGTCCACGACCAGGACGTCCGCGGGCTCGGCGCGCTCGAGGGCCTCGAGGAACACGTCGACGCTCCCGACGTGGCGCACGGGCCGGGCGCGGCCGACCACGTGGACGCCGGCCCACAGCGGTCGCAGCGAGGGCGGGCCGCACCGGACGGCGACGCCGAGACGCAGGCACGCGTCCGCGACGTGCGGGGTGGTCAGGTCCAGGAAGGTGGTCTGCAGGGTCAGTGCGTCCATGAGCGCATCCTCGCCGGTGGTGCCGCCGCCGAACAGGTGAGTTCTGTGCCGAGCCCTCGTGTCGCGCGGGTCCGTCAGTAGGTTCGGCGGATGACCATGGCCAGCGAGGACGACGCGTACGTGCGCGAGCAGGCGATGTTCGGTGGGGTCGCGGTCCAGTCCAGCCGGCCCTCGGACGAGGCGGTGGTCGCCGTGCTGCGGGACGGGCTCGAGCGTGTGGTCGAGCAGTGCATGGGGATCGATCTCTCGTGGACGACGGTCGCCACCGTCGCGTCCGACGACCTGTCGACGGGCCGCGGGGACACGGGCCGCCGCCGGATCGACTGGGACTTCGCGCTCGGACGCGGCGAGCCGTTGCAGACGGTGACGCTCATCGGGATGGCGAGCGCGCTGGAGGGCTACCACTGGCACCCGAAGTGGCTCCCGGTGACTCTGCACGCGACGCTGCCGGTCACCGTCGCGCACGGCCGGGGGGACGGCGGCGGGCTCGCGGTCCGGCTCTCGATGCACCGGTGGGCCATGTACGGGGGCGGCGAGGACCTGGTGCGGGTCGCGGACCTGCTGACGCCCTGGCTCCTGGACGCCGCGGACCGGCTGGACGCCGACACCGGGTACGCGACCCTGGACCAGGTCACCGCGGAGGACGGTCAGAGCCCGTGGGAACGGGCCACCGGATGCGCACCGTCGCTGCGGGACGTCACGCGGACGCTCTGGGGGTACGGCTGGGGCACCCTGCTGTCACCTGTCCACGTCGAGGCCGTCGGTGGGCTCGACGCGCTCCGGGACGTCCTCCCCACGGTCGAGCTCCGCGACGTCGGATCGGGCCGGACGTGGCTGACGCTCGGCCCGGACCCCGCCGCCGTCCAGGCCGAGGACATCAAGGCGCTCCGTGAGGTCCTGGCCCCCGCGCTGCCGGTCGGGGACCGGACCGTCGAGGAGTGGGAGCGGTCCGTGGCCCTGGACGAGCACCCCGAGCGATACGTCGTCTGAGGGCACCACCAGGGTTGGACGGCCCCGCGGGTCAGGGTCGAACCAGGGCCTGACCAGGGGCTTCACCGATGCCGCGCGCGTTCGGGTGACGGGACCATCGTCACGGAACAGATGTCCGGACGTGCACTGAGGTGAGGACCATGACGAGCGAACAGACCACCCCCATCGCGAGCGCCCGCGGGCTCGTGAAGACCTACGGCAAGGGCGACACGGCGGTGCACGCCCTCGCGGGGGTGGATGTCGACTTCGGTCGCGGCGAGATGACCGCGATCATGGGCCCCTCGGGCTCCGGGAAGTCGACGCTCATGCACTGCATGGCCGGCCTCGACCGCACCGACGCCGGGACGGTCGTCGTGGACGGGCTCGAGGTCAGCGGCATGAACGAGCGGCGGCTGACCAAGCTGCGCCGCGACCGCCTCGGGTTCATCTTCCAGGCGTTCAACCTGGTGCCCACCCTGACGGCGCTGGAGAACATCACGCTGCCGCTGGACATCGCGCGCCGGCCCGTCGACAAGGCGCACCTCGCCGAGGTCGTGGAGGCCGTCGGGCTGGCGGACCGGCTGAGCCACAAGCCGTCGGAGCTGTCGGGTGGGCAGCAGCAGCGCGTGGCCTGCGCGCGCGCCCTGGTGTCCCGGCCCGCGGTGGTGTTCGCCGACGAACCGACCGGCAACCTCGACTCCACGTCCTCGGCGGAGGTGCTCGGGTTCCTGCGCCGGTCCGTGGACGAGCTCGGGCAGTCCGTGGTCATGGTGACGCACGACCCGACCGCCGCGTCCTACGCGCACCGCGTGCTGTTCCTGGCAGACGGGCGCGTGGTCGGCGAGCTCACCGACCCGACGCCCGAGTCGGTCCTCGCGGCGCTCGCGGCCATGCGGCCTGCCCGGCAGGGTGCTCCCGTCCTCCTCGCGCAGACCGCGAGCCTGTGATGGGACGCGTCGCACTGCGCGGCATCCGCGCGCACCTGGTGCGGTTCCTGCTGTCCGTGCTTGCCGTCGCGCTGGGCGTCGCGTTCGTCGCGGGCACGTTCGCGCTGCGCACCATGCTCTCGGGCACCTTCGACGGGATCGTCGACGCCGCGGCCCCCGGGGACGTGTATGTGCGCGTGCTGCAGGCCGAGGGGTCGTCCGTCGTCACGGGCACGGCCAACGCCACGGGCGAGAGCGTGCCGCGGGACCTGGTGGAGGAGATCGCGGCGGTCGACGGCGTCGCCCACGCGGTCCCCGGCGTCTCGGGACCCATCGTGCTGGTCGGCGCGGACGGGACCGCCGTCCAGAGCACGCAGGCACCGTCGTTCGCCCTGATGTACGTGCCGGACGACCCGTCGCTCGACGTGGTCGAGGGTCGCGGCCCGCAGCGGCCCGGCGAGGTCGCCCTGGAGTCGGCCACGCTGGAGTCGTCCGGCCTCGCGGTCGGCGACACCACCGACGCGGTGCTCGGGGGCGAGGTCACGCAGGTCGAGGTCGTCGGCCGCGTCGACCTCGGCGGGCCGATGGCGGGCGCGACGATCGTGCTCGTCGACGCGCAGACCGGCCAGGACGTGCTCGCGCCCGAGAACGGTGTCAACGACATCGCGGTGTACGCGGCGGACGGCACGTCGGTCGACCAGCTGGTCGACCGGATCTCCGCGATCGCCCCCGACGGCCTGGAGGTCGTCACGGGTGACGCGCTGCGCGCCGAGAACAAGACCGAGATCGCCAGCCAGCTCGGCTTCGTCACGACGTTCCTGCTGGTCTTCGCGGCGATCGCCCTGTTCGTCGGGGCGTTCATCATCTCCAACACCTTCGCCATGTCGGTGCGGCAGCGGATGCGCGAGCTCGCGCTGCTGCGGGCCGTCGGGGCGTCGCCGTTGCAGGTGTTCTCCTCGGTGCTCGTGCAGGCCGCGGTCGTGGGGCTGCTCGGCTCCGCGCTGGGCATCGCGGGTGGGCTCGGGCTGGTCTCGGCGCTGCGCGTCGGGCTCGGCTCGGCCGGGATGGACCTCGTGGGGACGATCCCGCTCGACGTCACGACGGTCGTGGTGTCGCTCCTGGTCGGCACTGTCGTCAGCGTCCTCGCGGCCGCGCTGCCCGCGCGGCGGGCGGCACTCGTGCCCCCTGTCGAGGCGATGCGCGACGACGTCGCGACCCCGGAGAAGTCACTGCGCTGGCGCGCGTTCGGCGGGCTCGTCGTCACGGGTGCCGGTGTGGCCGCGCTGGTGGTCGCGCTGCTGCGGCCGGAGGCGGACTCCGCGGAGGTCTGGCTCGGCACGGGTGCGGCCGCCGTGCTCGTGGGGGTGCTCATGCTCTCGCCCGTCGTCGCGCGCTCGGCGGTCGGGGTCCTCGCGTGGCCGTTCGTGCGGCTGCTGCGGCCCATCGGGCGGCTCGCCCGCGGCAACGTCGTGCGCAACCCGCGCCGGACCGCCAACACGGCCGGCGCCCTCATGATCGGCATGGCGCTGGTCGGCGCGGTGTCGGTGATCGCCGTGACCGCTCAGCAGTCGGTCGCCGGGGTGGTCGAGGCGCAGACCAACGCGGACGTCGTGGTGCGGTCGGCGACGCAGGTGATCCCGGCCGGCGCGGTGGACGACGTCGTCGCGCTGCCGGAGGCGGGCCGTGCGGACCCGATCGCGTTCGCCCCGCTCGGGGTCGCGGTCGGCGACGCGACGCCCGAGGTGCAGTACGTGATCGGCCTGGACTCCGGGACGCTGGGCGGCTCGGTCGAGGTCGACGTGGTCGACGGCTCGCTCGACGGGCTCGGTGCCGGAGAGGTCGCCGTCCTGGAGTCCGCCGCCGAGGAGCACGGCTGGGGCGTCGGCGACACGCTCTCGGTCAGTGGCACGGGAGGGCCGCAGGACCTCACCGTCACGGCGGTCTTCACGACGAACATCCTCGGGTCGCCGCTCGTCGTCGACCGTGGGGTGCTCGACGACCTGCTGCCGCGCGAGCAGCAGATGGTCGACACGATCCTCGTGTCCGCGGCCTCCGGGGTGAGCACGGCGCAGCTGCAGGACGCGGTCGCCGAGGCTGTCGCGCCGTACGTCGTGGTCTCGGTGCTCACCCGTGCCGAGTTCGTGTCGAGCCTGGCCGACCAGGTGAACCAGGTGCTGGTCATCCTCTACGCGCTGCTCGGGCTGTCCGTGGTGATCGCCGTCCTCGGCATCGTCAACACCCTCGCCCTGTCCGTGATCGAGCGGACGCGGGAGATCGGCCTGCTGCGGGCCGTCGGGCTCGGGCGCCTGCAGCTCGCAGGGACGGTGACCATCGAGTCGGTGCTGACGGCAGTGTTCGGCACGGTGCTGGGGCTGGTGGTGGGCGTGGCACTCGCCTCGACCCTGCCGACCCTCTTCGCGGACGAGGGCCTCTCGACGCTCGTCATCCCCTGGGGGAGCCTCGCCGGGATGCTCGTCCTCGCGGTGGTGGTCGGGGTGCTCGCCGCGGTGTGGCCGGGCTCCCGTGCCGCCCGCATGAAGGTGCTCGACGCGGTCGCGTACGAGTGAGGTCCCGCCGAGGGCGCCCGGAGGGGGGCGCCCTCGGCCGGGTCAGTGCGCGCCCACGAGGACGGCGGCCCCCGAGGCGAAGAACGCGGTGGAGTAGCCGTCGGTGAACGCGACGAGCCGCCCCGCCCCGCTGCCGAGCGAGTCGGCGACGGTGTTCGCGTAGAGGACCGTGAACACGGCGATGCCGATGGAGCCGCCGATGTGGAACGTCGAGCTAGTCCCGGACCGCGGTGCTCGTGAGCATCCGCGACCGCCCCGGACGGGGTCGCCGGGCAGAGCGCCAGGATGCTTCCGGAGCTCCGCGCGAGTGTCGGAGGGTCGTGCAACGCTCGTCACATGACGACCGAGTCGCGGCACCTGAGCGTGCACATCGACCGGCCGGTGGCGGAGGTCTACGCCTTCGTCTCCGACCCGGTGAACCTGCCCCGGTGGGCTCCCGGGCTGGGCACCTCGGTGGTCCACGAGGACGGCCGCTGGTTCGTCGAGACGTCGCAGGGGCGGGTGCCGGTCACGTTCGCCCCGCAGAACGAGCTCGGTGTGCTCGACCACGTCGTGGTGACGCCGTCCGGCGAGACGGTCTATGTGCCGCTGCGCGCGATCGCCGACGGCGACGGGTGCGAGGTGGTGTTCACGCTGCGCCGGGCGCCGGGGATGACCGACGCCGAGCTGGAGCGTGACGCGGCCCTCGTCAAGGGCGACCTGGCACTCCTGAAGAGCATCCTGGAGCGCTAGCCGAGCACGTCGATCGTCGAGCGGTCGCCCTCGAACGGCTG
The DNA here is from genome assembly GCF_056405535.1 of Cellulomonas sp. P1_G12_2. NCBI lineage: Bacteria > Bacillati > Actinomycetota > Actinomycetes > Micrococcales > Cellulomonadaceae > Cellulomonas > Cellulomonas sp. P1_G12_2. The sequence continues at coordinate 187,920 of NZ_JBFUBX010000001.1, read as the reverse complement.
CAGGGTGTCCGGGGCGGGGAACGCGAGGACGTGGCGGGTCACCTCGACGTCCACCGAGCCGAAGTCGTCCGTCTGCACCACGACTCGGTCGGGTGTCACCTCGACGATCCGGACGCGTGCGCGGGTGCCGTCCGGCAGGTCGAGCTGCCACAGGTCCGAGAGCCAGTGCAGGCCGCGCTCCTCCAGGGCCTCCTCGGCCTCCAGCCACTCGACGGGGCCGGTGAGCTCGCGCCCGAGGACGTCCAGCGCGACGAAGGAGTCACCGTCCGGGCGGATCCAGCCGAGGCGCTCGCGGTCGCCGGGGCGCACGTGCTCGATCCAGTCCTCGCTCAGCATCGGGCGATGGTACTGCTCGACCGAGCGCGTCGAGATGCTGCCGCGTTCCGTCAGGATCCCGACAGCCGCTCCGCTGGAGCCACCTCGTCCCGGGCGCCGGCCCTACGATCCGGAACCCCCGAACGGAACGAGGTCAGCGCATGAGCGAGCCCACCGTGGTGTTCGTCGCCGGGATCGGCAACTCCGACCCGGACCACTGGCAGCGCCTCTGGCACGCCCGGCTGCCCGGCAGCGTGTGGGTGGAGCACCGCTCCTGGGACGACCCGGTCCGCGATGAGTGGGTGCGGGACCTCGAGGAGACCATCTACAGGGTCGACGGGCCCGCGTTCCTGGTCGCGCACAGTCTGGGCTGCACGCTCGTCCTGCAGTGGGCCGCGGAGCACGTCGGCGACGGCGTGGTCGGGGCGCTCCTCGTCGCGCCACCGGACGTGCACGGCCCGGTCTTCCCCGTGCGCGCCGTCGGCTTCGACCGATGGGCCCCCGCACGACTGCCGTTCGGCACCGTCGTGGTCGTGGCGGATGACGACCCCTACGGCTCGCCGGAGCACGCGGCGGCGATCGCCGGAGCGGTCGGCGGGGACCTGGTGAACGTGGGGTCCGGCGGGCACCTCAACGCGAGTTCCGGGCTGGGCGACTGGCCTACCGGGTGGGCGGTTCTCGAGCGACTCAGGTCGGCAGAACGGCTGCGATCGCGCTCACCTCGATGAGCGCTCCGGGCACGCCGAGCCCGGCGACGCGCGCGGCGGTGACGAGCGGTGGCTTGTCGGAGCCAGCGAGCCGCGGGGCGATCGCGCCGTAGGCGGCGCCGAGGTCGGCGTCCTCGGCGATGAGCACCGTCCACTGCACGACGTCGGCGAGCGATGCTCCGGCGGCCTCGAGCGCAGTGCTCACGTTGTCGATGGTGCGGACGGACTGCTCGGCGACGTCGTCCGAGACGACCGCACCGGTGTCGTCGACGCCGTTCTGGCCGCCGACGTAGATGGTCGTCGCGCCCGCGGGCACGACGGCGACATGGCTGAATGCCGGGCTCACCACGAGACCGGCCGGTTGCAGGCGGGTGATCTCCATGCCGTCCACCGTGGCACGGACCTCTGACACACGGAGCAGGATCCGAGAAGCACCGGGCGGGCACTCGTTCGTAGCGTCGTCACCATGGCAACCATCGACTCCGTCCTCATCGGTGCGGCCGACCCGTCGGCCGCCGAACGCTTCTACACCGCGGCCTTCGGTCCGCACGTCCCCGTGCACGTCACGGCATCGCAGGAGCCGACCGCGGGCTTCCGCGGGTTCACCCTGTCGCTCACGGTCGCGCAGCCGGCTGACGTGCGAGCTCTCGTCGATGCCGCTCTCGACGCCGGCGCCGTGACGCTCAAGCCGGTGACCAAGTCCTTCTGGGGCGTGGGCGGCGTCGTCCAGGCTCCCGACGGCACGATCTGGAAGGTCGCGACGTCGGCGAAGAAGGACACCGGCCGGGCGACGCGGGAGGTGGACCAGGTGGTGCTCCTGCTGGGCGTCGACGACGTGGCCGTGACCAAGCGGTTCTACGTCGAGCGCGGGCTGACCGTGGCGAAGAGCTTCGGCCGCAAGTACGTCGAGTTCGCGAAGGGCGCCGGCCGGGTCACGCTCGGGCTCTACGGGCGTCGCGCGCTGGCCAAGGACGCCGGTGTCGACCCCGAGGGCTCCGGCGCGCACCGGCTCGCGATCGTCGGTGACGTCGGGTCGTTCGCGGACCCGGACGGGTTCGCGTGGGCGACGGCGTCGGTCGGGGCCGATCAGGGCCGCAGCACGTCGTAGAACAGGTGCGCCGCGTTCCGGGTGATCACGGTCGCGGACTCGTCGAGCCGCAGGGACTGGTGCGTCCCGGCGAACAGCGGGGCGCCCGCGCCGAGCAGGAGCGGAGCCACGTGCAGGTGCAGCCGGTCGACCACGCCCTCGCGCAGGGCGGACCCGCCGAGCTCACCGCCGCCCATGATGAACACGTCCTTGTCCCCGGCGGCGACCGCTGCCTGATCGAGCGCGTCCCTCAGGCCCGAGGTCACGATCGTCATCCGGTCGGTGAGCCGGACGTGGTCCGGCGCGTGGTGGGTGACCACGAAGCACGGTGGCGGCTCGTCGCCCTGGTCCGCGCCGTAGTGACGCTCGTCGTTCCACCCGCCGGGGCCGTCGACCACGTCGAAGGTGTGCCGCCCCATGACCACCGCGCCGGTCGCGGCGGTCAGCGTGGCGAGCACCCGCACGTCGTCGGGCGTCCGGTCGCCGATCGCCCACTCGTGCAGGGGCAGCCCGTCGTCGCCGAGCCCGTTGTCCGGACCCGCGTTCGGTCCGGTGACGAAGCCGTCGAGCGAGATCGTGATGTCGAGGATCACCGCCATGGCAGACCACGATGCCACCGGCTGCGGGTATCTGCGCCTCCTCGCGGGGGTCCTTCGGGAGTGACCGCCTGGAGGCCCCCATGTCCCGACTCGTCCTCGACCGCCCCGTCGACGCGCGCCACGCCGCCGCCCTCCTGGCCCGCGGCCTGCCCGTGGCGCACGGTTTCGGCACCATCTACGCCCTGACCTCCCGAGGCGGCGGCGTCCGTCGGCTCAACGCGCTCAAGGGTCGACCGCTGGGCCAGACCGGCAGCGTGACCGCGCCGACGGGACACGTGCTGGACGCGTTCGACCTCGCGGCGCTGCCGGTCGGCGTGTCCCGCGAGCTGGTACGAGACGTGGTCGACGCGTTCGGCGCGCTGGGCCCGTTCGGGTTCCGTGCACCGGCCGCGGGCCACGTGCCGCCGGAGCTGACCGCCGACGACGCCGGTGTCGTGACCACGCAGGTGATCGTGCCGGGGGACGCCTGCCCGTCGCAGAGGTTCCTCGCGGCCGCGGCGCGCGCCGTGGGCGACGAGCCGCTCGCGATCTCGTCGGCGAACCGGTCGCGTCACGTCACGGGCGGCCACGACGCCCCCGTGCACTGGCGCGCCGACGGACTGCGAGAGGAGCTGGGCGCCGCCGACCTGGTGGTCCTCGAGCACGCCGACGAGGCGGCGGCCCGAGCCCGCTTCCCGCGGCACACCCCGGTGTCGACGACGATCCTCGGGCTGCACCGTGCCGAACGCGCGCACGGTCGGGTGCACCTGGTCCTCGAACGGCACGGCTCCCTGCACGCCGATGACGTCGCCCGCGTGCTGCACTCCCTCGGCCTCGGGCTGACGCTCGGCGAGCGGGCCGCCACCCGCCTGGAGCCCCGCGTCTACTCCGCGCTGGAGCCCGTCGCCTGACGCGTCAGCGGCTGCGAGGTGGCCGAGCCCCCGTGCGCACGCCGCTCGGCCGGGGCGGGCCGGCCGAGCGGCGTCGACGGCGTCAGGCCGCGCTGTACTCCACCGCCACGTCGACCACCCAGGTGACCCCGAACGGGTCCGTGAGCATCCCGTACAGCGGAGCCCACTGCGAGGGCGCGAGCGGGACGGCGACGGTCGAGCCCTCGGACAGCCGCTCCCAGAGCGCGGCGACCTCCTCGGCGGTGTCGCCCCGGAGCGAGACGAAGAACGGGTCGTCACCCCGGCTCCACGGGCGCGCCGCCGGAACGTCGTAGGCCATGACACGGAAGCCGTTCTCGGCGGCGACCTGGCCCCAGACCACCTGGTCGGCCTCCGCCGGGTCCTGGACCGCGCCCATGTCCTGGTAGCTGATGACGGTGAGTGCTCCGCCGAACACGGAGTGGTAGAAGTCGAGCGCCGCACGGGCGTCGCCCCGGAAGTTCAGGTGCGTGGTGGTCTGCACGGTCAAGGTCGTGTCCTTACCTGGGTCCGACGAGGCGGGAAGTCCCGTCCTCTGCGCGCCACTCTCGTCGGCGTAGCGGTCAGGTCCTGTCCTGCTCGTCGTGGCGCCTTGACCTGGCCCTCTCTCCAGGAGAACGGTGGGGGCGTCAGCAGTGGGAGCGCGATCAAGGATGGGTGGCATGGCGAACAAGTCGTCCGGTGCGGGAGGCGGAGCCGTCTACGGGATCGGGTTCGTCGGCGCCGCGGTGTTCTACTTCCAGCAGGCGGACACGTTCTGGTCGTTCGTGCTCGCGATCCCGAAGTCGCTGATCTGGCCCGGGATCGTGGTGTTCGAGCTGCTCAAGAGCTTCTACGGCTGACCTCAGCCCCGCAGAGGCCGCCCTCGCGCGTCACGACTGAACCGACCCCGCCGGACGGACAGGATCAGCAGCCCCTCGGCGAAGCCCCAGACGCCCATGACGATCGCGGCCAGGCCGAGAGTGAAGAACCCGCCGACGACGGTGATCGCGAGCATGGTGAACCCTCGTCGCCAGTAGCCGAGGTAGATCCGGTGCAGGCCGAGACCGCCGAGGAAGACGCCGAGCAGGCCGGCGGCCACGCGTGACCGGGTGAGCTGGGGCAGTCGCCACGGCACTCGTACGGGCTCGCGGGTCCCGTGCACCGCTGAGGTCGTCAGCCACCGCCAGCGCCACCGTCTCGGCACCCGCTCCGTCTCCCGGGCGACGGGAACGGCGTCCTGCACGTCGGGCACCCGACCGGGCGGGTAGCGCACGGTGGCCGAGAGCGGCAGGAACGGTGGGGGCGGCGGGTGCATCGGGCGGCGCGTGACCACGGGGCGCTCGCGGACGTCGTCGTCGAGGTCGAGGTCGAGGACGTCGAGCCGGTCGATGGTGTCGGTCACGGGTGCTCCCGCGGGTCGGCCGCCGCGAGCTGCGGCGGATCCTCCGAGAGTAGGCCGCCGACCGCGTGGCCGGTAGCGCTGGGAGCCCGACCGGTGTCGGAGCCCGGTCCTAGCCTGACCGGTATGAGCGACCTCTCCGACCTGCGCGGCTCGCGGTTCCAGGACGCCGACCTGCAGGGATCACAGTTCACGATGGTGGACCTCACCGGCTCCACGTTCCGCTTCGTGGGGTTCCACGGGGTCGTCATGCGCGGTGTCGAGATCACGGACACGACCATCGACGGCGAGGTCCAGAGCCTCGTCATCAACGGCATCGACGTCGCCCCGCTGGTGGAGGCCGAGCTGGACCGGCGGCACCCCGAGAAGCCGCTGTTCCGGCCGGCCACCGCCGACGGGTTCCGGCAGGCGTGGGACGTCGACGAACGGCTGTGGGCCGCGACGGTGGACCGTGCACGGCGGCTGCCCCCGGAGCTGCTGCACGAGTCGGTCGCGCAGGAGTGGTCGTTCATCGAGACCCTGCGGCACCTGGCCTTCGCGTCCGAGTCGTGGGTGGCGCGCGGGATCCTGGGCGACCCGAGCCCGTGGCACCCGCTCTCGCTCCCGTGGGACCAGATGCGGCCGCGACCGGGAGTGCCGCGGGACCGGGACGCGCGACCGTCGCTCGACGAGGCGCTCGCCCTGCGACTCGACGCGATGGCGGTGGTGCGCGGGGTGGTCGACGACCTGACCGACGAGCAGCTCGACCGCATGACCGCGCCGCTGGTGGGTCCGGGGTGGCCCGACGAGGGCGCGACCTTCCCGGTCCGCGAGTGCCTGCTCGTCGTGCTCAACGAGGAGTGGTGGCACCGCAGGTACGCCGAGCGCGACCTGGCCGTGCTCGAGGCCCGCGGCGGATACTGACGACGTGAGCGATGCGGCCCGCCGTCCTCGACGCACCTACGCGCCCGGTCGGTGGCGTTCGGTCGGGAACAGGGTGATGCTCCCGCTGGTGCGGGCAGGCCTCGTCCCGTACACGTGGATGCTGATCACCCGCGGCCGCACCACCGGGTTGGCTCGGAAGGTGCCGGTCACGCCGGTGGACCAGGACGGCCGGCGGTGGCTCGTCGCGCCGTACGGCGCGGTGGGCTGGGTGCACAACGCCCGGGCTGCCGGACGCGTGCAGCTGGCTCGGCGTCGGGACGTGCGCACCTACGCCGTGCGGGAGGTGACCGACCCGCAGGAGGCCGCCCAGGTCATCCACCGCTACGTCCAGGTGGCCTCGGCGACGCGCGCCTACTTCGCCGCCGACCGGACCGACCCCGTGGACGCGTTCGTCGCCGACGTCGCGGACCACCCGGTGTTCGAGCTCACCCCGGCCTGAACCGCAGCGGCGCCCAGAGCGGTGCGCTCCGGGGTCAGGAGCCCGATGTCGTCGTCGTGGTGCAGCGTCCGCACGGTCAGCCCGGGAGACCCCGGCCAGCTCGCCCACCCGCCAGGACGCACCGTCCATGGTCAGCGCGTGGACGAGTGGATCGCCCAGCGGTGACCGAACGGGTCGACCAGCCACCCGCGCTTCTCGTCGCCCTGGTCGGAGGGCTCCCGGTCTGCGGTCGCCCCGGCGGCGACCGCGGCCGCGTAGACGGCGTCGACGTCGTCCACCCCGAGCACCATCGCGGACGTGCTGTGCCCGAGCGTCGCCGGGGCGTAGGCGCCGTAGTCGTGGAACTCGTCGGACAGGTAGAAGGCGATCTCCCCGATGCGGAGCTCGGCGAAGCCGATCCGGCCGTCGCCCTCGTCGCGCTCGCCGGTCTCCTGCGCACCGAACGCGGCGCCGTAGAACGCGATCGCGGCGGCCGCGTCGTGCACGGTCAGGTACGGGACCAAGGTGGTCATGGTGCCTCCTCGACTCGTGCGGCGCGTCGTCGTCGCCGCTGCGCCCGACGCTAGGCCCTCACGTCAGGTGAGGTGCAAGCGGGTCGCGACGGTGATCAGGTGCGAGCTGAGCCCGAGCAGGCTGGGCTCCGCCTCGATCACGCGCGCGGAGTCCAGGACCACCTCGCGGTCGGCTGCGTCGTCGAGCGCCGGCGCGATCGCCCGGATCCAGTGCGCGAGCCCCTCGACGCCCACGGTCTCGGTGATATCGAGACCGGCCTCGGTCGCCTCCGCGCCCAGCTCCTCCGGGCGGTGGAAGTACGCGGTCGTGAACCAGCGGGGGTCGCCCGTGGGGTTCTGGTGCACCCCGGTTGCGAGGTCCTGCGCGACGATCGCCCGGAACGCGGGGTCGAACAGGTAGGACTGCGCGAGCCCGTCGAACAGGGACGCGAACCGGGAGATCGCCATCGCGATCACCACCCCGCCGGGCACGACGACGCGCCGCGCCTCGCGCCACGCCGCCAGCCGGTCGGCGCGGTCGGTCAGGTGGTAGAGCGGGCCGAGCAGGAGGACGGCGTCCACGGACTCGTCCGGCAGCTCGAGGGCGCGGGCGTCGCCGACGGTCGCGGTGAACCTCGCGTGAACGCCGAGCTGCTCGGTCGCCCGCGCGACGTGCCCGGGCAGGAGGTCGACCAGGTGCACGGTGTGCCCGTCGCCCAGCAGCCACTCGGCGTGCACGCCGGTGGCCCCGCCGACGTCCAGCACGCGGGAGGTCGGGCGCAGGTGGCGACGGACGATCTCCTGCACGCGAGCGAGCTCCAACCGGCCCAGTCCCTGGCGCAGGCGCTGGTCCTCGTCGAAGTCGCTCTCGTAGTGGGAGTGGATCGGGGGCTGCTCCATCGCGACAACCTAGGGCCTGGCCCGTCGCGTCGGCACCGGGTTATCGGTCGAGCAGGACGGGAACGATCAGCACGGCGGCGAAGCAGAGGGGTACGAGCGACGCCAGGGCGACGGTGCTGCGAGTCCGCCACCGGGGCCCCCATCCGCGCCCGGCCTGCACGATCCCGACGAACAGAGCGAGGACCGCAGGGACGGCCGCGACCATCAGGATCACCACCGCGGCGAGGTCGCCCCAGGTCTGCGGGTCGCGGGCGTTGTCGATCGCTGCGTCTGCCGCGAGGACGGCGCCGGCGGCTGCCACGACGGCGAGCACGAGGCCGGACCAGCCCAGGACGGCCGCCCACGGGAACCCGCGCCCGACCTGCAGTGTCACGCCGGTCTCCGTCATGCCCGGACAGTACCGACCGCGCCGCCCCAGCGCCGGAACACGACGACCGCCGTGAGCACGAGGAGCGGCAGGACGAGGAGTCCCTCCGGGCGCGCAGCGTGCACCAGCGGGCTGTCGATGACGAGCACGTCCGCCGCCAGCAGCGGGAACGCGACCGCGTTGGCCATCCCGTGCCCGAGCACCGCGGGCCACACGCTGCCGGTGCGGTCACGGGCGACGCCCCAGATCACGGCCATCGCGAGCACCGCGACGGTGAACAGCGGGAGCTGCGCCGCCAGCGGCAGGTCCGTGTAGCCGTCACCGAACGCGACGATGTACGGCACGTGCCAGACGGCCCACAGGACGCCGACTGCGAGGTGCCGCCGCAGCGGTGGCACGCCGAGCGCGGCGAGCCGCGGCTCCAGGTATCCCCGCCAGCCGAGCTCCTCGAACGCGGCGAACGTCACGCGGGCGAGGAAGCCGGTCGCGAAGAGCGCCGCGAACCGCGGTCCGGCGCCGGGCGCCACGTGCACGTCGCCGGTGAGTGCACCGAGCAGGATCGGAACCGCGAAGAGCACGGGGAACAGCAGGAGCGCGACGGCGTACCAGGCGCGCTCGCGACCCAGCCGCAGCCCGGCGTCGGCCCAGCCCTCCCGGCCGATCGTGCGCAGGCCGACCGCGAGCAGGAGTGGGCTGAGGACGAACACGAGTGCGCCGGCGCTCGTCCCGGGGTCCTCGGACGAGGACATGACCAGACCGCCGATCGTGGCGAGGACCAGGACGCCGGCGGCGTAGACGAGCACCCCGCGGCGGCTGGCGGGTCGGTGGGTGCGTGCGGTGCGTGCGGCGGTGGTGGCGGTCATGGCGCGACTCCTTCGGGCGTGGGGCATCGCCCGGCCGCCGGGTGGCGGTCGGTGAGGGTGCGGGTCGGTCAGTCGGTCAGCTCGGCGAGCAGGTTCTGGGTCCAGTCGAGCTCCGCGCGCGCGTGCGCCAGCCCGTTGGCCAGCGTGGCGAGGCGCAGCCGCATCTCGAGGTCGAGCGTGATGCCTGCCGCGGCGACTGCCTGCTCGCTGGCGTCCCGGGTCTGCTCGAGGACGGCGGCGAGCTCGCGCGCCTCGTCGGCCCGCTCCTGCAGGACGGTCCGGACGCGCTCGACGCCGAGCCGGCCGACGAAGAACAGCCGAACCAGGAACACCTCGCGCGACGGCACGTACTCGACCGGGGACGCGAGCCAGTCGTCGAGCTCCGCCAGCCCCGACTCGGTGATCGCGTGCTCGCGGCGGTCGGGCTTGCCCTCCTGCGGGATCGTCGTCACCGAGACCAGCCCGTCCGCCGCCAGGTGCCCCAGGGTGCGGTAGATCTGCGCCTGGTCGGCCGGCCAGAAGTGCGCGACCGACTCCTCCATGTGCTTGCGCAGGTCGTAGCCGGACATCGGGGCGATCGACAGGAACCCGAGAACGGCGTGCTTCAAGGACATGCCCCGACCATAGAGGACCGGTCATCTATAGGACAAGTCCTGTATGGATGCCGGCGTACTGTCGCGTCGTGCGGAGCGAGTACTCAGGCGAGGGTCTCAGCGAGGACCAGCTGGCGGCGACCCCGCTCGAGCAGGTGCGCAGGTGGGTCGCCGAGGCTGAGACGAGGCAGGCCGACCGCGGCGACGTCGTCGAGCCCGTCGCGCTCTCGGTCGCCACGGTCGACGCCGATGGCCTCCCGAACGTCCGCACGGTCCTCATGCGCTTCCTCGACGACACCGGTCCAGGGTTCGTCACCGACCTCGGCTCGACCAAGAGCCGCGAGATCGGTGCCACGGGTGCCGTCGCTGCGTCGCTCACCTGGCCGGCCATGTACCGCGCCATCCGGTTCCGCGGCCGAGCGGTGCCCATCGGTCGCGACGAGATCGCCGCGTACTTCGTCTCCCGGCCGTGGGGTTCGCGGATCAGCGCGTGGGCCTCGGAGCAGTCGCGGCCGATCGCCGACMGGGCAGCGCTGGTGGAGGCGTACGAGCGCTTCGCGGCGCTCTACCCGGACACCGGCTCACCGGACGACGTGCCGGTCCCGGACAGCTGGGGCGGGTGGCGGATCGCGTGCGACGAGGTCGAGCTGTGGGCGGGCCGTCGCGACCGGCTGCACGACCGGCTCGTGTTCAGGCGCGTGGCGGACGGGGGCCTGGACGTGGCGGAGGCCTGGACCGTGCACCGGCGACAGCCCTGATCAGAGCGGCCGCACCATCTCGAGCTCGGGGCCGATCGAGCCGGTGAACGTGACGCCGGACGGGACGAAGCCGGCTCGACGGTAGGCGCCCTGCGCCCGCGCGTTGTCCTGGTGGACGCCCAGGCTCAGCTCGTCGAAGCCGCGGTCACGCGCCCACTGCGCGGCCGAGTCCAGCAGCCGGTCGATGAGCCCGTCGCCGCGGTGCTCGGGCCGCACGTAGACGCCGACGACGACCGCGCGGCTGCGTTCGACGGGCACGCCGTGGTAGTCGACCGAGCCCGCGCGCTGGACGATCACCGTCACGGAGCCGGCCCACGTGTCGCCGTCGATGGCGACGAGCTGCACGACGTCGTCCCCGGCGGCCGCGCGAGCCGCGCGGTCCTGGAAGAGCTCGTCGGGCTCAGCCGCCGCACGCTCGTAGGTCTCGAGGAACGCGATGCCGGCGGCCTCGTCACGGAGCGCGTCGAGGCGCAGCGCGCGGGCGAGCGCCCACTCGTCGGCCCGGATGCGTCGGACGGTGAGCAGCGGCACCTCGCCGGACGACGAGAACCCCGGCCGGTAGTCGCCGTAGCGCGCCCAGGTCAGCCGGACCCGCACGAGCACCACGCCGTCGTCGGACAGCGAGGCCTCGAACTGCGGGAACGCGTCGAGGTAGGCCCGAGCGCACAGCTCCCGCTCGGTGCCCGCGGGAAGGTCGGCGACGCCCTCGCACTGCAGCGTGGTCCCGTCGCGACCCCCGACGACGACCGCGACCCGCGGGTCCCGGCGGAGGTTCGCGATCTTGCGGGACGTCGCCCGCGCGTCGAACACCAGCTCCGCGCGGTCGGTCGCCGTGATCGGCAGGTAGGCGGCCTGCGGCGATCCGTCCTGGCCGAGCGACGACACGACGCCGTCGCCCTGGGCGCGCACGTACGCGACGAGCTCTGCACGATCCATCGCGGCATCGTAGGGGCGCAATGCCGTGGACGGGGCCGGTCCGGCGCTGCCATCGTCGGCGGGATGGATCCTGACCTGCTCTGGGACGCCGAGACCGCCCGCCGCTACGACACCCCCGGCACCGGCATGTTCGCGCCCGAGGTGCTCGGACCGACCGTCGACCGGCTCGTCGCGCTCGCGGACGGCGGCCGCGCCCTCGAGCTCGCCATCGGCACCGGCCGGGTCGCCGTCCCGCTGGCGGAGCGCGGCGTACCCGTGGTCGGCATCGAGCTCTCCCCGCACATGGTCGAGCAGCTGCGCACCAAGGTCGACGAGGACACGATCCCCGTGGTCCTCGGTGACATGGCGACCGCGACGGCGCCGGGCGAGTTCACGCTCGTCTACCTGGTGTTCAACACGATCGCCAACCTGCTCACGCAGGAGGCGCAGGTCGCCTGCTTCCGCAACGCGGCCCGGCACCTGGCTTCGGGCGGCTGCTTCGTGATCGAGCTCTGGGTCCCTGAGCTGCGCAAGCTCCCGCCGGGCGTGGAGGCCACGGTCTGGCTGAACGAGCCCGGCTACATCGGCCTCGACACCTACGACGTCCTCCACCAGCGGGTGGTCTCGCACCACTTCCGGTTCGACGAGGGCCGCCAGGCCGAGCTGGGCCGGACGCCGCACCGCTACATCTGGCCCTCCGAGCTGGACCTCATGGCGCAGCTGGCCGGGCTGGCGCTGGAGAGCCGGCACGCCGACTGGTCCGGCGCGGAGCTCACCGCCGACTCGCGGTCGCACGTGTCGGTGTACCGGCATGAGTGACCTCACCTACCCGCACCCGCTGGACGACGGCACGGTCCGGCTGCGCCCCTGGGCCGAGCGCGACGTGTCGTGCGTCGAGCAGGCGTCGACCGCCCAGGACATCCTCGGCGGCACGACGGTCCCGCCCGAGTACACGCCGGAGGAAGGGCTGGCCTTCGTCCGCCGCCAGCACGAGCGGCTGACGAGCGGGCAGGGCGTGTCGCTCGCGATCACGAGCACCCGCACGGATGAGGCCGCCGGTCTGGTGATCGTCCAGGTACGCCCTCAGCCCGGCGTCGCAGGGATCGGGTACTGGGTGGTGCCAGGCGAGCGGCGACGGGGCTACGCGAGCCGCGCGGTCTCCCTGGCCACCGACTGGGCGCTCGGCCCGGCCGGGTTCGCGCGGGCGGAGGCGTGGGTGGACCCCGAGAACACCGCGTCCCAGCGAACCCTGGAGCGCTGCGGGTTCGAGCTCGAGGGCCGACTGCGCAGCTTCCGCGAGGTGGGCTCGCGTCGGTCGGACGCCCTGGTCTACTCGCGGATCGATGCAGGATGCTGACCGTCGTCGTGGGTCCCGTCCCCGGGGAGCGCCGGGGTGCCGTGGCAGCCCTGATTGCCGACGCCGTCGGGACCGCCGACGCGGCGGGGCGCCTGCTCGATCGCTCGGTGGCGGTCACCGCGCTGTGGTCCGACGACGTGGTGGCCGCAGCGTGTGTGTCCGTGGACGCGGAGCGCGGCAGACTGCGAGCGATCGCGGTCGCCGAGCCCTTCCGCGGCCGAGGTTTCGGACGGGCACTGGTGGACGAGGTGACCGAGCAGCTCGGGCTGGAGGCCCTCGAAGCCGAGACCGACGCGGACTCGGTCGGCTTCTACCGCTCCTGCGGGTTCACGGTCGAGTCTCTGGGCGAGAAGTACCCCGGCGCCGAGCGCTTCCTGGCCACGCGGCGCGCGACGTTGCACACCCGAGCCCTCACCGACGGTACGACACCTCCGTGAACGTCGGCGGGTGTCCGGCCCCGGCCTCGTCCGATCCGGCGGGATACTGCCGGCATGGTCAGCCAGCGACGTGAGCCTTCCTTCCGGGCGATCGTGGAGGCTGTGAAGGCGACGCCGCAGGTCGCTCCTCCTGATCGGGTGCAGCCGGGCATCGATGCCGACGGCACCGTGGTCGCGCCCGGTGGCCGCACGTACCGCAGGACCGCACGCGACATCTCCGCCGCCGACGCCTTCACCGCGGCGGCGGCCGGCGCGCAGCTCGCCTGGGACCCCTGCGGCTGCGGCGGCTACTGCGGCCTCACCTGGTTCGACGAGGCCACGGTCGCACGGATGGTGGTCGCGGGGCGCCCGCACATCCGACGCACCAAGAACGGTCGCGGCGCCATCTCCACCTACCGCAGCGACGACGGACACATCCTCCTGCTCGCCGAGGACACCGTGCGCTGGGGAAGCTACCTCGCCTGACGGATGGGACTCCTCAGCGGGGTCCTGTCGGTGACCAGCCGTCCGCCCCGGACAGGTACGCGCGGACCGTAAACGCAGCAGCCGCGGCGCGGCCGAGCTGCGGGCGGGCGTCGGTGACCAGCGCGCCGGGTCCGCGGTTGTGGTGCTCGGCGAACCGGGCGTCGCGCCAGGACCACCCCCCGGAGAAGTCGGCCCACGCGACCGGCCCGACGTGGTCGCCGATCCAGGAGTCGCGGACCAGCACCTGCCCGATCGCGTCCGGGTCGTTGCTCGGGTGCCACGGCCGGCCCAGGAACACCGTGCCGGCGGGCGCGTCGCTGGTGAACCGGACCCGCGTGAACAGGAACCCGTAGGGATTGTCGATCATGGTGCTCGGCGCGGTCACGTAGCCGTTGTTCGTCGTCGAGCCGCGGGTCAGCGAGTGGACCTGGCCGCCCTCGAACACCGCGGTGGCACGGCCGAAGATGAAGTCGACGTCCCCCTCGACGTAGCAGTCGCGGAGGTAGGCGCGTGCGACGACGGCCGCGGACGAGCTGTTCACGTAGAGGGTGTCCTGGTTGCCGAGGAACCGGACGCGGTCGAACACCAGCCGGTCCGCGCGCGTGAGGACCGCGACGGCCTGCCGGTTGGTGATCTCCGGGTGCGCGGCCTCGTCGAACAGGTTGGCGAACGTGAGGTTCCGGGCCGTGAAGTCGGCGCCGTCCAGCGTGACGCTCGCGCTCCCGGACGTGCCGTAGGGGCCGGAGCCGTCGGGCTTGGGCGTGCCGTTCGCATTGTCGTAGGCGATGACGACGTCCTGCGCGTGCCGGCCGGTGCCGACGAGCGTGAGGAACGGCTTGGTGGCGGGCACCTTGACCAGCTCGCGGTACAGCCCCGGCCGCACGGCGATGACCCACGGTTCGGTGGCACCCGCGGGAGCGGCGTCGATGGCTGCCTGCACGCTGGTGAAGTCCCCTCGGCCGTCGAGCGCGACGGTGGCGTCGGGTCTCTCGTGCGCCGACGCCGTCCCGCCGAGCGCGACGGTGAGGGCGGCGAAGGTGGCAAGGAACAGGCCTGTACGTCGTCGTACGTGCATCTCAACCCCTGTGAGAAAGCGCTTGCCCAGCGGCGGGACGACGCTAGGGGAGCCGATCGAGGGACGTCACGAGGGCGGGCCGGTGGAGCCGCGCACCACCAGCTCCGTGGCCAGCTCCATGTGCAGCGCCTCGACCTTGTCGCGGTTCATCAGCCGGCTGAGCAGGGCGACCGCCGTGCGGCCCATCTCCTCGAGCGGCTGGCGCGCGGTCGTGAGCTCGGGCGTGGTGGCGCGGCTGATGTCGATGTCGTCGAAACCCGTGATCGACAGGTCCTGCGGGACGGCGAGCCCGCGCGCCTGGGCGGCACGCAACGCGCCCACCGCGATCTTGTCGTTGAAGCAGACCAGCGCGGTCGGCCGGTCCGGCAGGTCCAGCAGGTGACCGGCAGCCTCGAACCCCTCCTCCAGGGTGGGCGGGACCAGCCGGATCAGTGCCGGGTCGGACAGGATGCCCGCCTGGCCCATGGCTGCGTGGTGGCCAGCGAGCCGGTCGCTGCCCGCCAGCCACTCCTGCGGCCCGGCGATCACGCCGATGCGACGGTGCCCCAGCTCGAGCAGGTGGGCGGTGACGCGGCGCGCGCCGGTGACGTGCGCGGCGGACACCGACGCGATGTCGGGGCCCGGCCGGGTGCGCGGGTCGACGACGACGAACGGGAACCCCCGCCGGCGCAGGGCGAGCAGCTCCGCGGGATCCTCGGGCGGCAGGACCAGGATCGCCCCGGCGGCCGAGCCCGCGAGGGTGGCCAGCGGGTGGCTGGACTGGGACGACTCACCGGCGTCGAGGTGGACCACCCGGTCCTGCAGGCGCAGGGTCTCGGTCACCGCGGAGACGATGAGGCCGAAGTAGTCGCTCAGCAGGTAGGGGCAGCGGACGAAGACCGGCCCGCTGCGGGGGATGGTGCTCCGGCGCGGCACCAGCACGGCGGGGGCCCGCGCGGCGATGGCGGCCTCCACGCGGGCGCGGGTGTCCGGAGCGACGTTGGTGTGCCCGTTCAGGACGCGCGAGACGGTCGCGATGGACACCCCGCAGTCCGCGGCGATCTGCCGCACGCTGCTCTGGGCCATGGTGTTACATCTCGTTTCATTGACAGAGCAGGTCTACGGGGTCACGGTATGTCCGATACGAGCGATCTGTTACAGAGTGTTTCACGGCAGCGTGGCCGTGGACAAGCCGCTCGGCGAGGAGCACACGATGAGACGAACAGCCCTGTCCCTGCTGGCGGTGGGATCCCTGGTGGTCGGGCTCGCGGGACCGGCGTCGGCGGGTGACCGAGAGCCTGCGCAGGCCCAGGTGTGGGTGACGACGCCCGACCGCGCGGAGCTCCTGCAGCAGCGCGACCCCGTGGCCTTCGAGCGCGGCGGCAGCGACCTGACCACGATCGTGGTGGACCCGAGCCAGCGCTTCCAGACGATGGACGGCTTCGGGGCGTCGATCACGGACTCGTCGGCGAGCCTGCTGTCCGCGTTGCCCGCGGCCGCGCGGGACGAGGCGATGCGGTCCCTGTTCGACCGACGCGCCGGCATCGGTGTCAGCTTCCTGCGCCAGCCGGTCGGCTCGTCCGACTTCACCGCGGAGGCCGAGCACTACACGTTCGACGATGTCGCGCCGGGCGCCACCGACTTCCCGCTGGAGCACTTCTCCATCGCGCACGACGAGGCGGAGATCCTCCCGCTGCTGCGCGAGGCCAAGCGCCTCAACCCGGCCCTCAAGGTCATGGCCACGCCGTGGAGCCCGCCGGCCTGGATGAAGACGACGGACTCGCTCGTCGGCGGCCGGCTCAAGGACGACCCGGCGATCTACGACGCCTACGCCCGCTACCTCGTGAAGTTCGTCCAGGCGTACACGCGCGCGGGCGTCCCGATCGACTTCCTCTCGGTGCAGAACGAGCCGCAGAACCGCACACCCGACGCCTACCCCGGCACGGACATGCCCGTCGCGCAGCAGGAGAAGGTCATCCTGGCGCTCGGCCCGCTGCTGAAGAAGGCCAGCCCGCGGACCCAGATCCTCGGCTACGACCACAACTGGCAGACGCACCCCAACGACGCGGCGAACACCCCGCCGGGCGAGGACCCCGCCACCGACTACCCGTACCAGCTGCTCTCCGGCCCGGCCGCGAAGTGGATCGCCGGCACGGCCTACCACTGCTACTACGGCAACCCGAGCGACCAGACCGCGCTGCACGAGGCGTTCCCGAAGAAGGGCATCTGGTTCACCGAGTGCTCCGGGTCGCACGGCCCGACGGACACCCCGGAGCAGATCTTCCGCGGCACGCTCACCTGGCACGCCCGCACGATCGCCATCGGCACCACCCGCAACTGGGCGCAGTCGGTGGTGAACTGGAACATCGCCCTGCGCGAGGACGGCACCCCGCACCTGGGGGGCTGCGGCACCTGCACCGGCCTGCTGACCATCGCCGACGACGGCACGGTCCGCACCGACGCCGAGTACTACACGATCGGCCACCTGGCGAAGTTCGTCCGGCCCGGTGCCCAGCGCGTCGCGTCCACCAGCTTCGGCACCACGGGCTGGAACGGTCAGATCATGGACGTCGCGTTCCGGAACCCGGACGGCTCCACGGCCCTCGTCGTGCACAACGAGAACGACGCCCCGCGCAGCTTCGCGGTGGCGGTCGGTGACCGGTCGTTCGAGTACACGCTGCCGGGCGGTGCGTTGGCGACGTTCACCTGGCCGGACTCCCGGGCGCTCCGGGACGTCCCGCGCCAGCTCGACCTGTCGGGTGCCACGGCGACCGCGTCGCTCGCCTCAGCCGATGCCGGCCTGGCGATCGACGACGACGCCTCGACCCGCTGGTCCAGCGGGACCTCCCAGGCTCCGGGTCAGTGGCTCGCCGTGGACCTCGGTCGGCCGACCCTGTTCCGGCAGGTCGCCATCGACTCCGGCGACAACCTCGGCGACTTCGCCCAGGGCTACCGGGTCGAGGTCAGCCTGGACGGTCGACGGTGGCGCACGATCGCCGAGGGGCAGGCGACCGGTCAGCTGACCACCGTGTCGGTCGACCCGACGCTCGCGCGGCACGTGCGGATCGCCTCGACGGCGACCGCCGGGAACTGGTGGAGCCTCGCGGACGTCCGCCTGTACCGCTGACGGTGGTGGCGCGCACGGGGGACCGTGCGCGCCACCCGGTGGTCAGGAGGCCCGCTCCCAGTCGAGACGGTTCTCGTCGGTGCCGAACTTGCCGTGACCGTGCCCGTGGCCCGGCCAGGTGTGCCCGTCGCCGGGGCCGGACACGTTGTTGATGGCCGACGTGTCCCACGCGAGGCTGTAGGTGGACGCGGCGATCGCCTTGGCCATGATGCCGAGCGCGGTCCGGTTCACGTTCGACAGGTTGTCACCGGCGGAGTGGTAGTTCGGGTCCTGCGTGATCCCCGCCGTGCCGCCGAAGAGCGCGACCTGGGCGTCGGTCTTGACGTCGTCGGCACCCGTGAACAGGCCCGACGCCGGGACGCCGTTGAGGATGAACGCCTGGTAGTCGGACCGTCCGGAGAACTGGGTGTCCACCCAGGGCTGGCCGATGCCGTCGAACCAGGTGGTCAGCACGTCCTCGGTGGCGGCCGACCCTTCAGGGATCGGGACCCCGACGGGCGCCGGGTAGGTCGACTGGTCGGCGTCGTAGACCCCGATGATGTAGTTGGGCGAGCCGACCATGTCGTAGTTGAGGTAGGTGGCGATCCGGTCGAGCTCACCCTCCTGGGTGGCCAGCTCCTCGACGTACGCGGTCGAGCCCTGCAGCCCGAGCTCCTCGGCGCCCCACCACGCGAACCGCACGGTGTTGTGGTGCCGGGTGTGCGACTTGGCCAGCTGGACCGCGACCTCGAGGATCGCGGCGGACCCCGTGCCGTTGTCGTTGATGCCGGGTCCCTCCTCGACGCTGTCCAGGTGCGCGCCGAGCATCACGACGTTGTCGTCGCGCCCCTGCCGGGTCTCGGCGATCACGTTGAACGACTCGACCGTCTCGACGTGGTTGGTCAGGTCGAGGGTCACGTTCACCGGCCCGGGGGTGAGGGCGGCCGCGAGCGCCTGCCCGTCGGCCTGCGGGAGGCCGGCCACCGGGATGGCGACCACGCCCTCGGCGCCGAGCGTGCCGAACAGCTGCACGTCGGGCACGTTGTTGTAGATCACCACCGCGATGACGCCGGCGGCCGCCGCGGTGGTGGCCTTGATCGCGAACGTGCAGCCGCCGCGGCTGATCAGCGCGATCTTCCCGGCGGCGGCCGGGGTCCACGTGCCGGCGGTGCAGCCGAACGTATCGGTCGGCGCGGCGAGGTCCCCGGTGACACCGCCCACCGGGGCGTTCGGCGAGTACAGCATCTGGTCGACCTCGTAGGTGGCCGTCCCCGGGCTGTTCTGGGTGAGGGTCGCGGTGTCGATGACCTCGCGGTCGAACGTGAACGGGTCCCGCTCCGTGCGGTACCCGGCCTTCTTCAGGGTGCGCTCGACGTAGCGCGCGCTCGCCTCGTAGCCGGGCGTGAGGGCGGCACGGTTGCCACCGTTCTGGTCGGCGATCTTCTGCAGGGCCTCGAGATGGCCCATGACGTGGCGGGTGGTGACCTTCTGGGCGAACTTCTCCTCGGGTGTCCCGCGACCGTGCGCGGCCGCCGGGGACGCGAGGGCCCCGGCGGCGACGATGGTGATGGACGAGACGAGTGCGACCAGTGTTCGACGTGGCGCCACGGACGGGCCTCCTCACGTGTCGGCACAGCCCGTGGGCCACGCCGGGGCCGACCCCCTGTCGGCCGACCCCACACCAGCACATACCCGGCACCCGGGGGAAGACTCAGATCTCCCGGAGCACCTCGTCGGCGAACCGGGCCGACCGCTCGCGCAGGCCTGCGATGCGGCGCCGGACGACCCCCGCGGCGTCGTCGCCCGCCTCGATGATCGTGGGCGGGCGCCGGACGTTGGCCGAGCAGCCGAAGGTCGTGCAGATCAGGGTGCCGATGGTGTCGCCGTTGCGGCCGGGTGCGCCGGCGCGACGGGCCACGTACAGGGAGACGTCGTCGGTGGCGTAGACGTCCTCGCACCAGGCGCAGACCGCGCGGCGACGCTTGCCGGCGACCTCGGGCGAGCGCAGGGCGATCCCGACGAGGGCGTCCTCGACGGGCAGGACCACGTACGCGCGCAGGGGTGCCTTGCGGTCGATCCAGCCGAGGTAGTCGAGGCGGTCCCAGCGCAGCTCGGACAGGTCGGCGGGGAGAGTCACCTGGGCGGCCTCGCGGCGTGAGCAGTTCACGAAGGACGCGCGGATCTGCTTCTCGGTCAGGGGGTCCATGGGGGCGCTCACGCCGACAACGCCTTGCGCACCGTGAGCAGGAGCTGGCCGACGACGTCGTGCTGCGGCGCCGTCCCCTCACGCAGCTCGCTCCAGGCCAGGTAGAGCGAGGACCACAGCGTGCCCTGCAACCAGGCAGGGGACAGCCGCGGGTCGAGCGTGCCGTCGGCGAGCCCTCGTGCGATCGCGGCGTCGAGCGCCTGGGAGAACCCGTCCTCGTCCCCGCAGGCCTCGAGCGAGATCGTCTCGGTGAACAGCAGGGTGAGCAGGTCACCCAGCGCGAGGCACGTCTGGCACGCCCGGAGCAGGGCGTCGAGGCCCGGACCCTCGTCGAGACGTGCCCGGACGGCTGCCTCGCCCAGCCGTCGGCCGGCCTCCTGCGTCACCGCGGCCAGCAGGTCGGCGCGGTCGGGGAAGTACCGGTGCAGCGTGGTGCGGCCGACGTCGGCGGCGTCGGCGATCTGCCCGAGGCTGGCACCGGGGTCCTGGGCGAGGACCCGGACGGCCGCGTCGAGGATCGCCTTGCGGGTCCGGCTCCGTGTACCCGTCTCGAGCTCGACCGTCATCCACCAAAAGTATCAGGACGTTCCACCGGGGAACACTGTTGACCTTTATGGAACATCAGTGTTCCACTGGACTGATGACGGATCCCGAACCTCTGCGCGGCGAGAAGGTCCGCATCCTCCTCGGCTTCGCGCGACCGCACCGACGCGCCCTGCTCCTGGGCCTCCTGCTCAGCCTCGCGGCGACCGCCATGGGCCTGGCGACGCCGATGGTGACCAAGTGGGTCCTCGACTCGCTGTCGACGGGGGTCAGCCTGGCGAAGCCGGTCGCGCTGCTGCTGGTGATCCTCGTGCTCGGCTCGGCGATCGGGCTCGCGCAGTGGATCCTCATGGGCACGGTGGCCGAGCGGATCGTGCTCGACGCGCGCGAGACCCTGGTCCGCCGGTTCCTGCGCGCCACGGTGCCGGCCGTGACACGGCGCCCCGTCGGTGAGCTGGTCACCCGCACCACCTCGGACACGCTCCTGCTGCGCGAGGCGGCGTCGTCGAGCCTGGTGAGCCTGGTCAACGGCGTCGTGGCCCTCGTCGGCACCCTGATCCTCATGGCCGTGCTGGACCTGGTGCTCCTGGCCACGACCATCGGCGCGATCATCGTGGTCGGCATCCTCATGGCGCTGCTGCTGCCCGGGATCGCGAGCTCGCAGCAGGCGGCGCAGGAGTCGGTCGGACGGCTCGGCGGGACGCTGGAGGGGACGCTGCGGGCGGTCCGGACCGTGAAGTCGAGCCGCGCCGAGGAGCGGCAGGGCGAGCGGATCCTTGCGGACGCGCGGGACGCCAAGGACCACTCGGTGCGCGCGGTGCGGACCACCGCCGTCGCCTGGACCATCTCCTGGGGTGGGATCCAGCTGGCGATCGTGGTGATCCTCGGGCTCGGTGCGTGGCGGGTGTCGGAGGATCTGCTGGCGGTGTCCAGCCTGGTGGCGTTCCTGCTGTACGCGTTCAACATCGTCGGCCCGATCACCGAGCTGACCCAGGCCTTCACGCAGCTGCAGTCGGGCATCGCGGCGGCCGCGCGCATCCGCGAGGTCACGGACATGGACAGTGAGCAGCCCGTGGCGTCCACCCCGCTCGAGGTGGTCCCCGACGACGCGACGCCTGTGATCGAGCTGCGGAACGTGACCGCCGCCTACGGACCGGACGCGGAGCCGGCGGTGCGGGACATCTCGATCACGGTGCCGCGACGGGGCCACACCGCGCTCGTCGGCCCGTCGGGTGCCGGCAAGACCACCGTGTTCTCCCTGCTGCTGCGCTTCCTCGAGCCGCAGTCCGGGGAGCTGCTGCTGGACGGCCGCCCGTTCGCGGAGATCGGGCACGACCGCCTGCGCGAGCGGTTCGCCTACGTGGAGCAGGAGACGCCGATCGTGCCGGGCTCGATCCGCGACAACCTGGTGTTCAGCGCGCCGGACGCCACCGACGAGGAGCTGGACGGGGTGCTCGCGGCGGTCCGGCTGGACGGCGCGTTCGACGCGCTCCCCGAGGGGCTCGACACGTCGCTGACCTCGACGTCCGTCTCCGGCGGCCAGCGGCAGCGGATCGCCCTGGCCCGCGCGATCCTCAAGGCGCCGGACGTCCTGCTCCTCGACGAGGCGACGGCCCAGGTGGACGGGCTCACGGAGTCGGCGATCCACGACTGCATCCGCGACCTGGCGTCGCGCGGCGCCGTCGTCACGGTCGCGCACCGGCTGTCCACGGTCCTCGACGCCGACACGATCCTGGTGATGGAGGACGGCGCCGTGCGGGCCCGGGGGACGCACGAGGAGCTGCTGGGGACCGACGCGCTGTACCGCGACCTCGTCGAGGCGCTGCGCATCGGGGTGGAGCTGCCGGGACGCGAGAGCGTCGGCGTGTAGCTCTCAAGATGCTCAGCATGCTGAGGTTTGGCACGCTGGACGCATGGAGACCCTGAGCACCCTTGTCGACGCCCCCGCCACGACCCGTGACCGGGTCCGCCAGGTCACGGTCCTGCTCGGTGCGGTTGTCGCGATCGCCGGCGCTGCCGTGGGCTCGGGCGCGTTCGGCGGCCAGCCGATCGCGGAGGCTGCCGGAGGTGCCCTGTCCGCGACGGCCACACCGCTGGCCCCCGACTCCCCGGCGTTCTCGATCTGGTCCCTGATCTACCTCGGCCTCGGTGTCTTCGCGGTCGCCCAGGCACTGCCGCGCCAGGGCGCCGACCCGCGGCTGCGTGCCGTCTCGTGGTGGGTGCTGGCGTCCATGCTGCTCAACGCCCTGTGGATCGGGGTCGTCCAGGCGGGCTCGGTGGGCGGCAGCGTCGTCGTGATCGGCGTGCTGCTAGTGGTCCTCGCGGTGATCTTCGTGCGGCTCGTCCGGATCGCCCACACCGGGGCCGTCACCTCGGTGATCACCGACACGACCGTCGGCCTCTACCTCGGCTGGGTCAGCGTGGCGACGCTCGCCAACATCGCCGCGTTCCTGGCCGACGCGGGTGTCGGGGAGCTCGGCCTGGGCGCGACCGCGTGGTCCGTGATCGTGCTCGCTGCCGCGGCCGCACTGTCCGTCGCGTACGCGGTGTTCGGTCGGACCCGACCCACGGTGATCGTGCCGATCGGGCTGGCGATGGCGTGGGGGCTGACCTGGATCGGCCTGGGCCGCACCACCGGCCCGGTCATCGACCGGACGGTCGCGACGGCAGCGTTCATCGCGGCGGGGGTCGCACTGCTGGCCCCCGTCGTCACGTCGATCGCCGCCCGTCGCCGCTGACCATGTCGTTGACACCGTTCTGACGGTCCCGACCCACCACAACGACATGGTCGGCCGCGAGAACAACCTGAGTCGCGGCCGGACGGTCGATGACGCGACCCGGGTTGTTCTCGCGCGCGGGGGCGGACCGGGGGACGCTGGGTCGATGGAACTTCGGTTCAGCGGCGAGATCATCTACTGGCGTGGGCCGTCGCCCTATCACTACGTGCCCGTGCCCGAGGCCGAGAGTGCGGCGATCAAGGCGGTGTCCGCGCAGGTCAGCTACGGGTGGGGCGTGATCCCCGTGCTTGCGCGCATCGACGACACCGAGTGGGAGACGTCCCTGTTCCCGAAGGACGGCCGCTACCTGGTGCCGGTCAAGGACATGGTGCGCAAGGCCGAGCTGCTCGACGTCGGCGACACCGTCGCGGTGCGGCTGATCCTGGGTGGCCCCCGCTGAGGCGTCCCGCGCGGATATCGTCGGGCGCATGCCGACGACCAGCTTCCCCACCGACGCCGCTGCCTGGCCGGACTTCCTGGCCACCACGGTCGACGCCCGTCTCGACGACGCCCGCGCCCTCGTCGCGCGCCTGAAGGACGGCTCGCCGCGCACCTCGAGCGAGGTGCTCGACCTGTGGAACGACTCCGACATCGCGATCGGCACGGCGTCGTCCGCGGCCCACCTGCTGTCCGAGGTGCACCCGGACGCCGACCTGCGCGCGGCCGCGGAGGAGCGGGCGCAGGCGGCCGAGGACCTCGTCACCGAGCGCGGGCTGGACCACGAGCTGTGGCGGGTGCTCGCCGCGACCGACCCGGACGGGCTCGAGCCGGGCGCCGTGCGGGTCCGGGACCGGGTGCTGCGCGACTTCCGCCGCGCCGGCGTGGACCGCTCGCCGGAGGACCGGGACCGGCTGCGCGCGCTCGCGCAGCGGTGCACCGAGCTCGGCCTGGAGTTCTCCCGGAACATCCGCGACGGCGTCCGCAGCATCCGGGTGCGGCCCGAGCAGCTGGACGGGCTGCCCGAGGACTTCCGCGCGGAGCACCCGGCCGACGAGGACGGACTGGTCACGCTCACCACCGAGTACCCCGACCTGCTCCCGGTCCGCACGTACGCGACCGACCCGTCCGTCCGGCTCGCGCTGACCACCGAGCACCAGCGCATCGGCTGGCCCGCCAACGAGCAGGTGCTCGCAGAGCTGCTCCAGCTGCGCGCGGAGCGGGCGACCCTGCTGGGCTACCCCGACTGGCCCACGTACGACGCCGAGGTCAAGATGATCGGCTCCGGCAGCGCCATCGCGGACCTGGTCGAGCGCCTCGACGGACTCACCGCCGAGCACGCCGCGCACGACGTGGACGTCATGCTCGCGCGGTACCGCCAGGACGTGCCCGGTGCCACGGCGGTCACCGCGGCGGACAACCTGTACTACGACCAGATCATCAAGAACGAGCAGTACGACGTCGACTCCCGCGAGGTCCGGGAGTACTTCCGCTACGAGGCCGTGAAGCCGGGCGTGCTGGACGTGGTCTCGCGGCTGTTCGGGATCGCGCTCGAGCGGGTGGACGCGCCGACGTGGCACGAGGACGTCGAGGTGTACGACGTCACGGACGACGGTCGCGCGATCGGCCGGGTGTACCTCGACATGCACCCCCGGGCCGGCAAGTTCAACCACGCCGCCCAGTTCCCGCTGGTGCCGGGCATCGCGGGGCGGTCCCTGCCCGAGGGCACGCTGGTGTGCAACTTCCCGACCGGCCTGATGGAGCACGACGACGTCCTGACCTTCTTCCACGAGCTGGGCCACCTGGTGCACGAGGTGCTCGGCGGCAACCAGCCGTGGGCCATGTTCTCCGGTGTGGCTACCGAGTGGGACTTCGTCGAAGCGCCCAGCCAGCTGCTCGAGGAGTGGGGCTGGGACGCGGGCGTGCTGGGCTCCTTCGCGACGAACGCCGCCGGAGAGCCGATCCCCGCCGCGCTGGTCGAGCGGATGCGCCGCGCGGACGCGTTCGGCCGCGGCGCGTGGACCCGTCGCCAGCTCAACTACACGGCCCTGTCCTACGGCCTGCACGCTGACCCCCCGGCCGACCTGGCCACCTACACGGCCGACGTCGACGCACGGTTCGGCCCCTACACGCCGATCCCCGAGACCCACCAGTACGCCGGGTTCGGGCACCTCGACGGGTACGGGTCGGCCTACTACACGTACCTCTGGAGCCTGGTCATCGCCAAGGACCTGCGCACCGCGTTCATCGACGGGCTGATGGATCCGGTGGTCGGCCGGCGGTACCGCGACGCGATCCTCGCGCCCGGGGGATCGGCCGACGCCGCCGAGCTGGTCGAGCGGTTCCTGGGCCGGCCGTCGTCGTTCGAGGCGTTCGAGGCGTGGCTGTCCGAGGGGACGGTCCGACCGTGACCCGCACCGTCCAGCTCCGCCGGTACAACCTCAAGCCGCACCTGGTCGACGAGTTCCTCGTCTGGTGGCCGACCCGGCTGGTTCCCGCCCGGGACGCCTTCGGGTTCACGGTCGAGTCGGCCTACCTGAACCGGGACACCGCGGAGTTCACGTGGGCGGTCAGCGCCGAGGGCGACCAGGACGAGTTCCGCCGGCTCGAGCAGGTGTGGATGACCTCGCCCGAGCGGACGGCCGTGTTCGAGGGGATCGACGGCTGGAACGAGTCCACCGTCATCGCGTTCGTCGAGCGGTTCGTCTGAGGGTCACTGCGCGAAGGCCGCCGCCCAGAAGTCAGAGAAGACGGGTGTCGGCTGCGGGGACGTCCACGCGTCGGTGGTGAGCAGGATCGCGACGGTGTCGGTGACGGGATCGGTCCACCACGTCGACCCCATGCCGCCGTCCCAGCCGTAGCTGCCGGCGTGCCGACCGTCGGGGAGGTCGGCGAGGAGCACACCGATGCCGAGCCCCCAGCCCTCGCGGCCGTCGGCGTCGTGCGCGCCGCCCCGCGCGGCCAGCATGTCCGCCCGCGGAGCCGCCCGCAGGCTCGTCGCGAACGCGTGCAGGTCCGCCACCGTGGAGACCAGACCGGACGCGGCGTCCGGGAAGGCCGGCGGCCGCGCCCACTGCCCGTCCACCTCGTCGTACACGTCGGTCCCCAGCCACTGCCGGCCGAACCGGCCCAGGCGGTCGGGCGGGACGTGGAAGCCGGTGTCCACCATGCCGAGCGGGTCGAGGAGCCGCTCGGCGAGGAGCTCCGGCAGCGGCCGACCCGCCGCGCGCGCCACCAGGACGCCGAGCACCTGGGCGCCCGTGTTGTACAGCCAGCGGGCGCCCGGCTGCGCCGCGAGCGGGACGCTCCCCACGATCTGCATCCACTCGTCGGGGGCCGGTGACTGCTGCGGTGCGGGCGGACCGACCGGCAGCCCGCCCTCCGCCAGGGCGCCGAGGACCGTGCCGGGGAACGGTCCGGCGAAGTCCATGCCGAGTCCGAGCCGGAACTCGAGCACGTCCCGCACGGTGATCGGCCGGTCGGCGCGGACGGTGTCGTCGATCGGGCCGGCGGGATCGCGCAGCACCCGACGGTCGGCCAGCTCAGGGAGCAGCCCGTCCACCTGGTCGTCCAGCCGGAGCAGCCCGTCGTCGACCAGCTGCATCGCGAGCGCCGCGACCACGGGCTTGGTCACCGACGAGATGCGGAAGATCGTGTCCGTCGCGCTGATGCCCGCCGCCCCGGTGCTCACGTCCCCAGCCCGGTCCACGAGCCAGGCGGCGCCGTGCACCTCACCGGAGTCGACCCGGCCCTCGACCGCCGTCCTCACGTCCATCTGCCCACTGTGCCCCGAGGGTCCGACACGCCCTCGCGACCGGCGTGACTGGGCCGATCGGATGACTGCGGTCGCTCGTGGAGGGTTCACACGGGTGACAGGCCCGGGCTGACCCCATCTTGGGCAGGATCGCCGTCCACAGGACTACTGCAGGGGGGCATCGTGAGAGTGCGACGGACGCTGGCGTCGGCGGTGACGGCTCTGGCCCTTGTGGCCACCGCGGCCGGGTGCATCGACCACCCGCCGGACGCCGCAGAGCTGACGAACGAGAGCGGCCAGCCCGTGGTGGTGACGTTCGAGGGGTCCGACGAGGTCGTCGAGCTCCCCGCCCGGGAGGGTCGGAGCCTGCCCGGCGACGACTGCGTGGGGACCGGCATCGTCGTGTCCGCGCAGGACGGCACGGTGCTCGCCTCGTTCGACGGCGGCGCCTGCACCACCACGATCCTGACCGTGCACGACGATGGCGAGGTCACCGTGCACGACCGCGGTGAGGAAGTCGATCGGCCGACCCGCGACGAGTGACCGACCGGAGCGCTAGTTTCGGCTCGTGCCGCGCCGCGACGACCACTCGGTGTCACGCCGGCTGCGACTGACCCTCGGGATCGTGGCCGTGCTGATCGGCGCGCTGCTCGCGGTGCGGCCCTTCGCGTCGCTCGCGGTCCTGGTGGTTGTGGTCGTGGTCGGGCTGGTGGTGCTGGGCGTAGACGAGCTGGCGGACGGCGACAAGTGGTCGGTGGTGCGCGGCTCGGTCTCCCTGGGTGCCGCGCTCGCGGTGGTGGTGTGGCCGGGCGTGACGATCCGCGTGCTGGCCCTGGTGGTCGCCGCGGCGCTGATCGTCGACGGCGTGCTCGACCTCGCCCGGTCCCGCGGGCTGCACGGGACGGCCCGCGGCAACGCGGTGGTCGGGGGTGCCACGGCGATCGTGCTCGGTCTGCTGGCGCTCGCGTGGCCGGACGTGACCGTGCTGGTGGTCGCCGTCGTGTTCGCGGTGCGGCTGGTGATCGTCGGCGTGCGCGAGATCGTCGCCGGTGTCCGCGGGCAGGACGCCGACCTCGGCCGGCTGTGGCCGCGCCGGGCGGCTCCCCGCGGTGGCTGGTGGCGGCTGACCGGCTCGGTGCTCGGTGCGCTGGTGGCGCTCGTCCTGGTGCTGACCAGCGTGGTCGTGCAGCGCGGCGTGCCCCGGCCGGACGCGTTCTACGACCCTCCCGACGACGTCCCGTCCGCCCCCGGACAGCTGCTCCGCAGCGAGCCGTTCACCAGCGACGAGATCCCCGCGGACGCCAGGGCGTGGCGGATCCTCTACACGACCACCCGCGGCGAGGGGCGTCCCGCCGTCGCCAGCGGGTTGGTCGTCGCGCCGGAGTCGTCGGCCCCCAGCCCGGTGGTCGCGTGGGCGCACGGCACGACCGGTGTGGCGAGCGGGTGCGCCCCCACGGTGCTGACCGACGGGCTGAGCGCCGGCGCGATGTTCGTGCAGGACGAGGTCCTCGCGCAGGGCTGGGCCATGGTCGCCGCCGACTACACCGGTCTGGGCACCGAGGGGCCGCACCCCTACCTCATCGGGCAGGGCGAGGGGCGCTCGGTGCTCGACGCGGTCCGGGCGGCACACCAGCTCTCCGACGCCGACCTGGCCGACGAGACCGTCGTGTGGGGTCACTCGCAGGGCGGCCACGCGGCCCTGTGGACGGGGATGCTTGCGCCGACCTACGCGCCCGAGCTGCAGATCGACGGGGTCGCCGCCCTGGCGCCCGCGAGCAACCTGCCGGCGCTGGTGGACGTCGTGGAGAACGTGACCGCCGGGGAGCTGTTCGCGTCCTACGTGGTGGAGGGCTACACCGCCGAGTACCCCGACGTGACCTTCGACGACCTGGTCCGGCCGGGGGCGCGGATCATCACGCGCGAGATGGCCCAGCGGTGCCTCGCCGAGCCCGGCGTCCTCGTCTCCGTGCTCACCTCGGTGGCACTGGACCGTCCGATCTGGTCCGGCGACCCCAGCAGCGGGGTGTTCCTGGACCGCCTGGTCCAGAACGTGCCGTCGGGGCGCATCGCGGCGCCGCTGCTCGTGGCTCAGGGGGCCGACGACGCCCTGGTCACGCCGGCCGCCCAGGGCGCCTACGTCGAGGACCGGTGCGCCGCCGGCTACGCGGTCGACTACCGCACCTACGCCGGTCGGGGTCACGTGCCGCTGGTCGAGGCGGACTCCCCGCTCATCGGCGAGCTGATCGCCTGGACGGCCGACCGCTTCGCCGGCGAGCCGGCCGTCGACACGTGCCCCTGAGTCAGTCGAAGAGCTCGCCCAGGAAGCCGCCCGGCTTCTTCTTCTTCTTGTAGTAGTCGTCGCGGTCACCGCGGTACCGGTCGTCCTCGGGGTACCTGCTGGGTGTGGGGGCGGCCTGGCGTGAGCCGTAGAACGCGGCCTCGGCGTCGGTGAGCCTCTCGAGCTCCCCGCGGTCCAGGAAGATCCCCCGGCAGCCGGTGCACTGGTCGATGGTCACGCCGTTGCGCTCGTACGCGCGCATGTCGGATCCGCACTTGGGGCAGACGAGCGGGGTCATGGGGTCTCCGTCCGGATGGGGGCTGTCCAGGGGTGAACGACCGAGGCGGCCGGACGGTTTCCTGTGCCTCGGCCGAAGGGAGGACGACGCCGCGGCCCATCGGCCGATGACCGGCACGCTCGAGGTGGCCAGGCTCGGACCACGACGATCCGCACCTGACGAAGGGGGCCCCGTGCCCAGACACGAGTGGCGCATCCCGGCCGGGCTGATCCTGCTGAGCATCGTCCCGGTGCTGGCCGGATCGATCCGGCTGGCAGAGCTCGCCGGCAACCCGGAGGTCACGCCGGACAACGCGCGGTACCTGGCGCTGCCGATGCCCGTGGTCGTGCACATCGTCGCCGCGAGCGTGTTCTGCCTGCTCGGTGCGTTCCAGTTCCACCCCGGCCTGCGGCGCCGGCGTCCGCGGTGGCACCGGCTGGCCGGTCGCGTGGTCGCCCCCGCCGGGATCGTGGCGGCGCTCGCGGGCGTGTGGATGGCGGTGTTCGCGGAGCTGCCCGCCGGTGACGGTCCCCTGCTCGAGGTGTTCCGCGTGGTGTTCGGCTCCGCGATGGTCGCGTTCCTCGTGCTCGGCGTGCTGGCCATCCGGCGCCGGGACGTCGTCACGCACAGCGCGTGGATGACCCGCGGCTACGCGATCGGCCAGGGCGCCGGCACGCAGGCCGTGCTCTTCATCCCCTGGACCCTCGCCGGGTCGGTCGGCGAGACGAGCCGCGCCCTGATCATGGGCGCGGCCTGGGTGCTCAACCTCGCGGTGGCGGAGTGGATCATCCGGCGCCGGCGTCGTGCGGGCGTCAGCTCCGCGGCGGCGCACCCGGCAGCGGCGGGACGGCCGGTGCCGCTGGGCGTTCCGCGGTACCGAGCGGCACCGTGAACGGTCGCACGTCACCGGTGCGCACCGCGCTCGGTCCGGCCCGGACCCGGCTGACCCTGCTGAACCCGGGGGACGGCGCGGCGAGCCCCTGATCGCGTTATCGTCGCCGGGGCCACGACGACGAGGGAGGTGGCCGGTGACCGACTGGGGACCGCTGCCGTACCACCGCGACGTCGCGGCGCTGCTCGAGCGCGAGAACCCGGTGGCGTTCGGCTCGCTGCGACCGCGGGTCTCGGCGCCCTCCGGCGAGCTGGACCAGCTGCTGCTCCGGCAGACCTACCGGGTGGAACCGGTCGGCCACCCGGAGGTGCACGCGGCCGTCCAGCGCGCCGCGGACGCGCTCGGCGTGACGGTGCCGATCGAGATCTACGTCGACGAGGGCGGCCAGGGCAGCAACGCCGAGCTGGTGTACGTGCCGGACCGGGCGGTGCTGGTGCTCACCGGCGGCACGCTCAACCTCCTCGACTCCGACGAGCTGTGCGCGGTCGCAGGGCACGAGCTCGCCCACCACCTGCTCTGGACCGCGGACGACGGCCGGTACCTGGCGGCGGCCCGCCTGCTGGACGCCGCGGAGTCTGATGCGCGGACGCCCTCGGAGTACCTGGAGACCGCCCGCCGGTTCCGGCTCGCCACGGAGCTGTACGCGGACCGCGGCGGCATGCTGGCATGCGGGTCGCTGACCACGACGGTGAGCGGCCTGGTCAAGATCGTCACGGGGTTGGCCAAGGTCGACTCGGCGGCCTACCTGCGCCAGGCGGCCGAGGTGGACTACAGCGTCCCGAGCGCGGGCACCACCCACCCGGAGACGGTGCTGCGTGCCTGGGCCCTCCAGGAGTGGGCCGAGCGCGGACCCGGCGCGGACGCGGCCGTCGCGGCCGCCCTCGGTCCGCAGCTGGACCTCGGCGCGCTGGACGTCCTCGGGCAGGATCGCCTGGCGGAGGTCACACGGTCGCTCGTGTGGATGCTCGTCGCGGACGACGTGGTGCGCAGCGAGGAGGCGCTCGACCTGGCGCAGCGGTTCGGGGTCGTCGTCGGCGGACCGCCCGCCCTCACGGACACGCCCTCGAACCTGGCCTCCGAGACGCGGACCTACCTGGCGGCCGTGCTGGTGGACTTCGCCACGGCCGACGACGGCGGTGGGGTCGACGACCTCGGTGCGGTGCTCGCGGTCGCCCGGCGGGTGGGCCTCGGCGACGAGGTGCTGCGGCTCTTCACCGACGAGCTCGACCTCGGCGACCGGGCGCTGGCCAAGGTGACGGCGGCGGCGGGCTGATGCGCGCACTGATCGGTCGGGCCGTGGCCCGCGGTGGGCTTCCTCCCGACGACGTCCTCGGCCTGCTGCTGCCGATGTTCCGCACGGTGCAGACGCTGCACGAGACCGGCCGGGTCGCCCCGCTGCGCGGCCTGGGAGCCCTCGCGCAGGTCGACGACGAACCGGTGACCGTCGACGTCACGCAGGCGGGTCCGCCGCAGCGGAACCGCGCGGCCATCGCGGCCGCGGAGGTGTCCGCCGCGGTGGAGGTGGAGCACCGAGGGACCGTCGAGCGGGACCTCTCGGGTGCGGCCGGGGAGACTCGCACCTCCGAGGAGGGCACGGTCCGGATCGTCGCCGGCTGGCAGCGGTGGGAGCACCTGGCCGGCCACCACGACGAGCTCACCGACATCGCGAGCCTGGGCGAGCTGTTCGTCGCTCTGGTGTGCGGCCTGGACCTGGCCGACGAGGCCGACGCGGCCCTGCTGCAGCAGCGCCGGAACAACCTGTTCGCCCTCGCGCCCGCTCTGCACCCGGTGCTGGCCACGGTCGCGAGCTCGATGATCGCGCCCGACCGCCGCCGCCGCGCTCAGGACCTCGCGGACGTGATCACCCGGCTGGAGACCTACCGCGACCAGCCCGAGGACTTCGACCTCGACCGCGTGCTCGGCGCGCGCACCGACCGACGCGCCGCCGTGCTGGAGCACCTGCGCGACCGGCTGTTCGACGCGTCCCGGCGCAACCCGCTGCTGCACTTCCGGCCCACCGGGCGGACCATCAACCTCACCGAGGCGTCGGTGCCGCTGGTGCTCGACGTGCGGCACATCCGGGCGTCGCAGCTGTTCACGTGGGGCGGCCCGGCGTCCGCGCGGCTGGTGGACGGGAAGGCGGTCGACGTCGGCTCGCTCGTGCGCTGGGACGACGCGCCCTACGCCGCGGCCGCGCTGGACGCGATCATCTCGTCGGCGCGTCGCGACCGTGCCGAGTACGGCCGGGACCAGCTGCGCCTGGTCGTCGCGTTCCTGCGCTGGCACGACGTGAAGAACGACCCCGGCACGCCCATCGACTCGCCGCTCGTGCTCGCTCCGGTGACCCTGACCAAGCAGCGCGGCGTGCGCGACGCCTACCGGCTGCAGCTGACCGGCACGCAGGCCGAGGTCAACCCCGTGCTGCGGCACCAGCTGGACGAGCTGTTCGGGCTGCGGCTGCCGGAGACCATCGACCTCGCGTCCGAGGGGGCCGTCGAGGAGCTGCGGGCGAGCATCGAGAAGCAGGCGCGCGCGACGCAGCCGGCGGTCGTCGTCGGGCTCGTCGACAAGCCCCGGATCGAGCTGGTCCGGCACCGGGCGCAGGTGGCGCTGCAGGCCTATCGGCGGCGTCGGCCCAGCACCCGTCCGCTGTTCGGCCGTCGGCAGTACGCGTACTCGTACACGAGGCCCGGCTGGAACCCGCTCGGCGTGCAGATCTTCCAGGACCGCATCCAGCGCCGGCCGATCCCGCTGTCCGTGGAGCTCGGCGACGCACCCGCTCCCCAGCACGTGGTCGAGACGTTCTCGGTGCAGACGCAAGGCGACGACAACCCGTACACGTGGGACGTCGACCTGACCATGGTCACGCTGGCCAACTTCAACTACCGCACGCTCAGCCTGGTCCGCGACTACGACTCGTTGCTGGCCGAGCCGATGCCGAACGAGGCGTTCGACGAGCTGTTCTCGACCGCCCCGCGCGACGTCGCCGAGCACGGCGCGACCATCCCGGTGGCCGACCGGTACCTGGTCGTCCCCGCCGACGCCTCCCAGCTGGGTGCCGTGGCGCTGGCTCGCTCCGGCGACAACTTCGTCATCCAGGGACCGCCCGGCACCGGCAAGTCGCAGACGATCACCAACCTCGTCGCCGACTTCGTCGCGCACGGCAAGCGCGTGCTGTTCGTCTGCCAGAAGCGCGCGGCCCTCGACGTGGTGCACGCGCGGCTGCGGGCGCAGGGCCTCGGCGAGATCTGCACGCTGGTGCACGACAGCCAGGAGGACAAGAAGGAGTTCGTGCACGGCTTGCGCGACACCTACGAGCGCTGGCTGGCCGACGACGAGCCGCTGGACGCCGTCGAGGCCCGGCGGACCGCGCTGATCGACGCGACGACCGCCGCGCTGGCCGAGGTCGGCGCGTACGAGCAGGCGCTCGGCGGGGTGCAGGACGTGCTGGAGCGGCTGATCGCGCTGCGCGGGTTCCGCTGGGGCGACGACCTCACGCCCGCCGAGCAGGCGCTCCTCCCCGAGCCCGCCGACTGGATTCCGGCTCGTCCGCTGGTCGACGCCCTCGTCGCCGCGCTGGCTCGGGCCGGCGCCGCCCCGGTGCTCGCGCGGACCCCCGCCCGCTTGATCGACCCGTCGGTGCTGGACCAGCCGCGCGCCGACGCCGTGGTCGCGCAGCGCGCGCAGGAGGCGGCCGCGGCGGTCGACGCCGTGCTCGCCGTCCTGGACGACGGCGACGAGCTCACCGTGGACGACGCCGACGCGGTCGGCCAGATGCATGCCGTCCTCGCGCCGCTGGTCCAGCGCGACCTCGGCTCGGCAGTCACCCCGCGTACCCCGGCCGCTCGGCGACTCCAGGAGGCCGCGGTTGCGTGGCGCGAGGTCGAGGCGGCGGCGGACGCGGCCGACCGGGCGGCGTCGGGCTGGCGCGAGCCGCTCTCCGCGCCGGACGCGACAGCGGCCGTGGAGATCGCCCGGCGCCGCGAGACCTCGGTCTGGAAGTTCCTCGACGGCGGCTGGCGCCGCGTGCGCAAGCTGGTGGACGCCGGGTTCGACGCAGGCGACCGGCAGGTCCGGCCGACGGCCACTGCTGCCCTGGAGCTCCTGGTCGCACGCTACGAGACGGCAGCCCGGGCCGACGCGCTCTCGCAGGAGCTGGCCCGCGACTGGGGGCACGCCGACCTGGCGGTGCTCTCGGACAGGATCACCGCGATCCGGCGGTACACCGGCGCGCTCGCGGTCTGGCGCACGCGGTTGGCGGACACCGAGCCCGACGACGTCCTGGACCGGCTGCCGGAGCTCGTCGAGACGGTCAGGACGCACCTGGCCGGGCTCGTCGCCGGGGCCGACGACCTGCCGATGAGCGCCCTGCGCGACGAGCTGCGCGGCCTCACGGGCGCCGACGGGCAGGCCCTGGTCCGCGCGGCGGCCGGCACGTTGCGGGACCTCGCGGCGGCGCCGACCGTGCTTCGCGCGCTGCGTCAGCTCGACGCGTCCCCCGACCAGCTGGAGCACGCGGTCGTCGCCGCGTCGATGCGCGAGGCCCGCGCACAGGAGCCCGCGCTCAGCCGGCTCGACGGCGACCGGCTGGCCGACCTGCTGGACCGCGTGGCCGAGCGCGCCCCGGAGCTGCAGCGCGCCAACGCCGACGTCGTCACCGCCCGGCTGCGGGCACAGTTCGTCGACGCCGTCGCGCACTCGCAGCGCAGCGTCAGCGGGATGCAGCTGGAGGACCGCGCGCTCAAGGCGGTGTGGATGGCCGGGCGGCGCGAGCTGGAGCACGAGTTCGGCAAGGTCCGGGCGTACAAGTCGATCCGCTACCTGGCCTCGGCCGACCCTGGGGCCGTCGTCGCGGCGATGCGCCCGGTGTGGTTGATGAGCCCGTCGTCGCTCTCGGACACCCTGCCGCTGGAGACGACCTTCGACGTCGTGATCTTCGACGAGGCCAGCCAGATCCCCGTCGAGGAGGCCGTGCCGGCGCTGTTCCGCGGGGCGCAGGTGATCGTGGTCGGCGACCGGATGCAGCTGCCGCCCTCCCGGTACTTCCAGGTGGGCGCGCCCCCCACGGAGGAGCCCGCGGACGAGGACGACGACAACGCCACGGTGGGTGTCGTCCTCGACTCCGACAGCTTCCTCGCGGTCGGGTCCGTGCGGCTGCCGTCGACCATGCTCACCTGGCACTACCGCAGCCAGTACGAGGCGCTGATCCAGTTCAGCAACGCGGCGTTCTACGAGGGCCGGCTGACCACGATCCCGGACCGCACCCTCACCCACGTCCGCGCGCGGCCCCTGGAGGTGACGGTCGCTTCCTTCTCGCAGGAGGACGTCGTCGCCGCCGTCGACGGTCTGCTGGAGCGGAGCATCACTGCCGTTCGCGTGCTGGACGGCGTCTACACCCAGCGGACCAACCCGCAGGAGGCGGTCTGGATCGCCAACCTGGTCCGCGAGCTGCTGGCGCGCGGCAGCGGTCAGACGCTGGGGATCGTCGCGTTCTCGGAGGCGCAGCAGTCGGAGATCGAGCGGGCGCTGGAGCGGCTGGGCCGCGACGACGCCGAGTTCGCGCGCCTGTACGACGCCGAGCTGACCCGCGAGGAGGACGGCCAGGTGGTCGGGCTGTTCGTGAAGAACCTCGAGAACGTCCAGGGCGACGAGCGCGACGTCATCCTCATGAGCGTCTGCTACGCCGCCGGGCCGGACGGTCGCATGCGCATGAACTTCGGCCCGATCAACAACGCGGGTGGCGAGAAGCGGCTCAACGTCATCTTCAGCCGCGCCCGCCGGCACATGGTCCTGGTCAGCAGCATCGATCACACCGCGATCACCAACGTCTACAACGACGGCGCGAACACCCTGCGCGGCTTCCTGCACTACGCCGACGCGGTCTCCAACGGGGACGCCGCCGCAGCCGCCGGGGTGCTGGCTGGCCTGCGCGAACGCTCGGGGCGCGCGGCGGTCCAGCCCGTCCCGCCGATCGTCGAGCAGATCGCCGACGCCGTCCGCGCGGCCGGTGTCGAGGTCGTCGCCGGCGTCGGGCAGTCCGCGTTCCGCTGCGACCTGGCCCTGCGCCCACACGGCGCTCCTGCCCACACGGTCGGCGTGCTGGTCGACCAGTCCGCCCGGCTCGCCGCGCACTCCCTGGACGAGCGGCGGGTCACGCAGCCGACCGCCCTGCGCTCGGGCGGCTGGCGCGTGGTGCAGGTGCTCGCGACGGAGTGGGAGGCCGACCCGGACGGCGTCGTGCGGCGGCTTGTGGCAGCGGTGGGGTTGCCGGACCGGCAACGTGGCTTGCTGGCGTCGTCGGACGCGGCTGACGATGTCGAGCATGACTGAGCACACGCACGGCGAGCACTACTGGGACGAGCACTACGAGACGATCGACCCCTCGTGGGGCACGCGGCCGAACGCGGTCCTGGTCGACGCTCTTCCCGCCCTGGCCCCGACTCCCGGGCGCGCGGTCGACCTCGGCTGCGGGCACGGCGGCGACGCCCTCTGGCTCGCCTCCCTCGGCTGGCACGTGACCGCGGTCGACGCGGCAGCCGTCGCGCTCGGACGCGTGGCGCAGGCGGCCGCCGACGCAGGCCTGACCGACCACGTCACCGTCGAGCAGCACGACCTGCGGGCATCGATGCCGTCCGGCTCGTTCGACCTGGTGACCGCCACCTACCTCCACGGACCGGAGGAGTTCCCGCGCGCGGAGGTGCTGCACCGAGCCTCCGACCTGGTCGCACAGGGCGGGTTGTTCGTGGTGATCGAGCACGCGTCCGTCGCCCCCTGGTTCTGGGACCAGCACCGGGCCTTCCCGACCGCCGCCGAGTCGCTGGCGTCGTTCGAGCTGGGCGACGGCTGGTCCGTGGAACGGCTGGAAGCCCCCCGGCGGACCGCGACCGGTCCGGACGGTCAGGTCGCCGAGGTTACGGACAATGTCATCGCGGTACGCCGGACGCGCTG
Source organism: Cellulomonas sp. P1_G12_2 (assembly GCF_056405535.1). NCBI lineage: Bacteria > Bacillati > Actinomycetota > Actinomycetes > Micrococcales > Cellulomonadaceae > Cellulomonas > Cellulomonas sp. P1_G12_2. The sequence continues at coordinate 150,642 of NZ_JBFUBX010000001.1, read as the reverse complement.
ACGCTCGGCCGTGACGACCCGACCGCTGCCCTCTGGCGCTGGCTAGGATTCCTGGATCACGGCGAGGGGGGATCCCCGAGCCGTCTCCGCGGCGTCGAGCCCAACCGGAGGTGCCCTCGTGCGGAAGGTCGTCCTGTACGAGCTGTTGTCGCTCGACGGCGTGGCGGAGGATCCCTCGGCGTTCTTCACCACCTGGGACGACGAGCTGGACGCCAACCTCGCCACGGTGATCGCGACGCAGGACACGGTGCTCCTCGGCCGGCGCAGCTACGACGAGTGGGCCGGGTACTGGCCGACCAGCACGGTGCAGCCGTTCGCCGACTTCATCAACGGGGTCACCAAGTACGTCGCCACCTCGACACCGCTCGATCAGGAGTGGGACCACGCGACGGCTGTCGACGGCGACCTGGTCGAGTTCGTGCGCGATCTGAAGGGCCGGCCGGGAGGCGACGTCGGCGTGCACGCCAGCATCTCCGTCGCGCAGACGCTGCTCGCGGCCGGAGTCGTCGACGAGCTCACGCTGGTGGTCGCGCCGACGGTGGCCGGCCGCGGACGACGCCTGCTCGACGGGCTCCCGTCGATCGGGCTCCAGACGATCCGGGCCGTGGCCTCACCGACCGGCCACCTGCTTCTCGACTATCGCGTCACCGGATAGCCAGAGTGCGAGCGCGCCTCAGAAAGGCGGGTCGCCCGAGTCGGCTCGTCGCGATGAAGGTCGCCAGTGCTCGAGAGCCTCGGGCGGGACGAGCACGGGGACCGGATGTCGAGCACTGGTGATCCCGTGCCGGTCGGTCCACCGTGAGACGCCGGTGTCCCTGTCGTAGGTGACCTGCCACCAGCCCTCGGTCTTGGCCTGGTGGTGGTGCTTGCACAACGCGTGCAGGTTCGCCTCGCAGGTCTGCGGATCGTGCAGCTGTTCGTGCGGGCTGCGAGTGAAGTCGTAGGGGATGCGGTGGTCGATCTCGCACCTGGTCGCGGGCTGACGGCAGCCCGGGAACGTGCAGGTCACGTCACGGGCCTGCACGGTGCGGGTCAGGTCGGCGCCGGGCCGGTAGGACTGTGTTCCGACGGAGCACGCCTGTCCGGTGGCGGGGTCGGTGAGGACGCGTCGCCAGGTGGCGTCCTGGGCGAGCTCGCGCGCGAGCTGCGCCGGGATGGGGCCGTAGGAGCCGAGGGAGGCCGGGGCGTCGTCCAGGCCGGCCAGGGTGGTGGCCGCCACGGTGACCTGCAGCGCGACCCGCTGTCCGTGGCGCGTGGGGAGCGCCGTCCCGTCGGGGGTCGCCTGCCGTTCCAGGATCGAGGTAAACACGTCGCTGAACGCGTCGGCGCGGCGTTGGTCGATGGTGCGTTCGTCGCCGTCGATCGCGGCGTGCCCGGCCAGGGCGTCGATCGCGGTGAACGCCGCCGTCGCGTCCGCCGCGGGCAGGTAGGCGACCAGTCGGGCCATCGCGTCCGGCGCCAGCTCCAGGAAGACTCCGCGCCGCGTGCGCTCCACCACCCGACGCTCCTCAGCGACCGTGGGACCGGCGGCGATCAGGGCAGCGCGCACGTGCCGGGTCAGCTGCGGTCCCGTCATCTCCGTGGCCCGGTCGACCGCGTCGCTCACCACCGCGTCGACCGCATGCGCGGACAGAGCCGTCCCGGACCGGTGGATCTCGTCGAGGATCACGTCGACCTTGCGCGCGTCCACCGCCCCGGCCGCCCACGCGTCACCCAGCGCAGGGTGCTGGGCTGTGCCCCACGCCCGCATGAACGTGTTCTCAGCGTGCCGCTTGGTGGACACCAGGACGCACGCGAGCTCGTCCGGGACGTGACGCAGCGCGTCCGGCGTGCGAGCCTCGAGCTCGCGGACCCACACCGCCTGGGCGGCTTGGACCATGTTGAGGACCTGCTGCCACGCGGCTACTCCGTTCACCAACGCCGCCCCCGACACCTCCGCGACCGGCACGGAACCGAGCATCGCGACGAGCGCAGCGACGTCCACCCCGGCCAGCGGGAACTCCTCCACAGCGCCCAGGTCCACTACGCGCGCACCTTCCGGGACGACCGGCGACGCCTCAGGACGTGCACCGCGTCCGGAGTCGGCCCACACCATCGTGGGCGAGGTGGGCGAGGTGGGCGAGGTGGGCGAGGTGGGCAAGGTGGGCGAGGTGGGCGAGGTGGGCGAGGTGGGCGAGGTGGGCAACGTGGACGAAGGACGAGGAGTGCGCCGGGCGTCGCGCGCGGGTGGTTGGACGAGAACCGAGGCTCTCGCGGCAAGGTCGCCAACCGCGCGGCCCTCGAGAACTGCCGTCACCCCGATCACCTCCCACGGCACTTGTCCGATCCGACCCGATATCGAACAAGTGTACGATTCACCACTGACACTCTGCTCGGACCTGTGCACTCAGCGGGGCTGTCGGGTCGCGAAGGGTGCGGGCCAGGTCGAACTGCCCGCTGCCCGGCTCGGCCGATCGCAGCACCCGGCAGCGGCCAGGTCGAACTGCCCGATGCCCGGCACGGCCGATCGCAGCACCCGGCAGCGGCCAGGTCGAAGTGCCCGCTGCCCGACACGGCCGATCGCCGCACCCGGCACGACATCTCGACCGGCACCACGCGCGGCGGGAGAGGTCCTACAACCCGCCGCCCCCCGGCTCGTCGACCGACCGCAGCACCCGGCACGGCACCCCGACCGCCACGACGCGGGCCGGGACGTCGTGCGTGACCACGCTGCCGGCGCCGATCACGCCGCCCGCCCCGATGGTCACCCCGGGCAGGATCACCACGTTCGACCCGATCCACACGTCGTCCTCGATGTGCACGGGCAGCGAGAACTGCCGACCACCGGCGCGATCCTCGGGCACGGTCGGATGGCCGGCGGTCGAGATGGTGACGTTCGGCGCGATCATGACGCGGTCGCCGATCACCACGGAGGCGTCGTCCACGATCACGAGGTTGAAGTTGGCGTAGAAGTGCGACCCGATGTGGATGTGCGAGCCGTACGACACATGGAACGGAGGCTCGATCCACACGCCGTCACCGACCGACCCGAGCAGCTGCTGCAGGAGGGCGGTCCGCAGGTCCGCCTCCCCCGGTCGCGAGTGGTTGAAGTCGTGGGCCAGCTCCTTGCCGGCGACACGCTCCGCCTCGAGCGCCTCCAACCCGGGGCCGTAGTCCACGTACAGCCCGCCGGTGTCCATCACGGCTCGGACGGCGTCGTACTCGTCGGTCATCTCACGCTCCTCTAGGGTGTCCCGCAGACATCATCGTCGAATCGATCCGACCCAGGGACATCCTCATGAACGCGGCCTACCAGGACCCTGCTCTGACCGTCGCGGAGCGCGTCGCCGACCTCGTCGGGCGCATGACGCTCGAGGAGAAGGTCGGGCAGATGATGCAGCTGAACGCCCAGGGCGGTGTCGAGGACCTGGTGCTGAACCTGCACGTCGGCTCGATCCTGCACACGTCCCCCGAGCGGGTGCGCCAGGCGCACGAGCTGACCCCGCAGACCCGGCTGCAGATCCCGCTGCTGATCGCGGAGGACTGCATCCACGGGCACTCGTTCTGGGAGGGCGCGACGATCTTCCCGACGCAGCTCGGCATGGCGGCCAGCTGGGACGCCGACCTGCTGGAGCGTGTGGCGCGGGCGACCGCGGTCGAGGTGGCCGCGACCGGCATCCACTGGACGTTCTCGCCGGTGCTCTGCATCGCGCGGGACCTGCGCTGGGGCCGCGTCAGCGAGACGTTCGGCGAGGACCCGTTCCTCATCGGCGAGCTGGCGTCGGCGATGGTCCGCGGCTACCAGGGCGACGGCCTGTCCGACCCGACCGCGATCCTCGCCACCGCCAAGCACTTCGCCGGGTACTCCGAGACGCAGGGCGGCCGCGACGCCACCGAGGCCGACATCAGCCGCCGCAAGCTGCGCTCCTGGTTCCTGCCCCCGTTCGAGCGCGTGGCCCGCGAGGGCTGCCGGACGTTCATGCTCGGCTACCAGTCGATGGACGGCGTGCCGATCACCATCAACGACTGGCTGCTGGGCGAGGTGCTCCGCGGCGAGTGGGGCTACGAGGGCACCCTCGTCACCGACTGGGACAACGTCGGCCGGATGGTGTGGGAGCAGCACATCCAGCCCGACTACGCGCACGCGTCGGCCGCGGCGGTGCGGGCCGGCAACGACATGGTCATGACCACGCCCGGCTTCTTCGAGGGTGCGCAGGAGGCGGTGCACGAGGGACTTCTCGACGAGGCCGCCCTCGACGCCGCCGTCGGCCGGATCCTCACGCTGAAGTTCGAGCTGGGCCTGTTCGAGGACGCCCGCCACCCGAGCGTCGAGCGGCAGGCTGCGGTCATCGGGTCCGCGGAGCACGCCGAGCTCAACCTCGAGGTCGCCCGCCGGTCGCTCGTCCTGCTGACCAACGACGGAACGCTGCCGCTCTCGGAGGGGACGAGGACCATCGCCGTCGTCGGCCCCAACGCCGACGACCAGCACACCCAGCTCGGCGACTGGGCGGGCGCCTCCGGCCAGGCCGACTGGCTGCCCGACGGCCACCCGCGCGAGATGACGCAGACCGTCCTCGACGGCTTCCGCAACCACGTCCCTGCCGGCTGGACGGTCACGCACGCCCGCGGCGCCGAGATCCTCACGCTCGGCGTCGACCCGGAGGGCGAGTTCTTCCCCGACGGCCAGCCGCGCCCGCAGGTCGTCTTCCCGGCGGCACCCGACGAGGCGCTGATCGCGGAGGCCGTGGCCGCCGCCGAGGACGCCGAGGTCGTCGTCGCGGTGGTCGGCGACCGCATCGAGCTCGTCGGCGAGGGCCGCTCCACGGCCACGCTCGAGCTCGTCGGTGGCCAGGTGGCCCTGCTCGACGCCCTCGCGGCGACCGGGAAGCCGCTGGTCGTCGTCGTGATCGCGAGCAAGCCGCTCGTCCTGCCCCCGAGCGCGATGAACGCGGCCGCGATCGTGTGGGCCGCCAACCCGGGGATGCTCGGCGGGCAGGCGATCGCGGAGCTGGTGCTCGGGCGGATCGAGCCGTCCGGACGCCTGCCCCTCTCGTTCGCCGAGCACGTGGGCCAGCTCCCCGTCTTCTACAACCAGCTGCCCGGCCAGCACGGCAGCCGCTACGCGGACCTCACGCAGCGCGTGCCGTTCGCGTTCGGCGAGGGGTTGTCCTACACGACCGTCGACTACGCGGACCTGCGGGTCCTGGAGCCCGTGCTCGGCGTGGCCGACACCGTGCGGGCGCAGGTCACGCTGCACAACACGGGGGACCGGCCGTCGCGCGAGACCGTGCAGGTCTACGTCCGGGACACGGTGACGTCGGTGACCTGGGCGATCAAGGAGCTCAAGACCTACCGGCAGGTCGACGTGGCGGCTGGCGAGCGGGTGACGGTGGACCTGTCCCTCCCGGTCGCGGACTGCACGCTGGTCGACGCGGGCGGGCGCCGGATCGTCGAGCCCGGGAAGTTCGAGCTGCTCGTCGGCCCGTCGTCGCGCGACGAGGTCCTGCTGCGCGCGGGCTTCCTGGTCACGGCCTGACCTGTGGCCGTGGAGCAGCCGGCACGGGGGAGCCGGACGGGCCGGTGACATGATGTGCCCCGTCGAGCGGATCGACGGACGTGACGGGGGAGGACCATGCGCCGAGGGACGAACCTGCCGCGGATGGCCGGGTTCAACCAGACGGTGATCCTCGACGTGATCCGCCGCGCGGACTCGGGCCTCACCCGCGCGCAGCTGGCCCGGCGGACCGGTCTCTCGGCGCAGACCGTCACCAACGCGACGCGACGGCTGCTCGAGCAGGGCCTCGTCCGCGAAGAGGGCGAGGGCACGCGGCTCGGTCCGGGCCGGCCGGGCACGCTGGTCCACCTGGACGCGCGCGGACGGTACGCGATCGGCGTGCACCTGGACCCCGCGACCATGACGTTCGTCATCCTGGACCTCGCCGGGAACGCGGTGGCCGAGTCGCACCTTCCCGTCCCGCGCCCGGACCAGCCCGATCGCGTGGTGGAGGGGATCGTCGGTGCGATCGAGGCCCTGATCGCCTCCGCCGGCATCGATCGCACCCTCCTGCTCGGTGTCGGCATCGCGAGCCCGGGGCCGATCGACGTCGAGCGGGGCGTCGTGCTCGACCCGCCCCACCTGCCGGGCTGGGACGGTGTCCCGCTGCGCGACGCGGTGCAGGCAGGGACCCAGCTGCCCGTCATCCTCGACAAGGACACCATCGCGGCGGCGTCGGCCCACCTGTGGGACCCGGGCGTGCACAGGTCGAGCGAGTTCGTCTTCTTCTACCTCGGCACGGGCGTGGCGATGTCCCTGGTGATCCGCGACGAGGTGGTGCGCGGCGCCTCCGGCAACGCGGGCGAGGCGGGGCACTTCGTGGTCGACCCGACCGGGCCGCTGTGCGACTGCGGCAAGCGCGGCTGCCTGGGCGCGGTGCTGGGCCTCGAGATCCTGGTGCAGCAGGGCCGCGCGGCCGGCGTCCCGCTGCCCGAGGCCGGCGACGTGGTCGAGCTGGACCAGGCGTTCACCGCCCTGTGCACCGCGGCCGACGCGGGTGATGCCCGGGCCGTCGAGGTGCTGGAGACCGCCGGACGTCGGCTCGGGATGGGCGCGGTGGTGATCACCGACCTGGGCGACCTCGACACGGTGATCGTCGGCGGTCCGCTGTGGTCGCGCATGGAGCGCCACGCGATGCCGGCGCTGGAGAAGCTGGTGGCCAACCACCGCGTGCCCAGCAGCGAGCACTCGGTCGCCGTGCTGGGCTCCCCGCTCGGGTCCCAAGTGGGTGCCGTGGGGGCGGGGCGGCTGGTGCTCAGCCACGCCTTCACCCCGCGGACGTCCGACCTCCTCCTGGGCGCCTGACGCACCGCTCCTGGAGATCCGGACGAACAGGGCTTGTTAATAAGTCGTTTCGCGTTAATAATTGAGCCCGGCGTGCGGCAACGAAGCCCGGCACGCGAGGAAGCACGGGAGCAAGGGAGCATCCATGCGTCTCAAGGCAGCAGTGGCCGCGTCCGGAGTGCTGGCGCTGGCCGCACTCACCGCCTGTTCCGGTGGTGGCGGCGGCGCTGACGGCGATGGCACAGCCGGGGCCTCCACCGTCACGGTGGCGTACCAGAAGACCACCGCCTTCCACCAGCTCGACGACATGCTTCAGCAGGCCAGGACCCAGTTCGAGGACGCCAACCCGGGCATCACGATCGACCTGCAGCCCATCGAGGCGGAGCAGGACCAGTACTTCACCAAGCTCGCGCTGATGAACGGGTCGCCGGAGACGGCACCCGACGTGATCTACGAGGACACGTTCCAGATCCGCTCCGACGCGGCCGCCGGCTACCTCCTGCCGATCGACGACTACCTGGCCGACTGGGAGGACTGGGACCAGTTCTTCGAGAACGCCAAGCAGGCCGGCCTGGGCGACGACGGCAAGACGTACGGCGTCTCCATGGGCACCGACACGCGCGGCATCTACTTCAACAAGACGATCTTCGAGCAGGCCGGTCTGCCGGCGGACTGGCAGCCGGAGAGCTGGGACGACATCCTCACGGCCGCACGGGCCGTCAAGGAGAAGGTCCCGGACGTCATCCCGCTGAACATCTACGCCGGCAAGGCGGCCGGCGAGGCCACCACCATGCAGGGCTTCGAGATGCTCCTGTACGGCACCGAGGACACCCTCTACGACACCGACTCGAGCAAGTGGGTCCTGGGATCGCAGGGGTTCACCGACTCGCTCGAGTTCCTCGACACCGTGTACGGCGAGGGCCTGGCTCCGAGCCTGGACATCGCCCTCGACGCCGCTGTCGGCAACCGCGTCAGCACCGAGCTGCTCCCCCAGGGCAAGCTCGCGATGGCGGTCGACGGCTCGTGGATGCCGGGTGGCTGGATCTCCGGGGAGAACGCCTGGCCCGAGTGGGAGCAGACGATGGGGATGGCCAAGATGCCGACGCAGGACGGCGGCGGTCCCGGCTTCACCTCCATGTCCGGCGGCTGGACCCTCGCGGTCGGCGCGAACGCCGAGGACCCGCAGGCGGCGTTCGACTTCATCACCACGGCGCTGAACAAGGAGAACACCTTCAAGTACGACACGGAGAACAGCCAGATCGCCGTGCGCAAGGACGTCGCCGAGGACCCGGAGTACGTCGCCTACAACCCGTCGTTCGAGTTCTTCTCCGCGCTCGTCGACGTGACGCACTTCCGTCCGGCCACCCCGGACTACTCGCAGATCTCGTCGAACATCCAGGTGGCCGCGGAAGCGATGGCCACCCAGCAGCAGTCGCCGGAGGACGCGGCCAAGGCCTATGACGCCGCCGTGACAGGGATCGTCGGCGACGACAACACGACGACCGACTGACCGTGGCGGACCTCGCCATCGAGGCGGGTCGCGGCCGGGGGACCTCCGCCCCCCGGTCGCGGCCCCGCCGGGCCGCCCTGACCCGGGTCCTGCCGCTGGTACCGGCCATCGCTCTGCTGCTCCTCTTCCTGGCCGGTCCGATCGTCTACTCCCTGTACGGCTCGCTGACCAACACCGCCCTGACCGGCTACAAGGCGGCGAACCCCGACTTCATCGGCCTGGACAACTACGCCAACCTGTTCTCCAGCCCCGAGTTCTGGAAGTCCGTCTGGCTCACCGTGCTGTTCGTCGGTGCGTCCGCCGTGATCGGCCAGAACGTGCTGGGGATGCTGCTCGCTCTGCTCATGCGGTCGTCGGTCAAGCCGCTGCGGTCGATCGTCGGCGGGTTGGTCGTCACCGCCTGGGTGCTGCCGGAGATCGTCGCGGCGTTCGCGCTCTACGCGTTCTTCTCCACCGACGGCACGCTCAACACGATCCTCGGCCGGGTCGGGCTCGAGGGCACCACCTGGCTCATCACGTTCCCGATGTTCGCGGTGATCATGGCGAACATCTGGCGCGGCACGGCCTTCTCGATGATGGTCTACAACGCCGCGCTGTCCGAGGTGCCGCCCGAGATCACCGAGGCCGCCGAGATCGACGGGGCCGGCCCGTTCCAGCGCTTCTTCCGCATCACGCTGCCGATGATCCGCCGGTCCATCTCCACCAACCTCATGCTCACCACGCTGCAGACCCTCGGCGTCTTCACGCTGATCTGGGTCATGACCGGTGGTGGCCCGGGGACGGCGAGCTCGACGCTGCCGGTGCTCGCGTACCAGCAGGCGTTCAAGTTCTCCCAGGTCGGCTACGGCACGGCGATCGCCACCGTGACGCTGGCCGTCGGTGCGATCTTCTCGATCGTCTACATCAAGGCGCTGAAGCCGGAGGTGGACTGAATGTCCGTCGTGGACCTGCCTGTCAGCACGCCGGTCGTGCCGCCCACCCGCAAGGAGCGCACCGCGCTCGCCTCCCCGCGCGGCCGGACCTCGCGGTGGGTGTCGTCGGTGATCCTCGGGCTCATCGGCGTGACCTTCCTGGTCCCCCTCGCGTGGATCGTCCTGGCCTCGCTCAACCCCGCCGCGACGGTGGGTGTCACGTGGCCGGGCAACCCGACGTTCGACAACTTCTCGTCGGTGTTCACGTGGGAGCAGACGCTGCTGCCGCTGTGGAACTCGACCGTGATCTCGATGGGCACGGCCGTCATCACGGTGGTCGTCTCGGTGCTCGCGGCGTACCCGCTGTCGCGCTACCAGATGCGGTTCCGCAAGTCGTTCCTCTACGGGATCCTCTTCGCCACCTGCCTGCCCATCACGGCGATGATGGTGCCGGTCTACGCGCTCTTCGTGAACCTGCACCTGCTCGACTCGGTGCCCGGGACCATCTTCTTCATGGCGGCGACGTCGCTGCCCATGGCGATCTGGATGACGAAGAACTTCATGGACTCGGTGCCGATCTCCCTCGAGGAGGCGGCCTGGGTGGACGGCGCGAGCGCGATGACGGCGCTGCTGCGGATCGTCCTGCCGCTCATGCGACCCGGGCTGGCCGTCGTGTTCATCTTCGTGTTCACGATGGCGTGGGGGAACTTCTTCGTCCCCTTCGTGCTCCTGTACAGCCCGGAGAACCAACCGGCCGCCGTCGCGATCTTCGACTTCTTCGGCACGTACGGCTCCGTCGCCTACGGCAAGCTCGCGGCCTTCTCGATCCTGTACGCCACCCCCGTCCTGGCTCTCTACCTGCTGGTCCAGCGGTTCTCCGGCGGCTCGTTCGCCATGGCCGGCGCCGTCAAGGGCTGACGCCCCCAACCGTTTTCGACGAAGGAGCACGATGCACGGCAACCCCCTGCTCGCCGAGGCGCGCATCGACCGGTTCGTGGCCGACCAGATCGTCCCGGCGGTCTATCGCGCCCGGATCCCCCTCGACCTGACTGCGTGGTCGGCTCCCGGCGAGCCGGTGCCGTTCCGGGAGGCGATCAGCCAGGAGTACGCGCCGGTCGCGCCGGGCCTCGCGTGGGGCGCACCGTGGAGCACCACCTGGTTCCACGTGACCGGTGAGGTGCCCGAGGGGTGGTCCGGCGAGGGCACCGCGGTCGAGCTGGTGATCGACCTCGGGTTCTCTCGGTCGAACCCGGGGTTCCAGGCCGAGGGGCTCGTGTGGCGGCCGGACGGGACGACGGTCAAGGGCGTCTCACCGATGAACCAGGCGGTGCCGTGGGCCGGCGACGGGCAGATCGACGTGTTCGTCGAAGCGGCCGGCAACCCGAACATCGCCAGCAACTTCGGGTTCGTGCCGACGCCGTACGGGGAGCTGGCCACGGCGGGCGGCGAGCCGCAGTACGTGCTGCGGTGCGTCGACGTCGCGCTGCGGGACGTCGCGGTCTGGGAGCTGCTGCAGGACCTCACGGCGCTGATCGGGCTGATGAAGGCGCTGCCGGTGGACTCGACCCGACGGGCGAGCATCCGGTTCGGGCTCGAGGACCTGCTCGACACGGTCGATCCCGACGACGTCCCGGGGTCCGCGGGCGCCGCCCGCAAGTCGCTGCGCCCGCTGCTCGACGCACCGGCCTCGGCCAGCGCGCACCACGCCTACGCGGTCGGGCACGCCCACATCGACTCGGCCTGGCTGTGGCCGGTGCGCGAGACCGTGCGCAAGTGCGCCCGCACGTTCTCCAACGTCATCGCGCTGATGGACGCCGACCCGGACTTCGTGTTCGCGTGCTCGTCGGCCCAGCAGTACGCCTGGATGAAGGAGTTCTACCCGGAGCTCTTCGCCCGCATCAAGGAGAAGGTGGCGGCCGGACAGTTCGTGCCCGTCGGCGGCATGTGGGTCGAGTCCGACACCAACATGCCCGGCGGCGAGGCGATGGCCCGGCAGATGGTGGCGGGCAAGCGGTTCTTCCTGGAGGAGTTCGGCGTCGAGACGCAGGACGTCTGGCTGCCCGACTCGTTCGGCTACTCCGGGGCGCTCCCGCAGATCGTCCGGTCGGCGGGGTCGCGCTGGTTCCTGTCGCAGAAGCTGTCCTGGAACGACACCGACCGGATGCCGCACCACACGTTCACGTGGGAGGGCATCGACGGGTCCCGGGTGCTCACGCACTTCCCGCCGGTCGACACGTACAACTCCGACCTGTCCGCGGTCGAGCTGCTGCACACCGAGCGGAACTTTGCGGAGAAGGGCGTCGCCGGCTCCTCGATCGTCCCGTTCGGCTGGGGTGACGGCGGAGGGGGCCCGACGCGCGAGATGGTCGCGTCGGCCCGCCGGTTCGCCTCGCTCGAGGGTGCTCCGACGGTCGAGCTGGGCAGCCCGAACACGTTCTTCGCGCGCGCGGAGGCCGAGCTGGCGCAGCCGTCGGTGTGGACCGGGGAGATGTACCTCGAGTTCCACCGCGGCACGTACACCTCGCAGGCGCGCACCAAGCAGGGCAACCGGCGCAGCGAGCACCTGCTGCGCGAGGCCGAGCTGTGGGCGGCGACGGCCGCCGTCCAGCAGGGGGCCGAGTACCCGTACGACCGGCTCGAGCGGCTCTGGCGCACCACGCTGCTGCACCAGTTCCACGACATCCTGCCGGGCAGCTCGATCGGCTGGGTGCACCGCCAGGCGGAGGAGACGTACGCCGCGATCGGGGAGGAGCTCGAGGGCCTCATCGCCGACGCCGCGTCTGCCGTCGTCGGCGACGGCGACCTGGCTCTGCTGCTCAACGCCGCACCGCACGCCCGGTCCGGGGTGCACGCGCTCGGGGCGGGTCCGGTGGAGGTCGCAGGCGGTGACCCGGTCGTCCTCGTGCGTTCCGAGGACGGCACGATCGCGCTCCGCAACGGCCTGGTCGACGTCCACCTCACGGCCGGCGGGCAGATCGACTCGCTGCGCGACCTGGTGGCGGACCGCGAGGTGATCCCGGCCGGCGCGCTCGCCAACCTGCTGCAGCTGCACCGCGACGCCCCGGCGCAGTGGGACGCCTGGGACATCGACAAGGAGTACCGCCGGGTGGGCACGGACCTGCTCGACGCCGACAGCCGCGAGGTGGTCTCCGAGACCGCCGACACCGTCGTGGTGCGCACCACGCGCTCGTTCGGCTCGTCGCACCTGGTGCAGGACATCACCCTGCGGCGGGGCAGCGCGGCGGTCGAGATCGTCACGGACGTCGACTGGCACGAGCGGCAGAAGCTGCTCAAGCTCGCGTTCCCGCTCGACGTACTGGCGGACCGGTCGGCGGCCGAGACCCAGTTCGGGCACGTCTACCGCCCGACGCACACCAACACGTCGTGGGACGCGGCCCGGTTCGAGATCTGCGCGCATCGCTGGGTCCACGTCGGCGAGACGGGCTACGGCGTCGCGATCGCCAACGACTCCACCTACGGCCACGACATCACGCGCCGACCGGGCGGCTCCGGGACGACCGTGCGGCTCTCGCTGCTGAGGGCCCCGCTGTTCCCGGATCCCGAGGCGGACCAGGGGCGCCACCGGCTCACCACCGTCCTGCACCCGGGTGCCGCGATCGCGGACGCCGTCCAGGACGGCTACCGCACCAACCTGCACGAACGAGTGGTGCGGGGCGCCCACGCCGCCGACCCTCTGGTCACCGTGTCGAACCCGGCCGTCGTGGTCGAGTCGGTCAAGCTGGCCGAGGACCGCAGCGGTGACGTCGTCGTGCGGCTGTACGAGTCGCTGGGCGGGAAGGCGCGTGCAACGCTCGTGCCCGGGTTCCCGGTGTCGGGCGCCCGGCCGGTCGACCTGCTGGAACGCGACGTCGACGCCCCCGGGGTCACCGCGACCGACGACGCTGTCGAGCTCGAGCTGCGCCCGTTCCAGCTGGTCACGCTGCGCCTGCCGAGAGCATGAGAGGACCTGCCGTGAAGACCTTCACCCTGCCCGGCACGGACATCGTCGTCCCCAACGTGGTGCTCGGCCTGATGCGCATCACCGAGAAGTCCGACGAGGAGATCCGCACGCTGGTCGCCGCCGGCCGCGACGCCGGGATCACGATGATCGACCACGCGGACGTCTACGGCGGGGCGATGCACGTCTGCGAGCGGCGGTTCGCGGAGGCGATGCGCCTGACGCCGGCCGACCGCGCGGAGCTCGTCATCCAGTCCAAGTGCGGGATCGTGCCGCCCGACGGGTTCGACTTCTCCTACGAGCACATCATCGAGTCCGTCGACGGGTCGCTGGCCGCGCTGGGCACCGACTACCTCGACATCCTGCTGCTGCACCGCCCGGACGCGCTGGTGGAGCCGGAGGAGGTGGCGCGGGCGTTCGACGAGCTCGAGGCGGCCGGCAAGGTGCGCGCGTTCGGCGTCTCCAACCAGACGCCCGGACAGATCGATCTGCTGAAGAAGCACGTGCGGCAGCCGATCGTGGCCAACCAGCTGCAGCTGTCGATCACGCACTCGTCGATCATCGCGAGGGGCGTCGCGGCGAACATGCAGGCCGAGGACCAGTCGATCGACCGCGACGGCGGCATCCTCGACTACTGCCGCCTGCACGACATCACCATCCAGGCGTGGTCCCCGTTCCAGGCCGGCTTCTTCACCGGTGTCTTCCTCGGCTCGCCCGACTACCCGGAGCTCAACGCGGTGATCGACCGGCTGGCCGGCCAGTACGACGTCCCGCCGATCGCGATCGCCACCGCCTGGATCACCCGGCACCCGGCGCAGATGCAGGTGGTGCTCGGGACCACGAGCMCCGACCGCGTCACCGGTGCGGCCCAGGGGTCGGACCTCCCGCTGACGCGCCCGGAGTGGTACGAGCTCTTCCGGGCGGCCGGCTACATCGTCCCGTAGGTCGCTCGCGTGACGACTCTGTTCCGCCGAGCGCAACAAAGTCTTCACGCGGCGCGGGCGTTCTAGCGCTCGATCCGCCCGAGTGCCCATTGCCGCACGGGCAGGGCCTGGGTCGCCGCGCAAGTGGAGAGCAAAGGTGCCGACGAGGTCTCGACGAGCGTCACGGTCACCGGACCGCCCGCGGTGCCCAGTCGCACGGACCAGCCGTCGTCCGTGCGCTCCTCGTGCAGCGGCGGGTACGCGTCGAGCCTGTCGTCGCCGAGGGAGGCCCGCGCGAAGTGCTGCGCGGCCTGGACCGGGTGCGAGGACGAGCTGCGTCCGCGCAGGAACGCCGGGACGACCCGGCCGTCGAGGTAGGCGTCGGCCACCGCGACCGCGTCGCCGTCATCGACCCAGCCGTAGTACAGGCCGTGCGGGAGCAAGACCATCGTGCCGGCGAACCGGTCGCCGCCCAGGTGCGAGCACTCCCAGGTCTCCTCGGGGTACTCCGCCGCCAGGCGCGCCGCGACGCTGCGACCGCGGACGGCGCAGCACTGGTCGTGCCGGCCGTGGGCACAGACGGCGAAGACCGGGCGGTCGCTGAGTGAGCCCGCCGACCCGTCCAGCGGCACGTCGAGCAGGTCGCGGGGCGTGTCCACCCACCCCCAGCGCACGGACTCCTTGCCCGGCCGCGAGTCGACGAGCGCCCAGCGGGTGCCGTCCTGAGCGGCTCGCCTGCCCGGGCGGCGGATGGCCAGCGGCCGGATGCCGGCGCCCTCGATCCGGTGCACGAGCGCGCGGCCGAGGTCGTGGTCGAACGGCGGGTCGAGCAGGGCGTGCCGACCCCAGCCCGCCTGGTTCTCGACCAGGAACCACCGGTCGCCGTGCGAGCCGGTCGCGACGAGCGAGTCCTGGCGTGCGCGGGCGCCGTCGCTGCAGGGCACCCACCCCTCGGTCACTCCGACGTCACCACCACACCCTCGCGCAGCAGGCGCCGGACGACGACGAGCGCACTGGCCAGGTCGAGGCCGGGCAGGGCTCCGACGGCGACCACGTCACCGGCATGCAGGACCCGGATCGCCGCTGCGGCTTCGACCGGGAGGGACAGGACGGTGCCGCGGGCGGTGATCCGGACGCGGTTGCCCGCGGTCTCGACGCGGCCGCCCAGGGACGGCCGCCACCGGACGCGCGTCGCCTCGGTGAGGCCGGTGATCGCGGAGAGGGTGGCCAGCGGAGCGACGGGCTCGGGACGGGTGTCCCGGCCGAACCGGGCGCCGAGCGATCGCGCGGAGAGCTCCGCGGGGTCGGCGGTGGCCGTGAGCACGCGGACCAGGTCGGCGACGGTCTCCTCGACGATCGGCCGGAGCTGGTCGGGGTCGGACACGTCGATCCCCAGCGGCAGCGACGCGCGCAGCGACCCGGTGTCCCCGACGACGCTGAGCAGGGTGTCGACGACGTCGGCGCGCGTGTAGGCGGCCATGCCGACGGTCAGGTGGATGGACGTGTCGCCCAGCGCGGTCGCGGAGTGGATCCAGCCGCGGGGGAGGTAGAGGGCGTCGCCGGGTCGCAGGACCTGGTCGATGACCGGCTCGCCGCGGCCGGCGTCGGCGACCGCGGTGCGGTGCTCGGTCCACACCTGGTTCTTCAGGGGATCGGGGTGCACGGGTGCGTGGATGACCCAGTGCTTCTCGCCGGACACCTGCAGGACGAACACGTCGTGGGTGTCGTAGTGCGGCGAGAACCCCTGCGAGGAGGGCGGCGTGACGTAGGCGTTGACCTGCGCGGGATGCCCGAGCTCCTCGACCAGCCGCCGTGTGAAGTCCACCAGCGGCGGCCACATCCGGTGTAGACCCTGCAGCACGATCGTCGCGCCCGCGGCGAGCTCGGCCAGCACCTTGTCGCTCGACACCTGGTCGGACACCTCGGCGCCGAACCCGCCCGAGGACGTGAACCGGTCGGGAGCGAGCACGCTGCCCTCGTGGGCGAGCCTTACGAACGGCGTCCGCAGACCGCGCCGGCCGACCAGCTCGTCGACGGCCGCGGGGGAGAACAGGTCCGCGAAGTCGTCGTTCGCCGCCGACAGCAGGGGCGCGCGACCCCAGTGGTCGCGGGCGAACTGCTCCGTCGGCACGTTGATGCAGCGCGAGAGCGCGGACCGGAGGACCGGTCCGCGCTCCACCAGGGCGTCGTGCGGCACTACGCCGAGCCGTCCGCCCCGCCGTCG
The DNA here is from genome assembly GCF_056405535.1 of Cellulomonas sp. P1_G12_2. NCBI lineage: Bacteria > Bacillati > Actinomycetota > Actinomycetes > Micrococcales > Cellulomonadaceae > Cellulomonas > Cellulomonas sp. P1_G12_2. The sequence goes on along the minus strand of NZ_JBFUBX010000001.1, from coordinate 134,299 downwards.
TGCCCGCCGGGGTTGGCGCCGCCGTCAGCGACACCTTCGCCGGCCGACCCGTCCGCGCCGCCGTCGTGCCCGCCGGGGTTCGCGCCGCCGTCGGCCACACCTTCGCCGGCCGACCCGTCCGCGCCGCCGTCGTGCCCGCCGGGGTTCGCGCCGCCGTCCGCCACGCCCTCGCCTGCGGGCGCCGGCTCGCTGGTGATGTCGTCGTCGTTGATGCTCATGGACACTCCCTCGTTCTCGCAGCCGTGCAGCGACGTCGCCGCCTCGGCGAGCGTATCCACGCCGCGCCGACGACGCCCGACGACCGAGGAGCTACTCGTGCCGGCTGCGCAGCGCGGTGGCGATCCGCTCGATCAGGGCGGTCGGCACCGGGTCCCGGTACAGGAGCTTGACCGTGTCCTTCTGCGTCCGGTGGGGAGCGACCTCGACCTCGAGCTCCGGGTCCAGGGTCGACACCGGGTAGAGGCCCACGTGGTGCTTCCACCCGGCGAAGTGCAGGGCGTAGCGGTCGCCCAGCATGAACGCGGGCATGCCGTAGCGGATCCGTTCCTCGGCCCCCGGCAGCGCTCGGCGCAGCGCGGCGGCCACCTCGGTGAGGATCGGGCGGACGTCGTCGGGGAACGTGGCGATGTACTCGTCGGTGGTGTTCACCTCAGACCGGCTTCGTCGCCTTGCCGTCCAGCCAGAGCGTGTCGCTCTCGTCGCGGTGCACGCCGTCGGTGCCGACGTGCTTGGTACTGATCGTCGGACCCTTCGTGATCACGTGCCACAGGGCCATGGCGTGCCCGCGACCGACGCCGTAGTCCTCCTGCAGCCAGGTCACCACGCCGGCCGCCTTGGCGCCGGGGGCGTCGAGCCCCTTCTCGTGCGCGATCTCCACCAGCTGCCGGGGGGTGAGACCGGTCTTGTCCTCGATCGTGTCGAGGTAGGCCTGGAACGACATGCACGGCTCCTCTCGTCAGCGGAAATCTAGCGCGGCTCGGCCGTGACGGACGGGGACGTGGTCCGGCAGCCCGGGCGCGTACCTGAGGGCCCTCGGTCAGGCGGGGGCCCTCAGGTACGCCTCGATCTCGGCCGGGGTGTTCACCAGCAGGCAGAACTCGTTGCCCTCCGGGTCGGCGAGGACGGCCCAGGGGGCGTCACCCTGGCCGATGTCGACCCGGACGGCACCGAGCTCGAGCAGTCGCGCGAGCTCGGTGCCGTGGTCCTCCGGGGGTCGGAGGTCGACGTGCAGGCGGTTCTTCCCCGTCTTGGCGTCGGCTACCCGGTTGAACAGCCAGTTCGTCGACCCGCCGGTCGGCGACCCGATCGCCACCTCGGCGCCGTCGTCGGACCGCCAGACCTCCTGCCACCCGAGAGCCTCGGCCCACCAGGCGGCGAGGGCGGCGGGATCGGCGCTGTCGATCGTGAGGTGTCCGACGACGGGTGTCATCCCCCGGACGCTAGCGACGGTTCAGGAGAGTCGCCCCTGGAGGTGCACCTCCACCAGCTCGCCCGCCGCGCTCTTGCCGATCGTCGTGCACAGCGCCTTGCGCAGGGGGAGCCAGTGCGGCCCGTTGCCCGACGGCATCAGGGTCGCGGCGAAGTCGTGCCCGTCGAGCGTGCCGGTGACCTTGACCGCCTTGCGGGTGCCCAGAAGCTCCGCCGAGCCGTCCAGCTCCAGGTAGGTGGCGAAGGCACCGTCCTTACGGATGGGCGCGGTGAACGTGGCGTCGAGGCTCATGCGCCGATGATCTCGCGCAGCCGCACCGCGAACGCGTCCGGCTGCTCGGCGAAGCCGATGTGGTCGCCGGGGAACAGGGTGGGCTCGAGGCCGAGCAGGTCCGCGAGCGCCCGCGAGGTCCGGTCGCAGAGCTGCCCGGTGGACTCCTCGCCGATGCCGATGACCAGCCGGGTCGCCGCCGCCGTGAGGGCGTCGATGTTCGGCCGGAAGCGCACGGTGTGCCGGATCAGGTGCGCGAACTGGAAGTGCTCGTCCGCCGCGGCCTGCCCCTCGCGGGGGGAACCGAAGACCATCTCGAACACCTCGTCGGGCATCTGGACGTTCCCGATGACCATGAACTGCTGCCACGCCGACCGGGTGTCGCCCGACAGGTAGGTGGCGATCATGCGCTCGGTCTTCTCGTACAGGTCGGCATGGTCGGGGAGCAGCTCGTCCAGGGGCGGCTCGTGCACGATCGCCGTGTGCACCAGCTCCGGGTCACGCTCGACCAGCGCGAGCAGGCTGACCGCTCCGCCGCTGGAGCCGAGCACCGTGGCGGGTCCGGCGTCGACGTGCCGGATCAGGGCGGCCAGGTCGGCGGCCCGGTCCACCGGCGTCGAGTCCTGGTCCGGGTGGTCGACCGGGCTGCGGTTGATGCCGCGCGGATCGGTGGTGAGGACGGTGTGGTCGGTGGCCAGCAGGTCGGCCAGCGGCGCGAAGGAGGTGGCGTCCATCGGGGCGCCGACGAGGACGACCAGGGGTCCGGAGCCGCGGAGCTCGTAGTGCAGGCGGGCGCCCGGGACGTCGAGGGTGGTGGCGGTGGTGAGTGTGGTCATGCCCCTAGGACTTGCGGCGGGGAGCAGAATCATCGGTCATGACGGACGTCTCCGAGATCCGCGCGCAGGACTTCACCGAGCTCGTCGCGCCGCTGCGCGGGGAGCTGCACGGGCACTGCTACCGGATGCTCGGCTCGGTGCACGACGCCGACGACGCCCTGCAGGACGCGCTGCTGCGGGCCTGGCGGGCCATCGGCGGGTTCGAGGGCCGCAGCTCCTTGCGCTCGTGGCTCTACCGCATCGCCACCAACACCTGCCTCGACGCGATCGCCCAGCGCGGTCGTCGGGCACTGCCCGTGGACCTCGGCCCGTCGAGCGACCTCGCCGTCGTCGGCGACGCGCCCCTGACCGAGGTCGCCTGGCTCGGTCCCTACCCGGACGCGCGGTACGAGCAGCGGGAGTCGGTCGAGCTCGCGTTCGTCGCCGCCCTGCAGCACCTGCCCGGCAACCAGCGGGCCGCGCTCCTGCTGTTCGAGGTGCTCGGCTTCTCCGCCGCCGAGATCGCCACGTGGATGGACACGACCCCCGCGTCCGTGAACAGCGCGCTGCAGCGCGCGCGGGCCACGGTCGCGGAGAAGGTGCCCGCGCGGGACCACCAGCCACCTGCCGACGCACGCGTCCGGGAGGTCGTGGCGGCGTACTCGTCGGCCCTCGAGCGCGGGGACGTGGACCTCCTGCTCTCCCTGGTGACCGACGACGCCACCTGGTCCATGCCGCCGCTGCCGCACTGGTACCGGGGGCGTTCCACCGTCGGCGACTTCGCGACCACCGTCGCGTTCGTGTGCGGCTCGTGGCGGCACGTGCCGACGAGCGCGAACGGCCAGCCGGCGGTCGCGTCCTACCTGCGAGGGCCGGGCGAGCACGTGCATCGGGCGTGGTCGATCGACGTGCTCACGTTCCGCGGGGACCAGGTGGCTGAGCTGACCGCGTTCATCGGCCCGGAGCACTTCGAGGCGTGGGGGTTGCCTGTCACCCTGCCGTGAGCCGTCCGGGTGACGGCCACGTCGTTCGGGCGCCGCCCGGTCCGCGTCGCTCTACCGTCGACGCGGAGGTGGGGCGGTGCTGTTCGTGATCACCTGCTGGGTGCTGCTTCCCGTGGGGGTCGTGCTGGGCGCTCGAGCTCTGCGGCGGCGTGCCCGGGCCGAGCGTCGGCTGTGGGGTCGGCGGCCGATGTCTCTCGGCGAGGAGCTGCGCTGGCTGCTCGTCCTCCTGGTCCCGTGGGGTCTGTTCCTGGCGATCGGCGCCTACGCGATCGACCGGAACTGCGCCGAGGACAGCTACTCGATCGAGCTCGCCCCCGGCACGACCGTCGCCGAGCACTGCGGCGGGGTGCTCCGGGAGCGGTTCCCGGGAACCCTGATCGCCGTGACCGCGTTCTTCGCGTCGGTCGCGCTGCTCTGGGCCGCGATCGTGCTGGTGGTCCGGACGCGCGAGCGTCGGCATTCGTCGATCAGCTGACGCCGGGCCGCCGGCGCTCCCGCCGCGGTCGTCCGTCCGCCGGCTTCTCCAGGATGAGCCACACCACGACCGCGACGAGGATCCACACCAGCAGCCCGACCGACAGGTCCGGCCACAGGAAGATCAGCGCGACCGGCACCGCCACGCTCGGCAGGCCGCGCGCCAGGATCCACCGCCGGTCCTTGCCCACCAGCAGGGCGGTCACCACGCCGATCGCGCAGTAGGCGGCCACCGCTCCGCACAGCAGGGCCCGATACTGGTCGGGCAGAGGCTCGTGGGCGTGCTCGACGGCGACCCCGAGGGCGGCGGCCAGTGCCGCGAGCGCCCCGGTGAGCAGGGCGTGCAGGAGCATGACGATCCGGGGTGCGACCGTGTGCGGCGTGAGCTGGGGGATGCCGGCCGTCCCGTGCAGCAGGCCCGCGGTCCACACCGCCGCGAGCAGGGCGAACGCACCGAGAGCGACGACTGCGGGGTCCTGGTTCCAGGTCGCGGAGTCGGCGGCGGCGTCGATGATCTGGATGAGGCCCTCGCCCAGCACGATGATGACGAACAGGCCGAGCCGCTCCGCGAGGTGCTCCTCGTCGGCGTGGGTGCCCTGGAGCACGAAGGGCCGGCCGCCGCCGGGACCTCCCCGGCGTCCACCCTGCGCACGCTCCAGACGTTCCTCCGCGTTCTGCATCGTGCGTGACGCAGACGCGAGGAGCAGCACGACGAGGTCGATGGCGATCCCGACGACCCAGAGCCAGTACTTCAGCGGCGCGTCCACCCACAGGGAGACCAGCCACGGCACCGCTCCGAGCCCGTACTGCGCCAGCGGCCAGTCGAGCAGGACCTTCCCCCGCGCGATGACCGCACCGGAGAACCAGCGCAGCGCGACGTACGCGATGACGAACGCATTGGACCGGGACTCGTGGATGCCCGGCACCGACGCCGCCATGACGGCGAGCCCGAGCATCGCGGTGATCAGGACGCCGGTGCGCGCGTCGTCGCCCGCGATGTTCCCGTACACCGCGAAGCCGGCCCACGAGATCCAGAACGCCAGGTAGAGGACGGCGTACAGGCCGAGGGTGGTGGGCTCGGTGTCCTCGTGCAGCAGGTGGGCCAGCTGGCCGACGCCGGCGACGACCACGAGGTCGAAGAACAGCTCTTTCCAGCTGGCGTGCCGCTCGACGGTCGCGACGGGCTCGGGTGCCATGCGGTCAGTAGACCGCACCCGCCCGTCCCCTGGTCGGGGACGGGCGGGCGTCGGGTCGCTCAGTGCGTGCCGCAGGTGGCGGTCAGGCCGGTGCCGCTGCCGTTGGCGATGAAGCCGGCGGTGGTGGTGCCGCCGGCGGGAACTGCGCTGTTCCACGCAGCGCTCGTGATGGTGTTGGCGCCCGCCAGGGAGCCGTTCCACGCCTGCGTGAGGGTCGCGCCGCCGATGGCCGTGTGCCAGCCGGTCAGTGCGGTCGAGCCGGCCGTGATGGTGACCTCACCGACGAACGCGCCGTTCCACGCGTTGACCACCTTGACGGTCGCCGTGCACCCGCCGGGCGTCCCGGTCGGTGTGGGGGTGGGCGTCGGGGTGGCTGTCGGCGTGGGGGTCGGGGTCGGCGTCACGGTCGGGGTGGGCGTCGGCGTGGCGGTGACCGTGGGAGTCGGAGTGGGCGTCGGCGTCGTGGTGCCGCCGCCGATGTTGATGTCGCTGCACAGGTAGTAGGACTGGTCGAGGTGGCTGGCCTGCCAGACCGTGTACAGGACCGCGCGGCCGCTACGGCCGGCCAGGTTGATGTCGGTCTCGTACAGACCCGTCGTGCCGTAGCGAGGGGTCTCCTTGAGCAGCGTGAGGTCGTCCCAGCCGATGGCTTCCGTGGTCGGGTCGAAGCCCTGCTTGGTCACGTAGATGCGCAGGTAGTCGGCTCCGTGCTTGGCGCTGTCGGTCAGGGTCAGGGTGAACGACGTCGGGACGCCCTTGGCCACCCAGGGGCCGACCGCGTCGAGCGCGTTGTAGCGGGGCGCCTGGGTCCGGCCGCCCGAGCAGAGCTGCCCGTCGGGGATCGCGGCCTGGTGGTTGCCGGCCACTCCCTCGCGGAAGAGCCCGTTCCAGTTCCACATGGCGTTCGGGTCGGCCTTCCAGGCCTGCCAGCACATGGGGTCCAGCTGTTCCATCGCCGGGTCCAGGTGGTTGCTGCCCCAGCGCTCCCAGCAGCCGTAGTTGCGGGAGGGCGGGTTGGTGACCGATCCGTGGGCGGACGCGGGCTGCGACGTGACGATCGCTGCCGCCAGCGCCAGGACCACCGCGAGGAGTGCGGTGACCAGGATGCGTGGTCGTGCTCGGACAGGCATGGGTTCCCCTTCTCGAAGACGTCGTCGTTGACCCCCCGGAAGCGCCCCTGCCAGCAACCGGGGTCGCTGACGGGGCGACCGGGGCGTCCGTCCACCCTCACGACTGCGGGCCGGGGTGACCAGGCGCCGAAGCGATTCACACAGGGCCGAGGTGTCAGCGCGTCAGGATCCAGTCGAGGGCGGCGGGGGCGGCGCCGAGCACCGACACGTGTCCGTCGCCGGGGCGCAGCCACAGCTCCGCCGACGGGATCCGCTCGGCCAGCCACCGGCTGTGCGCCGCCGGCACGACGCGGTCGGCGTCGCCGTGCAGCAGCAGCACGGGGGCGGTGATGGCCGCCGGGTCGAAGCCCCAGGGCGCGACGTAGGCCAGGTCGTCGTCGACCATCCCGCCGATCCCGCCCTTCTGGGCCTCGCCAGCGATCCGTCCGAGCCAGCCCCACTCGCCGTCGAGCGCCGCGTGGTCGGTCGGCGTGAACATCTCCGGGTCGTACTGGCCGGCCGACAGCTCGCGTTCGAGGGCGCCGCGGCCCGCGACGGCGGCGCGAAGCTCCGCGGTGCCGGTCGGGTTGATGCCCGCGAACCAGTCGAGGCCGTCGGCCGGGTACGGCGCGAGGCCCGATCCGCTCACCGCCGCGACCACCCGGTCACCCAGGAGCGCGGCGCAGGCGAGCGCGTGCGGTGCTCCGCCGGAGTGGCCGAGGACCGCGAACCGCTCGATGCCGAGGGCGTCGACGATCGCCTCGACGTCGCCGGCGGCCGACGCGATGTCCCGGCCGGGGTGCGGGGTGGATCCGCCGTAGCCGGGTCGGTCGTACGAGACCCAGCGGATGCCCGCGTTCAAGGGCAGCAGCGGCTCCGGCGGCGTGCCGACGTTCGGGGTGCCGTGGTGCCAGACGACGGTCAGGCGTTCGTCGTCGACGGGGACGTCGTAGGCGCGCAGCGTGCGGCCGTCGGGCAGCTCGACCCGGGTGGGGGCGGTCACCGGTCGAGCCTAGGGACCTGCGGTTGTGCTCGCCGCCCGGCGCCCGACACGATCGGCACGTGATCCACCTGGACGTCGCGGAGCGGCGCGCACGACTGGCTCGTCGGCACGCCGTGGCCCCGGCCTTCCGCGTGGACTCCGTCGAGGCGGCGGTCGACACGATGGTCTGCCTGCACGGCACGGACCCCGCCGGGCTCTACCTGTCCGCGTGGGCGCGCGTCGACGGGTTCACCGTGCCCGACCTGGACCGCGCGCTCTACGACGACCGCACCCTGGTGAAGCACCTGGCGATGCGGCGCACCCTGTTCGCGGTCACGCGCGAGCTGCTGCCGGTCGTGCAGGCGGCCGCGAGCAACCGGGTGGCGGGGGTGGAGCGGCGTCGGCTCGAGAAGGAGGTCCGCGAGGCGGGTCTGGTCGAGGACGCCGAGCGCTGGTTCGACGAGGTCACGGCTGCCGCTGTCGGCGGCCTCGCCGACGGGCCGCTGACCGCGGCGCAGCTCCGCGACCGTGAGCCGGTGCTGGAGGGATCGATCGCGTACGGCCACGGGAAGTCGTGGGCGGGCACCTTCGCGGTGGTGTCGCGGGTGATGACCTGCCTGCAGGCCGCCGGGACGATCGTGCGAGCGGGCAACCTCGGCTCGTGGACCAGCTCGCGGCCCACCTGGGCGCTCGCGAGCGACTGGCTCGGCGAGGAGATCCTCGCGCTCCCCGAGGATGTCGCCCGGGCGCGCCTGGTGGAGCGGTGGCTGCGCCGGTTCGGCCCGGGCACCACGATCGACCTGAAGTGGTGGCTCGGGTCGACGCTCACCGCGGTCCGGCAGGCGCTGCGGGACGTCGGCGCGGTCGAGGTGGCGCTCGACCAGGGGACCGGGTGGGTGCTCCCCGACGACGTCGACCCGGTCGGTCCGGTCGAGCCGTGGGTCGCCCTGCTGCCCGCGCTCGACCCGACGACGATGGGGTGGTCCGAGCGCGACTGGTACCTCGGGCCGTACCGGGCTCAGGTGTTCGACTCGGTGGGCAACGGCGGCGCGACCGTCTGGGTGGACGGGCGGATCGTCGGCGGCTGGTCGACGAAGGACGGGGTCGTCGACCTGGTCCTGCTCGAGGACGTCGGTGCCGACGCCCGCGCCGCGCTGGACGCCGAGGCCGACCGGCTCACCGCGTGGCTGCACGGCACGCCGGTCCTGCCCCGGTTCCCCGCCCCGCTGGTCACCCCACCCCGGCGACCGCCTGCTGGATGAGGTCCGCGACCTCGTCGGGGTGGCTGATCATCGCGACGTGCGAGCTGTCGATCTCGACCGTCGTCGAGCCCGCCCGGGCCGCCATGGCACGCTCGGCCGCCGGCGGGATGACCCGGTCCGACGACGCGACCAGGTACCAGGAGGGGAGCGTCTTCCACGCGGGCGGACCGGACGGCTCCCCGAGGGTTGCGAGGGCGGCGGGCCGCTGGGAGACGGCCATGACGGCACCCACCTCCGGGGGCAGGTCCTGGCAGAACGTCTGCGGGAAGATGTCGACGTTCAGGTAGGCGTCCGCGTTGCCCTCCCCGGAGTCCGGGAACGGGCGCACCGTGATGACCTGCGTGAGGTCCGGCGGCGGGCCGTCGGCGCCGAGGGCGGTCGCCGCGCCGACCGCCTCGCCCTCCTCGAGCGCGAACGCCGCGATGTAGACCAGGGCCTTCACGTTGTCGGCGCCCACGGCCGCGTTGGTGATGACCGCGCCGCCGTAGGAGTGGCCGACGAGGACCACGGGCCCCTCGATCGTCGACACGAACGACCGGATGTACGCGGCGTCGGCGGACACGCTGCGCAGCGGGTTGGCGGGGGCGTAGGCGGTGACACCGGCGGCGCTCAGGCGGCTGATGACGCCGCCCCAGCCGGAGGCGTCGGCAAATGCTCCGTGGATCAGGACGACGGTGGGGCTCATGGTCGGTTCCCTTCGGGCGACGGCAGGGTGCAGCCCAGTCTCAGGACGTGCGGGCGCGCGTCGGTAGCCCGTGCGTGCACGGTTCTGGTCGGGCTGTGCACGATCAGGCGTGAGACGGGAGGTGCCAAGCGTCGGTCGACGACCGTACGGTTGCTCACAACCGAGATGCCCGACTTGTGAGGTTCCGGTATGAGCCTGGTCCTGCGCTCCGACGACCTACCGCCCGACGACCGCATCGAGATCATCCACGACGCCATCTGGGCCGGGGTGCTGCCGGTCGAGATCGACTACGACCGGCCGGGACCGCAGATCGAGGTGCTCTGCAAGGTGGCGCAGGCGGGACCGGTGAACTTCTCGTCCGCCCGGTCGACGCCGACGATGCTGCGGCGGACCCCGGCCCTGGCGCGGCAGGACCACGACCCGACCGTCTTCCTCGCGGTGCAGGTGTCGGGCACGACGATGGTCGCGCAGGGCGAGCACCAGGCCGTGCTGCGCGCCGGCGACATGGTGGTCTACGAGAGCACCCGCCCGTACACCGTGCTCAACACCGACCGCACCGAGCTGCACTACTTCCAGGTGCCCCGCAGCGCGCTCGGGCTCCCGGCCGGGACGCTCGACGCCGTCACAGGGCTGCGGATCGGGCCGGACAACAACGTGCTCGCGGCCGTGGTCGCGCCGTACTTCGACTCGCTCGGGAGCACCGACGTCCTCGACGACCCGGCCGCGGCTGCCCTCGTCGCCGGCCCGAGCATCGACCTGCTGCGCGCGCTCATCGCCACCCACGTCGCCGACCCCGAGCTCGCCGCCGCACCGCTGCACGGGTCGCTCGTCCTGCGCGTCCAGGAGTACGTCCGCGCGCACCTGGCCGACCGGGGCCTGTCGGCGGCGACGATCGCCGCGGCGCACCACGTCTCCGTCCGGCAGCTGTACGCCGAGCTGGCGCGTGCCGGGATCCGGCTCGGGGACTGGATCCGGGCCGCCCGGCTCGAGGCGTGCCGACGCGACCTGCGCGACCCCGCGTCCGCCCACCTCACCGCCGCGACCGTCGGGGCGCGCTGGGGGTTCACCGACGCCTCGCACTTCGGACGGGTGTTCCGGGACGCGTTCGGGACGACCCCGCGGGAGTGGCGCCTCGCAGGGTCCGCGGGGGCGGTCTGACCTGGGCGAATCCTCCGTTCGTGGGACCTCGTGGGAGGATCGTCCGTTGTCCCAGGGCGAGAGGACGAGGATGAGTGGTCTGTCGGGCACCCCGCGAGCGGTCTTCGTCGACCCCTCCGGACGCCGGGGCCGCACGGTGCGACGGGTCATGTGGACCCTGGGGCTCCTCGTCGGGCTCTACTGCGCGCTCGTCGTCCTCGCCCTCGTGCTCCCGGTCGGCATGAGCAGGCTCGCCGTCCCGGGCCTGGGCCCGCTGCTCCCCGGTCCGGTGGCTCCCGCGCTCGCGGACCCCGGCGCGGACGGTGCACCGCTCGCTCCCCTGACCACCCCGTCGAGCACCCCCTCGCCCACCTCGACCGCCGCGCCCGCGCCGCGAGTGTCGCCGACGCGGGCGACCGCACCGGCCGCGACCGCCGCGCCCACGGCCGCCGCCGTCCCGGTCCCCGTCGCGACGCCCACCCCGTCGACCGAGCCGGGGCGCTCCGCGGAGGCGCCCGGGCAGTCGGCCGACGCGCCGGGCAACGACCCGACCGCCAAGCCCGTGCCGGCGTCGACGCACGCGACCGTCCCGACCCCGCGCCCGACCAAGGGCTGAGCACCGTGCTGGACGAGATGGTCGGCATGGCCGCTGCGCCCGCGCGCCGGCGCGGCGCGCACGTGGAGTACGTCGCGCGGCGACCCGCCCTGGCGCACTGGGTCCTGCTCGTCGCGGTGCTCTCCGCACTGCTCCTGGCGCTCGGGCTGCAGACGCTCTCGTCCGGCGTCGGCGGCGCCGGGACCGCCGCGGCGCGGGAGCGCGTCGCCGCCGACGCGCCGACCGGGGGTCCGGTGCTGGTGCAGGACGGTGGCCGGCTGGTGGGTGTGCCGATGCAGGACCGGACGGTGGCGCTCACGTTCGACGACGGTCCCGACGAGCGGTGGACTCCGCAGGTCCTCGAGATCCTGGCCAGGGAGAACGTCCCGGCGACCTTCTTCGTCGTGGGTGCCCGGGCCGTCGAGGACCCGGCACTCGTGCGTGAGGTGCTGGCAGACGGGCACGAGATCGGGGAGCACACGTGGTCGCACGCCGACCTGTCGGCCGTCCCGGGCTGGCGCCGGAACCTGGAGCTCTCGCTCGGCCAGCTCGGCCTGGCCGGCAGCACGGGTCTGAGCACGTCGCTGCTGCGTCCGCCGTACTCGTCGTCGCCCGGCACGCTCGACGCCGCCGAGCTCTCGGCCGTGAAGAGCGCCACCGACGCGGGCTACCTGGTGGTGCTCGCCGACCGGGACACCAAGGACTGGAGCAGCCCGGGCGTCGAGCAGATCGTCGCGAACGGCCGGCCGGCCGGCACCGACGGGCACATCGTCCTGCTGCACGACGGCGGCGGTGACCGGTCGGAGACGATCGCGGCGCTGCCCGAGCTGATCGAGAGTTATCGGGCCGCCGGCTACCGCTTCACCACGGTGTCCGAGGGCATCGGTCTGACGGGTGGCGCGTCCCGGCCCGCCGAGGCCGTCCCCGCGTTCCAGGGGCACGTCCTGGGGTTCGCCGTCCGGGCGTCGTCGTGGCTGGTCACCGCCGTGAGCTGGGCGGTGCTCGGGTTCGGCATGCTCTCGCTCCTGCGGACGTTCCTCGTCGTCGCGCTGGCCCCGCACCACGTCCGGGTGTCCGCGCGGCGGGTGGCCGGCGAGCCGTGGCTGCCCCCCGTGAGCGTGCTGGTGCCCGCGTACAACGAGGCGGTCGGCATCGAGCGCGCGGTCCGGTCCCTCGTCGCCGGCGACTACCCGGACCTCGAGGTGGTCGTCATCGACGACGGGTCCACCGACGGCACCGCCGACGTGGTCGAGCGCCTCGGGCTGCCGGGGGTGCGGCTCGTGCGCCAGGCCAACGGGGGCAAGGCCGCCGCGCTGCGCACCGGGACCCGGGTGGCGTCGCACGACGTGCTGGTGATGCTCGACGGAGACACGGTGTTCGAGCCGGACACCATCCGGCTGCTGATCCAGCCCCTGCGCGACCCGGCGGTCGGCGCCGTGAGCGGCAACACCAAGGTCGGCAACCGCCGCGGCCTGCTCGGCCGCTGGCAGCACCTGGAGTACGTCAGCGGGTTCAACCTGGACCGTCGCCTGCAGGACCTGTGGGGGTGCATCACCACCGTGCCGGGCGCGGCGGGTGCGTTCCGCCGGCAGGCGGTCGAGGCGGCAGGCGGCCTGAGCTCCGAGACGCTCGCCGAGGACACCGACATCACGATGGGGGTGCTGCGCGCGGGCTACCGGGTGGTGCACGAGGAGCGGGCTCGCGCGTGGACGGAGGCGCCGAGCAGCGTGAACGACCTCTGGCGCCAGCGGTACCGCTGGAGCTACGGCACGATGCAGTGCCTCTGGAAGCATCGCCACGCGGTCCTCGACCGGGGAGGCAGCGGGCGCCGGCTCGGGCTGATCGGCATCCCGTACATGCTCCTGTTCCAGGTGCTGCTGCCGTTGCTGGCGCCGGCCATCGACCTGTTCGCGCTCTACGGCCTGTTCACGGGCAACGCGCAGTCGGTGCTCACGATCTGGCTCGCGTTCGCGCTGCTCCAGACGGCGGTGACCGCGTACGCCCTGCACCTGGACGGCGAGAGCCTCCGGCCGCTGTGGAGCCTGCCGCTGCAGCAGGTGTTCTACCGGCAGCTCATCTACCTGGTGGTCATCCAGTCCATCGCCAGCGCGGTCGCCGGTGCGCGGCTGCCGTGGCACAAGCTGCGCCGGTCCGGGGACGTCGTCGTCCCTGCCTGACGGCGCGATGCCTTGTATCTTGCGAGCACCTGCTCGGTGAGACGCTCGGTGAGATCGAAGGAGCACGCGCCCATGGCATCGCCCCAGGGCCTCGCGCCCTCGACCCGCACGCTCCTGTTCCTCTCGGCCGCCGTCGTGGTGCTCGCCGGGATGCACGCGGCGCGCGAGGTGCTCGCGCCGCTGTTCCTCGCCGCGGTGCTCGTGATCATCGTGCACCCGCTCCGGCACCCCCTGGAGCGCCGCGGATGGCCCCGACCGGCCGCGACGACCGTGGTGATCCTCGTCGTCTACCTGATCCTGCTCGCCCTGATCGCGATGCTGACGTTCGCCGGCATCCAGTTCGGCGGGCTGGTCCAGGACTATCTGAACGAGCTGCAGTCGTCGATCTCCGAGATCACCGCCTGGCTCGCGTCCCTCGGGGTGGACCAGAGCTCGATCGACTCGATCCGGGACGCCCTGCAGCCGTCGCAGCTGGTGGGCGTCGCCGCGTCCCTCGGCGGTGCCGTCATGGGCATCCTCACCACGCTCTTCGTCGTCGTCACCTACGTCATCTTCATCTCGGTCGACGCCGCGCGGTACGACGGGGCCGACGACCACTTCGGGGCGACGCAGGGCAACGTGCTCGGACGCGCCACGACCTTCAACATCGGCGTCCGGCGCTACTTCGTCGTCAGCGCCTCGTTCGGTGCCGTCGTCGCGATCATCGACGGGCTCGCCCTGTGGGCGCTCGGCGTCCCCGCCCCCGCGGTGTGGGCGATCCTCGCCTTCGTCACCAACTTCATCCCGAACATCGGGTTCGTCATCGGTGTCATCCCGCCGACGCTGCTCGCCCTGGTCGTGGGCGGCTGGCCGTTGGCGCTCGCGGTGATCGCCGTCTACAGCGTGGTCAACGTGGTGCTGCAGGTGCTGGTGCAGCCGAAGTTCGTCTCGGACGCCGTGAACATCACGCTCACGCTCAGCTTCGTGTCGGTGATCTTCTGGACCTTCGTCATCGGGCCGCTCGGTGCGATCCTCGCGGTGCCGCTGACCCTGCTGACGCGCGCGGTGCTGCTGCAGGGCGGGCCCGCGACCGTCTGGTACTCGTGGTTGTCGGGGGAGGACCTGCCGAAGGCGAAGGAGCTGCCACCGGCTCCCGCACCGGACGCCGAGGCCGACGTCGACGAGCCGGCTGCGAGCTGACTACTCGTCGCCCTCTATCCGCGCCGGGAACGCGCGTCGCGCCACCGCGATCACCACCAGGCTGACCGCCACGAGGCCCGCGCCGGCGTAGGGCAGCGCGCCGAGGCCAGGGCCGACGAGGACCAGCGCCCCGAGCGCCGCACCGCCGCCGATGCCGATGTTCGCGGTCGAGTTCACGAGGGCGCCGATCACGTCGGGCGAGCCGCCGCGCGTGCGGATGGCGGCGGCCTGGAACACGGACGCCATCGCGCCGAACGCGCCGGACCACACGGCGGCCGCGACGAGCACCCCGACGCGCGAGGGGAACACGACCCCGAGAACCAGCAGCGCGAGCGCCATGACCGCGTGCACCACCAGGGTCCCGCGCCGGGGGTTCCGGTCGAGGGACAGCGCGGCGTACGCGGTGCCGACCAACCCCACGGCACCGAGCCCGAGCAGAACCGGCCCGACGGCGGTCTCGCTCAGCCCGGTCGCCAGCAGGATCACCGACACGTAGGTGTAGACGGTGTACTGCGCGAGGTACGTGAGGGTGTTCGCCGCCGACACCGTCCCGAGCCGGGTCCGCCGGTCGGTCCGGGTGTGAGCGGGGTGCGGGGCGTCGTCGTCGGCGGAGACGGGCGGCAGGAGCAGGGCCACGAGCAGGGTCGCCAACGCGCACACGCCGGCGAGCACGAGGAACCCGTTGCGCCAGCCGACGGCGGTGCCCAGCGCGGTGGATAGCGGGACGCCGAGCACGAGCCCGGCGGACGCCCCCGCGGTGACCAGGGCGAGCGCCCGACCGGTGACCTGCGGCAGGACGAGCCGGGACGCGTACCCGATGCTCAGCGAGAAGAACAGGGCGTGCGCGATCCCGCCGACCGCGCGACCGGCCGCCACCAGCCCGAACGACGGCGCGATCCCGACCAGCGCGTTGCTCACGGTGTAGGCGACGAGCGTGCACAGGAGCAGCCCCTTGCGCGGCAGTCGGCGGGTGCCGAGGGTCAGCGGGATCGCCAGCACCGCCACCATGAACGCGTACACGGTGACCAGCAGCCCGGCAATGGATTCGGTGACGTCGAGGTCGGAGCTGATCTGGGGGAGCAGCCCGACGGGCACGAGCTCGGTGGTGATCGCGACGAAGGTCGCCAGCGTGAGCGCGCCGAGCCCGCCGGTCGCCTCGCCGACCGACCCAGGGCGCCACGTGCTCTGCTCGGTCCCGGTCACCGGCGCATGCTCGCACGGGCCCCCGACAGGATCACAGCGTCCGCTGCCACTCCGCGTCGACGCTCGCCTGCCGGAACCCGAGTGCCACGTTGATGGCGAGCATGTGCGCGTTCTCCTGCGCGTTCCAGGTGTGGATGCGCTCGGCGGCGGGCCGGACGCCGGGGAGCGCGTCGAGCACGGCGATCTTCGCCAGCATCCCGAGGCCGTTCCCGCGGTGCTCGCGCAGCACCAGGGTGTCGCCCTGGAACACCACGGCGGGCTTGTCCAGGGGGAACTCGACCATCGAGAACGCGGCGAGCGTCCGGGTGGGCACGTGCTCGACGACGGCCACGAGGAACCCCTGCCCGCGCGAGCGGATGTCGGCGGCGTTCGCGACGACGCGGGCGGCGTCCCACGGGTCCTCGGCCAGGTCGAGGCCGGCGGACGGGGCGTCGGTGCTCATCCGGGTCTTCAGCACGGCCAGCTCGTCGAGCCACTCGGCGGCGTACGCGTCCCGCATCGTGTGGACGCGGTAGTCGGGTCCAGGATCGCGCCGCAGCGGGCCCAGCACCGACTCGGGGACGGGGAGGTCCAGCACGGAGTGCCGGACCACCTGTTCGAGCGTGAACCCGCGGGCGAGCGCGAACAGGGTGGAGTCGTCGTGCCGGGGGATGCGCCCGCTTCCCGTGGGGGACTCGAGGGCGTCCGGCCCGGGCGGCGGCTCGGGGGCGAAGCTGGAGTCGGAGATGAGGACCCGGCGGTCGGCCTCGCGGGCGATCTCGACCGCGGCGTCCCAGAGCGCCGAGCCGACGCCGCGTCGGCGCCAGTCCGGGTGCACGGCGACGTAGACGAACGCGAGGTGCGTGTTGCCCAGCGTGGGCAGCCGGACCAGCGCCCGACCGACGACCGAGCCGGGTTCGCGTGAGCCGGCCGGCACGGCGACGAGCCGGTGGGTCCTGCGGTGCGGCTCGGACAGGCTCGCGCGCGTGGTGGGCACGTCGAGCGCGAAGTCCGTCGACCCGTGGATGGCCAGGTCGACGGCGTCGCTGACCAGGACCGTCCCCTCGACGGTCCAGGCGTCGGGGTGGGCGGGGTCCGCGGGGACGTGCACCAGGTCGACCATCCGGCCAGCCTCGTGCCCGTCCCCCGCGTGCGGCAACGTCAATCCGTCACCGGCGCACCAGGAACGCCTCGATGCGGTCGAGCGCTCCCACCCAGACCTGCTGCGAGAAGAAGTCGCGCACCTCGACGGCCGGGAAGCCGCTCTGCACGATCGTCATGAGCGTGCCGCCGTCGACCGCCTCGAACGTGATGTCGACGCGCGTGGTCATGGACGAGCCGTCCGGGCCGCCGCCGGTCGACTCGGTGACCAGCCGGTGCGGGCGGTCGATGACGAGGTACGTCTGGGTCTCGTGGAAGAGGTTGTCGCGGTCCGGTCCCCACACGGCGTTCTGCTGGCCGCCGACGCGGAGGTCGACCGTGATCTCCACGATGCCCGGCGTCTCGTCCAGGATCGAGAACCAGATCTTCTGCTTCTCCGCGTCGGTGTAGGCGTCGAACACCTGCTCCGGGGTGGCCGGCAGGACGCGGGTCATGCGCATCTCGAGGGTGTCGGTGGTGGTCATGAGTCGGTGCCTTTCTGCAGGGTGAAGTAGGCCTCGAGACCGTCGAGCCGACGCTCCCAGAGCCGCTGGTAGAACGAGATCCACGCCATGGCGTCGTCCAGTCGCTCCTCGCCGAGCCTGCACTGCCGGGACCGGCCGACCTTCTCGGTGCGGACGAGGCCGGCGTCCTCGAGGACCCGCACGTGCTTGGTCATCCCCGTGAGGGTCATGCCGTGCGGTTCGGCGAGCTCCCCGATGCTGGCGGGGCCCTCTCCGAGTCGCGTGAGGATGTCGCGTCGGGTCGAGTCGGCGAGCGCCGAGTAGATCCGGTCGAGGGTGTCATGCTGAACCATGTGGTTCACCATACGACACTGAACCGAATGGTGCAATGACGGACCGTAGGATCGTGGCGTGAGAGCAATCCGGGGCAAGGTCGGGATCGTCGCTGCGCTGGTGCTCGCCATCGCCCTGGCCCTGTCCGCGCTCGCGGGACTCGGCTCGAGGCCGGCGGGCATCCCCGAGCAGGGACCCTGGGGCATCTCGCTCTCCTACCCGGAGGGCGACTGGAGCACCTGCGTCGACGACCCCTCGATGACCGACGGCCAGATGACTGCCGACATGCCGGTGTCACGCGTCTTCGTGAGCTCCGCGCCCGGCGCGACAGAGGCCGACGTCCAGCGCGTCCTCGACTGCCTGTCCGCCCGGATGACCGGCGGGACGGTCGAGGTCGGTCAGGTCGAGACCCCGCCGCTCGACAGCTGAGCGACGCGCAGGACAGCGACCGCGGTCAGCGCGACCGGACCTCGGCGAGAACCGTCTGCAGCCGGACGGCGAAGTCCTGGGGCGTCCCCGGCGGCAGCGCGTCGACGCCGAACCACGCGACCCGCTCACTCTCGGCGCTCACCACGGGCACCGTGCCCGCGGCGGCGTACGCCACGAACCCGACGTCCCAGTGAACCCGGCAGCGCCCGAACGCCGCGGAGAGCTCGTGGCGGTGCACGTCGGCGGGCAGGTGGCTCTCGAGCTGCAGGTCGGCGATGCCGCCCTCCTCGCGCGCCTCCCGGAGCGCGCCGGCCGCCAGGGACCCGTCGCCGGCCTCCAGGTGCCCGCCGAGCTGCACCCAGAACTGACCCTTGCGGTGGAAGCAGAGCAGCACGCTCGACAGGTCCGGCGTGAGGACGAAGCAGCTCGCCGTGAGGTGCTCGGGGGCCAGCGACCGGTCGACCGCGGCCGGCCCTGAGACGGCGACGAACGCGCGGTACTCCGCCAGCAGACCGGCCTGCGCGGGGTCGCGGGGGGTCCAGGCATCGAGCGCGTCGGTGATCACCGCGGCAGCGTACGGCGCCCGCTCCGAGTGGCCGGTCGGCGGAGCCGGGCTCATACTCGCCGACGTGACGATCCCCCGCGAGACTCCCGCCGAGCAGCGACTCGACCACGCCCCCCTGCGGTCGGCGGTCATCGTCAACCCCAACCGGGTCGAGGGTCTCGACGAGCTCCGCGCCGGCATCCGGGAGCAGCTGGCCGAGGCGGGCTGGCCCGAACCGGCGTGGCTCGAGACGACCGCCGACGACCCCGGCACCGGCCAGGCGAAGCAGGCGGTCGCCGACGGCGCCGAGGTGGTGTTCGTCGCCGGTGGTGACGGGACCGTGCGTGCCTGCATCGACGGGCTGGCCGGGACCGAGGCGGCGCTCGCCATCCTGCCCGGCGGCACCGGCAACCTGCTCGCGACCAACCTCGGCATCCCCACCGACACGATCGAGGGCGTCCAGCTGGCCCTGGACCGCGGCCGTCGGCTGGTCGACCTCGGTGAGGTGGACGGGCAGACGTTCGCGGTGATGGCGGGCATGGGCCTCGACGCGGCGATGGTCGACGACGCCCCCACCAAGCTCAAGGCGGTCCTCGGCTCCGTCGCGTACGTGTACTCGGCGCTCAAGCACCTGAACGACGCCGAGATGAAGGTCGAGGTGCAGGTCGACGACTACCCGGTGCTGCGCCGCCGCGCCCGCACGGTGCTCGTCGGCAACGTCGGGCGCCTGCAGGGCGGGGTCAACCTGCTGCCCGACGCCGAGCCGGACAACGGCCAGATGGACGTCGCGGTGCTGGCGCCCAAGAACCTGGGCCGCTGGATCCAGACCGCGGTCGGCGTCCTGCGCCCGGGGCGCAACAAGGTGCCGAACATGGAGGTGCTGCGCGGGTCACGGATCACGATCACCAGCGACCGCCCGCAGCCCCGCCAGCTGGACGGCGACGTCATCGACCCGTCGACCACCCTCGAGGTCACCGTCCGCCCGGACACCCTGTGGGTGTGCGTCTACCAGCCGGACACGTCCGAGGACCTCACCGAGGGCGCACCGACCCAGGACTGACAGGTCACAGCTCGTCGTGCGGCACGACGAGCACGGGGACCGGCGAGTGCCGGATGATCCGCGTCGCGTTGGTGCCCAGGAACACACGCCGCAGCGTGCCGGCGCTCGACGAGCCGAGGATCAGCAGCTCGTTCGCCAGCCAGTCGACGGACGTGAGCGCCTCCCACCAGCTGCCGCCGGACGCGACGACGAGCTCCACGTCGTCGTCCAGCCCGGCGCCGAGCCGGGCCTTCAGGGCGTGCTGCGCGTCGACCATCTGCGCGCGCCACTGCTCGTTCACCTCCGCCTCGATGTCGGTGCCGACCTCGGGCGGGTACATGGTGGGCGATCGGACGCCGAACGTGGCGATCCGCAGCTGGACGTCGATCTCGCGCGTCAGCCGCGCCGCCCACCGCACGGCGACGGACCCGAGATCGGTGCCGCTGAACGAGCAGGTGAGCCGGTGCGCGGCGACGTCGGCGGGGCCGGGCGGGCACCGGTAGGAGTGCGGCGCGATGGCGAGCGGGACCGGGGACGAGTGCAGGAGGTAGTCGGCGGTCGACCCGATCACCACCCGGCCCGGTGTGCCGTCGGGCGACGAGCCCAGCACCAGGGCGGTCGCGTCCCGCTCCTCGGCCAGGGCCGCGAGCGCCCGTGGCGTCGAGCGGTCGTGCAGCCGCACGAACTCGATGGTCAGGTCGTCGGCGCGCCCGTCGAGGACGTCGAGCACAGCGGCCTCCGCCTCGTCGGCCCGGGCCTGGACCCACTCCTGCATCTCGCCGTCGACCCGCGCCATCGACGGCACGGTCCACCCGTGCGGGACGACGGTCGCGATGACGAGCACGTCCGGCCCCGTCGCCTCCGGCAGCGTCCGGGCCAGCGTGACACCGAGGTCGATGGCGGCGTGGGAGTCGCCGAAGGGGTTGGCACCCACGACGATCGTCATCGGAGGTCCTCGTCGCGCAGCATCCCGGCCTCCACCGCGCGCTCCAGGACCGAGTGCTTGCGGCCCCACAGGAAGTAGAACGCGAGCACCACACCGAGCCACAGGAGGAACCAGGCGTACGTGTACCAGTGCAGGCCGGACAGGATGTACAGGCAGGCCAGCACTGCGAGCACCGGCGTGACGGGGTAGCCGGGGACCTTGAACCCGCGGGTCAGGTCAGGACGGCTGCGCCGCAGGATGATGACGCCGACCGAGACCACGATGAACGCGATGAGCGTCCCGATGGACACCAGGTCCCAGAGGTAGTCGAGCGGGACGAACGCGGCCAGGACGCCCACCACGCCCGCCACGATGAGCGTGTTGTTCACCGGCGTGTGGGTGCGCGGGTTGACGCGGGCGAACGACCGCGGGAGCAGGCCGTCGCGGCCGATGGCGAACAGGATGCGCGTCTGCCCGTACATGGTCACGAGCGTGACCGAGAAGATCGAGATCACCGCGCCGGCGGACAGGATCGTGCCCGGCCAGGTGGCGCCGACGACGTTCTCGAGGATCTTCGCCAGACCGGCCTCGCCCTGCTCCGTGTCGCTGAACGCCTCCCACGGCTGCGTGCCGAGGGCGGACACCGCGACCAGCACGTAGATGGTGGTGACGATCGCCAGGGCGCCGAGGATCGCGCGCGGCATGGTCTTCTGCGGGTCACGGACCTCGTCGCCGGCCGTGGAGATGGCGTCGAGCCCGATGAACGTGAAGAAGATCGTGCCGGCGGCGGCCGTGATCCCGGTGACGCCCATGGGGGCGAAGTCCGCGAAGTTGTCGGCGTTGAACCCGGTGAAGGCGATCGCCACGAAGAGCACCAGCACCGCCAGCTTGATGACGACCATCGTGGCGTTGACCTTGGCGGACTCCGACGCGCCCCGGATCAGCAGGACCGCGCACAGGGCGACGAGGACCAGCGCGGGCAGGTTGATGAGCCCCGGGTCGGCGTCCCACGGTGCGGCGGACAGCGCCGTCGGGATCTCCCACCCGATCAGGTTGTGCAGGAGCTGGTTCAGGTAGCCGCTCCAGCCGACCGCCACGGCCGCCGTGGACACCCCGTACTCGAGGAGCAGGCAGGCCGCGACCCCCATCGCGACCACCTCGCCGAGAGTCGCGTACGCGTAGGAGTAGGTCGACCCGGACACCGGCACCGCCGACGCCATCTCGGCGTAGGACAGCGCCGACAACCCTGCTGCCAGGCCCGCCAGCAGGAACGAGATCACGACGGCGGGACCGGCGTCGGGCACCGCCTCGTGCATGACGAAGAAGACCCCGGTGCCGACGGTCGCACCGACGCCGAACATCATCAGCGTGAAGGTGCCGAGCGAGCGCTCCAGGCCCTCGCTCGACCTCACGGTCGCGGCGGTGATCGGCTTCCTGCGCCAGATCTGCTTCCTCAGGGACGACTGTGTGACGGACATGGGCGGGCCTCTCTGAGGTGGCCCACCTGCCCGGGCCGATGCCGTGTGTGTCCCGCAACGGTAGGAGCGGGAGCGAACGGCGGCAAGGTTAGTGGAACCC
The DNA here is from genome assembly GCF_056405535.1 of Cellulomonas sp. P1_G12_2. Lineage (NCBI taxonomy): Bacteria > Bacillati > Actinomycetota > Actinomycetes > Micrococcales > Cellulomonadaceae > Cellulomonas > Cellulomonas sp. P1_G12_2. Next base: position 112,351 of record NZ_JBFUBX010000001.1, on the reverse strand, counting down.
GTACAGGTACCACACTGCTGACTCCCAGAAGACGCGGTGAGACGCTCCGCCATTTCGGGCACGCGAGCATGTGTTTGTCGCTACTGTCCGCGCATGATCATCACATCACTCGCCACCGAGGTGGCCACCACGACCTCCGCCACGGTCGGCCCCGGCGCCTACATCGGCGGCATCATCGGCTACCTGATCGGCGCGTTCGCGCTGTTCGGGATCTTCAAGAAGGCCGGCGAGCCGACCTGGCAGGCGTTCGTCCCGATCTGGAACACCATCGTCCTGCTCAAGGTCGCGGGCAAGCCGCTCTGGTGGATCGTCCTGCTGCTCATCCCGATCGTGAACATCGTCATCCTGGTCCTGCTCTACCAGGGGCTGTCGACCGCGTTCGGTCACGGGACGGGCTTCACGGTCGGCCTGTTCTTCCTCCCGATCATCTTCTTCTACATCCTCGGCTACGACTCCAACCCCTACCGGGGTGCTGACGCGGCTCAGCCGGTCGGCTACGCCACCGCCTGACCCGCTCTGGACGAGGCGGCCGTACCCCCACGGGGTGCGGCCGCCTCGTGCGTGGGTGACCATCGCGCATGACGACTTTCGACGCCCTCGCCGACGAGGGGTTCATCTCCCTGACCACGTTCCGCAAGTCCGGAGTCGGGGTGCCGACGACCGTGTGGGTGGGCCGGGACGGCGACGCGCTGCTGGTGACCACCCCGCGGGGCAGCGGCAAGGTCAAGCGGCTCGGTCGGGACTCCCGCGTGGAGATGTCCCCGAGCAGCCGGTTCGGGAGCGTCGACGACGACGCCCCCACGGTGACCGGCGTCGGAGAGATCCTCGACGACGACGCGGCGCGCGAGCGGTGCAACGACGTCATGGTCGAGAAGTACGGCCTCGAGTACCGCGTGATGATGGGGATCGAGAAGCTGGGCCGCAAGGGCGACGACAACCGGGTGATCCTGCGCATCACGCGGGACTGAGAGCGGGCGTAGCCTGCCCGCCGTGCCCCTGACCCACGCGGAGATCACCGCGACCCTGCGCGCCGCCGGCTGCGTGTTCGCCGAGGACGAGGCGACGCTCCTGCTCGGGACGGGGTCCGACGACCTCGACGGGCTGGTCGCGCGCCGCGTCGCCGGTGAGCCGCTCGAGGTCGTCGTCGGGTGGGCGGAGTTCTGCGGGCTGCGGATCGGGATCGACCCCGGGGTGTTCGTGCCGCGCCGCCGCACCGAGCTGCTGGTGGGGGAGGCCGCGCGGCTGGCCCCGCGGACCGCCGAGCCGGTCGTGGTGCTGGACCTGTGCTGCGGCTCCGGGGCGCTCGGGGTGGCGCTCGCGCACCTGCTCGGTGCGGTGGAGCTGTACGCGGCCGACGTGGAGCCCGCGGCGGTCCGCTGCGCACGCCGGAACGTCGGCGCGGTCGGCGGGCAGGTGTTCGAGGGGGACCTGGACCAGCCGCTGCCGGCGTCGTTGCGGGGGCGGGTGCAGCTGCTCGTCGCCAACGTGCCGTACGTGCCGACCGACGCGATCGCTCTGATGCCGCCCGAGGCGCGGTTGCACGAGCCGCGCGTCACGCTCGACGGCGGGTCCGATGGGCTCGAGGTGCTGCGGCGGGTCGCGTCGGTGGCGCCGCGGTGGCTGGCGCCGGGTGGTCACCTGCTGGTGGAGACCGGTGCGGCGCAGGTGCCCGCCGCGGTCGACGCGTTCGGGCGCGCAGGGCTGGCGGCGCGGGTGGTGGTCGACGAGGACGCCGGGGCCACGGTGGTCGTCGGGACCCTGCCGTAGTCCTCCCGTTCTGCGCCATGTCGCCGGTGCGGGGCATGATCAGCGCGTGACCGATGCGTACGCCGGGCCCGAGGGGCAGGCCGACCCGACGTACGAGCGGTTCGCGCGCCTCGCGCAGGCCTACGTCGGCGCACCGGTGTCGCTCGTGTCGTTCGTCGACGACGTCGGACAGGTGTTCCCCGGGGCCCTCGGGCTGCCCGAGCCCTGGATGTCGCGGCGCGGGACGGAGCTGTCCCACTCGTTCTGCCAGTACGTGGTGAGCTCGGACGCGCCGCTGGTGGTCGCCGACGCGCGCGACGTCGACTTCCTGCGCGACAACCTCGCCATCCCGGACCTGAGCGCGATCGCCTACGCCGGCTTCCCGCTGCACGACCTGGACGGGCGGGCTGTCGGCTCGCTGTGCGCGATCGACGACCAGCCGCGGGAGTGGACGCCGGAGGAGCTCGCGGTGCTCTCCGACCTGGCGCAGGCGTGCTCGTCGGAGGTCCAGCTGCGGGCGCTCGGCGAGCGGGCGCGCCGGGCGCAGCGCTCCGCCACGCAGAGCGATCGGCACGCCCGCCTGATGCTCCTGATGTCGGAGGCGTTCGCGGACGCGGTGTCGGTGGACGACGTGCTGGACACGATCCAGCGGGTGGCGGTGACGGCGGCCGGCTCCCGGCGGACCGCGGTGGCGGTGGTGCACGAGCAGGTCCTGCGCTGGGTGCGGTACGAGCAGGTCGAGGGCGTGCCCGCTGCGCTGTGGGGAGACGTGGCCCTGTCCGACGCGCGGTGGCCGTCCGTGGCGGCGGTGACCGGCGAGGGGCCGCAGATCTTCGAGGACTCCGCGGCCATGGCTGCTGCGTTCCCGTCGACCGCCGGGATGGGTGGCGACGGAGCGCTCGCGATCCTGCCGCTGACCGCGGCCACCGGCGTGCTCGGGGCCGTCCTGCTGCGCTGGCAGCTGCCACGGGGGATGGACGCGGAGCTGCGGTCCGTGCTGAGCGCGCTGGCCGCGTACGCCGCTCTGGCGCTCGACCGTGCGCAGCTGCTGGAGGAGCGGCGCGAGGTCGCGCACGTGCTGCAGGCCGCGATGCTCACCGACCTGCCGACGGTCGACGGCCTCACGATCACGGCTGCGTACGCCCCGGCGTCGACCGGCGAGGATGTCGGCGGGGACTGGTACGACGCCATCGCGCTTCCCGACGGGTCGACGGCGCTGATGATCGGCGACGTGACCGGGCACGACATGGGAGCTGCCGCGCTCATGGGGCAGCTCAGGTCGATGCTGCGCGGGCTGACCTGGACGTTCCAGGAACCCCCCGGCGCCATCCTGCGGCGGCTCGACGACGCGAACCTGGGCGTGGGACTGCGGGCGACGGGCTCGGCGGTGCTGGCGCACCTGGACCCGGCAGGCGCCGACGGGGGGCGCGAGCTGCGCTGGTCCAGCGCCGGGCACCCGCCTCCCGTGCTGCTGCGCCGCGACGGCGGGGCCGCCGAGCTGAAGGGCACGCCCGACCTGCTCCTCGGGTTCCGGTCGGGGGCGGTGCGCCGCGACCACACGGTGGTCCTGTACCCCGGTGACGTCCTCGTGCTGTACACGGACGGCCTGGTGGAGCGTCGGCGGGAGAACCTCCGCGCGGGCCTCGCCCGGCTGGTCGCCACGGTGGAGACCGCGGCCCCGGGAGACCCGTGGGCGCTGATCGAGGCGCTGGCTCCGTCGACCATCCGTCGCGACGACGTCGCCGTCCTGACGGTCACCCTCGGATGAGTACCGCCGTCGCTCGCCTCGTGGCGCTGGCCGACCCCGAGCGGGCCGCGGGCATGGCGTCGTTCTTCAAGACCGGCCCGGGGGAGTACGGCGAGGGCGACCAGTTCCTCGGGCTCACCGTGCCGCAGGTGACAGCGGTCGCCAAGGAGCACGTCGGCCTGCCGGTCGCGTCCCTGGAGGAGCTGCTCGAGGACGACCGGCACGAGGTGCGGCTGCTGGCGCTGAAGATCATGGCGATCGAGTGCGCAGCGAAGCGGACCTCGCCGGAGCGGCGGCGCGAGCTGCTCGACCTCTACCTGCGGCGCACCGACCGCGTGAACAACTGGGACCTGGTCGACGCCAGCGCGCCGGACGTGCTCGGCCGCGCGGTGGTGGCCGGGCTGCCGGTCGACGTGCTCTACCGCCTGGCCGCCTCGGACCTCCTGTGGGAGCGACGCATCGCGGTCGTCGGGACGTTCCCCCTGATCCGTGAGGGGTCGCTGGACCACACGTTCGCGCTCGCCGCACTGCTGGAGCCGGACCGGCACGACCTCATGCACAAGGCCATCGGGTGGATGCTGCGCGAGGCCGGCAAGAAGGACGAGCCGCGGCTCCTGGCGTACCTCGACGAGCATGCTGCGACGATGCCGCGGACCACCCTGCGGTACTCCCTCGAGCGCCTGGATCCCGAGGTCCGGACGCACTACATGCGGGCGAAGCAGCGGGTCAGCTGACGATCTCCAGCCAGTGCGGGTTGGTCATGATGCCGATCAGGTTGCCGAACGGGTCGACGACCGAGGCGGTGGTGAAGCCCTCGCCGCGCTCGCGGATGCCCTCGTGCTCGGTCGCACCGAGTGCGAGCAGGCGCTCGAACGTCCCGAGCAGGTCGTCGACGTGCCAGGACACGACAGCGCCGCTGGGACCGCCGCCGTTCGGGACGTAGCGGCGGTCGATGATGCCGAGCTCGTCGAGGTGGTCACCGATGCGGAACTCGATGTATCCCTCGCGGGCGAAGTACGGCTCGACGCCGAACAGCTCGGTGTACCAGGTGCGGGCGGCGTCGAGGTCGTCGGCGAAGAAGGAGACGTTGGCGAGGCCACGGAAGGTGCTGGTCGTTGTTGTCATGACTCGACTCTCCTCGGCTAAGTGCTCACCTTCTGAGCACTTTGTTTGCCATTCTTGAGCCATGCGCGCGGACCGCCTGGTGGCCACCCTCCTGCTCATGCAGGCACGCGGGCGGGTGACCGCCGCCGAGGTGGCCGGCGAGCTGGAGGTCTCGGTCGCGACCGCCCGGCGCGACCTGGAGGCGCTGTCCACGGCGGGCATCCCGGTCTACCCGCAGCCAGGGCGCGGCGGTGGCTGGTCGCTCGTCGGCGGTGCGCGCACCGACCTCACCGGGCTCACCGCCTCCGAGGCGCAGGCGCTCTTCCTGCTGGTCGGCTCGTCGTCCGACCGGTCCGCCGAGGCCACCTCCGCCCTGCGCAAGCTCGTCCGCGCTCTGCCCGCGACCTTCCGGGCGGAGGCCGAGGCGGCCGGGCGGGCGGTCCTGGTGGACCCGGTCGGGTGGGGCTCGTCGGCCCGCGCCCGGCAGCCGTGGGTGGAGGACCTGCAAGGGGCTGTCGTGCGCCGGCGGCAGGTGACGCTCGTGTACAGCGGTCGTGCCGGCGAGTCCGAGCGGACCGTCGACCCGTGGGCGCTGGTCGACAAGGGCGAGCACTGGTACCTCGTGGCCGGGACGCCGGCGGGCCGACGCACGTTCCGGCTGGACCGGATCACCAGCCTGGCCGTGCGTGACACAGCGGCCGCGCGGCCCGACGACCTGGACGTGGCCGGTGTCTGGGAGTCGGTGGTCGACGAGGTCGAGGAGCGTCGCTCGCGGGTGACCGCGACCGTGCTGACGACACCGTTCCTGGTGCGCGTGCTCCGAGGCCAGTTCGGGCGGCACGTCACCGTGCTCGGGACCGACGCCGACGGGCGGGTCCGGCTCGAGGTGGGGTCGCACACCGCGCGGTCGGTCGCTGAGCACCTGGCCGGGTTCGGCGCTGCGGTCCAGGTGCTGGGGCCCGCCTCCGTCCAGGCCGAGCTGGCGGTGCTGGGCGCGGAGCTGGTCGGGCTGTACGGGGGTGTCGGTGGTCCTGGCTAGCGTGCCGCCCATGATCACCGAGGGAACGTTCACGGTCAGCGGGTTCACGGGCGTGCCGGTCGAGCAGGACGCCGAGCCGGTCAGCACGGCGCTCGCTGTCGGGGTCGCGACGATGGTCAAGCAGTACGCGGGCGGCGTCGAGGGGCGGTCCACCACCCTGTTCACCTCGGCGTTCGACCCGGAGCTCGGTGTCGGCACGTACGTGGCGATGGAGTCCTTCGAGGGCAGCCTGGACGGGCGTCCCGGCACCTTCAACTTCGTCCACGTGGCGTCGACGCACGGCTCGGACCGGTTCGACGAGCATGTCGCGATCGTCCCGTCGAGCGGCACCGGCGAGCTGGCCGGCATCACGGGCGGTGGCGCGCTGGAGGTGGACGCGGACGGCACGCACCGGATGCGGTTCGACTACACGCTGGGCTGAGCACCTGCCCGGCGCGCCTCTTCCGCCTCCGCGAGCGCCGCGAACGTGCGCAGCTGCTTGCGCATCATCACCAGGTCACCCCACGCGAGCAGCCACGCGCCGACGGCTCCCGCCCGGCCGGTCGGTTCCGGGGTGCGGAGCACGGCCACGAGCCTGCTGCGCGCCGGACCCGCCGCCAGGACCGCGTAGGTGACGGCGACGTCCCCGAACATCCGGGCACCGGAGGGGTTCATCCGCACGGTCAGGTGCTCGTCGGGGGCGAACGAGGCGAGCGTGAAGATCCGCGAGAACGTCTGGCCGACCTCCAGCTCCCACGTCCACGGCATGGGCACGCGAGGGCTGCGCCGGCCACCGTTGTCGATCCAGTCGTAGCTGTAGGGCGCGACGCGGAACTGGCACACCCACCGGTAGACCACGTCGGGCGGCGCCGCCACGTCGACCCCGCGGAACAGTCGCCGCGCGGGGGCGGGGACGAGGTCGTCGCACGGGTACGAGCGCTGCTGCTCGGACCCGGTCACGCCCCACGCCGTGGCGATCGTCATGAGTGTCACGCTAGGGGGAGCCGGGTGCGGGCGCCCCGACCGCTCAGCGGGCTCTCAGCGCGGGAGCGCCCGGACCGTGTTGTTGCGGGCGTCGTGGGTCAGCTCCGCCAGGCCGAGCTCCTCGAGCAGCGGAGGCAGGTACATGCCGAACCGGCCGCGGTAGCCCTTGCGCAGCCCGTACCAGCCGCCCACCGGGTTGGACTCGTCGCGGCCCCACGCCTCGACCGTGCCCGGTGCGGCCGGCTTCTGCTCGTCCGCGGCGCCGAGGGGCACGGCGCCGCCCTGCTCCAGCAGCCACGCGTGCAGGTCGTCGATGGCGCTCAGGTGGTACTTCAGCGTCGTCGAGCCCACCTGGCACACGAGCGCGGGCGGGTCGGCGGACTCGTCGCGGTACATCGTGTACGCGGACGAGCCGGGTGCGGTGGTGAGCTGCCAGGGGTCGTCCTGGGTTCCCGTGCCTGCCATCGGTCTCTCCCTCGAGCGTCGAAGCCTGTCGGGTTCACTATCGACCCGGTGGACGGTCCTGGGCACTGTCCGAAGCGCCCGATACGCTCGCGACCGGCATCGACGCAGGAGGCTGGATGAGCGGGCTGGTGGCTGCAGGACTGGTGAGCGCGGTGTCGGACGAGCCCTGGTACGTGATCGTCGCGACGTTGGGTCCTCTGGTGGCGGCCTTCGGTGCGATCGGTGCGCTGATCGTCGGGATCCTCACCGTGCGGCAGCGCACGGCCGCCGACTCCCGGTCGCAGTGGTGGGCACGTGTGCAGTGGGCCGTCGGCCTGGCCTTCGAGACGGACGAGAGCAAGCGTGTGGTCGGGTTCGACGCGCTGGCGCTGCTCGCGTCCTCCCCGCTGGCCGGTCCCGACGACGACGCGTTCCTGGCCGGTCTGTCGCTCGACGTGCTCGACGCGGCCGAGGAGCGGGGTGCCGGCGACGACGCGGACTTCGTCCCCGCCGACGACGACAGGACGCCGGTGCGACCGTCCACGGCCCGCCCGGTGGTGCGGGTCTCGCGGTCCGAGGTCGCGGCCGCGCGGCTGCGCGTGGTCACCGATCGCGGACGCGGGCGGCCCACGCCGTCGTGGATCGCGCGGCTGGCTCAGACCAGCGACGTCCGGCACTGACCAGCGGGAACATCACTCGATCGGGCAAACACTTACCGACCTGTCAGGGTTGACACGAGTCACTAACTGAGTACCTTTCGTCCTGACCGGCACCGAATGTCCGGTCACCGGCGCCAACGGCGGTGCCTCCTCGCGCGCGGGGAGCCGTCTTGCGACGTCCCCTGTGCGGAGAAAGGTCCCTCATGCTCCTTCGTAGGCAGAGCCCCTCGCGTCCCCGACGCCGACGGACCGCGACGGTGCTGGCCACCGCGCTCGCCGTCGCCCTGGTCCCCCTGATCGCCGCGCCCGCCCAGGCGGCCGCTCCGGTCGACCTCGGCCCGAACACGATCGTCTTCGACCCCAGCCAGCCGATCGAGCAGATCCAGGCGACGGTCGACGCCATCGCGACCCAGCAGGTGCCCGCGCACTTCGGGCAGGGCCGGTACGCGCTGCTGTTCAAGCCCGGCACGTACGGGACGCCCGAGCAGCCGCTCCGGTTCGAGGTGGGCTACTTCACCGAGGTCGCCGGTCTGGGCCAGGACCCGGGTGACGTGGTCATCAACGGCGCCATCGAGGTCTACAACCAGTGCCTCCCCGTGCCCGAGGGCGCGGACCCCAACTGCCTCGCGCTGGTGAACTTCTGGCGCTCGCTGTCCAACCTCACCATCCAGTACGCGGCCGGCGACGCCGACGGCTGCCGCAGCTCGGCCAACTTCTGGGCCGTCTCGCAGGCTGCCCCGATGCGCCGCGTGAACGTCACGGGCGCCAACGTCAGCCTCATGGACTACTGCACTGCAGGTCCGCAGTACGCGTCCGGCGGTTTCATCGCCGACTCGACCCTGCCGTTCGTGGTCAGCGGCAGCCAGCAGCAGTTCCTGGTCCGCAACGGCTCGGTGGCCGGCTGGAGCAACAGCGTCTGGAACCAGGTGTTCGCGGGCGTCCAGGGCGCTCCCGCCACCGACTTCGTGACGAACAAGTACACGACGCTCGACACCACGCCGGTCTCCAAGGAGAAGCCGTACCTCTACGTGGACGACGCCGGCCGGTACCAGGTGTTCGTCCCGTCGGCGCAGAGGGACTCCGCCGGAGCCACCTGGGCCGCGGGCAGCACGCCCGGCAAGTCGCTGCCGCTGAGCAAGTTCTTCGTCGCCAAGCCCGGTGACAGCGCGTCGAAGATCAACACCGCCCTCGCGCTGGGCAAGAACGTGCTGTTCACGCCGGGCGTCTACCACGTGAACCGCACGCTCAACGTGATCTGGCCCAACCAGGTGGTGCTCGGCCTCGGGCTGGCGACGATCATCCCGGACAACGGCGTGGTGGCCATGCAGACGCTCGACGTCCCCGGCATCGACATCGCCGGGATCATGTTCGACGCCGGCACGAAGAACTCCCCGGCGCTGCTGCAGCTGGGCACCAAGCTCTCGGCGCTCGACGCCAGGCTGAAGAAGCCGCTGCTGAGCAGCGCGAGCAACCCGACCGCGGTGCAGGACGTGTTCTTCCGGATCGGTGGCGAGGCCGTCGGCAAGGCCACGCAGAGCCTCGTGGTCAACACCAACCAGACGATCATCGACCACACGTGGGCGTGGCGGGCGGACCACGGCACCGGCGTCGGCTGGGACGTCAACACCGCCGAGACCGGAGTGCTCGTGAACGGCAACGACGTCACCGCGACGGGCCTGTTCTCCGAGCACTACCAGAAGTACAACGTCATCTGGAACGGCGAGCGCGGCAAGACGATCATGTTCCAGAACGAGCTGCCGTACGACGCGCCCGACCAGGCGTCCTGGCAGCACGACGGCAGCAACGGCTGGGCCGCCTACAAGGTGGGCGACAAGGTCAAGGTGCACGAGGGCTGGGGCATGGGCGCGTACATCTACACCAACGTGAACCCGACCCTGCACCTCAGCCGGGCGTTCGAGGTCCCCGTCACGCCGGGCGTCAAGCTGCACAACGTGCTGACGGTCTCGCTGAACGCGGCGGGCACCATCGACCACGTGGTCAACGACACGGGCGACCCCGTGACGCCGACCTTCGCGGGACCGAGCACGGTGCTGGAGTGGCCGGTCCCCTGAGCTGACCGGTGAACGGCGAAGGGCCCGACCGTCGCGGTCGGGCCCTTCGTCGTCAGGTTCGCAGGACGGCTCGGCCCGCTCGGCGCAGCGCCCGACCGACCTCCACCGGCTCGACGCCCGCGCCGGTGGCCATGGCTCCGTCGCGCAGCATGACGAGCTGCACCGCGACGGATCGGGGCTCGGGGAGACCCAGCTGGGCGACGAGGTCCTCGGCCACGTCGCGGAGCCAGTCGCGGTGCCGCTCGGCCACGGCACGGACCGGGTGGGCGACGTCGGGGTACTCCGCCGCGGCGTTGAGGAACGGGCACCCGCGGAACGCGGCCCCGCACACCTGGGCGGCCAGCTGGTCGGCGTAGGCAGCCAGGACCGCCGTCGGGTCGCCGACGTGCTCGGCGCGCCAGGTGGTGACCGCGTGCCGCTCCGCCGCGGCGACCGTCTCCAGGTAGGCCTCGACCAGGTGGTCCTTCGTCGGGAAGTGCCGGTAGAAGGTCACCTTGGTGACGCCGGCCTCCGCCATCACGGCGTCGGCGCTGACCGCGCGGATCCCCTCGAGGTAGAACCGCGGCGCCGCGACGTCGAGGATCCGGCGGGCGACCTCGGACTGCCCGCCGTCGCGCGTCGGCCGCCCGACGATCGGGGCGTCTGCCAGGGCCGCCGTCATCGCGGCAGTGCCTCTGCGGGCTGCGCCGCCAGCGCGGCACGCAGCGACCGCCAGGCGCCTGTCGACCACAGTGCCCAGAGCACCAGCACCGGCTGGCCGAGCAGCCGGACGGCGCGGGCGGTGTCGGACTCGAGCCCGAACGCGTCGGTCCGCGTGACCAGCTGGGAGATGTTGCCGGGGAAGATCGCCACGAAGAAGCCGGCGGCGATCCAGCCGACGGCCGCGCGACGGCGCCCGGGTGCGGCGAGCAGCGCGCAGCCGAGCGCGATCTCCACCACCCCGGACGCGAGCACGACCGCGTCGGGGTCGGCCGGGAACCACGTCGGCACCTGGGCCTGGAACTCCTCGCGCGCGAACGTGAGGTGCGAGGTCCCCGCGAGCGCGAGGGTGGCGCCGAGCCAGAGGCGACCGACCGTGCGGCGCACCCCGCTGCCCCGGCTCGGCGGCTCCGCGACGACGTCGCCGCGGAGCACCGTCGCGAGCGCCCGAGCCGTCCGCGAGACGTTCATGCCGTGGTCGTCGTCAGGCGGACGGCGATGTTGCCCCGCGTGGCGTTGGAGTACGGGCACACCTCGTGCGCGCGTGCGACGAGCCGCTCAGCCGTGGCCTGGTCGAGCCCGGCGACCTCGGTGTGCAGGGCTGCCTCGATGGTGTAGCCGCCCGCCCCGTCGGACACGAGGCCGATCTCCGCGACGACCGCGGACTCGGAGATCGGGGTCTTCTCCGCCGCCGCGACCGACTTCAGGGCGGAGTGGAAGCACGACGCCCAGCCGGCGGCGAAGAGCTGCTCGGGGTTGGTGCCGTCGCCACGGCCGCCCAGTGCGGCGGGGACGGCGAGCGTCAGGTCCAGAGTTCCGTCGTCACTGACCGCCCGTCCTCCGGCACGCCCCTCCCCGGTCGCGGTGGCGATGGCGGTGTACAGAGCGGCCACGAGAGGTCTCCTTGGTAGACGAACTAGTACACCTACCTTAGCCCCTCGTCGTCCGGGAGGGAGATGCCGAAGATCTTGCGACGGGGCACGCCCAGGGTGTCGGCCCCGGGCTCGGGCGCAGGGAAGGCACCCGCGCGGGGCGGCCCGACCCACAGCCGCCACCATCCCTCGGTGTCGTGGAACACCTGCCCGGGGGTCTCGAGCCGCGCCCGGCCGGCGGCGGCCAGCTGCGCACGCACGGACGCCTCGCGCGACGGCGGCACGAACCCCACGACGTGGTTGCGGCACACCACCACGGCGCGTGCGCCGCCACCCTCCGTCTCGAGCGTCAGGTCGACGCGCACGGGTGCGTGCGCGGCGCGCTCGGCGGGGGTCAGCGCGCCGACGAAGGCAGTCTGCAACGCCACCGCCTCACCGGCGACGAACCCCTCACCGACGTCCGCGGTGACCGAGCCTCGATGCGCGAAGAGCTTCACCGGTCCAGCGTCCCACGCGGGGTTCCTGCGGTCATCAGAACTCGTCGCCCCCCGCTGTCGAAGAAGCCGGGGCCCGTTCGACGACCTGGTGAGGGCACGGCCTCGGCACTAGCGTCGAGGTGGCCACCGAGCGGAGGAGATCACCATGAAGGTCCTGGTCATGATCAAGGGCGACGGCGCGGACGAGGACAAGATCGCGCCCACGGACGAGATGTTCCGGGAGATGAACGTCTACAACGAGCAGCTGGTGAACGCGGGGATCATGCTCGCCGGCGAGGGGCTGCAGCCGAGCAAGGCCGGCGCCAAGGTGGTCTGGGACACCAGCGGCGAGGTCTCGGTGGTCGACGGTCCGTTCGCCGAGGCCAAGGAGATCATCGCGGGCTACTGGATCTGGCAGGTGAGCTCGCTCGACGAGGCCGTCGAGTGGGCCAAGCGGTGCCCGTCCACTCAGGGCATGCGTTCGGTGCTGGAGATCCGGCCGTTCTTCGAGATGGAGGACTTCGCCCAGGTGGTCTCGCCGGACGTGCTGGAGAGGGAGCAGGCGATCGTCGACAAGCTGAAGGCCCAGCAGGCCTGATGGCCGACGCGCGGCGGACCGTCGAGGTCATCTGGCGGATCGAGTCGCCGCGCCTCATCGCCTCGCTCACCCGCCTGGTCCGGGACGTCGGGCTCGCCGAGGAGCTGGCGCAGGACGCGTTCGTGACCGCGCTGGAGCAGTGGCCGGTCACGGGCGTCCCGGACAAGCCCGGCGCGTGGCTGATGGTCACGGCACGGCACCGGGCGATCGACCTGGTCCGCCGGGAGCAGAACCGCGACGCCAAGTACGCGGTGCTCGCGCGCTCGCTGGCCGACGAGGCGGGGGCGGACCGGATCGTCGACGAGCCCATCGGCGACGACCTGCTCTCCCTGGTCTTCCTCACCTGCCACCCCGTGCTGCCACGGGAGTCGCGGATCGCGCTGACGCTCCGGCTGTTCGGCGGCCTGACCACCGAGGAGATCGCCCGCGCGAACCTGGTGCCGTCGCCGACGATCGGCCAGCGGATCTCCCGCGCCAAGCGCACGCTGGCCGAGGCCCAGGTGCCGTTCGAGGTGCCGCAGGCGGACGCACTACCGGCCCGGGTGGGCTCGGTGCTCGAGGTGATCTACCTGATCTTCACCGAGGGCCACTCGTCCACCAGCGGCGACCGGTGGGTGCGTCGGGACCTGGCCGACGAGGCGATGCGCCTGGGACGCGTGCTGGCCGGGCTCCTCCCGCGCGAGCCGGAGGTGCACGGGCTGGTGGCCCTGATGGAGCTGCAGGCATCCCGCTTCGACGCGCGCGGCGACGGTGTCCTGCTGCAGGACCAGGACCGCAGGCGGTGGGACCGGACGCTCATCGAGCACGGTCTCGGCGCGCTCGACCGGTCGATCTCGCTGCGCCGACCGCTCGGTCCGTACACCGTGCAGGCGGCCATCGCGGCGTGCCACAGCCGGGCGCGGTCGTTCGAGGAGACCGACTGGGAGGCGATCGTCGCGCTCTACGACGCGCTGGCGCAGCTGGCCCCGTCGCCGGTTGTCGAGCTCAACCGGGCCGTCGCGGTGCTGCACGCGGACGGGCCGCAGGCGGCCCTGGACGCCCTCGACGCGGTGCACGCCGACCCGCGGCTGGCCCGGTACCACCTGTACGGCGCGGTCCGCGGGGACGTGCTGCTCCGGCTCGGGCGTGCCGACGAGGCGGCCGACGAGCTGGAGCGGGCCGCGACCCTGGCGCCGACGCGGCGGGAGCGGGACCTGCTGATGGCTAGGGCGGCGTCAGCCGGAGAGGGTGCCGCGGCTGCGGCGGCCTCCGAATCTCCGGAGACCGATGTCGGAGCCGGCTGACACCATGAGCGGCATGACCGAACCGACGCAGACGGACGTGGAGGCTCCCACGCCCGAGCGACCCGGTTGGCGCCGGGACGTCACGATCTTCCTGTCCGGCCAGACGGTCTCGCTGTTCGGCTCGATGCTCGTCCAGTACGCCGTGATGTGGCACCTGACCCTGGAGACCAAGTCCGGCGGGGTCATGGCCATGTACGCGGTGTTCGGGTTCCTGCCGCAGGCCGTCATCTCGATCTTCGGCGGCGTGTGGGCGGACCGGCTGGACCGCAAGAAGCTGATCATCGGCGCCGACGCCACCATCGCGATCGTCACGCTCGCCCTGGCGATGTTCATGGCAGCCGGCGCCACCGACCTCTGGCTGATCTTCGTGGCGATCGCCATCCGCTCGGCCGGCGCGGGGATCCAGATGCCCGCGGTCGCCGCGCTCCTGCCGCAGATCGTCCCGGCCGACAAGCTCATGCGGGTCAACGGGATCAACGGCACCATCCAGTCGGCCATGATGCTCGTCGCCCCGGCGGCCGCGGCCGCGGTCTACGCCAGCATGTCGATCGTGGCCGTGTTCTACATCGACGTGGTCACGGCGGTCATCGGGATCGGTCTGCTGCTCCTGGTCACCGTCCCGCGGCTGGTGCGGTCGGCGGAGACCGAGCACCTGGGCTACTTCGACGACCTGGTCGGCGGCGTCAGGTACGTCGTCTCGCACGCGTTCGTCCGCTGGGTGCTCGTCCTGTACGCCGTGGTGTTCGTGCTCATCGTCGCCCCCTCGTTCCTCACGCCGCTGATGATCGTGCGGACCTTCGGCGACGAGGTGTGGAAGCTGACGGCCAACGAGCTGGCGTTCAGCATCGGCATGGTGCTCGGCGGTGCGGCGGTGGCGGCCTGGGCGGGGAAGTGGAACCGGGTCCGCATGATCCTGGGCTCCACACTCGTGTTCGGTGGCATCTCCGTCGGGCTCGGCCTGTCCACCAACCTCTGGGTGTTCCTCGGCTTCATGTTCCTGCTCGGGCTGTTCGTGCCGTCGTTCTCCACGCCCTCGTTCACGGTGCTGCAGGAGACGGTGGAGCCGGAGATGCAGGGGCGGGTGTTCGGGTTCGTCGGCATCGTCATGGCCGTGTCGATGCCGTTCGGCATGGCGGTGTTCGGGCCGCTCGCGGACCGGTTCTCGGTGGAGTCGCTGCTGATCTGGGCCGGGATCGCCCTGCTGCTGGTGGTGGCGCTGGCGCTGGTGGTCCCGGGCGGGCGGCGGGCGATCCGCGAGGCGAACGCGCACGCCGAGGCGTGAGGACGTCGGGCACGATGGCCGCATGATCGCGCCCTTCACCCTGACCGGCCGGCACGTCCAGCTCGAGCCGCTGGCCCTCGCGCACGTCGGCGAGCTCGCCGTGGCCGCCGCCGAGGAGCGCGGCAGCTACGGGTTCACGTGGGTGCCCGACGGGGTCGAGGAGACCCGGACGTACGTCGAGGCCGCCCTCGAGCACGCCGCCGGCGGTCGCGCGGTGCCGTTCGCGGTGCGGCGGACGTCGGACGGGGCGCTCGTCGGCAGCACGCGGTTCCTGGACCTCGAGGTCTTCGAGAACCCGGCACCGTGGCCTCCGGGCATCGGCGTCGGCGGGGCGCCGAGCGATCAGAACCCCCCGTCCGTCGCCGAGATCGGGAGCACCTGGTACGCGGCGTCGGCGCAGCGCACCGCGGTGAACACCGAGACCAAGCTGCTCCTCCTCACGCACGCGTTCGAGACCTGGAACTCCCTGCGCGTCACCCTGAAGACCGACGCGCACAACGCGGCGTCACGCGCGGCGATCGAGCGGATCGGCGGGAAGCTCGAGGGGGTCCGCCGCGTCCACACGGTCGCCACCGACGGCGGCCTGCGGGACACGGCGTACTTCTCTATCGTGGCCGCGGAGTGGTTCGCGGTCCGCGCGGACCTGGTCAGCCGGCTGGGCTGAGCGCGTCCCGGCTGGCGGTCAGGAAGGCCCGCTCGGAGGGGTTCTCCGTCAGCGCCAGGGCCCGGTCGTAGGCGTCGGCGGCCTCCGGGGCACGATCCAGGCGGCGCAGGAGGTCGGCACGGACCGCGTGGAACAGGTAGAAGTGCTCCAGCGGCAGCCCGTCCACCAGGGTCAGGCCGGCGGTGGGCCCCTCCAGCTCCGCGACCGCGACCGCCCGGTTGAGCGCGACCACCGCGCTGGGCGCGATCGACATCAGCTGGTCGTACAAGAGCACGATCTGCCGCCAGTCGGTCCCCGCCGGCTCGCTGTGCACGGCCTGCATCGCCGCCTGCAGCTGGTACGGACCCAGGTGGTCGCGTCGTAGGCACCGGCGCACGAGCTCACGGCCCTCGTCGAGCTGCTCGGCGTCCCAGAGTGCGCGGTCCTGGTCGCGCAGGAGCACCAGGTCGCCGGTCTCGGAGATGCGGGCGTCCCGGCGGGCGTCGGTGAGGAGCATGAGGGCGAGCAGGCCGAGCGCCTCGGGCTCGTCGGGCATGAGCTCGACCAGGACGCGGCCCAGCCGGATCGCCTCGGCGCAGAGGTCGTCTCGCGTGAGGGCGGCCGAGCCGGTGGTGAACACCAGGTAGACCACCGCCAGCACCGCGCGCAGGCGGTCGGGCAGGTCGGCGTCGCGGGGCACCCGGTAGGGGATGCGGGCGTCGCGGATCTTGCCCTTGGCGCGCACCAGCCGCTGCGCCATCGTCGGCTCCGGCACCAGGAAGGCGCGGGCGATCTCCTCGGTGGTCAGCCCGCCGAGCAGCCGCAGCGTGAGCGCCACCTGCGCCTCCACCGACAGCGCCGGGTGGCAGCACGTGAACACGAGCCGGAGCCGGTCGTCGCGCACGGGCCCCACCTCCACCGGGTCGTCGCGCTCGTGCAGGAGCGCCGCCTGAGCGTGCCGGTCGTCGCGGGACGCCTCGCGGCGCAGCCGGTCGATCGCCTTGCGCTTGGCCGTGGTGATGATCCAGCCGGCCGGGCTGGGTGGGACGCCGTCCGCGGGCCAGCGCTGCACGGCTGCGACGAACGCGTCCTGCACGGCCTCCTCGGCGACGTCGAGGTCACCGAAGGACCGGGCGAGGACCGCGACCGCGCGGCCGTGCTCCGCGCGGAACACCCGCGCGATCGCGTCCTCGTCCGCCACCATCACTGGTAGCGGAACGGCCGCACCTCGATCGGCAGCCCCGTGGCGACGGCCAGCTGTCCGCCCCAGTCGAGGGCCGCGTCGAGGTCGTCGGCGTCGATGATCGTGAACCCGCCCAGGTGCTCCCGCGCCTCGACGAACGGTCCGTCGGTGGGGATGACGTCGCCGTCCTTGGCGCGCAGGACGGTGGCGGTGCTGGGGTCGTGCAGCCCGCCCGCGTAGACCCAGATGCCGGCGTCCTTCATGGCCTGGTCGACGTCGCCGACCGCCTTCATGATCGGCTCGAGGAACTCCGGGTCGGGCATGGGACCGGCGGGCTCCATCACGCTCAGCAGGTAGTGGCTCATGGCGTCCTCCTCGATGTGCGGCCGCCGGCCCTGCGCCGGCTGCTCACCGTCTGTACGAACGGTGAGCAGCCGGATCGACAGCTACGAAGGAACGTAGTCGAACGTGTCGGGGTCGGGGCCGGTGCGCTCGTCGCGGTTGAGCGCCGAGATGTCCGCCACGTCCAGGTCGGCGAGCTCGAAGTCGAAGAGCGCGAAGTTCTCCTCGATGCGGCTGCGGGTGACCGACTTCGGGAACACGATGTCGCCGCGCTGGAGGTGCCATCGCAGCGTGACCTGCGCGGGGGTCTTGCCGATGGACTCGGCGATCCGCACGATCGTCGGGTCGTCCAGCACCTTGCCCTGCGCGATCGGGCTCCACGCCTCGGTGGCGATGCCGTGCTCCGTGCCGTACGCGCGCACCGCCTCCTGCGTGAGGTACGGGTGCACCTCGATCTGGTTCACGGCGGGCGTGATCGTGGCTTCCGCCTTGAGGCGGTTCAGGTGGTGCGGCTGGAAGTTGGAGACGCCGATCGACTTGGCTCGGCCGGACCGGTAGAAGTCCTCCATCGCCTTCCAGGTCTCCACGAAGTCGCTCACCGTCGCCAGCGGCCAGTGGATGAGGAAGAGGTCCACGTAGTCCGTGCCGAGCGCCTCGAGCGTGAGGTCGAACGCGATCGCCGCGTCCGCGGGGTCGTGCATGTCGTTGTTCAGCTTGCTGGTGAGGAAGACGTCCTTGCGATCCAGGCCGGATGCGGCCACGGCGTCGCCGACGCCCTTCTCGTTGCCGTACATCTGCGCGGTGTCGATGTGGCGGTAGCCGACCTCGAAGGCCTGCAGGACCGCGTCCTTGGTCTCCGCGGGGTCGATCTGGAAGACGCCGAAGCCCAGCTGGGGGATCTGCACGCCGGTGTTCAGGGTGATGTTCGGGACGGTGGTCATGTCTCCATTCGACCCCGCGCGGGCCGCGATCGCCTGTTATGGTGACCAACTAACCAGTTGGTTGCTTACCGCGAGGAGCTTCAGATGTACGTCGTCCCCGACCAGTCCGGCCGCACCGTCGTCGTCACCGGAGCCAACAGCGGCACCGGGCGGGAGGCCGCCGAGCGCCTGGCCGCCGCGGGCGCGCACGTGGTGCTCGCGGTGCGCAACGCCGAGAAGGGCGACAAGGCGCTCGCGGAGATCGTGGCGGCCCACCCGGACGCCTCCGCGGAGGTACGTCTGCTGGACCTCGCCTCCCTCGCGTCGGTCCGCGCGTTCGCCGAGCAGCTCGGTCGCGACCTGCCGCGCCTCGACACCCTGGTCAACAACGCCGGCGTGATGGCCCCGCCCACCCGCTTCGAGACCGAGGACGGCTTCGAGCTGCAGCTGGGCACCAACTACCTGGGGCCGTTCGCGCTGACCAACCTCCTCCTGCCGCTCCTGCTCGCCGCGCCCGAGGGCCGCGTGACCACGATGAGCAGCGGCATGGCCAACGTGGGCCGCATCCGGTTCGACGACCTGCAGTGGACCCGCCGCCGCTACAGCCCCACGCGGTCGTACGCCCAGTCCAAGCTGGCCGACCTGCTGCTCTCCCGGCAGCTGGCGCGCGTGTCGATGCAGCGCGGCTGGGCCCTGCGCAGCAACGCCGCCCACCCGGGGTTCACGCAGACCAACCTGCAGACCGCGGGCGCCTCGCTCGGCCGCGACTCGGTGCACCGCTCGCCCATCGGCAACCTGCCGTTCGTCCCGTCGCAGCAGCCGGAGCAGGGCGCCGAGCCGATGTTGTTCGCCGCGGCCGACCCCCGCGCGGTCGAGGACGGCTACTACGGCCCGTCCGGACGGTTCGGGCTCGTCGGCCCCACCGGTCCGGCCCGCCTCAACCGCCGCATGCGCGACGACCACACCGCGGCGCGCCTCTGGGCGGTGGCGCAGGACCTCACGGGCACGACGCTGCCCGCGTGATGGCCGCCGACACCCCGCGCCGCATCCTCGACGCGGCCGCCGACGAGTTCGCCGAGCGCGGGCTCGCCGGCGCGCGCGTGGACCGGATCGCCGAGCGCGCGGGCGCCAACAAGCAGCGGATCTACGCGTACTTCGGCAGCAAGGACCAGCTGTTCGACCGGGTGATCGAGGACCGGATCGAGCAGCTGCTGGACGCCGTGCCGTTCGACGCCGCGGACCTGCCCGGGTACTCGGTGCGCATCCTCGACTTCAACCTGGCGCACCCGTCGCTCGTGCGGCTGCTCCTGTGGCACAACCTGGAGCGCCCGGCGGTGCTCGCGCGGCTGCCGCAGTCGGTCGAGTCGCACGCGCGGAAGGTGGCGGCCCTACGAGCAGAGCGGGGCGACGACGAGTGGGCCGCGGACCGGCTGCTCGGCCAGGTGCTCGGCCTGGTCCACGGCGTGACGCTCGCCCCCGGGCCGGACCTGGAGCAGACGCGGGCGGACCTGCACCGCGCGGTCAGCCTGCTGGTCGGCTGACCGCCTCCACCACCGCGCGCAGGCGCTCGGGCTGGACGCCGTCCTCCCGGGCGACCGAGCGACGGATGACCCCCGCGAGGAGCTTCACGGGCCCGCGCACGACGACGTCCGCGACCAGCCGGAGATCGGTGCCGGGCACGGTCGGGGTGAGCGTGTAGGTGTACACGGCCGTCACCGGTCCGGAACGCGACACCAGGTCCAGGCGTCGGGGCGCGTCGACGCCGTCGACGAGGGCGGTCCGTTCCTTGCCGCGCACCGTGAACGTCACCGTCGACCCGGGCGCCACGGGCCCGGTCATGGCGGAGACCCCGGGCATCCAGCGCGGCGCCAGGGACCAGTCGGTGAGCGCGGCCCAGACCGCGTCGGGCGGTGCGGCGATGCTCGTCGTGGTGTCGATCGCGATGGTCATGGCGCGACGCTAGGCGTCCGGGACGACGCCGTCTTGGACGGAGTTGACCACCGGCGCGAACCCCGGCTCGGTGGGCACGTCCCCGTAGACCGCGCGGTACGCCGCGAGGTAGGCGTTCGGCGTCGTGCCCGTGTGCCGCCGGAAGTGCCGGATGAGGTGCGCCTGGTCGTACCAGCCGCGGTCGGCGGCCACCTGCCCCCAGCCGACCGGACGGCCGAAGTCGAGCGAGGCCAGCAGGTCGCGCATCCGAGCCACGCGGGCGAACGTGCCGGGACTCAGCCCGACCACGCGCCGGAACCCCCGGTCGAGGTGGGCGTGCGACAGGTGCACCGCGCGCGCGACGTCGGCGACCGGGCGGCCCGGCTCCGCGGCGAGCGCGCCCACCGCCGCCTCGACCGCGTCGGTGCAGCGGGGGAGCGCGCGCTCCCGTCCCGCCACCGACTCCACCAGCGCGGCCTCGACGGTGGCGATCATCGCGTCCGGGCTCTCGAGCCCGAGCAGCTCCCGACGCAGCGGGGCCCACGGCTCCGCTCCGACCAGCCGGCCCCGCAGCACCCGGGGGTCGACGCCGAACGCGGTCGCGCACCCGATCGGCGTCGCGACCACGCCGACGCACCACGTCTCGCCGAGGGGCCGGTTGAGCATCGGCTGGTCGTCGGGACCCAGCAGGAACCCGGTCCGCGCGAGGTGCACGTCGCCGGTCCCGTTGCGCGCCACCTGCGCGATCGGTGCACCCAGCACGAGTCCCAGGACGGCCGACCCCGTCGGCGCCACCCGCTCGGCCGGGGCACGCAACCGCCCGCGGGCGTACCAGATGCTCGCCACGTACCGCCCGAGCGTGCCGGTGGGCTCGTGGGTGACGTAGGTGAACGCGTCGGTCACCCGACGATCGTCCCGCAAAGGAGTGTCGGAGGTCGGTGCAAGGGTGACAACCTGCCCGCGAGAGAACCCAGCGCCACCGACCTGCAAGGAGTCAGGCATGTCTCACCCCCTCAGCTCCCGCGTCACCGGCCCCGTGCTGACCCCGGACCGCGAGGGGTTTGCCGACGAGGTCGCCGCCCACAACCGCGCGATCGTCCATACGCCCGACGTCGCGGTCGGTGCCACGAGCACGCAGGACGTTGCCGAGACCGTGCGCTGGGCCACCGAGCAGGGCGTGCCGGTCCACGTGCTGGCCACGGGCCACGGCTCCACCACGCCCGTGACCTCCGGCGTCCTGCTCACCACCCGCCGCCTCGACGGGGTCGAGGTCGACCCGGGCACCCGCGTCGCGACGATCGGAGCCGGCGCCCGCTGGACCGACGTCATCCCCGCGGCCGACGCGCACGGCCTGGTGCCGATCGCCGGCGCCTCGGCCAGCGTGGGCGTGGTCGGCTACCTCCTCGGCGGTGGGCTCGGCCCGTTCGCCCGCAGCCACGGGTTCAGCTCGGACCTTCTCGAGTCGCTCACCGTCGTCACGGGGACGGGTGAGGTGGTCGAGGCGTCCGCCGACGAGCACCCGGACCTCTTCTGGGCGCTCCGGGGCGGCAAGACCGGCCTCGGCGTGGTGACGCAGGTGCGTCTGCGGCTGGTCGCCATGCCCGCGCTCTACGCCGGCACCCTGTTCTTCGGCGCCGAGCACATCGACACCGCCCTGCGCGGCTGGCTGGCGTGGACGCCCACCGCGGACGCCGACACGACCACCAGCGCGGCGATCGTCCGCTTCCCCCCGCTCGAGGTCATCCCGCCGTTCCTGCGTGGGCGCACGGTCCTGCTCCTGCGCGTGGCCCGCCCGGGCGACGAGGCGGCGGGCACGGCGGCCGCCGCGCCCCTGCGCGCTCTCGCGCCGGCGTTCATGGACACGGTCGGCGTGCTCCCGGCGGCCCGAGCGGCCGAGATCCACAACGACCCGGGGCAGCCGGGTCCCGGCTGGGTGCGCGGCATGCTGCTCGACCGCGCCGACGACGGGCTGGCCGGCGCGTGGCTCGGGCTCGTGGGTGCCGACGCGTCGACCCCGTTCATGGCCGCGGAGCTGCGGCACGTCGCGGGGGCCACCGGCGAGGACGTGCCGGGCGGATCGGCCGTGTCCGGGCGCGGGTCGGCGTTCGTCGTGTCGGTCGCGAGCGGCGATCCGAGCCGGTTCGCCGAGCTGCCGGCCGCTGCGGACGCGATCACCGAGGCGTTGGCCCCGTGGGCATCGACCGAGGTCAACCCCAACTTCTGCGGCACCGGGACGGCCGTCTGGGCGCCGGCGACGGCCGACCGCCTGACGCAGGTGCGCCGGACATATGACCCAGACAGGGTGGTTGCGTGACCCCGTCTGGGGAGGAGTGGTGAAGGCTGCACCGTTCCCGCCCGCCGGGTGACCCGGTGGTGACACGCTCTCGGAGCGTCGTGCGGACGAGTCAGCCGGTGCATCAGCAGGAAGCGGCGCGATGCCGCGCGACGAGGGGACAGCATGTCGTTCGCAGGTGAACGCGCAGTGGCCGGTCGGCGGCTCGTGGGCGGCGGGATCGCCCTCGTGATCGCGGCGGCCGGCCTGACCGGCTGCTCGTCGGAGCCCCCCGACCCGACGAGCGCGACCGAGGCGCTCGCGGCTGCGCTCACCTCGGGCGACTTCAGCAAGGCACCGTTCGCCGGCGGGACCGCCGACGTCACCGCGGCGACGGAGCTCCGCACCAGCGCCTACGAGGGTCTCGCCCCGTGGGAACCCACCGTGACGGTCGTCTCGACGACCGTGGACGACAAGGACGAGGACGTCGCCACGGCGACCCTGGGGTTCACGTGGGACGTCGACGAGAGCGACTCCGACTGGACGTACGAGACGCACGCGAAGCTCGCCCGCGACGACGAGGACGTCTGGCACGTCACCTGGTCGCCCGCGCTGCTCGCGCCGGACCTGGTCGCGGGAGAGGTGCTCGGCGTGCAGCGCTCCCGCGCCGAGCGCGCCAACGTGCTGGGCGCCAACGGTTCCGTCATCGTCGAGCCGCGCCGCGTGCACCGGGTCGGGATCGACAAGACGCGCATCGCCGCCCCCGAGCAGGACGCCGCGGCGCGCGAGCTGGCGCGGCAGCTGGGCGTCGACGCCGAGGCCTACGCCGCCAAGGTGCTCGGTGCCGGCGAGAAGGCCTTCGTCGAGGCGATCACCATCCGCGACGGCGACACCGGCTACGACATCCCGGCGCTCGTCGGGCTGCCCGGCGTGATCGAGGTCCCGGACACGCTGCCGCTCGCCCCCACGCGCCAGTTCGCCCGGCCGATCCTCGGGACGGTCGGACCCGCGACGGCCGAGATCATCGAGAAGTCGGACGGCGCCGTGTCCGCCGGGGACCTGGCAGGGCTGTCCGGGCTGCAGCGCCAGTACGACGCCCAGCTGCGCGGCCTGCCGGGACTGACCATCACCGCAGCGCAGGCCGACGGCGCTGCTCCGCGGCAGCTGTACGCCGTCGAGGCGACTCCGGGCACCCCGCTGACGACCACGCTCGACGTCCGGCTGCAGGAGGCGGCCGAGTCCATCGTCGCCACCGTCGGGCCCGCCAACGCGATCGTCGCCCTCCGCCCCTCCACCGGGGACGTGCTCGCCGCCGCCAGCGGGGTGGGTGGCGAGGGCATGTCCACCGCCACGCTCGGCCAGTTCGCCCCCGGCTCGACCTTCAAGGTGGTCAGCGCGCTCGCCCTGCTGCGGTCGGGGCTCACGGCGGACAGTGACACCACCTGCCCGGCCAGCGTCTCCGTGGACGGGCGCTCGTTCTCCAACTTCCCCGAGTACCCCACCGACAAGCTCGGCACCATCCCGCTGCGGACAGCCTTCGCGTACTCGTGCAACACGGCCTTCATCTCGGCGCGCGACCAGGCGAACCAGGACGCGCTCATCGACGCAGCCGGATCGCTCGGGCTGGACCCGAACGCGACGCTCGGCTTCCCCGGGTTCCTCGGGGACGTCCCCGCCGACTCCGACGGCACCGACCACGCCGCGTCGATGATCGGCCAGGGCCGCGTGCTGGCGTCGCCGCTGGGCATGGCCACGGTCGCCGCCTCGGTGGCGAAGGGGTCGACGGTGGTGCCGCGTCTTGTGGTCCTGGCCGAGGGCGTCGAGAGCCCGGCCGCCACCGACTCGGCCGAGCCGAGCGAGACGTCCGCGCCCGCTGCCCCGCTGACCGCCGACGAGGCCGCCACCCTGAAGCAGCTGATGCGCGGCGTGGTGACGGAGGGGGGCGCGACGTTCCTGCAGGACGTGCCCGGCGACGAGGTGGCGGCCAAGACCGGTACCGCGCAGTTCGGTGAGGCCGGCAACCTGCAGAACCACGTGTGGATGATCGCGATCCAGGGGGACCTCGCGGTGGCGGTGTTCGTCGACGTGGGCGAGTACGGGTCGACCACCGCCGGTCCGCTGCTGGAGCAGTTCCTGCGGGCGGCGCAGGGGTAATCCCGGGACCGGGGAGGCCGCGGTCGACACAATGACTGCGTGTTCCTCACCCTGACGTCGACGGCCGACTCCGCGAGCGACCTGGGCTTTCTCCTGCACAAGCACCCCGACCGCGTGCAGACGTTCGACCTGTCCGTGGGCAAGGCGCACGTGTTCTACCCGGAGGCCTCCGACGAGCGCTGCACGGTCGCGCTGCTGCTCGAGGTGGATCCGGTGGAGCTGGTGCGCGGCGGGCGGTTCGGAGACGGGTTCGCGCTCGCCGCCTACGTGAACGACCGGCCGTACGCGGCGAGCTCGCTGCTGGCGGTCGCGCTCGGGCGCGTGTTCCGCTCGGCGATGGCGGGCACGTGCGCTGCGCGACCGGATCTCGTCGGCGTCGCGCTGCCCCTGGAGATCCACGTGCCGGCCGTGCCCGACGAGGGCGATCCCGCGCTGGTGGCGCGGCTGTTCGAGCCGCTCGGGTGGCAGGTGTCGGCCGGGGTCGGCCCGCTGGATCCCGCGGTGCCGGCATGGGGTGACTCGCCGTACGCGGACGTGCGACTGACGGGGACGTTCACGGTGGCGGACGCGCTGCGCCACCTCTACGTGCTGCTGCCGGCGCTGGACGGCGGGAAGCACTACTGGGTCGGTCCCGACGAGGTCGACAAGCTGGTGCGCAGCGCCGGGGAGTGGCTGGGCGACCACCCGGCGCGGGACTGGATCCTGCGGAGGTCGCTGGCCCACCGACGGGAGTACGTGGCGGAGGCGGTGGAGCGGCTGGGCGTGGTCGACGACGCGGGCTCGGCGCTGGGCGTCGTCGACGAGCCGGTCGCGACCGACGTGCGCCCGCTCTCCGAGGTCCGGCGCGAGGTCGTCCTGGCCGAGCTGCGGGCGGCGCGTGCCGCGTCGGTCGTCGACCTGGGCTGCGGCGAGGGCGCGCTGCTGCGCGAGCTGCTGGCGGACCCGGCGTTCACGCGGGTGGTCGGCGCGGACGTGTCGCACCGGGCGCTGCGGCGCGCGGCCGAGCGGCTGGGTCTGGACCGGATGCCCGACACGGTCCGCGCGCGGCTGACCCTGCTGCAGACGTCCGTGACGTACCGGGACGCGCGGCTGGCAGGCGCCGACGCGGTCGTGCTCATGGAGGTCGTCGAGCACGTGGACCTGGACCGGCTGCCGTCGCTGGAGCGGACCGTGTTCGGGGACGCCCGCCCGCGGACCGTCATCGTCACCACCCCGAACGAGGAGTTCAACGTGCGCTACCCCACCCTGCACTCGGGGACGATGCGCCACACGGACCACCGGTTCGAGTGGACGCGCGCGCAGGGCGAGGCGTGGGCGGCGGCCGTGTGCGAGGCGTACGGGTACACGTTCCGCGCGGGTGCCGTCGGTGACGTCGACCCCGACGTGGGGCCGCCGACGCAGCTGCTCGTCTTCACGCTCGGAGCGGCGGCGTGAGCGCGCTGGAGATCCCGGAGCTGTCGCTGGTGGCGCTGGTCGGCGCGTCGGGTTCGGGCAAGTCGACGTTCGCCGCCGAACGGTTCGGGCGGTACGAGGTGGTGTCCAGCGACGCCTGCCGCGCCATGGTGGCCGACGACGAGACCGACCAGGACGCCACCAAGGACGCGTTCGAGGTGCTGTCGTTCGTCGTCGGCAAGCGCCTGGACCGCGGGCGCCTCACGGTGGTGGACGCCACGAACGCGCAGCGCGACGCCCGCAAGCACGTGGTCGAGCTGGCCCGCGCGCACGACGTCCTGCCGGTCGCGATCGTGCTGGACCTGCCCGAGGACGTGTGCCTGGAGCGCAACCGGGGCCGGGGTGGGCGGGCGCTGCCGGAGCGCGTGGTGAAGCGCCAGCGCGACCTGGTCCGCCGCGCGGTCAGCGGCCTGGCCCGCGAGGGGTTCCGGCAGGTGCACGTGCTGCGCACGGTCGAGGACGTCGAGGCGGCGACCGTCACCCGGACGCGCCTGCATACCGACCTGCGCGACGAGCACGGTCCGTTCGACGTCATCGGCGACGTGCACGGCTGTCGGTCCGAGCTGGAGACGCTGCTGGAGAAGCTCGGCTACGTGCTGGTGCGCGACGACGCCGGGCGACCGGTCGACGCCGTGCACCCGGAGGGCCGGAAGGTCGTCTTCCTCGGCGACCTGGTCGACCGTGGCCCGGACACCCCGGGCGTGCTGCGGCTGGCCATGGGGATGACCGCGGCGGGTCACGCGCTCGCGGTGCCGGGCAACCACGAGCACAAGCTCGTGCGCGCGCTGGACGGTCGGAACGTGACGGTCAGCCACGGGCTCGAGACGTCGCTCGCCCAGCTGGCCGCCGAGGGCGGGGAGCTCTCCGCGCAGGTGCGGGCGTGGGCGGACGGGCTGGTCTCGCACCTGGTGCTCGACGACGGGCGGCTCGTCGTCGCCCATGCCGGGCTCAAGGAGGCGTACCACGGGCGCGCGTCGGGGCGGGTCCGCAGCTTCGCCCTCTACGGGGACACCACGGGGGAGACCGACGAGTTCGGCCTGCCGGTGCGCTATCCCTGGGCCGACGAGTACCGCGGTCGCGCCATGGTCTTGTACGGGCACACGCCGACCCCGGTCCCGCAGTGGGTCAACAACACGATGTGCCTGGACACGGGGGTGGTGTTCGGGGGGCACCTGACCGCGCTGCGGTACCCGTCGAAGGAGCTCGTGCAGGTGCCGGCCGAGGAGGTCTGGTACGAGCCGGCGCGGCCGTTCCTGGTCCCCGCCGCGGTCCGGCCGGACGACGTGCTCGACATCGAGGACGTGCTCGGGCGACGGTCGGTGGAGACCCGGCACCACGGACGCGTCACGATCGGCGAGGAGAACGCGGTCGCCGCGCTCGAGGTGATGAGCCGGTACGCGCTGCACCCGCGCTGGGTGCCGTACCTCCCGCCGACGATGGCGCCGGTCGCGACCTCCCCGCTGCCGGGCGTGCTCGAGCACCCGGCGGAGGCGTTCTCGGCGTTCGCCGCCTCGGGGGTGCAGCACGTGATCTGCGAGGAGAAGCACATGGGCTCGCGGGCGACCGTGCTCGTGTGCCGGGACGGGTTCCGCTGGTCGGGTGCTCCGGACGGCGAGACGGGGGCGGTGTGGACGAGGACCGGGCGGGCGTTCTTCGACCGGCCGCTGACCGAGGTGTTCCTGTCGGGCGTCCGCGCCGCGGTCACCGCCGCCGGGCTCTGGGACGAGCTGGCCACCGACTGGCTGCTGCTGGACGGTGAGCTGCTGCCCTGGTCGCTCAAGGCCGGACCGCTGCTGCGCGAGCAGTACGCGGCGACCGGCGCGGCCGCGAGGGCGATGCTGCCCGGCGCGGTCGGCGCGCTGGAGGTCGCCGCGTCGAGGGGCCTCGACGTGGGACCCCTGCTGGACCGCACGCGCCGGCGGGTGGTCGACGCCGACGCCTTCGTCGACGCGTGCCGCCGCTACGTCTGGCCGACCGACGGGCTCGAGGGTGTTCAGCTGGCACCGTTCCAGGTGCTCGCCGCCGAGGGGGCCACGTTCCACGACCGCGACCACGGGTGGCACCTCGGGGTGATCGACCGGCTGGTGGACGCCGACCCCGTGCTCCTGCGGCGGACGGGCCGCCTGGAGGTGGACGTCGCCGAGCCGCAGGCCGGGATCGACTGGTGGGAGGAGCTCACCGCGGCCGGTGGCGAGGGGATGGTCGTCAAGCCGTTCGCCAACCTCGTGCACGGCCGGCGGGGGCTGGTGCAGCCGGGGCTGAAGGTCCGCGGCCGGGAGTACCTGCGGATCATCTACGGGCCGGAGTACACCCAGCACCTGGACCGGTTGAAGGTCCGGTCGCTCGGGCGCAAGCGGGGGCTGGCGCTGCGGGAGTACGCGCTCGGGCTGGAGTCGCTGGACCGGCTGGTCGCCGGCGAGCCGCTGTGGCGCGTGCACGAGCCCGTGTTCGCGGTGCTGGCCCTGGAGTCGGAGCCGGTGGACCCGCGGCTGTGAGAGCGTCGGACGCATGAGTGACGAGGACACCCGCACCCAGTACGAGCGCATGGTCGCCGGCGACTGGTACGAGGCCGACGCCCAGATCCACGAGCTGACCAGCGCCGCGCAGGCGCGCGCGGAGCGGTTCGCGCAGGCCGTGAAGGACGGTGCCGACGACGCCGTCGACCGGCTGCGCGAGCTGCTGGGCTCGCTGGGCGAGGACACGTGGATCCGCCCGCCGCTGTACGTCGACTACGGCGTGCACCTGCACGTGGGCGCGCGGACCTTCGCCAACTTCGGCCTGGTCGCGCTCGACGTGGCCCCCATCCACATCGGCGACGACGTGCAGATCGGCCCCAACGTCCAGCTCCTCACCCCGATCCACCCGGTGGACCCGGAGCCGCGCCGGAACAAGCTCGAGGCCGCCAAGCCGATCACGATCGGCAACAACGTCTGGCTCGGCGGCGGGGCCGTCGTGTGCCCGGGCGTGACCATCGGCGACAACACGGTGGTCGGCGCCGGGGCGGTCGTCACCAAGGACCTGCCCGCCAACGTGGTCGCGGTCGGCAACCCCGCACGCGTGATCAAGGAGATCTGATGACTGAGAGCGCCGTCGGCGTCATGCTCCCGCGGGACCTTCCCGCGCACCGGTTCCGTACGTACGCACAGCGCGCCGAGACGCTGGGGTTCGACGAGCTCTGGGTGGTGGAGGACTGCTTCTTCCGCGGCGGTGTCGCCCAGGCCGCGGCAGCCCTCGCGATGACCGAGCGCATCCGGGTCGGCATCGGCATCCTGCCCGCCGCGGTGCGCAACGCGGCGTTCACCGCGATGGAGGTCGGGACCCTGGCGGAGCTGTTCCCCGGGCGGATCGACGTGGGCATCGGGCACGGGATGCGCGGCTGGATGCGGCAGGTCGGCGCGTGGCCGGCGAGCCCGCTGACGATGCTGGGTGAGCACCTGGACGCGGTGCGCTCGGTGCTGGGCGGCTCCCTGACCAGCACCGACGGCCGGTACGTGACGCTGGACGGCGTGCAGCTCGAGTCCGTCCCGCGGGCGCCGCGGATCCTGGCGGGGGTCCGCGGACCGAAGTCGCTCGCCCTCGCGGGCAGGGCCGCCGATGGGACGATCCTCGCCGAGCCGGTCACGCCCGAGTACGTCACCGACGCGCTCCGGCACATCGCGCCCACCCGCGAGCACCGGATCGTGGCGTACTGCGTCGCGGTGGTCGACGACTCCTCGGCCACCGCCCGCGACGCCGCCCGGCCCGCGCTGGAGTGGATCGGCGAGCCCGACTGGGACGTGCACATCGCCCCGTTGCCGTTCGCCCACGAGTTCCGCGCGCTGAGGGCCGCGTCGGCCAGTCGTGCGGACTTCGTGGCGGCGATGCCGGACGCGTGGGTCGACCAGCTGGCCGTCGTCGGCACGGTCGACGACGCCCGCACCCGGATCGGGCAGCTGCACGACGCGGGTGTGACGACGACGGTGCTGATGCCGGTCGGCCCGGACCCGCTGGCGGCGCTGGAGGACCTCGCGCGGGTGCTCTAGAGACCCAGTCGGTCGGCGATCTCGAGGGCGACCGCGGACGGGGTCCGGTCGTGGTTGTCGACGACGAGGTCCTCGACACCGGCGGTCGCCAGCAGGACGGCGAGCACGTCGGTGCGGGCCAGGTGCCAGTCGCGCTCCGGGCCGGGCGCGTGCCGCGCGACCAGGCGCGCGTGCCGGGCGTCCGCGGGCGCGTCGAGCCGCACCACGCGCACGGCCTCGCCCAGGGCGTCCGCGTAGGAGTCGCGCTGCGCCGCCGTCTCGAGGACCCGGGGCAGGAGCAGGATCTCCAGCCCGGCGTCGTGCCAGTGCGGGCGCATGGCGCGCAGGTGGGCGACCACGACGCGTTCGTTGAAGGGGTCGTCGGCCGGCGCGGGGGTCTCGGTGGCGACGGCGTCGACGTCGAGCTCGCCCGCCGCCCGCCCGCGCGCGAGGAGCTCGTTGCGCAGGGCGGCCGCGACGGTGGTCTTGCCCGCCCCGACGGTCCCGGAGATCACCACCACATCCATGGCCGCCATGATCCACCATGTTAAGAACTCTTGACATGGTGTCTGGTTCGCCATACCTTCGCCATGTCAACAATTCTTAACACGGAGGCTCCGATGAGCGTCGAGACCGAGACCCGCACCATGCAGGCGATCGTCCAGAGCGCGTACGGAGCGCCGGAGACCGTCCTCACCCACCAGACGGTCGCGCGGCCGGTGCCGAACCCCGACGAGGTGCTCATCAGGGTCCACGCGTCCTCGCTGAACTTCGCCGACGTCGCCATGGTCACCGGACGGCCCTCGCTGATCCGGACCGTCATGGGGTTGCGGCGGCCGAGGCACACGGTCCCCGGCAGGGACGTCGCCGGCGTCGGCGAGGCCGTCGGCGCGGACGTCACCGACCTGGCGGCAGGTGACGAGGTCTATGCCGAGGCATCCGCGGGATCGTGGGCCGAGTACGTGGCCGTCCCGGCGAAGTTCGTCGGTCGCAAGCCCGCCACCCTGAGCTTCGCGGACGCGGCGACGCTGCCGCTGGCCGCAGGCACGGCCCTGGACTGCGTCGCCGGGGTCCGGCCGGGGCAGAAGGTGCTGGTCAACGGGGCTTCCGGAGGCGTCGGGACGTTCGCGGTGCAGCTGGCCAAGGCGCTCGGCGCGGAGGTCACGGGGGTGTGCAGCGGCCGGAACGTCGAGCTGGTCCAGGGGCTCGGTGCGGACCACGTCATCGACTACGACCGGTCCGACTTCACCAGCACGGGCGAGCGCTACGACCTGGTGATCGACCTCGTCGGCAACCGGACGCTCGCCGCCTGCCGACGGGCGCTGGCCCCGGGCGGCACGCTCGCCCTGTCCTCCGGCGGCGGCGGCCGGGTGATCGGTCCGATGGGCCGCCTGGCCAGGGCGGTGCTGCTCAACCCGTTCGTGAGCCAGCGTCTGCGACCGGTGTCGGCCACGCGAAGCCGCGCCAAGCTGGACCGCCTCACCGAGCTCGCCGAGGCGGGACAGATCGTGCCGGCCGTCGAGCGCACCTACCCTCTGAGCGACGCCCCCGAGGCGCTGCGCCGGCTGATCGCCGAGCACGCCCGGGGCAAGACCGTCCTCACCGTCGTCCAGGAGCGCTGATGTCGTACGAAGAGCGGAACGTCTGGGTGTTCCTCGTCGTCGCCGTGCTCGCCTATGCGGCGTACGTCGTGGTGATCCTCAGCCGCGCACGGGACACCCCGCTGACCGAGGTCGCGTACGCCGGGCCGCTGCTCTGGTCGATCGGCGGCGCGATCGTCGCGTCCATCGTCGGCACCATCGCGGTCTCGCTGGCCAACCGGCGTGACGGCCACCTGAGCGACCAGCGCGACAAGGAGATCAACCGGGTCGGCGAGCGCACGGGTCAGTCCTTCGTCGTGATCGGCGCGCTCGGCGCGATGGTCCTCGCGATGCTCGAGGCCGACTGGTTCTGGATCGCCAACGCGATCTACCTCTGCTTCGTCCTGTCGGCCGTCCTCGGGTCCCTCACCAAGCTCGCCGCCTACCGCCAGGACTTCTCGACGTGGTGAAGCCCACGCAGGTCACCAACGCCATCCGCACCCTCCGGTTCACGCACGGCGAGATGACGCAGGCCGAGCTGGCCGAGCGCATCGGCGTCACCCGTCAGACCGTCATCGCGATCGAGCAGGGCCGCTACTCCCCGTCGCTCGAGATGGCCTTCCAGATCGCCCGCGCGTTCGACGTCCCGCTCGACGACGTCTTCCAGTACCCGGGCTGACCCCCGCACCACCCGCACGAGGCCACGCGGTCTCGCGATCCGTCCTGCCCACAGAGAGGCATTGCCATGCGCACTGCTCGACTTGCCGGTCTGCTCTACCTCGTCGTCGCCGTCTGCGGTGGGTTCGCCGAGCTGTTCGCCCGGGCGAAGGTCCGCGCGTCCGACGACGTCGCCGCGGCCCTGCGCGAGAACGCCGGACTCATGAAGGTCGCGTTCGCTGCGGATCTCGTCGCGTTCACCGCCTTCCTGCTCGTCGGCATCGCCCTGTACGCGCTGTTCAAGGACGTCCACCGGACCGCCGCGCTCACGATGCTCACCATGAACGCGGTGGCCGTGGCGATCCAATGCCTGAACATGGTCAACCACGCCGGCGCGGTGATGGCGGCGGAGCGGGGTGCCGACGAGCTCGCCGTGCTGCTCCTGGACCTCCACGGCATCGGGTACCTGGTGGCGCAGATCTTCTTCGGGGCGTGGCTGATCCCGCTCGGGTACCTGGTCGTGCGGTCCGGCTGGGTGCCGCGACTGTTCGGGTACGCGCTGGTGGTCGGCGGACTCGGGTACGTGGCGGGGCTGGCCGTCGAGCTCGTGGCGCCGGGCGCGGACGCCGCGTCGATGGCGCTGGGCCTCGTGGGCGGGGTGTCCGAGATCGCGTTCCTGCTGTGGCTGCTCGTGAAGGGTGTGTCGTCGCCCGTTCGCGAGCGGGTGCTCGTGCCCTAGTTTGGCGATATGTCCGACGCCACCGTCAGCCTCCTGGTGCTGGCGGGCTGCGTCGGGCTCTTCGTCTGGAACCGGCTCAGCGTCGGCGTGGTGGCGATCCTCACCGCGCTGACCCTCTACGCCACCGGTCTGATCACCGCCAACGAGGCCGTCGCCGGCTTCGGTGACCCGGTCGTCGTGTTCATCGCGTCGCTGTTCGTGCTCAGCGAGGGTCTGGAGTCGTCGGGCGTCACCGCCTGGGCCGGTCAGCAGCTGATCGCCCGGGCGGGGACGGCGCGCAGCCGGCTGCTGATCGCCCTCATGCTCCTCTCGGCTGTCATGGCCGCGCTGGTCACCCCCAACGGCGCCGCGGCCGCGCTGCTGCCGGTGGTGGTGCTGGCGTCGAGGCGCTCGAAGCAGTCGACGTCGCAGATGCTCATGCCGCTCGCCTTCGCCGCGAGCGCCGGTGCGCTGCTGGTGCTCAGCGGCAGCACGGTGAACGTCATCGTGTCGGACGCGCTGGTCACCGCCACCGGCGAGCAGTTCGGGTTCTTCGAGTTCGGCCTGATCGGGCTGCCGCTGGTGCTCGCGACGATCGCGGTCTCGGTGCTCGTCGGCCAGCGGCTGCTGCCCGACCGCTCGCCCACCGCGCTGCCCGCCGACTACTCCCGGCACGTCGACACCCTGGTCGAGCACTACAGCCTGGACGTGGGCTTCTTCCGCCTCGCGGTCGACCCGGGGTCCGACGTGATCGGCAGCCGGCGCGAACAGGTCGAGGTGCCGGACGGCGTGGTGCTCATCGGGGTGCAGCGGGCCACCGGTGAGCCTGCCGCCGAGGACGAGACGCTGAGCGTCGGCGACGTCGTCGTCGTGACCGGCGAGAGCGCGGGGATCTCGTCGCTGGTCGAGCGGCACGCGTTGACGGTGGCGACGACGCCGCTGTCCCGGGGCACGCGGGAGGCGCTGCTCGGCCGCGAGGTCGGTGTCGCCGAGCTGGTGGTCCGGCCGCGCTCGCGGGTGATCGGCCAGGTCGTGTTCGCGGGGCTGGTCCGCTCGGGCGTCACGGTGCTGGGCGTGCGCAGGCTGGGCAAGGACCGCGGCGCCGACCACCTGGTGCTGGCCGAGGGTGACTCGCTGCTCGTGCACGGGCCCTGGCCGGCCGTCGAGGCGTTCGCCGCCGGGGACGACGTGCTCATCGTCGACAGCCCGGAGCTGGTCCGCCGGCAGACCGTGGCGCTCGGGCCGAAGGCGTGGCGGGCGATCGCGGTGCTGGTCGCGACGGTCGCGCTCCTGGCCACGGGGGTGGTGCCGCCCGCGATCGCGGGGCTGATCGGCGCCACTCTCATGGTGATGACCGGCGTGGTCGGCGTCCCGCAGGCCTACCGGGCGGTGTCGTGGCAGGTGGTCGTCCTCGTCGGCGGGCTGATCCCGCTGTCGGTTGCGATCGCCTCGTCCGGCGCCGCCGACCTGGTGGCCGGGTGGCTGGTGGACATCGTCGGCGACGGGGGCCCGCGCGTCGTGCTGGCCACCCTGTTCGTCCTCACGCTCGTGCTGGGCCAGGTGGTGAGCAACACGGCCACCGTCCTGATCGTCGCGCCCATCGCGGTCGCCATGGCCGACGCCTCCGGGGTGGCGCTCGCGCCGACCCTCATGCTCGTCGCGGTGGCCGGTGCCGCGTCGTTCCTCACCCCGATCGCCACCCCGGCGAACATGATGGTCATGGGGCCGGGCGGCTACACGTTCAGCGACTACTGGAAGCTCGGACTCGCGACCACGGCGGCGTGGTTCGTCGTCGCCATCCTGCTCATCCCAGTCATCTGGCCCACGTAAGGAGCACGACGATGACGTTCGACCCGATCCCCTCCCGCGCGCTGTTCGAGGACGTCACGGTGCGTGTGGCGCCACCCGGTGCGGGTGCCGGTCGTGCCCTCGGGCTGGCCGTGACCGCCACCGGTGAGGTGCCGTCGGGCGTTCCTCTCGACCGGGCCGCGCTCACCGAGTGGGGGTTCCGTGGCTCCGTCGGCGAGATCCTCATCCTGCCCCGCGAGGGCGGCGCGGTGGTCGCGACGGGCGTCGGCGACGACCCGTCCGACGCCACGTTGCGCGACGCGGCGGCGGCGTTCGCCCGGGCCGCGGGTCGCGACGACGTCCTGACCACGGACCTGGTCGGCGCCGGCGCCTCGGTGGAGGGCGCCGCCCAGGCCGTGGTCGAGGGGATCCTGCTCGGCCGCTACCGGTACGACGCCCTGAAGACCGACCCGTCGACGGTTCCGGTCAGGGAGATCGTCCTCCTGGTCGACGACGCCTCCGCCGCCGACGCCCGCCGCGGAGCTGACCGAGGAGTCGTGCTCGCCCGCGCGGCCTCCCTGTCCCGCGACCTGGCCAGCACCCCCGCCGGGCACCTCACCGCGCCGGACCTGGCCGACGTCGCCGTCTGGCTGGCCGGCGAGCACGGGCTCGACATCGAGGTCTTCGACCAGGAGGCCCTGATCGCGATGGGCTGCGGCGGACTGCTCGGGGTGAACGCCGGGTCGGTGGTCGAGCCGCGGATGATCGTGATCCGGTACGTGCCCGCGACGGAACCGACAGGTCACCTCGGCTTCGTCGGGAAGGGCATCACCTACGACTCCGGCGGCATCAGCCTCAAGCCCTCGAACGCGATGCACGCGGCGATGAAGATGGACATGAGCGGCGCCGGGGCGGTGCTCGCGGCGATGACCGCGCTCGCGGACCTCGAGGTGCCCGTGGCGGTCAGCGCCTACCTGGCCTGCACGGACAACATGCCGTCGGGCTCGGCCACCAAGCTCGGGGACGTCCTGACGAGCCGCAGCGGACGCACGATCGAGGTCGTCAACACCGACGCCGAGGGACGCCTGGTCATGGCCGACGCCATCGCGCTCGCGAAGGAGGACGGTGTCGACGCGATCGTGGACATCGCCACGCTCACGGGTGCCGCGCTGGCGGCGCTGGGCATGCTGACGGCAGCCGTCATCGGCAACGACGACGGGATGCTGGACCTGGTCGAGGCCGCCGCGGAGACGA
The DNA here is from genome assembly GCF_056405535.1 of Cellulomonas sp. P1_G12_2. Lineage (NCBI taxonomy): Bacteria > Bacillati > Actinomycetota > Actinomycetes > Micrococcales > Cellulomonadaceae > Cellulomonas > Cellulomonas sp. P1_G12_2. Next base: position 76,474 of record NZ_JBFUBX010000001.1, on the reverse strand, counting down.
CGGACGAGCAGGTCTGGCGGCTGCCGCTGGACCGCCGGTACCGCAAGCAGCTGGACTCCGAGGTGGCGGACATCAAGAACCTCGGCGGCGAGTTCGCGGGGGCGATCACCGCCGCGCTCTTCCTGGCCGAGTGGGTGGGGGACACCCCGTGGGCGCACCTCGACATCGCGGGGACGATGCGGTCCGACGCCGACGACGCCTGGCGGACCAAGGGCGCGACCGGCTTCGGCGCGCGACTGCTGGTGGAGGTGGCGTCGACGTTCGTCGCCCCGGGTCGGTGACCTCGCTGTGACCGAGCGCCGCGCGATCCAGGAGTCGATCGCGGGGGCGGCCGTCCTCGGCACCCTCGCGGTCGCCTGGGGCATCGCCGCCCAGTCGCGCGTGCTGCTGTTCGACGGAGCGTTCATCCTGCTCGGCATCGTGCTGTCGGCGCTCTCGCTCATGGCGTCGCGCGCCGCCGCGGAGAGCCCCACCACCCGGTTCCCGTTCGGCAAGGCGGCCGTCACCCCGCTGGCCATCGCGGTCCAGGGCGTGGCCCTGCTCGGCACCCTCCTGTACGCGGCGGTGGACGCCGTCGCGATCATCACGGCGGGCGGCTCCGACGTCGCTGCCGGCACCGTGGTCGCGTACGGGCTGATCACGATGGTGTGCTCGTACGCGCTGAGCCGCTGGCTGACCCACCGCGCGCCCACGTCGGAGCTGGTGGCGGCCGAGGTGGCCCAGTGGCGGGCGGGTGCGCTGCTGAGCCTGGTGTTCGCCGTCGGCGCGGGGCTCGCGCTCGCCCTGTCCTCCGTGGGGGACGTGGTCCGCTACGTCGACCCGGTCCTCGTCCTCGTGGCCTGCCTGGTGCTGGCACCCATCCCGCTGCGGCTGCTGCGGGCGGCCGGGCTCGAGCTGCTGGAGGCGGAACCGCCGGCCGACATCCGTCGCGCCCTGGCCGAGGCCGTGACCGCCGTGCGGACCGAGTTCGGGCTCGACGAGCCGTTCGTGCGCTCCACCAAGCTGGGCAGCCGGCTGTACCTGGAGGTCGACTTCGTGGTGCCCCAGGGCGTCTGGGACGTCAGCGGTGAGGACCGCGTCCGCCGCGCCCTGATCAGCCACCTGGAGCCGCTCGGGTACGAGCTGTGGGCCAACGTGGAGCTCACCACCGACCCTGAGCTCGCGCAGTGACGACGGTGCTCGACGCGCTGCTCGTCGTTTCGGGCCTCGGTCTCGTCGTGACGACCGTGGTGGACGTCGCGCGCAGGCCACCGCACATGACCGTGCTCGAGGGGTGGGGCAACCCCTCCGGTCCGCGCACGGCGTGCGTGGCGGTCTTCGTCGTGACGGTGCTGGTTCGCCTCCTCGTGAGCTGACGGCTCCGCTACATTGCGCGCGTGACCGTGCAGGTGAAGCCGCAGCCGCGGGCGGCGAAGCGCGGCGCCGAAGCGCTCCGCAGCGTTCGGTGATCCCGTTGGCTGAAGCCCTCGCGGTCGTGGCCGGGCTTCTTGCGTTGCTCGCGGCGTGGAGCGGCGGGGCGGTGTTCCACTTCGGGCGTCGCGACCGGTGGAACTCCGCGGGGCACTGGGGTGCGACGGCCGAAGCGCTGGGGGCCGCACTCGCCGGCATGGCTGCGTTCATCGCGATCCAGCACGGGAACGACGAGCCGATCGAGCCCGGTGCACTCCTCAGCACGACGCTGCTGGTCGGTCTCGCGGGCGTCTTGGCGGTGATCTACCTGTGGCTCCTGGTGGTCCTCACGCAGTCGGTCCCGGGATCGCGGCGCAGGAGGCTGACCTGGAAGGATCGCGCCGGGCTCACGGACCTGACCGCCGGGGAGCTGCTGCCCGGCGTCGCGATCCTGCTGTCGGCGGTCCTTCTGCTGGTCTCAGCGACCCACTAGGTCGACGAGAGGCGGGTAGTCCGATGAGCACACTGACGACCGCTGTCTGCTGGGGCCTCGTCGCGCTGAGGTGCTGACGCTGGTCCGCGACATCCGGCGCAGACCTCCAGGGCAGGGGGTCATCGTGACGCTGAAGAAGCCGTCCGCGGTGAGCTGGGTCGTGATGGTGCTGGCGCTCGCCACGATCGTGTGGCTGGCCTGAGGGCGGCGACGCGGCCTCGGATCGGTGTCCGCGCTTGTAGCGTCCGCGCATGGGGATGGACGAGGTCGAGCTGCTGGAGCTCGACGACCGAGGAACGGGGAGTTGCTGTGGCTTCGCCCTGATCCTCGGGATGACCCGATGACAGGGACCGAGGCCGAACCGGAGCCTCACCCGATCGACGAGTTCGCGGCCTCCGCCACCTGCCCCTAGCCCGGTGCACCGGAGAACCAGGTCCGGTCACCCTCGCGTGAAGACTTCGTCGCTCTGAGCGCGACAAGGTCTTCACGCGAGCACCAGGGACGCTAGTTCGAGTAGATCGCCCCGGTCCCAGCGGGCGCCGGCGTCCTGTACGAGCCGGAGATCGTTGCCGGACTGCTGGTGTGGCGGATGGTGACGATCTTCGGGACGCTGGCACTCGGGCTGGTGACGCTGGGGTGGTGGCGCTACCGGTGCCGGGACGTGTAGCCCAACGGGGGGAGTCGCCATGTCAGCGTTGATCGGGTCCTTGCGGGAGGACGAGCTCCTGCTGGTCCGCGAGACAGAGCCTGCCGCGATGGAGGAGCTGGACGAGGACGCCCTCCTCGAGCTCCATACCCGCGTCCGGCGCGCACGGACCAAGTACACGAAGCTCTACCGCCGGCAGGCTGCCGCGCGCGTCTCCGACGTCGGTGGCCGTGGCAAGGCTCGTCCGCAGAACCGGCGCAACGCCGAGAAGGCAGAGGTCTTCGAGGAGGCGCTGGCGCGCGTGAGCAAGCGTGTCGACGTGGTCGCCCGGAGGGCCGCGGCGGAGCTCAAGGCCGAGCGCCTGGCCGCCGCCCGCACGGGGTCCACCGGACCGGCGACCGCGCCCGGGGCCCGGGCGGGGACGGGAACGTCGCAGGTGGTGCCACGTGGCAAGACCACCGGCGGCCTCAAGCGTGACGCGTCGTCGCAGGCGCAGGGCGCTCGCCGGCAGGCGAAGCGCGACAGCCGGTAGCCGGCACTCCTCGGAGTGCCACCCGTTTGGGTGAACCTGTCATTGGATCTGTCATCGGAGCCAAAAGCACCCATGACACCCCTGGTTGTCCCGATATGTTCCTCGCACTTCCGCCGCGGACACCGACCGTCCGCGCGGTTCAGTCAGGGGAGCAGTAATGATGCGTGGACGTCGTGTGTCGGGGATCCGGGCGGGGCTCGTCGCCGGACTCGTGAGCGTGAGTCTCGTGGCCATCGGGATCCAGCCGGTCCAGGCTGCGCCTCCTGCGCCCGCCGCTCCCGCGAAGCCGGTGAGCATCTCCGCGGACGACGTCCCGCCTCTGAAGTCGGCCGAACCCCCGACGCTCTCCACGCCGGTGGACGCCAGCACGTTCGACGTCCCGGTCGTCCCGCCGGCTGCCGCACCTGAGCCGACCGGAGAGGCACCCGAAGGGTTCGACAAGAAGACCTCCACCGTGGCGGCTCGGACCGAGACGGCCACCATCTACGAGAACGCCGACGGGACGTACACGTCGGAGATGACGGCCGAGCCGGCGAACGTGCTCACCTCCAACGGCACCTGGCAGCCGATCTCCACCGTCGTCGCGTCGAGCACCGGCGGTGGCGGCAAGATCGACCGGCACCCGCTGTCCCCGCGGTTCGCGGCCAAGGGTGACTCGGCCGACCTGCTCCGTCTGTCCCGGCGGGGGGCAGACGTGAGCATCGGCCTGATCGGTGCCCGCGGGAAGGCCCTGGCTCGCAAGGGCTCGGTCGCCACGTACTCGGACGTGCTCCCCGGGGCCGACCTCGAGTACGAGGTCACGCCAGGCTCGGTGAAGGAGTCGGTGGTGCTCGACAGGGCGCCGGCGACGGCGCCGACGTACCGCTGGCGCATCAAGGGCACCGGCTTCACCGTGCGGGAGGGTCGCTCGGGCTCGTACGACCTGGTGGCCCGCGACGGCACGGTCGCGATGACCATCCCGCCCGCGCTCATGGTCGACTCCTCCGGCAAGGAGGGCGTGCGGGAGCCGGCTTCCGCGAACACGCCGATGACCGTCACCAAGGACGGGAACAGCTGGGTGCTGTCGGTCACGCCTGACCTGGCGTGGCTCACTGACCCGGCGCGCGTCTACCCGGTCTCGGTGGACCCGACGGTGACGACGGGCGTCGGGGGCGTCGACGCGTGGTCGTACAAGTCCGACGGCGCGGTGGTGCACGACGGCAAGATCCGGATCGGCAACTCCCGCGACAGCAACACGAACACGACCTGGCGGACGGTCTTCTACTACGACTACACGCCGTTCTTCGGCAAGCAGGTGGTCGACGTCTTCCTGCACGCCGTGGTCGAGGTCGGTACCGCCAACTCCTACTACGCGCAGACAGGATGGGCCTCGTGCTTCGGGTACGAGTGCCGCGGCACGAACGTCGCGCAGACGTACATCGGCGGTGACGGCTACTTCGACTCCGACGGTCTGGGTGGGCAGTACGCGGGCTGGGTGAACAGCGGTGGCGGCGGCGCCTACGTGTACATGTCCGGTGACGAGTGGTCGGGCATCTACACGTACAAGAACATGCGCACCGCCATGTACATCACGACCGCGGAGTTCCCCTCCGCCGCCCCGACGTCGCCCGCGCACTGGGGACGAGTTCCGGTCGCACCGACCCTCACGGCCACGTTCTCCGACCCCGCCGGATCGCCTGCCATCTATCGCCGGTTCAAGGTCGGTGCGACGACAAACCCTGACGCGAACCCCGTCTACGACAGCGGATGGATCGGGACGGACTCGGTCACCCTGCCGCAGGGTCTGCTCGAGGAGGGGACGGCCTACTACTGGAAGGCGATGGTCGCCAACGGCTACAACGGCATCTTCGGCACATGGACCGAGCGCAGCAGTGGCGTCTACGCCATGGTGACGAACACCGTTCCGAAGGTCGACAAGGCGCAAGCCAAGCTCGACGGCGTCGCACCACCCGTGTCCGGCACCCAGACGATCGTGAGCACGTCGCCTCTCGTCACCTGGGCAGCGGTCACGCCCGACGCCGACGGTGCGGTGCAGTACCAGGTGCGGGTCGCCACCGGGAGCGACGCCGCGTCGGGCACCGTCCTCACGTCGGGCTGGCAGAGCGGGACGTCGTACCAGGTGCCGGAGGGCAGCCTCCGCGACGGCGGCACCTACAGCTGGACGGTGGAGACCAAGGACCCGCTCGGCGGTGGGGCACGGTTCGCCTGGACGTCGACGTTCACGGTCAACCGGCGCCTCGCGGAGTCGGGACCGGCGCCCGTCGAGCAGGTCGGGCCCGTCACGGTGAACCTGGCGAACGGCAACGTGGGCCTCCGGTTCGCGTCGCCGACCGTCAACACCGTCGGCGGACCGATGGGCCTGTCGTTCTCCTACAACTCCCAGGCCGCGCGGGAGAAGGGCCTCCTCGGCCGGTACTACGCGGCGGGGTCGCCGGCCTCCTCGTTCGCCTTCACGGGCGAACCGCTGATGACGCGTATCGACGCGAGCCCGAACTTCTTCTGGGGGACCGAGTCCCCGGCTCCCGCGCTACCCGCGGACAACTTCGCCGTGCGCTGGACCGGATTCTTCACACCGCCGACCGCGGGTGCGTGGGAGTTCGGGGTCTTGCAGGACGACGGCACACGAGTGTTCGTCGGTGACGGCCCGGCCGCGGTGGACCGATGGTCCGATCAGGCGGGCGGGGTGTACTACGGTCCGGCGAAGAACGTCACGGGCCAGACACCAATTCGCGTCGAGTACTACGAGTCGGGTGGCGGGGCGACCTATCAGCTGTGGGCCAGGGGCCCGGGCTACCCCAACGGCGTGATCGTGCCGCCGTCCTGGTTGTCGCCCACGTTCGAGACCCTGCCTGCCGGGTGGACCTCGTCCGCTGCCCTCGCGGGCGGGAGCGCGGAGTACGTGTCGGCGGCAGTCGAGGCCACCGTTGTCGTGGTCACCGATGCGACCGGCACGACGCACACGTACACGAAGAAGTCCGAGGGCGGGTACACCGCACCGCAGGGCGAGTACGGCGTGCTGGCACTTGCGGGCACCGGACAGGTGAACCTGACCGACGACGACGGCACCGTGTACGTGTTCGGGACCAACGGTCGCCTCGAGTCGTCCACGCCACCGGGCGACGCCAAGAACTCGGCATCCCCGAAGGTCGTGTGGAAGGGCTTCACCGGGCAGCTCGACTACATCGAGGACCGGGCCTCGGGCAAGCAGGTCCGGTTCTACTACAGCGACTCGACCGCGCCCGAGGGCAGCGGGTCGGCCTGCCCCGCAGAGTCGGGCTTCTCGGCACCCCCGGCTGGGATGGTGTGCCGCATCGTCTACCCCTCGGCGTCGGGCACCGGCGTCGGCGACTCGACGTACCTGCGCTACGACGCGTCCGGGCGCCTGGTCCGCATCGTCGACCCGGGCGCGGAGGTGGCCGACTTCGAATACGGGAGCGCCGGGCAGCTCGTCGCCCTGCGCACGCCGCTGATCACGGACTGGCTCGCCGCGGACGTCAGCCGCGTGAAGGCGGACGCGAACAAGGTCCAGGTGACCTACGACGGGACCGCTCCGACCGTGAAGGGTCTGAAGGTCACCAAGGTGACGCTCCCGGCCGCGGACGGTGTCGCGACGACCGGAAGGCTCGAGACGTCGTTCACCTACGCCAGCCCGACCACCACGTTTGTGGACCGGACCGGGATCAGCGGCCATGCGCGGACGGTCACCTACGACGCCCTGTGGCGACAGACCGCCGACGCCAGCGCCAGCGGTCTGACTGCAACCCAGGTCTGGGACGCGGCAAAGGACCTCGTCCTGTCCTCGACCGACCCGGCGGGCCGGATGTCGACGACCCTCTACGACAACCGTGACCGCGCGACCGACAGCTACGGACCTGCGCCGGCGAACTGCTTCGACGGCTCTCGTAAGCCCGTCGCGTCGTGCCTCGCGACGACCGCGCACCAGTCGACCAAGTACGACGAGTCCCTCAACGGCCTCAACGTCGCCTACTACGCCGGTCCGAGCCTGGCCGGAGCGCCCAAGGCCTTCGCGCTCGGCCTCCCCGGCGGGACCCTGTCCAAGGACTGGGCCTCCACCATGCCGGACCCGGCCATCACGGCGGCCCCCTGGGGCGCCCGGCTCACGGGGATCATCACGTTCCCGGCCGCCGGCACCTACACGCTGAGCGCGGGAGCGGACGACCAGGTCCAGCTCTGGCTCAACGACATCCGGAAGCTCGCACCACCCAACCTTGCGACCAACTCGACGACCCACACCGCGACGGTGGCGGGCGAGACGGCACGCATCCGGATCGACTACGTGAACGCCGGTGGGCCCGGATCTCTGAACGTCACGTGGTCAGGCCCCGGGGTCACCTCTGGCCCGGTGCCCAACTCGGCTCTCTCGCCGGACTACGGCCTGGTCACCAGCTCGACCACCGATGACGCCGCGCCCGCGACCGTGCCGACGGGCACGCCCGCGGTCTCGTCCTCCCAGGTGCCTGCCCAGAACACGCGAACGGCCTACGGCGCGAGCCCGTGGCTCGGCCAGCCGACCACGGTCACGGACGACCCGGCAGGCCTGGCCCTCAGCACCACCACGGCCTATGAGGCGCCCGGCATCGGCTTCGGTCGCCGCACCGGACGATGGCTGCCGGCCGCATCTGCTGCAGGCACCCTCGATGCGGCAAAGGGCTCCACCTACACCTACTACTCGTCGTCAGACACCCAGGAGAACGTCTGCGGAGTCAGCGCGGGCGCCAAGCCGGCTGGTCTGCTCAAGTCCACCACCGGGCCGACGCCGGCCGTCGGCTCGGCCGTCACGTCGTGGTTCGTCTACGACCACTTCGGCCGCGCAATCGGGACCAAGACCTCCGGCGACGCGGGCTGGACCTGCACGACCTATGACCCCCGCGGACGGGCTGTCACGGCGACATACCCTGGAACGACCACGAGGACCGTGACCTCGAACTTCGCGGTCGGAGGCGACCCGCTCACGACGTCGGTGGCGGATACAGCCGTCGGATCCCCAAACGGGGGCACGGTCACGACGAAAGTGGATCTGCTCGGGCGAATGGTGTCGTACAGCGACGTCTGGGGTGTCACCACGGCGAGCACATATGACGCGGCCGGGCGAGCCCTCGGATCCACCACGACCGTCACGACGACGGCCGGGGTCGTCAGTACCTACACGGGCGGGGTCACGTACGACGCGGACAGCCGGATCGCGACGGTGCTTGATGGCGGCAAGACGATCGCCTCCTTGACCTACACGGGCCCAGACCTGACCTCGGTGTCCTACCCGTCCGGCACTGGCAATGCCGGGAACGGCACGTCGATGGCGATCGCCCGGTCCACAGCGGGTGCGGTCACGAAGCTTCTCGCGACGTTCACAGGTGCTTCTGCGCCCGTTTCCGACCTCGTCGTGCGCTCGCAGAGCGGCCGCGTCCTTACGGCCAACGCGACAGACGGTACGGCGACGACCAGCTCGTCCTATTCCTACGACACGGCGGGACGGCTGATCAAGGCCACCATCCCCGGCCACACCTTGCAGTACGACTTTGCCGCCTCGGCCGGATGCGGCGCGAACGCGCTGGCAGGGCGGAACGGCAACCGCACGAACTACACCGACACCACCACGGCAGGTGCCGTCCGGACAACTAGCTACTGCTACGACCACGCCGACCGACTCACCTCGACGACCGTGGTCAACCCCGAGGCCGGTGCCACCCCGGTCACCGGAACGAGCCTGACGGCGACATCCCTCAAGTACGACGCCCAGGGCAGCACCACGACGCTGGCTGATCAGACCCTTGTGTTCGACTCGGCCGGCCGACATGCGTCCACCTCCACCACGGGCGGCACGACGGTCGCCTACAAGCGCGACGCGTCCGACCGGATCGTCCAGCGCGACGGCCACGACGTGAGCACGACGACGACTCGGTATGGCTTCAGCGGCCCTGGTGACACCGCCGACCTGTCGATGGACTCGACCAACAGGGTCTACCAGCGCACCCTCGCGCTCCCGGGTGGGGTGATGGTCAGCCTGCCGAGCACCGGCACCTCGGCGTGGTCCTACCCGAACGTCCATGGCGACGTCATCGCCATGGCGGACGGCACGGGCACGCGCACGAGCGCCGTGTACCGGTACGACCCGTTCGGTCAGCCCGTCGACCTGACCACAGGGAACATCAGCACCGCCGCTGCCGGCGACGCGGTGCCCGATAACTCGCCGAACAACTTCGACTACGCCTGGGTCGGGCAGCACCAGAAGGCCTACGACCACACGGGCACATTGGCGTCGGTCGAGATGGGCGCTCGGGTGTACCTGCCCGCACTTGGCCGCTTTCTCTCCGTCGATCCCGTCCAGGGCGGGGTTGACAACGACTACGGGTACCCCAACGACCCAGTGAACTCATTCGACCTGGATGGAAACTTCGACTGGGGGAAGCTCGCCGACGGGCTCTCACTCGCCTCGGCCGTCGTGGGCTTCTGCCCGCTTCCGGTGTGCCAGGCAGTTACCTTGACCTTGGGCCTCGCGTCCGCCGGTGCGTACGCCGCCGCCGGTGACAAGTCGGCGGCGTTGATGCAGGTGGCGTCTACTGCGATAACCATCGCAACGGGGGGCCTCGGCTCTTATGCTTCTGTCGTACGCGGCACGGGCAAGGTGGCGTCATCGGCCAGAAAGGCGCTATCAGTGACAAGCAAGCTTGATCACAAGAGCCTTAGCGCGCGTGCGTGGACTCGGCTCGGAAGGGGGTCCAGCGGCTGGACGCGAGGCCGGGCCAAGTTCGCGGTTGGCTACACGATGTACAACACCGCAATGATGAATCTCTCGATGCCAAGCCGGTATACATATTCGAGGCGCTGATGGTGAAGGAAGAAACGTCATTTTGGGAGCTTTCCCCGGCCGCATTCGTCGTGCCTGCCATCATCGTGACCTGCATCTATCTCTTCGGTCTCTACTTGGCGGGGTACCTCGAGTGGGGATGGGCGATTGGGGGAGCGGCGCTAATCCTCCTCGGCTCCGCGGCCATCGGTAGGCCGGTTCGGGTCGGCTTGGTCCGTGACGAGATTGTGTGGAGCAAAGGGCGGAAGAATTCGCGGATCGCCATCGATGAAATTCAGCTCGTTGCGTTGACGTGGGCACCGAAGCTAGACGTGTACCTCCTCATCAGTGATGGCACGACGGACATCGCGGTTCACGAACTCGGAGATCCAAGCCTCGAGTTCCGTCGCAATCTTGGCGGTCGGCTACGTTCTGCGAGGCCCGATTTACGGCTGTCAGCCAAACTTCGCGCGCTCCTCGACGAGTAGGTGAGGGTTGGGTTTGGCCCGATACGGGTACTGGCACGAGCTGTCCCGTGCGCTGCGGCAGCCGCACGAGGCGTGGCTGGTGATGGGCACCCTCGGACCTGCGTGGGGAGAGGTCTACCGGGAGATTGCGCGCGACATCGCTGACGAACGAGCAGCCGATCCGCCACGTGAACAGTCGTCCGACTACGTCCTGGCTGTGAAGGCGATGAACTCCTTCGCCCTCTCCGCGCGGGGCGTGCTCGCACTGCTCTGCGCCCCGATCATCGTGGTCGTCTATCTGACGGGTGACACTCCGCTGGCCGAGGTGGGACTCGCGCTGGGCTGGACCGCGATGCTGGGCGCGGCGACGTGCCTTGTCCGGATCGGCGTGGCGTCCATCCCCGCCGGCCGCGCGTCACGGCTGCTGGAACCGTGGAACGGGGACCTGCTCTGGCAGTTCGCCGTGGTCGCCGCGGTGATCGCCTGGATGATCCGGTGAGCGCGCGGACGACTGCGATCTACGGTGGCCTGATAGCGCTGCTGCTGCTGCCCCTGTCGCGCGACATTCGGCGCAGACCTGATGGGCAGGGGGTCATTGTGACGTCGAAGAAGCCCTCGCTCCTCAGTTGGGTCGTGATCGTGCTGGCGCTCGCCACGGTCGTGTGGCTGGGCTGGAGACGGGCTCAGTTGAGGTAGATCGACGCCCCCGGTCCCAGCGGGATGCCCAGCAGGTACCAGACCACCAGCAGCGCGGACCAGGTGATCAGCAGCACCACGGTGTACGGGAGCATCAGTGAGATCACCGACCCGACGCCGACCTTCCGCCGGTACCGCTCGGCGAAGATCACGATCAGCGCGAAGTACGGCATCAGCGGCGTGGCCACGTTCACGGGCGAGTCGCCCACGCGGTAGGCGGCCATGGCCAGGTCCGGGGAGATGCCCAGCTGGATGAACAGGGGCACGAACACGGGCGCGAAGATGGCCCACTTGGGCACCACGCCGCCGATGAAGATGTCGATGACGGCGGTCATCGCGATGAGCCCGAGGATCAGCCAGACGGTGCTCAGGTTGGCGGCCTCGAGGGTGTCGGCCATGTTCACCGCGGCGATGGTGCCGAGGTTCGAGTAGTTGAAGTACGCGATGAACTGGCTGATCACCAGGAGCAGGAAGATCAGGCCCGAGAGGCCGGCGATCGTCTTGGTCATCGGGTTGATGACGTCCATCGAGCCCTTGATCGTGCCGGCGCCCTTGCCGTAGCAGAGCCCCATCACGAAGAAGTACACGAGGATCAGGAAGATGATCGAGTTCAGCAGCGGGGAGTCCTCGATCAGGCTGCCGGTCTCGGGGTTGCGCAGGAGCGCGTTCGGCGGGAGCGAGAGCGCCAGGACGACGGCCGTGGTGCCGAGGAATCCCCAGAACGCCCAGCGCAGACCGTTCTTCTCCTCGGCGCTGAGCTCACCGGAGGGTGGCTCGTCGGCAGTCTCGGGGCCTTCCGACGGGTGATAGGCGCCGAGGCGCGGCTCGACGAACTTCTCCGTGAGCAGCGTGACCACGACGGTGACCAGCAGGGTCGAGACGATGCCGAAGAACAGGTTGCCGGTGATGGCGACGTGGTTGGCGGGGTCGGCGATCGCCTCGTTGGTGATCTCGGCGAGCATCCCGTCGACGGGGGTGATCAGCACGTTCACCGCGAACCCGCCGCCCACGCCGGCGAACGCGGCCGCGAGGCCCGCCAGGGGGTGCCGGCCGAGGGAGAGGAACACCGCGGCCGACAGCGGGATGAGCACCAGGTAGCCGGCGTCGGTGGCGATGGAGGACAGGACGCCCAGCAGCACGATGATGAACGTGATCGCGCGCGGCGGGGTGACCTTGACCAGCCGCTTGATGAACGAGGCGATCAGGCCGACCTCCTCGGCCATGCCCACGCCGATCATGGCGACGACGATGACGCCGACCACGCCGAAGTTGTTGAAGTTGGCGACCGGCGACGTGAACACGAACCGCAGGCCGTCGGCGTCGAGAAGGCTCTGCGCGGCCACCGTGACGGTGATCGGTTCCTCGGCCCCGATCTGCGCCTGCTCGAACGTGACGGTGCTCCCGGCCGCCTGGAACGCCGCCGAGAGCAACATGATGAACGCGATCAGGATGAGGAAGATGATCACCGGATGGGGGACCTTGTTGCCCACCCGTTCGATCCAGTCGAGCACCCCTTGCAGGGGTGACGGCTTGGCGACGACCTCGGCCTGGCTCATGCGCGCTCCTTGGCTCGAACCGCTTTGCGGTCGACGCTAGCGAAGGACCGGACAATTCTGACCCCCCGTGATGGGATGGCGTGATGAAGCAGCCCGACTACGCCCCTGGTCAGTCCGCCTGGATCCGCGATCTCGGCTCCACGGGCCTGAAGGTCTCGGCCGTCTGTCTCGGCGGCAGCCCCCTCGGCAGCATGCCCGCGCTGTACGGCCGGGACGTCTCCGCCGACGAGGGTGTCGCCACCGTGCTCGCCGCGTTCGACAGCCCGATCCGGTTCATCGACACCTCCAACGGCTACTCCGACGGGGAGAGCGAGCGTCGGATCGGTGCCGCACTCGTCGAAGCGGGGGGCGTCCCGGAAGGCGTCGTCATCGCCACCAAGGTCGACCCCGTGGGCCGCGACTACTCGGCGGACCGGGTGCGCGCGTCCGTGGCGGAGAGCCGCGAGCGCCTCGGCCTCGACCACCTGCCCCTGGTCCACCTGCACGACCCGGAGTCGTTCGACTTCGAGGAGATGTCCGCGCCGGGCGGGCCGGTCGAGGCGCTCGTCCGGCTCAAGGAAGAAGGCCAGGTCGGGGCGATCGGCCTGGCGGGCGGTCGCGTGCAGGAGATCGCCAAGTACCTGGACCTCGGCGTGTTCGACGTCCTGCTGGTGCACAACCGCTGGACGCTCGTGGACCGCAGCGCCGGCCCGCTGCTCGAGGAGGCCGTCCGGCAGGAGATGGGGATCCTCAACGCGGCGGTCTACGGCGGCGGGATCCTCGCGTTCCAGTCCGGGGGTCCGACGAGCTACGGGTACCGCCCGGCACCGCCCGAGACCCTCGCCGCGATCAAGTCCATGCGCGAGGTCTGCGCCGACTTCCATGCGGACCTCGGCACGGCGGCGCTGCAGTTCTCGCTGCGGGACCCGCGGATCGCGTCGACGGTCGTCGGCATGAGCCGCCCAGGCCGCGTCGCGCGCACGCTCGACCTGGCCTCCGAGCCGCTGCCGGAAGCCCTCTGGCCGGCGCTGGAGGCTCTGGTCCCGCCGCCGCACGTGTGGCTCGACGCGGGATAGCGTCGGGACCATGAGTCGCGTCGTGGTCACTGGTGGGAGCGGGAAGCTCGGTCGTGCGGTCGTGGAGCACCTGGCGGAGCACGGGTACGACGTGGTCAACGTCGACACGGCGCTCCCGCCCGCAGGTCAGAAGGCGGTGTTCACGCGGGTCGACCTCACCGACCTCGGCCAGGTGACCGAGGCGTTGAGCGGCATCGACGACCGGTACGACGGTGTCGACGCCGTGGTCCACCTCGCGGCGATCCCGGCGCCGGGCCTGCGTCCGAGCGGCGCGACGTTCGCCAACAACGTCGTCGCCACCCACCACGTGTTCAGCGCTGCGCGCCGGGCGGGCATCAAGAACGTCGTCTGGGCCTCCAGCGAGACGGTCCTCGGCCTGCCGTTCGAGACGCCCCCGCCGTACGTGCCGGTCGACGAGGAGTACGCGGTCCGTCCCGAGAGCACCTACTCGCTCGGCAAGGCGGTCGAGGAGGAGATGGCCCGGCACTTCACGCGGTGGGACCCCGAGCTCAAGCTCATCGGACTGCGGTTCTCCAACGTGATGGACGTGGCCGACTACGCCGCGTTCCCGAGCTTCGCGGACGATCCCCGCAGCCGGATCTGGAACCTGTGGGGCTACATCGACGCCCGCGACGGAGCCCTGGCGGTCCGGCTCGCGCTCGAGAGCGACCTCACCGGGTTCGAGGCGTTCATCATCGCGTCGCCGGACACCGTGCTGGAGAGGCCGTCGGCGGAGCTCGTCGCCGAGTACTTCCCGGACCTTCCCGTCACCCGTCCGATCGAGGGCCGCGAGACGCTCCTGTCCATCGACAAGGCGCGACGCCTGCTGGGCTACGACCCGCAGCACACCTGGACCACGGAAGTGTGAACCTGCGGGTGAACCCACCCGCGCGCCATCTGCCCGACACATTCGCTTGCTTCTCTGGTTCTGCGACCACCTCACCCGGCACCGGCGGTATCACCGGGGTGCGCGCGCGCCCCTTCGGGGCACAGACCCACCTCGACGACGCGGCCGCGATGCCGCGCGGCCACAGGGGAGCCCCCGATGAGCACCGCTGCACCGTTCGCTTTCCTGGTCCACCCGCGAGCCCGCATCGCTGAGGACCTGGCCCGCATCTGGAGCCCGCTCGGTCGGGTGCCGGAGCGCCTCATCGACACCGCGGTCCGTCGACTCCCGCTCCCGCCCTACGCGATGTCCCGGATCGACCTCGACGACCAGCCGGTCGGCCACGTGGTGCTCGTCCCGTTCGGCGCGCGGCACCTGCTGTCCGAGCCGCACGAGGGCCGGGCCCGCGTCGGCCGGGCGATCGACCACGCCGCGCGGCTCGGTGCGGGCGTCGTCGGCCTCGGGGCGCTCACGGCGACGGTCACCGCCGGCGGCGCCACCCTGCGCGGCCGCACCGACATCGGCGTCACCAACGGCAACGCGTACACCGCCGCGATCGTGGAGGACCAGCTGCTGATCCTGCTCGCGGACCTGTCCGACCGCCGGGTGGCCGTCGTCGGCGCCACCGGCTCGGTGGGCACCACCCTGGTCCGCCTGCTCGCTGCCGCCGGCTCGGTCGACTCCCTCCTCCTGGTGGCCCGGGGGACCGCGAAGCTGGACGCGTTGGCCGCCGAGGTCGGGGGACGCGTGCCGACGACCATCTCGACCGACCTCCACGACGTACGCAGCTGCGACGCCGTGGTGCTCCTGACGGCGTCGGCCGACGCGCTGCTCGGGGCCGAGCACCTGGCACCGGGCGCCCGCGTGCTGGACGCGACGCAGCCCCGCAACACCTCGCCCGACCTCGCGGCGGCGCGGCCCGACGTGACGCTCGTCGACGGCGGGGTCGTCGAGATCCCCGGGATGCACCTGCGCGGCGGGGACATCGGGCTGCCGCGCGGTCAGGCGTACGCATGCTTCGCGGAGACGTTCCTGCTCGGGCTGGCCGGGCACGTGGGGCACTTCTCGACCGGCGTGCCGACGCTCGACCACGTGGCTCACGTCCGGGGGCTGGCCGACCGCTTCGCGCACCACGGGTTCACGGCAGCCGCCCCCTCGAGCTTCGGGCGGCCGCTGGCGGGTGTGCGATGAGGCGCGTCGTTCTGCTCGGCGGCGGTTACGTCACGCTGCACGCGTACGGTGCGCTCGTACGGCGGCTGCGCGGAGCACTGCGGCGCGGCGAGGTCGAGATCGTCGTGCTCAGCGCGGACACCGTGCACAACTTCCACGGGTTCACCGGGGAGGTGGTCGCCGGGCTGCTGCCGATCGCGCTGACGCAGACGCCGCTGACCGAGGCGATGCCGCGCGCCCGCGTGCTCCACGCCCGCGTCACGCGGGTGGACCTCGTCGCCCGGCGGGTGCACTTCTCCGGCGTCGACGGGGACGACGAGCTGGCCTACGACGCGCTCGTCGTCGGGACCGGCGGACGCGAGCCCCTGGATGCGGTCGACGGGCTCGCCGGTCGGGGACTGACCCTGCGCGGGCCGGGCGACCTGGCCGAGCTGCTCCAGCGCGTGCGGGTGGTGGACGGACCCGTGGTGGTCGTCGGCGGCGGGCTCGCGGGGGTGGAGCTCGCCGCCGCGCTCGCCGCACGGGTGCCGGACGTGGTCCTGGTGCAGTCGGCGGACCGGGTGGTGCCCGCGCTGCACGACGAGCAGCCCCGGCTGGCCGCCCGCTGCACGGCGGAGCTGGTGCGGCTCGGGGTCGACGTCCGCACCGGCGTGCGGGTGGTGGCCGTCGACGACGGCTCGGTCACCCTGTCCGACGGGTCCGCGGTGCGGACGCACACCGTGCTGGCGACCACCGGGCAGCGCGCCGTCGTGCTCCCGGGCCTGGACCGGCTGCCGCGGGACGACCGTGGTCGCCTGGTGACCACGCGCGAGCTGCTGGTGGCGCCCGACGTCTGGTCCGCGGGCGACGCGGCCTCGGTGGCGCACCCGCGCAGCGGCGTCCCGGTGACCGCGAACGCGCTGTGGGCGATCAAGGCGGGGGACCAGGTGGGCCGGAACGTCGCCCGCGCGCTGGCGGGCCGCCCGGGCCGGCGGTTCCGCTACCTCGGGCTCGGGCAGGCGGCGTCGTTCGGGGTCGGCCGCGGCGTGGCCGACCTCTACGGCTTCCCCCTCACCGGCTGGGTGGCGTGGGTGATGCGGGTGGGGTTCTTCGTGCGGTTCATGCCGTCACGCACTCGCGCGATGCGAGTGCCGGGGGAGCTCGTCCGCCGCTCGCGCGCAGCTCAGACCCCTGCGCGGCTCGCCGTCCCGAGGTGACGCGGACGGGCGGGTGCGGCCCAGCACCCGCTCGCGTCTCGGGTACCGTCCAGGCGTGACGCTCCGACGGACCCTGGCCCGCGCCTACTGGCGGCTGAGCCGCTGGACCCTGCAGACCGAGCGCGTGCCCGTGGACGGCGCCGGCCTGCTGATCGGGGCGCCGCACACGTCCAACTGGGACTTCATCCTCATGCTGGCGATCAGCGGCGAGGCGGACCTGACGGTCAAGTGGCTCGGCAAGCACCAGCTGTTTCGCGGTCCGGCGGGACCGGTCATGCGGGCGCTCGGTGGCATCCCGGTGGATCGCCGCGACCCCGCGGGGCTGGTCGACGAGCTGGTGGCCCGGATCCAGGGCGGGGACCGCTTCTACCTCGTCGTGACCCCGGAGGGCACGCGCAGCGGCTCCGGCTGGAAGTCGGGGTTCTACCGGATCGCCCGCGCCACGGACCTGCCGGTCACCCTCGGCTACGTCGACCGCACCACCATGACGGCCGGCCTGGGACCGACCCTCCAGCTGACCGGCGACGTCGCCGCGGACATGGACGAGGTGCGCGCGTTCTACGCCGACAAGTCCGGGTTCGCGCCGCACCGCCGGACCGAGCCGCGCCTCCGGGAGGAAGCCGCTCCCGAGTGAGTGTCCGAGGGCTTCGCTACGGTCGGGACGCCGCAGCCCCCTCGTGAGGAGCCCATCGTGGACGAGTTCGACTGGTCGATCCTGAGCGTCCCCACGCCGCGCGCGGTGGTCCGGGGGCAGCTGGAGTTCTCCTGGTGGGAGCTCGGTCGGCGCCTGGAGACCGTCACGCAGGACGAGTTCCAGTGGGAGCCCGCACCCGGGGCGCTGAGCGTCCGGCGGCGCACCGAGACGACCGCGCCGCGCACGTTCGGCGTCGGCGAGTGGGTGGTCGAGTGGCCCGAGGGGCCGGACCATCCCGGCCCGCGGACGGTCTCGTGGCTCGTGGCGCACCTGACCGAGGTGCTCACCGAGCGGTACGACTGGACGTTCGGCGCGCACGAGGCCAAGCGGCCGACGCTGACCTACTCGGGCGAGGTCGGGCCGGCGGTCGCGGAGCTCACGCGGGTGGCCGACGCCTGGCGAGCGGGGATCGCCGGGATGTCCGACGATGACATCTTCACGGTCGGCCTCAGCCAGGCCACCGAGATCGATGCGCAGTCACCGTTCGCGCACCTGGTGGCGCACATCAACCGCGAGATCATCCACCACGGGTCGGAGATCTTCACGCTCACCGACCTGTACCGCGCGCGGGGAGGCGCACATGTCTGAGAACCACGTCGCTCGAGCGTCCGCGGAGATCCCGGCGCCGGCCGAGACCGTCTGGGACACCCTGGTCGATCCCGAGGCCACCTGGATGATGGGTGCGCGCGTGACCAGCACCTACGTGGTCGGCGTGCCCATCACCTTCGACGGCGAGTGGGACGGCAAGCCGTTCCAGGACCACGGCGAGATCCTCGAGGTCGACCGTCCGCGGCGGCTGCGCTACACGCACTACTCACCGCTGAGCGGGCATCCGGACATCCCCGAGAACTACCACCACCTGACGTTCACGTTCGACGAGCAGGAGGGGTCCACGACCGTGACGCTCGAGCAGGACGGGAACGGCTCGGCCGAGGAGGCGGCGCACTCCACGGCAAACTGGGAGCAGGTGCTCGGCGCCCTGCGCGACGCGGTCGTTGCGGATGCGAGGCGCGCAGGGTCGTCGTAGCGTCGAGGAGTTGCCAACCCGAGAGGAGTGATTCTGATGGGTCTCGACGACAAGATCAGCAACGCTGCGGAAGAAGCCAAGGGCAAGGTCAAGGAAGCGGCCGGCAAGGCGACTGACGACGAGCGTCTCGAAGCAGAGGGCAAGGGCGATCAGGCCAGCGCGAACGTGAAGCAGGCTGGCGAGAACATCAAGGACGCGTTCAAGTGATCTGACCCGTCCCCGCACGACGCGAAGGCCCCCACCATGGCGGTGGGGGCCTTCGTCGTTCACAACATCTCTTTCGCAATAACTCTTGCGCAACGATCGTTGCGCGTTCTACAGTCTCACCATGAGCACCGAGCAGAGCAGCGAGACCCGGGTGAGCCGGAGCGACCCCGAGCGGATCCGCGCACTGGCGCACCCCCTGCGGCTCGCCCTGCTCGAGTACCTCGACGACACCGGTGAGGCCACCGCCACCCAGTGCGCCAAGCACACCGGCGAGTCGGTCGCCAACTGCTCGTTCCACCTGCGCCTGCTGGCCCGCTACGGGTTCATCGAGCCCGCCGAGCAGCGCGGCCGCGAGCGCCCCTGGCGCCCGAGCGCCCGGCGCGAGCAGTTCGTGCCGGACGAGTCGGTCCCCGGCTCGGTGCGTGCGGTCGTCGAGCTGGCCGAGGTCGCAGTCCGCCAGGAGGCCGAGGGGTTCATCGGCTTCCTCCACCAGCGCGCCGACCGCGCCGCCGAGTTGACCGGACGGTCGCTCCCGGCGTCGATGACCAAGGACACCTTCTGGGCCACGCCCGACGAGACGGACGCCTTGCTCCACGCCGTCGGCGCCCTGCTCGAGCCGTATGTCGCGCGCATGAAGGACAGCTCGTCGCGCCCCGCCGGCGCCCTGCTCATGCGGTGGTTCGCCACCAGCCACCCCGACCTCGCGGTCGACCCCGCACCCGGTCCGGAGGCGTCCGACGCCCCCCACCCGCTCTCTCCCGACGCATCCGAGGAGGCGTGACATGGTCGCGCTGACGTACGACGTGCGCACCGTGCGCATCCCCATCCCCCGACTCGTCCTCCGCTCGTCCCGTGCGCGGCTCGCCCGCCGGGTGGTCGCGCCCGCCGAGCCCTGGCAGCACGCCGAGCGCCGGACGCACGAGCAGCGCCGCGAGGCCCACCTCGACGCCGCCGTCGCACTGCGCCGCTGACGGGACGGTCGTAGCCTCGGGCCAGGAGGTCCGATGGCGCGCACGACGGTGGTCCCCGTGGTCGTCGACCGGCCCGCGGTGCCGTACGTGGGCATCAGCGCGTCGGTCACGCCGGGCACGTTCGCGCGGGCTGCGGGCGGGTTCCCGGAGCTGTTCGCCTGGCTGACCGCGCACAGCCTGCACCCGGCTGGTCCGCCGTTCTTCCGGTACGACGTCGTCGACCCCGAGCGGGGCATGGTCGTCGAGGCCGGGGTGCCCCTCTCCGAGGCGGTGCAGTGGACCGACGGGGGCGTCATCACCGGCGTCCTGCCCGCCGGCCGCTACGCGGTGACCAGCCACGTGGGCCCGCCCGACGAGCTGGTGCAGGTGACCGCCGGGATGCAGGCGTGGGCGGCCGCCGAGGGCCTGCGGTTCGACCGCTGGGACACCCCCGAGGGCGAGGCGTGGGGATGCCGCCTCGAGCTGCAGCTGACGGACCCGCTCGTCGAGCCCGAGATGTCCCGGTGGGAGACCCAGCTCGCGCTCCGGCTCGCGGACGACGAGCCCGCGGCGGGGACCGGCGCGGACCTCGGCGACATCGGGCTGCTCTGAGCC
The DNA here is from genome assembly GCF_056405535.1 of Cellulomonas sp. P1_G12_2. Classification (NCBI taxonomy): domain Bacteria; kingdom Bacillati; phylum Actinomycetota; class Actinomycetes; order Micrococcales; family Cellulomonadaceae; genus Cellulomonas; species Cellulomonas sp. P1_G12_2. Next base: position 56,090 of record NZ_JBFUBX010000001.1, on the reverse strand, counting down.
ATCCGCGGGGGCGGCGGCGTCGAACCACTGCTGACCCATCCACCGACGGACGACGGACCCGATGTCCCTGCAGCAGCTGTCGACGCCACCGGCGCGCCCCCCCGGGCACGCCGGCACGCGGCGCGCGACCGCCGAAGGGCGAGCGGCGACCCGGTGGGGCACACTGGCCCGCGTGGAGCGAGGACCTGGCGAGGCCGACGCGCCCCGCTCCGCCGAGTCCCTGCTCTCGGACGTCGCGCTGGGCGACGACTCGGCGTTCGCGGTCCTGTACGACGCGCTCGGACGCGCGGTCTTCGGCACCTGCCTCGGCGTCCTGCGGGACCCCGACCACGCGGCCGAGGTGGCCCAGGAGGTCTGGGTCGAGGTCTGGCGCACCGCCGCCCGGTTCGACGCCACCCGCGGGTCCGCCCGCACGTGGACGCTGACGCTCGCCCACCGGCGGGCCGTCGACCGCGTCCGCGCGGTGCAGGCCCAGCGCGACCGCGACCAGCGGGTCCTCGACGGGAGCACCGAGCGGGAGTTCGACGTCGTCGCGGACGAGGTCGAGGCCGCCCTCGAGCAGGTCCGCGTCCGCGACTGCCTCGGCACCCTCACGTCCACCCAGAAGCAGGCGGTGGTCCTCGCGTACTACGGCGGCCGGACCTACCGTGAGGTGGCCGACGAGCTCGCCGCGCCGCTGCCCACGGTGAAGAGCCGCATCCGTGACGGCCTGCTCCGCCTGCGCGACTGCCTGGGGGTGACGTCATGACGGTGTCCGACGACGACGCCCGCTCCCTGCTCGGCGCCTACGCGCTGGACGCGGTCGACGCCGACGAGCGCGCCGCCGTGGAGCAGCTCGTCGCCACCGACCCCGAGGCCGCCGCGGAGCTCGCACAGCTCACGGCCGTCGCGGCCACCCTGGGCGACGCCGTCGCCGGCGAACCCCCGGCCGCGCTCCGTGCCTCGGTCCTGGCTGCGATCGCCGACGTCCCGCAGCTCGGTCCGCTCGCGGGCCCGCGCCACGCGGTGGCTCCGGCGGCTCCGGCGTCTGTGCTCGCTGGCGCCCCTACCTCGCCCGAGGGCACCGCACCGTCCGACGCCGTTGCGTCGCCCGACGCCCCGGCGCCGGGCGTCACGAACCTCGCCGACCGCCGGCGCCCGTCCCGCACGCGCTGGCTCGCCGTCGCCGCAGCCGTCGTCATCGGCGCCGCCGTCCCGACCGCGCTCGCGGTCCAGCAGGCCCAGCGCGCCCACGAGGCGGAGCAGCAGCAGCAGGCGCTCGCGGACCTGCTCACCGACCCGTCGGCGGTCGTCGTGCACGGCGACGTCACCGGCGGCGGCACCGCGACCGCGATCCTCACCGACGACCGCGCCCTCTTCAGCGCGACCGGCCTGCCGGACCCCGGCGACGACAAGGCGTACCAGCTCTGGGTCGTCGACGCCGACGGCGCCGCCTCGGCGGGCGTGCTGGCCGACGACGCGGGCGCGGTCCGCCAGCTCGCCGACGACTTCTCCACGGGCGACGCCCTGGCCATCACGGTCGAACCCGCCGGCGGCTCCACGCAGCCGACGACGGACCCGCTGGTAGTCCTCTCGGCCACCTGACCCACCCCGCCCCGCACCGTCCCGCACGAGTTCGTGAGTTACAGGCGAGATCGGCAGTTCCAACTCACGAACTCGACCGGAACGCACGAACTCACGGACGGGTGCGGGAGTCGGGTCCGGACGCGACGGAGCCCCCTCGCCGTACCCTGCGAGGGGGCTCCGCTGCTCGGCCGCTGAACGGCCGAGCGCTGACGGGCCGGCCGCCTCAGCGACCGGCCCGCCGGGTCGTCACATCGTCGGCATGAGCACCGAGTCGATGAGGTAGACGGTCGCGTTGGCGGTGTGGACGCCGCCGCAGATGACGGACGCGCCGTTGACCATGAGCGAGTCACCCGAGCCGGTGACCTCGACGGTCCCGCCCTGGACGGTGGTCTGCGTGCCGGCCACCATGTCGGGGGACAGCTGCCCGGGCACCACGTGGTACGTGAGGATCGAGGAGAGCGTCGCGGAGTCGGTCTTGAGGGACTCGATGGTCGCCGGGTCGATCTTGGCGAACGCGTCGTCGACCGGCGCGAACACGGTGAACTCCGCACCGTTCAGGGTGTCGACCAGGTTGACGTCCGGGTTCAGCTGGCCGGAGACGGCCGCCACGAGCGTGGTCAGCAGCGGGTTGTTCGACGCGGCCACGGCGACCGGGTCGGTCGACATGCCGGTCACGGAGCCGGGGCCGTCGGGGACGGCGGTGGCGTAGTCGGCACAGCCGGGGCCGACGAGGTCGGCGGCGGGGTCCGCGGTCATCGCGTCCTCGGTCGGCATCTCCGACGGCGTCTCCATGGGCGTCTCCATCGACGACGACTCGGATCCTGCAGTGTCGTCGGCCGCGCCGGAGCTGCAGGCGGTCAGGGCGAGGCCCGTGACGCCGGCGAGCAGGACGGCGGCGATACGGGTGCGGTTCGTGGTGCGCATGGTGGCTCTCCCTTGAATCAGGTCCGGGTGGGTACCCGCCCGGTCGTCTCTCGGGAGGGGTTCGGCACCGTCGGGGGAGCGGATGGGTGCCGGTTGCGACGAGGACCCATCCCCGAGGGTCGCGGCGGCGAACCCCGGCCATGGACCTGCTCACGCTCGCGCTCATCGGGCTCGTCGGTGGCCTCATCACCGGCATCTCGCCGTGCATCCTGCCCGTGCTGCCCGTCGTGTTCTTCGCGGGCGGCGTGCAAGGGGCACGCGCTCGACCATCCGCCACGACGAAGACCACGAAGGGCGCCGCCGGCTCCGTGGGGGCGATGGCCCAGCCGTCGTTCCTGTCGAGCGGCACCACGTGGACGCCCGGTGGCGTCGCCACCCTGGAACCACCCGCGGAGGTGACGGCCACGCGCGACAAGGCGTCGGCCCGCCGCCCCTACCTGGTCATCGCGGGCCTGGTCACCAGCTTCACGCTGGTCACCCTGGTCGGCACGCTCCTGCTCAACCTGCTCGGTCTGCCGCAGGACCTGCTGCGCTGGGCCGGCATCGCCGTGCTCGCGCTCCTGGGCATCGGCCTGCTGGTGCCGCGGTTCGAGGAGCTCCTGGAGCGTCCGTTCCAGCGGCTGACCCCGAAGCGTGCGCCCGGGGCGGGCCGCGGCGGCTTCGTGCTCGGTCTCGGACTGGGCGCGGTGTACGTGCCGTGCGCCGGGCCGGTGCTCGCGGCGATCACCGTGGCGGGTGCAACGGGGTCGGTCGGCCCCGGCACGGTTGTCCTGACCGTGGCGTTCGCGCTGGGCGCGTCGATCCCGCTGCTGATCCTCGCGCTCGCGGGCCGCCGGGTCGCCGAGCGCATCGCCGCGTTCCGCACCCACCAGCGCGGCATCCGCGCGGCCGGCGGTGCGCTGATGATCGCGCTCGCCCTGGCGCTGGCGTTCAACCTGACCGACGCGATCCAGCGGGCGCTCCCGGGCTACACGGAGTCGCTCCAGGCGAGGGTCGCCGCCAGCGAGACCGTGCGCGAGCAGCTGGACCTCGGCGGGCTGGTCACGGACGAGAACCGGCAGCTGGCCGAGTGCAGCAACAACTCCGCCGAGCTCGAGGACTGCGGACCCGCGCCGGCGATCCGAGGTATCGATACCTGGCTGAACACCCCGGACGGTGCACCGGTCGACCTGGCGGACCTGCGCGGCAAGGTCGTGCTCCTCGACTTCTGGGCGTACTCCTGCATCAACTGCCAGCGCTCGGTCCCGCACGTGACCGCGTGGGAGGAGGCCTACCGCGACGACGGCCTCGTGGTGATCGGCGTGCACACCCCCGAGTACGCGTTCGAGCGCGAGACCCGCAACGTCGTCGACGGCGCGGAGCGGCTGGGCATCACGTACCCCGTGGCGCAGGACAACTCGTACGCCACCTGGACCGCCTACCGAAACCGCTACTGGCCTGCGCACTACCTGATCGACGCCGACGGCCGGATCCGGCAGGTGTCGCAGGGCGAGGGCGGTTACGCCCAGACCGAGACCCTGATCCGGGAGCTCCTGACGCAGGCGGACCCCGGCGTGACGCTTCCCGCGCAGACCCAGGTGGACGACACGACACCGGAGGGAGACGTCACCCCGGAGACGTTCCTGTCGGTGAGCAAGCACGCGAACGTGGCGGGCGACTACCGGGAGGGCGCGGGGACCTACACGTTCCCCACGGACCAGGCGCCGGACACGGTCGCGTTCGGCGGGACGTGGACCACCGACTACCAGGGCGCGACCGCGGGCCCGGACGCGCAGCTGCAACTGCGGTACCACGCCGCGGTGGTGCAGGTGGTCCTCGGCGGGACGGGTGCGGTCACGGCCACCGTGCGCGACGAGGACGGGTCGGTCGTGGACCGGGTGGAGCTGGCGGTGGACGGTGCACCGCGGGCGTACGCGCTGGTCGACGACGATTCAGTGCGGAGCGGCACCGTCGAGCTGACTGCGCAGTCAGGGGTCCAGGCGTTCTCGTTCACCTTCGGGTGAGCGGCCACGAGCGTGAAGGAGACGCTCTGATACGTCCGACCGGGTGAAAAGGGCGTATGTCCGGTTCTGCTGACGGTGACACGCTTCCACGAACTCTCATGTTGCTCTAATGTCGGACTTGTCAGCGAAACGGCAAACCCTCCGCAAGGAGGGGACGCAAAGCCACGGGACCTACAGGGTCAGCCGGGCTACCGAACAGACAGGACAGCGACATGGACCAGCGCGGATTCTCAGCGGACCCGTCCGAGACCTCCATCACCCCCACCCCGGCCTTCCCGGCTCCTCGCGTCTCCGCGTGGGCCGGCCTCGCCGCTCGTCGCAGCGCGATCGAGCTGGTGCCGGCGCAGCGCGAGCACGTGGCGGCCTGAGGTCTCGAAGCACGGCAAGCCCTCCTCGTCGAACCCCTCGGAGCCTCCCGGCTCCGGGGGGTTCTGCGTTGCCGCAGGTCAGCGTGTGTCGGTGGGTGCTTTTTGTCCGCCATGTCCACTAGCCTCGACGTGAGCGAGCTCCCGCTCGGGGGCACTTCCGGAGAGAAGGTCACATGGACAGCTTCTTGGACTGGTTCTGGCTTCTCGTCTACTGGTTCCTGTTCTTCGCGTACCTCGTCATCCTCTTTCAGATCCTCGGAGACCTGTTCCGTGACCGTGACCTCGGCGGCTTCGCCAAGGCCGTCTGGATCATCGCGCTGGTCTTCCTGCCGTTCCTGACCGCGCTGATCTACGTGATCGCCCGCGGCAAGGGCATGGCGGAGCGGCAGATGCAGGCCGTCCAGCAGGCGAAGTCCGATACCGACAGCTACATCCGAGACGTGGCGGGCAAGTCACCGACCGAGCACATCGCCGAGGCGAAGGCGCTGCTCGACGCGGGCACGATCGACGCCAACGAGTTCGCGGCGCTCAAGGCCAAGGCGCTCGCCTGACCGACGCTGCCGCACGAGTTCTCCGGGCCGGTACCGCACAGGTGCCGGCCCGGACCTCTGTCTACAGCTCGCCGGTCTTCTGCAGCACGCGCATGGCCACCCAGCCGAGCGGGATGCGCAGCCAGTACGTGGCCACCCGGAACAGGACCGCGACCGACGTCGCGACACCGGGGTTGATCGTGGTGAAGCTGGTGAGCGCGGTGGCGAGGGCCAGCTCGATCGTGCCCATGCCGCCGGGCGTCGGGATCAGCGCGCCCGCGGTGTTGCCGGCCAGGTAGACCAGCGCCACCTGGATGAGCGTGGCGTCCTGGCCGAACGCGGCGAGGCTCGCGTCGAACGCGAAGATGAAGCCGAGCGTCATCAGCAGGTTGCCGCCGACGGCCAGCGCCAGCCGCCACGGCTGCCCGAGCACCTCGATGAGGCGCGGCCACGTCTGGCGGAGGGTCGGCATGGTCTTGGCGAGYACCCACTGACGCACCTTGGGCACCAGGAGCGCCGACGCGACGAGCGCGGCGACGATCCCCAGGACGAGCAGGACGACGGGCGAGACCGGCAGCGCCGACTCCTTGTTGCCGGACGCGATGGTCAGGACCAGCAGCAGACCGAGCGTCACGACGAACTGGCTCACCTGGACGAGCGCGACGGTGGCCGCCGCCAGGGTGGTGGACACCCCCCGCTTGGTGAGCATCCGCAGGTTCAGCGCGGCCGGTCCGATGCCGGCTGGTGCGGCGAGCCCGACGAAGGTCGCGGCGGTCTGCACCAGCGTGGCGCGCCACAGCGGCAGCTTGACCGGCGAGAACGCGACGAACGCCAGCGCGGCCCCGACGAGCGTGACGAGCCCGAGCACGAACGCGACCACCGTCCAGCGCCAGTCGCCGGCCGCGAGCGCGGAGGTGATCTCGTCGACGTTGATGCTGGTGATGACGAAGACGATGGCGGCGATCGGCACGACGATCGTCAGCACGGTGCGGGCACCGAACCGGACCAGCTGCTGCGGCTCCACGTCGGCCTCGGGCAGCCGGGCGACCAGCGCCGACCGCAGCTCGGCGAGCACCTTCTTGTCCGCGCGCATCTCGTCGCGGGTCAGGCGCGGCAGCGTGATCGTCTGCAGGAGTGGACCGATCGCCGCGACGTGCTCGGCGGGGACGACGCTCGCCGCGGACTCGAGGGCGCGCGTGGCGCCCACCCGCAGGGCGAGGAGGGCCACGAGCTGGGTGACGTCCATGCGTCGGGCCAGCTCGGACGAGGCGACGTCGCCCTGCTCCCAGCTGGTCAGCCAGACGACCGGCCGGCCGACGACGGTCTCGACGAGCAGGACGTCGCTGGTCAGCGACCGGTGGGCGATGCCGGCGTCGTGGGCGAGCTGGAGCTGCGCCCAGAGCTCCTCGAGGACCTCGTCGGTGAGCTCCTCGCTGGTCAGGTCGCTCAGCGGGACCGCGTGCCCGGGGCGCTCCTGGACCAGGAGCATGGAGTCGTCGGCCTCGGCGATGCTCAGCAGCTTGGGGGTGCGGACGCCGGCGGCGCGGGCGGCGTAGGCGAGCAGGGCGGTGCGCTCGGCAGCCTGGCGCAGTGACACCACCGAGCGGCCCTCGATCCCGCGCAGCCGCAGCGACCGCCACAGCCGGGTCAGCATGCCGACCACCTGCCGGTCGCCGTCGACGACGACCAGGTCCAGCTCGTCGCCGTCCTCGGTGGTCAGCTCGTACACGCGGTGGTCGGTCGACCGGGTGAGCGCCCGGGCCGCGGAGTCGCCGTCGAGCTCGTCGGCCCCGACCTCGGACTCCGCCTCCGTGGTCGCGTCCGCCACCCGGCTCAGCTGGACGGGATCGAACCCGGCGCGCCGCACGCCGGCCACCAGGCTCGCCCCGTACGCCCGCTCCGACTGCACGCCGGACAGGTAGCGCACCCCGAGCCCCGTCACGCGGCCGATGAGGAAGGAGACGGCCAGCCCCGGCAGCGAGACCCCGGCGGTGATGAGCAGCACGCCGATCGCGATCCAGATGAGGTTCCACGACCACTTGACGGTCCGGCGGCGACCGCGCGGGCCGACGACCGTGAGCAGGCCGACCAGCAGCGCGACGTACCCGGGGAGCGTGACGACCCACTGGTTGTCCGACCGGATCGACATGCCGACCACGAGCTCTTCGGACCCGAGCGTGGTGATGGCCCAGTAGACGACCGCGTTGAGGACGAGGGCGGCAAGTGCGGCGACCAGACCCTCGACCAGCTGCCGGCCGAGCCGGCGGATCGCGAGCTCGGTGATGACCGCGAGGGGGACGGCGACGATGACGAAGCCCTCGAGCAGGGTGACGGGGACGAAGAGGATCCGCTTGAGCAGGGTGGCGAAGCCCTGGACGTCCTCCGCCACGCCGGTGGTGGTGTTGTGGGCGTAGGTCGCCAGCACGAGCACGACCGCGATGCCGAGCGCGGACAGCACCGTGCCCAGGAGGTCGCTCGGGTGGTGCACGCGGACGGTGGGGACGTCGTGGATCACCACGTCGCGAGCGGGGTCTGCTGCCTCCTCGGCAGTCTCTGCGGGCGCGACGACGTCCGTGGGCGCAGCGGCGTCTGCCGCTGCGCGACTGGCGGGCGTCGCGGGCATAGGGGCGAGTCTAGGCAGCCACGCCGGACCTGCTCGGTAGGTCGCGTGACCTGCCGGTAAGCGTTTGTGCGCGTCGAGGTGCTTCGTCCGGATCCTCCACTAGCGTGAGGAGCAGGACGCTGCTGTTCCGACCCCTCGTCCTGACAGCTGGAGGCATCGATGTCCGACGACCTGACCACCGCCGACGTCTCGTCCGCGCTCCGCCGGATCTGGTGGCTCCCCATCCTGCGCGGCGTGGTGCTGGTGATCCTCGGGTTGTTCATGCTCGTGCAGCCGCTGGGCACGGTGAAGGCGCTCGTGTGGGTGTTCGGGGTGTTCGCGATCATCGACGGGCTGGTGGCCATCGCGCAGTGGCTGGGCAACCGCAAGGAGCCGGGCGCCGGCTGGTGGCTGATCTCGGGCCTCGTCGGCATCGCGTTCGGTGTGACCGCCGTGGTGTGGACCGGGCCGACCGCGCAGGTGATCTTCTACCTGATCGCCCTCTGGGTGCTGGTGCTCGGCGTCCTGTCAATCATCGCCTCGGTGGTCCTGTACCGGTCGCGCGACATCGGCTGGTACTGGGTGCTGACGTTCGGCCTGATCGCGTTCCTGTTCGGGCTGCTGCTGATCATGAACCCGCAGACGTCGGTGAGCGTGATCGTCGTGCTGCTGGGCCTGTTCGCCTTCGTCGGCGGCGTGGTGCTCATCGTCAGCGGCTTCGCGACGAAGCAGCTGGCCCACCAGCTCGACAAGGGGTCGGCGACGATCTAGTTCAGCCCGATCGCCGCGAGCAGCGCGGCAGGGACGAGCGCGTAGCCGACGAACACGACCATGTCCATGATCGTGTGCGCCATCACGAGCGGCATCACCCGGCGCTTCCGGCGGTAGTACTCGGCGAACAGCAGGCCCATGATCGCGTTCCCGACGAAGGCGCCCCAGCCCTGGTACAGGTGGTACGAGCCGCGCAGCAGGGCGCTCGCGACGACGATGGCCGGCGCGCTCCAGCGCAGCTCGCGCAGCCGCTCCATGAGGTACCCGACGACGATGACCTCCTCGAGCAGCGCGTTCTGCAGCGCCGCGAGGAGCAGCACGGGGATGGTCCACCAGGCCGCGTTGAGGGCCGACGCCTGGACCTCGACGGCCAGCCCGAGCGCCCGCGCGAGCGCGTACAGGCCGAGCCCGGGGATGCCGATGAGCGCGGCGAGGCCGACGCCGACCGCGAGGTCACGCCACGGCCGCGTGAGCTCGAGCCCGATGCGTCGCACCGCCGACTTCCCGTTGGCCGAGAGCAGGTAGAGGGCGAGCGCGACGGGGACCAGCGCGAAGCCGATCTGCAGCAGCTGGTAGGTGAGGTCGAGCCACGGGCGCGGTGAGCGGCTGGGGTTGAGGGTGGTCGACTGGTCCGCCAGCGGGGGACCGGCGGTGAGCCGGTCGATGATGTTGACCACCGCGTAGAGGCCGGACTTCCCGAGCGACAGGCCGAGGACGATCCAGATCTCGGTGGTGAGCCGGCGGCGGTACGCGCGCTGGCTGGGCGGCGGGGCCGTGAGCACCGGAGCCGCGAGGTCGTCCGGGGTCGCGTCGGCGGGCGTCGGCGCAGTCATGGCTCGCAGCGTAGGCCGCAAGCCTGGACGCCGGCTGGACCGGACCTGAGCAACCCCCTTGCGCGTCGGGACGAGACAAACTACTTTGTGTCGCAAACCTAGGAGGAAGGCATGACACCGGAGCAGCCGCGCGACGCAGCCGCCGCCGGTCCGGACGAGGCACCGGACCCGGCCGACGCGCTCGCGATCATCGCCGCCCAACGCGCGCGTGCCGAGGGCACCCGCCCGTCGAGCACCTGGATCTTCGGGCTCTGGGGCACCGCGTGGCTGCTCGGGTACGGCGCGATGTGGCTGACTGCCCGCGACGACCGCCGCCCGTCGGTGCTCGCGGTGGTCGTCGCGATCGGCCTCGGCCTGGTGGCCGTGGTGCTGACGATCGTGCACGTGCTGCGCAGGACGCACGGGATCGCCGGCGCCGGCGCACGTCAGGGCGCCCTGTACGGCTGGGCGTGGCCGATCGGCTTCACCGCGCAGAGCCTGATCGTCGCCGGGCTGGGCCGGGCGGGGGCGTCGGACGAGGTGACCGGGCTGGCGGCCAACGCGATCGCGGCGCTGGTGGTCGGGCTGCTCTACCTCGCGGGGGGCCTGCTGTGGGACGACAGGGGGATGTACTTGGTCGGCGGCTGGATGGCGCTCGTGGGGGCGGCGGCCGCGCTCACCGGGCTGCCGGCGTCCTACCTGGTCATGGCGCTCGCGGGCGGTGGCGGGATGCTCGCGCTCGGCCTCGTCACGCGGATCCGGTCCCGTGCCTGAGGAGCCGCTCGACCCCGTCATCCATGCGCAGGCCCGGCTGCGGGTCGTGGCCACGCTCGCGTCGCTCGGTGCGCACGACCGCATCTCCTTCCCGCGGCTGCAGAAGCTGCTCGACATGACCGCGGGGAACCTGTCCACCCATCTGCGCCGACTCGAGGAGGCGGACTACGTGAGGATCACCAAGACCCATGAGGGCCGGACCCCGGCCACCTACGTGGAGCTGACGCTGGCCGGACGGCTGGCGTTCGAGAGGTACACGCAGACGCTGCGTTCACTGCTGGGAGGAACGTCATGACCGCCGTCGTGGAGCTGGAGCACGTCACCCGCACGTTCGGGGCGGTGACCGCGCTCGACGACGTGTCGCTGAGCGTCGGCGAGGGGCAGCTCGTCGGGCTGCTCGGACCCAACGGCGCGGGCAAGACCACCCTGCTCAGCCTGGTCAGCGGCCTGCGCCGGGCCGACTCCGGCACCGTCCGGCTGTTCGGCGGGAACCCGCGGGACGCGTCGTCGCGGATCGCGCTCGGGACCACCCCGCAGGAGACCGGCCTGCCGCCGACACTCACGGTCGGGGAGGTCGTCGACCTCGTCGCCGGGCACTACCCCGCCCCCATGACGCGCGCGGAGGTGCTCGCCCGGTTCGGGCTCGAGGACCTGTCCGGGCGGCAGACCGGTGGCCTGTCGGGCGGCCAGAAGCGCCGGCTCGCGGTGGCCCTCGCGCTCGTCGGCCGGCCGCGGCTGGTGCTCCTCGACGAACCGACCACCGGGCTCGACGTCGAGGCGCGGCACATCCTGTGGCAGGCGCTGCGCGACTACCACGCCGACGGCGCGACCGTGCTGCTGACCAGCCACTACCTCGAGGAGATCGAGGCGCTCGCGGAGCGCGTGGTGGTGATCGGCGAGGGCCGCGTGCTGGCCGACGACACCCTGACGTCGGTGCTCGGGCTCGTCGGACTGCGCCGCGTGATCTTCTCGGTGCCCGTCGGGGACACCGTCGACCTGGCGCGGCTGCCCGGAGCGGCCAGCGCGCAGCAGGGGGCCGACGGGCGCTGGACGGTGCTCGCGTCCGACGCCGACCTGACCGTTCGCGCCCTCGTCGAGCAGGCCGTGCCGTTCGAGGGCCTGGAGGTCCGTGGCGCCTCGCTGGAGGAGGCGTTCCTCACGCTCACGCAGAAGGAGGAGGTCGTCCGATGAGCACCGTTCTCGCGCCACGCCCGTTCTGGTCGCTGGCCGTCCTGCACGCCCGGTTCCAGTTCCTCGAGACCGTGCGGATCCCCATCGCGGTGATCGGCAACCTGCTGTTCCCGTCGCTGGCCCTGCTGTTCTTCGTCATCCCGCAGCGGTCGGTGGCCGACGACCCGGGGATCGCCACCGCCGCGATCGCGCAGCTCGGGGTGTTCGCCGTGATGTCCACGTGCCTGTTCTCGTTCGGCGTCGGCGTCTCCGAGGACCGCGCGATGCCGTTCGACCCGTTCCTGCGCACGCTGCCCGCCGGCGCCGGACCGCGGCTGGTCGGCCGGGTGCTCAACGGGGTGCTCTGGTCCTACCTCGCCCTGGTGCCGCTGGTCCTGCTCGGCGCGTTCCTCACCGCGGCGACCCTCACCCCGGCCCAGGCGATCGCGGCGATCGCGATGGTGCCCGCTGTGGCGGTGCCGTTCCTGCTGCTCGGGCTGGCGATCGGGTACCGGCTCAGCTCCAAGGCCGCGATCGCGGTGGTGCAGGCCACCCTGTTCCCGCTCGCGTTCGCCGGGGGACTGTTCCTGCCGCCCGAGGCGTTCCCCGCGTGGCTCGATGCCTTGTCGAAGTTCCTGCCGTCGCGGGCCGCCCGCGACCTGGCCGTGCAGGCGGTGACCGGGTATGACGCCTACGCGGGGGCTCTCGTGGTGATCCTCGCGTGGACGGTGGTGTTCGCGGCCCTCGCCGTGACGGCGTACCGCCGCGACGAGGGCCGCCGGTTCCACTGAGACGGACCGGTACGGTGACCTCGCCCGACTGTCGGAGTCGTGCCCCGTCCCCTAACCGAGGTGCCGAGAAGCGATGTCCGTGACCGACGTCCTCGCGCTGATGCTCGCGGTGGTCGCGGTGGTCGCGGCGGCGAGCGGCCTCGGACTGGTGGTGGTCGGGGAGTGGATCTTCCACATCGACAGTGAGGACTACTGGCGCAACCCGGGAGTCGTGGTCGGGCTGCCGGCTGCGGCCCTCGGCTGCTCCTACGTGGTGGTCGGGATCGCGGAGGCTGCCCGGAGAGCAGGTGCGGGCGGGTGGACGGCGTGGTTCGACGCCGCGGCCGCCCTGGTCGGCGGTCTCGGGATGGCTCTCGGCGCCGTGTACCTCTGGCTGCTCCGGACGAGGCCGGTGCACGTCCGCCCGAGCCGGAGCGCCTACGACGTGCCGCGCTACGTCCGCAGGGACCGGGACCGGACCGTCACGTCCTGGCACCGGTACCCGGGGATCCTCGCGCTCGTCGGAGGCGTGGCCCTCGTCCCCCTGTACGCGGTGGGCTGAGAGCCGTGCTGAGACCTACTCGAACCGTCGCAGCCTCAGCGAGTTCCCGACCACCAGCACCGACGAGAGCGCCATCGCAGCGCCCGCGATCATCGGGTTGAGCAGGCCGAGGGCGGCCAGCGGGATCGCGGCGACGTTGTAGGCGAACGCCCAGAACAGGTTCTGCTTGATGACCCGCAGCGTGCGCCGGGAGAGCCGGATCGCGTCGCCGGCAGATCGCAGGTCGCCACGGACCAGCGTGATGTCGGCGGCCTCGATCGCGACGTCGGTCCCGGTGCCCATGGCCAGGCCGAGGTTGGCGGTGGCCAGGGCGGCGGCGTCGTTGACCCCGTCGCCGACCATCGCGACGCGTGCGCCCTCGGCCTGCAGCCGGGCGACGACCGCCACCTTGTCGGCGGGCAGCACGTGCGCGATGACGTCGGTCGCGGAGATCCCGACCTCGCGTGCGGCTGCCCGGGCCGCGCCCTCGTTGTCCCCGGTGAGCAGGACCGGCCGCAGGCCCAGGGCGCGCAGCTCGGCGACCGCCTGCGCGGAGGACGGCTTGACCGGGTCGCGCAGGACCAGCACGCCGCGCGGCGAGCCGTCCCAGGCGACCATGACCGCGGTGGCACCGTCGGCCTCGGCGGCGTCGAACGGACCCTGGTAGTCGGTCGGGTCGATGCCCTGCTCCTTGAGCCACGCGGGCTTGCCGACGAGGACACGACGACCCAGCCCGACTCCCGAGTGCGCGGTGCGGACCACGCCCGAGACGCCGTGACCGGCCTCCGCGCGGAAGTCGTGCACCTGGTCGGAGCCGATGATGACGCCGTCGCCCCCGGTCGGTCCGTCCGTGCGTCCGGCGGCGACCGCGATGGCCTGGCCGATGGGGTGCTCGGCGAGCTGCTCGACCGCGGCGGCGTAGCGCAGGACCTCGGGCTCGCCCACCACGTCGACCAGCGCCATGCGGCCCTCGGTCACCGTGCCGGTCTTGTCCAGCACGACGGTGTCGATGGTGCGGGTCTGCTCGAGGATCTCGGGGCCCTTGATGAGGATGCCCCGCTGCGCGCCGCGGCCGGTGCCGACCAGCAGCGCGGTGGGCGTGGCCAGGCCGAGGGCGCAGGGGCACGCGATGATCAGCACGGCGACCGCAGCGGTGAACGCCGCCTGCACGCCCGAGCCGGTGAGCAACCAGGCGGCCAGCGTACCGAGCGCGAGGACCAGCACCACGGGCACGAACACCGCGGAGATCCGGTCCGCCAGCCGCTGCACGGGTGCCTTGCCGGTCTGCGCGGCGGCGACGAGCCGGCCGATCTGTGCCAGCCGCGTCTCCGCGCCCACGCGGGTGGCCCGCACGACGAGCGCGCCCGAGGTGTTGATCGTGGCGCCGGTGACCTCGTCGCCGGGGCCGACGTCGACCGGCACCGGCTCGCCGGTGAGCAGCGAGGTGTCCAGCGCGGAGGTGCCGCTGACGACCACCCCGTCGGTGGCGACCTTCTCCCCCGGTCGCACGACGAACTCGTCGCCGACGGTGAGCCGGTCGACGGGCACGCGCCGCTCGGTGCCGCCGACCAGCAGCGACACGTCCTTGGCGCCCAGGTCCAGCAGCGCGCGCAGGGCGTCGCCGGCACGGCGGCGGGACCGGTGCTCGGCGTACCGGCCGGCCAGCAGGAACGTGGTGACGACGGCCGCGACCTCGAAGTACAGCTCCGGGACGGCCATCTCCTCGGCGGCCCGCGGCCACAGCGTGGGGGTCATGGTCATGCCGAGCTCGCCGGCGCCACCGAACAGCAGAGCCCACAGGGACCAGGCGCTCGCGGCGATGATGCCGATCGACACCAGTGTGTCCATGGTCGAGGCGCCGTGCCGGGCGGCCCGGAACGCGGCACGGTGGAACGGCCACGCGGCCCACGTGACCACGGGCAGGGCCAGCGCGGCGACGACCCACTGCCACCCGGTGAACTGGAGCGCGGGGATCATCGAGACCAGCAGCACGGGCACGGTGAGGACGGCGGCGACCCGCAGGCGGCTGCGCAGCTCGGTACCGCGCGCGTCGGTCGGGGCCGAGGTGTCCTCGGCCGGGTCCATGTCGTGGCCGGGCGCCATCGAGTGACCCGAGAGGGCGTGCTCGACGGGGTCCATGCCCTCGTGGTGCTCGTGCGGGGGGCGCACGACCGTGGCGTCGTAGCCAGCGGCGCGGACGGCGGCGACCAGCTCGTCCGTGGCGGTCGGCCCGTCCACACGGACGTGCGCCGACTCCAGCGGCAGGTTCACGGTCGCCTCGACGCCCGGCAGCCGGTTCAGCTTCTTCTCGACGCGCGCGACGCAGGAGGCGCAGGTCATGCCCTCGATCGCGAGATCGACGGTTCGTTCGCTCACAGCAACGACCTCCGCGGGGTGACGGCATAGCCGGCCTCGACGACCGCCGAGGCGACCGCGTCGTCGGCCAGGGGCGCGTCGGAGATGACCGAGACCGTCGACGACCCGCCGACGACGAGCTGGACCGTGACGTCCTTGACGCTCGGCAGGGCGGACAGCTCGGAGGTCACCGCGGAGACGCAGTGGCCGCAGGTCATGCCGTCGACGCCGAACGTGGTCGTGATGGTGCTGGTGCTCATGGGAGGTGCTCCTTCTAGCTGCGGACGAGGCGGGCGATGGCGTCGGAGGCTTCCTTCACCTTCGCCGCTCCCTCCTCGGGGGACTGGCGGGCGGCGTCGACGACGCAGTGCGCGAGGTGGTCCTCGACCAGGCCGATGCTCACGGCCTGCAGGGCCTTCGTGACGGCGGCGACCTGGGTGAGGATGTCGATGCAGTACACGTCCTCGTCGACCATCCGGGCGATGCCGCGGACCTGGCCCTCGACCCGGCGCAGGCGCTTGAGGTAGTCGTCCTTGGCGTCCGTGTAGCCGTGCATGGGGGCCTCTTTCGTCGTCGAGCGGGTGCTCTTTGCGCAACACGATACCCCCATGGGGTATTCCGGGGAGCCATCCCCGCTCCGCTGCACGGCAGAATCAGCGGCATGCGGGTCTCGGCGAAGGCGGACTATGCGGTGCGGGCGTGCGCCGAGCTGGCGGCGTCCCCTCACGGGGACCCGGTGCGGGCGGACGACCTCGCCGCCGGGCAGCAGCTCCCGGTCGCGTTCCTGGAGCGGATCCTCGGTGACCTGCGCCGCGGCGGCGTGGTGTCCAGCGTCCGTGGGCGGTCCGGCGGGTACCGGCTGGCGCGGCCCGCCGACGAGATCACGCTGGCCGACGTCATCCGCGCGGTCGACGGTCCGCTGGTCACGGTGCGCGACGAGCGGCCGACCGAGCTCGAGTACGGCGGGTCGGCGCAGGCGCTGCTGCGGGTGTGGGTCGCTCTGCGCGTGAGCGTGCGGGACGTGCTCGACCAGGTGACGCTCGCGGCGCTGGTGTCCGGGGAGCTGCCCGCGCACGTGCGTGACCTGGGCGCCCGCGAGGACGCCTGGGTCAACCCGTAGGACCTGGTCAGAGCGGCGGGGCCGCGGAGCGCCACGCGAGCAGGATCGGGACGCCCGTGAGCGCCAGCCAGCCCACGAAGACGACGGCGGCGACCACCAGCCGCGGTCGCCGTGCGGGCCGCCACGGCAGCAGCACGAACGGCGAGGCGACCACGAGGGCGCCGAGGACCAGGAACGGGACGACCTGCGCGCGCCCGGAGTCGGTGACCCCGAACCCCCCGCCCGTGCACCCGCTGATCCCGCACAGGGAGATCGTCGCGAGGAAGAGCGGCACCAACGACGCGGCGACCGCGGCCGGGACCGCCCAGAGCAGGTGGAGCCAGCGACGGTCGCGCCGGAGCGCGGGGGCGCCGACCGAGGTCGCCACCCTGCTCAGTCGGTCGGTGCCGTGGCCTGCGCGGCCGCGCGGACGGCGGCCGGGAGGGCCGAGACGATCCGGTCCACCGCGGCGTCGTCGTGCGCTGCCGAGACGAACCAGGCCTCGAACGGCGACGGCGGCGCGTACACCCCGGACTCCAGCAGCGAGTGGAAGAACGGCGCGTACCGCCACGACTCGGTGGCCAGCACCGCGTCGTAGTTCCGGGCTCCGTGCGCGGCGGCGTCGGCACCGAAGAACGTGCTGAACAGGTTCCCGGCCCACTGGATCGCGTGCGGGAGGCCCTCGGAGGAGAGGGCCGCACCCAGCTCGGTGCGCAGCTGCGCGGAGACGGCGTCGACGCGGGCGTACACGTCCAGGTCGGCCAGCCGCAGCGTCGCCAGGCCCGCGGCGGTCGCCACGGGGTTCCCCGACAGCGTGCCCGCCTGGTACACCGGCCCGACCGGCGCCAGGAGCGCCATGACGTCCCGACGCCCACCGACCGCGGCGACCGGCAGGCCGCCGCCGATGACCTTGCCGAACGTGTGCAGGTCCGCGGCCCAGCCCTCGCGCAGCCCCTCGAGCCCCCACCACCCGGAGTACCCGACCCGGAAGCCCGTGAGGACCTCGTCCTGGATCAGCAGGGAGCCGTGCTCGAGCGTGAGGCGGCGCAGCGAGGCGTTGAAGCCGGGCAGCGGCGGGACGACACCCATGTTGGCGGGCGCGGCCTCGGTGATCACGGCGGCGATGCGGTCCCCGTGCTCCGCGAACACGGCCTCGATCGCCTCGACGTCGTTGTAGGGGACGACGATCGTCTCGCCGGCGACCGCGGCGGAGACGCCGGCCGAGTCGGGCAGGCCGAGGGTCGCGACGCCGGAGCCGGCCGAGGCCAGGAGCGCGTCGACGTGGCCGTGGTAGCAGCCGGCGAACTTCACGATGAGGTCCCGCCCGGTGAACGCACGGGCGAGACGCAGGGCGGTCATGGTGGCCTCGGTGCCGGTGGACACCAGGCGCACCTTCTCGGCCGGGGGGACCCGCGAGCGGATCTCGTCGACCAGGTCCACCTCGGTGAGCGTCGGGGCGCCGAAGCTCAGGCCACGTCCGGCGGCGTCGCGGACGGCCTCCACCACCTCGGGGTGCGCGTGGCCGAGGAGGGCGGGGCCCCAGGAGCCGACGAGGTCGACGTACTCGTTGCCGTCGACGTCCGTGACGTACGGACCCTGCGCGGACGCGAGGAACCGGGGGGTGCCGCCGACGTTGCCGTACGCCCGCACCGGCGAGTTGACGCCGCCCGGGATGACGGCCTGCGCGCGCGCGAACGCCGTCTCGCTCGTCGTCGCGTTGGTGGTGACGCTCATCGGTTCTCCTCTGCCAGCCAACCGGCCAGCTCTGTCGCGCTGTAGGTAAGCACGTGATCGGCACCGGCACGACGGATGCTGAGCACGGACTCCAGGATCGCCCGTCTGCGCTCGATCCACCCTCGCGCGGCGGCGGCCTCGATCATGGCGTATTCGCCGGACACCTGGTAGGCCGCGACCGGAACTGACGACATCGCGGCCACGTCGGCGAGGATGTCGAGGTACGCCAGCGCCGGCTTGACCATGACGATGTCGGCGCCCTCCGCGATGTCGAGGGCCACCTCACGGACGGCCTCCCGACGGTTCGCCGGGTCCATCTGGTACGTCCGGCGGTCGCCCTCGAGCTGCGACTCGACCGCGTCGCGGAACGGGCCGTAGAACGCCGACGCGTACTTGGCGGCGTAGGCCAGCACGGCGACGTCGTCGCGACCCGCGGCGTCGAGGGCGTCGCGCACGTACCCGACCTGGCCGTCCATCATGCCGCTGAGCCCGACCAGGTGGGCGCCCGCCTCCGCCTGCGCGAGCGCCATCTCCGCGTACCGGACGAGGGTCGCGTCGTTGTCCACGGCCCCGCCCGGGGTCAGGACCCCGCAGTGCCCGTGGTCGGTGAACTCGTCGAGGCACAGGTCCGCCTGGACGACGAGCGCGTCGCCCACCTCGGCGACCGTGTCCGCGATGGCGAGGTTGAGGATGCCGTCGGGGTCCGTGGCCTGCGACCCGATCGCGTCCCGGACGGTCGGGACGGCGAAGAGCATCACGCCGCCGAGCCCGGCACCGGCCGCCTCGGCGACCGCCTTCCGCAGGGAGTCGCGGGTGTGCTGGTAGACGCCCGGCATGGAGCTGATCTCGCGCGGCTCGGTCAGCCCTTCCTTGACGAACACCGGGAGCACCAGCTGCGCAGCGTCGAGGCGTGTCTCGGCGGTCAGGCGGCGCAGGGCCGGGGTGGCGCGCAGACGTCGGGGCCGGATCCTGCGGGCGTTCGTCATCACAGCTCCTCGGGGCTGGGGATCGGACCGGGCAGCACGGTGGTGACCGCGCGAGTCAGGGCGTCGACCATGCCGAGCATCGTCTGCTCGGTGGCGATGCCGGCCAGCGGCAGGCCCAGGCGGGCGGCCTCCGCGGCGGTCGACGGGCCGATGCCGATCATCAGGGTGGTCGTGGGGGGTGCGCCCAGGCGCGCGGCGAGCTCGCGGACGGTGCTCGCCGAGGTGAGCAGGGCGGCGCGGATGGTGCCGTCGGTCCAGGCCTCGCGGACGTCGTCGGGGGGCGGCGCCGCGGACACGGTCCGGTAGGCGACGACGTCGGTGACCTCCCACCCCCGTTGCCGCAGCCCGTCCGTGACTGTCGCCGCCGCCAGGTCGCCGCGCGGGAACAGCACGCGGGCGGGCTCGGCGGGCTCCGGCCACGCCTCGACCAGCGCGCGGGAGGAGGACTGGCCGCGGGGGACCAGGTCCGGCTCGACGCCCGCCTCACGCAGCGCGCGAGCGGTGCCGGGTCCGATGGCGGCGACGCGCACCCGGCCGTCGGCGAGCAGCTGCGTCAGGCTGCCGGCGCTCTCTTGCGCGCGGTCCACGAGCACCGGGACCGCGGCCGCGCTGGTGAGCACGAGCCACGCGAACCAGCCAGACTCCAGGGCCAGCAGGGCGTCGTCCAGCTCGGTGGGGTCCTCGGGCGGCACGGTCTCGATGAGGGGCACGACGACCGCCTCGGCACCGGCGGCGGCGAGCGCGACCTCGGCGGGGCTGCGGCCGGCGGAGGGCCGGGGCACCAGCACGCGCCAGCCGGACAGGGGCAGGACGGGCGTCGCGGTCATCGGACGGCGCCCAGCACGGCGAGATCGGCGGCACCGGCGGCGAGGAGCGTCTCGGCCAGCTCCACGCCCAGGCGGCGGGCGTCCTCCAGGCTGTCCGCACCCAACGTGGTCGCGGCGCCGCGGCGCAGGGTCGCGGTCCCGTCGGGGCGGGCGATCACGGCCTCGAGGCTCAGCGACCGGCCGTGGTCGGCCAGGTGGGCGGTGGCGCCGATGGGCGCGGCGCACCCGGCCTCGAGGCGCGCGAGCAGGGACCGCTCGGCGACGACGGCCAGGTGGGTGGGCCGGTGGTCGAGCGCCCGGAGCGCCGCGTCGAGCGCGGTGCCCGGGACGAGGTCGGAGCTGCGGACCTCGACGGCGAGGGCGCCCTGGCCGGGTGCTGGTGCCATGACGTCCGGTCCGAACGCCTCGGTCATCGCGTCGAGGCGGCCCAGCCGGGCCAGGCCGGCGCGCGCGAGGACCACCGCGTCGAGGTCACCCGTGCCGCTGCGCGCACCCGCCACGCGACCGAGGCGGGTGTCGACGTTGCCCCGGATGTCGACGACCACGAGGTCCGGGCGGGCGGCGAGCAGCTGGGCGGCCCGGCGCGGGGACCCCGTGCCGACCGTGGCGCCCCGGGGCAGCTCGGCCAGTGTCAGGCCGTTGCGGGCGCACAGGGCGTCGCTGGGGTCCTCGCGCGGCGGGACGACCATCGACAGGCCCTCGGCGTCGCCCGTCGGCAGGTCCTTGAGCGAGTGCACCGCGACGTCGCACCGACCGTCGAGCAGGGCGTCGCGCAACGCGGTCACGAAGACCCCCGTACCGCCCAGGCTCTGCAGCGATCCGGTCAGCCGGTCGCCGTCCGTGCGGACGTGGACGGTCTCGAGGGTGAGGTCGCCACGCCCCAGGGTGGTGAGGGCGTCGACCACGTGACCGGTCTGGGTGAGCGCGAGGGCGCTCGCGCGGGTCCCGACGCGCACGTGCTGGAGCATGCGGTCAGTGTCCCTCTCCGTCGCGGCGATGTCGAAGTGCGAGGAAATCCGAGGACGTCCGAGAACTCCGTGACGCGGTCATGACAACCTGTCAGAAAATGCTGCCGGAAAATGTGACGTGCGACATTCTTCCGCAGCGTGACGACGCGTTGTCCAGAATCGCGCCGACGAATTCTCCTCAGAGCACCGAGCGTGCCGCGGCGCGCGCGTCGGGGATCACGGACGCAAGCCCGTTGCCCGCCACCCAGGCGCCGCAGACGGCCACCCCGGGCCGCGCGTCCACCGCGGCGCGGACGTCGGCCACCACCTGCGCGTGCTGGGCGCTCGGACGAGGGAGCGCCTGCGTCCACCGGACGATCGCGTGGCCCACCAGCTGGTCCCGCGTCAGCGGGGTGCCCAGGAGCGTGGCGGCGTCGCGCAGCGCGGTGTCGACGTCGGGATCTGTGCCGTCCTCGCCGGCCCGGCCGTAGGAGAGCCGCACGACGTGCCGACCGGCACCTGCGGCCTGCGCGAGCCAGGCCCACTTGGCGGTGCCGTGCGTGAGCGCCTTCGCGGAGACGTCCGTGGCCTCGCGCGCGACGAGCACCCCCGTGCCGCGCGGCGCGCTGTCGAGCGCGGGGGCGTCGAGCACGAGGGTGACCAGCGTGACCTGCGCCCCCGGGTCCGGCCGGCCCACCGGCAGGCCGAGCAGGTCCACGGCGGCCGGCGTGGCGAGCACCCAGCGGTCCGTGCGCTCGTCGTCCAGGGACGCGACCGTCGCGCGGGTACGAACCGTGCCGCCGTGGGCTTCGACGTCCGCGACGAGGGCGTCCACGAGCACGTGCAGGCCGCCGTCGAGCCCCTGCACGGCGGAGCCGGCGGGTGCCGAGGCGCGCAGGCTCCGGACCGCCCGGGCGAGCGACCCGCGCTCGCGGCGCAACGCGTCGGGCAGGCCAGGAGACACCGCGTCGACCGCGAGATCATCAGGATCCGCGGCGTGCACGCCCCCGACCACCGGTCGCACCAGGCGATCCAGCACCCGGGCGCCCATGCGCCGGCGGACCAGCTCACCGAGCGTGTCCGCGCGGGACGGCGGGAGCACCAGGTCGAGGCTCGCGCGCAGCGCGCCGAGCGGTCCGAGCGTCCGGCGCACGTCAGCCGCCCAGGGGTCGGCGGGGATGCCGAGCAGGCCGGTGCGCGGCAGCGGGCCGTCGCCGTGCGGCAGGTGGACCCACGAGCCGTGCGGCTCGGGCGTCCGGACGCGGTCGGTCAGCCCGAGCTCGTCGAGCAGCGCGGCGACCACGCCGCCGCGCGTGGCGAACGACTCCGCGCCGGCATCGAGCCGCAGCCCGGCGACCGTGTGCCCGCGGACCGCCCCGCCGGGTGCGTCCCGGCCCTCGAGCACGAGGGTCCGCAGGCCTTCGTGGGCCAGCTCCCGCGCGGCGACTAGCCCCGCGATCCCGCCGCCGACGACGACCGCGTCCCAGGTCATCAGATGTCGTGGACCAGCTGGGCGACCCGCGTCAGGACGGTCGGATCGGTCTCCGGCGGCACCCCGTGGCCCAGGTTCACCACGTGCCCGGGCGCCACCGACCCGCGCGTCACGACGTCGCGGACGTGCGCCTCCAGCACCGGCCAGGGAGCGGCCAGCAGCGCCGGGTCGATGTTCCCCTGCAGCGGCGTGGTGCCGCCGAGCCGTCGGTTCGCCTCGTCCAGCGGCAGGCGGTAGTCGACGCCGATGACGTCCGCGCCCACGTCCCGCATGGCGCCGAGCAGCTCGCTGGTGCCGGTGCCGAAGTGGACCTTCTTCACGCCCAGGTCCTGCACGTGGCTCAGCGCGCGGGCCGACGCCGGCGCGACGTGGGCCGTGTAGTCGGCCAGGCCCAGCGAGCCCGCCCACGAGTCGAAGAGCTGGGTCGCGCTGGCGCCGGCCAGCACCTGCGCGCGCAGGAACGCCCCGGTCACGTCCGCGGCCCACTCGGTGAGCGCGGTCCACGTGGCGGGGTCGGCGTGCATGAGGGTGCGGGCGGCCAGGTGGTCGCGGGACGGCCCGCCCTCGACCAGGTACGCGGCGAGCGTGAAGGGTGCGCCCGCGAAGCCGATGAGGGGTGTGGAGCCGAGGGCCGCGACCGTGAGCGCGACGCCGTCCGAGACCGGCTGGAGCGCCTGCGGGGTCAGCGGGCCGAGGTCGCGCAGGCGCGCGACGTCGTCGGCCGTCCGGACCGCGGCGCCCATCACCGGTCCGACGCCGGGCTTGATCTCCACGTCGACGCCCGCGAGCTTGAGGGGCACGACGATGTCCGAGAAGAAGATCGCCGCGTCCACGTCGTGCCGGCGCACCGGCTGGAGGGTGATCTCGCTGGCCAGCGCCGGGTCCAGGCAGGCGTCGAGCATGGCCGTGCCGACGCGCGCCTCGCGGTACTCGGGCAGGGACCGTCCGGCCTGTCGCATGAACCAGACCGGCCGACGCGCAGGCCGCTCGCCGGAATAGGCGCGCACGAGCGAAGAATTCTCCGTCCGGCCGTCGACGAGGGGGTGCGAGGAAGGAAGGATCACGGGTTCGATTGTGCCGGACAATTGTCGAGATGATTAACTCGGGGACGTGGTGCTGCTGTCCCTTGCTGCCAGCCACCACGACCTCGACCTCGATGTGCTGGAACGTCTCTCGTCGGACGTGCAGGCCGTCGCGTCCGAGCTCGTGGGCTCGGTCGCGTCCGTGTCCGGTGCCGTCGTCCTGGCGACGTGCAACCGGTTCGAGCTGTACCTGGAGGTCGACGACGCGGCCGACACCCCGGCCGCTCTCGACACGGCCGCCGTCGCCGTGGCCGGTCGCTCCGGCTACACCGCCGGGCAGGTCTCCGGACACCTCCGCGTGCGCACCGGCACCGACGCCGCCGCCCACCTGTTCTCCGTCGCCAGCGGCCTCGACTCCATGGTGGTCGGCGAGCGGGAGATCGCCGGACAGGTCCGCCGCGCGCTGACCAGCGCCCGCCGTGACCACACCACCACCTCCGGCCTCGAGTCCCTGTTCCAGGCGGCCTCGCGCGTCTCGCGCACCGTCGAGAGCCGCACCGGCCTCGGCGCCACCGGCCGCTCGGTGGTCGGCGTCGCGCTCGACATCGCCGAGCAGCACCTGCCCGACTGGTCCGCGGTGCGCTGCGTCCTCATCGGCACCGGCTCCTATGCGGGAGCCTCCCTGGCCGCCCTCAAGGCCCGCGGCGCGCGCGACATCCGGGTCTACTCCGCCTCCGGCCGCGCCGGCTCGTTCGCGGCCGCCCGCGGCGTCCGGTCGCTGCCCGCGTCGGCCGACCTCGCGGCCGAGGTGTCCGACGTGGACCTCGTGGTCGCGTGCAGCGGGGCCGCGGGTGCCGTGCTCGGGGTCGACGCGCTCGCCGCCGCGCGCGTCGGGACGCCTGCCTCGCTCACCGTGGTGGACCTCGCGCTCCGGCACGACGTCGACCCCGGCGTCCGCACGCTGCCCGGCGTCCGGCTCGTCAGCCTGCACACCGTCGCCGAGCACGCCCCGGCCGAGCACGCCGCCGTGCGTGCCGCGCACGAGGTCGTCGAGGCGGCCGCCGAGGCGTACGAGGCCGACCGGCGGGTGCGCGACTGGAACCCGGCCGTGGTCGCGGAGCGGACCCGCGTGCTGGGCGGTCTCGAGGCCGGCCTGAGCGCGTTGCCCGCCGAGCTCCGCGACGAGCGTGCGGAGCGGGCCCTGCGCCGCCGCACCCGTGCCGCCCTGCACGCACCGACGGTCCGCGCCCGCGAGGCCGCCCGCGCCGGCGACGCGGCGACGTACGCGGTCGCGCTGACGGAGCTGGCGTCGATCCCGGTGCCGACCGTGGTGGCCGACGCGCACTGACCTCGCGCGCATGGTCGACCATGTCGTTGTTCTCCTGACAGGGCCGGATACCGATCACCACGACGTGATCGCTGATTCGTCGCCGCTCGTCAGCAGGGCGGCGTGGCGGGCCGCGGCCCATGACGGGGTCGTCCGTTCGGACGTGGAGCGTGCCGGGCCTGGACGGGGGGGAGGGCCAGGCCCGGCACGCGTTCCGCGAGGGTCACAGCAACGCTGGCGTGACCCTGGTGAGGAACCCTCGGTTCCGTGCGCTCAGGAGCGCACCACCTGCTGTCGGGGAGCAGCAGGTCCGGGGGCCCAGGTGTGAGGGACCACCTGGTTGGTCTGGATGTCGGTCAGCTCGGCGGCGTAGACGATGCCCTCGTAGACGCCCGCCTCGACGCGGTTGAGGTGCAGGCGCTCCGCGCGCTCGATGTCGTCGCCGAGGTGCGAGATGCGGGCGACGACGTAGCGCTGGGCGTCCTGCCACTGGTCGACGGCGCGGACGCTGAGGCCGTTCCAGCGCGCCGTCAGGTCCAGCTCGAACAGCTCGGAGACGTCCTCACGGGCCACGCGGCGGTACCAGCGGCCCGACGGCGACTGGTGGAACCCGGTCTCGGCCAGCGGGGGGTTGGCCAGGGCGAGGACCACGGTGTGGCCGCCGTCGACCACGTCGGCCTCGAGGTAGGCGCCGTGCCACTTGGCGACAGGCCCGACGCAGCGGGACAGCGAGGCGAGCGAGGGGCGGGGTGCGCCCAGCTGCGTCACCGTCCAGCCGGCACCGACGTCGCCGTAGCGGGCCAGCAGCGTGGACGTGCCGTTGTCGTAGATGCGGATGAGCTCGGCGCCCGGGGGGATGCGGGAGTGGCGCAGCCACCACAGCGGCAGGATGTAGCCAGGCACGTCGCGGTACTGCAGCTGCGGGGACGACTCGAAGCGCAGCACGTCGATGGACCGGTCGTACGGGCTGAAGGGCGTGCCCTCGTAGCCGAGTCCGTGCACCTCGAACAGCTGGGCCGGAGTCGTCGCGAAGGCGACGTCCTCAGCGCGCACCACGTACCCCGCCAGGCGATCGTGTCCCGCGGTGAGGTGAGCGCGGGTGAGCGCTGGCGTGATCGCCTTCTGCATGAGCGTCACGATGGGCTTCCTTGCCAGAAAAGGGATGAACCGGATGTTTCCGACCGGTCGGTGCACGATTGTGCAACCCAAATAGGGCACGTGTCCAGGAGAGATCACTCATTTGAGTGAAGATGCAGGTCAGAGGGCTGAGAGCGGTCCCGTCGAACCGTTTCGTCTTCCGTCGGAAGGCATGCAGAAGTGACAAAGCGGGCGCCGTGCGTTCACCCGATTGGCCTAGTTGCTCTGGCGGTGACTCACGAGTCGAGGTATATGACCAGATCTCCCGCGAGCCCCGTGTAGGACGCCGGCGTGAGGGCGGCGAGGCGCGCGGCGACGTCGTCGGGAAGCCCGAGCCCGCCGATGAACTCGCGCATGTCGTCCGCCGTCAGCCGCCGGCCCCGGGTCAGCTCCTTGAGCCGCTCGTACGGGTTCTCCATGCCGGTCACGCCGGCGACGGACGCAGCGCGCATGGCCGACTGGACGGGCTCGCCGAGCGTCTCCCAGTTCTCGTCGAGCTCACGGGCCAGCAGCACGGTGTCGACCGACAGCGCGCGCAGGCCACGGGCCACGTTGTCGATGGCCAGCAGCGAGTGCCCGAACGCGGGGCCGATGTTCCGCTGCGTCGTGGAGTCGGTGAGGTCGCGCTGCAGCCGGCTGGTCACCAGGGTGCTGGCCAGGGTGTCCAGCAGGGCCGACGAGAGCTCGAGGTTGGCCTCGGCGTTCTCGAACCGGATGGGGTTCACCTTGTGCGGCATGGTCGAGCTGCCGGTGGCGCCCGCGACGGGGATCTGGATGAAGACGCCGCGCGAGATGTAGGTCCAGACGTCGGTGGCCAGGTTGTGCAGCACGCGGTTGAACCGGGCGACGTCGGCGTACAGCTCGGCCTGCCAGTCGTGCGACTCGATCTGCGTGGTGAGCGGGTTCCAGGTCAGGCCCAGGTGCTCGACGAACGCCTTGCTCACCGCAGGCCAGTCCGCACCCGGGACCGCGACCACGTGGGCGCCGTAGGTTCCGGTCGCGCCGTTGAGCTTGCCCAGGTACTCGTCGGACGCGATCCGCCGCAGCTGCCGCCGCAGCCGGTGCGCGAGGACCGCGAGCTCCTTGCCGAGCGTCGTCGGGGTCGCCGGCTGCCCGTGCGTGAGGGCCAGCATCGGCTGGTCCTTGAGCTCGTGCGCGAGCGCCGCAACCTGGTCGACGAGGGTGGTCGCCGCCGGCGCCCAGACGTCCTGCACCGCGCCGCGGACCATCAGCGCGTACGACAGGTTGTTGATGTCCTCGCTCGTGCACGCGAAGTGCACCAGCTCGCCGACGTCCCGCAGTGCCGACCCCTCGGGCGCGGCCGCGAGCCGGCTCTTGAGGAAGTACTCGACCGCCTTGACGTCGTGCACGGTGATCTTCTCGATGGCGGCCAGCTCGGCGACCTCGTCGGGTCCGAACGTGTCGACGACGTCCCGCAGGTACTGCTCGTCGGCCGCCGTGAGCGTCGGGGCGCCCGGGACGACCTGGTTCTGCGCCAGGTGGATCAGCCACTCGACCTCGACGTGCACCCGCTCGCGGTTGAGCGCCGCCTCGCTCAGGTGGTCGACCAGCGGCGCGACCGCGGCACGGTAGCGACCGTCGAGCGGGCCGAGCGCGATGGGGGGCGTGACGTCTGCGAGCCGGACACGAGAAGGCATGGCGCCAGTGTCCCAGAGCGGTCCGGTCGAGTGCGGCGGTGTCCGGGACCGAGGTCAGTAGCCTGGGCGCACCGGCGCGTCCCGCCGGCCCCCGACGACGAGGAGCCCCGTGGCACCGCCAGCACGCAGGCCCAGCGCGGTCCTGCTGGTCGGTGCGTTCGTGGTGGTGGCCGTGATCGGCGCGGCCCTGGCAGGCCCGTTCCGGCTCGGCCAGCGCAACGAGGGCGGTGCGCCGTTCACGCTCCCCCCGCCGGTGCTGCCGACGAACACGACGACCCCGGTCCCGCAGGAGACCGGCCTC
This sequence comes from Cellulomonas sp. P1_G12_2, assembly GCF_056405535.1. Lineage (NCBI taxonomy): Bacteria > Bacillati > Actinomycetota > Actinomycetes > Micrococcales > Cellulomonadaceae > Cellulomonas > Cellulomonas sp. P1_G12_2. The sequence continues at coordinate 28,374 of NZ_JBFUBX010000001.1, read as the reverse complement.
GACGGCGAGCAGATGACGATGGAGGCCCAGCGCTGGATCTACCTGCTGGTCATCGCGGTCATCGGCGCTCTGCTGGTGATCGGGGTCGCCCTGCTGGTCCGACGGATCCGGGCGATGCGGGAGCGGCGTGCGCCGCACGAGATCGACTCGGCGGTGCCGGACATCGAGCTGGGCGGGGACGTCCTGGACGGTGCGACGCCGGCGCTGCGCGAGGGGGTCCGCCGGGCGGCGCAGGTGCTCGAGGACGAGGTGCCGCCGGGGGACGCGGTGATCGCGGCGTGGGTCGCGCTGGAGGCCTCGGCGGAGCGCAGCGGGCTGGTGCGTGACCGTGCGGAGACGGCGACGGAGTTCACGGTCGAGGTGCTCGACGCCACGCGGGCGGACCCGGTCGCGACGCGCGCCCTCTTGCAGCTGTACCTGGCGGCGCGGTACTCCGAGCACGTGCTCACCCCGGTGGACGTCGCGCGGGCCAGGGAGAGCCTGGCCGCGATCGCCGACGACCTCGGGCGACGGGCCGAGGAGGACGCATGAGGTGGTGGGACTGGCGCCCGCTCGCCGGCTTCGGCGCCGGCTTCGTGGCGGCGTGGGCGGCGGGACTGACGGTGCAGACGTCCGCACTCCTCGGGCTGATGATCGCGGCGGGGGTCCTGCTTCTCACGCGTCTCGACGGCACCCCGGACCCCGGGTGGGCCCGCGACCGGCTGGACCGTCGGCACGGCGCGCGCGGCGAGGTGCAGGACCTGGCGTGGGCGATGGTCGGGCGCGACGGTCGGATCGGCGAGCGCGTGCTGCGGCGGCTGCGCGAGGTGGCCCGGAGCCGGCTCGCGCGGCACGGGCTGACGATCGACGATCCCGAGACCGAGACCCTGCTGGGCACCCGCGCCGTCCGCACCCTGACCCGCACCACCGCACCGCTGCCGACGGTCGCCGACGTGAAGTACACCCTCGACGTGCTCGACCGCCTCGGACCGAGGCGCGCCACCCCCACCGACGATGGAGCCCCCGCCGATGACTGAGCAGCCCACGCCACTGACCGTCGCGCAGGTCGCCGACCGCGGGAGCGCGGTGCTCGACGAGGTCGCGACGCTGGTCGTCGGCATGCGCGAACCGCTGAGAGTTGCGCTGGCGGCCATCCTCGGCGGCGGCCACGTGCTGTTCGAGGACGTGCCCGGGCTCGGCAAGACGCTGGCGGCCCGGAGCCTGGCCACCGCGCTCGGGCTCGCGTTCCGGCGGGTGCAGTGCACGCCCGACCTGCTGCCGTCGGACATCACGGGGTCCAGCGTGTTCGACCCGGCGACGGCGTCGTTCCTGTTCCGGCCGGGCCCGGTGTTCGCGGGCCTCCTGCTGGCCGACGAGATCAACCGGACCGCCCCGAAGACCCAGTCGGCCCTGCTGGAGGCGATGGCCGAGCGGCAGGTGACGGTCGACGGGGAGACGTACCAGCTGCCCGACCCGTTCCACGTCGTCGCCACCTCCAACCCGGTGGAGTACGAGGGCACCTACCCGCTGCCGGAGGCGCAGCTCGACCGGTTCATGGTCCGCGTGGCGGTCGGCTACCCGGAGCGCGACGCCGAGGTCGACGTGCTGTCGCGGCGGCTCGCGCGGCGCCAGGAGATGGGGTCGGTGCGGACGGTCGTCGACGCCGCCACCCTGAGGGCGATGCAGGCGGGCGTCGAGCAGGTCACGGTCGACGCCGACATCCTGCGGTACTGCGTCGACCTCGCCTCGGCCACCCGCACGCACGACGCGGTCGAGGTGGGTGCCTCGCCGCGCGGCTCCCAGGCGCTGGTCCTCGTCGCGCGCTCGCTGGCGGTGCTGTCCGGCCGGGACTTCGTGACGCCCGAGGACGTCAAGGCGGTCGCCGTCCCCGCGCTCGCGCACCGGCTGTCCCTGACCCCGCAGGCGTGGGCCACCGGCACGGCGCCGCAGAAGGTCGTGGCGGACGTGCTGGCGCGGGTGGCGGGGCCGACGACGGCGAGACGCGGATGATCTGGGAGCGCTCGCGGGCGACGGCCGCCGGGGTCGTCGTCGGCCTCGTGCTCGTCGCCGTGGGCGCGCTGCTCGGCCGGCCCGACGTCGCGGTGCTCGGCGCCGCACCGCTGGTCGCGGGGGTGTGGGACTGGCGCCGACGACCCTCGACGGACCCGACCGTCCGTCTGGAGGCGTCGGACGAGCCGCCCGCCGCCGGGAGCCTGCGCGCCGACATCGTGACCGCCGCACCCACCGACGTGCTCGTCGGGGTGCGGCGCGGGGTGCGCGTCCTGGCCGAGGCGTGGGTGCGGGTCGACCGCACGCGGCGGCTCCCGCTCGTCGTCCGCACGGTCCGCACCGGGCCGCAGGAGGTGGCGTTCGTCGACGTGCAGGGTGTCGGACCCGGCGCCGCAAGCGTGTCCGAGCCCAGCCCGGCCGCGTCCCGGTCCGCCCTGGTCCTGCCCGCGCCGCGCCCGCTCGGCGACCTGCCGCTCCCGCCCCGGCTGCGCGGGCTGACCGGCGCGCACGAGTCCCGACGGCCCGGCGAGGGCGGCGGGCTGCGCGACGTGCACCCGTTCTCGCCCGGCGACCGGCTGCGGCGGATCGACTGGCGGGTCACCGCCCGCCGCGCGCCCGACCTGCACGAGCTCTACGTCCGGCGCGAGCACGCGCTCGCGGAGGCGGTCGTCGTGCTGGTCGTGGACTCGCGCGACGACGTCGGCCCCGACCCGATGACCTGGCGCGGCTCGACCCCGGCGAAGGCCGAGGACCCGACGTCCCTGGACCTGGCGCGGCAGGCTGCGACGTCCGCGGCGCAGGGGTTCCTCGACCTCGGCGACCGCGTCGGACTCGACGACCTCGGTGCGCTGCGCCGGCCGCTCCCACCCGGTGGCGGACGCCGGCAGCTGGACCGGATCCGGCACGCGCTGGCCCTGACGCGGCCGGAGGGCGACCCGCTGCGCCGGCTGCGCGCCCCGCAGATCCCGTCGGGCGCGCTGGTCCTGCTCTTCTCGACGTTCCTCGACGACGAGGCGGCGCTGGTCGCCTCCGTCTGGCGGCGTGCCGGGCACCGGGTGATCGCGGTCGACGTGCTGCCCACCCTCCGCGAGCGGCAGCTCGGCGAGCGCGAGCGGCTCGCGATGCGGCTGATCCGGATGGCGCGCGAGGATCGGCTGGCCGAGCTGGTGGACCTCGACGTCGAGCTGGTCACGTGGCGCGACCAGCCGCACATCGCGCTCGCGTCCCTGGCGCGCCGGGCGCAGCGGCGGGCGGGGGCGTCGCGATGAGCGAGGTGACTCTGGAGCTGGAGCGGCCGGTGCCCGCCTGGGCGTTGCGCGCGTCCCTCGCGGTCCTGTCCGCGGCGACGCTGACGGTGGCGTTCGCCGGCACCGGCCCCCGGCCACCCCTGGCGCTGGTGGTCGGGTTCGTCGCGCTCGTCGGCGCCGCGGTGCTGGTCCCCGGACTCGGCCTGGCTGCGCTCGTGGTGCTCGTCGCCGGGACGCGGCTGCTCGTCGGCGACCCGCCCGCGCTCGGCACGGTGATGGTCCTCGTCCTGCTCGTGCACCTGACCCTGTGGGCGGGGGCGGTCTGCGCGCGGACGTCGTGGCGCACCCTCGTCGAGGTCGCCGTCCTCGTGCGCGCGCTGCGCGAGGTCGCGCTCGTGCAGGTGGGCGCGCAGCTGCTGGCCGTGCTCGCGATGCTCCTGGTCGGGACGACGGAGGGTGACCTGTGGCGGGCGGCAGGGCTGCTCGCGGCGATCATCCTGGCGGCGGCGATGCTGCCGCGGCCGTCGGCCTGATCCGCCCACAGCCCCTGCCCGTCCCCAGGCCGTCGCCGACGCGCTGACCTGCTCCGTAGCGTCTCCGGCATGCAGATCGAGCACGGCCTTCCCCTGGTGCTCCAGGCACTGGACGACGTGGAGAGCGCGTCCCGTGCGCTGCGCGGCGCCGCGCAGGTGCAGTGGACGTCCGGCGCCGCGGACCGGTTCCGTGCGGCGCTCGACGAGGCGGTCGTGTGCGTGCGCCAGGTGCAGGTCTCGGTGGAGCGGACGGTGCAGCCGGTGGCGGCGGCTGACCTGGACGCGCGGGGAGGCCTGTGAGCAGCGCGACGGACTGGTTCCGTGGGTACCGCGTGGCGGGTGGTCCGGGACCGACGGTCGCCGACCTGGAGGAGCTGATGTTCGCGTGCCGGCTGCTGGAGGGCGCCGCGGACCGGCTGGATGCGGCGTCGTGGACGCTGCTGCGGGCGTCGCAGGCGTGCGACGGGCTGAGCCGGGTAGGCGCCGAGGCGCGGCACGCTCTGGCGTGCGCTCGGGAGGGTGCGGGCGACCCCTGGCGTGTCGCCGAGCGGCTGCGCGAGCTCGCGGCTGCGCTGCGGCGGGTGGTCGAGGTGTACACGGAGGCCGAGTCAGCGGCACACCTGGCCCTGCGGGTGGGTGTCGTCGCCACGGCGTCGCAGCTCGGCGAGCGGCCGGTCGTCGCGGGCCTTCTCGGCGCCGCCGGCGTCGTGCTCGGGGTGGCCGCGGTCGGCAGCGTGATCGCGGGCGGCGTCGGACGCTCCCTGCTCCTGCACCGGCCCGACCCGGTGCTCCCCTGGCTCGCGCGGCGCCTGGGCCCGGCGGCGCGTGAGCTTCCCGGCATGCTCGCGGCCGACGGCCGTGCGGAGCTGGGCATCCTGGCGGTCGGCGCGTTCGTGCGCTCGGCGGCGCCCGGGCGGCAGATCCCCACGCTCCGACCCGTGCAGGGCGCCGCCCGGCTCCTGTTCGGCGCGCTCCCGGCGGCCGGTCCCACGGCACTGCTCGTGCGGGCGCACCCGCCGCAGCTCCCCGTGCCGCGGACGACCGCCGGGGTGCTGGCCAACGTGGGGCGCAGCTACCAGGACGGCACGGAGACCGGGCTCGCCGGGACCCCGGCGGGCGTCATCTCGGTGCAGCAGCTCACGCACCCCGACGGGACGCGCGCGTGGGTCGTCGAGATCCCGGGCACCGAGAGCTGGGCACCGAACGCTCCCACCCCGATGGACCTGACCACCGACGGCCGCCTGCTGGCGGGGCTCACCGACGACATGACGGACGCCGTGCTGGAGGCCATGAGGCTGGCGCGGATCGGTGCCGACGAGCCCGTGATGCTCGCGGGGCACAGCCTGGGCGGGATGGTCGCCGTGTCGGTCGCCGCCGCCGCGGGCAGCACGTACTCCGTGCGGGCGATCGCCACGGCGGGCAGCCCGGACCTGACCCGGTCGCCGCCGCGCGCCGTGGAGGTCCGCCACTACCGGCACCGGGAAGACGCCGTCCCCCAGCTGGACGGCACGCCCGACGTCACTGATGCCCGGGTCACGGTGGTCACCCGCGACCTCGACTCGACTGGTGGTCCTCCCGTCCCGTCGCCGACCGAGGCGCATGCGATCGCCCGGTACGTCGAGACGGCCGACGTGGCCGACCGCGAGCTGGCAGGCAGCCCGGGCATGCGGTCGTTCGACGCGGCCGTCCGTGACGTGCTCGGTCCGCCCGGGACGGCCGGCGTGACCCGGCAGTTCCAGGCGACGCGCGACCCGGTGCTGGTCTCCGCGCAGCCGCCGAGGGTGACGCCTAGTAGCTGACCTCGGTCGACGACGAGCTCCGCGTGCGGTCGCCGGGGATCAGGACCGAGAGGACCAGGCTGACGATCGAGACGATGATCGCGCCCCAGCAGGCGGTGCCGAAGTTGTCGATCCGCAGACCCCAGCTGGTCGCCTCGGTGATCCAGGCGGTGAGCATGAGCATGAGCGCGTTCACGATGATCGTGAACAGGCCGAGCGTGAGGATGTAGAGCGGGATCGAGATGAACGCCACGATCGGCTTGACGATCGCGTTGACCAGCCCGAAGACCAGCGCGATGAGCAGGATGATCGCGAGGGTCTCCCAGTTGCTGTCGCCGCCGACGATGTGGAGTCCCGGCAGGATCAGCGTCGCGAACCAGAGGGCGACGGCGTTGATGAGCACGCGGACGAGGAAGGCCATGCGTCGATCCTGCCACCGTGGGTGCCTCCGTTGTCGAGACAACGCGGTGCGGGGGTCCTAGGTGGGCGGTGGCATGCTGAGGCCCGTGACCCGCGTCCCCCTCCGCCAGGCACTGTCCGACCTGCCGCCCTACGTCCCGGGGGCCCGCGTCCCCGTCGGCGCGGCCGCGTACAAGCTGTCGTCCAACGAGAACCCGTACCCGCCGCTGCCCTCGGTGATCCTGGCCATCTCCGACGCGGCCGAGGACGTCAACCGGTACCCGGACATGTACGCCACGGAGCTGACCGGGTCGATCGCGGCGTCGCTGGGCGTGGTGCCCGAGAACATCGTCGCGGGCTGCGGCTCGGTCGCGGTGCTGGGCCACGTGCTCACGGCAGTCTGCGAGCCGGGCGACGAGGTCGTCGTCCCGTGGCGCTCGTTCGAGGCGTACCCGATCGCCGTGACGCTCGCGGGGGGCGTGGGCGTGCACGTGCCGGTGGGCGACGACGGCCGGCTGGACCTGGAGGCGATGGCGGCGGCGATCACCCCCCGCACCAAGGCCGTGCTGGTCTGCACCCCGAACAACCCCACCGGCCCCGCTGTGCACGCCGACGAGCTGGCCACGTTCCTGGCCGCGGTCCGCAAGGACGTGCTCGTGGTGCTCGACGAGGCCTACGTCGAGTTCGTCCGTGACGAGGCCGCACCCGACGGCCTGGCCGTGTTCGCCGACCACCCCAACGTCGTGCTGCTCCGCACGTTCTCGAAGGCGTTCGGGCTGGCCGGCCTCCGGGTCGGGTACGCGGTTGCGCGCCCGCGGCTGGCGGCGGGGATCCGCGCGGCGTCGACGCCGTTCGGGGTCTCCCACGTCGGCCAGCTGGCCGCGCTGGCGTCGCTGCGTGCGACGGCCGAGCTGATGACCAGGGTGGACGCGATCGTCGTCGAACGCACGCGCCTGCTCACCGGGCTCCGGAAGCAGGGCTGGACCGTGCCGGACAGCCAGGCGAACTTCGTGTGGCTGCCGCTCGGCGACCAGTCCTCGGCGTTCGCGGAGCGGTCCGGCCGCGCCGGGGTGCTCGTGCGGCCGTTCCAGGGCGACGGCGTCCGGGTGAGCGTGGGGGAGCCCGAGGCCACCGACCTGCTGCTCGAGATCACCGCGGAGTGGCTCGCTCGCTGAGCGTGCCGGGGGAGGTGTAGACAGTCCACAAGGGCGTGCGCCGAGGCTTGTCGGGGTCCTTCGCGCGCTACCTACGGTGCCGTAGCCTACGCTGACGTAGGTTTCGAGACTGATCCCGGCGCGGCCCCCCGCCGCAGCACCCGCGAAGGAGAACCGCGTGGTCCCGAACGGCCCCCTGACCGACGACGGCCTCGTGCAGCTGCTGACCCCCGCGGGTCACCGCACGGCTCATCCCGACTACGACCCCCGCATCGCCCATCTCGACGCCGACGCCCTGCGCGCGCTCTACCGCGACATGGTGCTGGTGCGTCGGTTCGACAACGAGGCGACGTCCCTGCAGCGCCAGGGCGAGCTGGCCCTGTACGCCCAGTGCCTCGGCCAGGAGGCCGCGCAGATCGGCTCCGGCCGCGCGCTCCTGCCGCAGGACCAGGTGTTCCCCAGCTACCGCGAGCACGGCGTCGCGTACACGCGCGGCGTCGACCTGGCGGAGGTGCTGCGGCTGTTCCGCGGCATCGACCACGGCGGCTGGGACCCGACGGCGTACGGGTTCCACCTGTACACGCTGGTCATCGGCTCGCACACGCTGCACGCCACCGGCTACGCGATGGGCCTGCAGCGCGACGGGGCGGTCGGCACGGGCGACCCGGCGCGGGACTCGGCGGTCGTCACGTACTTCGGCGACGGGTCCACCTCGCAGGGCGACGTGAACGAGGCGCTCGTGTTCGCCGCGGTGAACAACGCCCCGGTCGTCTTCTTCTGCCAGAACAACCAGTGGGCCATCTCGGAGCCCACCAGCCGGCAGTCCCGCGTGCCGCTTGCCGACCGCGGCCCCGGCTTCGGCATCCCGAGCGTCCGGGTGGACGGCAACGACGTGCTAGCCACCTACGCGGTCACCGCCGAGGCGCTGGAGCGGGCGCGGTCCGGCGGCGGGCCGACGTTCATCGAGGCCTTCACGTACCGGATGGGCGCGCACACCACCTCCGACGACCCGAGCCGCTACCGCTCCGCCGCCGAGGAGGAGTACTGGCGCCAACGCGACCCGATCGACCGGCTCCGGCTGCACCTGGAGGACCGCGGCGAGCTGCCGCAGGACTTCCTCGACGGGCTCGCGGCGGAGGGTGACGCGCTCGGGGAGAGGATCCGGACCGCGGTGCGCGGCATGGGCCGCCCCTCGGCTGCGTCGATGTTCGAGCACGTGTACGCGACGCCCCACGCGGTCGTCGAGTCCGAGCGCCAGTGGTTCGAGGCGTACGAGGCCTCGTTCCTCGAGGGCGAGGGGAGCCACCGATGACCACCATCACGTTCGCCAAGGCGATCAACCTCGGCCTGCGCAAGGCGCTCGAGCAGAGCCCCAAGGTGCTCCTCATGGGCGAGGACATCGGGGCCCTCGGCGGGGTGTTCCGGGTGACCGACGGCCTGCAGAAGGACTTCGGGCAGGAGCGCGTCGTCGACACCCCGCTCGCGGAGTCGGGCATCGTCGGAACCGCGATCGGCCTGGCGCTGCGCGGCTACCGGCCGGTGTGCGAGATCCAGTTCGACGGGTTCATCTTCCCGGCGTTCGACCAGATCACGACCCAGCTGGCCAAGATGCACTACCGGTCGCAGGGCCGCCTGAGCCTCCCCGTCGTCATCCGCGTGCCGTACGGCGGCGGCATCGGCGCGGTCGAGCACCACAGCGAGTCGCCCGAGGCGCTGTTCGCGCACACCGCCGGCCTGCGCGTGATCAGCCCGTCCAGCCCGGCCGACGCCTTCGCGATGATCCAGCAGGCGATCGCGTCGCCCGACCCGGTCCTGTTCTTCGAGCCCAAGGGTCGCTACTGGGAGAAGGGCGACGTCGACCTGGACGCCGCCGTCGGTGCCCCGCACCCGGCGCTCGACACGGCCAAGGTGCTGCGCGAGGGCACCGACCTCACGCTCGTCGCCTACGGCCCCACGGTGCAGACCGCGCTCAAGGCCGCCGAGACCGCCGCCGCCGAGGGCACGAGCGTCGAGGTCGTCGACCTGCGCACCCTGTCCCCGCTGGACACCGCGACGGTCGCGGCCTCGGTCAAGAGGACCGGCCGCTGCGTCGTCGTGCACGAGGCCCCCGTGCTCTACGGCACCGGCGCCGAGGTCGCCGCGCGGATCACCGAGGAGTGCTTCTACCACCTGGAGGCCCCCGTGCTGCGGGTCGGCGGCTTCCACACCCCCTACCCGGTGGCCAAGATCGAGCACGACTACCTGCCCGGGCTGGACCGCGTCCTGGACGCTGTCGACCGCTCGCTGGCCTTCTGAGGAGACACCCCGTGCCGACCTACCAGCAGTTCCCGCTCCCCGACGCCGGTGAGGGCCTGACCGAGGCCGAGATCGTCGCGTGGCACGTGGCCGTCGGCGACACGGTCGAGGTCAACCAGACCATCGTCGAGATCGAGACCGCGAAGTCGCTGGTCGACCTGCCGAGCCCGTGGGCCGGCGTCGTGACGCGGCTCCTGGTCGAGCCGGGGCAGACGGTGGACGTGGGGACGCCGATCATCGAGGTCGACACGGACCCGACGGGTGCGGCACCGGTCGAGGAGACGCCTGCGCCGCCCGTGGCCGCGGCGCCGAAGGGCGGCGCGATCGAGCACGGGCACCGCGGCGGCGGCAACCGGCACGCGGGGGTCGAGCCCGGGGGGTCCGACGAGATCGAGGCCGCACGTCCGGCGCGCGCGCCCGAGAAGGAGCCGGAGCCCGCGCGCGAGGCCGTGCTGGTCGGCTACGGGCTTGCGGAGGCCAGTACCGGACGCCGGGAGCGGACGGCCGACGGCACTCCGGCCACCCCGTCGCAGCGCGAGGCCACCCGTCACGCGCTCGCCAAGCCGCCCGTCCGGAAGCTGGCTCGTGAGCTGGGCGTGGACCTGGACTCGGTCTCGCCGACGGGCCCGGGCGGCATCGTCACCCGTGAGGACGTGCTCGGCCGCGCGGCCCAGGCCGAGGCGCGGACCCTGGCCACCTACCCCGGCGACGACGCGCCCTGGCTGGCCAGCGGCACGGTCTCCTCGGACGGCCGCCAGACGCGCGTCCCGGTGAAGTCGGTGCGCAAGCGGACCGCCGAGGCCATGGTGACCAGCGCGTTCACCGCCCCGCACGTCACGGTCTTCCACACGGTCGACGTCACCAAGACCATGAAGCTGGTCGAGCGCCTGCGCGCCGACCGGGAGTTCTCCGACGTCCGAGTGACCCCGCTGCTCATCGCCGCGAAGGCCCTGATGCTCGCCGTGCGCCGGCACCCGGACGTCAACGCGAGCTGGGACGACGCGTCGCAGGAGATCGTCTACAAGCACTACATCAACCTCGGCATCGCGGCATCGACCCCGCGGGGGCTCGTCGTCCCCAACATCAAGGACGCGCACCGGCTGGGCCTCAAGGAGCTGGCGACCGCGCTGGCGGAGCTCACCGCGACCGCCCGGTCGGGGAAGACGACCCCCGCCGACATGTCCGACGGCACCATCACGATCACCAACGTCGGGGTGTTCGGCATCGACACGGGCACGCCGATCCTCAACCCGGGGGAGGCGGCGATCCTCGCGTTCGGCGCCATCCGCGAGCAGCCGTGGGTGCACAAGGGCAAGATCAAGATCCGTCACGTCACGCAGCTGGCCCTGAGCGTCGATCACCGTCTGGTGGACGGGGCGCTGGGCTCGCAGGTGCTGGCGGACGTCGCGCGCGTGCTGCACGACCCGTCGCACGGGCTCGTGTGGGGCTGAGCCGCGCCCGCCGTGTGACACTCGCGGGATGACCCGCACCCTCACGGCGCACGACGACCTCGAGCTCCACCGGGTCGGCTACGAGCGCGGTGACGTCCTGCTGCGGACGGCCCTCGGTCCGGTGGCGCACCGGTACCGGGTCGACACCACGAGCCCTCTGGTGGTCGACGGCCTGGTCCGGGTCGACGAGGTCGACGGCGACGCCGTGCGGTTCCTCGACACCAACCTGGTCCCGCTGACCGTCCGCGACCTGCGCCGGTTCCGGATCCTGGTGAAGGTGGCCGACGCCGTCCGGTCCGCTCCGGGTGCGGTACCAGAGTCGGCAGAGTCGGTCCCGTCGTCCCCGGACCTCGTGGACCTGCGCGACGACGCCCTCGACAACGGGCTGCTCGACGGAGTCGACTTCACGGTGGGCGGCGGTCCGGGCGGCGACGAGTGCATCACCTTCGAGGGCGGGCCCGACGGGTTCGTCGTCGGCTACCGGGAACTCGGTTCCGCCAGCACCCTGTTCGCATCGCGGTCGTTCGCGCAGGCGCGGGCGGTGTTCCTCGACGAGGCGTGCTGGCTCGGTGCCGAGCGGGGCCGCGGACCGTACGTGGGCCGCGACCAGGCCGTCGGCACCGAGGGTTGGACCTCCGCGCAGGTGGTGGCGGCGTACGAGCGCCGACTGCTCGAGGGAGTCTGAGCCCGGACTCCACACCTGGGGGTCGAGCCGCGTTCTAGAGGGGTACGCCCATCCGCACGCTGCTCCCCGGAGGACCCCATGAACGCCAGCACCACCCGCACCCGACGCCTCGTGGCCGTCGGAGCCGTCGCCGCCGGTCTGTGCGTCGCCGGCACCGGTGTCGCCACGGCAGCCGCGCCGACGTCGGCCCTGTCGCGGTCGGTCACCGAGATCCTCCAGTCGGCGGGCGTCGACTGGTCGACGATGCCCGACGGGTACACGCCGGAGCAGTACGAGGCCTTCTGGGGAGCGGGGTACACGCCCGAGAATGTCGACGAGCTGGGCGCGCTGTGGAACCTGGACACCACCGAGACCAAGGCCCGCGCCGGTCAGCTGCTCCTCGACGGGCAGCCGGTGCCGGTCGCGCCGGGCGGCGGCGAGTCGTCCCCGACGGTCGAGATCACCGGCGAGCAGCTCGATGCGCTCTTCGGCGCCGGGTACACGGGCGAGGACGTCGAGGCGCTCGCGGAGCTCTGGCACAGCGAGTTCGGCGAGACCAAGGCGCGTGCCGGCCAGATGATCCTCGACGGGCAGACTCCTCCCGTGGCCCCGAGCGGTACCCCCGCGACCTCCTGACCCCGACGAGTGCGAGGAGACGCTGTGGACGAGCTGTCGCTGCGGACCGGGTTCGAGATCGAGCTGCTGGCACCCGCCGGTTCCGACCGGCAGGTGCTGGCCGACGAGCTCGCGGCGCGCTGCGACGGCCGTGTGCGGCGGTCCTTCCACACCGACTCCGAGCCGTCGGTCGTGCCCGGCGTCGGGGTCTTCCGGCACCTGTCGCCGGCGTTCGACGTGGTCGACGCCGACGGACGTCCCGTGGCGCGGCTCGTCGACGACATCACCCTCGAGGCCGATCTGGTCCCGGTGCCCGGACGCCCCGGGCACCGGGGCTGGTACCGGGTCCTGTGCGACGACGCCCGGCTGCTGCGCCTCATCGAGCGGCACGCGGACCCGGACGCGCCCCTGCGGTCCGTACTGGACCCGGTGGCCGAGCTGTTCGGGGTGCGCGCCGAGGTGGTCGGCTCCGCGGTGCGCGTCGACGACACCCGGGGCGCCACCGTCGCCGTCGCGATGCCGTTGCCGGCCGGCCGGGAGCGACCGTGCGAGATCATCACGCCGCCGCTGGCCACCGACCACCTCCGCGCACTGGAGCGGCTGCTCGGCCCGGCCCGCGAGCTCGGGTTCACGGTCCCGCAGGAGGCGGCGGTGCACCTGCACGTGGACGGGGCGCCGTTCCGTCGGCCGGAGGCGTTCGCGAACCTCGTCCGGCTGTTCGGCCACTGGCGTGAGGAGCTGTGGGCGGCCCTGGGCACCAACCCCGCCTGCCGGCGGCTGGCGCCGCTGCCGGACGCGCTGCTCGAACTCGTCGAGCAGCCCGGCTTCACCCTCGCGGCGGCGCGGTCGACGGGCGTCACCAAGTACGCCGACGTGAACCTCACCCAGCTGCTGACCGACAGACCCCTGCGGGACACCGTGGAGGTGCGGATCCTGCCCGGTGACGTCGACGGACCCGCGATCGTCGGGCGCGCTGCGCTGGTGGAGGCCCTGCTCTCCCGCTGCCTCGATCCGGCCCCCCTGCCCCAAGGGGCGCTGCTGAGCGACCTGGTCGGGGTCCGCCGATGAGCGTCGACAGCGCCGCGATCCCGATCGTGGAGCCCGCGCTGGACGACCTCGTCCGCGTCCACCTGGCTGGGCTGCTCCGGTACGCGACCGTGCTGACCGGCGACGGGCACACCGCCGCCGACCTGGTGCAGGAGGTGCTCCTGCGCGCCCATGTGCGCTGGACCCGGATCGCCCTCCTGGAACGGCCCGACCTGTACCTGCGCCGGATGGTCACCAACGAGCACCTGTCCTGGCGCCGCCGCTGGCACGTGCGGACCATCCGGCCCGCCGCCGACGAGGTCCTCGCCGCCCACGCCGACCCGCACGGCGACCACGCCGACGACGTCGTGCACCAGGACGCGATGTGGCGACACCTCGAGGCGCTCCCGCCCCGCCAGCGCGCGGTCCTGGTGCTCCGGTACTACGAGGGTCTCAGCGACGTGGAGATCTCCCAGGTCCTGGGCACCTCGCCTGCCACCGTCCGCTCGCACGCCTCCCGCGCGCTGGCGACCCTGCGCGACACCGACCTCTCGACCCGACCGGAGCAGTGATGAACGAGCACCCCTCGCAGGACGACGAGCTGATCGCGCGGATCACCCGTGCGCTGCACTCGCGTGAGGCCCAGCAGCCGGACCCTGCCGTCGTGGCCGCCCGGCTCAGGGCCGAGCTCGCGCACCAGCCGGAGGCCACGGTCACCACCCTCACGCGCCGCGGCGGGAAGCTGGTCGTGGCCGGCGTCGTCACCTCCGCGCTGGCCGTCGCCGGAGCGGGTGCGGCTGCGGCGGCGAACCCGTACTCGGACGCGGCACGCAGGTTCGAGGACGTCGTGCAGTCGGTGGGCATCGAGTGGTCGGCGATGCCGGCGGGCTACACCCGCGATCAGTACGAGGCCTTCTGGGGTGCCGGCTACACCCCCGAGGACGTCACCGCGCTCGAGGAGCTCTGGCACACCGACACCACCGAGACGAAGGCGCGCGCCGGGCAGCTGCTCCTGGACGGCGACACGCCCCCCGTGGCACCCGGCCGTGTCGCGCTCCCCGAGCAGGCCGAGGTGGACGCCTTCTGGTCCGCCGGGTACACGATCGAGGACGTCGAGACGCTCAGCGCGCTGTGGCACACCGACACGTTCGAGACCAAGGCCCGCGCGGGCCGGCTCATCCTCGACGGGCAGCCGCTCCCGCTGGACTGACCGGGGAGCGCCGGCGTTCCCCGACGATCGCCGCGATGCCCAGCACGATCGCGCCGATCTCCGAGATGGCCGACAGCCACACCGGCACGCCCACCCACTGCTCGTGCACCCCGAAGAACCCGCCGGGTGTCGTCGAGACGAGGAACGCCGTCAGCGTGGCGACGCCGAACCCCACCGCGCCGAGCAGCGGCAGCCAGTGCCGCCAGACGAGCACCAGGACGGCGATCACCAGGCCGCCGACGCCGTTGAGCAGGAACGCCGGGCCGACCACGTCGACGGACTTCATCCCGTCCTGCCACAGGTAGAGGTGGACGACGGCCGACACCGCGACGCAGATCGCGACGAGCACGCGCAGGATCATGGCTCAGGCCTTTCCCGGGAGGACCGCGCCGTCGCTCACGTGGACGTCGACCGCGGGCAGGGGCTTGTCGGCCGGGCCGGAGACGTTGGCACCGGTCAGGTCGTAGATCGAGCCGTGGCAGGGGCACGCCAGCTCCTCGCCGTCGACCGCGACCGTGCAGCCCTGGTGGGTGCAGATGGCCGACAGGCCGATCACGGTGCCGGCCTCGGGCTGCACGAGGAAGATCGGCTTGCCGTCGGCGCCGGTCGCGGAGATCGCGCCGCCCACCGGGATCTCCGACACCTGCGCCAGTGCGCCCCCGCTGGCCGCCGCGGACGAGCCGCCCGACGGGGTCTCGGTGCCGCCGCCGCAGGCCGCCAGGACGCCCACCGCGGCGACGCCCATCGTCACGACACCGGCCCGGACGAGCACCTCCCGGCGGTCGAGGCAGCCGTCACAGGCGTGCGCGCTGGGCGGTGCTGCAGGAAGTTCGCTCGTCGACCGGGACATCTCCACCTCCGTGGGACATGGTGCTCGGGACCGTCACCAGTGTCACGATGCCGAGGGCGTCCAGGTTCAGCGATCCCGGCACCAGTTCTCAGGGTCGCGGACTCTGCGCCTCCGCGCGATCCACCGCCGCCTCGTCGGCGACGATCCCCGCGACCCCGCCGACAGCGGTCGCGGCGGCGGCGGGCTGCGGCTGAGCGGCGGCCGCGGCGTCATCGTCGAACCGCCCCTGGATGCCGGACACGTTCCGCAGCGGGAGCTCGGGGAGCAGGACCGTGAGGATCACGCCGAACGCCATGATGATCGCGGCGAGCAGCAGGACGGTGTCCACCGACTGCGCGAAGCCGTCGAGGAACGGCTGCGCCAGCCGCGGGTCGAGGTTGTTGATGAAGGACGAGTCGTCCAGGGACGGCACCGTCCCGCCGCCCTGCAGCATCGACAGGACCGGCGCGTTCGCCGGGTCCGCCTGCACCGCGGGATCGGCGACGGCCGCCTGGAACTCGGGGGTCGCCGACGCGGTCCGGAACGCCGACGCGATGTTGCCGCCCACGGTCGAGAACAGCACCGAGAGGAACACGGCGGTGCCGAGCGTGCCACCCATCTGCCGGAAGAAGAGCGACGACGAGGTGGCCACGCCCATGTCGCGGACGGGCACCGCGTTCTGCACGGCGAGCACCAGAGGCTGCATGGTGAGCCCCAGGCCGAGTCCGAACACGATGGACACCGCGAACACGTAGGGCAGGCCGGTGTCGGCCTGGAGGCGCGAGAACAGCAGGGCGCCGATGCCCATGAGGATCGTGCCGATCACCGGGAACACCTTGTAGCGGCCGGTGCGGGAGGTCATCTGACCCGCGACGATCGAGCCGGTCATGATGCCGAGCGTGAACGGGATGAGCGTCAGGCCGGCCTGGGTGGGCGACTGGCCCTTGACGATCTGCAGGTACAGCGGGAGCGTCGCCAGGCCGCCGAACATGCCCAGGCCGATCACCGTGTTGGCGCCCGCGCCGACCGAGAACGTGCGGTTCCGGAACAGGTACAGCGGCAGGATCGCGTCGGCCTTGGCGTACCGCTCGGCGACTATGAACGCGACCACGCCGAACACGCCGATCACGTAGCAGGCGATGGACCGGGGGGAGTCCCAGCCCCAGATGCGGCCCTGCTCGGCGACGACCAGCAGCGGGACCAGCGCCACGACGAGCGCGATCGCGCCCGGGTAGTCGATCCGGTGGTCGACGCGCTTCAGCGGCGGCAGGTGCAGCACGCGCGAGATGACGAGGATCGCGATGATCCCGATCGGCACGTTGATGAGGAAGACCCAGCGCCAGCCCGCGATGCCGAGGATCGTCTCGGCGCCCGCGAAGAACCCCCCGACCACCGGCCCGAGCACCGACGACGTGCCGAACACCGCGAGGAAGTAGGCCTGGTAGCGGGCCCGCTCCCGGGGCGCGACGAGGTCGCCGAGGATGGTGATCGCCAGCGCCATGAGGCCACCCGCGCCGAGCCCCTGGATGCCCCGGTACGCGGCCAGCTGGTACATCGAGTCGGCCGTGCCGGACAGCAGCGAGCCGACGACGAAGATCGAGATCGAGATCATGTACAGCGGCTTGCGGCCGTAGATGTCGGAGAGCTTGCCGTACAGCGGGGTCGAGATCGTGGCGGTCAGCAGGTACGCCGTGGTGACCCACGCCTGCAGCGACAGGCCGTGCAGGTCGTCGCCGATGGTCCGGATGGACGTCGCGACGATGGTCTGGTCGAGCGCGGCCAGGAACATGCCGAGCATCAGGCCGCCGAGGATCGTGAGGATCTCGCGGTGGGTCGGCGGCGTGAAGGTGGCCGGTGCGGCGTCGGTGGGGGCGGTGCTCTGCTGCGACATCGGACCTTCTCGCGGATTGATTGCGCAGGACAACCATCCTGCGACGTGTCGCAACAACCGGCCACCCGATATGTGTTCCCCGCCACCCGAATCTCGCCCGCCCGCAGATAATCGCTTCGCACCTGGGACGTCCGTCGCGGCGCCCGCTACCGTGTCGGGATGCCTGCGCCCGAGACCGGTCCGCTGCGCCTGGTGCGCGCCGGGATGGTCGCCGCGGTCACCGTCGCGCTCGGGGCCCTCGCGCACGTGCTGGCCGGGGGAACCCTGCCGCCGTCGGTCGTGCTGGTCACCCTGACCGCCGTCGCGCTCGCAGCTGCCGTGGTCTTGACCGCCCGTCGGCTCGGTCCCGTCGGTGCCCTCGCGCTGCTCGGGGTCGGGCAGCTCGCGGTGCACTCGTCGTTCAGCCTGTTCACCACCGTGGCATGCCTCCCCGGCCAGGCTTCGCTGCAGGGGCACGTGCACCACCCGGGCATGGTCATGGCGACGCAGGCATCGTGCACGCCCGCGGACGTCACGCTCGCGCAGCCGCTGCTCGGCGCCCCCGCGATGCTCGTCCTGCACGTGGCCGCGTCCGTCGCCGCGGCCCTCGTCCTCGTCGCCGCCGACCGGGCGCTCTGGTGGCTCGCCGCCTGGCTGAGCCCGCTGCTCGGCACGCCGGAGCCGGCGGTCGTCGTCCCGCGCCCCTCGCTGCCGACGCCCGCCGAGGTCCCGTGGTCGGGGTACGCCTGGTGGCGCGACGCCGTCCCGCTGCGCGGCCCACCCGCGTGGCAGTCGCCCGTGGTCCCCCCGCGCTGACCGGGTGTCGAGGGGCCCGCGCGCGTGCGCCCGCCCACCTCTCGTCTCCACCCCTGGGATCCGTCATGCCATCGCTGCACCCTGCCCGCCACGCCCTCGCGGCGCTCCTCGGCCTCGTCCTCGCGCTGGCCACCCTGGTCCTCGGCGCGCCCGCCGCGCAGGCCCACAACGTCCTGCAGAGCACCGACCCCGCGGCCGGCTCGACCGTGCCGATGGTGCCCGAGATCATCACGCTGACCTTCAGCGAGCCGGTGCTGCCCGTCGGGGCGACGATCATGGTGCACGCGTCCGACCAGCGCATGGTGAACGTCGGGCCGCCGGTCCTCGTCGACAACACCGTCTCGCAGGCGGTCACCGGCGAGCTCCCGGCCGGCGAGTACACGGTCCTGTACCGGGTCACCTCGGAGGACGGGCACCCCATCGAGGACCAGTTCCGGTTCACCGCGGCCGAGGCCACGTCGTACGGGGTCGCGACGCCCGCGCCGACGATGACCGCGTCCCCGACGCCGACGACCTCGGCGGAGGTCACGCCTTCGCCCTCACCGACTCCCACTCCCAGTCCCAGTCCCGCTCCCACAGCGGAGGGCCGGGTCTCCGGAGGGGTGCTGATCGGGATCGCGGCGGTCCTCGTGGTGGTCGGTGGCATCGTCGCGTGGCTGCTGCTGAGGCGGCGCGAGCCGACGTCTCCGGGCGCGCGGCCGGGCTCGTCGCCGCAGTGACCGACGGCATGTCTCCCGGGCGCTCGCGGCGACCTACGCTGGTCAGATGACTGCGCCGGTGACGAGCGCCGGCCGCGCAGGTGCCGGTGGGCCGGGGGTCGACGAGCGTCGGCCTCCCAGCCCGGGGCGCGTCGTCGTCCTCGTGCTCGCGGCGGTCGCGGCCGCCCTGCTCGGCGTCGCGTTCTCGGGCGCCGCGCTGCCCGCACTGCTCCGCGACCCGGGCGCGGCCGTCCGCTGGGGCCTGCCCGCCGCCGAGGTGCTCACCGAGCTCGCCGGGTCGGTGACGCTCGGCGCGCTGGTGCTCGCCGTGTGCGTGCTGCCGCGGCGCGCGGAGGTGGCGTCGACGCGCGCGGCCCGCGCCGGCGTGGGCACCGCGGACGGGCGGGCGTACCCGCGCAGCACGCTCCTGGCCGGCTTCGCCGCAGGCGCGTGGACGCTCCTGTCGATCGCGCACCTCGTCCTCACGTACGCGAGCGTCGCCGGCCGGACCCTCGACTCGGCCACGTTCGGCGCCGAGCTCGGCGTGTTCGTCACGCAGATCGACCTCGGGCGCACGCTCCTGCTGATCACCACCGTCGCGGCCGTGGTCACCGCCCTGGCGCTCGTCGTCGCGACGCCGACCGGCGCGGCCTGGACGGCGGCGCTCGTGCTGGTCGCGCTCTGGCAGCAGGCGCAGCTCGGGCACGCCGCGGGGGCCTCGGGGCACGACATCGCGACGTCGTCGATGGTGGTGCACCTCGTCGGCGCCGCGATCTGGATCGGGGCGCTCACCGCGCTGGCCCTGCTGGTCCGGCGCGTCGGCACCGACCTGTCCGCGTCGGTCGCGCGGTACTCGGCCATCGCCGGCTGGTGCTTCGCCGCGGTCGCCGTGTCGGGCCTGGTCAACGGACTGCTGCGCACCAACGGCTGGGCCGACCTGACCAGCTCGTACGGCATCCTCCTGCTCGCCAAGGTCGTCCTGTTCGGGGTGCTCGGTCTGCTCGGTCTCGCGCACCGCCGGTCGATCCTGCCGCGGCTGGCGACGCGCACGAGCGACTGGCTGTTCTGGCGCCTCGTGCTCGTCGAGCTCACCGTCATGGGGGCGGTCTCCGGGGTCGCCGTCGCACTCGGCGAGACTGCTCCGCCGGTGTCGGAGGAACCGCCGCTCGACCAGTCCCCGGCCTACCAGCTGACGGGTCACCCGCTGCCGCCGGAGCCCTCCGGTCTTCGCTGGTTCACCGAGTGGCGGTGGGACCTCGTGCTCGCGTCCGCGGCCGTCGCCGGCCTGATCGTCTACTGGCGCTGGGTGCTCCGGCTCCGCCGGCGCGGCGACTCCTGGTCGTTGCTGCGTGCCGCGTCGTGGACGGTCGGCATGGTCCTGTTCTTCTGGGTGACGAACGGCGGACCCGCCCTCTACGGGCACGTCCTGTTCAGCGCGCACATGGTCCAGCACATGGTGCTCGCGATGGTCGTCCCCCTGTTCCTCGCCCTGTCCGCACCCATCACCCTGGCCCTGCGCGCCCTCCCCGTGCGGTCCACGCAGCTGCGCGACGACGCCTCCCGCGGCCCGCGCGAGTGGATCCTCACGCTCGTCGACAGCCACGTCGGGCACTTCCTCGCGCACCCCGTCGTCGCCGCGGTGAACTTCATCGGGTCGATGCTGCTCTTCTACTACTCCGGCCTGTTCGAGTGGTCGCTGCGCAGCCCCGTCGGCCACCTGGCGATGGTCGTGCACTTCACCGCCGTCGGGTACCTGTTCGTCAACGCGCTCGTCGGCATCGACCCCGGCCCGCGCCGGCTCCCCTACCCGCAGCGCCTCCTGCTCCTGTTCGCGACGATGGTGTTCCACGCCTTCTTCGGCGTGACTCTCGTGACCGGCGACGTGCTGCTGGTCGCCGACTGGTTCGGTCTCATGGGCCGCCCCTGGGGCGCGTCCGCGATCGCCGACCAGCAGGCCGGCGGTGCGATCACCTGGGGCATCGGGGAGCTCCCGACGCTGGCCCTCGCGATCGGCGTCGCGATCGCCTGGTCCCGCGACGACGACCGCACCGCCCGCCGCCGCGACCGCCAGGTCGACCGCGACGGGGACCTCGAGATGGACGAGTACAACGCGATGCTGGCGCAGCTGGCCGACCGCGACGCGCACCCGGAACTGCCCCCGAGGACCTGACCCCGCGGTTCTGCGCGCCTGATTCAGCCGCACCCGGGTTGGTCGGGGTTCTCGTTGCAGTCCTCGGCGACCAGGTGCGATCGCCGTTCGACGACCTCGAACGGCGCCGTGGTGCTCGTCGTCTCGGCGGTGCCGACGACCTCGCGCCACGTGCCGTCGCCGTCCACCCGGTATCGGCCGGACCACGTGGTGGTCAGGCTGATCGCGGCGGTGCCCGGTTCTTCGTAGACGTGGAAGACGTCGAAGCCCGGGTATGGGTGGCCGGGGCTGTYGGTGGTCAGGTGCTTGGTGTCGTCGCGGAAGTCCCACGTGTACTGGGTCGGGGTGGCGACGACGTCAATGCCGTAGCCGAACAGGTCCGTGCGGAAGGTCTGCTCGGCGGGGTCGGTCAGGACGATCGTCTCCTTGTTGACCAGCACCCAGCCGCGGTCGGGCTGCATCTGGATGATCTGCGGGGCGATGGGGAGACGGCGGAAGTCCTCTGCGGTGAGGGTGGGGAGGAGGTCGCCCGGGCAGGCCCAGCCGGCGATCATGCGCCAGGGTTGCCACGGGTCGACGGGGGTGGCGCGGTCGCGGCGCCAGAGGGGCTGGACCGGTGGGTCGCCGTCGCAGTTGGGGACGACGGAGCCGTCCTCCGGGGCGCACGCGCCGCCGATGTCGGACTCGAGGGTGCCGGAGGTGACGTTGCAGAGGGCGGCGCGGCGGAGCTGGAAGAGCTCGATCCGGGGAGACACGGCTGCACGGGTGTAGGCGCGAAGCTCTTGTTCGCCTCGGAAGGCGGTTAGGTTCATCGAGTCGCCGGCGGCGTGCCCACCGAGACTGTCTGCCGATGCGCCGCTAGCCGCAACAATCACAAGCAGCACAGCAATGGCACTCGAGACGGTCCGCCGAGAGGTCACCGAGCAGCCACCTCGACGGGAGTTGCTTCTCGGACGCGCCAGGTCGAGTTCTCCCAGACGAGAGCCATGTCGACGAGGTAGGTCGATGGTCCGGGGAACGACTCGACAACGGAGCCCGTCGAGTCGAGCGTTGCTGAGGACGCTTGGACTAGTTCCACCTTGGCGGAGTAGAAGGAACCCGGATCGACTTCGGCTGCTGAGCCGGACGTGATCGTCGTCGCGCCGCCCTCGTCGTGATGCTGTGCGGCGATCTTGGCCTCGACGCCGGCCACTACGCTCGCGCAGAAGATGCACTCTGGATGAGTCAGGGAACTCCACTCGCGTAGATCGCCGGTGGCGTTCACGTAGGGGAACAGCAGCAGGAAGTACTCCGCCACCGCCACCGCGCCATCCACGCTCGGCGGCTCGTCCAGCGCCGCCGGCCGTTCGGGCTTCACGGTCACGTCCACCACGGGGGTCTCGGTCGGGGTGGGAGAAGGCGTCGGCGTGGGCGACTCCACCGGGGGCGCCGTGGAGGACTCGGTTGCGGTCGGAGCGCCCTCGGTACACCCGGCCAGGAGCAGCAACGCAGTCACAGGCGCAACGAGCAGGGCACGTGCGCGTCGACCGCTCCACCTGGGCATGCGGGCGAACGTACCGAAAACGGACACTCCCCGTCACGGCCGCCCACCCAGTTGTGGACAACCCTGTGACGACGACGTCGCAGGCGCGCTGGCTCGGCGACCCCGATCGCACCAGCCCGGAACCAGTGCCATACCAGCCGGGCACCGTGCTGTGAGCCGCCCGCAGCCCGCCGCGGACGACCGCTGTCCACCGACCACGGTGAAGGCGCCCTTCGTCTTCCTCAGGTGCGTGCCATTGCGCCATGCGCACCCTGGCACCTCTCCCACCGTCTCTTCTCTCGCTCGCCTTCCGCCAGGAGGGGCTGGTGGCTTCGGCGCAGTGTGACGACGCGGGCATCGCCGCAGGTCAGCGAGCGCGACGGGTGCGGTCTGGGGAATGGCGGCGAGTGACGCACGGCGTCTACGACCTGACGCCGGCGATGGGCCGACGCCGGGACGCTGACAGCTGTCGACGACGCGCCGCATGGGTCGGGCTGCTCGCGCACGGTCCCTCGGCAATCGCCGTCGGACCGTGCGCGCTGGCATTGCACGGCGTGCGAGGGCTGCCGCTGGACATCGTCCCGGAGGTCGCGTTGCCTTCGGTGCACCCGCGACGGACGCGTGACGGCATCCGCGTGCGGCAGTTCGGCTCGATCGAGATCGAGCGATTCGGCAGCCGATCAATCGCGGCGCTGGTGCCGGCCTTGGTGCACGCGGTGCCTGAGCTGCCGCGCGACCACGCGATCGCCGTCCTGGACGACGTGCTGTACCGGGGTCTGCTGCCACGCCATGCGCTCGACGCGGTGCGGTCGCGGGTTCGCGGACGCCGCGGCTCAGCCCAGTGCGACTCGTGGTGGGACCTGGTCGATCCTCGAGCAGAGTCGCCGCTCGAGTCGTTCGCGCGGCTGCAGTGCACGGATGCCGGTCTCCCACCCGACGAGCTGCAGGTCGCGATCCGGGCGTCGAACGGTCAACTGCTGGGGCGTGGGGATCTGGGCTGGCGACTKGGGGCTGGTCGATGGCTCGTCGCCGAGATCGACGGGCGAGAGTTTCACGAGACGCCTGAGGCGGTCCTGCACGACCGACGACGCCAGAACGCGCTGCTGGCGACAGGGAACGTCGACCTGCTGCGGTTCACGTCTGCCGACATCGCCGCTCGGACCGTCATCCCCGTGGCGATCCGAAGTGCGCTGACCAAGGCGGGCAAGCCATGAGTGACGCCAAGCAGCGACTTGACCGAACTCATGGCTCGTTCGCCGCCTCACGGACCGTGGCATCAAGCCTTCAGTGACGGATAGAGGGTCGATCGCGTGACTCAGGGCTTGGTCGCAACGAGTGCGAGACGCAACCGCCCACGGCAACCCGGCCCAACAACTCGGCGGACGGCGCCCAGGTCGGGGTGGTAGGACGGTGCGCATGACTTCGACGCCCTTTCATGACCTCGATCAGTACGTCGGCATCCCTCGGCTGAGCGGGCTGGTCCTCAATGCGGACGGCACGCGGCTGGTGACCAGCGTCGCGACGCTCGACTCCAAGAAGACCAAGTTCGTGACCGCCCTGTGGGAGGTCGACCCGACCGGTGAGAAGCCGGCGCGCCGGCTCACACGCAGCGCCAAGGGTGAGTCGAGCGCCGCGTTCACCAGCAACGGCGATCTCCTCTTCACCAGCGCGCGGCCGGACCCGGACGGCAAGGACGGCGGCGGCGACGACGAGCCGGTCCCGGCGCTCTGGCTGCTGCCGCGCGACGGTGCGGAGGCACGCGTCGTGGCGGACCGGGCGGCTGGTCTCGGCGGGGTGCACGTGGCGAAGGACGCCGACGTCGTCCTGGTCGGCTCGGACGTCCTGCCCAGTGCGAGCGACGCCGAGACGGACGAGAAGCTGCGCAAGACGCGCAAGGAGAAGAAGGTCGCGGCGATCCTGCACGACGGCTATCCGGTCCGGTTCTGGGACCACGACCTGGGGCCGGAGTCGCCGCACCTGTTCGTCGCGGAGGTCGGCACGGACGTCGTCGCGCCCCTGGCAGGTGCCAAGGACCCGCGGCTGACCCTCACGGACCTCACGCCGGGCGCGCGCTCGGCGCTCGTCGAGCAGGGCTCGGCGATCAGCCCCGACGGTCGCACGGTGGTTACCGGCTGGAACCTGCCGTTGGCCAAGGGCGAGCAGCGGGGGCGGCTCGTGGCGATCGACGTGGCGTCGGGGGAGCACCGGGTGCTGGTCGACGACCTGCAGGCGGACCTCTGGTCGCCCGTCATCTCGCCCGACGGCCAGTGGGTGGCGTTCGCGCGCGAGTCGCTGTCCACGCCGCACGTCGCGCCGCGCGTCACGCTCCAGGTCGTCCCGCTGGCCGGTGGTGACGCGCGAACGCTCGTCGACAGCTGGGACCGCTGGGCGACGGGCGCGGTCTGGCTGCCGGACAGTGCGGGGCTGCTGGTGACGGCCGACGACGACGGCCGCAGCCCCGTGTTCCGCGTCGACCTGCAGAAGGACGAGGTCACGCGCGTGACCAGCGACGACGCGACGTTCACCGACGTGTCGGTCAGCCCGGACGGCACGGTCGCGTTCGCGCTGCGGTCGTCGTACGAGGCGCCGTCGCACCCGGTGCGGATCGACCTGGAGACGGGGGCGACGACGGCGCTGCGCAGCCCGGCCGCGACCCCGGAGCTGCCCGGCACCCTGACCGAGATCGAGACGACGACCGAGGACGGCCGGCGGGTCCGTGCCTGGCTGGCGCTTCCCGGGACCACGGAGAACGGGACCACGGAGAAGGCGCCGCTCCTGCTCTGGATCCACGGCGGCCCGCTGGGGTCGTGGAACGCGTGGTCGTGGCGGTGGAACCCGTGGATCCTCGTCGCGCAGGGGTACGCCGTCCTGCTGCCCGACCCGGCGCTGTCCACCGGCTACGGTCAGGAGTTCATCCAGGCCGGCTGGGGTGCGTGGGGCGCGGCGCCGTACACGGACCTGATGGCCATCACGGACGTGGCGGAGGCGCGCGACGACATCGACGAGACCCGCACGGCCGCGCTGGGCGGCTCGTTCGGCGGCTACATGGCCAACTGGGTGGCCGGCCACACCGACCGGTTCCGGGCGATCGTCACGCACGCGAGCCTGTGGGCCCTGGACCAGTTCGGTCCGACGACCGACGCCGCCTACTACTGGCAGCGCGAGATGACCGACGAGATGGCGCTGGAGAACTCCCCGCACCGGTTCGTCGACAAGATCGTCACGCCCATGCTCGTCGTGCACGGCGACAAGGACTACCGGGTGCCCATCGGCGAGGGTCTGCGCCTCTGGTACGAGCTGCTGGCGAAGAGCGGCCTGCCCGCCGACGAGGAGGGGAAGACCCCCCACCGGTTCCTGTACTTCCCGGACGAGAACCACTGGGTGCTCAGCCCGCAGCACGCCATCGTCTGGTACCAGGTGGTGCAGACGTTCCTCGCGGAGCACGTCCTCGCCCGATCGGGTGAGTATCCCGAGATCCTCGGGTGACGAGCGCTCTCGACGTGCGGGGTCGCCCGGTCGGCACCAGACTCACCGGTCAAGGCCGCGCGACAACCGTGCGGCTCGACGGAAGGACCGACATGGGTATCGGAGGCGGAATCGCCCTCATCGTCATCGGCGCGATCCTCTCGTTCGGCGTCAGCGACGCCGTCGACGGGGTCAACCTGACGGTGATCGGGTACATCTGCATGGGCGCCGGTGTCATCGCACTGATCCTGGCGATCGTGCTCAACAACCAGCGCAGCAACACGTCCCACACTGCCGTCGTCGAGCAGCGCACCACTCCCAACGCACCGCCCGCTCAGGCGGCCCCCGCGGCCCCGCCGGCCGCGCCGGTGCAGCAGACGTACCAGCAGCAGCCGCCGCCGGCGGCGCCGCCCGCCGTCTGACGCACGCACGACGAGACGCCCCCTCCCCTCGGAGGGGGCGTTCTCATGCCTCCAGCGGTCCCCGCACGATCGAGTCGCCGGAGTGGGCCGGGTCGCCGTCGAACTGCTCCTCGGACACGTCGACCACGGAGTACTGGCTGAGGTCGAGCCCCGCCG
Source organism: Cellulomonas sp. P1_G12_2 (assembly GCF_056405535.1). Classification (NCBI taxonomy): domain Bacteria; kingdom Bacillati; phylum Actinomycetota; class Actinomycetes; order Micrococcales; family Cellulomonadaceae; genus Cellulomonas; species Cellulomonas sp. P1_G12_2. Next base: position 2,086 of record NZ_JBFUBX010000001.1, on the reverse strand, counting down.
GCAGGTCGAACCGGCCGGAGGTGCCCTCGAGGGTGCCCAGGCTGACCAGCCCGCTGACGTCGGGCTTGAGCAGCCAGACCTCACGGAACGCGTCGTCGGACGGGGTGTCCTTGGACAGGTCGACGACCAGCACGCGGCTGCCGTCCGATCGCGTCTCGACCACGGCGGACCCGGACGCGTCCCAGCCGGGCAGCGGCTCGAGCGTCGCGGTGGCCTGCACGGTCACCGGGTCGGCGCGGTTGGCCACCCACCAGGCACCGCCGCCGCCGACCACCAGGCCCGCGGCCGCGGCACCGGCGATCCAGCCCCACGCGCTCGGGCGTCGGCGACGGGAGTCGAGGGGCACGACGGTGGCCGGGGCGCGGGTGGCGGACTCGAGGCCGAGCTCGTCGGCGACGCGGTCCCAGACCTGCGGAGCGGGCGCGACGAGCGGACCCTCCGCAGCGCCGGCGCGGGCCAGCCCGACCACGTCACGCAGGGAGTCGAGCTCGTCGGTGCACCGCTCGCACTCCTCGATGTGTGCAAGGTCCGACGCCGAACCCGCCGGCTCGCCGAGGGCGAGGAGCGCGAGCACGTCGTCGTCCACGTGGGACTCATCGAACGGCACCATCCACCTCCCATCGGGTCCGCAGCCGGGCGAGGCTGCGCCGGACGTGGCTCTTGACGGTGCCGAGCGGCAGGTTGAGCCGAGTCGCGATCTGGTCGTGCGTGAGGTCGTCGAAGAACGCGAGCCGCAGGATCGTGCGCTGCGGGTCTCCCAGCCGGTCGAGCTCGTCGGCGACGACCACCCGGTCCACGACGCGGCCGTCGACGGACGGCACGGGCAGGTCGGACGCGCCGGCCACGGTCTTGTCCCGCAGCCGCCGGTCGCGCGCGCGCTTCTCGTGCGTGTCGGCGACGACGTGCCGCGTGATCCCGAGCAGCCAGGCGGGCAGCCGGGACTTGTCCGGGTCGAACCGCTCGCGGCTGCGCCACGCCTCGACGAACACCTGCTGCGTCACGTCCTCAGCGTCCGTGACGCTGCCGAGCGAGCGGAGCGCGATCGTGTGCACGAGCGCAGACCAGCGTCGGTAGGCCTCCGCGATAGCCGTCTCGTCGCCGCGCGCGAACGCGGCACCGAGCTCCTCGACACCCTCGCCGTCCGGGTCGAGCCGGTGCCCAGGGCGCGACGAGTCAGCGGACCCGGTCCCGGGTGCGCTCACGGACGGCTCCTCCCTGGTCAGCAGCATCGTCATCATTACCCACCGATCGGCTCGGCGGTGACGACGACGTTGTCCGTATAGTGCCCGATGTCGCGGCGGAACGTGCCACCGCAGGTCACAAGCACCAGTCGCGGCGCGCCGGACCGGTCGAACCACTGGTCCACGGGCGCACCCTCCTTGGCGATCCTCTCGACGCCGACGACGCGGTACTCGCGCACGCCGCCGTCGGCGGAGGTCACGGTGATCGCCGCCCCCACCGCCACGTCGACGGGCGGGCGCGAGGGCCTGCTCGGGCTGCGGTGTGGTGGTCATGCTCGGATCAGTCGCGCTGCGTGGCGGGGCGACGAGCGAACGCGAGGCCGACGAGGCCGGCGACGACGAGCCCGGCGATCGCGAAGGTCCACGCGGACGACCCGCCGTCGGAGACGAGACCGACCTGGCCGGCGTTCACCCCGGACGGGTTGCTGTGCAGGCCGGTGATGGTCTGCGTGGCGAGGGCCAGGGTGGACGGCGACGCCGCGACCACCGGTCCGGCAGAGGGCGCCGGACCGGTGCACGCGGTCAGCAGGCCGAGCGTCGTGCCGAGTGCGACGACGGCCGCGAGCACGCGTGCGGGTCGGGGGCGCACCGCAGCCCGGGCGGGCGCGAGGGCCTGCTCGGGCTGCGGTGTGGTGGTCATGCTCGGATCAGTCGCGCTGCGTGGCGGGGCGACGAGCGAACGCGAGGCCGACGAGGCCGGCGACGACGAGCCCGGCGATCGCGAAGGTCCACGCGGACGACCCGCCGTCGGAGACGAGACCGACCTGGCCGGCGTTCACCCCGGACGGGTTGCTGTGCAGGCCGGTGATGGTCTGCGTGGCGAGGGCCAGGGTGGACGGCGACGC